>JADKHI010000003.1 GCA_016721825.1 Flavobacteriales bacterium
GCCGATGATGCAGGCGCCCAAGCCTGCCAGCCCCCACCATAGGAAGGCCCATCCCGAGGGCCGACAGCAGTCAAGCTCCACATCGCCCACGAGCACCATGCCTGCCCGGTAGTAGGGCAATGCAAGTTCTTCGGACGCCATGGCGAAGGTGGTCCAGCAGCCTGACGCAGGGCTTCATGCTTCGGCATGCCCTCGGCCAGCAACTCCGTAGAAACAGCATTGATGATGCGACGAGACCTTCTCATCGATGCTCCACAGGGCGGCGACCACCAGGCTGGGGGGGCAGTACGCGTACCGCGAACCGTAGCCGAGCGAACGCACCCTTCGCCTTTATCGTCCTTGCCGCACCAGGTCTGGCGGGCGGGTGAGCACAGCGAAGCTGGGCGCGAAGGTCGAGTTCATGAGTCTCGTAGGTATGCAAGTAAGCCATCGGTCGGTCACATCAACGCCTCTACCATCCTTACTAAGCACCAACCGGGAGTACATCGGGCGAGGTGGCGTTCATTCCGCGTGTACCGAGGTGAAGGACGCCGTACCGTACGCCGGCATTTCCGGCGAAGACCCTTCTCACTGGCGTCCCTCTGCCCCCCATCACACTTCGCCGAGGTGCAAACTGCCCGGGGCTTGGTTCGCGGTGCTCACGGCGAACGGTTGCCGAACGTAGTCGAGAAAAATCGCTGGTGACGAGGGTCGTCCTGCACGCGAGCGAGGTAGTCCTGCTTCAGTTCATCGGTGAAGCCCGGTGCAACCGCGAGCACACCCTTCGTTCGATCGCGCGCGAGATCGGCGAATTGCACGGCCGTGGTGGCGCTGAGCAGGTAGGCGATGGCATAGCGCTGAAGGAGCAAATGGCTGCGGAAGTCAGCTGGTGTGCAGGGTGCATCGAGCAACGCTTCGAAGTTCACCGTGTGCATGGCGCCATCGGGAATAATGAGCAGGCGTTGCGTGGTGAGCAACTTGGCCACGGGCGCGAAAGCGAGCTGATATAACGCATGCGCCGACTTTGTGTACGCGGCAGCATCACGCGAGGCCACAGCATCATTCAACGCCTTCACCGCTTCTGCCAGGCCCTTGTTCGGTGCTTGCACCAATGCAGCAGTGTCGGCGCGCACCACCAGCATGTACACATGCTCACCGGTGATGGCGTATGCCAGCAGGCTCTGCTCTGGCGTTACCAATCGCTTGCGCAGATCAGAGATGCTCACATGCGGCTCACCGTAGCGCAGGTTGAAATAGTCGGGATGCTCCTTGCTCAAGCGCGTTAGGAAATCGGCGAGCTCCTGCTCGCGTTCGGCCAGGTCCTCGGTGGCGGCACGATCCTCCGGTTCAAGATCCAACGCAGCCAGCAATTGTCCTTCGCGTGTGATGATGGAATCGGGCACACCGGCGAAGCGGATGCCGGCGAAATCGTTAAGACGGCTCTTCAGCAGGATCGAACGATCGGCCTCGGTGAGATCGAGGAAGCGATCCAAGCCATTGGTCGAACCTTCGCGCTGCCTCAAAAGCCACATCAATGGCCAGGTGGAAGAGGTTCTTCTGTTTGCCAATGAGACCGAGTTGCGAACCTTCATCATCGTAGGCCGCCTTGTTACGGGCCAGTGCCATCACGCCAAGGTCCAGTTCAGCCATCCAGCTTCCACGCGCGGCCGTGCTGTCGATGGCGCGCTCGGCCATCACCTTGAAGTACAACGCATCGGGGAGCAAGTGCGGCTGCGAGAAGGTTTGCGGGATCGCCGAAGTCTTCAGCGCCTCCGCGCGGTCCCGTACAAGTGCGAGTGCGCGCGTGGCGAAGCGGTGCGCAGCGCGTGGATCATTGGCCGCGAAATACGCTTGCGCGAGCAACAGATCATACATCGCGAGCTTGTAGTACGCTGGACCATGAACGCGCTCGATGATGCCGCGCGCTTCCTGCAGATCGGTGATCGCGTCCATCGTTCGTCCTTGGTCGATCCGGAATTCGGCACGTTGGCGCAAAGCGATGGCCAACTCTGGATCGGTGTCGGCACTCTCCATGGTTTTGTGAAGGGTGATACTTCGCTCGAAGAGCGAGTCGGCGACGGCAGGTCGATCCAGCCCGGCGTACACTTCCGCGAGCTTCGCACATGCACGGATGTAATCCTCGCTGCGCGTTCCGAAGTACTTCTCGCAGGCCTCGACATAGCGGCGCACATGCACCTCGGCCTTCGCGTAGTTCCCGGCCTCGATCTCCAGATCGGCCAAGCGATCCTGCACACCGAGCAACTTGGGGTCGTCGGGCTCGAGCAGCACCTGCCTATCCTTCAAGGCCATCTCCAACAGTTCGCGCGAACGGCCATCATCGCCCATGGCGAAATAGACCGTTGCCAAGTTCACATAGCCACGCGTGCGGCCCATGATCGCTTCATCGCGCAACGAGGGATCCGTCGCGGTATCGGCCACTGCACCGCAGACCCGGATGCTCTCCAAGTAGTTGGCTTTGCTGCGCGCGAAGTCGCCCACATCCTGCCAGAGGATACCCATGTTGATGAGTGTGCCTGCCATGCGGAAATGCTTACGCGCGTCGGTGCTCTTCGCGAGGAAGTCGAGCGCCATCTTGTAGTACGCTTCGGCTTCACGCGGCCTGCCCAAATGCCAGCAGGCGGCCCCCGCGCCGTTGCATGCTTCGCTCATGTTCATCGCCAACAGCGTGTCGGAGCGTTCGAAGGTGGCCTTGGCATCGAGATAGTACTTCAACGCACGTTCGTGATCGCCCATGTTGGAGTAGTCGAGCGCAAGGCGCTGGCGTGCCTTGCCTCGGCGCATCAACGACACTTCCTTGTGCGCATCGGAGAATACCAGCGCGGTGGAATCAGCGCGTGCCGCATCGAGCATCCGCCCCATCCCGAACAGCAGCCGCGCCACATCGTCCATGGCATCGAGCTGGTGCAGTACGTTCTTGTCCTGTTGCTTCACCAGTTGGGCGATACGCTCGGCGGCGGCCAAGCCCACATCGGCATCCTCCGACTTCCACACTGCACGTCCGAGCATGTACGTATACCGATAGACGGAATCCTGCCAGCTCGTACCGGCGGCTTCCTTCAACTGTAGCTCGATCGCCTTGATGGTTGCCGCATGGTCCTCGGCCTTGTGGAGCTCGGCAATGAGCGCGTGCCGATCCGCGAGGCGCTTGTCGGCCTGGGCGAATGCTGTCACGACCATTAGAAGGAAGGCCGGTAGAAGTGCCGCAGCGCGCATCGCTATTCCAATTCAGCCTTGATCGCGCGCACGCGTTCACGGTATGCCGTATCATCATCCAAGGAAAGCGCCTTTGCCTTCTCCAATTCGCCTTGCTTGATGTACGCGAGAAAGAGGTACCACTTCGACTTGTCGCGGAACGCGGATGCCGGATCGTTGGCAACGCCCTTCGAACAGGGGGATCGCCGGACACGGCATCGCCCATGGCCAGCAGGGCACGGGCCAGATAGTAACGGAGCGTGTCGTTGTTCGGCTCCGGCTGCAAAAGGGGGACCACTTGCTGGGTGCTTCCGAGTTATCGCCGAGTTTGTAAGCCACCATGGCATCATCGAACCATGGGCATCGTCGGCGCCCATCTCCACAGGGAGTCCAGGATCCGCCACGAATGTTCTGCGAACAGGCGCTCGTTGAGCGGCGCGCGCGACAGCCACCACATGGCGCCGGTGACCATCAGCGCGATCACCGCGGCGTACTTCAGGTACTCGCTTCCAGCCTCCGCTCTTGGTCCCGGCCGCCTCTCTGCGCGATCTAGTTCAACATGCGCGACATGCCGCCCAACTCCACCGCCCGAATGTTGTCTCGCTCCAAATCCACTTCCGCACGCAGTGCAGCATCCATGGCGATGCGCTGCTCGAAGCGGATCCGCTCATCGGCATGCATGCGATCGAGCACGTATGCCTCAATCGCTTCAAAGCTGTTCCTATCCAATGTTCCCTGGGTCATGCCTCGTTCTGTTCTTCGCCGCTGATGGCCTTGCGGAAGGCGCGCAGCTTCATCATGCAGCGGTACTTGATGGTGCGGATGCTCTCCTCCTCCACGCCCATGCCTGCGGCAATGGTCGCGAGGTCCTTCCGTTCGAAATAGAACTGATCGAGCACCGCGCGGCACTTGTCATCGAGCTTATCGTACACGCCACGCAGACGCACGATGCGCTCCTCGATGTCGTCCGGGACATCGGTAGCGGGGTCCAGCTCGCGGTCGTCATGCACCACTTTCATGTGCTTGTGCGCTGCTGACCGGACAATGTCCAGCCATTTGTTCTTGGCTACACGATAGAGAAAGCCACCGGGATCGGCGTCGGGCACAAGTCGTCCATCTTTCACGCTCATCCACAACACGGTCGAGCGCCTCTTGGAACACGTCCTCCGCATCGCTGCCTGTGCCGCTGTTCTGGAGAACGTAGCGTTTCACCGCTGGCAGGTGCGCCCTGTAGAGGGTACGGACGGTCGCCGGGTCGTTCCGAAGAAGACCGGACAACCAGGTCGGCTGTGCCGTGGTATCCGTAGCCGTGGCTTCCACTGGGAGAGCAGTGCGGACCACGATAATACGGCGAAAGGCGCGGAGCGTGCATATAGGACCGGAATGCGACCGCGGAGAATGACCGCTTTCCGAACAAGCATCGGTAAGGGTATGGGAATGTGAACACGGTTGATGCAAGGTGTGCTGAAGCTCCCTTCACTGATGGTGCCATGCGCTGGCCTGGCCCATCCACCTAGGCCATCGCCACAGCCGATCGGATCTCGCTGTTCACATCCGCAGGGCAACCCCGATGTAAGCACATGGAAGGCAAAAGAGCCTCCGATCAGCCCAGAATAAACCCCAACCATTTCCATGAAGAACCGACTACTCTCCTTCTGCCTTGGCATCGGCCTGTTCACCGGCCTGGCCGAAGCGCAACTGCAACGCATCGTGCTGCAAGGCACGGGCGCACCACAGGTGTTCACGGACATCAACGCGGCATTGGCCGCTGCACAGCCGAATGACAAGCTCTACTTCAGTGGCGGCACGTTCATCTCTTCAACCGCCTTCACCATCGGCATGCCGCTGCACTTCATCGGGGCCGGAGTGAACCCCGATAGCACCATCGTCACCAGTGCCACCACGATCGCGACCACATCCGGAGACATCATCATTCCCACCGCTGCAACCGGAAGCACTTTCACGGGCATCACTTTCGATGCTGCCTCCGATATCCAGTACGGCACAAGCGGCACCGACGACAATCCGACAGGTATCCTCTTCCAGCGCTGCCGTTTCCTCTGCCACACCTACCTCGACTTTGATGACTATTCAACTTCGAGCACGGTCTACGACGAGTGCATCTTCAATCAGTATGTCAGCGGAGGCACCGGATCCGGTAACACAACGTCCGCCACATTCACACGCTGCATTTTCGACTATGCCATTGGTACGGGGAGCTGCATAGGCGAGGTCGGCAACCTGTTCATCAGCCATTGTGTGTTCCTTGGTGAACAGGCGTTCCGCAATTCGGACGGGGCGATCATGGAGAACAGCATCTGCACGGATGCGAGCTACCCTGTTTACCAGAGCAACGGTGTCACGTTCACCAACTGCCTCTTCAGCGGCACCACGTACACGGGCAACTCCTCCGGCGAGGTCATCACCAACTGCCAGTTGAACGTTCCGGCCGCGAGCATCTTCATCAACGAGATCGACAACAACTACCAGTTCACGGACGACATGCACCTGGCTCCAGGCAGCGGTGGTATCGGGGCTGCTGACGATGGCACTGATATCGGTATCTACGGCAGCTCCTCGCCCTACAAGCCCGGGAACGTGCCTTACAATCCGCACTTCCGCACCGCGACCGTTGCCCCGGCCACCAACCCCAATGGTGACCTTCCGGTGAACATCCACGTGGCCGCGCAACCCAACTGAGCTCCCGACAAACCGGGATGAAACACATGCGCAGAATACTTCTTCTGCCTGCGTTCGCGGCCATGTGCAGCGTGCAGGCGCAACAGATCGATGGTTACCGCTACTGGTTCGATGACAACGTTGCCGGTGCAGTGACAACCACGGTAGCCGCGACACCGGAGCTGACGCTCGCGGCCAATTGGCCCACAGGCGTGATGGAACCCGGCTACCACCGTGTAAGCATCCAGGTGCGCGACAGCAACGGCGATTGGACCGTTCCACGGACGCAATACTTCACACGCGGGAACCATGTGGTCTCCGGCTACCGGTTCTGGGTGAACGACAACACCGGAAGCGTGACCACCGGCGCCATCGGACCGAACATGGTGGTGAACCTGAACAGCCTGATAGACCCTGGCACACTACCGAACGACTTCAACACGGTCACCATCCAGTTCAGCGATACCGACGGCGGATGGAGCGTGCCCCAAACCTCGTTGTTCGTGAAGAACGCGGGGGAGGTGAACGGCTACGAATACTGGATCGATGACGCCATTGCGAACAGCTACACCGGCAGCATCGGGCCGAGCACCGTGGTGGATCTGATCGCCGACCTGCCCACCGGTGTTCCGGCTGGCACGCACTTCTTCACCATCCGCTTCAGCGGAACGAATGGGACCTGGAGCGTACCGCTCACCACCTCGTTCGATAGCTTCGTGAGCATCGCGGAACTGCCGGGCATCAGCGACCTGGTGCTCTTCCCGAACCCGGTGAGCAACGAGTTGGGCGTGCGCTTGAGCACGGATGAAGCCAGCACATTGAACCTGCAGGTGCTGGACATGAGCGGTGCTGTGGTCCGCGACCTCTCCAATTGGAGTGTGAGCGGCACCACGTACCGCAACTGGGACATCGGTGACCTGGCCAGTGGCAGCTACCTGTTGCGCTTGAGCGATGGTAGCGGCACCTGGAGCACCCGCTTCGTGAAACAGTGACCTGTGGAGCCGATCGTTCACAACCCAACACCCTCTCCGATGTGTGGATGGTCCGGCCCATCCGGTCCTCGAGCCCATCACCTCAAAACCCAACCCCAACCTCGAAAACCAAACACCCGGATCCCATGAGAAACCTGAACAAACTGCTCGCCAGCACAATGGCCCTCGTGGTGCCCTTGTGTACGTGGGCGCAAACGGAGATAGAGCCGAACAACTCCGCTGGCGCAGCTAACGCTCTGTCCTACAACACGGCCATGGCCGGCAGTAGCGGCACGTGCGCACCCACGGACGTGAGCGTCGATTGGTACTCCATCACCTCGACCGCACAAGGGGTGCTGCGACTGCAGACCAGTATGAGCAATACGGGCGGAACGGATGTACCGGTCAGCCTGCTGTTGCGCAACAGCGCCCAAACGGTGATCGCCACCTTCGTGGCTACGGCCGGCGCCAACGGTGTGGCGGTGGATCAGACATTCACGCACCTCTGCTCGGGCATCGGCGTGTACTACATCAGCATCGCCAATCCGAGCCCTTCGGTTTGCACGAACTACTCGCTCACGTACGATCGGCTTGCACCGGACTACGCCGACGATAGCGAACCGAACAGCAGTGCTGGCCAGGCCTTGGATACCCTCGATGCCGGTGTGCCTCGCGAAGGACAGATCAACTTCGAATATGGTGATGCCGACGACTGGCACCGCATCCTCGCACCGAACGACGGCGTGATAACGGTAACCGTACTGGCTGAGCATGCCGATGCTGCACCAGGCACGATGAACTTGCGCCTGCGTAACAGTTCTTCCACCGTCCTGCAGACATGGACGGTGAACGTGGGCGCTTCGGGCACTCCGATGACCAATACGTTCACACGCAACTGCACAGGTGCAGAAGTGCACTATTTTCTCACCTTCGATGGCCCCTCCGTATGCGGCGCTTCGTACCGCATCAGCTACACGGTGGCTGCGCCGTTCTACGGCGATGACGCCGAACCGAACCAGAGCGCAGGCCCTGCGATCATCGCCAATGCAGGCTCCAACTACGATGGCCGCCTGAGCTTCGAGTATGACAATACGATCGACTGGTTCCTGTTGCAAGCGCCCAATGACGGCTTGATGACCGTGACGGTTCTCGCCGAACATGCGGGCGCGTTGCCCAGCGAGATGACCGTTTATCTCCGCAACAGCAGTTCCAGCGTCATCGAAACCTGGACAGCCGTGATCGGCGCCAATGGGGTGCCGGTATCCAACACCTTCACGCACACTTGCGCAGGCACCGAAGCGGTGTACTACCTATCCTTGGATACCCCGGATGATTGCGGTGTTTCCTACCGCCTCAATTACACCGTGGCAGCGCCGCTCTATGCGGATGACCAAGAGCCGAACCAATCCGCAGGCCCAGCGATCATCGCCAATGCAGGAACGGACTACGACGGACGCGTGACCTTCGACTATGACAATACCACCGATTGGTTCCGCTTACAAGCACCAACCGATGGCGTGCTTTCCGTTACCGTGCTGGCGGAGAACGCGACGGCCTCCACCGCGACCCTGTTCGTTAACCTGCGCAACAGTGCTTCCACCATCATCGAGACCTGGTCGGTTGGCGTCGGTGCGAGCGGCGCGCCCAGCACCACCACGCTCACGCACACGTGCGCCGGGACCGAGGCCGTCTACTACCTGGAACTGGGCAATCCGACCGTGTGCGGTACCTCCTACCGTTTCAACTACACAGTGGCTGCTCCGCTCTATGCCGATGACACCGAACCGAACCAGAGCGCAGGTCCAGCCATCGTCGCTGGCGCCGGCATCGATCACGCTGGCCGTGTGAGCTTCGAATATGACAATGCGACCGACTGGTTCCGCTTACAAGCCCCCACCGATGGCGTGCTTTCGGTTACCGTGCTGGCCGAGAACGCAGATGTCACAACGGGGACCCTGTTCGTCAACCTACGCAACAGTTCTTCCACCGTCATTGAGACGTGGTCGGTGGATGTTGGTGCGAGCGGCGCGCCCAGCACCACCACGCTCACGCACACGTGTTCCGGTACCGAGAGCGTGTACTTTCTCGAACTGGGCAACCCGGATGTATGTGGGACCTCCTACCGCTTCAACTACACGGTAGCCGCTCCCCTCTACGCCGATGACACCGAGCCGAACCAGAACGCCGGGAGCGCAAACGTGATCGACCTCACCTCCGCACCGGCAACTGGCCGCGTGAGCTTCGAGTACGACGATGCGACCGACTGGTTCCGCGTGACCCACCCCGGCGGTGTGCTTTCCGTGGTGACACGCGCTGAGAACGCAGGACCCGCCACCACCATGTTCATGAACTTCCGGAACTCGTCCAGCACGGTGATCCTGCAGGACGTGCTTACCGTTGGCGGCAACGGGATCGCCGTCCTGGATACAATGGCCAGCGCTGGTCCGTTGGCAGCAGGAACCTACTACATCGAAGTGGGCAACCCGGCCGCTTGCGGCGTTAGCTACCAGTTCAATTGCTACGACGATGACGACGACGGAATTTGCAACAGCAGCGACCTCTGCGCGGGCACACCCACCGGCGAAGGCGTGAACAGCAACGGTTGCTCCTGCTCGCAAGTTATCGTTGACGATGGCGATGTGTGTACGCTGGATGCTTGCTTGAACGGCAACGTGACCAACACCTTCCAAGATGCCGATGGCGACCTTACGTGCGATGTCAACGACGGTTGCCCCAACGATCCGAACAAGATCGCGCCGGGCATCTGCGGCTGTGGTGTGGCTGATACGGACACGGATAGTGATGGCACGGCCAACTGCAACGACGGCTGCCCCAACGATCCGAACAAGATCGCACCAGGCCAATGCGGTTGCGGTGTGGCTGATACGGACACCGACAGCGATGGCACCGCCGACTGCAACGACGCATGCCCGAACCTGGCCAACCTGGTGAACGGTGACCCCTGCGACGACGGCAACCCGAACACCATAAACGATGTGGTGAGCAACTGCTTGTGCTCGGGCACCCTGCTGGGCAACGACTGCGAAGGCGTACCCGGCGGCCCTGCCGTGCCCGGCACCGCCTGCAACGACAACGATGATTGTACCACCGGCGATGTATACGATGCCAACTGCCTCTGCACCGGCACCTTCGCCGATGCCGATGGTGATGGCACCTGCGACGCCGACGACTTGTGTCCCGGCGGACCCGAGCCCGGCACCGCGTGCAACGACAACGATGACTGCACCACGGGCGATGTGATCGGAGCCAACTGCCTCTGCGCCGGCACCTTCGCCGATGCCGATGGTGATGGCACCTGCGATGCGGACGATGTATGCCCCGGCGGACCGGAACCCGGCACGCCCTGCGATGACCTGAACGCAGGCACCATCAACGACATCATCCAAGCCAACTGCTTGTGCGCAGGCACGCTGCTCGGCAACGATTGCCTAGGAGTACCCGGTGGTTCTGCCCTGCCTGGTACCAGCTGCGATGATGGCATCGCCACCACCGGCAACGATGTGTACGGTGCCAACTGTGTCTGCGCGGGTCAACTCATCGACTGCCTGGGTGTGGCCGGTGGTTCCGCGCTGCCTGGCACCAGCTGCAACGACAACAACGCCAACACGGGCAACGATGCGTACGGTGCCAACTGCGTTTGCGTCGGTCAGCTGATCGACTGCCTTGGTGTGGTCGGTGGTTCCGCTCTGCCTGGCACCGCCTGCAACGACAACAACGCCAACACCATCAACGACGTGTATGGTGCGAACTGCGCTTGTGTTGGTACACCGATCGCGGGTTGCGACAACTGGACGCTGGAGCTCACCACCGACAATGCGGGTAGCGAAAGCACCTGGCAGATCATCAACTCCACCACCCTCTCGGTGATCGGAGCCGGTGGACCTTACGTCAGCAACACCACCACCACGGCCACCATCTGCATCCCTTCCGGTGCCTGCTACCGCTTGACGGTGACCGACGCCAATGGCATGAGCAACGGCACCACCGGTGGCTTCGTGCTTCGTGATCAGAACGGCAAGCGCGTGCTGGACAACGCCGGTGACGGTGTGTTCACCGGCATCAGCCAAGCGGTGGCCCCCTTCTGCAGCCCGGTGGGCAACGATGGGCTCATCGCCAGCCAGTGCGACAAGGTCGATTGGACCCCCGGTGGCCTGCTGATCGCCACCCCCAACAGCGCCGTAAGCGCCCAGTACGGTGTAGGCAACCAGAACAACGACGGGTACGAGTTCCGCATCTTCAACCCCGATGGTGGGTACGATCGCACGGTGTTCATCACCCATGCCAACCCGGTACCGGGTGCGCCTGCTGGTCCGAACGCCGCTTGCTACCTCGGCTTCAGCAGCCTGATCACCAATCCGGTGCCACAGAACGTGCTCTTGAACCTGCGTGTGCGCAGCGCCGTGAACGGTGTGTTCAGCGCTTGGGGTCCTGCCTGCCGCTTCAAGATCGATGCGGCAGCTGCAGCATGCCCCCTCGCCAAGCTCATCAGCACCCCCGGCTCCACCTTCAGCTGCGGTGCCACGGGTAAGGTGGTGAACGCCTCTGGCGTTACTGGTCGCATCTACGCACAACCTGTCACCCGCCCGGTGGGTGGGGTGAACCAAGCGGCGAACGCCTACCTGTTCGAGCTCACCAACACGGCCAACGGGTACACCCGCCTGATCGGTGGCAGCAGCTACACGCTGGTGCTCGGCAAGTGGTTCACCAACCCGTTGCTATGCGGAACGCACACCTACAACGTGCGTGTACGCGCCAGCTTCGATGGTGGTAGCACCTACTGCCCTTGGGGCGCGGTCTGCACGGTGGGCATCACCAACAACTTCGCCGCTCCCTTCTGCACCGCGCCTGCTGCGCCTGCAATGGCTGCCGGTGATGATCGCGTGTTCTTCGATGGCGACGAGACCAGCACCGAAGCGGTGTTGACCCTCTGGCCCAACCCGAACAACGGCGAGCAGCTCTATGTGACCATCGACGGCCTCCAGAACGAAGTGACCACCGCCACGGTGGACATCTTCGACATGGTGGGGCATAAGGTGGCCACGCATACCATCGCTGTGAACAGCACCACCCTGAACACCGTGATCGCCCTGGACGCTTCCATGGCCAACGGCATGTACGTGGTGAACGTGACCGCCGGTGAAGAGTCCTTCATGCAGCGCCTGGTGATCCAGTAGGACGCTCAGAGGTTCCGAAAAAGGGGAACACCCCTGCCGATCGGCAGGGGTGTTCCCTTCACTCACCGTCCAGCAGGCTTGGTCCACCACTGCGGCTGGACGTTGCGACCTCGCTCGACCTGCACCGGAGAATCAGCATGCAAGAAATTTTCCGGATAGCGCGTTCGTCGAACATTAACAGCTGTTTAGCGTCACATTACGGTCGTTCGTCTTGACTTAAAAAGAGGTCCGGGCGTAACTTTCCGGCCGTTCATCGGTAGAAAGGCGACATGACATAAGTCATCCCGCTACGGATGCCGGTTCCTTGACGTACTGCCTGAGCGATCCCATGTGATCTGCGATCTGAGGCCTTCGGGCTTTGGCTTCTACTGCGAAACGCCTCCTCTATTGACCAGAGAACGGCTTGGACACCGCAGCGGACTCTCCGCCGCATTGATCACACGAAAACACTTTCCTATGGTACGACCACTCTCCCTTCTCAATAGCGCCAGGCTTTACGTGCATCGAACGTTGCTGCTGACAGCCTTGCTGTTCGGCGGGTTGCTTGGCACGCAGGCGCAGGTCGCCTACGGGCTATACATGGTCCCAATCGGCCGGAACCTATACCGCGGTCGGTGCAGCTGACTCGAACGCCCTCTTTGCGGATGGCTGGGATGACAACCAGACCACGGTGACCTTGCCTTTCACCTTCAACTTCAATGGAATCGACTATACCCAGGTCACTGTTTCCAGCAATGGGTTCCTGGTTTTCGGAAACACGTTGAATGCGAACAACACCGGCGAAGCCTATGTCGGTGGTGGGGATGAGAGCGGCTTGTACCTAGGCGGCACCGCCACCAACAACGGTATCGCCGCGTTCAACGCAGATCTGGATGAGCAGACCTACGGCACGGTGACAGGTAGCCGCACCAACGGTTCAACCAGCATCACATCGGTAAGCAGCACAACGAACCTGCGCGTGGGCATGCGCCTGAGCGGAACCGGTATCCCTGCCACCGCAGTGATCACCAACATCTCCGGCAGCACGGTGACCATGAGCGAGGCCGCTACTAGCACATCCAGCTCGAACCTGACGCCTCGTGCCAACGCTGTGGCCCTGACCACCGGCAGCGCGCCGAACCGGGTATTCGTCGTACAGTTCACACGTGTGCTCCGCTTCGGATTCAGCAACGAAGAGGCGAGCTTCCAGATACGTTTGAACGAAGGTGGAGGCGACCTGGCCGATCAAACGATCAACATGGTCTATGGCACCTGTTCCGCGAACAACAACAACAACAGCAGCCCGGTACAGGTCGGTATCCGCACCACGACCTCCGACTTCAACAGTCGCACCACCACCTCGAACTGGACAAGCACCACGGCGGGCACAGGAAACACCGACCGTTGTCGTTTTCGGAATACGGTTGAACCACCCAGTGGTCGTACCTACACCTGGACCCCGGACTATTGCTCCGGTGCGGTTACAGCAGGTACCATCGGTGGCACTTCTTCCATCTGTTCAGGTACAGGCACCACCTTGACATTGAGCGGACAAAGCTCTGCGTCCTATGGCATTTCCACTGCTTGGTTCTACTCCACCGTGAGCGGTGGACCGTACAGCAACTCGGCCGGCACAGGTACAAGCCTGGCCACCGGCAGCTTGACGGCCACCCGGTTCTACGTGGCTACGACCACCTGTGACAATGGTGGAACAAGCGCGACCACGGCGCAATTCGCCGTGAACGTGACCCCTGCCCCTACCGCCTCGAACGCCGGTCCTGACCAAACGATCTGCATCACCACACCCAACGTGACCTTGGCAGCCAACGTGCCTGGAGCGGGAACGGGAGCGTGGAGCGTGGTCTCCGGCCCCTCCACATCGAACGCGCAGTTCAGCAGCACAGCGGCGAACGACGCCACCTTCACCCCTGCTGGTGGTGCGGGCACTTACACACTGCGCTGGACCATCAGCAACGCACCGTGCACGGCCTCCACGAACGATGTACAGATCATCGTAAGGGCCTTGCACCAACAGCGTCCGTGGGCGGACCTCAGACGATCTGTGCCTCAGCCACCACCACGGCACTGGGTGGTAACACCGCTACCCCAGGCACTGGTGCTTGGAGCGTGGTGAGCGGCGGTACAGGCACCTTCAGTAACGCGGCCAGCGGCTCTTCCACCTTCACCCACACGGGAGGTGCAGGCCCGGTCGTATTGCGCTGGACCATCAGCAACAGCCCCTGTGCATCGACCACGGCCGATGTGTCGATCAGCATCACACCAGCTACCACGGCATCCAACGCAGGCCCTGACGCTTCCTTCTGTCTTAGCAGCATCTCCACGACGCTTGCGGCGAACACACCGGTGAACGGTACAGGAGCATGGTCGATCCTGGCCGGCTCCCCCAACACGTCGCTGGCCCAACTGAGCGATGCGGCGTCTCCACGGCCACGTTCACGCCACCACCAGCGGCACTTACACCTGCGATGGACCATCTCCAACGCCCCTGTGCCGCATCCACCAACGACGTGGTGCTCACGGTGCAGCCCTTCGCTGCGGCCGTGACGGAGACCTTTGATGCCGATGGAAACTTCACCGTGCCCAACGGTGTGACCCAGATCATTGTGGAAGCATGGGGCGGTGGTGCTTCAGGCGGTGGCTCCACCAATGCCGGAGGTATCAGCGCCAGAGGCGGCGGCGGCGGCGGTGGCGGTGCCTACGTGACCAAGACCTTGACCGTGACCCCAGGCAGCAACCTTAGCGTGCTGGTGGCTGCTGCCGTGAACGGAACGAGCGGTGCTACGGGCACCAACGGTAACCCATCAACGATCGCAGGCTTCGAGCCTCAGGTGTTCGCGGCCGGCGGGACCGCAGGTGCAGGCAACACGGTCGGTGGCAGTCCTGCCGGCGGCGCTGGCGGAACCACTGCGGCTTCACAAGGTGATAGCGAAACAGCAGGAACCACAGGCGGCAACGGTGCTACTGGCACAGGTATATCGTCCGGTGCCGGTGGTGCTGGAGCGAATGGCGGTGCCGGAGGAAATTCCATTGGCTCAGGAACGAACAATGGCAACAACGGTACGGCACCTGGTGGTGGAGGAGGCGGATCACGCACATCGATCAACAACGGTAACCGGACCGGTGGTACTGGCGCGGCTGGTCGCGTGATCATCAGTTACACCCCGGCGCCGAGTTTGAGCGCCAGCGCGAGCACCATCTGCCAAGGCAGCAGCACCTCGCTCACCGCTGCAGGTGGCTCGACGTACTTGTGGAGCCCTGGTGGAGAAACGACGGCTTCGATCTCCGTCAGCCCCACCTCCACCACGACCTACGGCGTTACGATCACCAACATCTGCCCTGAGACGTTGACGCAGGAGATCACGGTGACACCCCCTGCCAGCCCAGGCACCAACGGCAGCACCACGGTGTGCAGCGATGGTAGCGCCTTCGACATGGCGACCTTCCTTGGCACGCATGAACCTGGCGGAAGTTGGACGCTCGGCGGTTCACCACACAGCAACATCTTCACACCAGGTACGGATATCGCGGGTGTCTACACTTACACGGTAAGCGGTCCTTCGCCTTGCGGCAATTCATCGGCAACGGTGACAGTGAACGTGAACACCGCACCGGACGCCGGAAGCGATGCCACGACGACCATTTGCACCACCGGTGTGCCGACCACGCTCATCAGCATGCTGAACGGTACGCCTGACGCTGGCGGTGCCTGGACCTTCGGTGGCAGCCCGGTAAGCGATACATATACGCCCGGAAGCAGCACGCAAGGGACCTATACCTATACGGTGACCGGAACAGCTCCTTGCGGTATTGCGACAGCCACGGTAACGATCAGCGAGACCCCCACTCCCACATGGTACGCGGATGTGGATGGTGACGGCTTCGGTGACCCTGCTGTTAGCGTGCAGGCATGCATTGCGCCAGTGGATCACGTGAGCAACAGCGGCGATGGTTGCGTGAACGATCCCACCAAGCAGAGCCCCGGCATCTGCGGTTGCGACAACGCTGATGACGACAGTGATGGCGACGGCCTGGCCGATTGTATCGACCCCTGCCCCACCAGCGTGAACAACGGGGACACGGACGGCGACAGCACGCTTGACTGCGACGACCTGTGCCCCAACGACCCGAACAAGATCTACCCCGGTGCCTGCGGCTGCGGTACGCCTGATGCGGACACGGACGGTGACACTTACGTGGATTGCCTCGACGCCTGCCCGAACGATCCGCTGAAGATCGCCCCCGGTAGCTGCGGTTGTGGCAACCCCGAGCCCGGCATGGCCTGCAACGACAACAACGCCAACACCATCAACGATGTGGTGAACGGAAGCTGTGTCTGCGCTGGTACGCTGGTGGTGACCTGTGCCAACGACCTGATCCTGGACCTGGTAACGGACGCCAACGGATCACAGACCAGCTGGACCATTGAGCCGCAAGGCGGTGGTGCACCTGTGGCCCAAGGCAGCGGCTATGCGAGCAACGCCACGGTGGCGGTGCCCATCTGCCTGCCCAACGGCAACTATGTGCTGCGCGTGCTCGACAGCGGCAACAACGGCATCGCCAGCCCCGGTGGGTACATCCTGCGTACGCTGGATGGTCGCCGCATCGTGGATGACATGGGCAACGGTGGCTTCGCCGGTCAAAGCGTGGTGTCCCAAGGCTTCAAGTTGCCCCTAGGCAACCTGCAAGTGGAAGGCAACAACTGCGACCGCGTGGACTTCCTGCCGACGGAGAACATCCGCGTGACGCCTGATGCCGCAGTGAGCGCGCAATACGGCATTACGAACAGCACCAGCGGTTACGAGTGGTGCATCTACGACCCGAACGGCGGTTACCACCGCACAGTGTTCTTCAGCCATGCATTGGCGAACAGCCAGTTCCCCGCCGGACCTGAATGTGCCACTTACTTCCGCTGGGCCAACCTGGTGAGCAACCCGGTGCCGCATAACATGTTGTTGAACGTGCGCGTACGTCCGATCGTGGCCGGTGTGGGTGGTGCTTTCGGACCTGCTTGCCGCTTCAAGATCGATACCCAGCCCAGCAGCTGCATCACCACCCAACTGATCGGCACGCCGGGCCCCACGATGAGCTGCGGTGCCACCGGCAAGATGGTGAAGGCCTCAGGCCACGCAGGTCGCATCTATGCCCAGCCCGCAGTGCGCGTGGTGAACGGTATGAACCTCCCTGCGAACCGCTACCTGTTCGAGATCATCGAACCGATCAGCGGCTACGTGCGGATCATCTCGGCCAGCAACTACACACTCGTGCTCAGCCAGTGGTACACCGACCCCTTGCTCTGCGGCACGCACACTTACAACGTACGCGTTCGAGTGAGCTTCGACAACGGGACCACGTGGTGCCCTTACGGCAACGTCTGCAGCGTGAGCATCACGAACAACCAGTCCGTTCCGTTCTGCAGCGTGCCCGGCGGCCCCATGGCGGGTGGCACCAACCACATGTTCTTCGATGGCGATGAGTCCACCTTGGAGCCCGTGTTCAGCATGTGGCCGAACCCGAACAATGGTGAGCAGCTGTACCTGACCATCAAGGACCTTCATGAAGAATACGCCACGGCCAACGTGGACCTCTTCAACCTAGTGGGTCAGAAAGTGTCCACGCACACCATCCCGATGAACGGCAACACGCTCAACACCGTGATCGCGCTGCACGGCGCATTGGCCAACGGCCTCTACGTGGTGAACGTCACCGTGGGTGAACAGACCTTCATGCAGCGCCTGGTCATAGACTAAGGCCGCAATAACGCTTCAAGCCGAAGCCCCGTTCCACTGAAGGAACGGGGCTTCGTGCGTTCAAAGAGGACGTTGAGGGATCACACCAAGCCCTCCCGCACCGCCAAGCTCACCGCCCCTGCCACGCTCTTCACCTGGAGCTTCTCGTAGATATGGCTCACATGCGTGTTCACCGTGGCGTATGTGATGCCGCATTTCTCCGCGATCATCTTGTAGCTGAAGCCATCAACGAGCAACTTGAGGATCTCCACCTCGCGGTCGGTGAGGTTGAAATCAACGGTCTTCGAGGAACCACTGCCACGCTGCGCGAAGAGCTTCAGCACTTTGGAAGCCACGATGGGCGTCATGGGTGCGCCGCCTTGGGCCACTTCGATGATGCCGTCGATGAGCTTGGTGGGCGCGGTCTGCTTCAGCAGGTAGCCGTTGGCACCGGCCAGGATCGCTTCGAAGATCTTCTCGTTGTCCTCGAAGACCGTTTGCATCAGGATCTTCACGTCCTTGAACTGCTTGCGGATGAGGGCCACCCCCGCGATGCCGTCCACGTGCGGCATGTCGATGTCCATAAGCACCACGTCCGGTGAGGACTCGGTGATGTGGCGCACCACGTCGCGACAATCGGGCCAGCTACCCACGAAGGTCATCTCCTCCGTGGAGTCGATGAGCAACTGCAGCCCCTCGCGCCGCTTGGCATTGTCGTCGAAGATGGCTACCCGCAGATCCATGCGGCAAAGCTATCGCGGCTGATCGCCGTCGGCTGTCATTGGTTCCAATGAACTTTTGCTTTCGCCCGGCACGAAGCGCAGCTCCACCGTGGTCCCCTTTCCCGCTTCGCTGGTGATGGTGAGCGTGCCCGGGATCTCCGCTGCGCGGTTGCGCATATTGCCCAAGCCGTTGCCGCCGCCGGCGCTTTCGTTCTGCATGTTCTGATCGAAGCCTTTGCCGTCATCTGCTACGCGCAACACGATGGCCGACTTATCGCGCACCAAGTCCACGCGCAGGTTCGCACAGCCGGAATACTTCATGGCGTTGTTCACCGCTTCCTTGAAGATGAGGTAGAGGTTCTTGCGTTGGCCCATTTCCAGGCGCCAGCTCTTCAGTTCCTCATCGGCGTGGAG
Source organism: Flavobacteriales bacterium (assembly GCA_016721825.1). Taxonomy (GTDB): domain Bacteria; phylum Bacteroidota; class Bacteroidia; order Flavobacteriales_F; family PHOS-HE28; genus PHOS-HE28. The sequence continues at coordinate 18,900 of JADKHI010000003.1, forward strand.
GTGCAATTTGCAGCCGCGCGCTTCGCTCACGTTCACGGCAAAGGCATGCATGCGTTTGATCACGCTGGCCATGTCGTCGTTGTCGGCGTTCACGGCCCACACGATGTCGTTCATGGCCTCGAGCACTTGCGTGGTGCTATCGGTGATGCGGCCCAGCAGTTCGCTCGCTTCCGGTGCTTTGCCCGCGGCCTTCTTCTGTGCCACACTGCTGAAGAGCGATACGCTGCTGAGCGTAGATCCGATCTCGTCGTGCAGATCGCGGGCAATGCGCTCGCGCACGCGCACCACCTTCACGGCTTGTGCTAGGCGGTAACGGTAGAAGGCATATAGCGCACCCGCGAACACGAGCAAGGCAGCGATCCGGAACCACCAGGTGCCCCACCACGGCGGCGTGATGATGAGTTGCATCGTCGCGCCGCGCTCGTCCCACACGCCCGCGCTGTTGCGCCCTTGCACGCGGAAGGTGTAGGTGCCGGGATCGAGGTTGGTGAAGGTGGCCTCGTGCTGGGTGCCCACCTCTACCCAGTCGGTGCTGAAGTTCTCGAGCAGGTACCGGAACGTGTTCTTCAGCGGTGCGGTGTGGTCCATGCACGCGAAGGAGAAGGTGATCATGCGCTCGCTGTACGGCAGGGTGATGCTGCGCACGTACTCGATGGGCGCAGGGAGTTCGTAGCCTTCACCGGTGGCGTTGCCGAGGCCCGCTACGGCGACGGCCTTACCAACAAGTTTCATACCCGTGATCACCGTGGGTGATGCAGGGATCGTTTCGTAGAAGTCCTCGGGGTTGAAGTGGAAGGCGCCGCCCATGCCCTCGAACCAGAGTTCACCCTTCTCGGTCTTCGCGTAGCTGTAGCGGTTGAATTCGTTGCTCGGCAGGCCATCCTCCTTGGTGTAGGTCTTCATCTTTCCCGTGCTGGGATCGAACTGGACCAGTCCCTGGTTGGTGCCGATCCACAGGTTGCCGCGTTCGTCGCTCAGGATGCTGTATATCACGTCGTTCGGCAGACCTTCCCGTGTAGTCCAGGCCTTGGAACGCTGCGTGCGCAGATCGAACCGCGCGAGGCCTCCGCCGTTGGTGCCCACCCAGAGCACATGCTGCGGATCGGCCGGATCCAGGCAGGTGCTGAAGACCATATCATGCGGCAACGAATGCAGATCCTGCTCATCGTGCTGGTACACCTTCCATACACCCGTTTTCGGATCCAGGTGGTGCAGACCGGCCACCGTGCCCATCCACACCGTGCCATCGGGGTGATGGGTGAATGAGGAAATGGACAAGTAATCGCTGGTACCGAAGGCGATCGGCGGTGTGTAACGCCGGATGATGCTGCCGGTGCGTGCATCGAGGTGGGTGAGGTTCGTGACCACATCCACGTTCGTCCCCGTGACCGCCCAGATCGTGTTGCCCGGTCCAGGAAAGATGTCCCGTATCCGCTCGCCCTCCAAGGACTTGACATAGGTCAGACCATGATCGTCCAGTATGGCAGCCCGTATATCACGCGTACCACGCACCGCTTCGCCCACCCAGATCCTTCCCTGATCGTCCACCACGGCGCGTTCCATGTTCGGTGGTGTTCCGTGCGAGGGCATCAGGACCTTGGTGTAGATCCCGGGAGCACCGTAGCGGATGTTCAGGCCGTCCTTCATGAACCCGAGCAACATGCTGCCGCTCAGGTTGCCCGGATACACCCCCTTCAGTAGCCCGGGGTCCACGGGGGTGAAGCGCTCACGCCGCAGATTCGTTCGGAACACCCCGAAACCGCCCGTGGTGAACCAGACGTTGCCCGCGCGATCCTCGAAGGTCGGTCGCAAGCCCGTGGTTTGCCAGATGCCCGCTGGCACGGACCCGCTCGGGGTCACCACCTCGGTACGCCCGCTCTTCAGGTCCAAGCGCCGATCCATTCCGTTGTGCGGACCGCCCCAGATACGGCGCTGGCTGTCCAGTAGCAGGAACAATTGGAATTGCTGGTCGGTGAGGTGGATGGTGTCGAGTGGCGCGGCCTGATCGTAGACCCGGAGTGTGACAAAGCCGGGTTCGGCGACGAGCATGTGTCCGGTAGCGGGATCGGCCACCATTTGCGGCGCTTCACGCACACCGTCCTGGGCGCGCCACGGGATCTTGTGGGGCCGATCGATGACCTGGAAGGAACCATCGGCCGAGCGATGGATGCAACGGAACGTATCGGGGTTGGCGATCCACGGATCATCGTTCGGGCCTATGAAGACACGCGCATCCACCAAGGGAACCATTGGTGGTGACACACTGCGAGGATCCTTCGCCACCAGCTGCGCCCCACCGTTCGGGTCCACCACCAGGTTGCGCCACCCTTGGCTGGTGTGCAGGCTTATCCGGGTCCGGCCCAGCCCGTCGGCGCAGAGACGCGATTGCAGCCTGGATGAGAGGCCGTCTTCCAAGCCTTCGACCCGTACATGCGCGAAGCGGCCCGTGCGGGGATCGTACCGGTCCAGTCCGAAGGGTGCATAGCCCACCCACAGGTATCCCTCCCGGTCCACCAGCAAGCTGCTGATGTGGTCACCGCCAATGCTGTTGGTGTCCTGCTCATTGTGCCGGAACACCGTGAAGGAGTATCCATCATAGCGTGCCAGCCCATCCTTGGTCCCGAACCAGAGGTAGCCCGTGCTATCCTGCGCCATGGCCTGCACATAGCCCTGGGGCAGGCCGTCCTCCACGGTGATGGCATCGAGGTGGATCTCCACGGTGTCCAACTGGGCGTGGACGCTACTGCTGCACAACAGTGCGCCAGTGAGCAGCGCACGCGCTGGGCGCAGCGTGCGATTCCGGGAGAGCGGGAAGAGAACGCCCATACGTTCTGGAAACATACGCCGCGCGAATGGAACAGAGGCCCGCATCATTGGAACCAATGATGCCCGCACGCCAAGGTCATTGGTTTGAACGATTGATGGGCATGCGGCAACGCGGCTGCTTTGCCATACCCTAATCGACCACCATGCTCTCCATGCATTCCTTCCGTTCGTTGCTGCTCGCCGTTGCCCTGCTCCTCGGGTTGCATGGTATCGCGCAGAACTTCAGTGGCTTCAGCTACCAGGCCGTGGTACGCGACAATGTGGGCGACCCCGTGCCCGCACAACTCGTGGGCGTGCAGGTGACCATACAGGTAGGCCCCACGGACACCTACGTGGAAACGCACAGCGCCACCACCGATGCCTATGGCCTCATCGCCCTCACCATCGGGCAGGGCACACCGGTGGGCGGCTCGGCCATTGCCACGTTTGCGGATGTGGAGTGGGCCAGCGGACAACCCATCACGTACAGTGTGGCGGTGGATGTGACCGGCGGCACCAACTACACCTTCCTCAGTGGCGGGCCTTTCAAGGCGGTGCCCTTCGCCATGCATGCGCTCACCAGCGACAGCAGCACCACCAGCGTACCGCAAACGCTCACGCTGAGCAACGACACGCTCTACATCACCGGTGGCAACGGCGTGGACCTCTCCGGCCTGGCCGGCACACCCGGCTGGGTGCTGAGCGGTGATACGCTGCACAACGATGGCAAGCGTGTAGGCATCGGCACCACGGCGCCAAGCACCGATCTGCACGTGGTGGGCGGAATCACGTACCAGGACGGCAACCAAACCGCAGCCAAACTCCTCACCAGCGATGCGCAAGGCAACGCGAGCTGGCAGAGTTTGAGCGCGGAGAGCATTTTCGGGAGCGGGAACGTGCCGGGGGTGGAGGCACTTTGCCTGAGCAGTTTGGCAACCGCGCCTATGCAATCGGGGCCCTATTTCGTGGCAGTTTCAGGTAGCTACGCGTATGCGGTGAGCGGCTTGGTCAACACGATGCGGGTGTTCAACATCAGCAACCCATCAGCACCCAGCGTGATCGCCACCATCGCCGCCGGGACAAGCCCGCGTGGCATTGCGGTGGCGGGTAACCACGCTTATGTGGTGAACTATGGCAGCAACAACATGATGGTGTTCAACATCAGCAACCCGGCTGCGCCCAGCCTGATCGCCACCATCGCGACCGGGACCGCTCCACGCGCCGTGGCAGTGGCTGGCAACTATGCCTACGTGTTGAACCAGGGAAGCAGCAACATGATGGTGTTCGACATCAGCAACCCCGCCGCACCCAGCCTTATTGCCACCATCGCCGCTGGAACTCAACCACGTTCCCTGGCCATCGCAGGTAGCTACGCCTATGTGATCAACAACGTCGCGATGAGGGTGTTCGACATCAGCAACCCAACTGCACCCAGCCAGATCGCCAGTGTTGTTCCTAGTGGATCGCCGAACGCTGTGGCTGTGATGGGGAACTACTCCTATGTGGTTACCAGCAGCCCGAACGAGATGGTGGTGTACAACATCAGCGATCCGGCGGCACCCGTTCAAACCAGCAGCATCGCAGTTGGATCGGTGCCTCTCTCCGTAGCTATAGCGGGCAACTACGCCTATGTAGTGAACAGCAGCAGCAACACCATGATGGCATTCAACATCAGCGATCCGGCTGCTCCTAGCCTAACCGCCACCCTCGCTACAGGTGCGGCCCCCTATGCCATAACCGTTGCGGGCGGCCATGCCTATGTGGTGAACAATGGCAGCAGCAACCTGCAAGTGTTCAACCTCTATTGCCCGAACATGATCACCATGGACCCTACGACCGGTGAGATCACCTCGGAGCCGCTCACAGGTACCGTGGGTGCGCAGGGGCCCACGGGAGCAACAGGACCGCAAGGGCCGGTGGGCGCTACGGGGCCGCAAGGAGCGGTGGGACCAACAGGAGCAACGGGCGCAACCGGTGCAACAGGGCCGCAAGGGGCCATAGGGCCGGGCTACTACGCAACATCCAATACGTCTATGCCACTTCAATTCACTGGCACCATCACGTTCACGACGCAGACAGGTCTGGCTTATCAAGTGGGCGATAACGTAAGGATCAGCAGGATCGGCAGCCCCACAACACACTACATGTTCGGCACTGTCACTGCCTACACCCCCAGCGGAACGTCCATGTCGGTATCGCTACAGGGATCGTTCGGCTCGGGTATATATAACCCATGGACCATCGCCATCACCGGTACGAATGGGTACAATGGAGCAACGGGAGCCGCGGGCCTGGGCTACCAAGCATTCTCCGGCACCTCTCAGACCATCGGCACTGGTTACAAGTTTTTCCCGCTGAACCAGAACACCGCCTATATCACAGGCTCACGTGTGCGCGTCAACGGCGGTTCGGGGATTTGGATGGAAGGGGTCATCACCAGCGGCGGAGGGAGTAGCTTCACAGTACTGGTGGACAGGACCATGGGCACTGGTACATACAACCTATGGTTCGTGGCCATCGCGGGCGAGGTAGGTGATCAAGGCCCCATTGGCGCACAAGGCCCGACAGGGCCACTTGGTCCGCAAGGCCCGATAGGTCCTGCAGGTCCACAGGGAGATACCGGTGCCATGGGCCCCACAGGACCACAAGGCGTGGCAGGCCCGCAAGGCGTATCGGTGACCAACGCGGCGATCACCAACGATTCGCTCTATGTAACGCTGAGCGATGCCAGCGTGATCAATGCCGGCATGGCGGTGGGCGCACAAGGCCCTGTTGGCCCGCAAGGTCCCGTAGGCCCGGCGGTGAACGCCAACGGCACTTTGAACCACCTGGCCAAATTCGACACGAGCGGCACCGTGCTCAGCGATGCGTTCTTGTACGAAGACACGCTGGGCAATGTGGGCATCGGCACCACGGCGCCTTCCGCCAAGCTCCATGTGGCGGGCAATGTGCGCATCGCCGACGGCTCGCAAGGCGCAGCGAAGATCCTCACCAGTGATGCCAATGGCACGGCCAGTTGGCAGAGCCTGAGCGCGGAGAGCATCTTCGGGAGCGGGAACGTGCCGGGTGCGGAAGCCATTTGTTTCAACAACGTAGCCACCATCGCTGCCGGATCAACGCCAAATGCGCTAGCCGTGGCGGGCAACTACGCATACGTGGTGAACATCGGTAGCTCCAACATGAGGGTGTACAACATCAGCAACCCGGCAGCACCTAGCCTCAGTGCCACCATAGGCACCGGATCCGCCCCCTATTCCGTAGCCGTTTCGGGCAGCTACGCCTATGTGGTGAATCTAACCAGCAACAACATGATGGTGTTCGATGTCAGCAACCCGGCTGCACCCAGCTTGAGCGCCACCATTGCCACAGGGTCCAGCCCCCGTTGCGTGACCGTTTCGGGCAGCTACGCCTATGTAGTGAACTACAACAGCAGCAATCTCATGGTCTTCGACATCAGCAACCCGGCCGCGCCCAGCCTTAGTGCCACCGTCGCCACTGGTGCAGGAGGACCCTTGTCCGTAGTCGTTTCTGGCAGTTACGCATACGTGGTGACTGGCGGCTTCGGCAGCAACACCATGAAGGTGTTCAACATCAGCAACCCGGCAGCACCCAGCCTCAGTGCCACCATCGCCACCGGCGATACCCCTTGGTCAGTAGCCGTGGCGGGCATCTATGCCTATGTGGTGAACTACGCGAGCAACAATATGATGGTGTTCAACATCAGCGCTCCGGCCGCGCCCAGCTTGAGCGCCACCGTTGCCACTGGGAACAACCCCCGATCCGTAGCCGTTTCGGGCAGCTACGCCTTTGTGGTGAACAACGGCAGTAATAACCTGATGGCGTTCAATATCAGTAACCCCGCAGCGCCCATCCTCAGTGCCACCATCGCCACTGGAGCCGTTCCCAATTTCGTGGCTGTGGCAGGCACCCATGCCTTTGTCGCGAACGCGAGCAGCACAATGCAGGTGTTCAACCTCTTCTGCCCGAACACGATCACTATGGACCCCGGCACAGGTGAGATCACCTCGCAGCCCAGCGCATGGGCTTTCCAAGGGGACCATCTCGCCAATACCAACCTGGGCAACGTGGGCATCGGCACCTCCGATCCCGCCAGCAAGTTGGATGTGGAAGGAGGAATGGCCGTAGGGGCCACCTACTCCGGCACCACGGCCGCACCCACGAACGGAGTCATCATTGAAGGCAACGTGGGCATCGGCACCACCACACCCGCCAGCAAGTTGGATGTGGAAGGAGGCCTAGCCGTAGGTGCCACTTACTCCGGCACATCAGCCGCCCCCACGAACGGAGCCATCATCGAAGGCAGCGTGGGCATCGGTACAACGACCGCCACCGATAAGCTCACTGTACGCACAGCTACCAGCAACTATGGTCTCACGCACACCGATGGCACGATCACCCTGGGTTCGTTCGTGGGTGGAAGCAGCGGTGGTGGATGGCTGGGCACCAAGAGCAACCATGCACTTCATCTCTTCACCAACAACAGCACGGCCCAGATGACGGTGGCGACCAATGGCAACGTGGGCATCGGGACCACAGGACCAGGGGCACGCCTGGAGGTGCTCGCACCCAGCTCCTCCAATTCAGCTCCTGCATTCAAGGCCGAAATGAGCGGGGCCAACCTGCTGGTGTACAAAGGCGCCAATAACGCAACGGTGGTGGAGAATACCAGTGGAACCCATCTGGCGCTGCAAGCTGCTGGCGGCAATGTGGGCATCGGCACCACCACGCCCGCACAGCGCCTATCCGTTACGGGCAATATCTGCTACACCGGCACCATCGGCGCATGCTCGGACCGGCGCTACAAGACGGACTTCACGCCGCTGAGCGGTTCGCTGGCCAAGGTGGGCCTGCTGCAAGGTCTCTACTACGACTGGCGCACCGAGGAATTCCCGGAGAAGGAGTTCCCGGCTGAACGTCAACTCGGCTTCATCGCACAGGACATCGAAGCGCTCTTCCCCGAAGTGGTGCTCACCGATGCACAAGGCTACAAGTCCGTGGACTACGGCCGCCTGACGCCCGTGCTGGTAGAAGCGATCAAGGAGTTGAATGCCTTGGTGCAGCAGCAGCAGGCCACCATCAGCGATCAGAGCACGACGCTCAACACCCTGCGCACGCAGTTGGATGCGAACACCGCGCTGATGCAGCAGTTGCAGAGCGTGTTGGAAGCACAGAGCCGCAAGTGATCGTGACCACCCAACTACACGGGATCATGAACACACGAACACGACCGAGCGCTTTGCGCAACGTGATCGCCCTCGCGCTGCTGGTGCTGGTCACCGGGCTGCATGCGCAAGTGCTCATCGGCACCGATGGTGGCACCACCGTGCTGCCGAGCAACACCATCAGCTGGTCGGTGGGTGAGCCGATCATCGGCACGGCCGCCACAACCAACGGCGCGATGACGCAGGGCTACCAGCAGCCCACCGGTCGCCGGATCCGCTGCGTGCTGGTCGGTACGGCCTTCTGTGCCAACGGCGGCCCCGCGGTAGTGAACTACATCACGCCCGGCATGTTCGCACCAGGCAACATCTTCACGGCGCAGCTCAGCAACGCCACCGGCAGCTTCGCCAGCCCACAGAATATCGGCAGCATTACCTCCCAGGTCAGCGGCACGATCAACGCCACGATCCCTTCGGTACCCGGCGGCACTGCGTACCGCATCCGGGTGGTGAGCAGTGCTCCATTCATCTTCGGTTCGGACAATGGGGTCGACCTGGCGCTCATCGGTGCCACGAGTGCTGGTGCGGATACGGTGAGCACCCCGTGCATCACTGATCCTCCCTTCGACCTCTTCACGGGCTTGGGCGGCACGCCCGCACCAGGCGGCAGCTGGACCTACGCGGGCAACAGCGTGAGCAACACCTTCACACCGGGCACGAGCACGCCGGGCATGTACACATATACCATGACGGGTGCCGCGCCTTGTCCCAATGCGAGCGCTACGGTCACCGTGACCTTTTCCAATGGCCCCACTTGGTATGCGGACCTGGATGGCGATGGCTTCGGAGATCCGCTGGATAACCTGCAGGCATGCACACAGCCAGCAGGTTATGTGTCTGACAGCACCGACCAGTGCGTCACCGACCCCACGAAACAGGTGCCCGGCACCTGCGGTTGCGATACGCCCGATGATGACACGGACAGCGACGGCCTGGCCGATTGCATCGACCCTTGCCCGAACAGCGTGAACAACGGTGACACGGACAGCGACGGTACGCTTGACTGCGATGACCTGTGCCCCAATGATCCGCTGAAGATCTACCCCGGCGCCTGCGGCTGCGGTGTGTCTGACGCTGACACGGACGGGGACACGTATGTGGACTGCCTTGACGCCTGCCCGAACGATCCGATGAAGATCGCCCCCGGTAGCTGCGGCTGCGGCAACCCAGAGCCCGGCATGACCTGCAACGACAACAACGTGAACACCATCAACGATGTGGTGAACGGCAGTTGTCAGTGCGTGGGCACCCTGGTGGTGACCTGTGCCAACGACCTGATCCTGGACCTGGTGACGGATGCCAACGGATCACAGAGCAGCTGGACCATCGAGCCGCAAGGCGGTGGTGCACCGGTGGCCCAAGGCAGTGGTTATGCGAGCAACGCCACGTTGGCGGTGCCCATCTGCCTGCCCAACGGCAACTACGTGCTGCGCGTGCTTGATAGTGGCAACAACGGCATCAACAGCCCTGGCGGGTACACCCTGCGTACGCTGGACGGTCGCCGCATTGTGGATGACATGGGCAATGGCGGCTTCGGTGGCCAGAGCGTGGTGACCCAAGGCTTCAAGTTGCCCTTGGGCAGCCTGCACGTGGAGGGCACCAACTGCGACCGCGTGGACTTCCTGCCTACGGAGAACATCCGCGTGACGCCAAATGCTGCAGTAAGCGCACAATACGGCATCACCAGCAGCACCAGCGGTTACGAGTGGTGGATTTACAACCCGAACGGAGGATACAGCCGTACGGTGTTCTTCAGCCATACCCTCGCGAGCGCACAGTTCCCCGACGGACCTGAGCGCGCCACCTACTTCCGCTGGGCCAATTTGGTGACCAACCCAGTGCCGCACAACATGTTCCTGAACGTGCGTGTACGTCCGATCGTGGCGGGTGTAGGTGGTTCATTCGGACCTGCTTGCCGCTTCAAGATCGACACACAGCCCAGCAACTGCATCACCACCCAACTGATCGGCACCCCCGGCGCCACAATGAGCTGCGGTGCCACCGGCAAAGTGGTGAAGGCCTCTGGCCACCCCGGTCGCATCTATGCACAGCCGGCAGTGCGTGTGGTGAACGGCATGAATCTGCCCGCCAACAGCTACCTGTTCGAGATCGTTGAACCGATCAGCGGCTACATGCGCACCATCGCTGCCAGCACCTACACCTTGGTGCTCGGCCAGTGGTACACCGACCCCTTGCTCTGCGGCACGTACTCCTACAACGTGAGGGTCCGCGTGAGCTTCGATAACGGCGTCACATGGTGCCCGTACGGACCTGTTTGTTCCGTTGACATTACCAACAACTTGGCAGCACCGTTCTGCAGCGTGCCCGGTGGCCCCATGGCCGGTGGTGACGACCGCCTCTTCTATGATGGGGACGAGTCCAACATGGAGCCGGTGTTCAGCTTGTGGCCCAACCCCAACAATGGTGAGCAACTGTACGTGATCGTTGATGGGCTCCGGTCCGAAGTGACCACTGCAACGGTGGAGCTCTTCGACCTGTTGGGTCAGAAGGTGGCCACGCACACCGTCCCGATGAACGGCAACACGCTCAACACCGTGATCGCGCTGCATGGCGCATTGGCCGACGGCCTCTACGTGGTGAACGTGACCGTGGGTGAACAGACCTTTATGCAACGCCTGGTCATCGACTAAGGCCTCAACAACGCTTCAAGTCGAAGCCCCGTTCCTTCAGTGGAACGGGGCTTCGTGCTTAATGAAAGTCGTCGTACAGCAGGTACTTCGCACGGACCTTGCGGAAGGCATCAAGCCCAAGCTTCCAGCTGGCGCGAATATGCTCTTCATCCATGCCCTTCGTGATCTGTTCATGCAAGGTGTTGGTGCCCGCCAGCTTGTCGAAGAAAGGCTTGAAGAAGGTGCTCTTGTCCGAGGGATAGGCCTGATACATACCGATGAGCCAATGCAAGGCCACGCGCGGCTCCATGCGGGTGAAGAAGGCGCCGTAGTCGCTGAGGTCGATGCCATGGCAGGGCTTATTGAGGTAGGGCGGTTCCTTCGCACCCGGCAGGCTTTGCGGTGTGAAATCAGCCACGCCCACTGTGCATCCCGGAAAGCCGATGATCTGAAAGGGCTTGGTGGTGCCACGGCCCACGCTGACCGGCGTGCCTTCGAAAAGGCCCAAGGAGGGATAGAGGTAGACCGCCGCCATGTTGGGCAGGTTCGGCGAAGGGCGCACAGGCAGCTCATAGAACATGGCGTGGTCGTAAGCCAGGCAGGTGATCACTTGCAGGTCGCAGCGCACCTTGTTGGACAGCCAGCCTTCGCCATTGATCATGCCGGCATACTCACCCATGGTCATGCCGTGCACCAGCGGCACGGGGTGCATGCCCACGAACGAACTGTTGGCTGGCTCCAGCACGGGGCCATCCACATAGAAGCCGTTGGGGTTCGGGCGGTCCAACACCACCAGCTGCTTGTGCTGTTCCGCAGCGGCCTCCATCACATAGTGCAGGGTGCTGATGTAGGTGTAGAAACGCACACCCACGTCCTGGATGTCGAAGACGAGCACATCCACATCGTTCAACTGCTCGGGCTTGGGCTTCTTGTTGTCGCCGTACAGGGAGATCAGCGGCAGACCCGTGCGGGCATCCCGTCCATCCTTCACGTGTTCACCGGCATCGGCATCACCCCGGAAGCCGTGCTCTGGCGCGAAGACCTTCACCACGTTCACCTTCAAGGCCAGGAGCGAATCCACCAGGTGGGTGGTACCGATGCGACCGGTCTGGTTGGTGACCACGGCCACGCGACGGTCCTTCAACAGGGGGAGGAAGCTGGCAGTGCGTTCCGCGCCTACGGTGATGGATGACGACGAGCTCGGTGGAATGATCCGGGGCGGCGCGGGTTGCTGGGCACAGGCGGTGCTACCGATCACGCACAGGAGCGCGGCTATCTTCGCCAGCGCACCGCCCATGGGTTTCCCCCACTTCATCGCACGCCGCATACTCAGTGACACCGACCGCCAGCAGCGGTTGTCGCGGCCCATTGTACTGATCGCAGTGCTTGGCATCGTCATCGGCATGGCGGTCATGATCATCACGGTCGGTATCAGCAGTGGCTTCCAGCGCGAGATCCGGTCCAAGGTCGTGGGGGCGGGCTCGCACATCCAGGTGGTCTCCATCGGACAGAACGACCCCAAAGAAACACCGCGCGTGCTCATCGATCCGGAACTCACGACGGAGCTACTGGCCATTCCCGGCGTCCGGCATGTCCAGATCCATGCCACGAAGCCCGGCATCATTGAGACCGCGGAGGAGATCGAGGGCGTAGTGGTGAAGGGCGTGGGCGCCGATTTCGACTGGGCCTTCTGGAACGCGCACATCGTGGAAGGCACCACCATCGACCCGTTGGACAGCGCCAGCACACCGGGCGTGCTCCTCTCCCGCTACCTCGCCAAGCGCCTCGCCATCGGCGTCAGCGACACCATCACCATCTACCTGGTGAAGGGCCGCGAGGACATCCGCCCGCGGAAGTTCGCCGTGAAGGGACTGTATGAAACGGGTCTGGAGAAGATCGATCACCAGCTCGTCTTCATCGGCATCGGCGTCATGCAGCGGTTCGCTCAATGGGGGTTGCGGGCGGAGATCCTGGTCGACGTCGCCCATCGGACGGAACGATCACGGTGGAAGCCCTAGCGTTCGGGGGAGACCGGGTCTACGACTATGAGTGGCAGAACACTCCGTTGAAAGGCAAGGGACCGCATTCCATATGCATCGAAGGCGACAGCTCCATTTCACTTATCGTCAGTGACGCCAGCGGCACCTGCCCAATACCACGACGACCATCAACCCCCAGAACCTCGGCCCTAATCCATCCAGGGGCGCATGCTAGCCGGCTTATCGAGTGGACCACGCCGGCACTGGAGGCACCTACGACAAGTATTGCGGTGGCTACGAGGTGGCCATCGACGACCTGGACCGGCTCAGCGAGATCGATGACGCGGTATACCAAGCGCTTCCCCAAGGGCTCCGCACGGTAACCGTGAAGCAGCGCTTCGGCGAGATCTTCGCTTGGCTGAACCTGTTGGACACCAACGTGGTGGTGGTGATCGCCCTGATGGTGATCGTCGCCATCATCAACATGACCAGCGCGCTGCTCATCATCATCCTGGAGCGCACCACCATGATCGGCGTGCTGAAGGCCCTGGGCAGCAGCAATGGCGCCATCCGGCGGATCTTCCTGATCGACGCGGCCTACATCCTGGGCTTCGGCATCGTGCTGGGCGACCTGCTGGGCATCGGGCTCTGCGCACTTCAGGACTTCTTCGGCATCGTCCGCCTGCCGATCGAGAGCTACTACGTGGACCAGGTCCCCGTGCACCTGGACCCCATGGCCATCCTCGCGCTGAACGTGGGGACCCTTGCCGTGTGTGTTGCCGCGCTGGTGCTGCCTTCGTGGTTGGTCACGCGCATCGCTCCGGCTCGGGCCATTCGCTTCGATTAGGCCCGCGCGGCAAAGGATACCTTTGGGGTCCGATAAGGCCACTGCCCTGTCGGCACCTGCATGAAGATCCACGAGAACATCCTCACCACCATCGGCAACACGCCCTTGGTGAAGCTCAACCGATTGACCAAGGACGTCGCCGCCACCGTGCTGGCCAAGGTCGAGACCTTCAACCCCGGCAACAGCATCAAGGACCGCATGGCGATCAAAATGATCGAGGATGCGGAGAAGGACGGTCGCCTGAAACCCGGTGGCACCATCATCGAAGGCACCAGCGGCAACACCGGCATGGGCCTGGCCATCGGCGCCATCATCAAGGGCTACAAGTGCATCTTCACCACCACGGACAAGCAGAGCCGTGAGAAGGTCGACATCCTGCGGGCCTTCGGTGCCGAAGTGATCGTGTGCCCCACCAACGTGGACCCCGAGGATCCGCGCAGCTACTACAGCGTTTCCTCGAGGCTGGAGCGGGAAGTGCCCAACAGCTGGAAACCGAACCAGTACGACAACCTCAGCAACAGCCAGGCGCACTACGAAAGCACCGGCCCCGAGATCTGGGAGCAGACCGGCGGCAAGGTGGACCACCTGGTGGTGGGCGTGGGCACTGGCGGCACCATCTGCGGCACCGGCAAGTTCCTGAAGGAGAAGAACCCGAACTTGAAGATCTGGGGCATCGACACCTACGGCTCGGTCTTCAAGAAGCTGAAGGAGACGGGCATCTTCGACAAGAACGAGATCTACCCCTACATCACCGAAGGCATCGGTGAGGATTTCGTGCCGGCCAACGTGGACATGGACCTCATCGACCATTTCGAGAAGGTGACCGATCGCGACGCCGCCATCATGACGCGACGCATCGTGAAGGAGGAAGCCATCTTCGTGGGCAACAGCGCGGGCAGCGCCATGGCCGGCCTGCTACAGCTGAAGGAAAACTTCAAGAAGGGCGAAGTGGTGGTGGTGATCTTCCACGACCACGGTACGCGCTACGTGGGCAAGATGTTCAACGACGACTGGATGCGCGAACGCGGTTTCCTGGTCGAAGAGAAGCCCACCGCCGGCGACCTGCTGAAAGGCAAGGACCTGCAACTGCTCAGCGTGGAGGCCGATGAGCCGGTGCTGATGGCCATCGACAAGATGCGCAAGCACAACATCGACCAGCTGCCCGTGATGGAGAACGGCAAGCCCGTCGGTACCATCACCGATGCCCGCCTGTTCGACGCGATCCTGGAGGATGCCGAAGTGCGCCACCAGAAGAACCGCACCGTGATGGGGCCTTCCCTGCCGGTGATGGGCCTGGACGCCACCTTGGAAGAGGTGGCCGCGAAGCTGGGCAACGGCAGCCCCGCCGTGTTGGTGGAACAACCGAACGGCTACGGGATCCTGACGAAGCAGGATATCATCGGAAAGCTGAAATGACGTTGTACCTGCGACCCACCGGGTCGCCCCTATTGCCGCCTCCATGCCCCTGCGTTACCGCAAGCATATCAGGCTACCTGACCATGACTACACAAAGGGCGCCTATTTCGTGACCTTGGGCACACGGCCGAGAATGCAGGTGTTCGGACGGATCATCGGAACGGATGCCACCGCTCGCATGGAACTGAACGCTATCGGCGGCATCGTGGATGAATGCTGGCGCACCATTCCGGACCATTTCCCCCATGTGCGCCTGCATGAAATGCAGATCATGCCTGATCATGTGCACGCGATATTGCAATTGGATCACAGGATCGTCCACGGCACCGTACAGGCGACCCAGTGGGTCGCTGGTACGGATGCCGTGGGCGGATCCCGCCGCATCGCGAATGGACCACGTCGCGGTTCATTGGCGGCGATCATCGGGGCGTTCAAATCGGAAACCACTAAACGGGTCAACCGGTTGAACGATACCCCGGCCAGGTCGCTGTGGCAGCCGAACTACTACGAGCGTGCCATCCGCGAACACACCTGCGAACGGGGACGCATCGCTCTGTACATCGCCGAGAACCCGAAGAACTGGCGATGACCATGTTCTCCCACACCGACCAAATGCGCCGCAAGGTCAACGTGCCTGCCGCACCCCAACGGATCATCTCCCTCGTCCCGTCGCAGACCGAACTGCTCTACGACCTCGGTCTCGGCGAGCGCGTGGTGGGCATCACCAAGTTCTGCGTGCACCCGGAGATCTGGTTCAAATCGAAGCACCGCGTGGGCGGCACGAAGAAGGTGGACATGGACAAGGTCCGCGCACTGAAGCCGGACCTGATCATCGGCAACAAGGAGGAGAACGAGCGGAAGGACATTCAGGCGTTGGAAAAGGAGTTCCCCGTGTGGATGAGCGACGTGCGCGATCTGGACAGTGCCTTGGAGATGATCCGGCAGGTAGGCGAGCTTACCGGCACGAAGGACAAGGCGGAGGCGCTCAGCAACCGCATCACGGATGCGTTCGCCAAACAGCATTACATCGACCCGCCCTTGACCGTGGCCTACCTGATCTGGCGGGAGCCTTTCATGGTGGCCGGCCATGGCACCTTCGTGAACGACATGTTGAAACGCTGCGGCTTGCAGAACGTGTTCGACGAGGGCGATGCGCGCTACCCGGAGATCACGCCCCAAGAGCTGGCGGAGTCGGATCCTGACATCATCCTCCTCTCCTCCGAGCCTTACCCGTTCAAGGAAAAGCACGTCCAGGAGCTGAATATGATCTGCCCCGGTACACCGGTGAAGCTGGTGGATGGCGAAATGTTCAGCTGGTACGGCAGTCGCTTGTTGCAGGCCCCGGCCTACTTCAGCGGTCTACTGAGCGGATGGGCGGTGTAGCCACCTGCCGGACCGGGCTACCTTAGCGACCGTTCCAGTCCAGCCTGCGATGCGCCTTGGTGTCCTCCTCATCGGCCTGCTCGTGGCGCTGGGCTCCGGTGCCCAACAAGTGGGCCTGGTGCTCAGCGGGGGCGGCGCCGTGGGCCTCACCCACATCGGGGTGATGAAGGCCTTGGAGGAGAACGACATCCCCATTGACTACATCGCGGGCAGCAGCATGGGCGCGCTCGTGGGCGCCATGTACGCAGCAGGTTATTCGCCCTGGGAGATGGACTCCTTGTTCAGCACCGAGCGCTTCCGGCTGATGGCCGATGGCGGGTTGGAGGACGAGTACATCTTCTACTTCAAGCAGGACATCCCGGATGCCTCGCTCATCAACCTGAAGTTCGACCTCGACACCAGCCTGCAAGCATCCCTGCCCACCAACCTGCGCAGTCCCGTGCTCATCGACTACGAGCAGCTGCAGATGTTCGCAGGAGCCAGCGCCGTAAGCGGCAGCGACATGGACAGCCTCTTCGTGCCGTACCGTTGCGTTGCCAGCGACATTACAGCACAGCGTCCGGTGATGTTCGACCGCGGCGACCTGGCCCAGGCCGTGCGCGCCAGCATGAGCTACCCCTTCTACTTCAAGCCCATCCGCATCGAAGGACACCTGATGATGGACGGTGGCCTGTACAACAACTTCCCCAGCGACGTGATGTACGGCGAGTTCCTGCCGGACATCATCCTGGGCAGCAATGTGGCCTACAACGCACCGCCGCCCAGCGAGGACGACCTGATGAGCCAGCTGAAGGCGATGTTGCAGGAGAAGACGAACTACTCGGTGATCTGCGAGAACGGCATCATCGTGGAACCGAAAACGACCACCACCCTCTTCGACTTCAGCAACGCACAGCAACCCATCCTGGATGGCTACAACGCGGCCATGGAGCGCATGCCGGAGATCAAGGCTGCCATCGCTCGTAGGGTGCCCCGCGCGGAACTGGAAGCACGTCGCAAACACTTCCGTTCGAAGATGCCCCCGACCGTCTTCGGGGACATCCATGTGCAGGGCCTGAGCCGCAGCCAGACCGTGTTCGCCGAGCACCTGCTGAACAAGCGCGAAGAGCCGATCGACGCGAAGACGCTGAAGCCGCGCTACTTCCGCCTGTATGCCGACCACGCCGTGAGCGGCCTGCATCCCAAGGCCACCTATCGGGAGGAACGCGGCAACTACGACCTGGAACTGCTGGTGAAACGCGAGAAGAAACTACACGTGCGCTTCGGCGGCATGTTCAGCTCACGCCCCATCAACACGGGCATGGTGGGCTTGCGCTACAACCTCTTCGGGCGCACCAGCAGCCGCATCGAGGCGCTCTCCTACTTCGGCAAGTTCTA
Organism: Flavobacteriales bacterium; assembly: GCA_016721825.1. Lineage (GTDB taxonomy): Bacteria > Bacteroidota > Bacteroidia > Flavobacteriales_F > PHOS-HE28 > PHOS-HE28. The sequence continues at coordinate 36,577 of JADKHI010000003.1, forward strand.
CACGGCCGGTCAGTTGAAGGTGCGTAGTGACCTTAGCACCCGGCTGCCCATTTACCTCGAACCAACCTTCACGCTCCAGCGCACGGACTACTTCAGCAGCTTCTCCACATTCTTCGAGGAAGTGCGCCCCGGCTATGTGGTGATGCGGGAGACCTGGGGTGGCCTGAACACGGGCATGGCGCTGGGCAACAAGGGTCTGTTGCGGTTGGACGGCAAGTACGCACAGACCAAGGACAGCTACTACCAGTCCCTCGACTTCAGCCCGATCGACACGGCGGACGTCACGGAATTCTACTTCGGCACGGTGGGGATCATGGCTGAGCGCAACAGCCTGAACCGCAAGCAGCACCCCAACGCGGGCGAGCAGTTATCCGCCGAACTCCGCTACGTCGGCGGCGATGAGCGCACCACGCCCGGCAGCACCTCCGAGAACACCGGAGTGTACAACCACCACCACGAGTGGGTGACGGCGAAGGTGAAGCTTGACAAGTACTTCATTCCCCGCGGCACCGTGCGCTTCGGCATGCTGCTGGAAGGCGTGTACAGCACCCAGACCTACTTTCAGAACTACACCGCCACCGTGGTGCGGGCGCCGGCTTTCCAGCCCACACCCGAGAGCAAGACCTTCTTCATCAACGAGTTCCGCGCGCCGCAATACCTCGCGGGTGGCGTGCGCACCATCATCGCTGTGGCCCGCAACAAGTTCGACCTGCGGCTGGAGGGCTATGTGTTCCAACCCTACAAGCCCCTGCTGCGCGGCGATTTCGACAACACCGTACAGGGCGACCCCATCAGTGAACGCTACTACATCGCCAGCGGCTCGCTGATCTACCAAAGCCCCGTGGGACCGGTCTGGTTCAACACCAGCTACTTCGATGGACTTGATGAGCCCTGGGCCTGGAGCCTCAATTTCGGCTATGTGCTGTTCGCACAGAAAGCGATGGAGTGATATCGCCGGGTCCGTGAAGCGATAATTTGGAGGCATGTTGCTGCGCAGGCCTTTTGCCTTGATCATCCTGCTGCGTCTGATGACCTGGAGCGAAAGCACACAGGCCCAAGTGCTCTTCTGGAGCGATCAGTTCAATGGCGGAGTGGTCACCGGCGGTTACTCCATTGGGGTCGGGACCAGCGGAAGCGGCACCTTCAGCACGCCGATCCCGGCCGGCAGCACCATTCACTGGGCTTACCTCTTCGGCACCCAGGTGGGCGGTGCGACCCAGGACCTGACCGTGCAGTTGAACGGTACACCCTACACCTTCACCGCGGCCAATGCGGTCGGCCCGGTGTTCCAGAGCACTTATGGTGGTGACGCGATGGTGCACGGGATCGATGTCACCAACGTTCTGGACCCGGCCATCACCTCCTACACGATCACGGTCCCTGTGCAGACCTTCTCGGTCAGCAACGTGTACACGGAGTTCTACCTGTTCATCGCGTACAGTAACCCTGGCCTTTCGGAGGTTTCCGCAGTGTTGTACCTCACCGACCAGAACTGCCAGGAATTCCACACCTACGCGCTGAGCCTTCCTTTCCCCGTGTTCTCCTCGGCCTCTCCGGTGGCCTTCGCCTCTATGGGCGGATATGCCGCGAACACCACCGCCGATTGCGAGAGCATTTCCGTGAACGGCACCTTGCTTGGCTCCTATGCGGGTGGCGACTTCAACTCCGGAAGCGACTTCGGAGCTTCGGGTGCATTTGCTTACGGGAACGGAACGTTGACCGGCTTGGGAGATGACCTCCCGGACCAAGCCATCGCTGGTGCGGATGTACTGAGCGATGTGGCCGCTCTTGTCCCCGATGGCTCCACGAACATTCTGGTGGACTACCAGCATTGCCCCAGCGGCTCGCCGGACGACAACCACATCTGGATGATGGCGCTCGCCTATAGCAGTGACCCTTGCGAAAGTGTGCTCGATCTGGGCCCGGATACGACCCTGTGCGTGGGTGAACCCTTGATCTTGGACGCCAGCCTACCGAACGCCACCTATCTCTGGCAGGACGGCACGAGCGCGGCCACATACACGGTAACCACCGCTGGCACCTATTTCGTACATGTGGACCTGCAAGGCTGTGCATTCGATGACACCATTGCGGTGAGCTTCGACGCCGTGCCCGATCTCGACCTAGGCAACGACACGTCTGTTTGCGAAGGCTTGGAGGTAGTGCTTTCAGCAGCCTCCGTTCCCTCGGGCACCATCCTCTGGTCCAACGGCAGCACCAGCCAAAGCATCATGGCGCAAGCTGGCACTTCAGTGTCGGTGGTGGTCACCAACGGCGGTTGCAGCGTGTCGGATACGATCAGCATCGGGCTCATCCCTGCCCCCTTGGTGGACCTTGGGCCTGACCGGTCCATCTGTGACGGTACTTCGGCGGTCATTGCCATGCCCCCTGGTAACGCGACCGCGCTCTGGTCCGATGGATCCACGGGGCCGACCCTTTCGGTGAGCACTTCGGGCCTTGTCTGGGGCCAGCTCACGGAGAATGGTTGCGCCGGCAGGGATACGGTCCTTATCACCGTCGATCCGCTGCCGACTGTGGACCTTGGGCCCGATCAGGTGATCTGCGTCGGCACCGCGATCGAACTGGATGTGTTCCTGCCCGGTGCGACCTATGTCTGGTACGACGGCTCACTGGGGCCCAGCCACGGCTTTGGCACACCCGCGGACGCTTGGGTCACGGTGACCGGTGCCAACGGCTGTTCCGCTTCGGATAGCATCCGCATCGACACGGATGAGTGCGACCTGGAAGTGGTGATGCCGAACGTGTTCTCACCGAACAGCGACGGGGACAACCAAGTATTCCAGGCCATCGTGCTGAAAGGCGTTGGGCAGGTGGAACTGGTGCTGTGGGACCGCTGGGGCCTGGAGCTGTTCCGCTCCACGGACCTGGCCTTTGCTTGGAACGGCCGCGTGCCTGGCGGCAATGCGGTCCCCGAGGGCACCTACTTCTGGGTGTTGCACTACACGGCCAAGCAGAGCGGTTTGGCCCATGAGCTGCACGGCACGGTGACCTTGCTGAGGTGAGCCGCAGAACGAAAAAGCCCCGGTCTCCCGGGGCTTTTCACGTTCAGTAGGGTGTAGGCTCAGGCCTGTGCGGTGGGGCCACCGAAGTTCATGGGGATCTCGGGCATTTCCGTTTCGCGGATGGCACCGTGCACCTGTTCGAACTTCTGGATGTTGTCCACCAGGGCCCGCATGAGGCGCTTGGCATGCTGCGGCGTAAGGAGCACGCGTGCGCGCACCTTCGCTTTGGGCACACCCGGCATCACGCGCACGAAGTCGAGCACGAACTCCGAGTTGGAGTGGGTGATGATGGCGAGGTTGCTGTAGATGCCATCGGCCACCTCCTCGCTGATCTCGATGTTCAGCTGGTTGCCCTTGGGTTTCTCGTCGGCCATGGTCGGAGCTTATTCCGCTTCCTGCTCAACCACGCGGTTGGCAAGCATGCGGTTGTATTCGTCCTTGTTGGCGACCACGTTCTTCTGGAAGCGACGGCTGCCCGTACCTGCAGGGATGAGGTGACCGACGATCACGTTCTCCTTCAGGCCTCGCAGGTTGTCCTCCTTGGCGTTCACGGCGGCCTCGTTCAGCACCTTGGTGGTCTCCTGGAAGGAGGCGGCGCTGATGAAGCTGTCGGTCTGCAGCGAGGCGCGGGTGATGCCCTGGAGCAGGGTGCGGCTGGTGGCGGAAGTGGCCTGGCGGGCCTCGGCCAGCTTGGCGTCCTTACGCTTGAGCACACTGTTCTCATCACGCAGCTTGCGCAGGCTGAGGATCTGACCCACTTTCAGGTTGGCGCTATCACCAGCGTCGGTGATCACCATCTGATCGTAGATGTCGTCGTTCACTTCCATGAACTCGATCTTGTTCACCACTTCGCGCTCCAGGAACTTGGTATCCCCTGGATCCTCGATCTCGACCTTGCGCATCATCTGGCGTACGATCACCTCGAAGTGCTTGTCGTTGATCTTCACGCCCTGCATGCGGTACACTTCCTGCACCTCGTTCACCAGGTACTCCTGCACCTTGGTGGGACCCTGGATGTCCAGGATGTCGCCCGGGGCCACGGAGCCATCGCTCAGGGGGGCACCGGCCTTGATGAAGTCGTTCTCCTGCACTAGGATGTGCTTGCTCAGTGGCACGAGGTAGTACTTGTGCTCGCCGGTGCGGCTTTCCACGATGATCTCGCGGTTACCACGCTTGATCTTGCCGTAGCTGATGATGCCGTCGATCTCGCTCACCACAGCAGGGTTGCTGGGGTTACGTGCTTCGAACAGTTCCGTAACGCGTGGCAGACCACCGGTGATGTCACCACCCTTGCCGGAGCTGCGGGGGATCTTCACCAGGATGTCGCCGGCCTCGATCTTCTGGCCATCGTTCACGGTGATGTGGGCGCCCACAGGCAGGGAGTAGTTCTTCACTTCCTCCTTGGACTTGGGGTCCATGATCTTGATCGCCGGGTTCTTGCGCTTGTCGCGGCTCTCGATGATCACCTTCTCGGTGAAGCCCGTTTGCTCGTCGATCTCTTCGCGGTAGGTGGCGTTCTCTTCAATGCTCTCGAACTCCAGGGTACCGGGGAGCTCGGAGATGATCACGGCGTTGTACGGATCCCATGTGCAGATCACGTCACCCTTCTTCACGTTCTTGCCGCCCTTCATGTACATGTAGGCACCGTATGGGATGTTGCTCGTGGTGAGCACGATACCCGTGTTGGTGTCCACGATGCGCATTTCGGTGCTGCGGCTGATGACCACTTCGGCGTCCTCGCCTTTGCGGTCCTTCTTCTTCACCGTGCGGAGCTCTTCGATCTCCAGGCGACCGTCGTACTTGGCCTTGATCTCGTTCTCGTCGGTGATCTTACCGGCCACACCACCCACGTGGAAGGTACGGAGGGTAAGCTGTGTTCCAGGTTCACCGATGGACTGTGCGGCGATCACACCCACAGCCTCGCCCATCTGCACCGGACGACCGGTGGCCAGGTTGCGACCGTAGCACTTGCCGCATACGCCCTGCTTCTGTTCGCAGGTGAGCACGCTTCGGATCTCCACTTCCTCGATGGGGCTCGAAGCGATGGCCGCTGCGAGGTCCTCGTTGATCTGCTCTCCGCTGGCCACGATCAGGTCGCCGGTCTGCGGGTGGTACACATCGTGCACCGTTACGCGACCCAGCACGCGGTCGTAGAGGCTTTCGACGATCTCCTCGTTCTTCTTCAAGGCGGTGGCCACCAGACCACGGAGCGTTCCGCAGTCCTCGTTGGTGATCACCACGTCCTGCGCCACGTCCACGAGACGACGAGTGAGGTAACCGGCATCGGCTGTTTTCAGAGCCGTATCGGCCAGACCCTTTCGGGCACCGTGGGTGGAGATGAAGTACTCCAGGATGGACAGGCCCTCCTTGAAGTTCGAAAGGATCGGGTTCTCGATGATGTCCTGACCGCCGCCGCCACCGCTCTTCTGGGGCTTGGCCATCAGACCACGCATACCGCTCAGCTGACGGATCTGCTCCTTGCTACCGCGTGCGCCGGAGTCCATCATCATGTAGATGGAGTTGAAGCCCTGGCGATCGGTCTTCAGGCGCTCCATGAGGCCGAAGGTGAGCTTGCTGTTGGTGTGGGTCCAGATGTCGATGGTCTGGTTGTAGCGCTCGTTGTTGGTGATAAGGCCCATGTTGTAGTTGCCGGTCACCTCGTCCACTTCGGTCTGGGCGGCCTTCAACAACTTGTCCTTCTCATCGGGCACCACCACGTCCAGCAGGTTGAAGCTGAGTCCGCCGCGGAACGCGCTCATGAAGCCGAGCTCCTTGATGTCATCGAGGAACTTTGCGGTACGGGCCGTGCCGACGGTCTTCAGCACCAGGCCGATGATGTCGCGCAGGCTCTTCTTGGTGAGCAGTTCGTTGATGTAACCGACCTCCTGTGGCACGAGCTCGTTGAAGAGCACGCGGCCCACGGTGGTCTCCACCAGCTGGCTCTTGCCCTCCATGTTGGTCCAGCGCACCTTGATCCAGGCGTGCATGTCCACCATCTTCTCGTTGAAGGCGATGATCACTTCCTCCGCGCTGTAGAACACGCGGCCTTCGCCTTTCACCACTTCTTCCTTGGTGTTCTTCTTGCCCTTGGTGATGTAGTAGAGGCCGAGTACCATGTCCTGGCTGGGCACCGCGATGGGCGCGCCGTTGGCCGGGTTCAGGATGTTGTGGCTGGCGAGCATGAGCAGCTGCGCTTCCAGGATGGCGGCGTGGCCCAGGGGCACGTGCACGGCCATCTGGTCACCGTCAAAGTCAGCGTTGAAAGCGGTGGTCACCAGCGGATGCAGCTGGATGGCCTTGCCTTCGATCAGCTTGGGCTGGAAAGCCTGGATACCGAGGCGGTGCAGCGTTGGTGCACGGTTGAGCAGGACCGGGTGGCCCTTCAAAACGTTCTCCAGGATGTCCCACACCACGGGCTCCTTCTTATCGACGATCTTCTTGGCGCTCTTCACCGTCTTCACAATGCCGCGCTCGATGAGCTTGCGGATGATGAACGGCTTGAACAGCTCGGCGGCCATGTCCTTGGGCAGACCGCACTCGTGCAGCTTCAGTTCGGGGCCCACCACGATGACGGAACGGGCGCTGTAGTCCACACGCTTACCGAGCAGGTTCTGACGGAAGCGGCCCTGCTTACCCTTGAGCGAATCGCTCAAGGACTTCAGCGGACGGTTGCTTTCGCTCTTCACGGCGCTGCTCTTCCGGCTGTTGTCGAACAAGCTGTCGACAGCCTCCTGGAGCATGCGCTTCTCGTTGCGCAGGATCACCTCGGGGGCCTTGATCTCCATCAAACGCTTCAAGCGGTTGTTGCGGATGATCACGCGGCGATAGAGGTCGTTCAGATCGGACGTGGCGAAACGGCCACCATCCAGGGGAACGAGGGGGCGCAGTTCGGGTGGGATCACAGGCACCACCTTGATGATCATCCACTCGGGACGGTTCTCACGGCGGCTGTTGGCCTCACGGAAGGCCTCCACCACGTTCAGGCGCTTGAGGGCCTCGTTCTTACGCTGCTGGCTCGTCTCCGTGTTCGCCTTGTGGCGCAGGTCGTAGCTGAGGGTGTCGAGGTCCGTACGCTTCAACAGGTCATACAACGAATCCGCGCCCATCTTGGCGATGAACTTGTTCGGATCGGCGTCGTCCAGGTACTGGTTGTCCTTACCCACGGCCTCCAGGATGTCCAGGTATTCCTCCTCGGTGAGGAACTCCAGGTACTGCAAAGGCACGCCCTCCTTGTTCTTGGCGGGGCCGGCCTGGATCACCACGTAACGCTCGTAGTAGATGATCTGGTCCAGCTTCTTGGTGGGCAGGCCCAGCAGATAGCCGATCTTGTTCGGCAGGCTGCGGAAATACCAGATGTGGGCAACAGGCACGGTAAGCTGGATGTGGCCCATGCGCTCGCGGCGCACCTTCTTCTCGGTCACTTCCACACCGCAACGGTCGCACACGATGCCTTTGTAGCGGATGCGCTTGTACTTGCCGCAATGGCATTCGAAATCCTTCACAGGACCGAAAATGCGCTCGCAGAACAGGCCATCACGCTCCGGCTTGTAGGTCCGGTAGTTGATCGTCTCAGGCTTGATCACTTCGCCGTGGCTGCGCTCCAGAATGAGTTCCGGGCTGGCCAGGCTGATGACGATCTTGTCGAAGTTGCTATTGAGCTTGACTTCCTTTTTCATGGGGTTCTTCGATCAAGGGTCCGCTTAGTTCTTATCACTATCACCTTCGAGGCTGATGTTCAAGGCCAGGCCACGCAGTTCGTGGAGCAGCACGTTGAACGACTCAGGGATGCCCGGTGCAGGCAGGGGCTCGCCTTTCACGATGGCTTCGTACGCCTTGGCACGTCCCACCACGTCATCGCTCTTCACGGTCAGGATCTCCTGCAGGATATGGCCGGCACCGAATGCCTCCAGCGCCCACACTTCCATTTCACCGAAGCGCTGACCACCGAACTGGGCCTTACCACCGAGCGGCTGCTGTGTGATGAGGCTGTAGGGTCCGATGGAACGGGCGTGCATCTTGTCGTCGACCATGTGCGCCAGCTTGATCATGTAGATCACGCCTACCGTGGCCGGCTGGTGGAACCGCTCACCGGTACCGCCATCGTACAGGTGGATGCGTCCGAAGCGTGGCAAGCCGGCCTCGTCCGTTTCAGCGTTGATCTCCTCGATCGTGGCACCATCGAAGATCGGCGTGGCGTACTTCCGGCCCAGCTTGAGGCCGGCCCAACCCAGTACGGTCTCGTAGATCTGTCCCAGGTTCATGCGCGAAGGCACGCCCAGCGGGTTCAGCACGATGTCCACAGGCGTTCCGTCCTCCAGGTAGGGCATGTCGGCATCGCGAACGATGCGGCTTACGATGCCCTTGTTCCCGTGGCGGCCGGCCATCTTGTCGCCGATCGCCAGCTTGCGCTTGGCGGCCACGTACACCTTGGCCAGTTTCACGATGCCCGTGGGCAGCTCGTCGCCGATGCTGACCTGGAACTTCTTGCGCTTGTACACACCACTGATGTCGCTGTGGCGGATGTTGTAGTTGTGGATGAGCTGACGCACCAGTTCGTTCGTCTTCTTGTCCGCGGTCCACTCGGTGGGGTCCACGGTCACGAAGTCGATGCCCTGGAGCACCTTGGCGCTGAACTTCACGCCCTTCTTGATCTGCTCTTCCTTGTACTTGTTGAAGACGCCGTTGCTGCTCACACCGCCGATGAGCTTCATCATCTTCTCGATGAGGATCTCCTTCAGCGAACCGAGCTCCAGGTCGTACTCCTTGTCGATCTGGTCCAGAACGGCCTTCTCGTTGGTCTTGGTCTTTTTGTCCTTGATGGCACGGCTGAAGAGGCGCTTGTCGATGACCACGCCTTTGGTACTGGGCGGAGCCTTCATGCTGGCGTCCTTCACATCACCGGCCTTATCACCGAAGATGGCGCGCAGCAGCTTCTCTTCCGGAGAAGGATCGGTCTCCCCTTTCGGCGTGATCTTGCCGATGAGGATGTCGCCTTCCTTGATCTCCGCACCGATGCGGATCAAGCCGTTCTCGTCGAGGTCCTTGGTGGCTTCCTCCGAAACGTTCGGGATATCCGCCGTCAGTTCCTCCAGACCGCGCTTGGTGTCGCGCACCTCCATGATGTACTCATCGATGTGGATGGAGGTGAAGATGTCCTCGCGGGCCACGCGCTCGCTGATCACAATGGCATCCTCGAAGTTATACCCCTTCCATGGCATGAAGGCCACAAGCAGGTTGCGACCGATGGCCAGTTCGCCGTCCTGTGTGCTATAGCCTTCCACCAGCACCTGACCCTTGATCACCTTCTCGCCCTTGCGCACGATGGGGCGCAGGTTCATGCAGGTGCTCTGGTTGGTCTTCATGAACTTGGTGATGGTGTAGGTCTTCTCATCACCCTCGAAGCTCACAGTGCGCTCGTCCTCGGTGCGCTTGTACTCGATCACGATATGGTCGGCGTCCACGCTCTTCACCACACCTTCGCCTTCAGAGGCCAGCAACACGCGGCTGTCATGCGCCACGCGCTCCTCCAGACCCGTACCCACGATCGGGGCATCGGGGCGCAGCAGCGGCACGGCCTGACGCATCATGTTCGAGCCCATCAGGGCACGGTTGGCATCGTTGTGCTCCAGGAAGGGGATCAGGCTGGCAGCGATGGAGGCGATCTGGTTGGGGGCCACGTCCATCAGGTGCAGCTCTTTCGGGCTGGTGACTGGGAAGTCACCCATCAAACGGGCCTTCACACGCTTGTCGGTGAACTCACCGCTGTCGTTCACGTTGGCGTTCGCCTGGGCGATCACCTGATCATCCTCTTCTTCGGCGCTCAGGTAGATGAGGTCGCCCTTGATGTCCACCTTACCGTCCGTCACCTTCCGGTAGGGCGTTTCGATGAAGCCGAGGTTGTTCACTTTGCTGTACACGCAGAGGGAGCTGATCAGACCGATGTTCGGTCCTTCCGGCGTCTCGATGGTGCAAAGGCGGCCGTAGTGGGTGTAGTGCACGTCACGCACCTCGAAGCCTGCACGTTCGCGGCTGAGACCTCCGGGTCCAAGAGCCGAGAGGCGGCGCTTGTGGGTGATCTCGGCCAGCGGGTTGGTCTGGTCCATGAACTGGCTCAGCTGGTTCGTTCCGAAGAACGAGTTGATCACCGAGCTCAGGGTCTTGGCATTGATCAGGTCGGTCGGAGTGAACACCTCGTTGTCGCGCACGTTCATGCGCTCACGGATGGTGCGGGCCATACGGGCCAGACCCACGCCGAACTGGGTGTACAGCTGCTCGCCCACGGTACGTACGCGACGGTTGCTCAAGTGGTCGATGTCATCCACATCGGCCTTGGAGTTCACCAGTTCGATCAGGTAACGGATGATGCTGATGATGTCCTCCTTGGTGAGCACACGCACGCTGAGCTCGCTCTCGAGGTTCAGCTTCTTGTTGATGCGGTAACGCCCCACCTCACCGAGGTCATAGCGCTGCTCGCTGAAGAACAGCTTGTCGATCACACCGCGGGCCGTTTCCAGATCAGGTGGTTCGGCGTTCCGCAGCTGGCGGTAGATCACTTCCACGGCCTCCTTCTCGGAGTTCGAGGTGTCCTTCTGCAGGGTGTTGTAGATGAGGGCGTAGTCGGCCGCGTTGATACCTGCCTTGTGCAGGATCACGGTCTTGGCGCCGCTCTCCACGATCTGGTCCACATGGTGGTCCTCGATGATGGTCTCACGGTCGATCAGCACCTCGTTCCGCTCGATGCTCACCACCTCACCGGTGTCTTCGTCCACGAAGTCCTCCACCCAGGTCTTCAGCACGCGGGCAGCGAGCTTGCGGCCCACAGCCTCCTTCATGTTGGCCTTGGTCACCTTCACCTCGTCGGCGAGGCCGAAGATCTCCAGGATCTGCTTGTCACTTTCGAAACCGATGGCACGCAGAAGCGTGGTCACCGGTAGTTTTTTCTTACGGTCGATGTAGGCGTACATCACCCCGTTGATGTCCGTGGCGAACTCGATCCACGAACCTTTGAACGGAATGACACGGGCGCTGTAAAGCTTGGTGCCGTTGGCGTGTCGGCTTTGGCCGAAGAACACGCCGGGGCTGCGGTGCAACTGGCTCACGATCACCCGTTCGGCACCGTTCACCACGAACGATCCTTTAGGGGTCATGTAGGGGATCTGGCCCAGGTACACATCCTGCACGATGGTCTCGAAATCCTCGTGCTCGGGGTCGGTGCAATAGAGCTTCAGCTTGGCCTTGAGGGGCACGCTGTAGGTCAGACCACGCTCAACGCACTCCTCAATGCTGTAGCGGGGGGGATCGATGAAATAGTCGAGGAACTCCAGCACGAACTGGTTGCGCGTGTCCGTGATGGGAAAGTTCTCCATGAACACCTTGTAGAGACCTTCGCTATCGCGATGCTCGGGAAGGGTCTCGATCTGGAAGAACTCCTCGAAGCTCTTCAGCTGGATCTCGAGGAAGTCGGGATAGGAGGAAACGGTGGAGAGCACGCTGCTACCGAAATCGATGCGCTTGCTCTTGCGTGGGAGGGTCTTCGCCTGGGCCATGTGGGGATCGGGGGAATGATAGGGAACGACCGACGGGAACTACCTGAACGGTGCATCAGCGGAGCCCCCTGATGCGCGGGGGAAGGAAGTGCCATAAACGGCACGGGACCGCAGTGCGGCCGTCCCTGTCCCGGGGGTCCGGGACGGGACGGCCGTTGCGGTCAATGCGACTGGAGGTTCTTACTTGACCTCAACTTCGGCGCCTGCTTCCGTGAGCTGCTGCTTCAGGTTCTCTGCGTCCTCTTTGGACACGCCTTCCTTCAGCGGCTTCGGAGCACCGTCGACCAGGTCCTTGGCCTCTTTCAGGCCCAGGCCGGTGAGCTCCTTCACGAGCTTCACCACGGCGAGCTTGTTGGCTCCGCCGGCCTTCAGGATCACGTCGAAGCTCGTCTTGGCTTCAGCGACTTCCCCACCACCGGCAGGTCCGGCCACCATGGCCACGGCAGCAGCTGCCGGTTCGATCTTGTATTCGTCCTTCAGGTACTGGGCCAGTTCGTTCACCTCTTTCACGGTGAGACCTACGAGCTGATCGCCCAGGGCTTTGATGTCTGCCATCTTAACGGGGGTGTTGTTACTTTTCTGTTAGTGAAGCTATCTGGAAGTGCGTAACGCGGTAGGCTTAGGCGGCACGTTCTTCGAGGGCCTTCACGAGGCCCGCGATCTTCTGTCCGCCGCTGCCCTGCAGTCCTCCGATCACGGTCTTGATCGGGCTCTGCAGCAAAGCGATGATATCGCCGATAAGCTCCTCCTTGCCTTTCAGCTTGGTGAGCATGGCGAGCTGGTCGTCTCCAATGAACACGGCCTCTTCGATCCAAGCGCTCTTCAGCGACGGGACCGTGTTCTTCTTGCGGAAGTCGGAGATGAGCTTCGCAGGGGCATTGCCCTTGGAAGCGAACATCACCGCCGTCTGTCCCTTCAATGTTGGGAACAGCCCGCTGTAGTCCTTGCCCTCGATGCGCTCCATCGCTTTCTCGAGCAGGGTGTTCTTCACCACCTTCATGCGAACGCCACTGGTGTGGCATGCACGCCGCAGCTTGCTGGTCGCCTCTGCGTTCATCGAACTGCAGTCAGCGAGGTAGATGACGTTGTTGGCCTTGATCTCCTCGATCAATTCGTTGATGGCCTGGTCTTTTTCAATACGGGTTGCCATGGTCGTGATCGATTTATGATCAGGCGTTCACCACACGGGGATCCACTTTGATCCCAGGGCTCATGGTGCTGCTGATGTTGATGCTCTTGATGTAAGCGCCTTTGGCGGTGCTGGGCTTCAGCTTCACGAGGGCCTGGAGGATCTCCTGTGCGTTCTCGGTCAGCTTGGTCACATCGAAGCTGGCCTTGCCGATCACCGCGTGGATGATACCGGACTTGTCCACCTTGAAATCGATCTTACCGGCCTTCACCTCCTTGGTGGCCTTCGCCACGTCCATGGTCACCGTACCGGTCTTGGGGTTCGGCATCAGGCCACGGGGACCGAGCACACGGCCCAAGGCTCCCACTTTGGCCATAACGGCCGGCGTGCAGATGATCACATCCACATCCGTCCAACCGCCTTTGATCTTCTCCACATAGTCATCGAGACCGGCCATATCGGCACCGGCCGCCAATGCCTCCTCGCATTTCGCCGGGTCGGCCAGCACCAGCACTTTCACGGTACGGCCTGTGCCGTGGGGCAGGCTCACCGTGCCACGCACCATCTCGGTGCTCTTCTTGGGGTCCACGCCCAAACGCACGGCGATGTCAACCGTGGCGTCGAACTTGGTGGTGCTCACCTGCTTCACGATCTGCGTGGCTTGGGTGAGGTCGTACAATTTGGTCCCATCGAACTTTTCGACGGCGGCCTTGCGCTTCTTGGTCAGGGTTGCCATGATGGGTCCGTGGTTATTTGGTGAGAGGGCTGTCGCCGCTGACAACGATGCCCATGCTGCGGGCCGTACCGGCCACCATGCTCATGGCGCTTTCGATGTTGAAGCAGTTCAGGTCGGGCATCTTGTCCTCGGCAATCGCTTTGACCTGTCCCAGGTCACGGTGCCCACTTTCTTGGTCTGGGGCACGCCGCTGCCACCTTTCACCTTGGCCGCGTCCATCAGCTGAACAGCTGCGGGTGGGGTCTTGATGATGAAGTCGAACGACTTGTCGACGTAGACAGTGATCACCACGGGCAGCACCTTGCCAGCCTTGTCCTGCGTGCGAGCATTGAACTGCTTGCAGAACTCCATGATGTTCACCCCTTTCGCGCCCAACGCGGGGCCAATGGGGGGGGCGGGGTTCGCCGCTCCTCCTTTTACCTGGAGCTTGACCAGGGCACCGATCTCCTTTGCCATTCCTATCGTGTTGTGTCCTTTCTAGCGCTTTCCTTTCGGTCGGCTCGGACGGGTTTACGCTTCCACTTGCCTTCGAACGACGTGAACGTCGCCCTTACACTTCCTTCTCCACCTGCATGAAGCTCAGTTCCAAGGGGGTCTTACGCCCGAAGATCTTCACCATCACTTTCAGCTTCTTCTTCTCCTCGTTGATCTCTTCGATCACGCCGTTGAACCCGTTGAAGGGCCCATCGATCACCTTCACGCCCTCACCCACGTGGTAAGGATTGTGGTTGGCCTCGTCGGACTCGGCCAATTCGTCCACTTTGCCCAAGATCCTGTTCACTTCGCTGGTGCGCAAGGGAACGGGGTCTCCCCCCTTCTCCGAACCCAGGAAGCCGATCACGTTGGGCAGCTGCTTCAGCGTGTGGGCTATCTCGCCGGTCAGGTCGGCCTCGATCAGCACGTAACCTGGGAAGAAGTTCCGCTCCTTGCTGACCTTCTTGCCATCGCGGATCTGATAGAACTTCTCCATGGGGATCAGCACCTGACTGATGTACGTGCCCATGTTGGAGCGACGGATCTCGGTGTCGATCATCTCCTTCACCTTCTTCTCCTTACCGGAGATGGCGCGGATCACGAACCACTTCTTGGTGCTCACCTCGGCCATCTTACTGGAGAAGTTTGTAGAGGAAGCCCAGGATACCCTTCCAGAAGTTGTTGTTCGTCATGTTGTGTACGCCGAAGACGTAGTCCATGAGGAACACGAGGAGGCTGATGAGCAGGGCGGTCACCAACACGATGATGGCGCTGCTCTGGAGTTCCTTCCAGGTAGGCCAGCTCACCTTGTTGACGAGCTCGTTGTAGCTCTCGCTCAGATATGTCTTGAAGCTTGCCACAGTTAATGATCGCTTTGGCACGGGTGGCAGGAATCGAACCCGCAGCCTAAGGTTTTGGAGACCTTCGCTCTACCAATTGAGCTACACCCGTAGAACCCGTTCACTTTTCTCTTTTCGGCGGCGAAGGCCGTCCCGGATATCCGGGACGGCCCTGCCTCCAATTGGTGCTATGTTGTCTTACTTGATGATCTCCGTCACCTGGCCGGCACCCACGGTACGACCACCCTCGCGGATAGCGAAACGCAGACCCTTGTCCATGGCGATCGGCACGATCAGCTTCACCGTGATGCTCACGTTGTCGCCAGGCATGATCATCTCACGGCCAGCTTCCATCGTGATCTCTCCCGTTACGTCCGTGGTACGGAAGTAGAACTGCGGACGGTATTTGTTGTGGAACGGAGTGTGGCGACCACCTTCCTCTTTCTTCAACACGTAGATCTCACCTTTGAATTCCGTGTGCGGGGTGATGCTACCGGGTTTCGCGATGACCATACCGCGACGGATCTGGTCCTTCTCGATACCACGCAGCAGGATACCGCAGTTGTCACCAGCCTCACCGCGCTCGAGCAGCTTGCGGAACATCTCCACACCCGTGCAGGTGCTGTTCAGCTTCTCCTCTTGCATACCGATGATCTCCACGTTGTCGCCGGTCTTGATGACACCGGTTTCGATACGGCCCGTAGCTACGGTACCGCGGCCCGTGATGGAGAACACGTCCTCCACGCTCATCAGGAAAGGCTTCTCCACTTCGCGGGGAGGAACCGGGATCCAAGTGTCGACGGCATCCATCAGTTGCATGATGGTATCCACCCACTTCTCTTCGCCGTTCAGACCGCCGAGGGCGCTACCACGGATAACTGGCGTGTTGTCGCCATCGTACTCGTAGAAGCTGAGGAGTTCGCGGATCTCCATTTCGACGAGGTCGAGGAGTTCGGCGTCATCCACCATGTCCACCTTGTTCATGAACACCACGATCTTGGGCACGCCTACCTGACGGCCGAGCAGGATGTGCTCACGGGTCTGGGGCATGGGACCATCCGTAGCGGCCACCACGAGGATGGCACCGTCCATCTGGGCGGCACCCGTGACCATGTTCTTCACATAGTCAGCGTGACCAGGGCAGTCAACGTGTGCGTAGTGACGGTTGGCCGTCGAGTACTCCACGTGAGCGGTGTTGATGGTGATACCGCGCTCTTTCTCCTCGGGAGCGTTGTCGATGGAATCGAAGCTGCGCTTCTCGGACAGGCCTTTGGAGGCGAGTACTGAAGTGATCGCTGCGGTCAGTGTGGTCTTGCCATGGTCAACGTGGCCGATAGTGCCGATGTTAACGTGCGGCTTGTCCCTTTTGAAGGTCTCCTTTGCCATGATCGATGGGTCTTGTTTGTTCTGTTCTTCGTTCGTTCCGTACGTTCTCTTCTGCTGTACTGGCCTCTTGTAGCGATCACTGATGCTCCTTCCGGAGCCTTTGCCGGGAATTGAACCCGGGACCTCTTCCTTACCAAGGAAGTGCTCTACCCCTGAGCTACAAAGGCTGATGATCGAGACCCTGCCGAAGCAGGGGTAGTTATTTGCTGCCTTGGCCCGGGGGACCTTGGCTGCGTAGAGCGGGAGACGAGATTCGAACCCGCGACATTCAGCTTGGAAGGCTGATGCTCTACCAACTGAGCTACTCCCGCATTGAAGGGACGGTTACGCCGTGCCCTGCTATTGGAGCTGGCTCCGTGTGAAGTGGTGGGGAGAACAGGATTCGAACCTGTGAAGCTGTGAAGCAGCAGATTTACAGTCTGCCCCCGTTGGCCACTTGGGTATCTCCCCTGTTCCATTCACGGAGCCAACGGGCGGATTCGAACCCCCGACCTGCTGATTACAAATCAGCTGCTCTACCAGCTGAGCTACATTGGCCTGTACAACAAGGAAAGAACGCCTCTTTCACCCCTCGCCGGAAGAAGGTTCCGGAAATGGGCCTGCAAATGTAGTAAGAATACCCACCGCTCCAAATGGCTGCGGCCACGTTTTTCAACGTGGCCGCAGTTCAAGCTGTCCGGCATGCGGAACAGCTTAGGGTCCAGAGGGTTCAGCTCGCGTCCCGCAAACGCACTTTATTGCGCTGAGCCTGGCGACGCAGTGCATCGACCGCTTGGTCGGTGGCCTCTTCGAAACTTTTGCTGTGCCGTTTGGCGAAGAGCTCTCGACCCGGCACCGCTAGTCGGATCTCCACCACTTTGTTCTCATGATGCTCGGTGTCCTTGTTCAATCGCAGGAACACCTCCCCGTTCAGGATGCTATCGTGGAACTGGGTGAGTTTGCTGAGCTTGTCCTTGATAAAGCCGACCAACTTGACATCGGCATCGAAATGGATGGAATGCACGTTCACGTTCATGGTCTGGAACAGATTGGTTCGTTGTTGTATGGTTCATTGGCCCCCACGTGGGTGGGCCTGTTGGTGCACTTTACGAAGCTTGTCGACGGTGTTGTGGGTGTAGACCTGTGTGGCGGCCAACCCGGCATGCCCAAGTAGTTCCTTCACTGCATTGAGGTCCGCGCCGTGTTCGAGCATGTGTGTGGCGAACGTGTGTCTCAGGACGTGCGGGCTTCGTTTCCGTTGCGTGGTCACTGTACCAAGGTAACGCTCTACGAGACGTTGTACGCTTCTTCGGGGAATGGGTTCGCCCTTTTCCGTAACGAACAGGGTCCCACCCCCCTGGGCCACCGCTTCCCGAGCAATGATGTAGCTGTCCAACGAGGCCATCAGTCCATCGGACAACGGGAGGATCCGTTCCTTGTTGCGCTTGCCCAATACCCGTAAGGTGCGGGCGCCACGGTCCAGGTCGGCTGGCCGTAGGCCCAGCAATTCCGCCAGTCGCATGCCGGTGCCGTAGAACATCTCCATGATGCAGCGGTCGCGCACCCCTTCGAAGCCGTCCGGCCAGCGCATGCCTTCGAACAAGGAGCCCATGCGCTTCTCCTCGACGAACTCGGGCAGCCGCTTGGGTGTCTTGGGCGGATCGATCAGGTCTGTGGGGTCGTTCTCTATGCTGCCCACGGTGCGGGCGAAACGGTAGAAAGCACGCAGGGCGCTCAGTTTGCGATTCACGCTGCGCGGACCCACCCCCGCCCCCAGTAATTCCATCATCCAAGCCCGGATGGCTTTGTCGTTCGCCTGTTCGGCATACTGGCCGTTGAGCCCCTGCAGGAAAGCTCCGAACTGTTCCATGTCACGCCGGTACGCCTCTACGGTGAGCGGGCTGCAGCGCCGCTCATGCTGGAGGTGATCAAGGAAGCGGCCCAGCAAGGGGGACGGCGTGGAAGTATCCATGGGGGAGCCCTGGATACAAAAAAGGCGAAAAGACCCGTAGGTCCTTTCGCCTTTAACGATCGTTGATGGTGAGCTTACTGCTCTCCGCCGTATGTCTCGAGCTTGTAGACGGCGCGCAGCACTTGCTTGCGACGTTCCACGGACGGCTTGATGAAGGCCTGGCGCTTCCGCAGAGCGCGCAAGGTGCCGGTGCGTTCGAACTTCTTCTTGAACTTCTTGAGCGCCTTGTCGATGGGCTCGCCTTCTTTCACCGGGATGATAAGCATGTCTGCTGGCCTTTTTTCCGTAAGGGGTGGCAAATATAGTGGCTTCTTCGATCCGTGCAAACGGCCTATTTCAGGATCTCACGGCCGATGACCAACTTCTGGATCTCGCTGGTGCCCTCCCCGATGGTGCAGAGCTTGCTGTCGCGGTAGAACTTCTCCACCGGAAAATCCTTGGTATAGCCGTAGCCGCCGAAGATCTGCACAGCCTCGGTGCTGGCCCACACGCACACTTCGCTGGCGTAGTACTTGGCCATGGCCCCGGCCTTGGTCACCTTCAAGTGGCGGTTCTTTAGGTCGCTGGCCTGGCGGATCAACAGCTCACTGGCCTCGATGCGGGTGGCCATATCGGCGAGCTTGAAGCTGATGGCCTGGAAGTTGGCGATGGCCTGGCCGAACTGTTGGCGCTCCTTGGCATACTTCACGCTGGCATCAAAGGCCCCGCGAGCAATGCCCAAGCTGAGGGCAGCGATGCTGATACGCCCGCCGTCCAACACCTTCATGGCCTGTTGAAAGCCCTCCCCTACGCTCCCCAGCACGTTCTCCTCGGGGATGCGGCAATCGTCGAAGATCACCTCGGCGGTCTCGCTGGAACGCATGCCCAACTTGTTCTCCTTCTTACCGGCCTTAAGCCCCGGTGTTCCGCGCTCGATCACGAAAGCGGTCATGCCTTTGCTGTCCAGCAGTTCGCCGGTGCGCACGATGGCCACGAGCACGTCACTGCTGATGCCGTGGGTGATCCAGCACTTGGTACCGTTCAAGATCCACTCGTTGCCTTCCTTTCGGGCCGTGCACTTCATGCGCATCGCATCACTGCCGGTGCTGGGCTCGGTGATGGCCCATGCGCCCAACCATTCGCCGGTAGCGAGCTTGGTGAGCCACTTCTTCTTCTGCGCGTCGTTACCGAAGTAGTTGATGTGGCCGGTGCACAGGCTGTTGTGGGCCGCCACACTGAGGCCGATGCTTCCGCAGATGCGGGCCACCTCCACAATGGTATCAACGTACTCATGGTAGCCGAGCCCTGCACCGCCGTACTCTTCCGGCACGAAGACCCCGAGCATACCGGCCGGGCCGAAGTGCTTGGTGAAAAGCTCCTTGGGGAAATACTGGCGCTCGTCCCAATCCATCAGGTTGGGGCGCACTTCACGTTCACACAGGTCGCGCACGGCTTGCGCGATCATGGTCTGGTTCTCGGTCGGGTTGAATTCCATAGGGGTCAGTACGTCACAAGACGGATGATGTCAGCGTTGTAGGAACGGAGTTTTTCAACGCCGTTGAGGAAGGACAGTTCGATAAGGAAGCTGAAAGCGGCGACCTCGCCACCCTGCATGCGAACAAGCTCCGCAGCGGCAGCGGCCGTACCACCGGTGGCCAGCAGATCGTCGTGGACCAGTACGCGCATGCCTGGCTTCACAGAGTCGATGTGCATTTCGATCTCTGCGCTACCATACTCAAGATCGTATTTGTAGCTCACGGTCTTGTAGGGCAGCTTGCCCTTCTTCCTCACCGTGATGAAGGGAACACCAAGCCTCAGCGCGAGCGGCATTCCATAGAGAAAACCGCGGCTCTCGATACCCGCGATGGCGTCGACAGGAATGGTCTGCATGGCATCGCGAAAGCCTTCAACGACCGCCAGCGAAAGAAGCGGCTGCTCCATGACCGGCGTGATGTCGCGGAACAGGATGCCGGGTTTGGGAAAATCAGGGACGGCGCGGATGGCGTTGCGCAGCCGGGTCTCCAGGTCGTTCACGGGGCCGTCAGATAAGGCGCAAGTTTACGGAAGAGGCTGTCGTTCACGAGCACACAACCCTTGATATCCGCCACATTCCGGAAGGCCCCATGCTGACCGCGGTAGGCGATCAGGGCCTTGGCCACCTTCCACCCTAGGTAAGGATGGGCGGCCAGTTCCTCCACCGAGGCCGTGTTCACAGGGATACGGCGCATCATCAACGTGTCCAGTACAAGACGGTCCTTGAGTTTCGCGACCGCGTCGGGCTTGTCCTTCAGCACATACACCTCCATAAGCTGGTCCAAGCTATGATAGCCCCCAAGTTTCTCGCGGTACTTGAGGATGCCCCGGGCGAAGGCCGGACCGATCCCCGGCACGGCCACCAGCGCAGCACTATCCGCGGTGTTCAGCTCCAAGTCGCGGGGAACAGTGCGTTCAGCGTAGGTGCGTTCTTCGCGTTCCGGCCAGGTACTACGCGGATAAGCCGAAGCCGCACTGTCCGGCAACTGGATGTAGGGCGCCCACTGCGCAAAGAGCTCGGGATCCACCACGCGCATCTTCGCCACATCCCGCTTGGACCGGAAGCGACCGCCTCCGGCCTCGTACTTATGGAGCGCTTCAGCTTGTCGCTCGCTCAAGCCCAAAGCCACCCACTGATCGATCGGCAGGTGGTTCGGGTCGAATGGGAACAAGGTCAGGTGCCGGTCACGCGAGAAGGGAGCTGTGGAAGTGCTGTCCCGAAAGGCCTTTCGAGCCTCGACCCAAGGCTCCATGCGGGCGGCCAGGATGGTGAGCTCTTGCGGATCGGACGGTCGCAGCCATTGCTCGTAAGTGGCCCAGCCCGCCGCCACGAGACATCCAGCCACCAGCAAGAGGAAGCCGCGGCGCTCACCACGGTGCATGTTCAGGACATCCTTCCACTGCTGGCTCATATGGCAGTGATCAGTTCAGTTGTTCCTTCAGGACCGCCAGCCCGGCCTCGAAGCCGTGCGGGGCATAACCCAGTTCACGGCGCGCCTTGTCCAATACGAAACCGGTGTGCGGCGGGCGCTTGGCCGGTTGACCGAGGCTATCGCTCTTCACCGGGGTCACCACCGAAGTGTCCAACTGGAAGAAGGCCCCCACCCTTTGCACGAGTTCCAGAATGTTCATGCCATCGGGGCCACTGAGGTTGAAGATGCCAGTGGCACCACGTTTAGCAATGCGGATGCAGCCATCGGCCAGGTCCTCGGCCAGCGTGGGCATGCGCCATTGGTCATCCACCACCTTGATCGGTTGACCCTTCTCCAGCGCGCTCTTCGCCCAGAGCACCACGTTGCTGCGGCTCAACCCTTCTGCGATACCGTATACAATGATGGTGCGGGCGATGGCCCAGCGTTCCAAGCCAGCGTTCATCACCAGGCGCTCGCTGTCAAGCTTGCTGTGCCCGTAGATGCTTAAGGGTCTAGGTGCATCCTCTTCCCGGTAAGGCCCGCTCTCACCATCGAAAATGAAGTCGGTGCTTAGGTGAATGAAGTGTGCGCCCACGCGTTTCGCGGCCTGCACCAAGTGCTCGGTGGCCACAACGTTCTGCAACTGGCAGGCTTCAGGGTCAAGCTCGCAGGCATCCACGTTCGTCATGGCGGCGGTGTGGATCACCACCTCTGGCCTCGTGGCATCGAACACGGCATTCACGTCAAGGGCCAATGTGATGTCCATGGGCCTGTATCGATCACCTAGCGGCCCTGGGGTCCGGTCAGTACCCCGGGATGTGGCGATGAGCTCAACTTCTGGATCTCCTCGCAAGGCCGCCACGAGCTTCTGACCCAGGAGGCCGTTGGAACCGGTAACTAGAATGCGCATGTGTCGTTCTTCGTGGCCGTGTGGAAGAGGCTACGGCGACGAATATCGGGAAAGGCCGTCGCCTAGCGCTTCGGACCTGATGGGCGCGGGGACGTCACAGGCTTCTCGGCGGGACCGCGCCGTTGGATGATCAGACCGTTGAGGAAGTTCCTCAGGACCTGATCCCCGGCCGGCTTGTAGTTCGGGTGGTCCTCGTTGCGGAACAACGCGCTCAATTCGCTCGCGGTCATGTGGAAGTCCGCCAAGGCGAGGATCTCCACGATGTCGGTGTCGCGCAGCTTCAAGGCGATGCGCAGCTTCTTCAGGATATCGTTGTTGGTCATCATGGGCGGAAGGGTAAAAGCAAGCGATGCCATTGGCCAAGGCGACAGGACGAAGGAAACAGCCGCCTCATGACCGCTTGGAAAGATCACCGAAGTAGCCCTTTGTGTTGGCCACGCTGAAGAAACTGATGAACAAGGCGATGTAGCTCAGGTAAAAGATCGACTGAAGCGAGACCATCAACTTGCCCATACCGGTGACGGGATAGAACTCCCCGAATCCGATGGTGCTCGTGATCATGAAGCTCACATAGACAGCATCGGTCCATATCTGGAAAGGCTGGTTCATGTACTGCCCGGCCATGTGGATCACCGCGAAACTGAACACCACCTCCAAGTAGTTGAAGAAGATCAGGAGCTTGGAGCGCCGGTACGACCGTGGTGAAGGGAGTACGTCCGACGCGAAGATGAGCGTAGGGATGTACATGATGGTCTCCAACATCATCCAGACCACAAGGAAGTAGATCCAGGCATTGTGCTCCAACGCGAAGTAGAGGACCACCAAGGGGAACAGCGTCTTCAGGATCACGAAAACCTCCATCGCGAAGTCCTGATACAGGGCTCCTTTGCGCCAGAAAAGGTGCTTGATGTAAACGCCTGGGAAAAGGAACTGCGAAGCCGCTAGCAAGAGCCTGACGATCTTCTCGAGTCCGGCGTCCTCCTCGTAGGTGTTCTCCCAGATCGCCACGAGGTTCTCCCATCGGCGTTGAATGGCACTGTGCCGGGGGCCTTTCTCGGTCTGTCCCTTGCCGATGATCAGCTTCTTCAGCGTGAGCTTCATGTGGTTCCGGGCCGCGTGGACCGCTCACAAAGTAGCACGGGCGTGGGCAAAGCGAGCTGTCAGAGGTCAGCCGAGGCGTTTCAGCACCTTGGCAGGCACCAACTGCTGCAGCAAAGGCTCCATGCCCTTCTTTCGCTCCAGGAAGCGCCATTGACCAATGGTCGGATCCAGCACGGCGATCAAGTGGCGTTCAGCCTCGATCCGAAAGGCGTTGTCGGGCCCTTCCACCTGCACATGCCCTTTACCATACTGTTCCTCCAGCATGCCCTTCAGGAATTCGGTCTTTCGAGCCTCGTCCGTGTCGGGTTCCGAGCTCAGCACCATTCGCATGGCGTAGTTGTAGTCCACGGAAGCATACTGCACGGTGCCTTCGGTGATGGGCTTGGAAATGCGGTCCACCCGGGCGTCGCCCAAGGTCACGCGCACCGTGGTGTCAGCACTGGCACGTTCCAATGCCTCCAGCATGCGTTCCTTGGGCACCAGCGCGAACAGGCGTGGATCAATGAAGTCCAAGGTGCTCACATGGTCCTTGCGTTGCACCGCGGACCAGTACTGTTGCAAGGCGGAACGAATGGCGTCCGATGAAGAAGGCTCTTGTGCAACGACCGTGGCGGGGGCCACGAAGCACCAACAACTCCACAAGAATATCGTCAGGTGCTTCACCGGTAGCGGATCAAAGCTCCCAGACACTGCTGCGCTTGGCGAAGGGTCGCTTGATGCGCTCCTTGTGTTGCAGCACGAAGGCCATAACGAGGTAGACCACCAGGTTGAGGCCGGCCGTGACGAAGCTGAGGTAGATGAAGGAGAGGCGGACCTGTTCGGTCTTCACGTTGAGCTTGTCGCCCCACCAGGCACACACGCCGAACGCCTGGCGCTCTAGGGAGGTCTTCAGGGTATCCTGGATCATGGGGAGGGGCGCTTGAGGAGGTCGCGTCCGATGCCGCAAGTTAAGCAGCGCCGAAGGGCACAGGCGTGGTTCTTCAGTTCGATCAATGCTTGGGAACGTGCCGCATCACCCGCCTGAATACCGAGCGAGGCCCAACCCCGCATGATGACGTTCCGCTCCGGCGGAAGTTGCCTCAGCAGTTCGACTGCACTGGTGGACATGTGTTTGCGACCGAGCGAACGCCCCAGGCCCAGTCGCAAGGGGACCACGGCATTTATGAGGATGTGCTCGACCGCATCGGCGCCTAACCGTTTCGGGGCCTCCGGTGAAAGCTGATCGAAACGATGATGCGTGTCCCAGTACGCGCTCGCAGTAACGTTCAACAGGGCCGTCAGTTGATGGACATCATCGAGCTCCAGCAGATCCATCAGGGAGCCACCTTGCTGCATGATCAGCTGCGCGTATTGTGCGATCCGCAACGAGGGGAAAGCCGAGGGCCGCAAGCGACCGAACTTCCAGGCGGCCACTGGGGCCGGGCGCAGGCCGTGCATGCGTGCCAGCAGTGCATGTTCCTGTTGAAGCAGCCGCGGGTATTCATCCAGAAAGTCGACCTGTAGGAGACCGGCTTGCCCGAATAGCAATGCTTCGGTCCGCACGGCATCATCGCGCACCTTCAGCAGGGCTTTGATGGGCAGGGCGTGGGCAAGCATGCTGAAGGGTTCGGCGTTCACCTTGCCACCCATGGCGCGCAGCAGCAGGTGATGAAGGGTCAGCAACGGATCGCTGCCGAGCCGCTCGTGCAGCGCCTGAACCTCAGCCGTCTTGCGCTCAAGCCTTTCCCGGAGCACCTGTTCCAGCTGATCATCGACAACCTTCTCCCCCACCCCGGCCACTTGACCTTCACAAGGAACCCAGGCCTTCCGCTTCATCAGGTCGGCAAAGACCGTCAGTCGTTGCGGATCCACGAGGTCCTTCAGCACCACGGCAGGTGGACGGCCGCCTCCGGAGGTCCGCACATCCATGTCATGCACCCAGACCGCGTGCAGCACCACATTGTCGTAGGCCGGATCGGTGTGGTGACCGTGGGCATACCATTCGCTGGCGCGAACATGCACTTCCACGGTGCCGGCCCACAGCTGTCCACCGATCCGCACGGTCGCATCCACCAGATCGGGGCCACTGTTGGCTTGGATCGTTCCAGCATGCACCACCTCCACCATTTCGCCATCCACGGTCCTCAGCCCGTGGCGGTCGAAGAGGCCTTGCTCCCAGATGAACTGAAGCAATTCTTCCCGGTAGGGGAACGAAGGATCCAGCAGTACATCGTGCTCCGGACGTTCCAGGAATTCGTAGGCGCGCTGCAGGGTTGAAGCACCCACAGGCAAGGCTTCATTGATCATTTTTCCGTCAAGGTCAAGCCCAGAAGATAGGCTTCCCCGGTCGGCGTGCACCACGCCAACACCTATCCGACCTATGAGAAGCTAGATCACACCCTTGGCACGAAGCGCTCGCTCCATGGTCCCTTGCAGGTCCTTGGCCGCGCGGCGTGCCGCGGGGATCGCATCATCCCCTTTTCCGGCGTACAAGATGCCGCGCGAACTGTTGATCAGCAGGCCGCCATCGGCGGTCATCCCGCATTGCATCACCGCATTGAGGTCGCCTCCCTGCGCTCCAACTCCCGGCACAAGAAAAAAGTGTTCAGGCGCTACCGCACGGGCCTCAGCGAGCACTTCGGGCCGGGTGGCGCCCACCACGAACATGGTGTCGGCCACGCTGCCCCATTCGGCCACGCGGAGCATCACTTTCTCGAACAGGCGGTGCTGCCCGCCATCCACAGTGAGGAACTGGAAATCCATGGCGCCTTCGTTGCTGGTGACGCCGAGAACGATGGCCCACTTGCCGGGGCGACCCAGGAACGGCGTCACGCTGTCGTGGCCCATGTACGGCGCCAGGGTCACGGCATCGCAGCTCAAGGTGTCGAAGAACGCTTCCGCGTACTTGCGGGCGGTGTTGCCGATGTCCCCGCGTTTCGCGTCAGCGATGATGAGGCAATCGCCCTTATCGCGGATCAGGGAGATGGTGCTGGCAAGGTCCAGCCAGCCTTGCTCGCCTTGGGCCTCGTAGAACGCGAGGTTCAGCTTGTAAGCCACAGCGATGTCGTGGGTGGCCTCGATCACCGCCTGATTGAAGGCGCGCACCGGGCTGCTTTCGTTCTGGAACTGTTCGGGAACAAGGTGCAGTTCGGTGTCCAGCCCCACGCAGAGCAAACTGCGCTTGCGGCGGATCACATGGATGAGCTCTTCGCGGGTCATGGTCGGGGGCAAAGATCAACACGGAAGGGTACCGTCATAGCGCCCAATGGCAAAGAGATCGCACCGCCTCAATTGGCAGCGCCTTCGCGCAGCTTCTCCGTGCGGTCCGCCATCTGCAGGGCATCGATGACCTCCTGAAGGTTGCCGTTCAGCACCTCCGTGAGGTTGTGCACAGTGAACTCGATGCGGTGGTCGGTGACGCGGCTTTGGGGGAAGTTGTAGGTGCGGATCTTGGCGCTGCGATCCCCGCTGGTCACCTGGCTCTTGCGGTGGGCGGCCACTGCGGCCTCCTGCTCGCGGACCTTGTCCTCATAGAGCTTGGTGCGCAACATCTGCATCGCCTTGTTCCGGTTGCCGAGCTGGCTGCGGTCGGTCTGGCACATCACCACGATCCCGGTGGGAATGTGGGTGAGGCGCACCTTGGTTTCCACCTTGTTCACGTTCTGGCCTCCAGCACCACCACTGCGCGCGGTCTCCATCTTCACATCGCTCTCCTTCACCACCACGTCGAATTCCTCGGCTTCAGGCAGCACGTTCACGGTGGCGGCACTGGTATGGATCCGGCCGCTGGCCTCGGTGGCAGGCACGCGCTGCACACGGTGTACCCCGGCCTCGAACCGCAGCACGCCATAGACCCCGTCCCCGATCACGTTGAAGACCACCTCCTTGTAGCCCCCGGCGGAACCTTCGCTCACGTCCGCCACTTCCACTTTCCAGCCCTTTCCCTCGCAGTAGCGGGTGTACATGCGGTACAAGTCCCCCACGAAAAGACAGGCTTCGTCGCCGCCGGTGCCAGCGCGCAATTCCACGATGCAGTTGCGGTCGTCATTGGGGTCCTTGGGAACGAGGAGCATGCGCACCTCCTCCTCCATGGCTTCGAGACGAGCCTTCAGGTCGGCTTGTTCTGCGCGGACCATCTCCAGCATGTCCGGGTCCTTTTCGGCACGGATCATCTGCTCGGTCCCGGAAAGCTCTTCGTGCAGCCGTCGGAACCGCTCGAAGGCCTCGTCGATCGGGCCGAGGTCTCGGTACTCGCGGTTCATCTCCACGAACCGCTTCTGGTCGGCGATGATGTCCGGGTCGGCCAGGCGCTTGCTGATCTCCGAGCGTCGCTCGTGGATGCTGGCCAGTTTGGTGAGAAGGTCGCTCATCGGGAGTGCCTCGCGCGGGATCGCGGGGGCGCGGGTATTCGAGATCAGTTGTAAGTGAAGGTGCCGTAGGGGCTGGTGAGCACCACCTCCTTCACAGGAGCCGCTTCCACGCGCCCGATCACCTTGGCGTCGATGCCGAAAGCGTTGGACATGGCGATGATCTCCGCGGCCCTCGCCTGAGGAACATAGAACTCCAAGCGGTGGCCCATGTTGAAGACCTTGTACATCTCCTTCCAGTCCGTGCCGCTCATGCGCTGGATGGCGGCGAAAAGCGGTGGCACGGGAAGCAGGTCGTCCTTGATGATGCGCAGGCCCTCAACGAAGTGCAGGATCTTGGTCTGTGCACCGCCGCTGCAATGCACCATGCCATGGATGTCCGCGCGCATGGCCTCCAGCACCTGCTTCACCACGGGGGCGTAGGTGCGCGTCGGTGAAAGCACAGCTTTGCCGTAGTCGAGCGGCGTGCCTTCGAGGAGATCGGTCAGGCGCGCCTGACCGCTGTAAACGAGGTCGGCAGGTGTACCGGGATCGTAGGTCTCCGGATAGGCGGTGGCCAGCTCCTGGGCGAACACATCGTGGCGGGCGCTGGTGAGGCCGTTGCTGCCCATGCCGGCGTTGTAGGCCTCCTCGTAGATGGCTTGCCCAAAGCTCGCGAGGGCCACGATCACATCACCGGCCTGGATGCGGGCGTTGTCGATCACTTCGGTCCGTTTCATGCGGCACACCACCGTACTGTCCACGATCACGGTGCGGACCAGATCACCCACATCAGCCGTTTCGCCACCGGTGCTTCGGATCCCAATGCCCAGGTCGCGCATCCTCGCCAGGAACAGCTCCGTGCCCTCGATCAAGGCGCTCACCACTTCCCCCGGGATCAGGCGCTTGTTGCGGCCAATGGTGCTGCTGAGCAGAATATTGTCGGTCGCGCCCACGCAGAGCAGATCGTCCAGGTTCATGACGATGGCGTCCTGAGCAATGCCGTGCCACACGCTGAGGTCGCCGGTGGCTTTCCAGTAGGCGTAGGCCAAGCTGCTCTTGGTACCCGCTCCGTCGGCGTGCATCACCAGGCAATGCTCGTGGCTTCCCGTCAGGTCATCGGCCACCACCTTGCAGAAGGCCTTGGGGTAAAGGCCCTTGTCCAAGGAAGCGATGGCCTTGTGGACATCCTCCTTCCCGCTGCTGACGCCACGTTGGGCGTATCGGTCGGTGGCGCTCATCCGGATGGTGGGAAAAGAAAAAAGCATCCCGGATGAACGGGATGCTTTTCTCCAGTGGGGGTCACTAGTTCTGTTGCGGAGCGGGGGCCACGTTCTCCTTGGGCACGTAGTCGAAGCTCAGCACGCTGAACTCCGTACGACGGTTCTGCTGGTGAGCGGCTTCCTGCTCTTCCTTGGTCTTCATCTTGGCGATCTCGGCATCGCTGATGCGAAGACGGCTTTCGCCGTAGCCTTTGGGGATCATACGGGCTGGGTCGATGCCTTTGCTCACGAGGTAGTTCACGCAGCTCTGCGCACGGTTCTGCGAGAGGATCTGGTTGCGCTTGTCGTTGTCACGCGAGTCGGTGTGTGCCGATAGCTCGATGATGATCGTGGGGTTCTCCACCAACGTACTGTACAGGGTCTCCAAGGAGTCCTTGCCTTCGGGACGCAGCTCGAACTTACCAAGGTCATACTGTACCTCAGGCAAGCGGATCACGATACCCTTCTTGGCAGGCTGCAGATAGTACTCCTTCACGAACGTGGTGCTCTCGTTCAGCCCCACAGTGGTGATCTGGTCGTTCACCACCAAGTACTCGTCCTTGCTGGCGCGGATGGTGTAGCTGGTGTTCTCCTTGATGTAGCGGTCCTTGGCCTTCTCAGCGAAACTGAAACCTCCCGTGGCATCGGTCATGGCGCTGAAGCTGGTACCGTCCGTACCCACCACTTCGATCTTCGCGTCAGCGATGGGGCTGTTGTCGCTCTTGTCGTACACCGTGCCTTGCAAGGCGAACACGAGGTCAGGCATGTAGAAGCGCCAGATGTCGTCCTGTCCCTTGCCGCCTTCGCGGTTGCTGGTGAAGTAGCCGCGCTCGTTGTCCGCGTCGAAGATGATCGCGAAATCGTCCATCGAGCTGTTGATGGGGCTCTTCATGTTCTGCACCTGACCCCAGGCGTTCTCGCCGGTCTTCTCGGCCATGAAGATGTCCATGGCGCCCATGCCGGGATGTCCATCGGAGCTGAAGTAGAGGGCACCGTTCTGGCGGATGAAGGGGAACATGTCGTCCTTGGCCGTGTTGATCTCCGCGCCGAGGTTGGTGGGGGCGCCGAGAGCCTTGCCGTCCTTGTCGAGCTTCACCATCCAGATGTCCTTGCCACCGCGGCTACCGGCGCCTTTCATGTTGCTGCTGAAGAAGAGCACATCGTCGTTCGGACCCACGCACGGGTGGCCGATGGTGATGATGTTGGTGTCCTTGGCATCCTGAGCTGGGCGCAGGGCGATCATTTCAGGCTCGCTGAAGTTGCTGCCCACCTTCTTGCTCATCCAGATGTCGCAGCCGTGCACCTTGTTCTTCTCGTGGGGGCAGCGGGTGAAGTACATCACGGTGCGCTTGCTGGTGAAGCTGGGTGCGCCTTCGTTGGCCTCCGTATTGATGGTCGGGGGCAGTTTCAGTGGCTCGCTCCATTTGCCGAGCTTGTCGCGGCTGCTGGCGTAGAGGTCACTGAAGCTCTCCCCCACGATCTGGTCCGTGCTGGTGCCCGTGCTGGCGGGGCGGGTGCTGGAGAACACGAGGTCCTCATTCTTCTTGTCGCTGAACGCGGCGGAGAAATCGTACTGGGGTGTGTTCAGCAGCACCTCGGGGCTCACATCGTAGCGGCTGGGGCTGTCCTTCCAGGTCTGTGCGAGCTGGCAGGTGTTGATGCCTGCATCGGCACGCGTATCACCCGGGTTCTTCTCCTTGTACTTGTTGTACGCGGCGATGGCCTCGGCATACTTGCCCTGCTCCTTCAACGCCTCACCGATGTAGAAATAGGTGATGGGGTCGGCATACTGCGCCTTGTTAGCCTTCTCGTACCAGACCTGCGCGCTCTGTGCATCACCAAGGGCGCGGTAACACTCGCCGACCTTGAAGATGTGGGCGGCCTTGTCGCTCGCCTTCTTCTCCATGGTGTACGCCTTCTTGTACAGTTCGATGGCGTTGAAGTAGAACCCGTCCTTGTATGCTGCATCCGCCTCTTCGGCCAGCTTTCCTTGCGCGAACGTCACGGTGGCGAACAGCGTGCTGAAGGTGAAGCTGATCCAGAACTTCCTCGTGCTCATCTGGTTAATTCGGTTGGTCCGTATTCCGGTGCCCGGCGAAAATAGTGATTATCCGATACGCCCGAGGGTCCTTTGCCTTGGCGTTCCATCCCAAAGACAACGGGCACCTAGGCGCCCGCTGCTTTCCGATGTGAAATTTCCTGTGCTCACCGGGTGAAGAGCAGCTCCCGGAGCTTGGGCAGGGGCCAAAGCTCGTCGTCGACCAGCAGTTCCAGCTTATCACTGTGGTAGCGGATCTGGTCGAGGAAGGGCTTCACCTTGTCGCAGTAGGCGATGGCCTTGGCGCGGGCCTCTTCGATGCTGTTGGCCTTCTTGCGGGCGGCCACCATCTCGTTCACCAGGTTCATGATGGCGCTGATGTGCTCACTGATCTCCTCGATCAGGACGATCTGGGCGGCGGTGGCCTTCTTGGCCTTTTCCGCACCCAGCACCTCGCGCAGCCCCTTCACGTTGTCGATCAGGCGGTTCTGGTAGGTGATGGCCGTTGGGATGATGTGGTTCTGCGCCAGGTCACCGGCCACACGGCTTTCGATCTGGATCTTCAACATGTAGCTGTGCAGCTCGATCTCGTGCCGGGCCTCCAGTTCCACCGCGCTCAGCACACCCATATCGGCGAAGAGCTTCTTGGTCTCCTTGCGGTCCCAAACATCCAGCGCGCGTGGGGTATCGGCGATGTTGCTGAGGCCGCGCTTCTCGGCTTCCAGTCTCCACTCCTCGCCGTACCCGTTGCCTTCGAAACGGATGCTCTTGCTCTCGGCGATCAGGTCGCGCAGCTCGCGAAGGATGGCCTCGTCCTTCTTCACGCCCTTGGCGATCAAGGCGTCCACGCTCTTCTTGAAAGCGCGCAGCTGGTGGGCGACGATGGTGTTGAGCACCGTCATGGAACCGGCACAGTTGGCGCTGCTGCCCACGGCGCGGAACTCGAACTTGTTGCCGGTGAAGGCGAAGGGGCTGGTGCGGTTGCGATCCGTGTTGTCCAGCAATACCGGGGGGATCCGGCCAATGTCGAGCTTCAGCTCGGTCTTGGAGGCTGGGCTCATGGCACCCTTGATGTTCTTCTCCAGCCCGTCCAACAACTTGGTGAGGTAGTCGCCGATGAAGACGCTGATAATGGCGGGCGGCGCTTCGTTGGCCCCTAGGCGGTGGTCGTTGCTGGCCGCAGCGATGCTGGCGCGCAGCACATCCGCGTTGCCGTGGATGGCTTTGATGGTGTTGACGAAGAAAGTGAGGAACTGCAGGTTCTCCTTCGGTGTCTTGGCGGGACGCAGCAGGTTGCGGCCCGTGTTGGTGGCCAGGCTCCAGTTGTTGTGCTTGCCGCTGCCGTTCACGCCAGCGTAGGGCTTCTCATGGAAAAGGACGCGGAAGTCATGCTTGCGCGCGGTCTTCTCCATCACGTCCATCAGCAGCATGTTGTGGTCCACCGCGAGGTTCAGCTCCTCGAACACCGGAGCACACTCGAACTGGTTCGGGGCCACCTCGTTGTGGCGCGTCTTCACGGGAATGCCAAGCTTCAGGCTTTCGGTCTCGAAGTCGCGCATGAAGGCTTGTGCCCGCTCAGGGATGCTACCGAAGTAGTGGTCCTCCAGCTGTTGCCCCTTGGCTGGCGTGTGGCCGAAGAGCGCACGACCGGTCATCATGATGTCGGGGCGGGCGTAGTAGTGCGACTCGTCGATGAGGAAGTACTCCTGCTCCCAGCCCAGGGTGCAGGTCACCTTGGTCACATCCTTATCGAAGTACTGGCACACCGCGGTGGCGGCCTCATCCACCGCCTTGATGGCGCGGAGCAGCGGCATCTTGTGGTCAAGGGCCTCGCCCGTGTAGCTGATGAAGATGCTGGGGATGCAGAGGGTGCGGCCCATGAGGAAGGCCGGGCTGCCCGGGTCCCAAGCGCTGTAGCCGCGGGCCTCGAAGGTGTTGCGGATGCCGCCGCTGGGGAAGCTGCTGGCATCAGGCTCCTGCTGAACGAGCATACTGCCATCGAAGCGTTCGATACTGCGACCGTTGCCGATGGGTTCGAAGAAGGCGTCGTGCTTCTCGGCGCTGGTCCCGGTAAGGGGCTGGAACCAGTGGGTGTAGTGCGTGGCGCCCTTGCTGGCGGCCCATTCCTTCATGCCGCTGGCCACCTGATCGGCAAGCTTGCGGTCGATACGCGTGCCATGGGTCATGGCCTGGCGCACGGCGAAGTAGGCTTCCTCGGTGAGGAACATGCGCATGGCCTCCTCATTGAACACATTGGCGCCGAAGTACTCGCTGATGCGCATACTGGGTGGTTCCACGGGCTTGGGCTCGCGGTTCAGCACATCCTCCTGGGCCTTCGAACGCAAATGGGGGGTCGACATGAGAAAAAGTGTATTTCTGGCCGCGAAGGTATCTTTTCAGAGGGGGGCCATCCAAGAAGAACATCCATTTCTTTACGAACACCCCCTTGAAAACCTGAGCGACTTTCAGGATACAGCGACCCCAAGCTTCCCCTGGAAAGAAAAACACCCCTCTCCAGCGGAAGGGGGTGTTCAGTAGATCAAGCGGTCCGTCAGGCACCCGGTGGTGGTTCCGGTGCAGGCGGCATGGGTGGCGGCGCTATGGGTGGCACCGGAGGCGTAGGTTGGGCGATCGGCGCGTTCTGGGCCACGGCACCTTCGGGCGGCTCCATCAGCTGATCGAGCTTCAGGTCCCGGCGTTGTGCATCGAAGCCCTGCTTCACCTCTGTAGCGCCCTTCTGGATCTCGCGCTGCACCTCGTTGGTGGCATCGCGCAGCTGGCGCATGGTCTTCCCCATGGTGCGGGCGATGTCCGGTATGCCCTTGCTGCCGAAGAAGAGCAGGATGAACAGGAGCACCACGAGCAACTCGCCACCACTGATATCGAAAATGAGCAGCACGTCCGTTGGGGAATGGGCCAAAAGTAAGAGGTCCGACCAGCGGCCGGACCTCTTCTTAAAGTTCGTCGGGGCTTAAGCGGTGACCGCCTTGCCCGTCGTTGCGGGTTCACGGTCCTTCAGCAGGTCCACAGCGACGGCCGAGGCCACGAAGATGGAGCTGTAGGTACCCACCAGGATACCGAAGAACAGACCGAACACGAAGCCCTTGATGCTGAGACCACCGAAGAAGAAGATGATGATCAGCACGAGCAAGGTGC
The DNA here is from genome assembly GCA_016721825.1 of Flavobacteriales bacterium. Lineage (GTDB taxonomy): Bacteria > Bacteroidota > Bacteroidia > Flavobacteriales_F > PHOS-HE28 > PHOS-HE28. Next base: position 70,377 of record JADKHI010000003.1, read on the forward strand.
AGAAACCGGTGTTGATGGTACGGCTCAAGGTGGAGTTGATGGCCTTGTTGAACACCGTAACGACCGGGTCACGCTTGTGGTCGTGCATGTACTCCCGGATACGGTCGAACACCACCACGGTATCGTTGATGGAGTAACCGATCACCGTCAGGATCACCGCGATGAACGCTTCGTCGATCTCCAATGAGAAACCGACGATGCCCCACAGGATCGAATACAAGCCCAAGGTGAAGAGCGTATCGTGCACCAAGCTGAGCAGCGCGCCCACGCCGTACTGCCAGTTGCTGAAGCGGATGGCGATGTAGATGAACATGAAGACGAGCGCGAAGAGCACCGAGGTCCACGCCTTGGTCTGGATGTCGTCGCTGATGGTGGCGTCCACCTTGCGTGTCTCGAGCACCTTGAACGTATTGTTCAGTCCACCAAGCCCTTTCGCGAGAGCACCATCCACCAAGCTATCGGTGGCGGTGCCGGTCTGATCGATCAAGTAGTTGGTCGTCACCTTCATCTGCTTGGCGCCGCCGTAGCTCTTCACAGCGGTCGTGTACTGGCGACCACCGTCATCGCGGAACTGCGGCTCAAGGGCTGCTTGCACATCATTGGCTTCCACCGGGTTGGCGAAGGAGACCACATAGGTGCGACCACCGGTGAAGTCCACACCCCAGTTGAAGCCGCGGGTGGCCATGGAGAAGATGCCGATGCCGATGACCAGGCCGCTGATGGCGTAGAACATCTTGCGCTTGCCCATGAAATCGATCTTGCTGCCGTCGAAGAGGTTCTTGGACCAGCCGCTCCAGAAGCTGATGTCCTTGCCCTGCTCCAAGCGACGGGTAATGATCAGGCGCGAGATGAAGAGCGAGGTGAAGAGCGAGGTAAGGATACCCAGCACCAACGTGGTGGCGAAGCCCTGGATGGGACCGCTACCGAAGATGAACAGGATGATACCCGTGGCCAGCGTGGTCACGTTCGAGTCGATGATCGCGGAGAGCGCGCCTTCGAACTTGTAGGCCTGATCGACCGCGGCTTTCAGGTTGCGACCGTGCTTCAGTTCCTCGCGGACGCGTTCGTTGATCAGCACGTTGGCGTCCACCGCCATACCGATGGTCAATACGATACCAGCGATACCGGGCAGGGTGAGCGTGGCGCCCAATGAAGCCATGGTACCGATCAGGATGAAGGCGTTGATGAGCAGGGCGATGTCGGCGATCCAGCCAGCGCGAGCGTAATACAGGATCATCACGATCAGCACGCCGATCAAAGCCACTACGAAGGAGAGCAGACCGCTGGTCACGTTCTCCTCACCGAGGGAAGGACCCACGACCGTTTCGTCAATGATGCGCGCAGGTGCGGGCAGGGCGCCGGCCTTCAGGATGTTGGCCAGGTCACTGGCCTCATCGATCTGCTTGCTCAGGTCACCGCCACCGATGGAAATACTGCTTCGGCCACCGGTGATCTTGCTTTGCACCACCGGGCTGCTGTACACGGAATTGTCCAGTACGATGGCCACGTTCTTGCCGACGTTGTCGCCGGTCATCACGCTCCAGGCGTTGCTGCCTTCGGCGTTCATCTGCATCACCACTTCGGCTTCACCTTTCAGGTTGAAGTCCTGAGCGGCGTTCACGATCGTGGTACCATCCAGCTTCGGCTTGCCACCGCGCGGCACCTTGATCGCGTGCAGGGTGAGATAGTCACGCTCCTGACCGGCATTACCCATTTTCAGGGGCTTGGCGCTCCAGAGCAGCTTCAGACCAGCGCTGGCATCGGGGCTGGCCGGGGGTGACATGCGGATCAGGCGCATCACCTCGGCGGTATCCGAAGGCAGGGCGTAGCCCACGATGTCACCGCGCATCATCTGGTTGTTCGCCACGTTGGGCTGAAGCACCATGAAGAGCGGGTTGTTCTTGGCGTAGTCGGCACGCAGTGCGGCGGTGTCCACGGCGGCTGTATCCGCGAGGTCCACGTCAGCACTGTCGTCAGCAGCTTTGGCGGAATCCACCACGGCTGTGGCAGGAGCAGTGTCAACGGCGAGCACGCGCAGGGCCATGCGGCGGTTCTTGGCGCGGCCTTCCTCCGTGTCGTTCGATGCGACAGCATGTTGTGATCCGTAGCCTTCGGCTTCCAGGCGATCAGCAGCGACACCTTTCTTCACCAGCTCGGCCACCACGGCTTCGGCCCGTTGTTGGCTCAGCTTCTGGTTGGCCGCTTCGTTGCCCACGTTGTCCGTGTAGCCACCGATCTTCAGACGAACTCCGGGGTAGGCTTTCAGCACTTCCACCAAGTTGTTCAATTGCTCATTGGAACGATCGGCATCGATGGTCGCGCTGCCGGTCTGGAAGGTCACGCGGTCGAAATCGAACCAGGTGGTCTTGTCCACTGCTGCTCCGCTCACAAGGAAGTTCACCAAGCTGCTTTCCACACCGTTGCCGGCACCGGTGATCTCCACATTGGTGGACAGGGTGTGGTTGAACGCGCCGGTATCGGTCTTGGCGCTGTCCTTGGCCAAGCTTGGGTCGATGATGGTGCTGAGGCGTGTGTTGGCCTCGGCGATCTTCGGGAACACCACCGTATTGTCGAAGGTCTCCCAGAACTCCAGGTTCGCCGTGCTCTGCAGCACTTTACGCACGCGGTCCTTGTCCTTCACCCCGGGCAGCTCGACCTGAATGCGGCCACTGAGGGCCTGCTTCTGGATCATGGGCTGGGCCACACCGAACTTGTCGATACGGGTGCGGATGATCTTCTCCGTGTTGTTGATGGCCGCTTCGGCCTCGCGGTGCAGGGAAGCGATGATCTCATCGTTCGAAGCTTCGCGAGGGAACATCGTGGCCTTGTCCGGCGAGTGGAACACCGCGGCCATCTTGGCGTTGGGGTCCAACTTGCGGAACTCTTCCGAGAAGATCGTGATGAAGTCGCGGTTGTCGTTGCGCTGGGCTTCGCGAGCGTTCTTCAACGCGGCGCGGAAGGTCGGATCCTGGCTCTTGTCGCTCAGGTTGTCGATCAACTCCGGGATGCTCACCTCCAAGGTGACGGCCATACCGCCTTTGAGGTCAAGACCAAGGTTCAGCTCCTTCTCCTTGCAGTCGCTATAGCTGTAGCCGAGGAACACTTCCTCACCTGCACGGTCGCGCAGGTACTTGTTGGTGAATTGCAGCTTAACCGAGTCGAAGTCAAGACCGGTCTTTCCAGTGGCCGTGATCAGGGAATCGGCGGAGAGCTTGGCTTCCGCTTCGACCTTGCGCTCGAACCGACCGGTAAAGAACGAGAAGGACAACTGCCACAAACACGCGAGCGCCAGGAGGATGGTGAACACCCATAGCGCGCCTCTATTCTGCATGATCCGAAGGGGGGTTTCGTCAAAGGAGCGGCAAATATAGAAGTCTGAGGCACGCGGTAAGCCCCCCAAGAACAGTGGATAAGCAGGAGGTCCCCCGGCAGCCTCCCCTCCCCCTCCAAGCCTACCTTCGCACCTTCGGTGCACACCTTACTGAGGCAACAGGCGCGGGCCATGCACCGTCTTTCCGCCAACCCATGAAGCACACCTTCCTCCTCCCCCTGCTGCTGATCGCCACCCCGGCCTCCGCACAATTCGCACTGGAATACGACGGTTCAGCCCCCGTGATCCGCAACGGCAGCCCCTTGCAGATGGCTTGGGCCGGGGGGCTGAACTACCCGCAGTTCTCGGATATCGACTTGGACCAGGACGGGGACAAGGACCTGTGGCTTTTCGACAAGCAGGGCAACAAGGTGGTGACGTTGGTGAACCAAGGCACCGCAGGGCAGCCGGACTATGTGTTCTCGCACGACTTCGACCTGGTCGAGCCTTTCCGCGACCTGAAGGAATGGGCGCTGCTGCGCGATTACAACTGCGACGGCAAGGAGGACATCTTCAGTTACACCACGGGCGGTTTTGCTGTCTACAAGAACGTTTCCAATGGCAACGGCCTCGCCTTTCAACTGGTGGTACCGCTGGTGACCACAAACTACCAGCCCACGGTGGCCAACCTGTACGTGACCCAGGTGGACCTGCCCGGCATCGAGGACATCGATCTGGACGGAGACCTGGACATCATGACCTTCAGCATTTTCGGGAACTACGTGGAGTACCACCGGAACTTGAGCATGGAACTCTATGGCACGTGCGACAGCCTTTCCTTTGAGGTGCGGAACCGTTGCTGGGGCTACTTCTCCGAGAACCTCAACAACAACTCCGTCGCGCTGAACAACCCCTGCCAGTACAACGTGCCGAACCCCGAGATCGCTGGGGAAGTGCTCCGTGTGACCCAGCAGGAACTGCACGACCTCTACACACCCACGAATGAGGATGGCGGAGAGCGAGCACACGTCGGCAGCACCATCCTGCCCATCGATCTGGACGGCGACGAGGACAAGGACCTGCTGCTCGGTGATGTGATCTTCGACAACATCGCCGCACTTTACAATGGGGGCAGCGTGGACAGCGCCTTCATGACCGGCCAGGACACGCTCTTCCCTGTCTATGACCAATCTGTCCACCTGCAGATCTTCCCGGCTCCCTATTATGAGGATGTGGACAACGACGGCAAACGCGACCTGATCGTTACCCCGAACTACAAGTCGTTGTCACAGAATTTCCAAGGGGTGTGGTGGTACAAGAACACCGGCACCGATGCGGCACCGATCTTCCAGTTCCAGCAACCCGACCTGTTCCAGAACCGCATGATCGATGTGGGCGAGGGTGCCTATCCGGTGTTGTTCGACCACAACGGGGATGGCCTGATGGATCTGATCGTGGCCAACTACGGCTACTTCATCTTCGGCGGCAACTACCCGTGCAAGCTGGCCCTGTTCGAGAACACCGGTACAACTTCGAGCCCCGCTTTCACCTTGGTGGATGATGACTATGAGGACCTGAGCATCAGCGGCATCGGCAACGCCATGTACCCGGCTTTCGGCGATATGGACGGAGATGGTGATAAGGACATGTACATCGGCGACCTTCAAGGGCGCATGCACTACTTCACCAACATCGCCACTGGCCCAGTGGCCGACTTCCAACTGACCACCGCGCAGATCACGGACGTCGGCAACAACGTGATCGACGTAGGCCAGTTCGCCACACCCCAACTGTTCGACGTGAACGGTGATGCCCTGCTGGACCTTCTGGTGGGTGAGCGCAACGGCAACATCAACTACTTACGGAACATGGGCACGGCCTCGGCCCCGATCTGGACGCTTGCCAACGACAGCCTGGGCGGCGTGGTGGTGGCTGAATGGTGGAACGTGACGGGCTACAGCGTACCGCACATGTACCTCAACGACCTGAACGAGCGGGAGCTTCTGGTGGGCAGCGAAGTGGGTTGGCTCTACCACTACAACGGAATTGATGGCAACCTGAACGGGATCTTCAACCAGACCGACAGCATGTGGCAGGATGTTCGCGAAGGCGAACGCACCGCAGTGTCCCTGTACGACTTCGACAACGACGGTTACCGGGATGCCATCATCGGCAACTACCGGGGGGGCGTGAGCTACTGGAAGAACACCTTCGGGGTGGGCGTGAACGAGAACGATGGGCTGGCAAGGGATGCCTTCACCTTGGCGCCGAACCCGGCCACCGAGCAAGCGGAAGTGATCCTCCAACAGGCCGCCAGTGCCGACGCGCGCATCAGCCTTGTGAACGGATTGGGGCAGGTGATCGCGAATGTACCCGTACGAAGCCGCCGCATCAGCTTGCCGGTGCAGGGGCTTCCCGCTGGTGTCTATATGGTACGTCTTCAGGACCGTGGCCAGCAATGGACCCAGCGCCTGATCTTGACCCGCTGATCGGAACATGCCTGCCCAGGACCTCGTGCTGTTCGATGGCGATTGTGCCTATTGCAACGGCTGGGTGAACTGGATCCGCAAGCACGATAAGGAACAGCGGTTCCGCTTCGCTCCATTGGCCTCTCCGGAAGGGCTGGCCATGCGGGCTCAGCATGGTATCCCGGATGCCATCGACTCCATCGTACTAGTATCCGGTGAAGCGGCCTATACGCGCAGCGACGCAGCTTGGCGGGTGCTCAAGGCATTGCCCGGCTTCGGCTTTAGCGGAGTACTCCTTCGCTTCGTCCCAAGGCCCTTCCGGAACTGGGGCTATGACCTGGTAGCGCGCAACCGGCATCGGCTGGGCATGAAGGACAGTTGCGAACTTCCGGCGCGATGAACAGCGACGCCATCACCATCTCCTTCAAGTTGAGCGAGGCGGAATACCTGCGCACCTCCATGCGCATCTACCTGCGCAAACGCCTGCCGATCTACCTGTTGATCCTGGCGGTCTATGCCTACTTCATCCTGCGGATGGGCGACCTGCCGCTCCGTGTGCTCGACCCGCGACCGATCGGCTTGGTGGTGGTCGGACTGGTGATGCTGTTCGGTGCTCCGTTGCTCATCCGCCGTGGACTTGCCAAAGCCTTCCGAAGCAACAAGCGGCTCCAGGAACAATTGCGCTTCACCTTCACCCCGGACGGCTACGCTATTGCAGGCGAAACCTTCACCGGCGAAAACAACTGGTCGGGCCTTCACCGCGTGCAGGAGACCAAGGACATGTTCCTGTTCTACCACAGCACCCTCACCATGAACCTGGTGCCCAAGCGGGCCTTCACCGCCGCTTCCGATATGGAGGCTGTGCGCATGTTCATGAACACGGTGCCCGGCTTGCAGGTGAAGCGGACGAACTAGCGCCAGCATGAGCAGGCCCTTCCTCACTGCAGAATGGCGGAAGCTTGCCTTGTTCAACTACGCCGTTGACCCTGCCGTGCTGAAGCCCTTCCTACCCGCCGGCACCGAACTCGACCTCTGGAACAGCACCTGTTACGTCAGCCTGGTCGGCTTCCTGTTCAAGGATACGCGGCTGAAAGGGCTGCCCATCCCCTTCCACCGCACCTTCGAGGAAGTGAACCTGCGCTTCTATGTAAAGCGGAAAGAATGCGAGGTGGTAAAGCGGGGCGTCGTCTTCATCCAGGAGATCGTCCCTAAGGCGGCACTGACGTGGGTGGCCCGGACCTTCTATGGTGAACCCTACCGCACGCTGCCCATGGCCCATGTGCACAGGGTGCGACCGGAGAAGAGCGACCTCTTCGTAAGCTACTCATGGAAGTGTGATGGGCAGCAGCAAGTGATCAAGATCGTCGGGCGGCTGGAGCCCGCGGAAATGCCTCTTGGGTCCGAAGCCGAGTTCATCACCGAGCATTACTGGGGATATACCCGCATCAACGAACGAAAGACCGCAGCCTATGAAGTGAAGCACCCCCGTTGGAGGACCCATCGCGTTCACCACACCTCGGTGAACGTGGACTTCGGCTTGGTCTACGGCGAGCGGTTCGCCTTTCTGAACGACCAAGCCCCGGCTTCGGTGATGCTTGCGGAAGGCTCCGCGATCGCTGTTATGACAGGATGCGTGCTACCTTCATGAGCCTTTCGGATGAAAGAGAACTTCTTCTCCCCGATCGCCAAGGACTACACCCGGTTCCGGCCGCGCTATCCGGAGGAACTGTTCCTCTATCTAGCCACCATAGCACCGGGAAGAACGCTGGTTTGGGATTGTGCGACCGGCAGCGGCCAGGCGGCCCAGGACCTCGCCACCCACTTCGATCAGGTCATGGCCACGGACATCAGTGACGAACTCTTGGGACAGGCGCCCCAGCATGAGCGCATCACCTACAGCAAGGCGAACGCTCTGGACAGCGGCTTGTCCGACCGATCCGTCGACTTGATCACTGTGGCCAACGCCATGCATTGGTTCCATGGTGAAGCCTTTGAACGGGAAGTACGGCGCGTACTGAAGCCGAATGGCATCATCGCGGCTTGGAGCTTTGCCTACGCTGAGATCAGCCCGGCCATTGACCGCTTGACCCGAAAAGTGCATAACGAGATCGTTGAGCCCTTCTGGATCGAGCCCAATCGCATCGTGGAGAACGGCTACCGCGACCTCTACTTCCCCTTCGAGCTTGTTCCCGCCCCGCCGATCCGCATGGTAAGCCAGATGGATCTGGCCGCGATCGAAGGCTACATGCGCACGTGGAGCGCCTCGGTGAAGTACCAGAAGCACCATGGAGTTGACCCGGTCAACTTGGTGCATGAGGAACTCCTCAGCGCCTGGGGCGATCCGCCCACTGTGCGTGAAGTGGTGTGGAAGCTGAACCTGTTGGTAGGCACAGTTTGAAATTGAACACGGCGATGCGATCCCTCTGCCAACAACCTTCGATGCGAAAGCAACGCCCATTGAACGTGATCCGGTACGCTCAGGCATTGGGGCTCTTTCTTTCAGCCACCGCATGCTTCGCCCAGTGTGATGTGTTCCCAGCATTGGAGAACCGATGGGACTCGATCTGGCCGCGTGCCTTCGAATGGGCGCCCGGCCATGAGGATTCAGTGCAAGGGTTCAAGCGATCGGTCATCGCCTACCTCCAGGATGGCTCCTCGTGGAATTGCTGGCCAAGTGATACCGGGAAACTCATGGCCGTGCTTGCCCCCGACTCTTCTTTTCGAGTGATCTCTTGGGACGAGATCTCAGGCGGCTCGTCCCACGATATGGCATCGCTTCTTCAAGCGCCGAATGGCGATGCAACGTGTGTCGTACGCGTGCTCGACCCTGAGTCGCCCGGAACGGAGGCTGAAGAAAACCCCATGGAGAACGTGGTCGTGCATCAGATCCATCGTGTAACGGGAACGGCCGTGCCCACCTATTTGCTTTTCGGATGGGGCACACATGGCGGCGGCCATCAGCATCAGACCGTTCAGGCCATTACGCGGGGCGGCAGAGGTCTGGAGCGTTGTGAAGGTTGCTTCCCCACCGGCCGCTCGTATGGGGTCGAGTATACACGAAGCGACACATTGGACTTGACCTTCGACGCAGGAACGAACACCATTTCGCACAACGGCTTCCGTGACTCCGCCGGGGAGGAGGAGCCCGATGGCTTCAAGCAACCTACGGGGAAACGGGTCAGGCTCGAATGGCTCGGGGACCGGTTCGCGATCAAGCCGGAATGACGAAGGCGCCCTTCCGGACGCCTTCGTTCAGTGCGGTCGAGCCTGGGTTCAGGCAGGCACGTTCATCTTGTCCAATACATCCATCACCTCTTTCACAGCCTTGGCGCTGGCCTGGGTGAGCTCCATTTCTTCCTTGTTCAGCTTGAGCTCGATGATGCGCTCGATACCGTTCTTGCCGAGGATCACGGGAACGCCGAGGTACACGTCCTTGATGCCGTACTCACCGGTCAACCAAGCGCAGACAGGGAACACGCGCTTCTGGTCGCGCACGATGGCCTCCACCATCTGGGCGGCCGCGGTACCGGGAGCGTACCAAGCGCTGGTACCCAGCAGGTTCACGATCTCGCCACCCCCTTTCTTGGTGCGCTCCACGATCGCGTCGAGCTTGTCGCTGGCGATCAGCTCGGTAACGGGTATCCCGCCCACGGTGGTGTAGCGCGGCAGGGGCACCATGGTGTCGCCATGTCCGCCCATGAGCACAGCCTGGATGTCCTTGGGCGAAACGCCCAGTTCGGTGGCCAGGAAGGCGCGGTAGCGGGCCGTGTCCAGAATGCCGGCCATGCCGAACACGCGGTTCGCGGGGAATTTGCTGGTGAGGAAGGCGCAATAGGTCATCACATCGAGCGGGTTGCTCACCACGATGATGATGGCGTTGGGGCTGTGCTTGGCGACGTTCTCCGTTACGCTCTTCACGATGGCGGCGTTCGTGGCGATGAGATCATCACGGCTCATACCCGGCTTGCGGGGCAGTCCGGAAGTGATCACCACCACATCGCTATTGGCGGTCTTGGAATAGTCGTTCGTGCTGCCGATCACACGGCTATCGAACAGGGCGATCGGAGAGGTTTGCCAGATGTCCAAGGCCTTGCCTTCGGCGAAGCCTTCCTTGATATCGAGCAACACCACCTCATTGGCGAGTTCCCAACGGGCACAGGCATCGGCACAAGTGGCGCCCACATTGCCGGCGCCTACAACGGTGATCTTCATGGGTCGAACAGTGATTTACGGTCGTTTCGGATCAAGATGGCCCTGCTGGCGGACCGTGCGGACCGTTCCAAGGCGAAGGCGCGGCGAAATTAGCCCCCGGGTCGCTGACCTTATTCACGATCACGGGCCTTCTATCAACAGGTTTTGGAGATCCGGAAGGGAATGTTAACTTTCCTGACATTGGTCATGACAACAGCGGACCTGGCAACCTTGGAGCGAAAGCTGCGTCTTGAACCCACATGGCAGGACATGGAGGGTGCGGAACGGGTGTTCGCCGGGTTGGTCGAGGGTTGCATCTCCGGCGAGCGTCGCAGTCAGCAGCGCGTCTATGAGCTGTTCTATGGGAAAATGATGGCCGTATGCCTCCGTTACACCAAGAACCACGATCAGGCGAAGGACATCCTACAGGATGGCTTCATCAAGGTGTTCCGCAGCATGGAGAAGTTCAACCGGGACGGCTCCTTCGAGGGCTGGATCCGGCGCATCATGGTGAACACGGCCATCGATTACTTCCGCCGGACCAAGAACAGCTACCTGCTGTTGGGCGAGGAACGGAGCATCGAGGATTTCGGGGACCAGGACGAGGAGGATGTGTTGGAGGACGTGGAGCAGGAGGAGGAAGCGGACCTGAAGCCGGCGGACGTGATCAACGCCATGCAGAAGCTGACACCCGCGTACCGTACGGTGTTCAACCTTTACGTGTTCGAGGAAATGACACACAAGGAGATCGCCGATTCGCTGGGGATCAGCATTGGGACATCCAAGAGCAACCTGGCGAAGGCGAAACAAAACTTGAAGAAGTTGCTTAAAAAGGAGCATAAGCTCCCTTGAACGATATGGCTGACATCAGAAACACATCCGGCGCGTTCGAACAGCGCATCAAGGACAGCCTTGAGCAGTTCGAAGTGCCCTACAACTCGTCCGATTGGGCGCAGTTGGAGCAGGCGATGGATGGTCCGCGCAGCGTTCGCTGGTGGACCACCCCCGGCATGATCGCTGCCCTCCTCGCGGGCACCTTGGTCGTAGGTGGTACTGCCTACCTGCTCACCCAACGGAACGCGCCTGTGGCTGCCACGCAGGTCCCCACGGTCAGCGCCGAAGGGGACAAGACCGCTGCCCAGGCCCAATTGCCCGTTACCGCTGCATTACCCTCCGCGACCAACCCAGCGGAGAACACCAACGCTGATAGCAACACCTCGGACATTGCGCGGTCGACCGGCACTCCGAGCGGAACAGAGGAACCTCTCCAAGTACGCAAGAGCGCACGGTCCAAAGCGGCACTGCCAACGAACAGACCTCAAGCGTCGGAACGAACAAGAGCGTGACCAAAGCGGCCCCAACAGGCGGCTCTGACGTTCCGAAGAATACCGGGAACGGAACGGCAACCACCGCAGCAACCTCCGGTGCATCCGGTGAAATGACCTTCAAAGCGAGCGTAAGCGCCGCCTGCCCTGGGGAAGAGGTGGTCTTCAAGGTGGAGAACATGCCTACGGGCGGTATCTACCTGTGGAACTTCGGAGATGGCAGTTTCAGCAACAAGCCCAATCCCGAACACACGTTCACCAAGCCGGGCAACTATCAAGTGATGCTTTCCATGAGCGCAGCTGGTGTGGGCACGATCCACAACAAGCCCAGTAGCGACATCATCAGCATCCACGAAGCACCAAAGGCTTCCTTCAATGCACAGAAACAGGACTTCGAGGGCCACATCCCTAGTGTCCACTTTGAGAACCGCAGCAACGGTGCAAAACAGTACCACTGGGATTTCGGTGATGGCAGCACGAGCAGCGTGGCACACCCCGACCACATCTACAAGAAGAAGGGCGTGTACCCTGTGAAGCTCCAGGTTACCAGCGAGAAGGGTTGTATGGACATCTACGAGCGCGAGGTGCGGATCGAGAACGACTATAACCTCGATGCCCCCGCGAAGTTCGCGCCGACCAACGCGGAGACCTTCATGCCCGAAGCTTTGCGGACGCTCGGCGTGAAGTTCCATCTGATGGTGTACACGGCGGATGGGCAGCTCGTTTACGAGACGTCCGACGCCACCAAGCCTTGGACGGGCCGCATGAACAACCGCGGCGAAGTGCTGGCCAAAGGCGACTACGTGTGGGTGGTGGATGTGCGTGAGCGGATCCACTTGGATGAGACCTATACCGGCAAGGTCACCTTGGACCGTTGATCGGACCGACCCTCAGAAGAAGCCCTCCGCGACCCGGGGGCTTCTTATTACGCAGCCTTCCCCGCCTTCGGTCCGGTTCGTAGCGCTTGTTCGCTGGGAACATTTCAACTTAGGCGCCGCATGAGACTCCCCCTGCGTCACGGAAGCATCGTGATGACCCCGCGTTCCGTTCGGTCCTTTATAGCCCTGAAGCGGCTGCCCACCCTACTGGCCTTGCTCGGCATCCTGTTCCTCCGGTCGTCCGCTTGGGCCCAGCCACCGGTGATCCTGATGTACAGCGGCACGGAGACCCTCTGCAATGCGGTCCTATATGATGCGGGCTTCAACGGGGACTACGGCAACAACGAGAACAATGTGCTCACGTTCTGCCCCGGAGTTCCAGGAGCGTTCATCCAGATCGTGTTCAACACATTCGACCTGGGAGCTGGTGATGTGATGAACGTTTACGACGGCACATCCAATCTGGCCCCCCTGATCGGTCAAGGCACGGGAACCACACTGGCAGGTCTCACGGCTGCTGCATCACCCAACAATCCCACGGGCTGTCTGACCTTGGAGTTCATCTCCGATGGGGCTGGCACCGCTCCCGGCTTCGAGATCCAGGTCCTTTGCGATCAACCGTGCATCGAACCCACTGCTGTGATCGCGGCGTTGCCGGAAGAGCCTTACAAGGTGTGCGTGGGTGAGTCGATCACATTCGACGGCACAGGTTCGGCGGCGGCGCCCGGCAGGTCCATCGTGGACTACACCTGGACCACTGGCGATGGCGATACACTGACCGGGCCGACATTGACCTACAGCTACGGCACGCCCGGCGAGTACTTGGTAACGCTGACCGTACAGGATGATATCGGCTGCTACAGCCTGACCTATGTTTATCTAACGATCCGGGTATCCACGGTGCCGGTGTTCGACATTCAAGTGGTTCCCACCAGCCTTTGCGTTGGCGAATCGGCGCTGGTGACCGGACTTGTGACGGGCACGGAGTGGACCAACGTCCCTCAACCCTTCATCGATGGAGTTACCGCCCTACCGGACGGCGGAGGTGTTTCGTACAATGCCGGAGTGAACGTTTCGGGCTTCCCCACCAACACCACGATCTCTTCCGCAACGGATATCACGGAGGTCTGCTTGGTGATGGAGCACAGTTATTTTGGAGATCTTCAGGTGATACTGACCTGCCCGAACGGCCAGCAGGTAACGCTCTTCCAAGGCTACCAAAGCGGAACCCCTGGCAACACGTACCTAGGGGACCCCTTCGACCTGACCACCGGAATACCTGGGACGGGCTGGCTGTATTGCTTCAGCACGGTGGGCACCTTCGGCACCATGGTGCAGGAGAACGGCAACAGCAACTGGATCCCGAACACCAACGCCCCCATCGGCAATAGCCTGCCTCCAGGGCTCTACACCTCGGAGGACCCCTTCAGCAACTGGGTCGGCTGCGACCTGAACGGCACCTGGACACTCACCATCGTCGACAACCTCTTCATCGATGATGGCTTCATCTTCAGTTGGTGGCTTGACGTTGACCCGTCGTTGTACCCGACGGTGGTGGAGTATACACCCACCTTCGGAGCGGGTTGCGATAGCACCTATTGGTCCGGTCCCAACATCGTGGCCACCGACGCCAACTGCGAGCAGATCACCATCACACCTCCCGCTGCCGGCAGCTACGACTACACTTACACGGCCGTCGATGATTTCGGTTGCACCTACGACACCACGATCACCATCACCGTTACACCAGCGCCTACGATCGATGTGACCAGTGCCTTGGGACCGACTTGCGCAAGTCCGGTCCAACTCACGACCACGATACTGCCTCCATTGGCGAGCGGCCCCCTGTTCCATACATGGTCACCATCGGTGGGCCTTTCCAACGCGAACGTGCCGAACCCCACGGCACAGACCAGCGTGCCGACCTGGTACGTGAACACCGTGTATCCGTTCGGACATCCGCTCTGCGCGGCCGTGGATAGTGCACTGGTGAACCCGACCACGACCCTGGAGAACGACAGCATCATTGTGGATGCCACATGCTTCGGGGGAATCAATGGCAGCATCGAAGTGATCACGACTGGAACAGGCGGACCATGGTCGTACGCCTGGACCGATGCGATGGGAACGGTGGTGCAGACCACAGCCACATCGACGACAGGAGACACCTACGTTGGTGAAGCTGGCACTTACACCGTAGTGGTGTCCGAGACCATCAACGGCAATGGCTGCACGGACACGGTGGTGGCGATCATACATGAGCCAACAGAGGTCACCATCCTGCTGACGATGGATGATACCACGATCTGCAAGACCGGCATCGCCGACCTTTCTGCAGTTGGCGCAGGCGGCACTGGAGCCATCGACCTCAATTGGTCACAGGGTCTGGTCGGCAGCGGCCCACATGCGGTGAGCCCCGTGAACACCACGGTATATTCCGTCTTCGCCAGTGATGCGAACGGCTGCGTAAGCGATACGCTCGATGTGACCGTGACCGTGCGACCGAACATCGCCTTTACAATGCCGGATACGGTGATCACCTGCCCCGAAGTTGATGTGGTCCTGAACGCGGCACCCGTGACCGGCGGCGACGGACAATACCTCTTCGATTGGCAAGGCACGGGGCCAGCACCTTCATCCGCATACACCGTGAACCTGACCACCTCACAGCTGTTCTGCGTCACCGTGAACGATGGTTGCGAAACGCCTCTGCAGACACGATGCACCTATGTCTCCGTGATACCGATCCCAGAGCTTGTGCTGACCGTGGACAGCGCGTTGGGCTGTGAGCCTTTCGCGGTGGAATTCACTGTACTGGACACCACCACCGGAGCCCAGGTACAGTGGGATTTCGGTGATGGCGTGACCACTCCCGGGCCTTCGGAGGTCGGCCATACCTACGCGGACCCTGGCAGCTATGATGTGAGCGTGCTTGTGACGTGGCCGAACGCTTGCCAGGATGACACGACGCTGATCTCATTGGTGGTGGTGGAGCCCTTGGCCGATGCGGATTTCTTCTGGAGCCCGAACCCCGCATCCATCCTCACACCCACGCTCACCTTCACCGAGGATGCCGGCCCTTACGCGACACAGTACGTGTGGGACTTTGGGGGTCTTGGCACGGCCACAGGCCCTGAGGCGACGTTCACTTTCCCGGACCAGGTTGGCTTCACCTACCCGGTTGAGCTGTGGGTGACGAACTACCTGGGCTGCGCGGACAGCGTGGTGAAGATGATCGAGGTGAAGGACGAATTCCTGATCTACGTGCCGAATGTGTTCACCCCTGATGGTGATGGGATCAACGAGGTGTTCCGCGTAATGGGCAACGACATCGATCCGCGCGAGTTCGAGCTCGTGATCTTCAACCGATGGGGTGAGGTGGTGTTCAGCAGCACCGACCCGAACAAGGGCTGGAGCGGAGCGTTCGGAGGTGGCGACGGGGAAGCTGTGCAGGAGGGCGTCTACCCTTGGCGGTTGCGCGCCGCATCGCGTTATAGCCAGGAGCGCAAGGAGCTCTTCGGCCATGTGACCCTGTTGAAGTAGAACTTCGACCGGGTTCGATCCGTCCGATCAGGCCGTTCGTCGACACCAGAGCAAGCATCGTCCAATAGTCGGCTACGGAAGGTCGGGCGCATTGTGCTGACGAATAGCTTGGAGGTCCGCCGCCGGACCCGGCAAGCGCCAGCCTGCATGCTTTGACCTTTACGCGTTCCCTCTCCTCACCTGCAGCGTGCGTGGCTCGTCCAGGCACCGTGATAGCCCATCCGAAGGCAACGACCTTGCGGAAGGTGGTGGTCATGTTGTGCGCCGTGGCCGGAAGCTTGGTGAACGCCCAGCCCTTCGTGATCTTCAACGGTACGGACAACACCTGTGTAGGTGCCTTCCTCGATAGCGGCGGACAAGGTGGCTCGGGTTATTCGAACAACGAGGACTACACGTACACGATCTGTCCGGACTTGGCCGGGAACGCCATCTCGTTGGACTTCATCACGGCCCTGATGGGCACCGGCGGTGCGGCACCGATCGACAACATGTCGATCTACGACGGCGACAATACGAGCGCCCCCCTGCTGGGCAACTGGACGGGGAACACGCTTCAAGGGCAAGTGATCTCGGCGAGTGCGGCGAACTCCACGGGCTGCCTGACGGTGGTGTGGCATTCGAATAACAACAGCCTCGGCAGTTTCGCTGCGAGCATCAGCTGCAGCGTTCCCTGCGCACGACCGACCGCAGTGGCATCGATGGTGGGCGGAGCACCCGCGAAGATCTGCCCCGGTGAAGCCGTGAGCTTCAACGGCAACGCCTCCTTTGCCGCACCGGGCTTCGCCATTGCGCAGTGGCTGTGGGACTTCGGCGATGGGCTCACAAGTTCAGCGGGGCCTGTGGTCAGCCACAACTTCGCCTCACCCGGTGAGTACATCGTGCAGCTCTACCTGCAGGACAACAATGGATGCGCGAGCACCAACCGCGTGGACCTGCAAGTGCTTGTGGGCACCGAGCCCACCTTCACCGGAACAGGTGGCGACCTGATCGGCTGTCCGGGGCAGACGCTGTGCTTCGACGGTGTGGTGAACCCGACCACTTGGAGCGCCACTCCCACGAACAGCTATGGAACGGGCGTGTTGTTGCCCGACGACGTGGGTTCCTGTTTCGAGAGCGAGCTCACTTTCTCGCAATTCGCGCCAGGCCAGACGTTGACCAACATCAACGACCTGTTGTCGATCTGCTTCGACATCGAGCATACGTTCCTGGGTGATCTGATCATCACCATCATCAGCCCTAGTGGCGAGTCGGTCATCCTCCATCAACAAGGCGGCGCCGGAACGTATCTGGGTATCCCGAACGACTTCGACGATGCGAACCCGATACCGGGTACGTGCCAGACCTACTGCATCGATCCGCTCGCGACGAACGGCACCATGGCGGCGAACGCTGCGGCCACCCTGCCACCCGGATCCTATGAAAGCGTCGACCCCTTGAGCGGCCTGCTGGGCAGTTCATTGAACGGGACATGGACCTTGGAGATCTGCGACATGTGGGCCGCGGACAATGGCTTCCTGTGTGGCTTCACGCTCGACTTCGACCCTTCGCTCTACCCAAGTCTGACCACGTTCACCCCGGTTTATGGCGCTGGCTGCGATAGCACGTGGTGGACCGGTCCTGGTATCGTTTCCACCTCCTCGGATTGTGATCAGATCTGCGTCCAGCAGGCCTCACCCGGGCAGTACAACTACGTGTATCACGCGGTGGATGACTTCGGATGCACCTACGACACCACAGTGACCGTGACCATTGTGTCGCCGCTTGTGATCAGTGCGGGGGCTGACGTGCAGTTGTGTGCAGGTGCGAACACGCAGTTGAACGCGACCGTTCTCTCCGGTGGCATGCAACCTTCCAGCTGCGACTACACGCTAGAGCTCTTTGATTCCGCAGGTGATGGATGGGATGGCGCCTCGGTGACCGTTACGGTGAACGGAGTGGCCACAGCGTGGACCTTGAACAATGGCAGCGCCGGGAGCACGAGCATATCGCTGTGGGATGGGGATGTGATCCAGATCTCCTACAACCCAAGTCTGTTCTTCAACGGCGAACACAGCTACGACATCCTCGATGCGAACGGCAACATCCTTTTCGCGGATGGCCCTGGCCCCTCGAACGGACTCGCTTGGAGCGGTGTGGCGGACTGCGGACCCAACGTGCTGCCTTCGGTCTATACATGGACACCGAGCACAGGGCTGTCCAACCCCAACATCGCGAACCCGATCGCCACACCCGGCGCCACCACCACATACACCGTGACCGTATCGCAGCCCGGCTACCCGGGTTGCGATGGTACCGATCAGGTGACCGTGACCATTGTGACACCGAACGGGGCTGGCACGGATGGAACGGTCACCGTCTGCAGCACGGATGCCCCTTTCGACCTGTATAGCTACCTGGGCAGTGCCACGCCGGGTGGAAGTTGGACCGCGCCCGGAGGCGGAGCTACCCCATCCACCTTCACCCCTGGAACAAGTGCGGCAGGTGTGTACACGTATTCGGTCGCTTCGGCAGCGCCATGCCCCGGGCTTGATCAATCCACGGTCACGGTCACTGTGGTGAATCCCCCGGACCCAGGAACCAACGGTGCGGTCACTGTCTGTTCCATTGGCGCAGCGATCTCTCTGTTCGCGCAGCTGGGTGGTGCGCCACAGGCCGGTGGAACATGGAGCGGACCCAGCGCGGTGGTAGGCGGCATGTTCACACCTGGAAGCATGTCGGCCGGCAACTACACCTACAGCCTTCCCGCCGCAGCGCCTTGCCCGGCCATGAGTACCACGGTGGCTGTTACGGTGAACCAGCCGCCGGACCCAGGAACCGCTGGATCGATCACGGTATGCAGCACTGGAGCGGCGGTCGACCTCTTCGCACAACTCGGTGGAACGCCTGACGCTGGCGGAACGTGGAGCGGCCCGAGCGCGGTCGTCGGGGGAATGTTCGATCCCGCTTCCATGACCGCTGGCGTCTACACGTACACGGTCACAGGAGCAGCACCATGTCCGGATGAGACCGCTACGGTCACAGTGACCACGAACACGCCGCCTGATCCAGGTACCAACGGAACCATCTCGCTCTGCAGCACGAGCACCGCTGCGGATCTCTTCGCACAGCTCGGTGGAACGCCGGATGCAGGTGGCACATGGAGCGGACCGAGCGCGGTCGTCGGTGGAATGTTCGATCCAGCGACGATGACCGCTGGCGTTTACACCTACACGGTCTCTGGCACTTCCCCATGCCCCGATGAGACAGCGACCGTAACGGTTACCATCAACACACCACCCGATCCGGGCACCAACGGGAACATCACGCTGTGCAGTACAAGCGCGGCAGCAGACCTCTTCACGCAGCTCGGTGGAATGCCGGATGCAGGTGGCACATGGAGCGGACCGAGCGCGGTCGTCGGTGGAATGTTCGATCCAGCGACGATGACCGCTGGCGTTTACACCTACACGGTCTCTGGCACTTCCCCATGCCCCGATGAGACAGCGACCGTAACGGTTACCATCAACACACCACCCGATCCGGGCACCAACGGGAACATCACGCTCTGTAGCACTAGCGCGGCAGCAGACCTCTTCACGCAGCTCGGTGGAATGCCGGATGCAGGTGGCACATGGAGCGGACCGAGCGCGGTCGTCGGTGGAATGTTCGACCCGGCTTCCATGAGCGCTGGGGTGTACACCTACACCGTCTCTGGTACTTCCCCATGCCCCGATGAGACAGCGACCGTAACGGTTACCATCAACACACCACCCGATCCGGGCACCAACGGGAACATCACGCTCTGTAGCACTAGCGCGGCAGCAGACCTCTTCGCACAGCTCGGTGGAATGCCGGATGCAGGTGGCACATGGAGCGGACCGAGCGCGGTCGTCGGTGGAATGTTCGATCCAGCGACGATGACCGCTGGCGTTTACACCTACACGGTCTCTGGTACTTCCCCATGCCCCGATGAGACAGCGACTGTAACGGTTACCATCAACACACCACCCGATCCGGGCACCAACGGAACGGTCACGCTCTGTAGCACAAGCGCCGCAGCCGACCTCTTCACGCAGCTCGGTGGGACACCTGACGCATCCGGGATCTGGAGCGGGCCAAGTGCTGTAGCAGGAGGCATGATCGATCCCGCGACGATGATTGCTGGCGTGTACTCCTACACGGTCGCAGGCACGGCACCTTGCCCGGAGGAGAACGCCACGGTGACGGTGACGATCAACACACCGCCTGATCCGGGCACGAACGGAAGCATCACGCTGTGCACTTCGAGCGCAGCCACAAGCCTCTTCGCACAGCTCGGGGGAACACCTGACGTTGGTGGCGCATGGAGCGGACCAAGCGCAGTGGTCGGTGGCCTGTTCGACCCAGCATCCATGAGCGCTGGCGTGTACACGTATACGGTTCCGGGACCTGTGCCTTGTCCTGATGAAACGGCCACGGTCACGGTGACCATCAACACGCCACCGGATCCTGGTAGCAACGGAACGATCACGCTCTGCAGCACAAGTGTCGCAGCGGATCTCTTCGGGCAGCTGAGTGGAACACCTGACCCGGGCGGCACGTGGAGCGGACCTAGCCTTGTGGTGGGCGGCATGATCGATCCCGCGACCATGAGCGCTGGGGTTTACACCTACACGCTCACTGGCACTGCTCCTTGCCCCGACGAGAGCGCAACGGTCACTGTCATCATCGAACAACAACCCAACGCCGGGATCGACGGGGGCCTGACGCTGTGCTCGTCAAGCCCCAGCACAGCGCTGTTCGGTGGCTTGAGCGGAACACCCGATGCGGCAGGCGTATGGACAGGTCCTGGAGGAAGCGTGAGCAACGGCCAGTTCATCGCCGGCACGAATACACCGGGGACATACACCTACACCGTGTCGGGGACGGCCCCATGTCCGAACGCCTCCGCGACCGTGAACGTGGTCGTGGTGACCAACCCTGATGCTGGCACACCTGGTGCCATCACGCTCTGCACAAGCGATGTCGCTTCGTTGCTGTTCGATGTGCTGGGCGGAACACCGGACGGAGGCGGCGCTTGGACCGGACCGAGCCCTGTTGTTGGCGGTCAATTCGATCCGGCCACCATGACCGCCGGCGTCTACACGTACACGATCTCCGTTCCGCCGCCTTGCACCGACGCGAGCAGTACGGTCACCATTTCGATCAACACTCCACCGGATCCTGGGGTTGACGGAGCGCTGATCCTCTGCGCTACCAGCCCGGCCGCAAGTCTTGCCACAGGATTGGGTGGCACGCCTGACGCAGGAGGAACGTGGAACGGACCCAGTGCAGTGGTCGGTGGGCAGTTCGATCCCGCCACCATGACGGCCGGTGTGTACACGTACACGGTCAACGGAACAGCACCTTGTCCACCTGCTTCAGCAAGCGTTACGGTGACGGTGGTGACCAACCCCGATGCTGGCACCCCGGGCGCGATCACACTGTGTACCACCGATGCTTCTGCTGATCTCTTCACGCAGCTCGGCGGAACACCGGATGCGGGAGGAACGTGGACAGGACCCAGTGCCATCGTGGGTGGGCAGTTCGATCCCGCTACGATGAACGCCGGTGTCTACACCTACACGATCAACGTTCCACCGCCTTGCACCGACGCCAGCAGCACGGTCACCGTTTCGCTCAACGCGCCGCCGGATCCGGGAGTTGACGGAGCGTTGACTCTTTGCGCAACAAGTCCGGCCGCAAGTCTTGCCACAGGATTGGGTGGCACGCCTGACGCAGGAGGAACGTGGAGCGGACCCAGTGCAGTGGTCGGTGGGCAGTTCGATCCCGCTACCATGACGGCCGGTGTGTACACGTACACGGTCAACGGAACAGCACCTTGTCCACCTGCTTCAGCAAGCGTTACGGTGACGGTGGTGACCAACCCCGATGCTGGCACCCCGGGCGCGATCACACTGTGTACCACCGATGCTTCTGCTGATCTCTTCACGCAGCTCGGCGGAACACCGGATGCGGGAGGAACGTGGACAGGACCCAGTGCCATCGTGGGTGGGCAGTTCGATCCCGCTACGATGAACGCCGGTGTCTACACCTACACGATCAACGTTCCACCGCCTTGCACCGACGCCAGCAGCACGGTCACCGTTTCGCTCAACGCGCCGCCGGATCCGGGAGTTGACGGAGCGTTGACTCTTTGCGCAACAAGTCCGGCCGCAAGTCTTGCCACAGGATTGGGTGGCACGCCTGACGCAGGAGGAACGTGGAGCGGACCCAGTGCAGTGGTCGGTGGGCAGTTCGATCCCGCTACCATGACGGCCGGTGTGTACACGTACACGGTCAACGGAACAGCACCTTGTCCACCTGCTTCAGCAAGCGTTACGGTGACGGTCGTGACCAACCCTGATGCTGGCACGCCGGGCTCGATCACACTGTGTACCACCGATGCTTCTGCTGATCTCTTCACGCAGCTCGGCGGAACACCGGATGCGGGAGGAACGTGGACAGGACCCAGTGCCATCGTGGGTGGGCAGTTCGATCCCGCTACGATGAACGCCGGTATCTACACCTACACGATCACCGTTCCACCGCCTTGCACCGACGCCAGCAACACGGTCACCGTTACGCTGAACGCACCTCCGGATCCGGGCGTTGATGGGTCGCTCACGCTCTGCGCCACCAGCCCGGCTGTTGCCCTCTTTACGGGTCTTGGTGGTTCACCCGATGCAGGTGGTTCCTGGAGCGGTCCGAGCGCAGTTGTTGGTGGCCTGTTCGATCCGACTACGATGACCGCTGGTGTCTACACCTACACCGTGAACGGTGCGGCGCCATGCCCACCAGCCTCAGCCACGGTCACTGTGAATGTGGTGGCCAACCCGGATGCGGGATCACCCGGCATGATCACCCTATGTACCACCGATGGCATCGCAGATCTGTTCGCGCAGCTCGGCGGAACACCGGACGCCGGTGGAACGTGGAGCGGTCCAAGTGTGCTCGTTGGAAGCTCTTTTGATCCTGCGACGATGAGTGCTGGGGTGTACACCTACACCATCAGCGTTCCCCCACCTTGCACCGACGCCAGCAGCACCGTCACTGTCTCGCTCAGCGCGCCACCGAACCCGGGAACCGATGGTGCCTTGACGCTTTGCATAAGCAGCCCGGCCACAGACCTCTTCGCTTCCATTGGAGGAACACCGGAAGTTGGCGGAAGCTGGACCACCTCTGGTGGCGTAGCGTTCAGCGGAAGCTTCGACCCGGCAACGGACGCGCCAGGTACCTACACCTACACGGTGAACGGCACGGCGCCTTGTCCACCAGCCTCTTCCACCGTGACCGTGAGCGTGATCGCACTGCCGGATCCCGGACTGCCAGGCGCACTGACATTGTGCATCACCGACCCGGCCACTTCATTGTTCGCGCAATTGGGCGGGACACCGGACGCCGGTGGTTCCTGGACCGACCCGGGTGGAACGGCCTTCAGCGGAACCTTCGACCCTGCCGTGGACCAGTCAGGCGTCTACACCTACACCATCAGCGTTCCTCAACCATGTGTTAGCGTCGCGTCAACTGTGACCATGACGTTGAATCCGCCGCCGGACGCGGGCTTGAACGGAACCCTCACGCTTTGCGCCAGCAGCGGAGCATCCGCATTGTTCAACAGCTTGGGCGGAACACCCGATGCCGGTGGTAGCTGGACGGATCCGAATGGGAACACGCACAGCGGCACCTTCGACCCCGCAACGGATGCACCTGGTCTATACACCTACACGGTCACCGGCCTGCTGCCCTGCCCCAATGCTTCGGCTTCAGCTACAGTATCTGTCACGCCACAAGTGAACCCTGGTCAGCCGTCGATCCTCAACCTCTGCATCACCGGTACACCTGTGGACCTGTTCCCCGCGCTGGGGCCTGCGGATGCCAACGGCACATGGACCGATCCCTTGGGCGCTTCGTTCGCGGGCACCTTCACACCTGGGACGGACCCCGCTGGAGCCTACACCTACACCGTAGCAGGCACGCCGCCCTGTCCTTCCGGTTCCGCTGTGATCACGGTGAACGTGCTTTCGAACCCGGATGCGGGCATCGATGGCGCATTGACCCTCTGCAGCACCAATGCTTCGCTGGACCTCTTCACGGCCTTGGGCGGAACTCCGGATCCGGGTGGCATGTGGGTCGATCCGCTCGGCCAGCCGATGAACACGCTCTTCGACCCGGACAGCTCCGCCACCGGTCTGTACACCTACTTGGTGCTGGTACCGCAGCCCTGCGTCAACGACACGGCGCAAGTGAACGTGGCCGTTGTGATCGCCCCGGAAGCCGGTGTGGATGGAGCGCTGACCCTTTGTGTGAACGACCCCGCTGTAGCGCTCTTCGGTCTGCTCGGCGGAACGCCGGACGCTGGTGGTTCATGGACCGCTCCGAACAACCAGCCATACACGGGGCCCTTCGATCCGGCAGTGGATGCTCCCGGCAACTACACATACAACGTAGCGGGCACTTCGCCGTGCGCGAATGACGCAGCAGTGGTGACGATGACCGTGGACCCGATGCCCGATGCCGGCAGCGACGGAAGCACCACGGTGTGCCCGGAGGCTGCACCGGTCACGCTCTTCAATTTGCTCGGAGGAACGCCGGATGCCGGTGGCCAATGGACCGACCCGAACGGCGCAGCATGTAGCGGTGTCTTTGATCCGGCGAACAGCCCGCAAGGCGCCTACACCTATACGGTGATCAGCCAAGGTGCCTGCCCGAACGTGAGCGCGAGCGCGACCATCAGCATCTTTGTGATCGCTGTGCCCGATGCGGGACCGGACATGGTGGTGTGCGACAAGAGCGTGGCACTGAACGCGACCGGTGTGTGGAGCAGTGGCCAATGGAGCGCCCCTTCGACGGTCGTCGTGTTCAACGTCGACTCAGCGGCGACGCTGGCCACATCCAGCATCGGTGGTGCGGCGACCTTCGTGTGGTCCACGATCTCCAGCGACGGTTGCGCCAGTGCGGACAGTGTGACCGTGGTCTTCACCGAGCCGATCGACCCATCTGTGTTCGCTGAGAATGCGGTGTGCTTCGGCTACAGCGATGGCACGGCGGAAGTGACCGCCACCGGAGGGAATGGCGCGTACAGTTATCAATGGACTCCAGCGGTGGCGGGGAATACATCGCTCGCAACGGGCCTGTGCGCGGGCACCTACGCAGTGACCGTGCTCGACACGAACGGATGTTCCATGCAGGCCACCTTCCTCATCGATCAACCGCAGCCGTTGGTGATCGACAACATCGTCTCAACGCCGGAGACCTGCCCTGGCACCTGTGATGGCACCGTGACCGTGGTGGACCCTGAAGGCGTGCTCTTCAGCTTCGATGGGGGCACCACTTTCCAGCAAGGCACCACGCTCACCGATCTCTGTGCCGGGCCGCTCAACGTGGTGATGATGGACATCAACGGCTGCCTGGCCATGTCGCCTGCGGAAGTGATCAGCCCCGCACCCGTGATCGCCGAATTCGTTGCGCAACCGGACACCGTGCTGGTCTCGGACCCCTTCATCCAGTTCACCAACCAGAGCGAGAACGCGAGCTGGTTCACCTGGAACTTCGCTGGCCTTGGTGGCAGCGAACTGCACGACCCCGGCTTCTCGTTCCCTGACGTTCTCGGCGACACGTACATGGTGTGCCTCACTGCGGTGAACGGCAACGGCTGTGTCGATTCCGTATGCCATCCGGTGGTGGTGCTGGACCTGCTCGCGGTGCATGTGCCCAACAGCTTCACCCCGAACGGCGACGGCATCAACGAGGGATTCATGCCGATCTTCAACGAGCCCAGTATCCTCACCGACTACGAGCTGCTGATCTTTGATCGCTGGGGCGAACTGCTCTTCGAAAGCCACACACCCCACGAACCCTGGCTCGGCATCTACCAAGGCCAGCTGGTGAAGGAGGAGGTCTACGTCTGGAAGCTCAACTACAAGGACGGCCGCTCCTTCAA
The DNA here is from genome assembly GCA_016721825.1 of Flavobacteriales bacterium. Classification (GTDB taxonomy): domain Bacteria; phylum Bacteroidota; class Bacteroidia; order Flavobacteriales_F; family PHOS-HE28; genus PHOS-HE28. The sequence goes on from JADKHI010000003.1 coordinate 96,032, forward strand.
GAAGGAATCGGTGATCGGGCATGTGACGGTGTTGAAGTAGATCCGCAACGGCTAGAACCCGAATCCGTTGGGATACCTTCGGCCATGCGCAACGTTATCTCGTTGTTCGTTTTCTTGCTAGGGGCTGGGATGATGATCTCCCTCCTTGCGCAATTGGTCGAACGTTCACGCAGCCGGCGCAGGTTAAATCCAGGGGTCGAGCAATGGGCTGAACGCATGCGTTCACTGTTCGATCCGATCCTGGTGCCTTGTGGTTATTCCGTGGGCAGCCCCTTCGAGAACAGCGGCAGATGCATCGTCCCGTACGAGAACCATTCCCGAGGCTTGAAGGTCGAATTCGCTTGGTCACCCACCGGATCGGGATGGTTCCATATGGTATTCAGTAAAATGAATGCTTCCGGGCAAGTGAACTACGCGGATGGACTGAACAGCATGGACATCTTCGACCTGGCCAAGCTCAGAACAGTATATGACTACAAGCAGTACGTGACGCTCTACACTGGACCTGAACAAGTACTCGTCCATACAGAGCGCCTAGTAAGCGAAGACCAAAAGTTCTTTGCATCCACGCGAGTTCCAGATGAAGACCTCGTTACACAGTTGCGATCATATTCGGAAGACATGGGGTATGACACCTCATCCCTTCACCCCAAAGGCCTGAACGAGTTCCATCGCGCACTGCTCAATGCCCTTACGCCGATCATGTCGGAGAGGTCGTTCGAACTGGTCCGAGACACTACCGAGCTACCACCTTATGATACGGACCACATGACCCCGCGCCTCATCTACGAAGGCCCCGGTGCACGGTTCGAAGTAGGGCAGATGGACTGGCGCGACTTCCCCAATATCCAGTGCATCTACATAAATGGTCAGGAGGTCTTCACGGTCGACCTATGGAAGCACAGCGCGGATCAGGCGGTCCAGGCCTTGACCCGAGAATTGGAGCTTCGATTTCCCAGAGCAAAGGAGCGATAGGAAACAGCCCCGATCTCGAGGCCGCGCGATCGTCCTTCGACAGTCATGACGATGAAGGACTATACGGCAAGCTTCGCGAGATGGCGTTCCTCTCACTGAACCCGTGGCGGGGCCCCATACACCAACCCACCCTACTCCAAGCCGATCGGCATGGAAGAATACCTCGCCAGCACCACACCTTCATCGCGATGGATTAGGAACACCTTCGCTGGGCCTCGATAGAGTTGGGCAGTTGAAGTGATCCGCCATTCAACCGTATCTGCCATCAGGTCCTTCCATGCGCGATCGGTTCCTGTCCAAGGTTCCTGGGTAAGTCCTTTCGTCCAGGCATCGAGTGAATCCGGCACGACCCTCGCGATGATCCGTATGTCGTAGTCCGATGGACCTGGAACGCTGCCGTGACCATTGTCCTGGTACCAGATGGCATACTCCGCATCCAGAAGCCCAGGTGATCGTTTCAGATAGCGCGCAAGGAAAGCGAGCTTCTCAGGTCCGTTGGAGAACTGCGCACTGCGTGTATCCGTCGTCAGGTCCTTACCGGTAGAACAGGCCAAGAAAGCGGGGCATGACAAGAGCACTGCGATCACGAGCCGCACTGGGTGAAGTCCGTTCATTTCACCAAGGTACCGGGGCGGGATCACAAAAGGAGACGGCAAATGGAACACCTCAGCCCGGCTCTAAGACTATTTCGGCTTGGCACAAGCCTTGTTAACACGTCGTTCACAAAACCGCGCACCCATGCTCCGCCCCCTTCCGTTGTTGGTCCCGGTGGCTCTGCTATGCCTTACTGGTTGTGTTTACGGATACTGGGCGGTCGCGACCACCACCACCTTGGGCACGGCTCCACCCCATACCCTCATACCTCCTGATTCTGTTTCCTTGTACTTCGGCAACACGACCATGAACGACACCGACTACGTCAGCATCGCCTTCCTTGAAGTTCAAGGGGCGAAGAATGACGACAGCCATGAACTGCTCCGGCAAGCGCGCAAACGGGCGTCGCGGCTTGGAGCGAACGCGGTGATCAACATCGATTTCGGACAAACGACACGATCGCGAGGAGAGTTGATCTCTGATGTGCACTACAGCACGGATGGAGATCCGAACACAAATTCCGAAACCGAGGAGTACACCTCCAACGTGTTGCGCGGAATTGCTGTTTATGTCAAACCACGTTGACCCGCAGGTCCTGACGTTGACATCCTCCTTAACGCACGAAAGCCCCGATCTCTCGGGGCTTTCGCATTTCCAGAACACAGGCGGGACGCCTGTGGCACTATACGTCGAGCTTCGCGTAGATGGCGTTCTTCTCGATGAACTCGCGGCGGGGCGGCACTTCGTCGCCCATGAGCATGCTGAAGGTGCGGTCTGCTTCGGCGCTGTTCTCAATGGTGACCTGGCGGAGCGTGCGGCGGCTGGGATCCATGGTGGTCTCCCAGAGCTGTTCGGCGTTCATTTCACCAAGACCCTTGTAGCGCTGGATGCCCACGTTCACATCCTTGTTGCCACCCTTCATGCGTTCCACAATGGCCTCGCGCTCAGCCTCGGTCCAGCAATACTGCTGCTCCTTGCCCTTCTTCACCAAGTACAACGGCGGCGTGGCGATGTAGAGGTAGCCGTTCTCGATGAGCGGCTGCATGTGGCGGAAGAAGAAGGTCATGATCAGCGTCTGGATGTGGCTGCCGTCGACGTCGGCATCGCACATGATCACGATCTTGTGGTAGCGCAGCTTCTCCATGTTGAGGGCCTTGCTGTCCTCCTCGGTGCCGATGTGTACACCGAGCGCCGTGTAGATGTTGCGGATCTCCTCGTTGTCGAGGATCTTGTGCTGCATGGCCTTCTCCACGTTGAGGATCTTGCCTCGGAGGGGAAGGATGGCCTGGAACTCGCGGTTACGGCCCTGCTTGGCAGTACCACCGGCCGAGTCTCCTTCCACTAGGAACAGCTCGCTCTGGCTGGCGTCCTTGCTCTGGCAGTCGGCGAGTTTGCCGGGCAGCCCACCACCGGTGAAGGCGCCTTTGCGCTGCACCAGTTCACGGGCTTTGCGGGCGGCGTGACGGGCAGTGGCGGCCAGGATCACCTTGTCGACGATCTGCTTGGCATCGCGTGGGTGTTCCTCGAGGTAGTTCTCGAGCATCTCGCCCACGGCAATGTTCACCGCGCCACTGACCTCGTTGTTGCCGAGCTTGGTCTTGGTCTGGCCCTCGAACTGGGGCTCCTGCACCTTCACGCTGATCACAGCGGTAAGGCCTTCGCGGAAGTCATCACCCGCGATCTCGAACTTCAGCTTCTGCGTGGCTCCGCTGGCATCGGCGTACTTCTTCAGCGTACGGGTAAGGCCGCTGCGGAAACCGGCCAAGTGCGTGCCACCCTCGTGCGTGTTGATGTTGTTGACGTAGGAGTGGAGGTTCTCGCTGTAGGAATCGTTGTAGACCATGGCGATCTCCACCGGGATGCCCTGCTTCTCACCCTCCATGTAGATCACGTCCTCGATCAGGCTCTGGCGGTTACCGTCGAGGTACCTCACGAACTCCACAAGGCCGAGGTCGCTGTAGAAGGTCTCGCTGACGAAGCTGCCGTCGTCGTTGGTGTGGCGCTCGTCGGTCAGCGTCAGGCGGATGCCCTTGTTCAGGAAGGACAGCTCGCGCAGGCGGGCGGCCAGCGTGTCGAAGTTGAACTCCGAGACCTGGAAGATGGTGGCGTCCGGGTGGAAGGTGACGATGGTGCCACGGGATTCCGTCGCACCGACCTCCTTCACCGGGTACTTGGGCTTGCCTTCGCTGTACTCCTGCTGGTAGACCTTGCCACCGCGGTGCACTTCGGCGAGCAGCATGTCGCTCAGTGCGTTCACGCAGCTCACACCCACACCGTGCAGACCGCCGGAAACCTTGTAGGAGTCCTTGTCGAACTTGCCACCGGCATGGAGCACGGTCATCACCACCTCCAGGGCGCTCTTGCCTTCCTTGGCGTGCATGTCGACGGGAATGCCACGGCCATTGTCCTTCACCCGGATGCTGTTGTCGGGCAGGATGGTGACGTTGATGGTATCGCAATGGCCAGCGAGGGCCTCATCGATGGAGTTGTCGACCACCTCATACACCAAGTGGTGCAGTCCCTTCACGCCGATGTCACCGATGTACATCGCGGGGCGTTTCCGCACCGCCTCAAGGCCTTCGAGCACCTGGATGCTGTCCGCCGAATAGCTGGCTGCGGCCTTCTTCTTCTCTTCGCTCATCTCAATGGTCTCTGCCATGTTTCCTTCAGGTCAAACCCTCCTTTTCCGAAGGGCACGCGAAGATACCCCGATCGGCTTGTCCACCGACAGGATTTCCTCAACAGGGACGCGGGTTTTGTTGATAATTCGAGGAGCCTCGGAACTTGACAATCCGGAGGGGATCGTTATGCGAAGGGATGGTCTCTCCCCAGCCCCCGCCGAGAGTGACTTTCAACCCGCTGGGGCCCATGGAAAAAGGGGGCTCAACACCCCCTTCTCCCCGTCCGAGGCATGGTGATCAGAACGCGAACGTCGCCCCGCCCATCACCAAGGTGCGCTGCACGGGGTAGCGGTACCAGCGCTCGTACTTGCTGGCGCTGAGGTTGCTTACGTCGAAGAAGAGGCTGAGGCGCTTGGTGTACCGGTACTCGGCCCCGAAGTAGAGGTCCATGAAGCCGTCCAGGTCGCGGGTGGTGGCCACCGGCACATCGGCCAACTGGTCGGCATACCCGAGCGCCTTTCTAGCACCGAGGAACTGGGCCTCCAGCTTCAGGATGAGCTTCTGGCGCAGGTCGTAGGTGGCGCCCAGGCTGATCTTGTAGGGCGGCAGGTTCCACGGCTCAGCCTGCTCATCGGTGTCGTAAGTGTAGATGTCGACCCGCCCGTTCACATTGATGGCGGTACCGGCGTGGTAATGCAGTTCGCCGCTGATGTCGAGCTGGTCCACACGGTCATACACCGGGGCATAGCGGTCGCCGAAGGACGGGTCACCGGGCGGCAGGCTCACGAACAAGGGGCGGGCCTTCATGCGGCTCTTGCTGATGCGGACATCGAAGCCGAGTTGACTGGTGAAGCTGCCGCGCAAGCCACCGTAGATGTCGAAGTTGAGGCTGCTGTTCACCAGGTTCGGGGCGTCCACGAGCCAGGGGTTCTCTCGGCTCAGGCTGCGGAAGCTGTTGCGGATGCGACGTCCGTCCACGCCCACATACGGCATCAGGATGTCGTCGAACAGGCTGTAGGTGGCCTCGGCCTGCGGGAAGAAGTGGAAGGTGGTCTTGGACTGGGCATCGACATAGATCCCGGCGCCCACCTTTACGGTGTAGTTCTCTCCGGAGGTGCTCACGTTCGGCGTCAGGCCGAAGAGGGTGCCGTTCTGGCGCAGATCCTCCAGACCGTTGCCCAGCTTGCCGCGGTAGGCGTTGTTGTCCAGCAGCACACCCAGGCCGTAGGTCTCGCTGCCCTCCTCCTTCGAGAGCACGGTGGTCAGCTTGATGTTGGTCTCGGTGCTGCGCACGTCGTTGCTGTAGGCATGCACTTCCAGCGCCACGTCGTGGGCGATCTTGGTGCTGTCGCGGTACAGGCTCTTGATGCGCGCTTGGAAACCGATGTCGTTATAGAACCGCTCCAGGTCATCATCCGTGGGCTGCGCGATGGTGTCGGCATCCAAGGCGGTGGGCTCGTAGCCGTAGAAGTTCACGCGGCGACGGTCATACGTAAGCCTGCCACCGACCTCGTGGTGGGGCATGTATTGCGTGTAGAAGCCGTCGATGTTGTTGTAGCCGTAGTCGCTCGGCCCTACATCATCCAGCCCGCCGTTGCTGCTGAAGTGCTTCACGTGGATGCCGTAGGTGTTCTCCCGCGAACGGACCTGATCGTAGTACGCCTCGACCATCGGTGTGGTGTAGAGCCCGAAGCCGGCCTTCACGAAGCCGTGGTAGAGCTTCTGCTGCGTGGTCGCGATGTTGAGCTTGGCCGCGCTGATGCTGTCCACCTTAGGCGGCACGGTGCCCTTCACCGGCAGCATGTCGTAGGTCACTGGCCGATCGGGCAGGACGGTATCGAAGGCGACAGGTCGCAGGTCGATCTTCTGCACGTTGGCGATGGTTGGCACGTACTTGCCGTTGATCACGTACTGCCCGCCGGGGGTGCCATCGGCGTTGGTCTGCGCAACGAGGCGCGGGGCCAGCAGCGCGAAGGCGGCGAGAAGGATGGTGTGGCGCGCGTTGCTCATTGGTCCTTGCCGTCGTTAGGCTTGTTACCGCCGTCCATGGGGACCTCAATGTCCTCCTGTGGCGTGGGCGTGGTCTGCTGGATCTCGCTGGCGTTGATGGCGTCGAGGCGCTGGCGGGCTTCAGCCACGAGCTCCGGTTCATCGCTGTGGTCGATCACGCCTTGCAATGCGGTCTTGGCCTGGAAGCGGTCGTCCAGTTGCAGGTACACATCACCGAGCAGGATGAAGGCCTTGCTGATCCAGTGCTTGTAGGCACCGAAGTCCTTGGCCAGTGCGAAGACCTCCTTCTCGGCGTCGCGGTACTTTTTCTGCAGGTGGCGCACGTAGGCCATGTGGTACTTGGCTTCAGCCCCGATGATGCCCTTGTTGGCAGCGGCAACGGCCTTGAACTTGGTGAACGCGCCATCCAGCTCGTTGCGCGACAGCAGACCGTGCGCGATGGTAAGTCCGGCCTCCGCTTTCAGGTCCGCGCGCTGGTTGCCATCGGGCAGCACCTTGTCCGCCGTGGGCACCACCTTCTCGGCCACCTTGCCGGCCTCTTCGACCCGACCCAGTTCACGCAGGCAACGCATCTGTCCGATCTGGGCAACGAGCGTGTTCTGTGGCATGCTGGCCACCTGTTCCAGTTGCACGAAACGGTCCAGCGCTCCCTCCCACCGCTTGTCGCGGAACAGGATGTCGCTGGCAGCGAAGAGCGCGGGTTCCAGGAACTGCGCGGACTTGGCCGTGATCACCGCTTCGAAACCGGGAAGGGCCTCCGCAAAGCGCTGGGCCTGGTAGTCGCAGTCGGCTTGGTAGTAGCGTGCGTTCAGCGCGTAGCCGCCGTTCGGGTACTTGTTCAGGTAGTCCTTGAACGCACCGACGGCCTTCTCGCAGTTCTTGTCCATGTAGAACTTCTCCGCGCTCAGGTAGTAGTCGTTGTCCAGGTCCTGCGATCCAGGATCCACGAAGGACAAGGTGCTCAGGTAGGTCTCGTACTCGGCCACCCGCCCTTGCTCCACATAGATGCTCTTCACGCCGGCCAGCGCATCCCTGCTTTCATCCAGCGTCGGGTACTTGGTCACAATCGCCTTGAACTCGTCCAGCGCCTTGTCGGCCTCACCGCCACGCTTGTGGATCAGTGCGGTCTGCAACATGCTCTGTCGGGTGTGCGGGCTGTTCGGGTGGCCATCGAGCACCTGCTTGTAGTAGCGCAAGGCCTCGGCATCGTTCTCCAGGTTCAGGTAGGTCTCACCGAGCTGGAACTTCGCATCGGCAGCATACTGCGAACCGGGCTTGTCGGCCAGCAGCGCCTTCAGCACGGTGATCTTCTCGGTCCACTTCTGCTGCAGGCCCAGGCACAGGCCCTTCTGGAACTGTGCGTAGTCCTTGTCCGGTGATGATGCACGGATGGCATCATCGTACCACTTGATCGCCGTGGGGTAGTCCTCACCCATGAAAGCACAGTCACCGATGCGGAGATAGGCGTCGCTCTTCTGGCCTGCGTTCACACGAGGCGCACCCGCGAATCGTCGGAAGGCCGTGGAGGCTTCACCGTACTGCTTCTGTTTGAAGTAGCAGTAGCCCATGCTGTAGCTGGCCTGTTCGTACAGGTCGGTGGCGTAGGCTCCGGTGGTGTTGCGCAGCGCATCGTACTTGGCGAGGGCCTTATCGTACTCGCCAAGCGCGTATCGGCTCTCGCCGCTCCAGTAATGGGCCATGGCGTTGGCCTGCTGGTTCACCGGGAACTTCAACGCCCGCTCGAAGAAGGTGGCGGCATCCGCGAACTTGCGACCCTCGTACAGTTCCACAGCGCGGTCGAAGGCCAGCTTCTGGTAGGCCTCTTGCAAACGGATGTCCTTGTTCTTGATGGCGTCCAGGCTGGCCAATGCATCCTCGTAGTTCTTCGTCTTCAGGAACACATTCAGCAGGAACTCCTGGGCCTCGTCATGCCGGGGGCTATTGGGATAGGCCTTCAGGTAGTCGCGCAGCGCGATGATGGCCTCGTTGTAGGGATCGAAGGAGACCTCGTAGCTGAGCTTGGCGTAGTTGAACAGGGCATCCTCCGTGACCTTTGCATCGGCGCCGGGTACGGCACCCAGGTCGTAGGCGCGTTTGAAGGCGTTGCGGGCGTAGGTCTTCTCGCTGAGCTTCAGGTAGGCGTCGCCCATGTGGTAGGCGGCGAGTTGGGCCAGGCTATCCTCGGCGCTGGCCACCAAGTTGAACTGGTCGAGGGCGGCCTTCCATTCACCGGTGCGGTAGTAGGTGTAGCCCAGGATGTAGCGTTCCCCGCGGTCCACCCCGGCGCGTTGCGCGCTTTTCTGCAGGTAGGGCAGTGCTTCGCTGTATTTGCCTGTCCGGTAGTACGCCTCCCCTGCCAGGCGGTTGATCTGGTCCACGCGCTTCGCACCGTTCGGGTCCTCCAACAGCGGCTTCACGTAGGCCTGCAACGCATCGTAATCGCCTTGCAGGAACTTCACCTGTGCGATGTAGTAGGGCACGATGCGACCGAAGTTGGGGTCGGTGCTGAGCTTCTCAAAGCCTTGCAGGGCAGTGGCGTAGTTGCCTTTCTCGTAATGGATGTGCGCGGCGTAGTAGGTGGCCGGAGCGGCATAGAGGCTCTCGCCATCCTTCACCTTGTTCAGCTCGATCAGCGCCTTGTCCTGCTGGCCCTGCTGGAAATAAGCGTAGCCTTTCTTGAAGACGAACTCATCGCGGTCCGCCTCATCCAGCTCATTCTCCTCCACCCGTGCGGCCCAAGCCATGGCATCGTCGTAGCGCTTGCGTTCGAAGTAGTGGCGGAACAGTTCGAAGCTGCACGAACGCACATGCGGGTTCTCGGGATGCGCGTCGATGAAGGCGAGCAGGCGGTTGCTGGCATCGTTGTGGAAGAGGCGCACGGCGCAGAGGGCGCTCATGTACTCGGCCTCGGTGCGGGTGGGATCGTGCGCGTCCGGAATACGGGCGGTGACCTGTTCGAACTCGTATTGGGCAGCGGCGAACTTGGCCTTGGAGAAGAGTTCCTGGGCGTGGGTGAGGTCGGCGTTGGCGTGATCGAAATGGGCGGGTCGCTGGGCCTGGGTCAGGAGCGCACCGCACAAGGCGAACACCACCATCGCGCGCCGCCGGAAGGGTGGGCTGGACAGGATGTGCATCAGGGGATCAAAGTTGCCGGGACGTCCTTCGGACGGGTCGTTGGAAGCTGTGTACTTATCCACGTTGAGGTGTTCACGTGAAAAGCCCATGCCACGGGTTCAGAACGCCATAAGGCCGGTGGAAATTTTGACCTTTGACGGCCATGAGCACTTCCCCCATCATCGAACTGAACAACGCACGGATCTTCCAGCGTGACAATCTCGTGCTGAACAACGTGGACCTGGCAGTGCGTCCGGGCGAGTTCATCTACCTGGTGGGCCGCACCGGAACGGGCAAGAGCAGCTTGATGGGCACGCTCTATGGGGACCTTCCGCTCACCCAAGGGGAAGGCCATGTGTGCGGCTTCGACCTGCACACCTTGAAGCGCGGCCAGATCCCCTTCCTGCGCCGCAAGCTGGGCATCGTCTTTCAGGATTTCCAGTTGCTCACGGACCGCACGGTGAACGAGAACCTGGAGTTCGTGATGAAGGCCACCGGCTGGACGGATGCCAAGCGGATCGACCAGCGCATCCAGGAGGTGTTGGAGAAAGTGGGGTTGGGCAACAAGGGCTACAAGCTGCCGCACGAGTTGAGCGGGGGCGAGCAGCAGCGTGTGAGCATCGCACGGGCCCTGGTGAACGACCCCGAGCTCATCCTTGCCGACGAGCCCACCGGCAACCTGGACCCGGAGACCACCGGCGAGATCGTGGACCTGCTGTACTCCATCAGCCTCAGCACCGGCACCGACGGACAACCTGCCCGCGCCGTGATCATGGCCACCCACGACTACACCCACATGAAGAAGCTGAACGCCCGCGTGGTGCGTTGCCAGGACGGGAAGTTGCTGGAGATGGCGGCGGCCGGAGCAGTCTAGCCGAGCAACGCCACGATCGCCTCGGCGTTCCGGTAGTTGCTGAAGCGTTCCTCCAGAATGGCGGTGCGGCGTTCGAGGGTGCTGCCGTTGGCAGGCTTACCCATGCAGGCCTGGATGGCCATGCGGAACTGATCGGGATCGTCCTTCACGTGGCAGAGCTCTTCGAGCCCGGTGCCCAGGACCATCGGCGTGTTGCACACCACATGGCGGCCGGTGAACAGGCAGAGCAGCAGCTTCAATTTGATGCCCGTGGCCTGGAAGGTGGGGAGCACGTTCACCTGCGCCTCCCGCACCAGCGCGTTGATGGCCTCGGTTGAGATGTTCTCGCGCAGCTCCACGTTGGTGCTCTTGGCCACCGCATCGCGCAACTCACTGGAGGCATTGCTACCCGCCACGATCAGCTTCACGTTCAGGTCGTTGAACACCTCGCGCACCAAGAAGAGGGCGGCCTGGTCGTTCTCCGGAACCCCGAGGGCTCCGTGGTATAGTGCGTAGTCGCCAATGCCACCGGGCACTTCGACCTTCTCGCTCGGGTGGAAGGCGGGCAGGTGGGATACGTTGCGGTAGTGGGAGTCGAAATGGTCCTCGTCCTTCGGGGAGATGGCCAGGATGTGATCGGCCTCGCTGAGGACAGGCTCGAACTTCTGGAGCTTGCGGGCCTCGTTCGCGAAGTAGGTCCGCTTGAAGGTGCTGCGCTCGGCGCGCGCCAACGCGGCATAGTAGGCGTGCTCAACGTTGTGCGTGCGCACAATGCGCAGGCGTCCCTGTATGCGTGGATCACCCAAGTGGTAGCAGGTGTGCAGGCCCTCGAACAGGATCGGATGCTCGTCCTGACACAGGCGGTCCACCAGCTCCTCACTGCGGCGGCTCACCACCACGTAGGGCAGGCTGTTCAGCAGCTGGTGCTTGCCGGTGTGGCGCTCGTAATAGTGCACCTCGGCACAGAGGGCCTCCAACTCCGGAGCATGCATGCGGCCGTACTCGAAGCAGTGCAGGTGCACCTTCACCCCCAGCGCGGCCAAGGCCTTCACCTTGTAGTAGACATCGATCACGCCCCCATAGTCCGCAGGGAAAGGGATGTCGAAGGAGACGATATGCAGATGTTGCTCAGGCAAGGTTCGCGAGGAAGGCTTTCAGGACCTCCTTCTCCCGCTCCCCATCCAGCGAGCGGGCCGCGAAAATAGCCCTTTGCCGCAAGGCTTCATGCTGATGGGGATCAGCTGTCATTCGCTGAACGGCTGCGGCGATGATGGCGGGGTCAGGGCTGGGGATCACCAGGCCGCAGTCGTATTCCCGCACAATGGCCGCCACTTCGGGCAGATCCGTGGCCAGCACGGGCACCCCGGCGTGCAGGTAGTCGAAGAGCTTGTTGGGCAGGCTGAAGCGGTAGTTCAGGTTGCTGTCCTTGTCCAGCGTGAGCCCCACATGGGCATGGCGGGTGTAGGCCATCATGCGCTCGTAAGGCATCTTCCCCAGCAGGCGCACGCGCTCTTTCAACCCGTGTTCCGCCACCAACCGCTCCAACACCGGCCAGGCATCGCCGCCCCCGATCACCAGCAACAGGTGGCCCGGCAGCTCCTTCATGGCCAGCACCGCTTCCTCCGCTCCCCGGTCCACGTTGATGCCAGCGCCCTGCATCACCAGCAGCTTCGCTCCTTCCGGCAGGCCCAGTTCCGCCCGGGTGGGCTGCGGCCCCAAGTCACGCTTCATGGGGATGTTCCGGACCACGGCAATGGGCTCCCCTTTCCGCTGCGGATAACGCTCTTCATAGGCCCTCGCGATGCTGCGGTTCACGGTCATCACGTGGCCCAACTTCGGGAAGATCCACCGCTCTATGGCCAGCCAGATGGACCGCACCCGCGACCGGCTCACCAGCTCAGGCACCTCTGTATAGAACTCGTGGGTGTCGTAGACGAGCTGCTTCCCCCGCAGACGCGCCGCCAGATGGTTGGGCAACAACGTGTCGAGGTCGTTACTGACGAACAACGATGCCCGAACAACGAGCAAGAGGAAGAACAGCCGCACGTTGTACTCGGCATAGAACGCTGGCCCCTTGCGGAAGAGCAGCCGCATGCGCTTGGTGGTGTAGGGGCGTTCCAGGGGAAGACTTCCGGGCAGCTTTCGTCCCACCAGTAGCACCTCGTAGCCCAATTCCTGCAGCACCGTGCAGGTGCGGTGCACGCGGTTATCCGTGGCCAGGTCGTTGGTAACGGAGACGATAGCGCGCTTGGCGGAAGAGGGCATCGGGGCAAAGTAACGCGGGCTAGGCTGTAAACTTGCCCGCCATGGAGATCCTGCGCAACGCCGACCTGAAGCCTTACAACACCTTCGGCATTGCGGCCCGCGCCGAGGCCCTGGGGCGCTTCCATGATCTTGGGCAACTCCGCGGCCTGCTTGGCGCACCCGAGCTTTCCGGTCTTTCGCGGCTGATCTTGGGTGGTGGCAGCAACGTGCTCTTCACCCGCAACTGGGACGGGCTGGTGCTGCTGAACGAGGTGCCTGGTCTGGATGTGCTTCGCGAGGACGATGAGCATGTGTGGCTCCGTAGTGGCGCCGGTGTGGTGTGGCACGATCTGGTGCTGCATGCCGTGGCGAACGGCTGGGGTGGACTGGAGAACCTGAGCCTGATCCCCGGTCGTGTGGGCGCCGCACCCATGCAGAACATCGGGGCCTACGGCGTGGAACTGAAGGACACCTTCGATTCGCTCGAAGCTCTGAAGGTTGATGATGGCACAATGGTCACGTTCCGGAAGGAGCAATGCCACTTCGGCTATCGCGAGAGCTTCTTCAAGCGCGAAGGCAAGGACCGCTTCGTGATCCTGAACGTGACCTTCAAGCTCAGCAAGCGACCGGCCTTGAACACGAGCTACGGCAACATCGGACAGGAACTGGCGAAACGCGGCATCACCGCGCCCACCCTGCGCGACGTGAGCGATGCTGTGATCGCCATCCGCAGCAGCAAGTTGCCCGACCCCAAGGTGATCGGAAACGCCGGAAGTTTCTTCAAGAACCCCGTGGTGCCCTTGGCGGTGGCCGATGCGATCCGCACGGAATACCCCGACGTGGCCGCCTATCCGGCTGGGGAAGGGTACGTGAAGCTCGCGGCCGGTTGGCTCATCGAGAAGGCCGGCTGGAAGGGCTTCCGTGAGGATGGCTTCGGCGTTCACAAAGACCAGGCGCTGGTGCTGGTGAACCACGGCGGCGCCACGGGCCGCAACATCTTCGACCTCAGCACCCGGATCCTGGTCAGCATCCACGAACGCTTCGGGGTTGAACTGGAGCGCGAGGTGAACATCATCTGATGTTCATCCCTGATCCGTCGTGCCATCCCCATTAGATCGCTCCGATCGGTGGGGGTTCCCCATCTTCGCGATCCAACCCTGTTGCGATGTCCCTTTCCCGTTCCCTGGTATCCGCCTTGCTGGCAGGCGCGCTCGCGTTCACTGCTTCCGCCCAGCAGAAAGAGCTCACCCTGAAGGACGCCGTGCTGAAAGCCGGCACCGACCTCGCACCCCAGCGTTTGAGCGGACTGCAATGGATCCCGAACACGGATACGTATTGCTTCGTGAAGGACTCCTTGCTGCTGAAAGGCGGCGCGGGCAAGATGGCCGATGTGCCCGTGCTCAGCTTGAAAGAGGTGAACGACGGACTGAAGCGCAAGGAAGCGATCAAGCGGCTGCCGCCTGTGACCTGGACCGGCGCGAACCTGTTCTACTTCGACGTGGACAGCATCACCTACCAGTACGACGTATCGAAGAAGGCGATGCTGTCGCACATGGCCCTGCCCTCCAATGCCGAACACCAGGACCACGATGCCCTTTACACGCAGACCGCTTACACCCTAGGCAACGACCTCTACATCCACACCACGCGCCAACGCGAGCACACCCTCCGCGTAACGAACGATGGCGCTGATGGCATCATCAATGGAGCAAGCACAGTGCACCGCAACGAGTACGGCGTGGAGAAGGGCACCTTCTGGAGCCCCAATGGCGACCTGCTCGCCTTCTACCGACTGGACGAAACGATGGTGACGCCCTACCAACTGGAGGACATCAGCACCAAGCCCAGCACCTTCAACAGCATCCGCTATCCCATGGCCGGGCAGACCAGTCACCACGCCACCATCGGCGTGTTCGACACGCGGACGAAAAAGACGGTGTTCCTCAACACCGGCGAACCGAAGGACCAGTACCTCACCAACCTGGCTTGGGCACCGGACCAGAAGAGCTTCTTCGTGGTACACCTGAACCGCGCCACCGACCACCTGCGCGTGGTGCAATACGACGTGGCCACGGGCAAGGCGATGAAAGAACTCTTCGAGGAGAAGGATGCGAAATGGCTGGAGCCGACGCACTCCATGCAGTTCCTGAAGAGCGACCCGGACAAGTACCTCTGGTGGAGCCAGCGCGACGGCTTCCCACACCTCTACCTCTACAGCCTTAGCAAAGGCTTGGTTCGCCAGCTCACCACCGGCAACTGGGTGGTGAAACGTGTGATCGGCCTGGATGCGAAAGAGGCCAACCTCTTCGTGGAAGGTACGGGGTTGATCGACCCGAAGGATCCGAAAGGCGCCACCGAAACGCAGTTGTACCGCGTGGAGATCGCATCGGGAAAGACCACCCGCCTCACTGAAGAAGCAGGTACGCACACGGGCGCCCTCAACACCAACGGCCGCATGCTCCTCGACACCTGGAGCAGCCAGTCCGTCCCGGGAAAGGTCGACCTGCGGGAAACGGCTTCAGGCAAGCCTTTGAAGAACCTGTTAACTAGCACCAACCCGCTGAAAGACCACAAGGCTGGCACCATCGAGCTGTTCTCTATCCCCGGCGAGAATGGGGACCGACTGAATGCGCGGCTGATCAAGCCGAGCGGCTTCGATGCGTCCCGCAAGTACCCCGTGCTCTTCTATGTCTACAACGGGCCGCACGTTCAGCTGATCACCAACAGCTTTCTGGGCGGTGCTTCGCATTGGATGCTGCAGGCGGCGGAGCGCGGCTACCTCGTGTTCACCGTGGATGGCCATGGCAGCGACAACCGGGGCCGGGACTTCGAACAGGCCATCCATCGCCAGTTGGGAACGGTCGAAGTGAAGGACCAGTTGCACGGGGTCGCATACCTGAAAGACCTTCCCTATGTGGATGACAAGCGCATGGCGGTCCATGGCTGGAGTTTCGGTGGCTTCATGACCACCTCGTTGATGGTGAAAGCGCCGGGCACCTTCCAGGTCGGTGTGGCCGGTGGCCCGGTGATGGATTGGAGCATGTACGAGGTGATGTACACCGAGCGCTACATGGACACCCCACAGGAGAACCCCGAAGGCTATGCCACATCCGCGCTACCCGACAAGTGCGACAAGCTGCAAGGCGACCTGCTGCTGATCCACGGCGGCATCGATGACGTGGTGCTGCCCGAGCACAGCTACGCTTTCATCAAGAACAGCGTGAGCAAAGGTGTTCAGCTCGACTTCTTCGTGTACCCCGGCCATCCGCACAACGTGCGCGGTAAGGACCGCTTGCACCTGATGACGAAAGTGTTGGACCACATCGACCGCGTGATCCAGCCGAAGCCTTAAGGCGTACGAACGAAACGGACGGTACGCGACACACCTTCAGCCTCGACCCGCACGAGGTAAGTGCCGGCCGATAACATGGACGTCGGCAACTCGTACTGGTGTGCGCCGCTCGTAAGTAGACCATCCTCGATCACATATACCGTACGCCCCATGGCATCGGCAAGGGTGATCCGCGCACGGCCAGCGTGGCGCAGTTCGAACCAGAGCTTTGCCTCCTGGCCGGCAGGGTTCGGATACACACTAAGTGAGGTGACTTTCGGCAAGGTTGTTTCCGCCACTGTGGAAGGACCGTTCACGGGTACCGCGAGCACCGCGGTCGTTGCAATGCTGAGCCGCGTCAGCCCCTGCCAGTACGGAAGGTCCATGTACTGCAGCAGGTCCGTCGGCGTGTGGTAATGCGGATTGCCGTCGTTGTCGAAATCCTCGATCACCAGGATGGCCCCATAGCCTTCGGTCCAGAACGACGCATGGTCACTGTAGACGGCGCCTGGGTTGTTGATGGCGATGTTGAGGTTCAGACCATAGGTGCTGTTCACCATCAGCGCCGTGTCCTTGATGGCCAGGCTATTTGCGGTCGGTCGCGCGTGGATGCGCATGAGCCCATCACCATCCCCATCGTAGCTGATGGCATCCATGTTGATCACCGCAGCGATGGTATCGTCATTGGCGGCGGCCACTCCCGCGTAGTAGGCACTGCCCACCTTGCCTTGCTCTTCCTCATCCCAAAGGGCGAACACGATCGTGTTCTCGAAGGAATAGGGCGCAAGCACGCGCATGGCTTCCAGCACGCTGCAGGTGCCGCTCCCATCATCATCCGCCGCTGGCGCGTTCACCGGTCCGCCGGGCATGGCATCGTAGTGTCCACAGATCACCACCTTCCTGTCCGGATGCACCAGACCGGTCTTCACGGCGATCACATTCTCACCAGTGCTTCCGCCGAAGGCCTGCACAGTGGGTGTGTAGCCCATGGCGGCGATCCGCTGCTGCAACCAATCCGCGGCCAACGCATTGCCCGCGTTGAACTTGTTCCTGCTCAGGATCGTCTCCGGGCCGTTCCCCACGTCCACGGGTTCTTCGCCCGTAAGGCGTTCCAGGTCCCACACAAGGGAATCGATGCTGACGCTACTGATGGCCCCAGCAATGGAGGCATCTTGAGCCTTCAACACTGCGGGTGCTGAGATCAGGAATGCAAGACCGGCGACGGACAGGTATCGTTGGAGCATGCCGCAAGTTAGCGTCGGCCTCCCCTTCCGGCAGCTACCGCAATGACGGCCCGAGGCCCATGGCGATCAACTCATCAATGAGCCATGCCATCATCCCAACGCGCCCGAGGCCTTGGCCCCAGATCCTTGCCACCGGCGAAGAACACGATCAGCACGCTGGCCGCAATGAAAATGAGGCTGAAGAGGGTAACGTAGTCCACATCCAACAAAAGGCCAGCGAAATGCTCGGGCGCGAACAAGGTCGGCACATCGGACATGATCTCGTTGTTGGGCGGCAGGATGGGCGTGACGAAGAAGGCCGTGTTGCTCACCACCTGCGCAAGCATGAGGACCACCCCGCTGTGTGTGTTGTTGTACAACCAGGCCAGCAGGATGGTGAGGCTGATCATGCAGCCATGGAAAACGAGGATCGGATACCCCGGAGGTACGCCCTCGTTGATGACCACCATGGGCAGATACCACATGCCCCAGCAGTTACCGATGATGAGCGTACTGACCAAGGCTGAATAGCGCATCTGAAGGCGCGTGAGGCAGAACTTCATCCAACTCGTCTCCTCGACGAAGGCGATGCCGAAGATGAAGGGCAGGGTCACCAACCAGCCGTCCCAGAAATGCGGCATGGCCAAGCCTACCCCGGGCCATTTGCCCAGAAGCAAGGCTACCGCGCCGATGCCGAGGTAAGCGAAGAGGAACTTCCAGATGCCCGCAGCGAGGTACCATTTGCCGGGCACTTTCCACACAAGAAAGCTGCTGAAAAGATTGCGGATACCAGCGCCGCGCTCCAACCACCATGTAATGCCAACACAGGCCAATAGCGGCCCGAAGACCCGGAACCTGAAAAGCATGTGAAGTCGAGGGTCATCGTGCAAATGCCCGCCAGGGGGCAGCACGAACCACACGTAGGCCACGATCGCGAATTGCAGACCCAGGGTCAACAGTACGAACGTTGTGACCGGATTCCGGGCAACGAAAGATTTCATAGAGAGTGGTGCCAAGCTATTCGGAAAGTCCGAATACGCGGCAACCTCTCAAGAAATTCTTCGCCACATCACCTCGCGAGCACCACCACGCGCTCCACGAAAACGCGGTCCTCTGTGCGGATGGCGATCAAGTAGGTGCCCTCGGCCTGGGGCAGGTCCACGGTCCATTGACGTTGACCGTTCGGCTGTGTACGCGCCACCAAGGCACCCCGCGCATCGTACACCTCCAGCTCAAGAACCCGTTCGTTCAAGCCCACCACCGTTAGCCTCCCATCACGGACAGGGTTCGGATAGATACGTACACCCAGTTCCGTTAGGTCATCCACAGCGGTGGAGAGGTCCGTGAAGCTCTCATCCTTCACCAGCACCGGACTGTTGTCCGTATGGTCGAACATGGTCTTGAAGGTATCGATGGCCGTGGAGTTGTAGGCGAACATTTCGGTCATGTACCGGGGCGGAGCGCTCTGGTACCAGAAGCGCGTTCGAATGTTCAGCGTGCCTGCGTAGCCGTTCAATGGAACGTGGTAATGCACGACATCCGAGCCGCTGCCCTCAATGCCAAGGTCATCCCGGTTGAAATCGATGTCGCTGGCGGACACCCCATCCACGGTGGTGGTGTCGTAGGCGTAGTGCGCCGCAGTGAAGCCTGCTGGTGCCAGGCGATTGTCCTTCAACTTGCTGGAGGCCCGTTCCAGCACGGTGGTGCGGTCTCCGTTCACGTCGGCCATCACCTGCTCGTAGATCTGCGCTTGGTCGGGTTGCGTGATCATGTCGTAGTGAGGCTCCCAGGAGGGGTCAT
Organism: Flavobacteriales bacterium; assembly: GCA_016721825.1. Taxonomy (GTDB): domain Bacteria; phylum Bacteroidota; class Bacteroidia; order Flavobacteriales_F; family PHOS-HE28; genus PHOS-HE28. Next base: position 114,797 of record JADKHI010000003.1, read on the forward strand.
GGCCCACCACATCATAGGTGCCGTCCCAGCCTCCACTATGGAAGAGGGTATCCCCTTCGTCGTTGGTCACCGCCAGCTCGACCCATGCGCGGCGCGCCGGATAGCCGCTCGGGAACTTGTGGCCGGCCAGGTTCGTGAGCTTCACGTCCACGAAGGCGGTATCGCTAGTACGGTCGACCATGGAAGGCTCCATGAGCAAGCTGTTCTGCTGCAGCATGCGGTTGGTGCGGGCGATGGTGCTGTCGAACTGGGTCTCGGTGGCCGTAAGCCCCAGCTCATCAATGTGGTTCTTCAGCAGGTTCAACATGAACACGTTGGCACCGGCGAAATGGTGCATGCCGAAGGGCGCTCGCGGTTGCAGGAAAAGGTAGTTCGCGGAGAGCACCACACCCTCATTGATGCGCGGCACATGGCAACCCTGGCAGGTGATGCCATCGATGTGCTCCTTGTTGTTGAAGGAGCTATTGAGCCATTCATGGTAGGTGGCCTGCTCCACGAAGGTGCCCCCTGTGAGGTTACCGTTCAGGTCCGCTGTTTCCGTGATCAACGTATGGCAACCGGCACAGAGACCACCATCGTTGATGTGCTCCCCGTACTGCGGCTCGTAACCAACGAATGCCGTCATCGGCGCCCCGAACAAGGGCTGTGGGTCGTCAGGGCCGCCGAACGGTCCGTAGAGCGGCCGTCCCAAGGTGTCCAACCGCAGGTTGCCCGAATGCAGGATACCGATGCTGTCCGCGCTCTGCATGTGGCAAGGCACACAGCTCACACCATCCAGCGCGGTCTCGTCCTGTTCCAGTTCAGCGATGGAATAAGGTCCCTGCCCAAGGAAATGCTTGTTGTAGCGGCCCATGGGTGCGTGGCAGCTAGTGCACTTGTCCTCCAAGGCGGCCTGGTGGGCGGGGTTCACCTGCACCTCATGGCTCACCTTGGCGCGCCAGAAGGGGTCACGGGCGCTATTGCCCATCATGCTGCTACGCCAATCGTCCGTTACGTTCACATCCACGCCGCCCGGAACGGTGGTCATGGCGAACCCGGAGGGATCATGTCCGTGGCACCCGCTGCAGTTGCCACTGGCCTTGAAGTAGGTGTTGATGCCGACCGACAACGCCCCGTTGCCGGCCCGATACTCCGCTACTTCCTCCGCTGAGTGATAAGCATGTGCACTGGGCACACCGCCGCCGGACCAGGAGACGAACAAGGTGACCAGACCACCAATGGAGGCGACCACGACCGAGCGCAGAAGAAGGGTAGAACGTTGGGCCATCGGATCAATAGGCTTGCAGACCGGCAAGTTAGGAGCATGGGCGACCGTTGCGCCACACTCCACGGGCCATTCTTGAACTCCGAAGGGGGAATAACAGGCCGGTCAGGCCTTGCGGCAGATGGCGATGGTGCTGAGCCCGGTGCCCGGCACCACCTTGTCCCAGATCCGGAACAGAGGGACCAGGAAGTTGTAAACGCGCAGCTGGAACGGGGTGATGCGCTTCTGCTTGCCGATCTTGTTGGCGAAGAACCATGCCAGTTTCCCCGCCTTGTTGAAGTAGAACTGGTGCTCCACGGTGAAGCCCGCTTCCTTCATCTTTCCCTCCAGCTCCCCCTTCTCGTAACGGCGGAAGTGGCCCAGCTCCTTGTCGAAATCGCTGTAGTAGGCCATGCCGAAAGGGACAAGTATCACCAAGCGACAGCCTTGGGGCACATGCTCGAACAGGTATCGAAGCACCGCCCGATCATCATCGATGTGCTCCAACACGTTCAGGAACACCACGCTCTCCGGTGCGAACTTCGTCAGTACGGAATAGTCCTCGCGCAGCGTCATGTCCAGCTTCGAGAACTGCAGGCGACGGATATGGCCCCAGCGCTCGCGCAACGGATCCAGGTAATCGTCACGGTAGTCCGTCAACATCACGTTCTGGTGGCGACGGAAGAAGTTGCTCATGTTACCCCGGCCACAGCCTAGCTCAACCACGCGGTTCCCCAACCATGGCTTCACGCTCTCGTACATCCAGGTGTTGAACTTCGGGGCCTGTTCGATGGCATCGAGGGTCACTTTCCCAGGGTCGCTGTAGTTGGAGGAGAATCGGTAGCGCACAATGAACCAGAGGGCAGCAAGGCCGTCGGTCCAGCCGATCTTCTTGCCTTCGTTATAGCTACGCCCGTTGTAGTTGATGGGCACCTCGAACATGCGGAAGCGGTTCAGCGCGCACTTGGCCGCCAGCTCCGGTTCAATGCCGAACCTGTTGCTGACCAAGGGAATGGTCTGGATGGCCGCCCCGGTGAACGCCTTGTAGCAGGTCTCCACATCCGTCCAATTGGTGTCGTTCAGCAGGTTGCTGGCGAACGTGAGGAACTTGTTGAATTGGGCGTGCCAGAAGAAGAGCACCTTGCGCTCAGCCCCGGCGAAGCGACTGCCGAAGACCACTTCAGCGCGCCCATCGAGGATCGGGGCCAGCATGCGTCCGTAGTCGCGCGGGTCGTATTCCAGATCGGCATCCTGGATGATGGCCAGGTCACCGGTCATCTCCGCCACGGCGCGGCGAATTGCAGCACCCTTGCCTTGGTTCTTAGGCTGCTTGAAGATCCGCACCCGCGTGGGTTCTGCAGCGGCAAGCTCCTCCATCACCTGCCAGGTCCCATCCTTGCTCCCGTCATCGATGATGATGAGCTCCCGTTCCAATCCCCCAGGGAGCGGAACGCCCAACACTTGCTCCGCACAGGCGAAGAGGCTGTCCTCTTCGTTGAAGGCAGCCATGAGAATGGAGAGCTTTCGGAATGCGGGAACGGACATGGAAGGATGGCGGTGAATGAACGGATCCCCGCATTTGCTCCGGGGATCCAGCGCAAGTTAACGATCGCGCTTTGCGCCCAACGTGGCACCAGCGCTTCCGCAGAAGACCTGTACGAAGTGGCTCAGCTACCGCGCTGGCTGCTCTTGCGCATGGTGGTGCCGGCTGACTTCGCCTTCGTCCCTGCGCCGGCTTTCGGTGCGTTGGCCTTCTTCGCTGCGGGGTCGGCCTTGGCCTTGGTCACTTTGGTCGCCTTCTTCTCACCCTTCGCTCCTTTCTCTTCCTCCTTCTCTGCTTCGGTCGCCGCGGCCGCGAATACGCCGGACTTCAACAGCTGCGCGTACCAAGTGAAGAGCTTGCGGACGTCGCTCACATAAATGCGGGAACGATCGTGGGTGGGCAGGGCTTCGGCCAGCTTCTTCCACAGCCCATCTTCCGGTCCTTTCGGATCCAGGGAGGCAGCTCCTTTCTCCACCTCGTTCAGCTTTTGCAGCACTTCGCGCAAAGGCACATCATCACCCGTGGTGAACATGCTGATCTCGTCCAGCGAGCTCACCTTCAAGTTCGGATGCACAGGAATACGCTTCCCATCCTCAAGGGATTCGGCGATGATGGCCTGACGGCCTTGGGCCACGATGCGGTACAGTCCGGACTTGCCGGTGACAGAGATGATCTTCGAAAGGTCCATGCGTTGCGCTTGAGGGAGCAAACATAACGGATGGATGCCGCCTTGGTGCTGATCCATGGCCCCGTCTATCTTCGGCGATGATGGACCGCACGACCAACACCACCTCGGAACGCCGCACCGAACTCCTCATCTTCTTGCTCTTCCTGGCTATCCGGGGGGTGTTCTTGGTGGTGACCTCCAACATGGGGCTTGAGCTGGACCGCGACAATGTCCGCTACGACAAGCAAAGCACAGGGATATTGAACGGGGACTTCGACCTGGAGACCCAGTACTTCATCACGGCACCGTTCTACCCCTACACACAAGCCCTGTTCAAGCTGCTCTTCGGTGAGTATTGGACGCTCGCTCTCGGTGCTGTGCAACTGCTGCTCTGTGCGCTCACCGGTGTCTATCTGCGCCGCATCGCGTTGCTGTTGTTCGACCGACGAGTCGCTCTTGTCGCCACCGTGCTGTATGCCGTGTTCCCACTGACGCTGCTTTGGGTGGGCACGCGTGCCCAGGACATGCCGTTCCAGATCGCGCTGATCTTCGCGCTGCACGCCTTGATGAAAGCCGTGCGCGCCGACGACCTTCGCCGCACGCTCCTCGCCGCCTCGCTGTTCGCGATCACCTTCCTGATCAAGTCGCACATTCTGCTCTTCGCCCCCTTCATCCCCTTGTACTGGTGGCTGAATATGAAGGCCACCCCCACCCGCCGCACGCTCCACATCGGGGTCTACGTGGCCACGTGCTTCGTGTTCACCTTGCCCTACGGCCTGTACAACCTGAAGAAGCACGACATGTACGTGATCAGCAGCACGGGACAGGGCGGGTTCTTCCTCGTGGGGCACAACGATGATGTGTACCGTTTCATCGTGGACCCACCACCGCTAGGGTCCGCAGAGCACCGACGCATCTTCAACATGCAGTACCGGATCATGGATGACCTGGCGGATACACTCGCGACCCTTCCGCACAAGCAACGCCAGGAGGTCATGCTGCAGGCCGGTATCGATTGGTGCCGGAAGCACCCGAGCGAACTGGCGGAGCTTTCCGCGTATGACCTCTTCTACTTCCTGCTTCCGGGTGTGAACCCGCACCACTACACGATGATGAACTGGTTGGCGATGCTGGCGATCTCCCTGCCGATCTACCTACTGGCCTATGCGGGCCTGATCATGGCCTTGCGGGAAGGGTTCCGCGTGCACAGCTGGATCCTTGGCCTGCTCCTCTCCATGGTCGCGTTCAGCGTGGTGTTCTACGTGCAGAACAGGTTCCGCACGATCACACTGGAGCCGTTCTACCTGATCTATGCGGCCTTCGCCACCGTCCGTCTAGCACGTCGCTTCGGCCTTGCAAAGCGCTGGCCTGCCCTCATTGAGCCGGTGAAGGCCTGAGGCTGTGCGCTAGGTCTTCTGCTTCTTCTTCCGCGCAGCAGGGAAGAGGATGTTGTTGAGAATGAGGCGATAGCCCGATGAGTTGGGGAAAAGACTGAGATCCGTTGGTGGGTCGCCGACCATGTGCTGATAGTCCTCGGGGTCGTGACCACCGAAGTAGGTCCACTGGCCCAAGCCGAACTCCCCATGGATGTACTTCACCGTGCCCTGGGCCTTGTTCTCACCCATGATCAGGACATCGGGCTTCACCAAACTCTTGCGGAAGGCCGTGGTCTGGCCCATGAAGCCCTTCACCACCTGCTCATGGTCCTGGCACAGCATGGTGGGCACCAGGTCCCACTTGGCACTGAAGTCGAACAGGGTGAAGAAGTCCCGCTCCATGCCGATGGTGTTGTGGATGTCCGTGGCGTCGATGTTGCTGAACTCATACACCATGGGGTCTGTGACCAATCTGAAATCCTTAAAGGCAAAGGACCTGGTGAAGTCGATCTTCTCCTGGCAAGCGGGGTCGATGGGATCGTGGTCGAACTCCGTGGCACAGATGTCAACCCCTTCAGCGGCAAGCGAGATGTCGTAGCTATCGGTTCCGGAGCACATGGTGAAGAGGTAACCACCACCGGCCACATAGTCCCGGATCTTCCCGGCCACGGCGCCCTTCATGGTGCTCACCTTGGCAAAGCCCAATTCGGCGGCCTGCGCCTCGCTCTCGCGCACCTGATCCTGGTACCAAGGGGCGTTTCGGAACTGGCGGTAGAACTTGCCGTACTGACCGGTGAAATCCTCATGGTGCAGGTGCAACCAGTCGTACTTGGGAAGCGCACCGGCGATCACTTCCTTGTCGTAGATCCGCTCATAGGGTATCTCCGCATAGGTCATCACCAAGGCCACAGCATCATCCCAAGGTTGAAAACCGGCCGGTGCGTACACAGCGATCTTGGGTGCCTTCTCCAATTTCACCACTTCCATGTTCACCTCGGGGTCGGCGATCTCGGCAAGGATCGCAGAAGCCTGCACGTCGGCGATCACGCTGAAGGTGACACCCCGGATGGTGCACTCCTGTTCAATGGCCTGGAAGTGGTCGATCAGAAAGCTACCGCCCTTGTAGTTCAACAGCCATTCCACGGTAACATCTCGCTGAAGCGTCCAGTAGGCAATGCCGTAGGCCTTCAGGTGATCCCGCTGCGAATTGTCCATGGGGATGAGCAATTTGCTCGCCCACGTTGCGGTGGAGGGCACAAGCAAAAGGACCAGCACTGCGGCCCTGATCAGGCTAGAACGGAGGGGGCTCGTCGGCGTCGTGGTCATCGTTCATGCGGCTGGGCCTGGTGATGGTCCTCATCCCATCCGATCCCATGCCACCATCAACGCCTTGGAAGGATGGCGTGGTCTCCAGGTCAGCGAATTTAGCCAGCTCTGCGATGAATCGGAGATTCACGGTGTCCAAGGCGCCGTTCCTGTGCTTGGCAATGATCACTTCGCCGATGCCCAGGGTGCTTCCGTAGTGGTCCTCGTAGATCTTGTAGTACTCCGGACGGTAGAGGAAGCAGACAAGGTCAGCGTCCTGCTCAATGGCGCCTGATTCCCGGAGATCGCTCAGTTGCGGGCGCTTGTCACCGCCGCGGGTCTCCACGGCACGGCTCAGCTGGCTCAGCGCGATGATCGGCACGTCCAATTCCTTGGCGATGCTCTTGATGGAACGGGAGATGCTGCTGATCTCCTGTTCGCGGTTGCCACCCTTGCTTTCACCGCCAGCGGTCATCAGCTGCAGGTAGTCGATGATGATCAGCTCCACGTTGTGCTGGCTCTTCAGGCGGCGGCACTTGGCGCGCAGTTCGAAGATGTTCAGCGCAGGAGTGTCATCGATGAAGATGGGCGCGTCGGTAAGGCGGGAGATGTGTTCGTGCAGGATGCCGAACTCACTGTCGTTCAGCTCCCCTTTCCGAAGCTTCTCACTGGAGATGCCGGATTCGCTGGCGATGAGACGTGTGACCAACTGGGTGCTGCTCATTTCCAGGCTGAAAACGGCCACGGCGCGGCGTTGCTCCACGGCGATGTTCCGCGCCATGCTAAGCACGAAGGCCGTCTTTCCCATACCGGGTCGGGCCGCCACGATGATCATGTCGCTGCGCTGCCACCCTGCGGTGATCTTGTCCAGCTTCAAGAATCCTGTGGGCACACCGCTCACACCGCCGGTCTTGTTCTTGGCGTTCTCGATGTTGGTGATCGCGTCCTTGATCAGCTCGCTCATCGGCTCGTAGTTCCGCTTGAGGTTGCCGCTGGTGATCTGGTACATCTCCTGCTCGCTCCGATCAAGCAGGTCGAACACATCGGTGGTCTCGTCGTACGCATCGCGCACGGTATCCGCACTGATGCGGATGAGCTCGCGCAGGATGTGCTTCTGGCTGATGATGCGCGCGTGGTACTGCACGTTCGCGCTGCTGGCCACCTTGTTGGTGAGCTGGCTGATGTAGAAGGGGCCACCGACCACATCGAGCTCGCCGCGGCGCTTCAGTTCCTGCGTAACGGTGAGCAGGTCGATCGGTTGGTCCTTGCCAAAGAGGTCGTGGATGGCGGAGAAGATGCGCTTGTGGGCCTCGACGTAGAAGCTCTCGGATTGCAGGATGTCGATGGCCTCGTTGACGGCGTTCTTCTCCAGCATCATGGCACCCAGCACAGCCTGTTCAAGGTCAGGGGCTTGGGGCGGCAACTTGCCGGCCTCAAGGCTGGTCTCAAGCAAGGAATTGCCAGCCCGTTTGCGGCGATCGGCGATGCGAGTGGAAGGAGAGTCTGCCATGGGAAGGGGCGCGAAAGTAGGCCCGGACACGTCCTGTGAAAGGTACGTTCGTCAGGAAGTGGTGAGCACCTCGTTAACAACCCAAGCTTCAACAGCTGTTGATGGATCGACCGGGCCGCGCCCACCGTTACTTTGCAGGGATGCGTTGTCAACAAGCCGCACTGGCGTTCGTTGTTCTGGGGCTTCTTTCCAGTTCTTGCAGGAAGGACAAGGACGAACAGGCACCGACCATCCAATTCCTCTCACCTGTTTCCGGGGTGAATGTGGTCATACCGGACACGATCACTGTTTCGGTGGAGGTGTCCGACAACGAAGAGGTCACGAATGTCACTTTCTCGGTGGTGAATGCGCAGGGCTTTCCTGTCTCATCCTCAATATCCGTCGAACCCGGAACGAACCCGGCCACCATCACCGTGCAGCTTCCCCTGACCAGCGACCTGATCCTCTCCGGTGACCATGAGGTGAAGGTGGTGGCCTCCGATGGTACCAACCGGACCACCTCAGCCCGGTCCATCACCATGTCAGGACTTCCGCGCCGCTTACGGGGCATCTACCTGCTTACGCAGCCCGCATCCGACCAGGTCAGCGTGCAGTGGATCGATAGCGCAGGTGTTCTGGGAACGGTCACCAACGTTGGGCAGGACCTGAACTGTTCCGCCGTGAGCTCACATGGGCAACGGATCTTCCTGGGTGGCGGGACCGTTGGTCCGTTGACAGCGCTGCACCCGGATGGGAGTGTCCAAGCCCAACTGGCAGGTAGCAACACCTTATCCATCCCCTTCTTTACCGCGTTGCATGTGGGTCCGACCGGGTCGGTGTTCGTGGCCACGAATGATGGGCAACTGCGCCGCCTGAACAAAGACCTGGGTGGAACAGGCTACCAGGCCCAAGCCGTTGCTGGGCATCGGATCCTCCAGATCGTCGAACGGACCGACCAGGTGCTAACGGCCCAATCCGCCATCGCATCCGCAGAAGAACGTCTGGTCAGCTACAGCTCGATCGGTGGCGTCCAGACCGATGTATGGATGTTGGACAAGGTCCCGGTAGCGCTCTTCGAGCGGGATGCGGATCATGTGCTGCTTTTCGGCAACCGCAATGGGGGGGGCGTCGTTGAGGACCGGAACACCTCGGATGGTGGTTTCTGGGAACCCCGCACATTCCCAGACCCGATCGAGGACGTGGCCCAGGTCAGCAGCAACATCTACATCTTAGCAACGGGAAGCGAGCTGATCCGATTCACCTACAACAACGCCGGCGCCTTGACCATCGCGAGCGGGAATACCTTCGAGCACCTGGCCTACAATGAGGTCTCCGGCGAACTGATCGCGACCGACGGCACTGAAGTGTTCGTTCTGGACCCGGCGTCGGGCACAGTGCTCAACACCTACACGTTGCCCGGTGAGCCGCAGCGGCCCCTGGTGCTTTACAATCGTTAGACCGACCGGCGCTGGCTATTTCTTGGCCTTCAGCACCACGCCCATATTGCAGAACTTGTCGATCCGGCGGTCGACCAGTTTCTCTGGATCGGTCTTGGTGAGCTTGTCCAAGTGCTTCTTCACTTCGACCTTCACGATCCGGCAAGCCTCGTCCACATCTGAATGAGCCCCGCCCAAGGGTTCCGGGATGATGCCATCGATGAGCTTGTTCTTCAGCATGTCCTCAGCAGTGAGCTTAAGGGAACTGGCCGCCTGCTCCTTGAAATCCCAGCTGCGCCAGAGGATGCTTGAACAGGATTCGGGGGAGATCACCGAATACCAGGTGTTCTCCAACATGAGAACCTTGTCTCCCACGCCGATGCCTAGTGCCCCACCCGAGGCGCCTTCGCCGATGATGACGCAGATGATCGGGACGCGCAATTGGCACATCTCCAGAATGTTCCGTGCGATGGCTTCGCCCTGACCGCGCTCCTCCGCTTCCAATCCCGGAAAAGCACCCGGGGTGTCGATCAGTGTCACGACCGGCTTGTTGAATTTCTCGGCCAGGCGCATCAACCTGAGGGCCTTGCGGTAGCCTTCCGGATTGGCCATCCCGAAGTTCCGGTACTGGCGCATCTTGGTATTGATGCCTTTCTGTTGGCCGATGAACATGACCGAACGACCATCGAGCAGGCCAAAGCCGCCCACCATGGCCTTATCGTCCTTCACCGTGCGGTCACCATGCAGTTCGATGAAGGTCCCATCCGTCATCTTATCGATGTACTTCAGGGTGTAGGGGCGATCGGGGTGACGGCTGACCTGGACGCGCTCCCACGGGGTCAGCTTACCGTAGATCTCTTTGCGCGATTCGGCGAGTTTCTTCTCCAGGTCTTTCAACGTGGGGCCTACATCCACTTGGCTTTGGGCGGCCACCTCCTTCAACTTCTCGATCTGCTCGATGATGTTCTGGATAGGCTTCTCGAACTCGAGGAACGTCTGCATGGTCCGTGGTCAATGGAAGGGCGAAGGTAGGAGGCCGCCTGAACTACAATTGCAGGCCTGCAAGGCAATGCCCACATTCGCAACCGCATGATCCGGACCCCTAACGCTAAGATCAACTTGGGACTACAGGTCCTTCGGCTACGGCCGGATGGTTACCGGGATATCCGTACCGTTATGTTGCCTATCCCGCTTCAAGACGTGGTGGAGGTTGTGGTGGACCCGGAGCTACCACCGGGAACGTGCGTAATGACCCATAGTGGTCGTCCCGTACCGGGCGAAGCAGGACAAGATCTTTGCTTGAAAGCGATTCATGCCGTGGCCTCCTTCCGTGAACTCCCGGGCTTGCGGATGCACCTGCACAAGGCCATTCCGATCGGCGGGGGTCTTGGTGGCGGAAGCAGCGACGCGGCACACGTGCTACTGCTATTGAATGAACTGCTAAACCTGGACCTCGATCGCAATGCCCTTCACACCCTCGCTGAAGGACTTGGCAGCGATTGCCCATTCTTCCTTGAACCACACGCTCAACTGGCGGAAGGTCGTGGCGAAGTACTCACACCGATCACCCTGAACCTGAACGGATGGTGGTTAGCCCTTTTGGATCCAGGCGTCCACGTTAGTACGGCCGAGGTATACGCCCACACACCTGCCCAACTGAATGACCAGGACCTCGCCTCCATTGTTCAACAAGGTCCGCAGCATTGGGCAGGTCGGTTGAAGAACGACATGGAGGCCTATGTCCTCCACGCCTATCCGGTCGTAGGCAGAATGAAGGAAGAGCTTGAGGCCGCAGGTGCGATGTATGCTTCAATGAGCGGTTCGGGCGCCACGGTCTACGGCTTCTTCCGAAAAGAACCGGAGCTAGCTCATCTTGGACCCGCGGTCATTCTTCTGACCAAGCTCTGAACTGCTCAAGGCAGTCGCCTGCGAAGTTCCTCTTCGAGGGCTTGGGCGTCATAAGGCTTGGCAACGATCCTGAGTTGTCCATCCAGAAGGATAAGCGTTGGCGTCGCTTTCACCTCATAGGCCTTCGCAGCCTGGCTTCCCCATCCACTGAATTCACTGAAACACGGGAACTTCAGGCCGCGCTGTGCAATGTTCGGTCGGAAATCCGTCCGGTCGTCATCCAAAGCAACACCCAACACTTCCAGTCCCTTAGCGTGAAACTCAGCGTAAATGCGGTTGAGACCAGGCATCTGTGCATGGCAGTGATCACAAGTACTGGAATAGAAGAACAAGGCCCCGTAAGTGTGGCCTGTCAACAACTTCGACAATGGGGTGAACGTGCCAAGGGTGTCCTTCAAGGAGACATCCGGGCCGGTCGCTCCGATCGAGACCTGAAGCAACCGATCGACCTTGTCGCGCAACTCCGCAGACATAGGGATCCGAGGACTTTCGCCGGCAAGGTAATTGTCCACCAGATGCTGCACAGTGCTCTGCGGACCATAGGCCGAGAACAGGTCCACCAAGTGCCCGATCATGTACGCTTCACAGTCGGCATTCCGCGACGCCAATCTCAGCAAAGTATCCGCCGCATTGGACATCTGCTCCTCGCTGACCACATTCACGCTCTGGAGAAAGGCCATGACAGCCTTGTCATAGATGGAACTACGTAACAGCGAGGCATCGCTAAAGTCGAATATGGAAGCCATGACGACCGGACCAAGCGGGATCGACCTATCGATCGCCGCACCGGTCTTGACCACCTTGGCGAAATAGCTGTTCGGATCCTCCGAGACCAGTTGCTGCAGCAAGCGCTCCTTCGACTGAACAGCCCCGCGCTCGACACTGTCCAAGTACAAGATCCGCCGATGGTCGAGGGGGTCAAGTAGACTCTTCTCTCGGGCAACGGTTTCCTGCACGGACTGGGTCTCTCGACTCGCCACCTTATACCGCCAAAGGCGCTGGTTCTCTGCACTTTGAAGCACGGTCACATGGCCTTGCAAGGGGCTGCCTGAGAAAGCCATGACCACCATTCGCTCCTTTCCGTTCAGGATCACATCGACCCGATCGGAATCGTTCAGAGCCAGCTGATAGAATCCAGGTGCGAGCATCCGCTCTTCCCCGAACTCGAACGCACCCTGTGTGCTAATTCGCGTGGAATCAATAGCAACGTGAGCACTTCCCCTGGTGGCCAGAAGCACGAGCGAGCCACCGGCCACACCCGGTGCAGTGATCGTACCGGAAAGTGACTGGGCAGTGATCGGTAGCACAGCCACGACCATCAGAAAACTCAACAAGAGGATCCTCATCGCGCTGCAAGGATATGCATGAAGCGCGCCAGCCATGCAGGCTGGCGGCTTCATAGAGGGTAAAAAAAGAACCCCGCTACTTGCGTAGCGGGGTTCAGATCGGCGACGACATACTCTCCCGGGCTTGTGGCCCAGTACCATCTGCGCTGGTGAGCTTAACTTCTCTGTTCGGAATGGGAAGAGGTGGACCTCACCGCAATAGTCACCTGAAATCGTGAATGCGATTTCGATGTATTGTTAGACCGGACCAAAACAGCCGAGGATCGTTCCAAGGCAAGACCTATGAAGGTTAAAGTCTACGGGTAATTAGTACTCCTCGGCTATGCCATTGCTGACTTTACACCTGGAGCCTATCAACGTGGTAGTCTTCCACGACCCTTATAAAGAAGTCTCATCTTGAGGTGGGCTTCGTGCTTAGATGCTTTCAGCGCTTATCCCGTCCGAACATAGCTACCCAGCGATGCAGCTGGCGCCACAACTGGTACACTAGCGGTTCGTCCACCACGGTCCTCTCGTACTAATGGTAGCTCCCCTCAAACTTCTAACGCTCGCAACAGATAGGGACCGAACTGTCTCACGACGTTCTGAACCCAGCTCACGTGCCACTTTAATCGGCGAACAGCCGAACCCTTGGGACCTTCTCCAGCCCCAGGATGTGACGAGCCGACATCGAGGTGCCAAACCATTCCGTCGATATGAGCTCTTGGGAATGATCAGCCTGTTATCCCCGGCGTACCTTTTATCCTATGAGCGATGGCCCTTCCATATGGAACCACCGGATCACTTTGCCCTAGTTTCCTACCTGTTCGACTTGTCGGTCTCACAGTCAAGCTCCCTTGTGCCAATACACTCAACGCACGGTTACCAAGCGTGCTGAGGGAACCTTTGGAAGCCTCCGATACTCTTTTGGAGGCGACCACCCCAGTCAAACTACCCACCACACACTGTTTCCCTGTTTCGCAGGGATTAGACATCAGATGAACGAAGGGTGGTATTTCAACGTTGACTCCATCACGCCTAGCGACGCAACTTCAAAGTCTCCCACCTATCCTACACATCGGGCAGCCGATGTCAATGTGAAGCTATAGTAAAGGTGCACGGGGTCTTTCCGTCCCGTTGCGAGTACCCGGCATCTTCACCGAGACTACAATTTCACCGAGCTCGTGGCTGAGACAGTGCTCAGATCGTTACACCATTCGTGCAGGTCGGAACTTACCCGACAAGGAATTTCGCTACCTTAGGACCGTTATAGTTACGGCCGCCGTTTACTGGGGCTTCGATTCAAAGCTTTGCCTTGCGGCTGACCTCTCCTCTTAACCTTCCAGCACCGGGCAGGTGTCAGGCCTTATACGTCATCTTTCGATTTCGCAAAGCCATGTGTTTTTGTTAAACAGTCGCCTGAGCCATTTTACTGAGGCCCCTCACGGGGCACCGCTTATTCCGAAGTTACGCGGTTAATTTGCCTAGTTCCTTAGCCACGGATCACTCGAGCGCCTCAGGATACTCTCCTTGACTACCTGTGTCGGATTGCGGTACGGGCGGCTTATAGCTGAAGCTTAGAGGATTTTCTCGGAAGTCTGATTAGGGTCAATACATTCGGCCGAAGCCTCCTGTTACTGTCAGGTTTCAGCTACCCCGGTGGATTTTCCTGCCAGAGTAATACCTACGCCCTTTACCGTTCTATTCCGTCAGAACGGAGACCTTTCACTCCTTCGTCTCCCCATCGCACTATAAGCCGGTTCTGGAATATTGACCAGATGTCCATCAGCTTCGCCGTTCGGCTACACCTTAGGTCCCGACTAACCCTGATCCGATTAACGTTGATCAGGAAACCTTAGTCTATCGGCGGGCATGTTTTTCACATGCCTTATCGTTACTTATGCCTACATTTTCTTTTCCGGACGCTCCAGCATGTCTTACAACACACCTTCGACGCAGACCGGAATGCTCTCCTACCGCTCCTTACGGAGCCCACAGCTTCGGTGACACACTTGATGCCCGATCATTATCCATGCCGGACCGCTCGACTAGTGAGCTGTTACGCACTCTTTAAATGAATGGCTGCTTCCAAGCCAACATCCTAGCTGTCAATGCAGTCCGACCTCGTTAGATCAACTTAGCGTGTACTTAGGGACCTTAGCCGATGGTCTGGGTTTTTTCCCTTTCGCGCACGGACCTTAGCACCCATGCGCTCACTCCCGGATAATTATGTCATGGCATTCGGAGTTTGTCCGGGTTTGGTAGGCGATGAAGCCCCCTAGCCCGATCAGTAGCTCTACCTCCATGACAATACGTCCGAGGCTGCACCTAAATGCATTTCGGAGAGTACGAGCTATCTCCCAGTTTGATAAGCCTTTCACCCCTAACCACAGCTCATCCGAAGACTTTTCAACGTCTACCAGTTCGGACCTCCATTCCGTGTTACCGGAACTTCATCCTGGCCATGGTTAGATCACTCAGGTTTCGCGTCTGCCGCCACTGACTACACGCCCTGTTAAGACTTGCTTTCGCTTCGGCTGCGGGGCTGAACCCCTTAACCTTGCCAGTGACGAGCAACTCGTAGGCTCATTATGCAAAAGGCACGCCGTCATCCCCGGAGGGACTCCGACCGCTTGTAGGCGCACGGTTTCAGGGTCTATTTCACTCCTCTGTTCGAGGTGCTTTTCACCTTTCCTTCGCAGTACTGGTTCGCTATCGGTCTCTCAGCAGTATTTAGCCTTGCCGGATGGTTCCGGCGGATTCAGACAGGATCTCACGTGTCCCGCCCTACTCAGGATACCACTAGGTATAGCATGCATTTCGTGTACGGGACTATCACCCGCTATGGTTCTGCTTTCCAGACAGATTCCACTATGCATACTAAGTCCACATTGTGGTCCTACAACCCCGGGGCCGCCTAAACGGTCCTGGTTTGGGCTGTCCCCTGTTCGCTCGCCACTACTATGGGGATCACTGTTTTGTTTTCTTTTCCTCCAGGTACTTAGATGTTTCAGTTCCCTGGGTTCGCTTCCCTTGCGGGATAACTGGTCTTCAACCAGCTGGGTTGCCCCATTCGGAGATCCACGGATCACAGGATATTATGCTCCTCCCCGTGGCTTATCGCAGCCTATCGCGTCCTTCATCGCCTCTGAGAGCCAAGGCATCCACCGTACGCCCTTAGTAACTTTTCAACCTTTGAGGTCTATGCTCTATGGACCGATCTCTCGGTCTGTTTTGGTCGGTCTAACAATAAATCAAAGAACGTGTGCCCTGGAAGGGCTGCTCACTTCTGTTCCTTAACGGAACCTTGGGTGAACGGAGTGGAGAATATCGGAGTCGAACCGATGACCTCCTGCTTGCAAAGCAGGCGCTCTAGCCAGCTGAGCTAATTCCCCGTTCCCTATCCCTGGTAGTCCTGCGCAGATTTGAACTGCGGACCTCTACATTATCAGTGTAGCGCTCTAACCAACTGAGCTACAGGACTAGGAAAAGGTAACGGAAAGGCACCGTTAACATATTATCCAACTGAGACAGCAGGTGTCGTGAACTGTATCACTACAGTAAACGGAGACCTTGACAACTTACTCTAAAAAGGAGATGTTCCAGCCGCACCTTCCGGTACGGCTACCTTGTTACGACTTAGCCCCAGTCACCGGTTTTGCCCTAGGTAGCTCCTTGCGGTCACCAACTTCAGGCACCCCCGGCTTCCATGGCTTGACGGGCGGTGTGTACAAGGCCCGGGAACGTATTCACCGCATCATGGCTGATATGCGATTACTAGCGATTCCAGCTTCACGGAGTCGGGTTGCAGACTCCGATCCGAACTGAGGCGAGTTTTAGAGATCTGCATCCGCTCGCGCGGTAGCTTCCCTTTGTTCCTCGCCATTGTAGCACGTGTGTAGCCCAGGACGTAAGGGCCGTGATGACTTGACGTCGTCCCCACCTTCCTCACCGTTTACACGGGCAGTTTCTCTAGAGTCCCCGGCATTACCCGCTGGCAACTAAAGATAGGGGTTGCGCTCGTTATGGGACTTAACCCGACACCTCACGGCACGAGCTGACGACAGCCATGCAGCACCTCGCACGCAGTCCGAAGAAGATCACGTTTCCGCGACTGTCTACGTGCGTTCGAGCCCTGGTAAGGTTCCTCGCGTATCATCGAATTAAACCACATGCTCCACCGCTTGTGCGGGCCCCCGTCAATTCCTTTGAGTTTCAGCCTTGCGGCCGTACTCCCCAGGTGGATCACTTAACGCTTTCGCTAGGTCACTGACAGTGTATCGCCAATGACGAGTGATCATCGTTTACGGCGTGGACTACCAGGGTATCTAATCCTGTTCGATCCCCACGCTTTCGTGCCTCAGCGTCAGTTTCGCCGTTGTGAGCTGCCTTCGCTATCGGTGTTCTGTGCCATATCTAAGCATTTCACCGCTACACGGCACATTCCGCCCACATCCAGCGTACTCAAGAATGGCAGTATCAATGGCAATTCTACAGTTAAGCTGCAGGATTTCACCACTGACTTACCACCCCGCCTACGCACCCTTTAAACCCAATGAATCCGGATAACGCTTGCACCCTTCGTATTACCGCGGCTGCTGGCACGAAGTTAGCCGGTGCTTATTCCTCCGGTACCGTCAACCCTCCACACGTAGAGGGGTTTCTTCCCGGTTAAAAGCAGTTTACAACGCGTAGCGCCTTCTTCCTGCACGCGGCATGGCTGCGTCAGAGTTGCCTCCATTGCGCAATATTCCTCACTGCTGCCTCCCGTAGGAGTCTGGTCCGTGTCTCAGTACCAGTGTGGGGGATAACCCTCTCAGGCCCCCTAACGATCGTAGCCTAGGTGAGCCGTTACCTCACCTACTAGCTAATCGTGCGCATGGTCATCCTTTACCGCCGGAGCTTTCAAATCAAGGTGATGCCACCTCGATTATTATGGGGTATTAATCCGGATTTCTCCGGGCTATCCCCCAGTAAAGGGCAGATTCCATACGTGTTACGCACCCGTGCGCCGGTCGCCGCCAATGTATTGCTACATCGCGCTGCCCCTCGACTTGCATGTGTTAAGCCTGCCGCTAGCGTTCATCCTGAGCCAGGATCAAACTCTCCATTGTAAAGTTTGATTGATCTGGTTCGTTTGACGAGATCTCTCATGATGATCCTCTCGAATCACATGGACACCTTGCTGTTCTCAGATTGGACAATAGGTCAAAGAACGTTATCAGTCGCGGGCCAAAGCCCGTTTCCAAGTCTATCGTTCAGCACCTTCGCATTCACCGAAACTGGTGTGTTCTGCGGAAGGGGTGGCAAATGTACATCTTCTTCTTTCTCTCCAACAAGCCTTGTGAAAAAAACTTTTCACGCTGGCCTCTTCTCGATCGTACTACCACTCCCCCACTGCGGGTGCTTCAAAGAACGTTTTTCCGAAAGCGGCTGCAAATGTAGGGAGCTTCTCGACACGTGCAAGCACTGCTGTAACATTTTCTTCACTTTGACCCTTTATGGAGTGCCAAGGGCAACCTCTAACACCTTGCCGTTGAAGAGGTTATGTCCTTCCAAGGAAAATTGAGCCACGAACGCACCAACCTGGGCCGCGCTCACCTGAGCCTCAAAGCCCGGAAAGGCCTCGCGCAGCATTTCCGTATCCACGGCGCCCAAACTCAGGCAGTTAACGCGCACGCCCCTCTCCTTGAGCTCTTCTGCAAGGCATTCGGTCAATGTGACCAGCCCCCCCTTGCTGACACTGTAGCCGAGCAGACCCGGGAACTTGGTGGTGCCGCGCACACCGCCCATGCTCCCAATGTTGACCACATGGGCTGTTGGGGTACCGGTGAAACGGTCCAGCAGCACTTGCACCAGCAGGAGGGGGACCACGACGTTCACTTGATACAGATGGTCCATGTCCTCCGCGGTCCATTGTCCGAAGTCCCTCTTCAGGAGCAGCCCTGCATTGTTCACCAATGCGGACACTCTTCGCTCACCGAGAGCCTCGCTCAGGTCTTCGGGAAGCCTAGAGCTCGTCAGGTCCGCTGTGAGCGTACGCAGACGACCGGGCGCATCCTTCAGTTCAGCAGAGAGGGCATCAAGGGCTTGGGCGCTTCGGGCTATGGCGAGCACCTCTTTTCCGTGGTCCCTTACCAGGGAGATGACCGTTTCCCGACCAACACCGCGACTGGCGCCGGTGACGATGATGATGCTCTCCTCCCTCATTTCTTCCTATTGCGTCTGCGTTGCTCACGTTCCTCTTTTCGATCGAGTTCTTGCCGCATGAGTTCGCGTACGGCTGGATCAAAGAGATCACCGAGGTTGTTCATCTGCCTGACGATCCAGCCTTGTCGGCGGCCTACATACCCTGAAGGGCGTGCGCAATCGAAACGGCGCGGCGCCGGCAGTACGGCGGCAATGAGAGCTGCTTGGGTGCGTGTGAGTCGAGAGGCTGGCCTACCGAAACAATGTTGCGAAGCCGCTTCCACACCGAAGCAGCCTTTGCCGGTCTCCGCTACATTGAGGTAGACCTCAATGATGCGCTCCTTGGTCCAGAGCACTTCGATCAGCACCGTGAACCAAGCCTCCAGTCCTTTGCGGACGAATGTGCGACCGGGCCAGCAGAAGACGTTCTTGGCTGTTTGCTGGCTGATGGTGCTCGCGCCCTTCACCCGCTTCCCCTTCTTGCGTGCATTGAAGTCCATGGCCCTGCGGATGGCCTCCATATCGAAGCCATGGTGGTCCATGAACTTCTGATCCTCGGCGGCCATCACTGCGAGCGGCATCTCGTGGGAGATCTCCTCCAGATCACGCCAGTTGCGGTGAAAGGACTTCTGTTCACCGGCCTGCTCGGCCATGACCCAAGTGACCGGTGGATCGGCAATGGCAAGCAACAATACCCAGAGCACGCTGACAGTGATCATCCAGAACGCTCCAGCGAAAAGCCAACGGAAAGCGGTGCGGACGGCGGACATGGTACCTGCAAATGAACGAAGCGGGGCCTTACGGTCCCGCTTCGACACTCGTCCGCGTGGCTGAACTACCCCTGTTGCTTGCGGCGGACGATGAGGTGGTGGGTGACCAAAGCGAGCCCCCCGAAGAGCAGCACCATGA
The DNA here is from genome assembly GCA_016721825.1 of Flavobacteriales bacterium. Lineage (GTDB taxonomy): Bacteria > Bacteroidota > Bacteroidia > Flavobacteriales_F > PHOS-HE28 > PHOS-HE28. The sequence goes on from JADKHI010000003.1 coordinate 134,187, forward strand.
TGAAATAAGGCAGGGGTGAATCACCCATGTCCCCATCCAACCCGTTCGAAGGCATGTTGATATCCATGATGTACCCGAAGAAGAGACCAAGGCCCAAGCCGATCATGAAGAGGCCGTTACGCAGGCCTCGCATCGGAACCTCCCGGTCCCGAAGGCCACCGGGGTCCATGCCCTTATCGATCATGGCCATTCGCTGCCGATGCCTTGCGGTGGCCAAGATGTAAACGATCCCGAAGGTCATGGCGAAAAGGGCGACAGGGACGAGAACTTCAGTGGCTGGCGTGGACATGGAATGTTGGTTGTTGCGGTTCGTGCTCATGTGACGCCGGGCTGACGACATGAGGTTACGATCCGGTCATCCATTCACCCTGAACCTCCATACAGCCGGGCATCCGTTCATGTGTCCGTGTGAGGCGGACGGGTGAAAGCCCATCACATTCGTAACCTGTAACGGGACCTTGAGCGTCCCATACGCGCGCTTCCACAGTGGACGAACAGACCGCCATCGCTTCCGCCCGCCAGGGAGACCATCGCGCCTACGCGTGGCTGATCGGCAGGTACAAGCATATGGTGTTCACCGTATGCAGCCGTGTGCTCCGGCACCGCGAGGATGCGGAGGAGGCCACGCAGGACGTCTTTGTGAAAGCCTACCAGCACATCGGCGGCTATCAAGGCGGGTCGCGGTTCAGCACCTGGTTGTACAGCATCGCCTACCGCACCGCGCTCTCCAAGTTGCGCACCCGCAAAGCCGGAACGTTGGGCTTGGACGAACTGCAGGCGAACGGCCAGGAACCGCAGCAGGCACCAGAAGGCGACCGCAACGACAGAAAGGCCTTGGTGGAATGGGCACTGGCCCAACTGCCCGCCGAGGATGCCGCCGTAGTGACCTTCTTCTACCTTGAAGAGCTCGGGATCGAGGAGATCGTAACCATCACCGGACTTGGGGAGTCCAATGTGAAGGTGAAGCTACATCGCGCACGGAAGAAGCTATTGACGATCTTGCAGGACCACCTCAAGGAGGAAACATGGACGCTCCACGTAGACTGACCGATACAGAGGCCGATCGCAAGCTGCGGTACCTGTTCGCACAGGCGGGACCGCTGCATGCCCCGGACGACATTGAGGCGCGTGTGCTTCGCCATTTGGCAGCACAGCCAGCGGCACGCGTGATCGAGGACAAGCCCTTGATCGCTAGTTGGATCTGGATCGCCATAGGGACGTTCCTACTGGGTCTCATCGTCTACAGCCTGTTGGCCCCCCTCTCCGTCGATCCCGCAGGAAGTACCTACCAGCGCTACCTGCACGACCTAACGCTCCCGGACCTCGGCAATGTGCTGCGGTCACCTTGGACGATCATGGGGCTGGCCTGTGCTGCGGCTTTCCTTAGCCTGGAGGCCTACCTGTTCCGGCCCCAAGCGGTGCGCTCGGGCCGCTGATCTTCAAAGGAGTGCTTTGGCTGCGTGGAGCGCGGCCTCATAGTCCGGCTCTGCACCCAGCTCCGGCGCCACTTCTTGGTAGCGGATCACACCTTCCTGATCGATCACCCAAGTGATGCGACCGAGGGTTCCGGCCAGTGCACCTTCGGTCAACGCTGCACCCCAGACATGCGCGGCATCGTGGTACCGGAAATCACTTCCGGCCTCCACGTTGGCAATGCCCTCTGCCGCGCAGAAACGCTTCAGGGCGAAGGGCAGGTCCATGGAGATGGACAACACACGCGCACCCAACTCGGTGGCCCGCTGGTTGAAGGTGCGCATCTCCAACGCACAGGTACTGGTATCCACGCTCGGAAATGCGATGAGCACGACCACCTGGCCCATGTGGTCCTGGAGACTGGCCTCGTGGCGATCGGCTTTCACATAGCGAAGCGTCGGGGCCGTGGTGCCCACCGAAGGCAGTGGGCCATGGAATGCGGGTTGTGGCATGGTGAAGGTGAATGTGGAAATGAGAACACGTGGAAATGCGGGACGCACCGTCACAACCTCTTCCTCCGGAACAAGCAGGCTGCCTACTGTTCGCCCATCACCTTCGGGATGGCCTCTTCGTAAACCTTGCGCGCGTCCTCAATGAATCCGAAGGGCTCATCGTCCACCACGAGCTTGCCTTTGGTGACATGGCCCAGGAGGATGAAGGGCACCTTGCTCAGGCGCATGATGTCGAGGAACTCCGTCTCGTTGTCCTCGTTGAGGGTGATGACCACACGACCCTGGCCTTCACCGAAGAGGAAGGCGTCGGTCCGGATCTCGCTGTCGGTTACCACGTCGAAGCCCAGGCCCTTGGGTAAGCCCATCTCCACGAGGGTGGTCCAGAGGCCTCCGTCACTCACATCGTGCGCGGCAGAGATGAGGCCCTTCTTGATCAGGTGGGCCACCACCACTTGCGCCAGGTGCTCCTCGCGCAGGTCGAAGTACGGGGCCGGGGACCGGTCGATCTTGTGGTGACGGACGAGGTACTCGCTGCACGCGATGTCCTCGGTGACCTTGCCGATGAGGAAGAGCAGGTGCCCTTTCTCTTGGAAGGCGAGGGTCATGCGTTTGCTGATGTCGTTCATCACTCCGACCATACCGATGGTGGGCGTGGGGAACACGGCGATATCACCCTTGTCGGTGACGGACTGATTGTAGAAGCTGACGTTGCCGCCGGTAACAGGCGTCTTGAACTCGATGCAGGCCTCACCCATGCCTTTGATCACATTGGCGAACTGCCAGTACACCTCGGGGTCGTAGGGGTTGCCGAAGTTCAGGCAGTTGGTGACACCACAGGGTTCACCACCGGAACAGACGATGTTACGGGCGGCTTCGCTCACAGCTATCATGGCACCCACATAGGGGTCCGCGTGCACATAGCGGCCGTTGCAATCCACGGTGACGGCGAGGGCTTTGCCGGTCTCCTTAACCAGTACCAGGCCTGCGTCGCTCGGGTTGTTGGTGGTCATGGTGCCGGTGCGGACCATGCTATCGTACTGCTCATAGATCCAGCGCTTGCTGGCGATGTTGGGGCTGGCCAGCAGGTCGAAGGCGACGGCCTGGACGTCATCCGGCTCGGGCACCTTGGAGGCCTTGAACTTCTTGTTCTCCTTGATGTAGGCGGGTTCGCGTTCCTCGCGGGTGTAGACCGGGGCACCGCCACCGAGGACGAGGCTTTCAGCGGGCACATCAGCCACCAGTTCATCGTGCCAGAAGAAGCGGACCTGGCCACCTTTGGTCACCGTGCCAATGTCCACGCAATGCAGGTCCCACTTGTCGAAGATGGCCTTCACCTCCGCCTCGCGGCCTTTCTTCACCACCACCAACATGCGCTCTTGGCTTTCGCTGAGCAGGATCTCCCATGGACGCATCCCTTCTTGGCGGGTGGGCACGAGGTCCAGGTTGATGTCCATGCCGCTCTCCCCTTTCGCGCTCATTTCGCTGGTGCTGCAGGTGATGCCGGCGGCACCCATGTCCTGCATGCCGATGATCGCGTCGGTCTGTGCCAGTTCGAGGGAAGCCTCCAGCAGGAGCTTCTCCATGAAGGGGTCACCCACCTGCACCGCAGGCAGATCGTCCATGCTCGTCTCGGTGATGTCCTTGCTGGCGAAGGAGGCGCCATGGATACCGTCCTTGCCGGTGGCACTGCCCACGATGAACACGGGGTTGCCCACGCCGTGGCTGGTGGCGCTGATGACCTTATCGGTGCGCACGATGCCTACGCTCATGGCGTTCACGAGCGGGTTGGTGGTGTAGCAGGGGTCGAAATACACTTCACCGCCGAGGACGGGTACGCCGAACGCATTGCCATAGTCCCCGATCCCTTTCACCACACCACGCATGTGCCAGCGGCTGCTCTTCTCCTTGGTGATGTCACCGAAGCGAAGGGAGTTCAGCTGTGCGATGGGACGGGCCCCCATGGTGAAGATGTCGCGGTTGATCCCGCCCACACCCGTGGCCGCGCCCTGGTAGGGCTCGATGGCACTGGGGTGGTTGTGGCTTTCGATCTTGAACGCGCACGCCCAACCATCACCGATGTCCACGAGCCCGGCGTTCTCCTGCCCGGCCTCGGCCAACAATTTCGGACCGGTGCGTGGCAAGGTCTTCAGCAGGCGGATCGAGTTCTTGTAGGAGCAATGCTCGCTCCACATGGCGCTGTAGATGCTGAGCTCCGTGAAGTTGGGCACGCGGCCCATGATCTCCTGGATGCGGGCATATTCCTCCTCACGCAAGCCGAGTTTCTTCGCGGTCTCGAGGCCTACGGGCTTGGTATCGGGGAGGTCGGTACGGGGAGCGGTCTTGGTGGCCATGCGGAAAGGTCCCTTGGGGGGTGAGCGAAGGAATTCGGGAACAAAGAAAACCAAAGTGACACGGACCACCGGTGGAGCGGTCCTGGAGGGGGATACAGGCAACGGTCTAACTTGCCCCGCGTCGTAACCAAGGACCACGAGAACCTCTTCCATGCCCGGGATCCTGCTCGCCATCGGTTACGCGTCGCTTTTTCTGTACCTGATCCATCGGTCGCGGTTCTTTCGTGTGGATGGAGTGCCGGACCGATGGGTCCTGGCGGTCTTCGTGCTGAAGGTGATGGCCGGCACAGCGTTGTGGGCCCTGTACACGTATGTCATCGTGGACCGGCCGAACGCGGATATCTACCGCTACTTCGACGATAGCGCTGTGATGTACAGTGCGTTGAAGACCAGTCCTGGGGACTACCTGCGCATGCTCACCGGCATCGGCAACGACAGTCCGCACTTCGATTCGCTGTACTACCGGGTGATGAACAACTGGTACCGGAAGTACGAGAGCAACATGTACAACGATGCGCACACGATCATCCGGTTCAATGCGCTGGTCCGGCTGTTCTCCTTCGGCCACATCCATGTGCACACAGTGTTCGCGGCCTTCCTGGCCTTCGTTGGCTCCATTGGGCTCGTGAAGGCGATCGCCGGCCTTATGCCGCGCCTGGTGAAGCCCCTGTTTCTAGCTGTGTTCGTTATCCCGTCGGTGCTGTTCTGGAGCAGTGGGGTGATCAAGGAGACCTTTCTGGTGTTCGCGTTGGGCCTGCTGATCTGGTTGGTGTTCGGTGCCTTGGGCCGCCGTGTGAAGGGGTGGTTGCTGCTGCTCATCGTCCCGCTGTCCACGCTGCTCTTCTTCCTGAAGTTCTATGTGCTGTTAAGCATGGTGCCGGCGCTGATCGCCTACACCTGGTGCAAGCTGCGCCCTGGGCGGCCCCTGCTGAAGTTCGCTGTGGTACACGCCATCCTGCTGGTGATCGGGGCGAACAGCGAGCGGTTCATCCCCGGCTTCGACATCCTGAACACGCTGGCTTGGAAGCAGAAGGACTTCATCGGCCTGGCCGTTTCAGTGAACAGCGGCAGCTACATCCCAACGCCTTACCTGGAGCCCACCTTCGCCAGCTTTGCCGCGCAGGCGCCCCATGCCCTGTACACCACCTTCCTTGGGCCCTTGCAGGCCTGGCAAAACGGAGCCATGGGGCTGGCCAGCGCGTTGGAGACCGTCGTTCTTCTCTTGGCCTTCGCCATGCTCCTGCTCCACCGAAAGCCCTGGCAACAAGTGGATAAGGCCTTTCTTCTGTACTGCATCAGTTTCTGCGTTCTGCTGGCCTTGGTGATCGGCTGGACGACGCCAGTGATGGGCGCCGTGGTCCGCTACCGTGTGCCGCTCCTTCCCTTCCTGTTGTTCGCTGCGCTGGCCGTCACGGATGAAGATCGCTTGCTGGGGCGATGGCCCTGGCTGCGACCTTTGTGACCATGAGGACACCTACCCTGCTTCTGTCGCTGGCGTTGCTGGCGACCGGCTGTGCCTATAAGAACCAGGAAGCCGACCTGGTGGTGCGCAACGCGCGGATCATCACCCTGGACAGCGCCAACAGTGTGCACCAAGCCATGGCCGTCAAGGACGGACGCATCCTCGAACTTGGTGCGGAGCAGGAGATCCTGAACCGCTACAGCGCCGCTTCCACCTACGACGCCGCCGGACACACCATCTATCCGGGCTTCATCGATGGGCACTGCCACTTCTTCGGCTACGGCTTGAACAAGCAGAAGATCGACCTACAAGGCGTGAAGAGCTGGAGCGAGGCCTTGGCCCGAACGGTCGCTTATGCCAAGGCCCATCCTGAAAAGCAGTGGATCATTGGTCGCGGCTGGGACCAGAACCTGTGGGAAGGCCAGGCGACGCCAACGAACGACAGCCTGAACCTGCTGTTCCCGGATCGTCCCGTTCTGCTTCAACGGATCGATGGGCATGCTGCCGTTGTCAACCAGGCTGCGCTGGACCGCGTGGGGCTGAACGCGAACAGCGTGATCGCCGGGGGCATCTTGGAAGTGCGCAATGGCAAGCCCACCGGGCTCCTTGTGGACAACGCGGTGGAGATGTTCCAGAAGATCTTCGACGAAGCGGACGAGCCCACCAAGCGCAAGGCCCTGCTCGACGCACAGGCTGATTGCTTCGCGAAAGGCCTGACCATGGTCTGCGATGCCGGTCTGGACGCGGGCACTATCGACCTGATCCGCACCATGCAGAAGGAGGGCGTCTTGAAGATGCGCGTCTACGCCATGGTGGCTGACAAGCCGGAGAACCTGGAGCGATTCGCGAAGAGCGGTCCCATCATAGAGGACCGATTGGTCGTTCGTGCGGTGAAAGTCTACGGTGATGGTTCGCTCGGCTCACGCGGGGCCTTGCTGTTGAAACCATATGCCGATGTGGACAGCATTTACCACGGGCTGATGCTGCCGACCCAAGTCCACTTGGACGAAGTGGCCGGCTGGTGCAAAACGCACGGCTTCCAGATGGCCACGCACTGCATCGGCGACAGCGCCAACCGGTTGATGCTCGCGACCTACGGCCGGGTGCTCGGCGGCACGAACGACCTACGGTGGCGGATCGAGCATGCCCAATGCGTGGCACCGGAGGACCTTCCGCTTTTCGCGAAGTACACGGTGATACCCAGCATGCAACCCACCCACGCCACCAGCGATATGCTCTGGGCCATTGACAGGATCGGCGGGGAAAGGCTGCGCACAGCTTACGCCCTGAAGAGCTTGCTCAAGCAGAACGGCCTGATCGCCTTAGGCACGGATTTTCCCGTGGAAGGCATCGACCCCTTGGGCACCTACTACGCAGCAGTGGCCCGAAAGAACAGCGAAGGCGTGCCGGCCGAGGGCTTTCAGCTGGCCGATGCGCTTTCCCGTGATGAAGCGCTGCGCGGCATGACCATCTGGAACGCGTTGGCCAGTTTCACAGAGAATGATCTGGGCACACTGGAGGCCGGAAAACGCGCGGACTTCGTGGTGATCGACCGTGACATCCTGAAGGTGGAGGCGGAACAGTTGCGCAAAGCCAGGGTGAAAGCCACATTCCTGGACGGCGAACAGGTCCATTAATGGCGCTCCGTTGGATGCAAGATCTCTTCGACGACCGGGCTACGTAGCTCGGCTCAATGGCTAAGGACCGCTCTCGATCCAGCAGCAATTCGTGGCAAAAAGCGATCTCGCCAGCGCAATTGTGTTGACCTAAGCAGCCGATGTCTACTCCAGGATCTCAGCTGCGCCGACTTTGATATGATCTTGATCCTCTAAGCCCGCAGCGCTTCCAACGTCCGGTCGATCTGGAGGAGGTGGCGCTCCTGGTGGGCGATGGCAAAACTGAAGGCATCCGCCACCTTGAAGCGGAACAGCGGGCCCAGGGTGCTGGTGATACGCGGTCCTTCCATGCCTCGTGTGGCGGCCACATCCAACAGGGCACGGAAGCCCTCCAGCATCGCAATGAACTCATCCAACGCGACAAGGCGTTTAGCAGGTGCCTGCCGTGGTTCGAAGATCCGCAGCGTCGGCATCGGCAGCTTGATCCGTCCATCATCAGTGGGCTGCATGGTGCGTGTGAGCATGCCGCCCCAGAAGCCAGGTCGATGCTCATCGCTACGCGTGAAGTGCGAGCGGGGGTCCTCATATGCCTTGCGGAGATGGATCAAGTAATGCCCACAGCTCAGGTTCATGTGCTCACAGATCTCCAGCACGCTCCACTTCTTCGGTGCAGGCCGTTGTTCGAGGATCACCAGTGGAAGTTCGCGCAGCGCCCTTGCTCGTTGAAGCTGCTCCGCCAGCGTGGTGCGCAGGTCAGCGATCAGTTGTTCCGTTCCCATGGCGCAAACGTATCCGCACCGCAGGGGCAACGCACTTGATGTGGATCAAGAAGTGCTCAGCGGACCTTGGAACGCAACCGACTGAAGGTCTCAGGTGTCATGCGCAGGTAGCTCGCGATGTCCTTCTGCGAAACTAGCTGAAGCAGGTGCGGGCTGCGCTCCAGCAGCGCCCGGTAGCGTTGTTCCGCATCGAAGGTCAACTGTTCGACCTCGCGCGTTGCCCGACCCACCACGAGCTGCTCCAGGATCAAGCGGCCGAAACGTTCCAGCACGGGCACACGAGCATACAGCTCTTGCAGATCATCATGGTGGATGCTCAACAGCACCGAATCGGTAACAGCCTGCAGTCCGAAACGGCTGGGCTTGCGGGTGACATACGAATCGAAAACGCCGCTCCAGCTATGGCCGTAAGAGAAACCTATGCAGACCTCCTCACCTTCATGCGGAACGAACATTCGCTGAACACCAGTGGAAACGATGCTGAACCAATGCTCCACCTGTCCAACCTCGGTGACGAGGGCACCTCGTAGAAAGGACCGTTCTCTCCAGTAAGGCCGGATCAGTTCCCACTCGGTGTCCGATATCGGCACGTAGCGTTCGATGGTGGCGCGCACAAGTTCCATGGTCAACGACGCTCGCGCATCATCCGCTTGGTGTGGTCGTACCCGACCTGTTGGATGCTGGCTGCATGGCGCAGGTCGAACATGCCGAAACGGGAAAGGCCGGGCGGCTCGATGTACAGGTAGCATCCTTCAGCAGAACGCTTCACCATCTCGCGGAAACTCAGGTGGAAGGTGCGGTCCAGCGTCCTTCTAAGAGATCGCTGGGCCTGGTACTCTGGAAGTGGATTCACGTAGACCGCCACCACTTCGCCCCGGCGATCGTTGAAGGGTTCAATGGGCAGGTTGTTGCTCAAGCCCCCGTCCACGTAGGCGACACCATCGATCACCACTGGCGGGAACACCACAGGAACTGCACAAGCGGCCAAAAGTGCTGGTATCAAGGGACCGGAGCTGAAGATGCGTTGGCCTCCGCGCTCCATATCGGTTACGCTCACGTAGAAGGGCATCCGCAGTTCCTCGAAAGTGGTGCACGGCAGGGTTTCCTTCAGAAAATCGCCGATCCGCCGTTGCGACAGGAATTCACCACGCAGCACTTTCCAACGCGTGTGGTGGATCCGCCACTCCTCACGCATCAATTCGGTGGCGCGCCCAGGTGAAAGTCCGGCGGCGATATAAGCGCCAAGCAAGGCACCAGCGCTAGTGCCACTGATCTCGGACGGAACGATGCCTTCCTCCTCCAAGGCCATCAGGACGCCGAGGTGCGCGATGCCTCTTGCCCCACCACCGGACAGCACGAAGGGTCGACGCTCCATGGTACAAAGGTGCGCGATAGCGCCACTCCTTCCTTCGGAATCAAGAAGCACCGCGCCGCCGGAACGGCGGTCAGGCTCAGCGCGCCTGGATGGAGCCGGTCCAAGACCGGACACCGTCCGAAATACGCACTTGGTAGAGGCCGGTGGCCATGCCTTCCAACGAAAGCTGGACCACGGGTGATCCGCTCTGGAGCGAATGGCGCTGCACGAGCTTGCCTTGTGCATCAGCGATCTCCAACGTTGCCCTCCCGGCCAGTTCCATCGGCAAGCGGATCGACACGGCATCCGAAGCAGGCACTGGCCAGATCACCAAGCCGCCTGCGCGAGCCGGAACACCAAGACCTGTGCTCAGCACGAAGAGGGTGTCGCTGTTCGCGGTGCAGCCGTTCACGTTGCTCACCTGTACGAAGTAGTCCCCGGTATCATACACGTCCAGTGTCTGATCCGTGGCCCCACTGATCGGCGCTCCGTTGTAGAACCACTGGTAGCCGATGGCCGCGCTGCTTTCCAACGTGTAACCCACTTGAGAGATCGTGGGTGTGGGAACTGGGGCATCCTCCAGAACAGCGAGCGTATCGCTCCAAGCGTGGCACCCATGGTCATCGATCACTTCCAAGGCGATCACGCTCTGCTCACTAGCATAGAAGGACTGGGTGCTCGCCCCGGTGTTCCACGCATACGCCGACATGGCGTTTGGCCCGCTCACCAGCACGCTGTCGTTAAAGCACATCACAGGAGAAGGGTCGAAGGTGATAGGCACCTCTGCGGAACGCACCAGCGCATCATAAGCGTTCAGCTTTCCGGCTCCCCAGCGGATGTTCGGCAGGGCACCGGTGAACACATCGCCGAAGGCGGAAAGTTCGAAGCTCCGGATGGCATCGAGATGTGTGGCGTTGGGGCACTTCTCGAAGTACAAGGCGATGGAACCTGCAGCCACCGGGGAGGCGATCGAAGTGCCGCCCGCGCGGAGGTGGTAGCCACCCGGTGCGACCTTGAAGGCACCGGTACCGGCGAGCAGCGAGGCGATGAAGCTGGCAGGACCTGCCGAGAACGTGATGTCACCCGGCGCTGCCAGGTCCGGCTTCAGGCGGCCATCACGCGTAGGCCCGTTACTACTGGCCGAGGCGATATCGTTCTCGATCCCCGTCACGCTCTGCGGTAGGCCATTGTAGTCGATGTAGTTCGTCTCGTTCTGGTAGTTGGCCACGGTGAGCACATGCTCAGAGCAGGCCCACGAATCCACGATCTTCTGCTCGTTGTCCGGCAGCACATACTTCACAATGTCAGGGAACTGCGTGGGCGTCGGAAGCCCCCCGGCGATGATGGTGGAGCTGCCGAGATAATAGCTGCTCCACACATCGAATGATCCTTGCCCGGTGGTCATGAAGCGGAAGTAGAAATCCGAACTGTCGGGTTCCGCCATCACCACCTCCAAGTGGTACTGCGCACCGCGCAGTTCGGCTCGGGTCTCCAAGATCGCCATACGGTTCCCCAAGGGGCTCACGAGGGTGTCGGTGACCACCAGCCCTAGGTTGTCCTGCGCACGATGGAAAGGCGAGCGCCCCCGGTAGCTGTAGATGTTGGCATAGGTGCGGTCGACCCCGACCGCGTATTCCACTTGGTCGAAAGAGGCCGTATCCGCCCACACCTCGAAGAAGACCCCACCCACACCGAGGTTGCTAATGCTGGCAGGTTGGTAGGTGAACCAAGTGAAGGAGGTGTCCGCTGATACCTCCGTGTGGAGGTGGTACGGAGGAAGGGTGAAGCTGTTGCCCGCCGCGCAGACCAACGCACGCCCTGGAGCTTCGTTCAACAAGCTGTCGATGAACAACGCCGCGGCATCAAGGCCATCGTGACTGCCATAATAGTCACCCAGGCTGGCGTTCACCACCACAGGTCGGCCCAACGCGGTGGCGTGGTCGAAGATGTACTTCACCGCATCGGCCACGGAAGCCCTCCAGTTCGGGCGACCGAAATCGCTGCTCACCATGATGATGTCGGCCTTCGGTGCGACACCTTCGAACGCACCAGTAGCTAGTCCATTGCCCGCAGCCGTACCGACCACCGTGGTTCCGTGACCGTACCATTGCGGCTGATCGGTCGCAGGACAGTTCCCCGCATTGATGGCCGTGCTGTCCCACGCTTGACCATATCCATAGGGCTGCGGGGTCAGCTGGTTGTCGAAAGGGAAGTTCTGGTCCCAGTAGTGAAGCACGCGTGTGTTCCCGAGGCTGTCATTGAAGTCCGGGTGCCCCAGGTCCATGCCGCTGTCGATGATGCCGATGATGGTTCCTTCGCCCATATAACCAGTTGGGAGCGGAGCCCTGCCTTGCTGAACATCCACCACACGTGTCTTCACGCGCATGCTGTCATTCAAGGTGCGGCCCTTGGACAGCGTGAACTCGAACATGTCCACGGCATCGCTGGCGGCCAACGCCTCGATCTCGGCCACAGGCACGGTCGCGCTCACCAGCCCGTTCATGATCAGCTTCACCCGGCCACCGCGTGCGGCCACGGCTGCGGCCACACCCCGCTCTTCGCCGCGGATGAACAGATCCACCTCCTCGGTAGGGGCGTGGGGACGTTTCAGGAAGGCCTGAAGCTGAAGGTTCAACTTCGTGGGCTTCTGGGCGTTCATGGGGAGAACGGCACCGCAGAGCAGAGCTAGGGCAAGGAGCTTACGCATCGTACAAAATTAGGCGCGGTCGCTACCCGACATGGCCGCAAAACCGGGCATCTCGGAAAGGAAATGAACAGCCCCTGTGGAATGTTCGACCCGGCAGCAATAGTGCTGCAGCCCGTTAGTGACGAACAGGTAGGCCACGCGGAACACAATGTTGTAGCGGCTGGCCTGCTCGAACACCGCCTGATCCAGCTTCACGCTGGGGGCCTTGCATTCCACCAAGGCCAAGGGGGCGCCGTCGGTACCATGCACCACCAGATCGGCACGCTTGGACAGACCGTGCAGGGTCAGCTGACGCTCCACAGCGATCAACGACAGCGGGCATTGCAGGTCGTTCACCAAGAACTGGAGGAAATGCTGACGCACCCATTCCTCGGGGGTCAGGGCCACCCACTTTCGACGAACGGGATCAAACACCGCTTCGCCCCCGGGGGTCTGCTTAGTTTTGACACCGTGGTCCGGCAGGTTCAAGCGCTGCATCACGGACAAAGCAACAACGAACGTGCGCACCAAAGAGGACATCGTGAACAACTGGCTGCCCCGGTACACCGGCGTGGCTCTCCCCGACTTCAAGCCGTATGTGCTGCTCACCAACTTCGGCAACTACCTAGAGATCTTCGCGGAGCAGACCGGCGCTGTGATCCACGGACGGGACAAGGCCATGCCTGTGGCCATCGCCGAGGACATGGTGATGATCAACTTCAGCATGGGCAGTGCCAATGCGGCCACCATCATGGACCTGCTGAGCGCCATTGACCCCAAGGCGGTGCTGTTCCTGGGCAAGTGCGGGGGGCTGAAAAAGAAGAACGAGATCGGCGACCTCATCCTGCCCATTGCCGCCATCCGTGGCGAGGGAACGAGCAATGACTACTTCCCTCCCGAAGTGCCCGCGCTGCCTTCTTTCATGATCCACCGCGCTGTTTCGGGCGTGATCCGTGACATGGACCTGGACTACTGGAGCGGAACGGTGTACACCACCAACCGCAGGGTCTGGGAACACGATGAGGCCTTCAAGGAGAAGCTGCGCACGTTGCGCGCCATGGCCATCGACATGGAAACAGCCACCGTGTTCATGACCGGTTTCTTCAACGGCATTCCCACCGGAGCCTTGCTCTTGGTGAGCGACCAGCCCATGGTGCCTTGGGGCGTGAAGACCAGCGCGAGCGACCAGAAGGTCACCAGCGGGTTCGCACACACCCATGTGAAGGTGGGCATCGCCTCCCTGCGTGACATCATCAACGAAGGCCGGTCCGTGAAGCACTTGCGCTTCGAATGAGCACCATCGACGATTACAAGAAGCTGCGCACGGACATCAGTGCGAAGAAGTTCAAGCCCGTGTACCTGTTGCACGGGGAGGAGGCCTTTTTCATTGACCGTTTGGCCGAGGAGATCGAACGGAACGCGTTGGAAGAGCACGAGCGCGACTTCAACCTCACCATCCTCTACGGCAAGGACAGTGACCCGGACCAGGTGAAGGATGCGTGCCTTCGGTTCCCCATGATGGCCGAGCGCCAGCTGGTGGTCTTGCGCGAAGCCCAGACCTGGCGCATCGACGCGTTCGACAAGCTGGAGGGCTACTTCAAGAACCCCACGCCCACCACCGTGCTGGTGATGCTCTACAAGCACAAGAAAGCCGACGGCCGCAAGGCATGGCTCAAGGATGTGGCTAAGAAGGGCGTGGTCTTCACGAGCGACAAGCTGAAGGACGACAAGCTCCCCGACTGGATCTACAAGTACGTGCAGTTCCAGAAGCGAAAGATCGGGCAGAAGGAGGCCGTGCTATTGGCCGAGCACTTGGGCAGCGACCTGGGCAAGCTCACCAAGGAAGTGGAGAAGCTCTGCATCGTCACCGAGGAAGGCGGCACTATCACCGCGGATCTGATCCAGCGGAACGTGGGCATCAGCAAGGAGTACAACGTGTTCGAGCTACAGAACGCGATCGGCAACCGCGACCACCTGAAGGCACAGACCATCGCGCATTACTTCGCCATGGACCCCAAGGACCACCCGCTGGTGCTGACCCTCGGCCTGTTGAACAGCTACTTCAGCAAGCTGGCGGTCGTACATGCAAGTTCCGGACTGGCACAAGGCGAGCTGGCCGCTGCGTTGAAAGTGCCGCCCTTCTTCGTGAAGGACTATGCGAACGCGGCCCGCAACTACCCCCCTGCCAAGCTGCGCGAGGTGTTGCACCTGCTGCGCGAGACCGACCTCAAAAGCAAGGGCGTTGGCAATGCGAGCGCCGACGACGGTGAATTGCTGCGTGAGCTGCTGGCCCGTGTGATGAACTAGAACCTCAACCTCCTGAAATGAAGAACGGCGGACCAAGGTCCGCCGTTCCTGTTCGCTGAAGACGATCGCTTAATGGGCAGCAGGAGCCACTGCTGGTGATGCCACAGGAGTAGCAGCTGCGCCGGAGGCTTCCACCGTGCCCTGGATACGTACCACCTTGCTGGGGGGCGTTGCCCGCGTTGCTGGTGATGGTCACGCTCTTGTTGATGGGGCCCACACGGTTGCTGTCGTACTTCACCGTGATGGAGCTCTTGGCGCCCGGCTTGATGGGGGCCGTTTCGCACTTGGGCACCGTGCAACCGCAGCTACCCTGGCAGTTGCTGATGATCAGCGGCTGATCACCGGTGTTGGTCACCGTGAATACGCACTCGCCATTGCCACCCTGCTTGATGGTGCCATAGTCGTGTACTTCCTTGTCGATGCTGATCTGGGGGCCCGTACCGCCGACAGGCTTCTGATCATCCTGGGCTTGAACGCCGAGGAAAAGGGCGCTGAGGCCGAGGGTAAGGAGGAACTTCTTCATGGGTTCGGTTGTGTTTCGGTGGATTCGTACGGCCAAGGTAGAGCAGGGTTCGACCGCGGAAATGGGTTTAACAGGACATTAACAGCGGCCGAGTCGATCAGTGTGAAGGTGTGGGAGCCGGCGATGCCACTTCCTCCGGTCGGGGTCGTACGAGGCCCTTGATGCGTAGAACGAGCACGGGCTGGTCGACGGAATTGCTGGTCACGGTCGCGCTCTTGTTGATGGGCCCAACACGGTTGGTGTCATAACGAAGGCGCACCGAACCCTTCTTGCCGGGCAGCACAGGGTCACGGTCCCAAGAAGGCACCAGACAGCCGCAACTGGTCCGGAACTGCGAGATGATGAGCGGCTCATCACCGGTATTGGTGAAGGGGAATTCACAAGCGCCATCAGCACCCTGCTCAATGGTGCCGTAGTCATGCTCGGTCTTCTCGAAGGTGATGAGCGGACCATGGGTGGTCGCGGGCTTCGGGACTTGGGCATTGAGGCTGCTGGCCATCAGCAAGCACAATGAAAGGGTGATCGGGTGTCGCATGGTCATGGTGTTTCGAGCAATGTTCGGGGCCTTCCGCAGCCCAATGGGGGGATCTAACACAACATTGACACTCTGCACGACACCAAGGTCCCTTCCGACCACTTCCTCCGTGACCCTTCCCGGCTACCTTTGCGGCCCCGCTGGAATACGCATCCGCCAATGGTGCGCGGCCCGGCAATGAAGCATGGAACAGATCGAGATCCCCAAACGGTTCGAACCCGCGCAGAGCGAGGACAAGTGGTATGGACACTGGATGCGCCGTGGCTACTTCCGCAGCGTACCCGACGACCGCGAGCCCTACACCGTGGTGATCCCGCCTCCGAACGTAACGGGTGTGCTGCACATGGGGCACATGCTGAACAACACCATCCAGGACGTGCTGGTGCGTCGCGCCCGCATGCAAGGCAAGAACGCCTGTTGGGTGCCGGGCACGGACCATGCTTCCATCGCAACCGAAGCGAAGGTGGTGCGACTGCTCGGAGAACAGGGCATCAAGAAGAGCGTGATCGGGCGCGAAGAGTTCCTGAAGCATGCCTTCGCGTGGAAGGAGAAGTACGGTGGCGTGATCCTGGAACAGCTCAAGAAGCTCGGAGCTAGCTGCGACTGGGACCGTACGCGCTTCACCATGGAACCCGACCTCAGCGAGGCGGTCATCGACGTGTTCATCGACCTGCACAAGAAGGGCCTGGTGTACCGTGGCCTGCGCATGGTGAACTGGGACCCCGTGGCCCTCACCGCCGTTAGTGACGAAGAGGTCATCCACAAGGAGGTCAACTCGAAACTCTACCACATCCGCTACAAGGTGGAGCGCGAGGACGCGGACGGTGTGGAGGAGTACGTGGTGATCGCCACCACGCGTCCGGAGACCATCTTGGGCGATACAGCTGTGGCCGTGCACCCCGAGGACGAACGTTACGCTGACCTGAAAGGCCTGCGCGTGCAGGTCCCGTTGATCGGCCGCAGCGTTCCTGTGATCTTCGATGAGTACGTGGAGCGTGAGTTCGGAACGGGCGCCTTGAAGGTGACGCCGGCGCACGACGTCAACGACCACGAGCTCGGCAAGAAGCACGGTCTGGAGACCATCGACATCCTGGAACCCAACGCCACGCTCAGCGCCGCCGCGCAGTTGTATGTGGGCGAAGACCGCTTCGTGGTGCGCAAGAAGATCGCGAAGGAGCTGGAGGAGAAAGGCTTCCTCGTGAAGATCGAGGACATCGTGAACAAGGTGGGCACAAGCGAACGCACCGATGCGGTCATTGAACCTCGTCTGAGCCTGCAGTGGTTCGTGAAGATGAGCGAGCTGGCCAAGCCCGCGCTCGAGGTGGTGATGGACGGTCGTGTGAAACTGCACCCGCAGAAGTTCACGAACACCTACAAGCATTGGATGGAGAACGTCCGCGATTGGTGCATCAGCCGCCAGTTGTGGTGGGGGCAACGCATCCCGGCGTGGTACAACGACCAGGGCGACGCGGCCGTGTGCAAGACCGAGGCGGAGGCCATCGCCCAGTTCACCAATGCGGGACAGAGCGTCAACGGCATCTACCAGGACGAGGATGTGATGGACACCTGGTTCAGCAGCTGGCTGTGGCCCATCAGCGTGTTCGACGGCTTCAAGGATCCGGACAACGCCGACATCAAGTACTACTACCCCACCAACGACCTGGTGACCGCGCCGGAGATCCTCTTCTTCTGGGTGGCGCGCATGATCATGGCCGGTGTGGAGTACCGCCACGAGGTGCCGTTCAAGAACGTGTACCTCACCGGCATCGTACGCGACAAGCAGGGCCGGAAGATGAGCAAGAGCTTGGGCAACAGCCCCGACCCGCTGGAGCTGATCGCCAAGTTCGGCGCCGATGGTGTGCGTGTGGGCATGCTGCTCACCTCCCCTGCCGGCAATGATCTGCCCTACGACGATTCGCTCTGCGAGCAGGGCCGCAACTTCAGTAACAAGATCTGGAACGCCTTCCGCTTGGTGAAGGGCTGGACCATCGAAGACAAGCCGCAGCCCGCTTCCTCAGCCGCCGCTGTGGCGTGGATGCAGAGCCGTGTGCAACGTGCCACCACCGAGTTGGACGGACTCTACGACCAGTTCCGAATCAGCGAGGCGCTCATGGCCACCTACAAGCTGATCTGGGACGACCTGTGCAGCTGGTACCTCGAGAGCATCAAGCCACCCTTCGGTGAAGGCATCGACAAGACCACGCTCGAAGCCACCATCACCATCTTCGAGGATGTGCTGAAACTGCTGCACCCCTACATGCCCTTCCTCAGTGAGGAAGTGTGGCACCTGTTGCGTGATCGCAAGGAAGGCGAGGACATCATCATCGCGGCCTGGCCCAAGGGTGGTGCGGGCGACGCGAAGCTCGAAACCGAAGTACAGCATGCGTTCGACCTGATCACAGCGGTCCGCAACGTGCGCAACGAACGCAGGATGAGCCCCAAGGAAGCGCTGGACCTTCAGGTGAAGGGCAACGCTCCGATGCGGGATGCCGTGTCGTCGCTGGTGACCAAGCTGGCCAACATCGGCTCGCTAAGCACCGCTGAGAAAGCCGGCGAAGGCACCATCACCTTCCTCGTGGGCACCACGGAATACGCTGTGGACCTGGGCGGCAGCATCGACACCGAGGCCGAAGTGAAGAAAGCCGAAGAGGAGCTCACCTACCTCCGTGGCTTCCTCACCAGCGTGGACAAGAAGCTCAGCAACGAGCGCTTCGTGGCAGGCGCTCCTGCACAGGTTCTGGAGAACGAGCGCAAGAAGAAAGCGGATGCAGAGGCGAAGATCAAGTCGCTGGAGGAGCGACTGGCGGTGTTGAAGTAGCGATCACCGCTCTCGGAACAGTGACGCAACCCACGGAAATCACCCAACTCTGCACACGATTCGAATCGCGTGTAGAGCCCAGAATTCTACTGATCCTGTTCATGCTGCTCTGGTCCAGTGGTGCTTGGGTAATGACCGCGATGTTAGGCTATGGATTGTTCACTGAGCCGACGAAGTACCCTGAACTGACAGCAGTATGGCTTGCAGTGTTCGCGGCTGCGGTGATGGGTACGAGCTGGATCATTTGGCAACTGCGTGGCAAGGAGATAGTCGAGGTCACGGATGATGCCATTACACTCTGGCACGTCAATGCGCTGTTCAAGAACCGATCATCCTTCCGGAAGGGATCGAGTCCATAGTTGCTGAGGTTGACAAGGACACGCCTTGGTGGATCCGTCAACAATGGGGTATCGGAGGTGGATCCATTGCGATCAGCCACCACGGCCGAAAGCGCCGCTGGGGAATCGACCTTGCCCCGGCCAAAGCTGAACGGATCGCGCAAGAGTTACGTCAGATTGTGGAGGAGCGGTTGGCGGTGTTGAAGTAGCCACGCTTACAAGCTTGCTGCGGAGCTAACTTCGCGTCATCGTACGGAACCTCACATACGCGGCCATCGACATCGGCTCCAACGCCGTTCGCTTGTTGGTGGGTGAAGTGATCGAACGCGACGACCACCCGATCATTAAGAAGCAGACGCTTGTGCGGGTACCCATCCGTCTCGGAGAAGATGTGTTCGACAGCGGCGCCATTGGTCCTGCGAAGCGCGACTACCTGATCAAAAGCCTGAAAGCTTTTCGGTTATTGACCGAGGTATACGGTGTGCCCTACCTGCGTTGCTGCGCCACCAGCGCCATGCGCGAGGCCACCAACCGCGACGAAGTGCTGGCCCGTGTGGAGATGGACAGCGGCGTACACATCGAGACCATCGCAGGCAAGGTGGAGGCCGACCTGATCGTGAACACCTTTTGGACGCAGGATCTGCTGAAGGACCGCAGCTATCTCTACATCGACGTGGGCGGTGGCAGCACCGAGCTCACCTGGTTGGAGAAAGGCCGGCGTGCGAAGAGTGCCAGCTTCAAGGTCGGTACTGTGCGGATGCTGAAGGACAAGGTGAACCCCGAGGTATGGACGGACATCCGCGCCTTCCTGGAGGACCTGCGCAAAGAGCACGGACAGCTGATGGCGATCGGTACCGGTGGCAACATCAACCGCATCTTCAAGGAGAACGGGAACCTGTTCGGCGAACCGCTCACGCGAAGCGATATCCAACGGCAACGCGACCGCATCAATGGCTACAGCTTCGAGGACCGCATCAAGTTGTTACGGCTGCGCCCCGACCGCGCGGACGTTATCATCCCTGCTGCGGACATCTTCCTTCGCGTGATGGCCGACGCGGAGATCGAAGAGATCTTCGTTCCCAAGGTGGGTCTGGCTGATGGTATCATCTACGACCTGTACATGAAGCAGTACGGACACATTCGCTATCCGCGATCTGAGCCCGTAACAGTCTAAGAAAGGCTAGTGACATCGCGCAGGGATCAACACCGCAAGCGCGATCACTTGATACTTGCTGCGCGAAGCTTGCTACTCCTTCACCCAAGCTTGTTTGTGAAGCACCGATCCTTGAGCGTCCATCACACGCAGAGCGTACAGTCCATTCGGGAGCGCGCCAGTGCTCAATGTGGTCATGCCGGGGGCGAGTGAGCCTTCCAGCACTGCGCGCCCAGTGGCATCCACCAACAGATAGCTTGACCTGTCCGTCCGGGAGCCCAGCACAAGGTTGAGCTGGTCCTTTCCCGGATTGGGATAGACCACGACATCCTTCGTCAGACCTTCGAAGTGGACGGATAAGATCGCTGAATGTTCATGATGCCCATCGGTATCCACTTGGCGCAAGCGGTAGTAGTTCAGTCCAGGCAAGGGCGCTGCGTCAACGAAGCGATAGTTCGTGTTCTCCGTGGAATTCCCGGCACCGGGAACCACACCGATGGCCGTGAAGTTCACCGCATCCGCGGAGCGCTGCACCTCGAAGCGGTCGTTGTCCTTTTCAGAGGCCGTGGTCCACGTCAGCTCCACCGAAGCACCGATGTCGCGCGCGGCGAACGCGTGCAGCTCGATGGGCAGCACTGTGCAATCCAGCGATGCGCCGTTGCTCAGTTGCCACGACAATCCGAACGACTGACCGCTGGTGCTGAAATTGTCCACGTACAGGATGTACACCTGACCGGACAGCACATTGAAGGTGCTGACCCAGCGATCACCGGCAGCTCCTTCTGTCAGGTCCGTGGCGCCGTTACCACAGCCGGTGTTGCCCGTAGGCGCTGCGTATGAGCATCGAAGTGGTGGCCCGGGTGGAGGACAAGTGACCGCGGCCATGGGCCCCCAGACAGCGAAGTCGTAGTCCGTGGCGACCACCGGTGCGATGGTGAAGCCGACGGTACCGTTGCTGGAGGGGGAGAAGTAATACCAGGTGCCCTGTCGTTCACCGGAGGCAAGGCAGCCACGGTTGGCCGCGGAAAGATCGACCACGTTGCCCGTGCTGTTGGCGTTGTTGTTGAAGCTCTGCGCGTTGCAGACCGTGGAACCACCCAAGCAATCGCTTTGTGAAGGAGGTGGAGGTTGGCATGTGATCACCTGTGTGAACACGGTACCAGCAACGGGCGGAGTACCTGAACTGAAGATGGTGGTGCCTCCGGGGTAGTAGCCAAGCCTATAGTTGTTCTGCCCCTGGTTCGGGCCGCTCGCTGTGTAGCTCACGATCAGCACCTGGCCGATGTTGAGGCCGATGAGGGCAATGTTGTAGGAACCGTTCACCGAGTAGTTGGTGGCCGGTCCTCCGTTGATACTGATGCCGACAGAGGAACTTCCCCAGCCATCGCCGAACGAATCGTACAGCTGCAACATGTAAACACACTGCCCGGCGGGCATGGTGGTCGGTGCGTGCACACAGAGCCCGAAGGTTCCGGTGGCCGTGCCGTAGCCCCACACCCGGATGTAATAGGTTCCGCCAGGCACCAGGTTGGTGAAGGAGATGAAGGGCATGAGCCCAGGCCCCAGATCATCGTCACACTCCACCAGCGTGAACGGACCGTTGCAATTCAACGGCGGGTCATCATAGTAAAGCGCCATGGCCGCATCGGTCATCGTGCCTGCTTGTGTCTCGATGATGGCTATGCCCGTCGCAGGAGCCACGAAGCTGAACCACACATCCATCGAGCCCGCGCCGAAGTTGCCGCAGGTAGGAGTAACGCTGATGGCGCTATTGGTGGTTCCGACGTTGGTGTAACTCGTGAAGGTGCAAGCTGCACCCACGGACAGTGCCGTAGCTCCGCACGGGTTGTCGTTCGTGGGTGGTGGAGCTGGCGCTGTAGCGCAGATGTTGAACGTTCCGAAGGCATTGTTCCCTCGTTCCCAGACCCGCACATACAGCACGGTCCCTACCGCGCCCGCATAGGTCAGTGTGGACATTTGGTTGAATACAGGGATGATGTCATTGTTGCAGCTGACCAAGGTGAACGGACCTGCACGTGGCCGCTGTGTAGAATCCCATGCCACTATCGGTCAACGCACTTCCACCTACCGTGCTCGTCGTCACCGTCACCCGACCGGATGCTGGAACGGTGACCCTGTACCAGACATCGCCTCCGGAATAGTTCGCGCAACCCGGACCGGGGAGGCCTGTGGTGGAGGTGGCTGTAGCAGCAACGTTGGTGCTTACCGTGTTCACACAACCCACGTTGGGGTGAGCACCACCGCCCACAGGGGTTATCGTTCACCGGTTGGGCGGTCACCTCCTGCTGTAGGCCAAGACCGACCAACAAGCAAAGACCTGAGAGAAGCTGTGCGGCGCGGAACGCGCGTAAGGGTTCGGCCATGGATCACTCGGGGGCTTGATCGTGTGGCTGTTCGTCTTGCCTACCGCCTTGGCCGATGAGCACATCGGGCTGGGCCGTAAGGATCTGCTGGCACGAGCTGATGGCGAGGCCGCTGGTTGAAACGTGTGCTTGAAGGGCTTCTCGGTCCAACGGGCCATGGATGCGTAGCAAAGCACTGTTCGTTGGGCGGTCCACCCAGAGCTCTGCACTGGGATCCTGGTCCAGCAAGCCCTCTTGGAGGAACTTCTCCTGAGCGACCGAAATGCCCGAGCTGAACTGCAAGGCGTAGTCAAGTTCCGGCGTCTTCTGGGCGTTCCTGCATGGGTGAGCGCGAGGCCCAGCAGCAGCAAAAAGGAACGCCACACCCGGTTGGGGAGGTACCAAGTGATCGTGCTCGGTGTTCGGTCGATACTTCAAACTCGACCAAAGCACCAACGTCTGTCAAGTTTCATCGTCCGATCGAACGACTTCATCGGGTACTATCAGCACCTCGTCGACGAAGTGATCATCCCTGGCCCAGCGACCAACAGCGCCCTTGCCGTCCAACCGAACGGGGTAGATGCCGACCGGGAGCGTCCCTTGTATCCACTCGAGAGGTACCACCGCCCAACTGTTGCATCGGAGACACTTCGGCCAGTGGCATCAAAGACTCGACCATGTGGTTGCCTGGCGTTAGCTGAAGGTGAAGTGGTCGGTGCCGGGGGTTGGGGAATGCGGGCAAGCCTGCTTCCATGCCAAGCTCCCCATGCCCACCAAGCTCCCGCAGCCGAAGTTGGTGAAGGACACAGTGATGTCCTGATCGCTATAGCAACGCATGCCAGAGGGGCCATCGACGATCAAGCATGCGGGCAAAGGCTCGAAGCTCCAGTCCCAACCGATCCGTTCGGTGAAATGAAGCGTGCCTGTGATTCCCCCAGCCCAGCGTTGCTCGACGGTCCATTGCCGAAGCGACAAGCCGTAGAACACGACCACAGAGGTGTCCACTACGACCAGTGAATCACGCGGGTCGCAAGAGCCGTATGGGCCGTTCCTGCGCAGCCAACCATCACCAGGTACGGCACCCATCCAGAACAACGTGTCCCAATCCATATCCTCCACAGACCAGATCGCGATCACATCAACGTCCACTGCAGTAATGAAGCCGACGGTATCACTCCAATAATCCACTTGCGACTGACCGAAATAGGACGGCGCCTTGGCCCGTGATCCTGACCTGTGAGCCCACCGAGCACGGTATCGCTCACGTAACTGTATTGCTGGTAACCGAACAGGCCGAATGCGTCCGTGCCATAGGGTCCATCGCCCCCGGCGGACACCAGCTCTGCGCATACGTGCTCCAAGTGAAAAGAGCGGAGACACACAGAAGAAGTATTGCTCGCACCAGCTCCGAAGGTATGGGACGACCTGAAGACGCCCCTCAGCGCCGACCGCTGCCTAGGACCTACCCCGGCGCTACCCCGGTCGCGCATGTTCACTGAGGCTGAACTAGAACACGCTTACAGTGCCGCTGGCCTACGCTGAAATGGTTTCCGCTGCTCCGTGTTGCGCGCCGGTCCGAAGGTCGGCGTTGTGCATTCCGAGCATGGATGCGCACGGCCTCGAACTTCGGGCGACGCTCCACGTCCACCCCGGTCCTCGACCTTCTTCCGCGCCCGAAGCCGGTAGCCCCCCCGGCCATCTCCATCAAGCGTGTAACGGTGTAGTACGACGGTAGGCACGAGCATCGGTGAGGATCGACCGAACTGGTGAGGCCGCCGAGTATTGGTTATTCCGTTCTTCACCTCGCACCATCACCGCTTTGGCCGGTGCGATCGGCGGCATGCAGAATCGCTGCCACTGTGGTCATCGGGGTCGGACGAAGTCGTTCGCGACAGGCCTCGGTGGTTCTTCGGCCAGTCCCTGCCCTCCGCGCGAGGTGGTTGGCGAAGTCCACGATAAGGGATGCCGTTCTTACTCACCGGTCCAACAGCATGAT
>JADKHI010000004.1 GCA_016721825.1 Flavobacteriales bacterium
GCCGAGCTGAAGAACAACGCCTTAATACTGGTGGGCATGGCGACAAGCTCAACATGAGAACATCGTGGGCTCTGAAACGCGGCCATCTTCATGCACCCCACCGTGTGGAAGGCCAGCGGACGCCCGACGCGTTCAATGATCCGCCGATGGACAACAAGGACAGCGATAGGCAGTACCGCGCCGATGTGCTCCCCGAAGACCACATGGCCAAGTACGCGGACAAGATCGAGAAGGAGACGGAGAAGGCGAAGAAGAAGTTCGGCGTGCGGTCAACGAAGACAGTCTGCGACGAACCCGAACGTGCTGCGCGCACAGGAACGGATCAACGCGGTGGAAGGACGGATGAAGGCCGCCCTCGAGCGAACGACCCGAAGCTGTGCGCCGCTCCTCATCGACGACAAAGGTATTTCGGTGCCCCGTGAGTGGCACGGTACCAACTGGACCGAAGTGCGCCAGTCAACCTGATGTTCGCCACCGAGCTGGGCAGCGTGAGCGGCGAGAGCAGCCACCATCTACCTACGCCCGGAAACAGCGCAAGGCATCTTCGTGAACTTCCTCAACGCGTGCAGAAGAGCGCGCGGATGGATCCCCTTCGGCATCGCGCAAACGGGCAAGGCCTTCCCGCAACGAGATCGTCGCACGGCAGTTCATCTTCCGCATGCGGGAGTTCGAGCAGATGGAGATGCAGTTCTTCGTGCGCCCTGGCACCGAGATGGAGTGGTACAACACCTGGAAGGAGAAACGCATCGCCTGGCACCGCGCGCTGGCCTGCCGGTGGAGAACTACCGCTTCCACGACCACATCAAATTGGCGCACACGCCAACGCGGCCTCCGACATCGAGTTCAAGTTCCCCATGGGCTTCGCGAGCTCGAGGGCATCCACAGTGGTACGGACTTCGACCTGCGCAGCCACGAGCAGCACAGCGGCCGCAAGCAGCCGCAGTATTCGACCCCGAGACGAACGAGAGCTCGTGCCGTACGTGGTGGAAACTCCATGGGCCTGGGCCGCATGTTCTCGCCATATTGAGCGCCGCCTACGAAGAGGGAGAAGCTGGAGAACGGAGAGGACCGCATGGTACTGCGCATTCCCGCCCGTTCCCGCTCCGTAAAGGGTCGCGGTGCCCCGCTGATCAAGAAGGACGGATTGCCCCTGAAGTGGCCGCGAGATCATGGACCGGTTGAAGCTCGCACAACTGCCAACACGACGAGAAGGACAGCATCGGCAGACGCTACCGCCGTCAGGACGCGATCGGCCACGCCGTACTGCAT
The DNA here is from genome assembly GCA_016721825.1 of Flavobacteriales bacterium. GTDB lineage: Bacteria > Bacteroidota > Bacteroidia > Flavobacteriales_F > PHOS-HE28 > PHOS-HE28. The sequence continues at coordinate 1,270 of JADKHI010000004.1, forward strand.
CACCATGGACCACGAGACCCTCAGGACGACGAGGTGACCATCCGGGAGCGCGACAGCATGAAGCAGGAACGGGTGAAGATCAGCGACGATGACGGCATCGTGAGCGAGAAGGTCGACCTGAGCATGCTGCTGAAGCGGTCGACGGAGCCATGTCGGGCAAACTCCGGAAACCGCTGCGTGGGCCAATTGAAGGCTGGCACTGTTTCGGACCGAGGACACTATTTCCCGGAACGCCAGGAGGTCACGACCTTCAGGACGCCGTTCAAGAACTTCGCCTACGAACTTCACGACGACATCCCCACTTCGACAACCAAGCAGGTACAGCAGGACTGGAGACCCTTCTACATAGCACCGTAGGCTGCGATGGACGTTGTGGAAACAGTGGGCGGGTACGTGTCCCGTGCGGTTCATGTGTCCGCCAACGCTGAATCCTCCTTTGCGCTGCTCGCTTGGCACATGGACCGTGAAGGGGAGCGCTCGGGGTATTATCAGTGGTAAGGGCAGCGGTGCGACAAGGCACAAAGCTCGTCTTCAGCTGTCCCGCCCGGCACTCTCATCAGGGGCCTACAGGCAGGGCAGCAGGCTCGGCGAACTTGAACAGGGTTTGGGCGATCATCCTAGCCTGCCAAACTTCAAGCCTTAATAGGGGGCGTCACGGACAGCTTGTCAGAAGGGAAGGCGGTAAGCGATTCCATGGCCGGCCTTACGTCCTGGATGCATACGCACCGTGCCGGGCAACCGGGAACCTGTCGTCGGGTTGTCGATCCACCGAGACGGCGATGGCCTGGAAGATCACTGATAGGAATGGTCCGGCTGAACAGTGCTGCCGGACTTCTGGGACAGCGGACCGGATGGCGGTACCCTTCAGAAAGGCGTCCTCCCGGACGCGGACACTGTGACTCCTTATCCTCTAGAACGGCTTAAGCGAGTGGTTCCGCGAGTGCTCAGTTTGAAGCCACCCCGGGGAGGTCCAAGACATCGCGAGGCCGACGCCATCGGGCGCGCCATTGCCGCGACAGGGTCATTCTCGCATGCCTGCACCGCGGTGCTGCTGCTCTGGAACTGCTTCGGGGGGCCGTCTCTGCTGGGGCACCTGAACGCTGGTGCACCACGGTCTATTTCGCTTCTCAACCATCATCCTCCCCTGTTTGCGGGGATCCTTCAATAACTTGGCACGGATGGTTGAGGAACTTGGGCGCAATGGCCTAGCTCGCCTACCTACTGGTGTGGGACAAGGGGTGCTGGGATGTCCCGGCACGGGACCACATTCCGTAGGTAGTGAGCTTCACTTACACGATGATCGCTCGCACTTTGCTGGATATGCGGCTTGGCTGAGACTTCATCAACCTGAGGCGTGACGCAGGCGCTAAGTCGCGCTCCCTTATTTGGGTATCTTCACCTACCCAGGTGGCGGAATCGGTAGACGCGCTGGTCTCAAACACCAGTGATGCAAGTCGTGCGGGTTCGAGTCCCGCCTGGGTACGAATTCCGACGGTCAGTCTTGATCGGCGATCAGACGATAGCTGATGTCCATGCAGCAAGATGCGCTGGTCTATGCGGAGCCCGCAAACAGGAGCGTTATGACTGCGCCTTATGCGCATGGCCCAGAGTGGGCCCGCTGAGCCACTGCACACGCAAGAAGTCGGCGCCCTGATCGTCAAGGAGGGCATGATCATCAGCGACGGTACAATGGCACGCCCACGGGTTTCCCAATGATTGTGAAGACGCGAACGGGCTGACGCATTGGTACGTTCTTCATGCCGAGGCCAATGCGATCATGAAGGTGGCCCGCAGCACGAACAACGCCCAAGGCGCCAGCTCTACCTCACCATTCCCCGTGCAGGAGTGCAGCAAGCTCATCCTGCAAGCCGGTATCCAGCGCCTGGTTCCTGGACGCCTTGCAAGGACCCTTCCGGTCTCGCTGACCTCCTGCAAGGGAGGGGTGTGCATCACCCAACTGGCGGAACTTTGAGCTCATGGAACGCGGTGAAGCCGCCTTCTGGGTCCTCCTTGCCCCTCATGCTGGGCCTGGCCCTTGGCTCCGGGGATGCTGGGCGGTCGCCGGCCCAAACGCCGCGTGGTGGCCCGGTTCTTCCTGCCCAGGGTGACCGCCCCGTGCCGAGAAGCTCGGCTCAGCGATCGACCTGCTCGACCGCAATTACGTGGACAGTGTGCGCGAGGGGGAACTGGTTGATGGCGTGATTGCAGGACATGCTGCAAAACCTCGACCCGCACAGCTACTAGCATCAGCGCAGCGGACCTTCAGGCGGCACAAGAACCCTTGGAAGGAAGCTTCAAGGGCATCGGTGTGGAGTTCGCCATCCAGCGCGATACCATCGTGGTGATCGCCCCGGTGGAGGGGCGGCCCCAGCGCGGCCCTGGGCATCCGGGCCGGCGACCGATCATCAGTGCCGACGGCAAGAACCTGGCCGGTGAAGGCGGACGAATGAGGATGTGATGGCGCCTTGCGTGGCGAAGGAAGGTGTTCCGTGTGGAGATGGGCGGTGGGGCACGAGAACCGTTCGAGTGACGTTGAACGGGGAAGATCCCGATCAACAGCATGGCCGTTGCTTGATGACGCCGATGGAACAGGCTACATCAAGCTGAGCCGGTTCGCGAAGACCACCCAGGAGGAAGTTCTGCTGCCACGGCCAGTTACTGGGCCAAGGCATCAAGCGGTTGGTACTGGACCTGCGCGGCAATGGCGGGATTACCCTGGACGCGGCCAACGCCCTGCCGATGAATTCCTGCCGAAGGCCAACATGATCGTTTACACTGAAGGCCGCACCAGCCCCCGCAAAGGACCTTGGCCACGGCGGAGGCACCTTGGAGAAGATGCCCATGGCCGTGCTGATCGATGAGGGCAGTGCCAGTGCGAGCGAGATCGTGGCCGGGCCATCAGGACAACGACCGGGCTTGATCGTGGGGCGTCGCGCCTTCGGCAAAGGGCTTGTACAGGAACACATGGACCTGCCGGACCACAGTGCCGTCCGCATCACCACCGCCCGGTACTACACGCCCAGCGGCCGCTGCTAATCCAGCAGCCCTACGGTGAAGGCATCGACTACGAGGAGGATAGAGCCCGGCTCCTTGAGCATGGCGAGTTGCTCACGGCGGACAGCGTAGGTGGATTCCTCCAACGTTCACCACCGGGCGGTCGCACGGTCTATGGCGGTGGCGGCATCATGCCCGGACGTTTTCGTGCCGGCCGATACCGCCGAGGTTCCGGCTACCTCACCGAGCTGTTCTTCCGCGGGGCCATTAACCAGTTCGCCTTCGATCCGCCGACCGTCAACGGGAACGACTGAAGCCTTGGGCACTCCGAAACGTTCGACACTGAGTACGTCGTTCCGCGAGGCATTAACGACCTTCAGCGCGAGGCCGGAAAGCTGGGGTGAAACACAGCCCGCCGGGACGTCCTGTTCAGGCCAAGCCGTCGCCGAGCGACTGAAGGCGGGCATCGCCCGTCTGGGGCAGTGAAGCCTTCTACCGAACATGCTGGTCAGCGACACGCGCCTTACGAAGCTCGCCAGTGCGGCGCAAGGCTAGAGCTGGCCGGAAGCGAGACCGGAATGGTGCCTCTGCGCTCGTGCAGACTTTTGTTTCGGCATGTATTGGGCCTCCATTGTCCAAGAACGACCGGCTTAGCGGCCCGGCTCAACATGTCGAAGGGTCCTTTCGTGGCCCCTGCGTTCGATTCTCCAACGTCGCGTTGACGGGTACAGCACCTCTCCACTTTCGTGGCGATGGTGTCCACGCTGCCTTGGCAGCGCTGTGCAGCGGTGCCGCCTTGGCGTCTGCCTCAGCACATTTTGATGCTCCAGCGTGGGCAATAGCGGCAGTCTCGGCGTAGCTTTCCGTTCAGCTTCCATTTCCTGGGCACGCCGCCGCAGGCAACGAAGACGGTCGCCATGATGGCGAGGACAGCGAACTTCCTGATCATCTCCGTTTATTGTTTTGGTGAAAGTGGCGCAAATGTAATCATTTCTTCTATCCGTCAAGGTTGGCTCATTTTCCCTCAGGCTATCTTTTGCGGCTCATCGACCCAACTCACCGCAACCGCCCTTCCCATGGCTCTCACCCTCCCCGAACTCCCCTACGCCCCCAACGCGTTGGAACCCCATATCGACACCCGCACCATGGAGATCCACCACGGCAAGCACCACCAGGCCTAGTCACCAACCTGAACAAGGCGATCGAGGGCACCCCCTGGCCGATAAGACCATCGAGGAACCCATGACCAGGAATTTGGACATGACGAACATGGCCGTGCGGAACAACGGCGGGGGCATTACAACCACAGCCTGTTCTGGACCATCATGACACCCGACGGCGGCGGTGCCCCTACCGGTGACCTCCGATGCCATCACCCGGGGCTTCGGGAGCTTCGAGGCGTTCAAGGAGAAGTTCGCCGCCGCCGGGGCCACCGCGTTCGGCAGTGGCTGGGCTTGGCTGTGCGTGCAGGGGCGGGAAACAGGAGGTGCTCCACTACGCCCAACCAAGACAACCCGCTGATGCCCTCCACTGGGCTGCGGCGGAACGCCCGTGCTCGGGATGGACGTGTGGGAGCATGCTTACTACCTGCACTACCAGAACCGTCGCCCCGATTATCGCGCCTTGTGGAACGTGGTGAACTGGAAGGAGGTGGGCGCAGCTACGCGGCCGGTAGTGAAGAACGGGTTTTGCGCTGTAAGGGCGTTCCGTTGGGCGCCCCTTACCTTTCGGCCTATGCAGCTGGTCGGTGGGGGTCCTTCTGTTCCTAGCGGGAACGAGCGCGGACGCATCTTCCTCCGGGCCATATGCGACGGACACGTTGGACCTGGCCCGGCTCAACGTAGTGGTGGTCGAACGATCGGAAGACAGCCTAAAGGCCAAAGAACCGAGCGTTTGGTGGCCGCAGGCCTGGCGGTGCTGGTAGGGCCGTTCGGGGGCGCACCGGCTCTACTTCGGCACCAAAGCCAAAGTGCCCATCATCTACGGGGTCACGCTCGGTGGCTTCGGCGTGCTGGTGCTCATCGACCTAGGGCACATCCTGTTCACGAAGGACCTGACGCCCTACCGCAACACGACCAGGTGTTGATGTGGGCCAAGCCGAAGGAAGCGGTCACTCCACCGTAACGCTCTTCGCCAGGTTGCGGGGCTGGTCCACGTTGCAGCCGCGCATCACAGCGATGTGATAGCTGATCAGCTGCAAAGGCACCACGCCCAGCAGGGGAACAAGTGGATCCTCCGTCTCCGGGATCTCGATACATGGTCGGCCAGGCCTTTCACCACGGTATCCCCTTCCGTAACGATGGCGATGATCTTGCCTTTGCGGGCCTTCACTTCCTGGATGTTGCTCACGACCTTCTCGTAGCTCGCGCCCTTGGTGGCGATCACGAACACGGCATCTCCTCGTCGATCAGGGCGATGGGACCGTGCTTCATCTCCGCCGCGGGGTAGCCTTCGGCGTGGATGTAGCCGATCTCCTTCAACTTCAACGCGCCTTCCAGGGCCACGGGGAAGGTGAAGCCACGGCCGAGGTACAGCGCGTTGGTGGCATCCTTGTAGATGTCGGCGATGTACTTGATCTGCGCTTCGCTCTTCAGGAGCTTCTCCACCTTAGCGGGGATGGACTCCAGCTCGTTCAGCAGGCGGTGGAAGCTGCTTCCGGTGATGGTGCCCTTCTTCTGCCCGATGGCCAGGGCCACAGTGTAAGCACCGTGACCTGTGCGGTGAAGGCCTTGGTGCTAGCCACCGATCTCCGGTCCGGCATGGGTGTAAGCCCCGGCGTGGGTGACGCGGGCAATGCTGCTGCCCACCACGTTGCACACGCCGAAGATGGTAGCTCCACGGCTCTTCGCCAATTCGATGCCGCCAGCGTATCGGCGGTCTCGCCGTCTGGCTGATGGCGATGATGATGTCGTCCTCGCTGATGATGGGGTTGCGGTAGCGGAACTCGCTGGCGTACTCCACTTCCACGGATCCGGGCCAGATCCTCGAAGAGATACTCCCACCAGACCAGCGTGCCAGCTCGTACCGCAACCCACGATAATGATGCGCTTCGCCTGCACGAACTTCTGCTCGTAGTCCTTGATGCCACCCATCACCACCTCGCCCTTGGCCAGGTTCAGGCGGCCACGCATGCTGTCGTATGCTCCGGGGTTGCTCGTGGATCTCCTTCAACATGAAGTGATCATAGCCGCCCTTCTCAATGGTCTCCAAGTGCATCTCAAGCTCCTGGATGAAGGGCGTCTTCTCCTGGTTCTTGATGTTGCGATCCTGAGGCCCTTGTGCCGATCGATGATGGCCATGTCGCCATCGTCCAGGTAGACCACGTTCTTGGTGTGCTCGATGATGGGTGTGGCGTCCGAGGCGAGGAAATGCTCACCGTTCTCGCCGATACCGATCACCAGGGGCGAGCTCTTGCGAGCGGCCACCATCACATCAGGCTCCTTGCGGTCCAGCACCACGATCGCGTAAGCGCCCACCACACTGTCCAGGGCCAGGCGGACGGCTTCGGCCAGGTCCACTTTCTCGGTGCGCTGCACATCGTCGATCAGGTTCACCAGCACCTCCGTATCGGTATCGCTCTTGAAGCTGTGACCGCGGTGCTTGAGCTCTTCCTTCAGCGGCGCATAGTTCTCGATGATCCCGTTGTGCATCAGCACGATATCGCCACTGGAGCTGCGGTGGGGGTGCGCGTTAACGTCGTTGGGGGGCCGTGTGGCCCAGCGTGTGTGGCCCATGCCGATGGTGCCCAACTTCTCCTGCCCAAGGATGTGCGCCTCAGGTCACTGACCTTGCCCTGGCACTTGGACACGGTGAGCTCACCGTTGTTGATCAGCGCCACTCCCGCACTGTCGTACCCGCGGTACTCCAGACGCTTCAGTCCGTTGATGAGGATGGGATAGGCGTTCTTTTCGCCCACATAGGCCACGATGCCGCACATGGTAGGATCAGGATGTGGTGAAAGTTAGCAACAGCTTCATCGGTCGCTCCGGATGTTCCGGACCACTGAGCACAACGCGGTTCATGGAAACCCCATTGCTTCCGGGTCCGATGGAGAGCGGCGTGTTGTCCATGGTGCCGTTCAGCACCTCCTGCGCCCAGCGGGTGATGATGAAGCGGTACTCCTTGGTCAAGGGGTTGTAGAATCCGCCGATGTTGCCTTGGGCAGAAAGCTGGTCGGGCAGGAAGAGGTCTTGCCCATCGCTGCCTTTGCGCACAGGAACAGCTGCACCGGCGGCACATACCCCGGGTAGTAGGTGCCTTCCAAGGGATCACCAGCTCGGCCTTCGCCAGGTTCCTCAAGCCCTTCTCGGGTAGGTCGTGAGGTCCGGAAAGTGCACCCAGCTCTTCACGCCGCCCATGGATTGCACGTAGATGCGTTCCTGTCCGAGGCTCGTATCCGCCAAGGCTTGTGGCAGACCGGGGTCCACCGCTTGGGCGGATCGAACAACATGTGGGTGAAGCGCACCCCGTTGTCGTTCGATCAGAAAATCGAAGGTCAACGTATCCGGCACCGAAACATCGCGGTAGTAAAGGGTCAACTTGGTCTGCGCGTCCAGCATGGCCATGTAGAGCACCGCCGCCTGGTAGGGGTCCTGTTGACCATTGTCCGTCAGCACCCACAAGCCTTTGAAGAACTTCAGGAACTCCTCGTTGGTCGACATTTCAAGTTCACCGAACCTGCTGAGGAAGCGCTGTCCGAGAGCAGGGTCGAGCGGGATCCGCAACTGCGGCTTCAACGTAACGCCATCGATCACCGGTGTGCTGAGCGGTTGCGGGGTGAAGACATCCCGACCGGCCACCACAAGGTCATTCCACGAGGTCACAGAAGGCAGCCTGTCGCTCGTGTAGCTGGTGTCATTGGGGAAGAACTCGGCGAGCTCCAACACCTTGACCACCTGTGGGTCAAGGTTTCCGTAGCCATACGAGCCTTCATCGTACACCAGCGAAAGCACCAAGGAGTCGCAGAACAGATTCGCGGGATCCTGGTTCTCGCCCACGCCATTGGTGCTGAGGCGAACCTGCGTCACGATGCTGGCATTCGCCAGTCCGGAAGCGGTCGTCCACATAGCTACCCAGCAGAGTGCGGCTGAGGTTGCTGGTGCGCACGGGGTGCCTACGGAGGACCATGCGACAACGGCGGAAGTGTCAACTTCAACGGCATTGAGCAGTGCATCCGGCGGCAGCAGGTCAACGCCCAAGCCATCCTCCGGCTTATAGCAACTGGTGGCCAGAAGGCTGAAAAGCAGCACGGCCCCGAATGTGGGCCGTGAGCTGAAAAGGGGGTTCACGTGGCTCAAGTGCTCAAACCAACGCTTCTTCGAGCACATTATGATAGAAGTCCGCATGCGCTTGCAAACGTTCTTCTTCCGAACTGTAGGCCAGAACGGGCTTTTCGGTGGCCTTGATGGCGGTCTCCATGGAGCGGCTCAGCTTGGCGCTGCCCTTCACAACGGCGTCGCTCAGCCCAACGCCCAGTTTGTACAGATCGTCGGTGGTGGGCTTGTTCAGGCCCTTCAGCCGGTCCTTGCCCACGCTCTCGAGCCCCAGCTTCTTCACCAAGTCCTTGTCGATGGCCTCCGGCTTGTCGTCGTACACGCTGAACACGATCTTGGCGTTCTCGAAATGCGGGTCATCACCGAAGAAGTGCTTCACGTACAGGGGCACGAAAGCGGTCATCCAGCCATGGCAGTGGATGATGTCCGGGGCCCAGCCGAGCTTGCGCACCGTTTCCAAGACACCACGGGCGAAGAACAGGCACGCTCGTCGTTGTCGGGGAAGAAGGTCTCCGAATCATCGTGGGTGGTGTACTTGCGCTTGAAGTACTCCTCGTTGTCGATGAAGTAGACCTGCATGCGCACGTTGGGCACGCTGGCCACCTCGATCAGCAGGGCGTGATCGGTGTCGTTGATGATGAGGTTCATTCCGCTGAGGCGGATCACCTCGTGGAGCTGGTGACGGCGCTCGTTGATCACACCGAACTTGGGCATGAACACCCGGATCTCATTGCCGCGCTCAAGCATGCCTTGCGGCAATTGGCGGGCCGCCTTGGCCATCTCCGTACCTTCCGTGAATGCGTTGATGTACTGGGAGATGGTCAGGACCTTCGCGTTCTTCAAGCTCATCGGGGGGGGTTCGGGGAAATGGGGTACAAAATATAGACTTTTCAGGCCAACTTCAACAACGAACCCTAGCTTTCCGGCCGCTGACCGCTTTCCTTCCCCGCGCCGGACGTGGAATTGATCACCGCCCCCCCGAGGCCGCCGCTTGGTCCGCCGCCCAACGAAGGAAGGCCCGAACCGTTGCCTTCGTGCCCACCATGGGCGCTCTTCACGAAGGGCACATCGCTCTGGTGAAAGCCGCCCGGAAAGCGGGTAATGTGGTGGCTTCCAGCATTTTCGTGAACCCCTTGCAGTTCAACAACCCGAACGACCTGGCCCACTACCCCCGTCAGCTGGAACAGGACCGCAGCATGCTGGAGGAAGCGGGTTGCGACCTGCTCTTCGCCCCGGAGAAGGAGGGCATCTTCGCCGATTTCAGGCCCCGGACCTACGACCTCGCGCCACTGGACCAAGTGCTCGAAGGTCCCAGCCGCCCCGGCCATTTCCAAGGGGTGGTGAACGTGGTGGAACGGCTCTTCTTCTACGTTCGGCCCAATGTGGCCCTGTTCGGCGAGAAGGACCGCCAGCAGCTGGCCATCCTGAAACACGCTGCCCGCAAGGAGCATTGGCCGGTGCAGGTGGAGGGCCATGCGACCATCCGCGCGGCGGACGGGTTGGCCCTGAGCTCCCGCAACCAACGACTGAGCCCGGCGGAGCGCGTCCTAGCACCGGTGCTTTACCGCAGCCTGATGGCCACCAACGACCTGGCTTTCAAGACTTCCGTGGCGGACGCCCAACAGGCCGGGCTTGCCGTACTTGCCACGGAACCCTCCGTGGTCCTGGACTACCTCGCCATCGCACACCCTGAAACACTGCAGCCCCTCGCCGACTGGGATGGCTTGGACGAGGCCGTGGCCTTGATCGCCGCGCAAGTGGGTCCTGTGCGTTTGATCGACAACATCACGTTGAGGCGGTAATTTCGCAGCCCTTTCCCCACACCATGACCATTGAAGTCCTGCGGACCAAGATCCACCGCATCAGCGTTACCGAGGCGAACGTCAACTACATCGGCAGCATCACCCTCGACGAGGACCTGATCGATGCGGTGGGCCTTGTGGAGGGCGAAAAGGTGCAGGTGGTGAACGTGAACAACGGCAACCGGCTGGAGACCTATGTGATCAAGGGGAAGCGTGGCACCGGTGAGGTCTGCCTCAACGGCCCCGCCGCCCTGCGGGCCAGCGTGGGCGACGTGGCGACGTGATCTCCTACGCACAGATGACCATCGAGGAAGCACGGAAGTTCCGTCCTTCCATCGTGTTCCCGGACGAACGGACCAACCGCTTGAAAGCGTGAAGAAGGCCGTTGGCAACATTCTGAAGCTCGGCATTCCGCTGGGTATCGGCGTGTGGCTGATCTACAAGCAGTACCACGACCTGGGCCCTGCACAACGCGACGAGCTGTTCAGCGCACTCCGAGATGCCGACCTGCGGTGGGTGGTCCTGTCGCTGGTGGTCGGCTTGGGCTCGCACATGAGCCGCGGCTGGCGGTGGCGCTACCTCTTGGAGCCCCTCGGCCACCGTCCTGGCTTCTGGAACTGCTACCACGCGGTAATGATCGGCTACTTCATGAACCTCTTCCTGCCCCGCGCCGGAGAGGCCAGCCGCGCGGCCACCTTGTACCGAGCAGAGAAAGTGCCCTTCGAACAAGGCTTCGGCACCATCCTGGCGGAGCGCGCTGTGGATGTGCTGATGCTGTTGGCCATCGCTGGGCTCACCTTATTGCTGCAACTGGACAAGTTGGACCTCTTCCAAGCCCGCGTCGCTTCCTTCCGAGCCACACAGGCGCCGGGCGAACAGAGCAACTTCCCTTGGGTGTGGGTGATCGGAGGTGCTGTGGTGGTCGGCCTGATGGCTGGCGCCTACCTCATCTTCACCCGGCCTGCGTTGCGTGCCCGCTTCATGGACATGGTGCGTGGCTTCGGTCAAGGGCTACAGGCCGTGTTCCGCACCAAGAACAAGGGTGCCTTCATCCTGCACACCGCGCTCATCTGGGCATGCTACGTCGGCATGTTCCAGCTCGGCTTCCTGGCGGTCCCGGGCATGGATGCCGTTCCCTTCGCGGGGATCCTGGCAGGCTTCGTGGCCGGCACCATCGGCATCGGGTTGGTGCAAGGGGGCATTGGCGTCTATCCGCAGTTCGTGGCCATCATCATCAGCGTATACCTCGCGGCCCCTGCGGGTGGTGGCCTCATCCGCCCCGATGCGCTGGCCCTTGGCTGGTTGCTCTGGGTGGCGCAGACCCTTATGATGATCGTGCTCGGAGGGCTGTCGCTACTTTTGATGGCCTTGAAACGTACCCCCGCCGCATGAGCACGATCGTCGCCCCCGAGACCACCGACCGCCGCATCTTCGACCGCATCAGCGCGGTGCGCATGGTGAACGTGTGGCGCCTGAAGAGCGACCGCATCGTGTTCACCAATGGCTGCTTCGACATCCTGCACCGTGGCCATGTGGAGTACTTGCAGGAAGCTGCCGCCCTCGGCGATCGACTGGTGGTGGGCGTGAACAGCGACGCTTCCGTGCGCCGTCTCGGCAAAGGCGAAGACCGCCCCCTCAACGACCAGGACAGCCGTGCGAAAGTGTTGGCCGCGCTGCGCTGCGTGGACGCCGTGGTGATCTTCGAGGAGGACACGCCATTGGAGCTGATCACCGCCCTTCAACCCGACGTAGTGGCCAAGGGCGGCGACTGGAAGCCCGAGCAGATCGTGGGCGCCGACTTGGTGAAGGCCCGCGGCGGCGAGGTACGCAGCCTCAAGCTCGTGGACGGCTTCTCCACCACCGCATTGGTCGAGCGGATCCGGAATGGCCGCTAAGGTCCGCTCCCAATTCGTCTGCCAGAGCTGCGGCACCAGCTATCCGCAATGGCTCGGGCAATGCACGCAATGCAAGCAGTGGAACACGCTGGTGGAGGAGGTCCGCGACCGAGTGGAGGAAAAGAGCGGTACCCCCCAGAGCATCAAAGGCCGCAACCCCAAGCCCATCGCCATTGGCGACATTCCCGCACAGGATGGCCCGCGCATTCCGCTCAGTGATCGCGAGCTGAGCCGTGTGCTCGGTGGTGGCCTTGTCCCTGGCAGCATCACCTTGATCGGCGGTGAGCCGGGCATCGGCAAGAGCACCCTGTTGCTCCAGACCGCGCTCCGCAATCCGCACCTCCGCACGCTTTACGTTTCCGGTGAAGAGAGCGAGCACCAAGTGAAGATGCGTGCCGAACGGCTCGAGGCTTCCGGCTTGGCCGAGAATAAGCCCGCGGCCCGTGGCCCGAAGCCCGAGGGCGGGTGCTACGTCCTCACGGAGACCAACACCCAGAACATCTTCAAGCACATCGAGGCGCTGGAACCGGGACTGGTTGTGATCGACAGCGTGCAGACGCTACACACCGCCACCCTGGAAGCGAGCCCCGGCAGCGTGGGACAGGTGCGCGAATGCACGGCGGAGCTCATGCGCTTCGCGAAGGCCACCGACATCCCCATGGTGCTCATCGGCCACATCACCAAGGATGGTTTCATCGCGGGGCCTAAGGTGTTGGAGCACATGGTGGACTGTGTGCTGCAGTTCGAGGGCGACCGCGACCATGCGTACCGCCTGCTGCGACCATTGAAGAACCGCTTCGGCAGCACGAACGAGCTGGGTATCTACGAAATGCACGGCACCGGTCTGGCCGCCGTGGAGGATCCCAGCCAAGTGCTGCTCGGCGACCGGCGCGAACGACCCAGCGGCGTGGCCGTGAGCGCAACCTTGGAAGGACAACGACCGCTCCTGATCGAAGTGCAGGCCTTGGTGAGCAGCGCGGTGTACGGCACCCCGCAACGCAGCGCCACCGGCTTCGACCTGCGTCGCATGAACATGCTGCTGGCCGTGCTGGAGAAACGCTGCGGCTTCCGCTTGGGACAAAAGGACGTGTTCCTGAACCTGGCAGGTGGCTTCCGCGTGGAAGAACCGGCGATCGATCTGGCCGTGGTGTGCGCTGTGCTCAGCAGCAACGCCGACATCGCCATCCCCATGGAAACCGTGTTCTGCGGAGAGGTGGGCCTCAGCGGCGAGATCCGCCCCGTGACCCGCACCGAGCAGCGCATCGCCGAAGCGGAGAAGCTGGGTTTCAGCCGCATCTTCATCCCCAAAGGCACCAAGGGCATCGCCGCCACCAAAGGCATTGAGCTGGTGCAGGTGGGCCAGGTGAACGAGGTACTTTCACACCTGTTCGGGTAGCGGGACATAAGGCCTGTACGATAAGCGCCGGAGCTCCACTTGGAAACCCCGGCGCTCAGCAACAAGGAAAGACTATTGCACCATCACGCGGGCCACAGCAGCCCCTTCGGACTCGGAACGCACTGTGCAGATGTAAAGTCCTGCGGCCCGGCCTGTGGCATCCCATTGCACCTGCATCAGGGTACCTGCGGGCGTAAGGACTTGCTGGTGAACGAGCACGCCTTGCATGGTGCGCACCTCGAGCATCAGGGATTCCTCCAGCTCTTCCGGCAGTTCGATCTCCAAGGTAGTGGGACCGTTGGTCGGGTTGGGGAACACGCGCAGCGAGAAAGCAGGTAGTGGTTCGGCGGTGGCGGTCGCTTCCATCGAACGGGTGCCATTGGGGCACTTAAGGAATCCGCTGGCTGTTGTACCACCTGCATAGCCGGTATTGATCGAGATCAGGGCCGAGTTCAACGAAGCGCGGGTATAGTAGCTGGTGCACCCCCCGATCTTGCGGTCCGCCTCGTCGATCAATTGCTGTACGGTCCATCCGTTGAAGGTTCCGGTGTTGATCACCATGTCCTTCAGCAGCACCGTGGAGGAGGAGAAAGCCGCGTTAAGCTCATCGAGCCTCGTAGAGATCTTCAGTGCCACAAGCTCACCAGCGAATTGGTTGGTGTAGCTGCTGGTCGGGTTGGTGAGCGTTCCTTGGGGCAATGCGGCCACAGCACCCGTAGCAGGCAGGAAAGCGATCACTGCTGCAGCTGTGGTAAGGCGAAGCACACGCGTGCAACCGATGGAGACACCTGCAGGGAAGGCCGCTGCGAAGTTGCTCGTGAGGTAATTGGAAGCCGAGCCCGAGGCCGCCGTAGCGCCCCAAGTGGCCTGCGTCTCCGTACGTGTGCCGGCGCAAGGATCCGACATGGTGATCGCTGTGGAGCACACCGAGGAGCAACCGTTCGATCCGCTTACCGTGACCGTGTACGTGCCGGACGTAGATACCGCCGCCGAGGAAACGTACTGCGTAGGGGACGTGTTCCAAGAGTAGCTGTAGGGCGCCGCGCCACCCGTTGCGGTCACGGAGACCGTACCTGTAGTGGCGTTGGCCGAGCAGCTGATGGTGGGTGCCGCTGCAACGGTGACGTTGACCCCGTTCGAGGTGGAGGTGCATCCGCCGCTGCCCATCACAAGCGTGTAGCTACCACTGGCGGTGGCCGTGTAACTGGTGCTTGTCGCCCCAGAGATGTTCACCCCATTGTTGCGCCACTGGCAGGTGGATCCAGCAGGCGCCGTGGAGATCAGGGCCACACTTCCGCCTGCGCAGAACGATGTGGAGCCGGTAGTGCCGATCACGACCGAGGCGCCCGTGCCGATGGAGACGACAGTGCCGGCAGAGACCGTCGAACAACCACCACTGCTCACTTGCACGGTGTAGGTGCCTGCGCTGTTGGCCACATAGCTTGCTGTTGTGGAGCCGGTCAGGTTGGTGCCGTTCTTCTTCCACTGATAGGTAAGACCGGTGCCGGCATTGGCGGTCAAGGTGACGCTGCCGCCCGTGCAGAACGAAGTGGAGCCCGAAGCGGTGATCGTGGCCGTGGGGCCGGCACCCACCGTCACCGTCGTCGCAGCTGAAGTGCCCGTGCATCCGCCGTTGCTCAATACAACACTGTAGTTGCCTGACGCCGTGGCCGCATAGGTGCTCGTCGTGGCGCCGCTGATGTTCGTGCCATTGTTGCGCCACTGGTAGGTAAGGCCCGTGCCGGTGTTCGCGCTCAACGTCACGCTTCCACCGGAGCAGAACGAAGTAGTTCCCGATGCTGTTACCGTGGCCGTCAAGGACGTTCCGGACGTGATGGTGGTAGCTGCCGAGACCGTGGAACAGCCGTTGCTGCTCACCACCACCGTATAGCTACCCGTGGTGGTCGCGGCGTAAGTGCTTGCGGTCGCGCCGCTGATGTTCACGGCGTTCTTGCGCCACTGGTAAGTGAAGCCCGTGCCGGTATTCGCACTGAGCGTCAGGCTGCTCACCGCGCAAAGGGAAGTGCCGCCCGGTGCAGAGATCGTGGCCGTGGGGCCAGCGTTCACAGTGACGTTGGTGCCCGCAGAGACAGTGGAGCAACCACTGCTGCTCACCACCACAGCGTAGCTGCCGGAAGCGTTGGCAGTGTAACTGCTTGACGTGGCGCCACTGATGTTGACGCTGTTCTTTTGCCACTGGTAGGTAAGGCCGGTGCCGGTGTTCCCGGTCAGGGTCACGCTGCCCCCGGAACAGAAGGTGGTGGTGCCCGTTGTGCTGACGGTTGCTGCAGGACCCGCACCCACAGTAACAGTGGACGCCGCCGAGGTGGAGGAACAACCCGTGCTGGTGACGACCACCGTGTAGCTACCGGAGCTTGTCGCCGTGTAACTGCTGGCCGTGGCTCCGCTGAGGTTCACGCCGTTCTTCTTCCACTGGTATGAGAGGCCTGTGCCGGTGTTGGCATTGAAGGTCACGCTTCCACCTGAGCAGAACGAGGTGGTGCCGGAAGTAGTGAAGGTGGCCGTAGGACCAGCTCCCGTTGATACGACCGTGGCCGCCGAGATCGTGGAACATCCGCCGGTGCTCACCACCAGGGTGTAGCTCCCTGCTGCGGTAGCCGTGTAGCTGGTACCCGTGGCACCACTGATGTTCGTGCCGTTGTTGCGCCATTGGTAGCTGAGGCCCGTACCCGTGTTGGCGTAGAGCGCCACGCTTCCGCCCGTGCAGAACGAAGTGGAGCCCGAAGCGGTGATGGTCGCGACCGGACTGATGCTCGTGCCCACGCATTGGCAGCTGGCATTCCAAGTATCGTTGGTGGTGCAAGCATTCCCGTCGTTGCAGGAAGTTCCCGGAAGGGCCGAACCACCGGCCACGCCTTGGCAATCGGTGGTCACACCTCCCGTCGTTGATGCCAGCACACCCAGGGAGAGGTTGTAATAGCTGCCACTGGTGGAGGTCTGGAGCTTCACGGCACGCACCATGTACTCACGTCCGCTGACGTAAGGAATGGTAGCGCTTTGATAGTTGGTCGCTGTGATCAGGGTTGGAACGATGCGTGTGCTCACCCCGGCAGCATCGAGTTGATAGAGGTAGTAACCCTGCACGGCGTCGGGCGAGGCCGACCAGCTGAACGATGCCGTTCCTCCGGAGTTGGTCACGGTCAACGGACCAGGGGGGGCCACCATGCCTTGGCGGAGGCTGGGGTCGCCCATGAGTGCGAGGTGCACCCGGCCGATCGTCCCCTGCCATCCATCAGTGAGGGGTGTGTAGAGGCCCGTGTTGTTCATTGTGGCCAGCACACTGGTACCGATAGGCTCACCCATGCCCATGTGGTGGAAATACCACGCAGGAATGGAGGACCACACGTTGGTGAGCGCATCACCGTTGGCCAGCGGTGCGCGGAGGTAGTTATTCGTGTTATCCCAGTCGCCGAAATAGCTGCCGAAGGCCATGTTGAACACGCCATCGAAGCCACCGGCCGCAGCCGCGATGTCCTGTGTGGTTCCGATGTTATCGGCCCCGTTGAAGGTGAGGGTGTTCCCTGCTACGGCCTGCAGACCGCCACCGCTGGAATAGGTCCACAGGTAGCTCTGGCCGTTCACCATGGTGTGGAAGGCCGGACCGTACTGGTAGGGCGCTGTGACGTTCGCCGGTCCCACAAGCGGGCCCATGCTCCTCCACCCACTGGCAGCAAGCGGATTGGCCACCCACTGGAGGTTGTCGAACATAAGACCGCGCACCGTTGGCGAGTAGCCCTTGACCTTGTAGCTGTGCGCCTTGTTCAGGTAGGCCCGAAGTAGTTCGGTCTCGGACTGGCTGAAGGCAGGCAACGCGCTCATGTCCACCCGGCCCACTTGCAGCTCCATGGCCGAAGGCAGGTCGGATTGATCGAATTTGCCATCCCCGGGCACGTTCACGTTCAAGGGATAGGCACCAGTGGCGTTCACGCTGTTGTCCGTCCAAGTACCGTTAAGTTCGCCGTAGTAGGCATCGCACGGCCAAGCCCCTTGGTGGGTGCTGTGTCCATCAGGGGCCAGGTTGCCTGAATAGGGCACCGGTACGTGCCCGATGATGAAAACGGCCTTCACATTGGTAGGGTCCGTGTTGTACTGGGTAAGGACCGTGCTCCTCACACTGGAAACAGAAGCCGTGCGGCTCACATCACTGCGCAACACACCCCAACCATCGGCCTTCAGATCCTTTTGCAACTGGGCAAGCTCGTTGGCCAGCGGTGATGCCATGGTGTTGTCCACCAACAAGAGGATCTTGCCCCGCTGGTCCACGGCCGGCACCTGAACGCCTGTGTTCAGGTAGCCCGTTCCGGTAACCCCCGCCGATACCCTGACCACCTGATACTCATAGGCTGTGCCTACAGTAACGGTGTTGTCAACGTATTGGGTGGCGGAAGCAGCAGGGGAGGCCAATGCCGACCATGAGTTGGCTGAGCGCAGTTTCCGCTTCACAGTGATGGACGTGGTGCTGGACAGCGATGTCCAATTCAGCGTGATGCTGGCCGGGGAGGCCTGGACCGTGGCCCAGAGCTGGACCGCAGCACGTTCGGAGCTGGTCTGTGCCCAAGTACCGAAGGCGAGGAGCAGGGTCCAGACGAGCAGGATGGATCGACGCATGGCTGTGGCAGGTTTCAAGTGGATGGTGGCGGGTGCAGTGTCACGGTCCGGAGCACGGTTCCGACCCGGTCCGTCGACCAGGCAGGGTCGATGAACGGCGCAATACTAGGCCCGGGAACATACGCGAGTCCAGCGTCCCCCTAAGGTTCCAGAGAGCTTTCATCGTCGGAAACGGCGGCACGGTCCAGCGCATTTCCCGGATCGGCAGTCGAAATTCCCGCTTCATCCTACCCACAGCCTTTTCGGCGAGTGGATCCCTGGCCCGGACGAGTGAACCGGCGCTCGACGCGCTGCAATGTCACAATAGGGTCTACTGGGAAGAACATCGAGCAATCACGACAGGCAGCAAAACCCTCGGGTCGAACGTCTACCTTGAACAACCGATCACCATCCCATGCGTCACCTTCTACCCCTTGCACTTCTGTTGCCGATAGCTGTATCCGCCCAGAACGACTACCTCGGCAATGACCCGATATGGAACATCACCTCGATGTGCAACGCCGGAGGTGGTGGAGGCACAGGCTACTGCATAGCCAACGACACCTACAACTACTATGTGGATGGCGATTCGGTGATCAACGGGACCACCTATGCGAGGGTAATGCGCTCTGGCTCCATCAGCTACCAATGGCAGGGCGGACCACCCCCACCCCCACCGATCTGCACAGGCACATCCGTTTACACTCCTTACTTGATGGGGCTGGTCAGGCAGGATGGGCGGACGCTCAGGCAATGGGAAGGAAGCACCGACGAATTGCTGCACGACTTCGACCTGGCCGTGGGTGACACATTGCCCCTATCGTTCACCAACTGGAACACGGACATCACCGTAACGGCCGTCGACAGCATCTTGGTCGGCACCGAATGGCGGCACCGCTTTGCCTTGGCCAACAGTTGGTCGCCCTACTTGATCGAGGGCATCGGGTCCATGCATGGGCTTTTCGAGCCGGTCTCCAACTTCTTCGACTGTGGCTACACCTTGTATTGTTTCGGGCTTGATACGATCGGCTATTTCCCCACGCCGGGACCGAGCTGCGCCCTGGCCATGAGCATCGGCGCGACCGGCTCCGAGGTGCAACCGTTGACCGTTTTCCCGAACCCTTCTTCGGATGAGCTCATGGTCCTTCTGCCTGAAGAACGGACGAACGTCCGCCTACAGCTCTGCGACCTCCAGGGCCGGACCATCGTTGCAACAAGTTCGAACCGCACGCGCATCAGCTTTGATGTGAGCCAGCTTCCTAGTGGCGTCTATGTGCTGCAGGTCGGTGATCTGCGGCAGCGCGTGGTGGTGGCGCACTGAGGCTTTCAGGTCGTCGATCGGCCTTTCGTCAAGGCATGCTGGATGGCCGAAGCGGCGAGCCGGCCTGTTGAGAAGCAGCCCTGCAACAGGAAGCCCCCGGTCGGTGCGTCCCAGTCCACCATCTCCCCAGCGACGAAGATCCGTGGGTACTGTTTCAGCGAGAGGTCATCGTTCAGTTCATCCCATGGAATGCCACCGACCGTGCTGATGGCCTCGTCGATCGGGCGCAGCGCGCGGACCGGAACGCGCAGCTGCTTCACATCCGAAATGAGCGTGGACCCATCGATGAACCTGTGCATCGGCGTGAAGGCCTTTAGCAGTGCTACCTGCACCCGGTCCAATTTCACGGTCGCCATACGCTCCTTCCAAGCCGCACCGGCCAGTCTGCGTTCGAGCTCAGCTTCGGTCAGATCGGGTTTGAGGTCGATGATCAGCGTGGCTTCCTGCCCACGCGCCAGGGCCTCGCGGATCGCAGGCACGACCGGGTACACCGCGTTACCCTCCAGTCCATGCTCGGTCAGTGTGGCTTCGCCCCTCACACTGCGGTCTCCAGCAGTTATGCGGATGTTCTTCAACGGCTTGCCGACATGCACACGCAAGGCTTCCGGCATGACAAGCTCCACGCCGCAGTTGCTGGCCGCAAAGGGAATTGTTCGGACACCCAAGGCCTGGAAATACGCTGTCCAATCTCCTGTTGATCCGGTCTTCGCCCATGAAGCTCCACCCAACCCAAAGAGGTAATTCTCCGCTTCGATCACGACCTGCTGCCCATTGCGCTCGACGAGCGGTCGCGCGACGGCATCGAAGCCAACGAACGTGTGCTGCACATGCAGTTGAACTCCTTTCGCGGTAAGCCTGTCGACGATCGCCTTCAGCACCTCAGCGGGCTTGATGCCCTTCTCCGGGAACACCCTGCCACTGCTTCCGATGAAGGTCGGAACACCAAGCTCGGCAAGCCAGGCACGCAGTTCAGCAGGACCAAAAGCCGCCAGGATCGGGCGCATGCGGTCCTTCGGGGCATACTGCCCAAGCATCTCCTCCCCCTCGACACGATTGGTGATGTTCAGTCCTCCTTCCCCGGCCACGAGGAACTTTCGGCCCACGGTGCGGGCCTGTTCATACAGATGAACCTCGCAGGTATTCGCGAGCACATCCGCTGCTATGAGCCCTGCCGGACCTCCTCCAATGATCGCGATATGGGGTCTGCTCATGGCTTTGGGGTCTTGGGCTGATCGAAGATCCGGTCGTAGGCTGCAAGGGTGTCATCCATCGTAAAGCCGATCCATGCGCTCTGCGGAACGGGCTTGGAGAGGAGCGCTTCGACGGCGGTGGCCATGGCTTCGGGATCCGATACCACGCTCCAACGCTCGCTGGGGGATGCGATGCCAACGGGATAGGAAACGACGGACATGCCTTGCATGAGCGCTTCCAGGAACACATAGCCCTGTGACTCATAGCGCGAAGGATGCACCAGTACGCGGCTGCGGGCCATCAGCTTGAGCATTTCAGCGCGAGGCACCTCCCCAAGAACATCAATGCTGTCTGCGAGTCCCGCTCCCACTACGAGGCCGTCCACGTGCGCATTGCCGACCGGGATCCGGGCGCCCGCCATCACGGCTTTCACCGGTCGGTGCTGCACGATCCGTGCGACGAGTTCAATGAACAGTTCCGGTCGCTTCACGGGGATCAAGGAGCCTGCGAAAAGCAGATCGATGTCCCGCTTGGTCCCCGAGGATGCATCCAGTGGATCAAGTCCCCAGGGAATGATGGCATCAGGTGGCCGGCCGCTCATGGTGCTGAAGGCTTCCGCATGCCGTTCGCTCAACACCACGTTCTTACTGGCGCCCCCTTTCACCACGCGCCACCAATTGTGTTCATCACGGGCATCCTGACCCATGAGCGTTAGCACGTGCGAGGCCCCGGTTCGCCAAGACAGTCGCTTGCCGATCCATGCACACTCACCGAGCCAGAAGCTGTGCACGCGTTGGAACGGCCGCTCACGATAAAGCCGAGCGCCGATCGAAACGGCGCGCTGCCAGGCCAGCGGCTTGGCCCATCGTTGGTTCGCACCGCCACAGGGGTGCACCTGCACACCGTGCCAGGCATACGGCTTTCGGTGGAACGGATACTGTGTGGCGATCACGCGGACCGAAGCCTTTGGATGCCGCAGCGTGTAAGCCTTGATGTAGGCTTGGAGCGGCGGTATGCAGCCATCATCCGCTTCATCCTTCGGGAATCCCGGGGCGATCACCAAAAGGTCCTTCATGCGGCAACGAAGTTGCTCAACTACAGGTCACATCCCGCATGGAACACCTGACGAGCATCATCCAGCGGCGGGCCAGAGCAGCACAGTTTTGCGGCATGGATCCGGTCCTGCTCCGCAAGTACAACGTTCCCGGCCCCCGGTACACAAGCTACCCGGCCGTACCCCATTGGACCGACGCGCCTTCCCGCAACACATGGGAAGAGCATGTCACTGCGGCGTTCGACCGGAGCAATGCGGAACAGGGCATCAGTCTGTATGTGCACCTGCCCTATTGCGAGAGCCTCTGCACCTACTGCGGATGCACCACTCGGATCACCGTGAACCACGGCGTTGAGGCGCCTTACATCAACGCTGTGCTCCAGGAATGGCGGCTGTACAAGGAGCTGTTCAAGACGGTGCCGCGCATCCGGGAACTCCACCTTGGCGGGGGCACTCCTACCTTCTTCGCTCCGGACCAACTGGCACGAATGGTGAACGGTCTGCTTGAAGGCTGTTCGCTCACGTCCGACGCAGAACTGGGCTTCGAAGGTCACCCGCGAAGCACCAGCAAGGAACACTTGCGCACGCTGTACGACCTCGGTTTCCGCCGTGTGAGCATTGGCATTCAGGACTTCGACCCACGGGTCCAAGTGGCCATCAACCGGGTGCAAGCGTTCGGGGAGGTGCAGCGTGTGTTCGATGATGCACGGCACATGGGTTACCGGTCGATCAACGCCGACCTGATCTACGGTCTGCCGTTGCAGACCGAGCGGAGCATCCGGCTAACCATGGGACGCACCTTGGCCTTGCGGCCGGACCGGATCGCGTTCTACAGCTACGCCCATGTGCCTTGGATCAAGCCTGGCCAACGCCGCTACACGGAAGCGGACCTGCCTGCGGAGGCGCAGAAACGCGCTTTGTATGAGCTCGGCCGCACCCTTCTGGAAGAGGCGGGCTATGAGGAGGTGGGCATGGACCATTTCGCGCTGCCCGGGGAAGCCCTGCACGCCAGCATGCGCAACGGCACACTGCACCGCAACTTCATGGGCTATACCCCTGTGCGAACAGAGCTGCTCCTTGGGCTTGGCGTCTCCTCCATCAGCGACGCATGGACCGCTTACGCGCAGAACCTGAAGGTGGTGGAGGACTACCTGAACAGCCTCGGTCGGAACGAACTACCCATTTTCCGTGGTCATGTGCTTTCAGATCAGGACCTGGTGGTCCGCGAGCTGATCCTCGACCTCATGTGCCGTTCGACCACCGACCTGAAACGCCTGGGGTGGGACCGTGATCGGGTTAAGCACGAGTTGGCCGCCCTGGCCAGCGATGGGATCGTTGTGGTGGAAGGCACCCAGGTCCGGATCACCGATGAAGGGCATCCATGCGTGCGCAACGTATGCATGGCGATCGACCCGCGAATGAGCACTCAAGGACCAAGCGGCCCTGTGTTCTCCAAGACCATCTGATCGGGGTCATAGGTAACGGTTCGCCCCAAAGCGAACGCTTCGCATAGGGTCCAAGGACTTCCTATCACAACTGCATCTTATTGATCGTCAGCGAATTAAGCCGCGACTTTTCGGGTGTTCGTGTTCCGGAACGTGACCTGTATGCGTGCATACGGTCTAAGTTTGCAAACTCCCCATCTCTCCGATGAACATGCTGATCGAAACGCGCCTTGCCACGCTGGAACAAGTATCACCCGACCTGATGGAAGTCCGCTTCAAGCCGGACCAGAAGATCGACGTACATGGGATCGACGAGATCCTGCAGGAGCGTCAACGCATGTGCCCCGGCAGGTCCACGGCCATTCTGGGCATCTTTCCTCCTGAAGTGGATTTCGATCTGGACGTGATGACCAAGGACCACTACCTCGGACGGGGCCTTGAGAACTGCACGAAGGCCCTGGCCATTGCCGCAGGTAGCACGTTGAACGAACGGATGGCAGGGCTGTTCTTCGCCTACTTCCCACAGCAGTTCAACACCAGCGTGTTCCTCATGGATACGGATGCGCGCAGTTGGCTCACGACGCAGTTGGCGGAGCGCTCCATGTCCTGAGCGGAACGCTCAGTCCTTCACCAGGTCATACAGCTCGCGAAGGTCGGGCGCCAGAATGATCTCGATGCGGCGGTTCTTCGCCTTGTCGTTCGGGTCCAGCGGGATGTACTCCCCCCGCCCACCAGCGGTCACGCGCTTGGGGTCCAATCTGGTACCCTCCTGGAGAATGCGCACGACACTGGTGGCCCGCATTACGCTCAGGTCCCAGTTATCCTTGTAGGAAGCTCCGGGCAGCACCTTGTCCGTATCGGTGTGGCCCTCCACCAGAATGTTGAGGTCCTTCTCGTTCTCAATGGCCTTTGCCAGCTTCTGGAGGGCATCACGACCCTGCTGGTCCACGACAGTACTGCCGCTGGGGAACAGGAGCTTGTTCTCCAGGCTGACGTAGATCTTGCCTTCGCGCTGCTGAACGGTAAGGCCCTTGCCCTCGAAGCCGACCAAGGCTTTGGAAACACGCTCCTTGATGCCTTTCATGGCCTGGTCCTTCTTGGACAGCTCGGCCTGCAGTTCGGCCAACTTGGCTTCGCGCTCCGCCAGGGACCGGCCAAGACCCGCTAGGGAATCCTCCTTCCCCATCAGGTTGAGCCGCACGGTCTCCAGATCGGTCAGCAGCTTTCTGTTCTCCGAGCGATCGCCATCCATGAGCTTGGCGTACTTGTCCAGCAGCTCGTTGTTCAGCTCGTTCAGCTTGTCATACTTACGGACGAACTCGCGGTGCTCGGTCCCCAGCTTAGCCGTATCGGCTTGCAGCTTATGCATCTGCGCCTCAAGGGCTTCATGCTGCGCTGTGAGCTCTGCTAGTGAGGCGGTGGCCTGTTCCGCCTTGGTCAGCGCGCTCGCCTCATTGGCCTTCATCTCCGCCAACTTCGCCTGTGACTCTTCGTATTTTCGAGCAGGAACACAACCGAACAAGAAGAGAGCGGGAAGGAGGATCTGAACGAGGGCCTTGGCGTTGGGCATGGTGGAACGGGGCTTTCTAAGCCTCAAAGGTGCCATGGTCGCGGGGGTATCAGCCCTGGACACGCAACCTTTTTTTGAACACTGCGTTCCTTGGTGAGGATGGCAACAGGAACTGAACACGGACTTGAACAGGATTGGCTCCTGGCCCCCGGATTCGATCTGGAGCTGAAGCAATACGTGCTGCTGGGTTATCTACAGCGCGTAGAGGCCCGTTTCAGCGAGCGGAAGTTGTACCCGCACCTTGACGAACTTTGGGCGCATGCCAAGCGGCTCACGCAGCTACAACAGCACCTCCAGAGCACGAACGAAGCCCTTGGCGGAGAGGTGATCGGCGTGGACCTGGAACGAGCGGAGCTCGTTCGCGCCAAGGCGCAGGAAAGCGAGCTGTTGAATGTGATCCGTGACGTGATCGACTTCGCTCTTCCCGAGCTCAGGGTCATGCTTGATGAAGGCAGGGAATTGCGTCGCTCCCTTTCCTCGCGCATTCACTTCAGCCCGGTCGGACTTCTGCCGATCCACACCCATGAAGGTTACCTCTTGCTACGCCAGGGACGGGAGGCGCGCGTGTATGAATACCGCGTCCCGTTGTTCCATGGTACCGCGGAAGGCCTGCAGTACCAAAGTGTGCGGACCCGTTACCTGGACTCTTATCAGGTCAGCTTGGCGAACACCTACGAGCACATCAAGTCCGATCTGGTTCGTCGGGTGCGCCAACTTCCGAACCCGGCGACCTTCGTGTTCGAGGCGGAGATCGGCCTTCCTCATATAGAGACGTTCATGCCCTTGGTGAAACAGCTCGTACACCAGGAACTGGAGCGATCGCCCCGTTAGTTCCGCTCGGCAGGGTCGAACCACACACCTTCCAAGTAGCGCAGGTCCATGGCGTTGATGGGCATGCCCTGCACCCAAGGCTGGAGAAGACGCACCGTGCGTTCGAAGTACAATGGCGCAACGGTGACATCCTCCATGGCCTGATCCTCCGCCTGGGCCAGCAGCCGCATGCGTGTCCCATGGTCCGGAGCGGCACGCGCGGCCAGGAACAGCGAATCGAATCGAGCATTGTGGTAGCGGGTGGTGTTCAAGGCGCTGGGCAGGGTGGGGTCCAGCACGGCATTACGGCCATAGAACAAGGCCAGGAAGTTCTCCGGATCAGGATAATCGGCGGACCAGCCTTGACGCCATAGCTGGGCCTGACCGAGGTCCACACGATCGTAGTGTTGATCCACTGGAAGTACGGAAATAAGGAGGCCTATGCCCAGGTTCCGTTCGATCATGGTCTGCACCGCTTCCGCGACACGCCCATATCCGAAGCCATCGTTGTTCACCTGAATTCGCACCGTGGGAAAGCCCTTGCCACCGGGGTAACCAGCCAGAGCAAGCAGCTCGCGCGCACTGTCCGGGTCGTACGCAAGGCCGGACACGAGCTCCTCGGGATAGCCGTTCATGCCCGGCGGCACGACCCCATGCTCCGAGCGGACCGCAGCACCCTTCAGCACGCTGTCGGCCAGAAAACCTTGATCGATCGCTAGGGCGAAAGCACGCCTGACAAGCACATCATCGAACGGTGGTCGCAGCGCGTTGAAGCCGTAGAACTGGACCGAGAGGCCGGGTAGCCGCTGCACCACGAAAGGGTGTGCAGCACCTCCGACCTGTGCGGGAGCCACCAATTCACCCAAGCGTTCAACGGGGGGGTCCACCATCAGGGACAGGTGACCGGCGATGAACTCATCCAGCTCATGGGACTTGTCGTGGTCGAAGGTGACCCGCACACCATCCAAGTAGGGTAGGGCATTGCCGTACTGGTCCTTCTCCCAATAGTGGGCGAAGCGTTCGAACACCAAAGGGCCATCGTCACCCGTCTGGCGGAGCACGAACGGTCCGGTACCTTGTGCCAGGGACGAAATGCGCCGGGCGGAACGGGGGCGGTCGCCATAGATCCAGCAGCCTTGGTGCGCCAAAACTTGCAGGAAGAGCGGCTCAGGGGAGACGAGTTCGACCCTCAACGTGTGCTCGTCGACCGCAGTGATACCTGGCAATCCACCCGGAGCCTCGCCTCGGAGCGAGGCCGCATAATGTTCATCGGCACCCTTTACACGGCCTTGGAACAACCAGAACATCTGGTTCTCCGGTGCGGCCGTGCATAGCTTACGGAAGCAGGTCACTACATCCTCCGCCAGTAAGGGCCGTAGATCTTCTTTAGCAGCGGTGGAATCGGGGTGGAATCGAACATCTTCCCGGAGCGTGAACGTGTAGACCGTCCCCGTAGGATCGACCTCCCAACGCTCTGCCAGACAAGGCTTTACCGAGAGGTCGTTCGGGTCGAAGCGGACCAAGCCTTGGAAGGCGAGTGAAGCCACCCTGAACTCCGCCGTGGTGGCCAGGCTCAGCGGGAACAAGCTCCTGAGGGTTCCGGCCTCGTTCCAATTGAAGATGCCCCCGTAGTGCCGTCCGCCCTTGCTGGTGATCACCGAAGGGGCCTCCGCCCCTCCACAGCCTGCGAGCAGAAATGACAGGACCAGAGCGGAAGGCAGAAAGGAGCGCATGTGGAGCGGACCAAATGTATCCGGGACCCTTGCGGGCAACAGGAGCGCCACTGTGGCGTTACGAACATGGCGCTCTTGATGGACATCTTCGGCACACTGGATCGCATTGGGATAATTTTCAAGCCCTTGCGACGCGACCCTCCGGTGGCCGAACCCACTCCGCCCAACACCACGCCACCTTTCAGGGTCCGCACCCTGATGTTGCTTGCCGTGGGGTTGATGGCCGTCCATGTCCATGGTCAGTTCGGCAGCAACCTGCGTGTGGCCCAAGTGGTCTTCAAAAGCGATAGCATCCGGCTGGACAGCTTGAGCATCGCGCCAGGCAGCTTCTCCTTATGGAACGAGAACGCACAGGTCGGGACGTCGGCGTACACACTGGACCCTTATGGCGCCTGGCTCGTACGGAAGGACCCAGCGTTAACAGATACGCTCACCGCACGGTGGCGGGCCCTGCCCCTGTTGCTGAGCGGCACTTATCGGCACAAGGACCCGGACCGACTGACGAAACTCTCCGGGGACAGGCCGGACCCCTTCAAGTATTCGCCGTCAAGCAGCACGGAGGACCCCTTCGGGATCAGCGGGCTGAACAAGAGCGGCAGCATTTCACGCGGGGTGCTCGCGGGGAACAACCAGGACCTTTCGGTGAACAGCACCCTGAACCTGGAGCTCAGCGGCAGGCTCACGGACCGGATCAGTATACTGGCCTCCATCACCGACAACAACATTCCGATCCAAGTGGGGGGGAACACCCTGGAGCTACAGGACTTCGATCAGGTCTTCATCAAGCTGTTCGACGACCGGCAGGAGCTCGTAGCAGGGGATTTCGTGCTACAGCGCCCGAACAGCCATTTCCTCACCTACCTGAAGAAGGCCAAAGGCTTGAGCTATGGCACGAAGCTGGGGCCGGTGGACAAGCCGAACGGGCAGCTAGGGGTGAGCGCGGCGGTGAGCAAGGGCAAGTTCGCACGCAACCTGATCCAAGGCACGGAAGGCGTGCAGGGCCCCTACAGACTGCGGGGAGATGCGGGAGAGAGCTTCATCATCGTACTGAGCGGCACCGAGCGTGTGTTCATCGATGGGCTTCAGCTTTCACGCGGGCAGGAGAACGACTACGTGATCGACTACAACACCGCCGAGGTCACCTTCACGGCCAAGCGCCTCATCACCAAGGACCGCCGCATCGTCGTCGAGTTCCAATACAGTGAGAAGAACTACGTGCGCTCGCTGCTGCGCGCCTCCTTTGATCGCTCCTTCGCCAAGACCGATGTCCACTTCAACCTGTACACCGAACAGGACCACCGCAACCAGCCGTTGCAACAGGAGCTGAGCCCTTCGGACCGCACCGTGCTGACCGATGCGGGCGATGACCCGTTGGCGGCCGCCACACCAGGGGTCGACACGGTGGCCTACAGCGCGAACGAGGTCCTCTATGCCAAGCGCGATTCGTTGGGCTACGATCCGGTGTACGTCTACAACACCTCTCCGGACAGCGCCTTCTACCGGCTCACCTTCACCACGGTCGGGACCGGCAACGGCGACTACGTGCAGGACAGCTTCTCTCCGAACGGCCGGGTGTTCCGCTGGGTGGCACCGGACACGATCGACGGGAACGTTATACGACGTGGTGACAGTGCACCCTTGCGGATCCTGATCGCACCGAGGGCCCAACAGGTACTGGCCTTGGGCGCCGAACACCGCTTTTCCACCCGCACCAAGGCTTCCGCAGAGATCGCCTTGAGCAACAACGATGTGAACACCTTCTCCTCCATTGGCAACGAAGACAACAAGGCTCCGGCGTTCCGGCTTGGAGGGGTTCACCAGATACCGCTTTCCGCCAAGGACAGCACCTGGCGTATGGAGCTGACCACCGAGAACGAGCTGCTTGGGCGCGACTTCAAGTATGTGGAACGCTACCGCGCGGTGGAATTCGAGCGGAACTGGAACGCCTTGGGCATCGCCTTGGACGGTGACCAACTGCTGGCCAATGTCGGGGTGGGGGTGCGCAGCTACCGCGGTGGTTACGCCCGTCTCACGGCCAACACTTTTCAGGTGCGCGACCGGTACAGCGGGTGGCGCGAACGCTTGGAGAGCGATCTGCATCTAGGCCGATGGGACCTTGTCGGGGAAGCCAGCCTGCTCAGCACCACCGACCCACGCCGCACCCAGTTCCTCCGGCACCGTGGCCTGTTGCGCCACCGCATGCGCGACCTGGCCGTGGGTATAAAGAGCGAGCAGGAACACAACCTGTTCATGGCCCAAGGCTCGGACTCCTTGCTGGCCGGTAGCTATCAGTTCCATGATTGGGAGCTCTTCGTGCAAAGCCCGGACAGCTTCAAGACACGGGTACGGCTCTCGGGGGGGCAGCGGCATGAAAAGGGTTTGCGGAACGGCATGCTCTCCGCCAGCACCGTCGCCACGGCCTATGGGGCCACCCTCGACCTGACCAAGGACCCACGCAACCGGCTGAGCACCACCTTCACCTTCCGCGAGCTGCGGATCGTGGACAGCACCATCACTGTTGCCAAGCCTGAAGAGACCTACCTGGCCCGCGTGGACTATGACCTGAGCCTGTGGAAAGGGGCCATGAACTGGGACATGTTCTACGAGTTCGGCAGTGGTCTTGAACAGCGGCGCGAGTACATCTACCTGCAGGTGCCGGCCGGCCAGGGGGTCTACATCTGGATCGACTACAACGGCAACGGGATCAAGGAACTGAACGAGTTCGAGGTGGCCAACTTCGGCTATGAGGCGGACCACATCCGGGTGTTCGTGCAGACGAACGACTACGTGCGCACCTTCAGCAACCAGCTCAGCACCTCACTGGACCTGCGCCCGGCGGCGGTCTGGGAGGACACCAAAGGCCTGCGGCACTTTGTGGCGAAGTTCAGCGACCTCACGTCCTTCCGTACCGACCGCAAGACCGGCGCGGATGATCTGGGTCAGGCCGTCAACCCATTCGAGCTGGACCCCTTGGATAGTGCCTTGACAGCGTTCAACAGTTCGGTCCGCAACACCTTCTACTACGACCGCAGCAGCAGGATCTGGAGCGTGGACCACACCTACCAGAACGACCGCACGAAGAGCCTGCTCCAGAACGGCTACGAATCGCGCACGAGGGAAGGCAACATGCTGCGGCTGCGAGTGAATGCAACGCGACATTGGACTTTGGAGATCGAGAGCGAACGCGGGCGTTCCACCAGCAACAGTGACCTGATCGAAGGGCGCAACTTCAAGGTGGACCAAGAGTCGATCCGGCCACGCCTCACCTGGCAGCCTGGAACCAAGCTACGTGCGGTGCTCACCTACAAGCTCACCCGAAAACTGAATGACATCGACCTGGGTGGTGAGCAGGCTGAACTGCAGGACCTGGGAGCTGAACTGCGGTTCAACGCGGCAGGCAAGGGCACCATTCAACTGAACGGGAATCTGGTGGGCATCGCCTTCGACGGCACGGAGAACTCGGTGATCGGCAACGAGATGTTGGGTGGCCTGCGGGCCGGCACCAACATCACGTGGAGCCTTGGCATCCAGCGGCGGTTGAGCGACCACTTGCAGGTTGATCTGACCTACAATGGTCGCAGCAGCGAAGGGGTCCCCACCGTTCACGTGGGCGGCGCACAGGTCAGGGCGTTCTTCTGACCGGAACAGCGATCACTTCAGGTCGAAGGTGGTCTTCGACACCAATGCACCGGACTCGTAGAGCTCCACGATGTACTGCCCGTTGGCCAGCTTGCCGGTGGCGGTGTAGAACATGCACACGTCCAGCGGTTGGTTCTGGTAGTTCACCTCACGCTTCACGCTGTACTCGCCCTGCACACCATTGTAGGTGAAGCGATTGTCCGAGTCACCGGCGGGAAGCACGGAGCCATCGGGGCTGATGATGCGCATGTGGATCATCTTGTTGCCCGGCATCGTAACGCGGTTCTCTCCCAGCACGAAGCAGCTCTTCACCATCTCCGCCTTGCTGGCGCGATCGGTGTCGACCTGCTTGCCATTGTTGCGCAGGAAAAGCGCACCGGCCGTATGTGTGGTGGCGCTCAGGATGGACCCTTTGGCGATCAACGCCCGTTGCTCCTCGGTCTGCTGTTCCAAGGCCACCTTTTGGCCGGTCACTTCACCCAGCTGCTGCTTGGTCTGCAGGTTCTCGGCCGTGAGTTCCTTGTTCAAGGTGTTCAACGAGTCGATCGTGAACACATACCCTTTCATGATCTTCTTGAGCGTAGTGACCTCCTTTTCCGCGCGGGCCAGGCTGTAGGTGCCGTTCTTCACCTTCTGCAACAGGTCCTCGATCTGCTGTTTCTGCGCGCTGATCTCCGTACGGAGCTGCTCGTTGTCCGTGTTGAGCGTGTCATACTGCGCCAGCATATCCTCGAGCAACTTGGTCACATTGTCCTTGTCGCTGGACACCTTGGCGAGTTCCTGACCGGTGGTCTGCACGTCCTTGTTCTTCTGCATGAGCAGGTAGAGCATCACCACATTGCTGATGAGCAGGAGCACCACCAAGGCGAGGAGTGCGGTATTGGAGCGGCCTTTGGACTCGGGGGCGTTGGGTTGCTGTTCCATGCAGGAAATAGGGTCTGACGAAAGGGTGCTGATCGCGAGCGGCTAAGTTATCTTGGTCGCATGCCCGGACCTTTCAATAACGGCGCACTTTTCAACAAAGTAGTTCACCCGATAAGCCAGGGTGTTGGCTCTGTGGTCGACCTTTTTCTGCCACGCTTATGCGCCGGTTGCGACGCTGCGTTGATGTCGCGGGAAAAGGCCCTGTGCCTGAGCTGCACGGAGGATCTTCCGTTGACACGATTCCACGGCGACCCCACAAACCCCGTGGAACGGGTGTTCTGGGGCAAATTGGAACTGGAGGCCGCGACCGCTCTGTTGCACTTCGACAAGGGAGGGATGGTGCAGCACATGCTCCACCGCCTGAAGTACAAGGGCGACAAGGAGATCGGGCTGGAGCTGGGCCGCCACATGGCCACAGAGCTTATGGCCTGCCCACGGTTCGGGTCCGTGGACCTGCTGTTAGCCGTGCCGCTGCACCCTCGCAAGGAGCGGCAGCGCGGGTACAACCAAAGCCAGGTGCTGGTGGACGGCATGACCGAGGTCTGGGGACTGCCCCCGGCGCAGCAACGGTTGATGCGTGTGGTGCGCACCCCCAGCCAGACCCGCAAAGGCCGCATGGACCGGTGGCTGAACGTGAAGGAGGCCTTTGACCTGTCCGATGTTCGGGCCCTCGAAGGGCGGCATATCCTGTTGGTGGATGACGTGGTGACCACCGGCGCTACACTGGAAGGCTGCGCGCGTGCCCTCCAGAAGGTAACAGGGGTTCGCGTGAGCGTGGTCACCGTGGCCTTCGCTTGAAACGGCAGGACCTTTGCGAAGCCCGCTAGATTTGCCGCCCCATGTCCGAGACCTTGCAGCTTCCCCAGACCACCGATCGTGTGGCCGTGTATTCGGCCCTGTACCCACAGGTGCGCGAGCTCTTGAACGACGAACACGACCTCATCGCCGCGATGGCCAACGTTTCCGCTGCATTGCGCCAGGCCTTCAGCTGGCATTGGATCGGATTCTACCGGGTGATGGGCGCCGAATTGGTGCTCGGCCCCTTTCAAGGCCCCGTGGCCTGCAGTCGGATCGGCCATGGCAAAGGCGTTTGCGGTACGGCTTGGGCAGATGAGAAGACCCTGATCGTGGCCGATGTGGACAAGTTCCCGGGGCACATCGCCTGCAGCCCGTTGTCAAAGAGCGAGATCGTGGTGCCCATCCGGGATCGGAGCGGTCGCATCGCAGCAGTGCTCGACATTGATAGCGAGCACATGGATGACTTCAACGAGGTGGACGCCCACGCCCTTGGCCGGATATGCACCTTGCTGGAGCCGCTGTTCGAGTGATGCGGACCTGGAAGATCGCATTGCTGCTGCCGGTGTTGGCCGGATGCGCACAGGTGCGCGACATCAGTGGGGGGGAGAAGGACATCACACCACCCGCCCTACTTTCTGCCGAACCGGCTGACCTGAGCACCGGTTTCCAAGGGCAACGGATCGTGCTGCACTTTGACGAGCGTGTGAAACTGGGTCGCCTGCGTGACCAACTGCTGATCTCGCCTCCGCTTGCAACGCTCCCGGACGTGCGTGTGCAAGGCGCCACCGATGTGGTGCTCGAATTGAAAGAGCCTCTGGAGCCGAACACTACCTACAGCTTCTTCCTGGGCGATGCCGTAGCGGACCTTACCGAAGGCAACGCAGCAAAGGACCTGAGCTACACCATCTCCACGGGGGGGCACTTGGACAGTGCTTTCGTTGATGGACTTGTGGTCGATGCGTTCAGTGGCAAAGCAGCTGCCAGCGTGCATGTGCTCTTATTCGCCGAAGGTGATAGCGCCGGGCTGAGGGAGGGGCGACCGGCCTATGCGACCAGGACGGACAAAGAAGGCGTTTTCCACATGCGGCACCTACGGGAAGGGCGCTACGCGTTGAACGGGCTGCGCGACCAGAACGCGAACCTGCGGTTCGACCTGCCCAACGAGGCGGTGGCCTTTCGGGATGGGCCGGTAGTGCTGCCGGACACGAACGACCAACTGCTCCGACTGTTCCTGGAGCAGCCCGACCAACAGCAGGTGATGGATCAGCGCGTGGGCCCGGATCGCGACTGGCGGTTGGTGATGGCGAGGCCTTTGACGGATCTAAAGCTCCGGGACCTGGGCCGCACCGGAAGCACCCTGAGCTGGAGCATCGAGGCCAATGCCGCCGGTGACAGTGTGCGTTGCTGGCCGAACGACACCACCGCCCTGGACCGACAGACATTCGAAGTGAGCGATGGTGGAACGGTGCTGGATACGCTGACCTACAGGGTACGCGAGAAGATGCCCTTCTACGTTGCGGCCGTCGCAGCCCAGCGCGATGGAGAGATCCTTCTGCAGGCGACGCGCCCCTTGGCGAACCTTGAAGCCGAGCAGATCACGGTAAGGACAGACACTAACGACCGACCGTTCACGATCCGTATGGATAGCGTCGATAGGCGCCTTACGCACCTCTTACTGGACCTGAAGGCCGGTCAAGAAGCAACGGCCACACTCTTGCCCAATGCGCTGAACGATATCTACGGGGGAGCGAACGACACGTTGGTGCTTTCCACGCGACTGCCTGGTCCTGAGCAGCTTGGTGGGCTCACAGTAACGATCAAGGACACGTTGGTTCGCGCGACCGGCACCTTTCTGCTTCAACTGTTGAACACAGCCGACCAGGTCATGGAACAACGCGTTGCGACCGACCTGTCACATCCATTCCGGCTCGCGGGGCTGAGCCCAGGCACCTACACCCTCAAACTCGTGGAGGACCTCAACAGCAGTGGGAAACAGGACACTGGCGACCTGGATGCCCAACGGCAACCCGAGCGGGCCTGGCGGATGGCCGGGACCGTGGTAGTGCGGGCCGGGTGGGACGTGGAGCAGACCTGGGAGCTGGATCTTCGCTGAACGCTGGCAACTTTTCCAGGGCAGGGCACGTCATCTGAACGGTTCGGCATGCCCGATCGGCCCGTTAGAGAGGACCGGGTAGGGATGCCTAACTTGTGCGGGTTTTCACCAATGATGGTCCCTGACCGACCGACGAGCATGCTGAACAGATTCATATGCGCCCTTGCGATGGCGCTTGGGGTGGGGGGAAGTATCCATGCCCAACAAGGCGTGATCCCCACCATGGGTAAAGAGTTCTGGGTGGGCTACATGCAGAACTACGGGGGCGGTGGCAATCAGCACATCGACGTGTTCATCTCCAGCTATGTGAACACCACTGGGACCATTTCCATGCCCTTGCTCGGGTTCACGCAGAATTTCACCGTTACGGCCAATACCGTCACCACGGTGACCTTGCCTATCACGGCGGTGCACACGGGATCGGAAGTCGTGGACAACAAGTCCTTCTTGATCGAAACCGCGGATACCGTGGCGGTATACGCTCTCAATTTCGAGGATGCCACAGCCGATGCCGCTGCCATTTACCCAACGCAATCCCTGGGCACGGAATACCGCGTGCATTGTTACTACGGCTTGAGCGGTTTCGGAACGCTGAACTCCGAGTTCCTGATCGTTGCCACGCAGGACGGCACGCAGATCGAGATCACACCCACTAGCGCAACTCTTGGCGGCCAACCGGCCGGGGTGCCTTTCCTTGTAAACCTCGATAGCGCGGAGACATTCCAGGTGCAGGCCGCGAACTCCGGTGATGACCTTTCAGGGACCACGCTTATTGGAACGGCGATCAGCGGCTCGTGCAGGCCCTTTGCCGTGTTCTCGGGTTCGGTCTGCACCAACGTGCCGATCGGGTGCTTTGCTTGCGACCACGTGTACGAGCAGAACCTGCCCAGCAATGTGTGGGGCACCAAATACTTCACGGTTCCATGGCAAGGCCCCAACAGCTACACCTACCGGGTGATGGCGAACACCAACGGAACGAATTACACAGTGGATGGCGTGGCCCAGCCTGCGTTGAACGCTGGACAGTTCCAAGAGGTGAACTATGCCACCCAAGGCCATTGCATTGAAAGTACGGTACCCATTAGTGCAGCACAGTACATACAAGGACAGGATTGCTCCGGTGGCGTGGGCGACCCGGCACTGTTGATCCTCAATGCGGACGAACAGAAGATCAGTAACATCAGCTTCGCCACGGTGGTGTCCGCCAACATCTCCAACCAATACATCGCTGTGATCGTGGAAACGGCGAGCAACAACCAGGTCATTCTGGATGGTGCCGCAATGCCAGCTGCTTCCTTCACCCCCTACACGGCATGCTCCGCGAATAGCTGGGCCACATTCCCTCTGACACAGGGCAGCCACAGCATCTCCTGCCCCACCGGGCTGATCGGCTACGTTTACGGCGTTGGTAGCAACTACGAGACGTACGCCTACTCGGTCGGTTCCTTCACCCCACTACCACCGCTGGTTGTGGACTCCGTGTTCTGCGGTGTGGACAGCACCGGAACGCTTACGCTTTCACCTCCCCAGCCGATCAACAATGCTTGGTGGTCCATCTATTCGAACCCTACTGACACCCTTTGGCAAGGGCTGAACTACACGTTCACTCCTCCGGGTAGCGATGTGTATGTGGTGACCGGTTCGGAATTCCTGAGCGCTTGCGAGCAGCAGTACTTCTTCAGCGTGGAGGTCGACACCCCTCCCTTGTTGACCGTCACCGCTGCTCCAAGCGTCGTGTGCGCTTATTCTCCGGTGCAGCTCAACGTGACCGCGAACCCGGTAGGCACCTATCTGTACAACTGGTGGCCGGACCCTGAACTGAACGATGGTACGCTCCCGAACCCGATCGCAACACCTTCGGTAAGTGGTTGGTACTACGTCAGCGTAAGCTCCTTGAACGGCTGTGCGGTGGCCATTGACAGTGTTTACATCGATGTGCTTCCCGGGGCGGTCCTGATCCATGAGGCCAGCACGGCGGACGATGCGGTCTGTTTGGGTGACAGCACCCAATTGAGCTTGGATGTGCAGCAGATCATCGCACAGGATGCATTGGACACGGCACCGAGCGGCATTTGGGCCGGCTTGGGAAATGCCATTGTAGGCAACCAGTGCGGATCAGTGACCGGCAGCGCGCTTTGGTTCGATGGAGCCGGCCTGCGGTTCGCTGAGACCCAGCAGATGGACGTTTCCGCAGGAGGAAGCGTACAGTTCGCGATCCATATCGGAGCTGGCCTTGCCCCTTGCGAGAACGCCGACGCGGGCGAGGATGTGTTCTTGCAATACAGCGTGAACGCCGGTCCGTGGGTGACCATGTCCACCCTATGGGAATACCTGTACCCGAGCTTCACTACGGTCACTGTTCCGATCCCTGCGGCGGCTCAGTCGGTCAACACGGCCTTCCGCTGGGTGCAAACGCTGAGCACGGGGGCCGGTGAGGACAACTGGGCCTTGGACAATGTGGTGATCGCTGCGAACGGCCCAGGCAACCTCTTGTTCGCTTGGTCACCAGGGGCCACCTTGAGCAGCGCAGCGGTGCAGAACCCCATGGCCTATCCGAATGCGACCGGCTACTACTACATCACTTCGGAGGATGCACTGACCGGCTGTACGTACAGCGATTCGGTCTTCATTGACGTAGGCTTTCCGTTCACCATTGCTGTCACGAATGACACGGCGCTTTGCGATGTTGCCGGGATCCAGCTGGATGCCACGCCCAGCTCCGGCAGTGGACATGTGTGGAACTGGACGCCCTCCACGAACCTGAGCGCGACCTTTGTGCAGAACCCGATCGCGACACCGACCACCACCACGGAGTACTTCGTGGAAGTGACCACCGCCGGCGGTTGCTCGGCCACCGACAGTGTAACGATCGTGGTGAACCAGCTGCTTTCGCTCACCGTGACCACTACCGACGACGACCTGTGCCAGGGAGAGACCACCCAGCTCAACGCGAACGTTCTGGGCAATCCTCCGGGCTTGTCCTACAGCTGGGATCCGTCCACCTCGGTGAACAACGCGTCCATTTCCAACCCCATCGCTTCCCCACCCAGCACCACCAACTACATCTGCACGGTGGTGGACACGCTTAGCGGCTGTTCCCTGGTGGATAGTGTCCTGATCAACGTGAGCTCACTATACAACGCCGTTGCCACGAATGATACGATCCTCTGCGATCCTATCGGCTTCCAGTTGAACGTGGTGCACAACGTGCCTGGCGCAGTAGTGGCCTGGACCCCTGCCAACTACCTGACCAACGCGAACACGAATACGCCCACCATCACCTTCGATAGCACGGCTCAGTACATCGTGCAGGTCACCGACCCGCTGCTTGGCTGCAGCGACCGCGATACGGTGAACATCTTCGTACCGTTCTCGGACCTGGTCTTCATCTCAGACAGTTCGCTCTGCGCTGGGGATAGCATGCTGATCGATGCAGGCTACCCTGATGCCTCCCACACCTGGAACACCGGCCCTACCACACAGACCATTTGGGTCAATAGCGCCGGCAACTACACGGTGACCATGGTGGACAGCACCGGTTGCCAGATCGTCGTGACAACGACTGTTACAGTCGACCCTTTGCCTGTCGTTACGCTTGGCCCGGACACCTCGCTCTGCGTGGGCGAGCAATGGACGCTGGACGCTGGCACGCCGGGAAGCGGCTACTTGTGGAGCACAAGTGAGACAACGCAGGCGATCACGGTGACCACCAACAGCAACTACTGGGCGGAAGTGACGGACCAGAACACTTGCGTGAACAGCGATACGATCAACGTTGTCTTCGATCCGCTGCCTGTGGTGGACCTGAATGATACCACGGTATGCGTGAGCGAAACGATCACGCTGGATGCCGAGAACGCCGGAAGCAGCTACCTATGGAGCACCGGCGCGACCACACAGACCATTGCGCTGAACGATGCCACGGATACCTACACGGTGGTCGTAACAACCCCTACGTGGTGCGTGGATTCGAGCACGGCCGTGATCACCTTCATTCCATTCCCCGTAGTGGACCTCGGTCCGGACACAGCGCTATGCGATACCGAGATCCTGACGTTGGACGCTGGGAATCCGGGTGCACAGTTCACCTGGAGCACTGGAAGCAATCTGTCCACGATCACCTTGCTGACCGATGCAATGGTGTGGGTTGATGTCAACAATGGCTACTGCGTGACCCGCGACTCCTTGGATGCAGTGTTCAACCCACTGCCCAACTACATCGACGAGGCCCAACGTGTGGTCTGCCTCGACTACCCTCCGTACAAGACAGTTTTGGATGCCGGCAACCCCGGCTGCACCTTCCTGTGGAGCACCGATGCGTCCACCCAGGTCATTGATGTGGAGAGCTATGGCTGGTACATGGTGGAGATCACCACCCCCCTGAACTGCTCCATCGTGGACAGCGTGCTGATCGAGGAGTACTGCGCTTCGCAGTTCTTCGTTCCCAACACCTTCACCCCCGATGGTGATGGGGTGAACGACATGTTCGGTCCTGATGGTTGGAACATTGCGACCGTGGAAATGAACATCTTCAACCGCTGGGGCGAACTGATCTTCTCTGGCAAGGACGCGACAGCCTTCTGGGACGGCAACATGAACGGCGACCCTGTTCAGGACGGTGTGTATGTCTGGAAATGCAGCTACCGCTTCGTGGACAACGTTGAGGGCGCCGTAGGCGCCAAGAAGGAGGCCGTGGGCCATGTGACATTGGTGCGCTGATCATTCCATCGATCTCTTCGAAAGCCGGGGCCAACACCCCGGCTTTCGTGTGTTCCAAGGCGAACCTTGACGGTGTGATCGCGTATGAAGGGCGGCATACCACACCGCCACACGGTGGAAACGACACGACCAACCACACCCGCATCCGTTCAGCAGCAAGGCCTTCCGACCACAGGCCGCTGGCTGCTGTGGATCCTGTTCCTGGCCCTGCTGCTCTGCGCGAACATGGCCCAGGCCCAAGGCTTGGCCCCGCTGCCAACGAAAGGCCGGGAGTTCTGGATGGGCTACATGCAGAACGCGTACGGCGCCCAAGAGCTGCGCGTGCAGATCGCCTCCCAGAACGGCACCAGCGGCACCGTCAGTACCCCACGGACCGGATGGAGCAGCGCGTTCACCGTTGCGGCCAATGGCGTAACCACCTTGATCGTACCGGTGGGCAACGAGCATACCGGCAGCGAAGTGCTGAGCGACAAGGGCGTCCTCATTCAAGCCAACGACAGCGTGACCGTGAGCCTGGAGAGCTTTCAGAGCTTCACCACCGATGGCGCGCAGGTCTTCCCCACGGAGGCCTTGGGCACCAGCTACCGCGCACAGAGCTACCGGGGACTTCCCGGTTTCGCCGACTTCTACAAGAGCGAGCTGCTGATAGTAGCGACGCAGGACGATACCGAGATCGAGATCGTGCCGAGCGTGAACACCTCCGGCGGCCGCGCAGCAGGGGTCCCCTTCATTGTTAGCCTTGATGCCGGACAGAGCTACCAAGTACAATCCGCACTGGCCTCGCTGGACGTTACCGGAACGACCGTTCGGGCCACCACAAGCAGCGGCCCCTGCCGACCTTTTGCGGTGTTCAGCGGCAGCATGTGCGCGAACGTGCCCGCCGGTTGCCCCGCCTGTGACCACATCGTGGAGCAGATGGTACCCACCGATCGTTGGGGCCAGAACTTCCATACGATCCCGCTCACCGGGGCCATCACGCATACCTACCGGATCCTCGCCGATCAGAACAGCACCACCGTGACCATCGATGGTGGCGCACCGATCCTGCTGAACGCCGGTCAGAGCCACTTGGTGAACGGCGCCTCGGTCCCTGTCTGCATCTCGGCGGATAAGCCGGTCAGCGTGGCCCAACTGATGGAGGGATTCAACTGCGCCACCACCGGCGATCCCTCCATGATCGAACTGATGCCCGATGAGCGGGTCACCACCAGTGTGGTGTTCAGCACGGTGACCTCGCCGCAGATCGCTCAGCACAGCGTCAGTGTGATCATGTCCACGGCCAACATCGGACAGCTCCTACTTGACGGAAGCCCTGTGAGCACTTCGCTGTTCCAGCCCTTCACCGCCTGCAACAGTTTCTCGCACGCCAAGGTCACCATCCCGGCAGGAACGCACCGATTGTCCGCTACGGGCGGCTTTCTTGCCTACGCTATGGGAGCGGGAACCGGCGAGAGCTACGCCTTCACGCTGAGCAGCAAGGCTATTGCCGGAACACCGAACGATTCCACCATCTGTAGCGCGGGGCCGCTGGTGCTCAATGCTCCACTACCCATCACCAACGCGGAATGGACCGCAGCGAGCGCACCAAGTGTGGTGGTCGGAACAGGGCCGAGCTACGCGTTCACACCGACCACTAACGACTCATATACAGTGAACGGCGAAGTGCCTGGCAGCGGTTGCCCGGTGACCTTCACCTACCACGTCGGCCTCCCTGTGCAGCCTGTGTTGACGCTGACCGCGAACAACCTGCCAAGTGCCACGGTGTGCCAGTTCGGTGCCGTGCAACTGAATGTTGCACCCACGCCGGACCCGAATGCGTTCGATCTGCTGTGGAGCCCTGGCACCGTGCTCTCAGACCCGACGATCGTCAACCCCATCGCCTATCCACAGGCCAACACCTGGTTCCGATTGAACGTGACCAGCCCCGTTGGTTGCGGAAGCGTCACCGATAGCATCTTCGTTTCGGTGCTTCCGAGTGGATTGATGAGCGTGAAAGCAAGCGCCAACGACAGCGCGGTGTGTTCTGGTGAACAGGTTCTGCTGAATGCGTTGGCTGAACAGATGGTCGTGAGCGACGCGTTCAACGGCGCCTTCGGCAGCATGTGGTCCTCCGTATTGGGTGCGGCAGTGAACAACACCTGCGGTTCCGTTTCCGGCGATGCGTTGTACTTCAATGGCAACACCTTCCGGGAAGCACGCACGACCGCCTTGAACATGAGCAATGGTGGCGCGATCCGCTTTGCGTTGAAGATCGCCACCGGCACTGCACCATGCGATAACGCCGACCCCGGAGAGAATGTCGTGCTAGAGTACTCCTTGAACAACGGCGGCAGCTGGTCCGCACCTTTCGCCACCTTCAACGAGAACGCCTATCCGGCTTTCATAGCGCTCAACGTGGCTGTTCCCGCAGCCGCGCAATCCGCGGCCACGCTCTTCCGCTGGCGCCAGTTGTCCCATGGCGGCGCTGGTCAGGACAACTGGGCCATCGACGATGTGATCATCTCGCAGAACAGCAACACCGGCCTCAGTTTCGCGTGGAGCCCTTCCGCAGGTCTTGCCACCCCGAACGCCGCAAGCACTACGACCGCGCCAACGGCCAGCACCACTTACGCCATCACTGCCTCTACAGCGAACGGCTGCACCGCGCAAGATGATGTGCAGGTGGTCGTGCAACCCGCCTTCCAGGTCTTCGCTGGCAACGATACCACCCTCTGCACCGCAGGAGCCACTGTGGCCTTGAACGCTACGGTGACCGCTGGCAACGTGACGGGGTGGTCCTGGACACCGGCCAACGGCAGCCTCAGCAATGCCGCCATCGGGAACCCGACCGCGACACCCACGGCCACGACCACTTACACCGTCACTGCCACCACGGACATCGGCTGCACGGATAGCGACGCCATGACCATCACCGTCGGCAACCTCTCCGGCCTTACCGTCAGCAGTACTGACACGCAGCTGTGTCCTGGCGAAGATGCCACGCTGAGCGCTGTTGCAACGGGTGCTGGTCTGTTCACTTACGCCTGGAGCCCTGCCAGCGGGCTGAACAATGCGGCCATCGCCAACCCCACCGCACAACCTGGCGCCACCACCAACTACACCTGTTTGGTCACCGAGCCGGCCAGCGGTTGCCAGCGCAGCGCGAGCATCACCCTGCATGTGAACGGCCCGTACAGTGTGAACGCGACAACGAATGACACCCTCTGTTCCACCCTCGGCTTCCAGTTGAACGTGGTCCACAGCGTACCTGCGCCCTTCACGATCCTTTGGAGCAATGGCCAGTTCCTCAACAGCTCTTCCATCGCGTCTCCGACCATCATTGCCGATACCACGGCGACCTACTTGGTGACCGTGACCGATGTGAACGGCTGTTCCTTCACGGACAGCAGCACAATCATCTCCGCATGGGACAATCTGGTCACTCCGATCAACCTTTCCGCTTGCGTGGGAACCGCTATTCCGCTGGACGCTGGCTATCCGGGCTCCGCCTACCTGTGGAACACGGGCGCCACCACACAGACCATCAGCGCCACCACCAACGGCCAATACACAGCCGAGATCACCGACCCCATGGGCTGTGTGACCGTGAAGAACTACTTCCTCACCTTCAACCCGCTGCCCTCCGTGAACCTCGGTCCGGACCTCAGCCTCTGCGGCGCAACGAACCAGGTGCTCAACGCCAACAGCCCCGGCAATGCAGTGCTGTGGAGCGGCGGTCAGACCACGCAGCAGATCAGCGTGACGCAGAGCGCCACCTACTCGGTACTGGTCACGAGCCCGCAAGGTTGCCAGAACGGCGATGCGATCAGCGTCACCTTCAACCCGATGCCCGTGGATGTGCTGCAGGACATCACCACTTGCGTGAGCACGCCCGTGACCCTGAACGCAGGGAACGCAGGCAGCACCTACATGTGGAACGCGGGCACAACCACGCAATCCATCGGCCCAACGCAAAGCGGGACCTACAGCGTGGTGGTCACCAACGCACAGGGTTGCAGCGGCACCTTCAACGCAGTGGTCACCTTCATGCCCCTGATCAGTGTGGACCTGGGCAGTGACACCACGCTCTGCGCAGGGCAAACGCTCTCACTTGATGCCGGGAACAACGGTGCCACCTACCTCTGGAGCAACGGGGCCACCACACAGACCATCAGCCCGTCGCAGAACGGCACGTACAGCGTCACGGCGAGCAACGGGTTCTGTCTGGGCACCGATGCGATCAGCGTCTCCTTCGATCCGATCCCGCTGGATGTGTTGCAGAACGTGACCGCTTGCGTGGATCAGACCGTGACCCTGAACGCCGGCAACGCGGGTTGCAGCTACTTGTGGAACACCGGTGCCACAACATCCATCATCAACCCCACGACATCCGGCAACTATTCCGTAGTCGTCACCAACAGCACCAACTGCAGCATCACTGCGGATGCGACCGTAACGCTTGTGGGCTTCCCTGTAGTGGACCTGGGGCCTGACAGCGTCTTGTGCGAAGGGGACGTGCTTACGCTCGATGCAGGAAACCCAGGAGCGAGCTACACCTGGAGCAGCGGACAGAACACGCGTACGCTCGATTTAACTAGCGGCGGCACCTACACCGTGACCGTGAACAACGGCTACTGCACGAGCAGCGACGCCTTCACCGCCACCTTCAATCCGTCACCCACGCGCTTCATCGACCGCAAGTTCTACACCTGCCTGGATGAGGCTCCGGGTTACGTGGTGATCAACGCTGGGAACGAAGGCAGCGAATACGACTGGAGCACAGGAGAGACCTCACAGGTGATCCTTGCCGGGGCCTACGGTTGGTACTACGTACAAGTGACCAATGTGCACGACTGCGCGACGCGTGACTCCGCGGAAGTGATCGAGTTCTGCCCGGCCACGCTCTACGTACCGAACACCTTCACGCCCAACGGCGATGGCACCAACGACATCTGGATGCCGGTCGGCAAGAACATCGGTGAATACTCTGTGCAGGTCTTCGATCGTTGGGGCGGCATCATCTTCCAGTCCAACGATCCGCAGGTGGGTTGGGATGGCACCATGAGCGGCGAGTACGTCAAGAACGACGTGTACGTGTGGCGCATGGAATACACCTTCCTGGAGGATGAGAGCGGCCAGCAGGGTCGGCTCCACAAGGAGCTCGGGCACGTCACGGTGATGCGCTAGAGCATCAGGCTGAAATCATCCGCATCATCCGCAACCGGGAATTTCGCACGGAAATCATCCAAGGCTTCCCGATGAAGCACGGTGTGCAGCACATCCTCCTTAGAGGCTTTCATCGTCTCCGCATCACCACGCGGATCGATCGAAGCTGAATCACCGGTATAGTGGTGACCCTTGCCATCCATCCCCACGCGGTTCACGCCGATCACATAGCTCTGGTTCTCG
Source organism: Flavobacteriales bacterium (assembly GCA_016721825.1). Lineage (GTDB taxonomy): Bacteria > Bacteroidota > Bacteroidia > Flavobacteriales_F > PHOS-HE28 > PHOS-HE28. The sequence goes on from JADKHI010000004.1 coordinate 45,943, forward strand.
ATGGCGCGAGCAATGAGCAGCTGACTCCAAGGATAGCGGCGGGGTTCCGGCCAGTTCGCCACGTACAGCAAGGCATCGTAGTCGCCGCGGTTGCGCGCGAACACCGGGAACCGCAGGTCGTAGCAGATCTGCAGCAGGAGCCTCCATCCACGCCATTCCACCACCACCCGTTGTGCACCGGGCGTGTAGTGCCGGATCTCCTCCGCCATGCGGAACAGGTGGCGCTTGTCGTAGGGGATCACGGTCCCGTCGGGCTTCACGAACAGACCGCGGTTGTAGCACTTGCCGTCTTCGGTGATGATCGCGCTTCCATAGATCGCCGCATCCAATTCCCACGCCTGCTCCTTCATCCAGGTCACCGTGGGGCCGTCCATGGGTTCGGCCAGTTCCGCACTGCGCATGCTGAAGCCGGTGCTGAACATCTCCGGTAGCACAACAAGGTCGGTGGTCCCCTTCAGCGAGGCGAACTTCTGCGTGAACATCGCGCGGTTCGCCGCCGCATCCTCCCAATGGAGCATGCTCTGCACAAGGGCAACTCTCAGATCGCGCATAACTTCTCAATGGCGTTGTCCAGTGTCTCGTCCTCCTTCGCGAAGCAGAAGCGGATGATGCGTTGGCCCGGGGGGGGATCCTTGTAGAAGGGGCTCAGTGGAATGGAGGCAACACCGAACTCCCGTGCCAGGCGCTTCGCGAATGCGGTGTCCGGTTCATCGCTGATGGTGCTGTAGTCGGCAAGCTGGAAGTAACTCCCTTCACAGGCGAGCGGCTCGAAGCGGGAGGCATGCAGCCCGATGAGGAAGCGGTCGCGCTTGGCCTCGTAGAAGCTGGAGACGCCTTCGTAATTCATCGGGTCCTTCAGGTAGGTGGCCAGCGCATGTTGCATCGGCGTGTTCACGCTGAACACGTTGAACTGGTGCACCTTGCGGTACTCGGTCATCAGCTCCTTCGGCGCCAGCACGTAGCCCATCTTCCAGCCGGTGACGTGGAACACCTTGCCGAAACTGAAGACCACGAAGGCCCGATCGCGCAGCTCCGGATAGCGGACCACCGAGGCATGCTGTTCGGTATCGAACACGAGGTGCTCATAGACCTCATCGCTCAGCAACAGGATGTTGGTGCCGCGCAGCATCGCCGCGATCCGCTGCATGTCCGCATCACGCAGGATGGTGCCCGCCGGGTTGTGCGGCGTGTTGATCATCAGCAGGCGCGTCCTCGGTGTGATGGCAGCCGCGACCGCATCCGCATCGAACTTCATGTTGCTGCCCAGGCGCACATGCACCGGCTTACCGCCGAACAGCTCGACGGTGGGCGCGTAGCTGTCATAGGCCGGATCCACGATGATCACCTCATCACCGGGATGCACCACCGCACCAACGGCAGTGAAGATGGCCTGTGTGCCACCGGCGGTCACCGTGATCTCCGTTTCGGGATCATAGCCGAAGCCGTAGAGCCCTTGCACCTTGGCCGCAATGGTCTCCCGCAACACGGGAAGCCCGGGCATCGGTGCATACTGGTTGTGACCCGCGCGCATCGCTTCCTCCACCAAGGCGATAAGCTCCTCGTCGATCGGGAAATCAGGAAAGCCCTGGCTGAGGTTGATGGCGCCGCACTCCTGTGCCAGCTTGCTCATCACGGTGAAGATGGTGGTGCCCACATGGGGCAATTTGCTCTGGATCGCCATGCGCGACGAAACTAAGCCGTGTGCGTGTTGTCTCCTATCCGACGAGCCGGTGAACGCACCTCCTAGCTTTGGTCAGGTCAGATATGCGACACTTCCGCTACCTCCTCCCCTGCTTCGCGCTAGCAGCGTTCAGCCCACATGTATCGGCGCAAACGGTGGAAGACCTGCGCTGTGACACGGACACGCTCCATGCCCTCTTCAGCGCATCTGTGAAAGAGACGCGCAAGCTGCTCCATGGCGATATGGAACCGAACCTTGTGAGTGTCACTGCCTTGCCGGCAACGATGGCCTCGAAGCGGGACAGTTGCCTCATGCAGTGCGAGGCGTTCCTGGAATGGCCGAAAGCATGGACCGATTCGCTGGGACTCACCACCGTGCCCCTGGACAGCACAGTGGACCAACGGGTCTTCATCAAGCGACCGACCTTCCGCTCCGCCAAGACGTGCATCGTGCCCTACCACATCACCCCCAGCGAATGGGGCGGCTGGAGCGGCTTTCTGGAGTTCCGGAAGCGCGGGCAGCACTGGCGCTTCAAGCGCAACAGGACGACGGGGGTGAGCTGTGGTTCTTGGTGAGGAGACCTATTTCAGGAGATTGATCACCGTGAAGATCGTGGTACCGACGTGAGGATGTTTGCTCGCAATAAGACCTGTGGCATTGGGCATCACGGCGCAACTAGCTGGTAGATTTGAGCAGAAGCTAAGTCCCAATAGGATCATATGATCGGTAGGCTCACCCTCCTTGCGCTCTGCTGCACTGTGGTATCATGCAGCAGCAATGAAGATCAGGAGCAGTCCTTCTACACGGACGTCATGGCCACGAATGACGTCTGGCGTCTTCCTCTCATAGAGCCGTACCAGTTGATCACGGCCTATTGTTGTGAAGGTTGGAACTGTGGACCTGGTTCCGCCTTGGACAAGGATTTTGGCTTCGCTCATTCATCAGACTCGATCAACGTCGAGAACGGTCTGATCCTGATCCACACAAGGGATAGCGGGCCGGCTTGGTTCGCCTTAGACATACAGACGAAGCAGAAGCACGCATTCGAGGACCGACGGGAATTGAATGCGTTCACAACAGAGCGCGGATTTCCACTGAGCCTTCAGTACACTCGAACCGTGTTCGAAAGATGGCGGAGCACGGGGCAGCTCCCGTGGGCTAGATCGGTCCTCAGCAGACCGTAAGACTCACTCCTTCGTCACCGTCGCCACGAGGTACTCGCGGTTCAGGCGGGCGATGTGCTCGAGGCTGATCTGCTTGGGGCACTCGATCTCGCAAGCGCCCGTGTTGCTGCAGTTACCAAAGCCCTCCTTGTCCATCTGCTCCACCATGGCGAGCGCGCGGCGCTTGGCCTCGGGTCGGCCTTGGGGCAGCAGGGAGAGCTGGCTCACCTTGGCGGCCACGAAGAGCATGGCGGAACCGTTCGGGCAGGTGGCCACGCAGGCACCGCAACCGATGCAGGTCGCGGCATCGAAGGCCTTGTCGGCATCGTCCTTCGGAATGGGCAGCGCGTTGCCATCCACCAGGTTGCCGCTGGTGTTGATGCTCACGAAGCCGCCGGCCGCTTGGATGCGGTCGAAGGCGCCACGATCGGTGGCGAGGTCCTTGATCACCGGGAACGGCTGCGCACGCCAGGGCTCCACGTGGATGGTGTCGCCATCCTTGAAGCGGCGCATGTGCAGCTGGCAGGTGGTGATGCCGCGTGCAGGTCCGTGCGCCTCGCCGTTGATGAAGAGGCTGCACATGCCGCAGATGCCTTCGCGGCAGTCGTGGTCGAAGGCGATCGGGTCCTCGTTCTTGCGCACGAGGTTATCATTCAGCACGTCGAGCATCTCCAGGAACGACATGTCCGGAGAGACGTCGTTGACCGGATAGTCCTTCATCTGGCCCTTGGCGTTGGGACCAGTTTGGCGCCAGATCTTGAGATTCAATTTCATGTTGCCCATCTGCCTTGCTGTTGTGTGTCGACCCGGTGGGTCGACGGTACGGGTACGTTGATCGAACGTTGGAGCGAGCCTATTTGTAGGAACGCTGCGTCAGTTTCACTTCCTCGAACGTGAGCGGTTCCTTGTGCAGGTTGGCCTTTCCGGCATCGCCGGTCCATTCCCACGCGGCCACATAGGCGAAGTTGGCATCGTCGCGCAGGGCCTCCCCTTCGGGTGTCTGGTACTCCTCGCGGAAGTGTCCGCCGCAGCTTTCGTTGCGGTTCAGGGCATCCATGCACATCAGCTCACCCAGCTCCAGGAAGTCCGCCACACGGCCGGCCTTCTCCAGTTCCTGGTTGAACTCGCCCGCCTTGCCGGTCACGCGTACGTCCTTCCAGAACTCCTCGCGGATCTGGCGGATCTCGGCGATCGCTTCCTGCAGGCCTTGCGCGTTGCGTGCCATACCGCACTTGTCCCACATCACCTTGCCCAGACGGCGGTGGAAATCGTCCACCGGCTTGCTGCCCTTGTTGGTGAGCAGGTGCTCGATCCGTCCTTTGATCTCCTTCTCCGCCGCCTCGAACTCGGGGCGCTTCGTGTCGATGGGACCAGTACGGATGTCATCGGCCAGGTAATCACCCACGGTGTAGGGGATCACGAAGTAGCCATCGGCCAGGCCTTGCATCAGCGCTGACGCACCAAGGCGGTTCGCACCGTGATCGCTGAAGTTCGCTTCGCCCAGGCAGAAGAGGCCGGGCACGGTGGTCTGCAGGTTGTAGTCCACCCACAGGCCGCCCATGGTGTAGTGCACGGCAGGGTAGATCTTCATCGCGTGGAGGTAGGGGTTCTCGCCGACGATGTTCTCGTACATGTCGAAGAGGTTGCCGTACTTCTCGCTCACCACCGCGGTGCCCAGCTCGGTGATCTTCTCCTTGCTCGGGTTCTCGATCTTCTTCACGTTCGCTTCGAGCTTGCCGTAGCGCTCGATGGCCGCACCGAAGTCCAGGTACACGGCCTCGCCGGTCTGGTTCACGCCAAAGCCCGCATCACAACGCTCCTTCGCGGCGCGGCTGGCCACGTCGCGCGGCACCAGGTTCCCGAAGGCCGGGTAGCGGCGCTCCAGGTAGTAGTCGCGGTCTGCTTCAGCGATGTCGCTGCCTTTCTTCTTGCCTTCGCGGATGGCTTTCGCGTCCTCCAGCTTGGCGGGCACCCAGATGCGGCCGTCGTTGCGGAGGCTCTCGCTCATCAGCGTCAGCTTGCTCTGGTGCGTGCCGCTCACGGGGATGCACGTGGGGTGGATCTGCGTGTAGCAGGGGTTGCCGAAGAAGGCACCGCGCTTGTGCGCCTTCCATGCGGCGGTGACGTTGCAGCCCATGGCGTTGGTGCTCAGGAAGAACACGTTGCCGTAGCCGCCGGTGCAGATCAGTACGGCGTGCGCACCGTGTCGTTCGATCTCGCCGGTCACCAGGTTGCGGGCGATGATGCCGCGCGCCTTGCCGTCCACCACGACCACGTCGAGCATCTCGTGGCGGTCGAACATCTGCACCGCGCCCTTGCCCACCTGGCGCATCAGCGCGCTGTAGGCACCGAGCAACAGCTGCTGGCCGGTCTGGCCACGGGCATAGAAGGTGCGGCTCACCTGCACACCGCCGAAGGAGCGGTTGTCCAGCAGTCCGCCGTAGTCGCGGGCGAAGGGCACGCCCTGGGCCACGCACTGGTCGATGATGTTCGCGCTGACCTCGGCCAGGCGGTACACGTTCGCTTCACGGGCGCGGTAGTCGCCGCCCTTCACGGTGTCATAGAACAGGCGGTAGGTGCTGTCGCCGTCGTTCTGGTAGTTCTTGGCGGCGTTGATGCCCCCCTGCGCGGCGATGCTGTGGGCGCGGCGGGCGCTGTCCTGGTAGCAGAAGGCTTTCACGTTGTAGCCCATCTCGGCCAGGAGGCGGCGGCGGCGCCACCGGCCAGGCCCGTGCCCACCACGATCACGTCGATGCGGCGCTTGTTGGCCGGGGCTACGATGCGGATGTGCCCCTTGTGGTCCGTCCACTTCTTGTCGATGGGACCGGGCGGGATCTTGCTGTCGAGGGTGCTCATGAATGCGGGAATGTCTTATGTCCCATGGTCCATGTCCAATGCGGCTGCGGCATCGGACATGGGACATAAGACATGGTACGTGCGATGGCCATTTGCGCGGCGGTCACTGGATGCACTTGAAGAAGAAGGCGAGCGGCATGGCGGCGAACAGGGCCGGCACGATGATGCTGAAGGCGATGCCGCAGGCGGCGATGAAGCCGTTGTAGCGCTTGTGGTTCAGGCCCAGGCTCTGGAAGGCGCTCTTGAAGCCGTGCAGCAGGTGCCAGAACAGGCTGAAGCAGCCCAGCACGTAAAGCAGCACGATCCACGGATCGGCGAACACGTCCTGCATCACCCCATACAGGTTCTCCTGTCCCTCGGCGTCCAAGCCGTAGTGATGCAAGCCCGTGATGCGGCTCTTCACCCAGAAATGCCACAGGTGCATGATCAAGAAGAAGAGGATGAGCGTTCCGAGGATGCCCATGCTATGGCTGTACCACGTGCGATTGGCACTGCTCTTCTCCATGGCGTACTTCACCGGACGGGCGGCGCGGTTCTCGCGCCAGATCATCAGGCCGTCCAAGATGTGGGCGATGAGACCGATGAACAGTACGATCTCCATGGCGCGGATGATCGGGTTCTTCGCCATGAACTCGGCGCCCTTGTTGAAGGTGACCCCGCCATCGTTGAAGAAGATGAAGGCGTTGAGGGTGCAGTGCACCACCAGGAAGCTGATGAGGAAGAGCCCCGTGAGGGCCATCCAATACTTCTTGACGAGGGAGGAACCGAAAAGTCCTTGACGTGCCATGCCGTTGTAACAGCGAAAGGGTGAAATGCGTTCGCTGGGCCGCGAATTTAGGGGCTGGGCGCTTGGGGAGGAAGGCAAGTCGCCAACGGCGGGCTGTTTGGAATTGGTCTGAACTGGGCTCCGGCCCGCTTCGCGCGGCCTAGGGGCGGAAGTGGAGTAAGCGTTGCCTACTTCTGCGGATAGGTCTTCCGCACCAGCGTGATCGACTTCTTCAGCAGGGTCTTCAGCACCTTCAGGTCGATGTCGGCCAGGCGCTTTACGTACAGGCAGCCCTTGGTGGCCTTGTACTTCCCCAGCTTCTCCATCAGCTTGGGCTCCTGCTCGAACAGGCCGCCCATGGCGTAGATCACCAGCTCCGGGTTGCGCGGACTGAAAGCCGCCAAAGGCGCACTGCCTGAATGGCCGCTGGCGTAGGTGTAGTGGTAGGTGCCGTAGCCCACGATCGAAGGTCCGTACATGTACGGTTCCACGCCGGTGAGCTCGTGCATCAACTTCATCAGCGTGCGGCAATCGTCGCGCACTTCCTCCTTCGGCTGCTTGTCGATGAAGGCATCGACGCTGGCGGTGGTGGCGTGGGTCTTGTTGGGCTTGGGGGGCACGTTCGAAAGGTAGAAGTCACCTGCGCTACTTTGGTCCTATGCGCCTGTGTATGCCGATAGTTGTCTTCCTGTTGTTGGGATGTGCCACACAACGCTTGGAGAAGGAGCAAGCTGAATGGCTGCGTGCGTTCGGTTCGCAGGCCCCACCTGGCACGATCGCGCTGAACGATTCGCTCTACTACGACCGGACGGAAATCACGAACCTCAGTTGGTTAGAGTATGAGTACTGGGTGATGATCACTTTCGGCACGGAGTCACCGGAGCACGTTGCGGTGCTTCCGGATACCAGCGGATGGGACCGCTTTCCTGTCTATGGCGAACCCTATCGGAGCAGTTACCTGCGTCATCCTGCCTATAGGGACTATCCGGTGGTGGGCGTTTCCTGGGAACAGGTGATCGCCTATAGCAAATGGCGCAGCGATCGCGTGATGGAGTATGGTCTCTTCAGGGCAGGGATCATTCCCTTCTTGAAGCACCAGACAGCTAAGGATTACTTCTGCATCGAACGCTTCTATGCGACCGACAGCTTGAAGGCGTTCCATCATCTGTCGTACCCGAGCTATGACCTGCCCGAGCTTTCAGAATGGCGACTTGCGGTCGCAGTGTCAGACAGTCTGGCCAAGACCAATCTCAGGCGTTGCAGGCAGAGGCGCTGGCACGATAACCCCGGAGGAGCAAAGGACGATCACTTCATTATCAGCTCCCGGGAAAACAGCGCGGGCCAAGTGGATCCAATAGCTAAGGCCAAAGCTCTCTATTGCGAGAGAGGCTTGATCTGGCAGATCAGAGGGAACGTTGCCGAGTTGTGTGAGGACAGCACGTTGGTGCTTGGTGGTGGGTGGATTGATCCGCTCGACTCCATACTTCTGGATCAGCCGTTTCCAAATCGGGCACCGAACGTGGCAACGGGCTTTCGCAATGTGTGCCAATGGAGAAAATGGGATGGCGCTCGGTGATAGTTACGCTCAGCAGCCCGCGTGAGGGATAGGAGCAAGTAGCCCGCAGCGAAGCGAGGACTACTGCGGATAGCCCGACGGTGTGCATTCAACACGAGCACGCCTAAACCATCACTTTCCCAAGCCCGCACGCTTTCAGCTTTCTACTTTCGCCTTTCAACTTTCCTCCTCATGCGTTACGCCCCCCTTTCCGCCGCCACCTACCGCGAGCACCGCGCCCGTTTCCGCCAGCACATGGAGAAAGGCGGCCTCGCCATCTTCCACAGCAACGACATCATGCCCACGAGCGCCGATGGCTCGATGCCCTTCAAGCAGGCCAGCGACCTCTTCTACCTCAGCGGCATCGACCAGGAGGAGACGATCCTGCTGCTCTTCCCCGATGCGGTGGACGCGAAGGACCGCGAGATCCTCTTCGTGCGCGAGACGAGCGAACTGCTGGCGATCTGGGAAGGCGCCAAGTTCAGCCAGAAGGAAACGACGGAGCTGAGCGGCATCCCCACGGTGCTTTGGACCAGCAGCTACGAGGCGACGATCAAGCGCTTGGTGCCGCAATGCGAGCACCTGTACCTGAACAGTAACGAGCACCTGCGCCAGGGCAACGAGGTGGAAACGCGCGAGGAGCGCAAGAACAAGGAGACGCGCGCGCAGTTCCCGCTGCACGGGTTGAAGCGCAGTGCGCCGATCATGCACCGCATCCGTTCGCGCAAAACGGCGGAGGAAGTGGCGCAGATCCAGCGCGCGATCGCGATCACGGGCAAGGCCTTCGAGCGGGTGTGCGGTTTCGTGAAGCCCGGTGTGAAGGAGTACGAAATTGAAGCGGAGATCACGCACGAATTCCTGCGCAACGGCTCGCGCGGACATGCCTACACGCCGATCATCGCCAGCGGCTACAACGCCTGCGTGCTGCACTACATCACCAACGACCAGGTGTGCAACGACGGCGATGTGATCCTGATGGATTTCGGCTGCGAGTATGGCGGCTATGCGAGTGACCTGACGCGCTGTGTACCGGTGAACGGTCGTTTCACCAAGCGGCAGAAGGACGTCTACAACGCCGTGTGGCGTGTGAAGAACGAGGCCACGCAACTGCTGCGTCCCGGCACCTTGATGGCCGACTACCACAAGCAGGTGGGCAAGATCATGGAGAGCGAATTGATCGGCCTCGGGCTCATCGACAAGAACGATGTGGCGAAGCAGGATCCCGAGAAGCCGCTCTACAAGAAGTACTTCATGCACGGCACCAGCCATTTCCTGGGCCTGGACGTACACGACGTGGGCCTGTGGAACGAGATGATCCAGCCGGACATGGTCTTCACCGTGGAGCCAGGGATCTACATCCGCGAGGAGAAGCTGGGCATCCGCTTGGAGAACAACATCCTCGTAACGCGCGATGCGCCGATCGACCTGTTCGCGGACATTCCCGTGGAGGCGGATGCGGTGGAGGAGATGATGAACAGGAAGAAAGCCTTCGCCTAGGCTTCGGGTTTTATGGACGGGTTGTCCTGAAACACGAAGCCCCTCGGTCGTTCGAAGGGCTTCGCTTGGAAGGTGTGTTCAACTCCTCACTCCTTGATCAAGCGACCGGCATAGCGCAATTTCGCGGAGGTCAGTTCACAGGTGTACAGCCCCTTGGACAGGGTCGCGATATCCACGGTGTTCAGCCCTGCCAGCATGCGTTGCACGTGCACTACGCGGCCAAGCGCATCGCGCACCACCAGCACTTCGCCGGTCAACGCAGTGGGCACACGCACCTGCACTTGAGCCTCCGCTGGCACCGGGAAAAGTTCCAGGTGCTCGTGATCAGCAGCCACGGGAATGGATGTGACAGTGCCGCTGCACTCGCCATAGAACGGATCCGTCTCGAACGTCTCGAACGCGCCCAAGGTGGTCGCAAAGGCGATCACCGAATCCACGCGCTGTTGCAAAGCGGTGATGCTCGAGGTGGGGCCACCGGTGCTGGCGCGTGCATAGACATAAGCGAAGAGCAGGTCTATGTGCTCACCGGGCTCCACTGTGAAGGGCCCCATCACGCCCACCATCTTCCGATCGAACGGCGCATTGCCTGCGGACAATTCGGTCCATGGTGCTTGCGCTTGTCCGCCGGTCCCGACACCCAGTGGATCGGAGGCTCCCGGGTACACGAAGCGGGCCGGCGTCGCATTGGGGTTGGTGGAATAGCCCGTGCCGCCATAGCTCTGCGGCACACCGTTCAGCCAGGCACCGTCGAGGTAGCTCATGAAATCCATCTGGCCGGCAGGGGCTCCTTGTGGACCAGCATTGTTGTTGAAGTAACGCGACCACGAGAGCCCGAAGCGTTCGTTGTCCGCGATCTGGTCTCCGAAACCGTGACCGTTCCAGGCAGGGAGGGTGTTGCTCGGCGCATCATCAAGGCCATTCGCATCCACCAAGGGGCCTTTCAGCAACACCACACCAAAGGCCGGAGGTTCGGGGCCGTAGCCAGGGCCGCCGCTTGAAGCCTCATCCAGGTTGTCAGCGTTGTAGACGTAACAAAGGTTGCGTTGGGCATCGGTGCCCACATAGTCGTCCGCGTAGTTGCCCAGGTCGAAGTCCGTGAAGAGGCCCAAGCGGGTGTCCGTGTACGTGTTCGCGCTCTGATTCACGATGTGCACACGCATGAACACGGTTTGTGCCAGCGCTGCGTTGCCGGTGAGGTATTCGAAAGGCATCATCTGGACCTGAAGCCCAAGGGGTGGCGAACTGGTCAACAGGTGTGGCTTGGCGTCGTTGTAGGAGATGTAACAGGCCTTGTCGCCCATGATGCACGGCACATCGCCATCGTCAGGCTGGTAGTCGCCATCCGAATTGAAGTCATAGAACGGCGCTTGGTAGATGTCGTACCCTAGGGACACATCACCCATGGCTGGCCATTGCAGGAACGAACCGGGTGTCTGGTAGTTCGGGAACAACACGTTCGCATCGCAGTTCGGATCGGCGAGGCAGTTGTGGTAAGCCGTGTGCAGCTCGATCTCAGACCGGTTCACGCACCACACCTGATCGTAGGCTGTGGAGACGGCTTGCGTAGTGCTTGCCGTTCCGTCGTTCGTAAGCGGTCCCGGCCAGAGATCCCCATTGCTGGGGCTCTCGTACATCATGGCCGCCACATGCAACTGGTTGCCGGCATCGTAGCCGCCCACCCACAGCGCACTGCTGAACAGCGGATCGTTGCCGGTGCCTTGGGGTACTTCGAACGAAGCGTTGCCGGTGCTTACGTTCTCACCTACCAGGCCCCAGGAATTGAAGCGCGCGGCCACGTCACCATTGCTCAGCACCGCGTAGCCACTTTGGGCTGCTACGGGCGTGGGCGTCTGAAGAAGCAAGCAGGCCAGCGCGATCGAAAGGGTCGTTGTTCGGTTCATGGCAACAAGGGGTTCGTTGTTCGTTGCTTGAAACTAAACTGCACCCGAACAAGCCACTGGGTCCGAACAGCGCACGGTCCGAATGGCACAAGCATCGGTCGGAACGCGACCCACAGAAAGCCGATCAAACCTTTCATGCGTCACAGGGTCCCACCGCCGACACCGAACCCATGATCCGACCCATACTGACCGCAGCGCTCTGCACCGCCAGCCTGTTCCAGCTCCAGGCCCAAGGCCCCGAGATCACCAGCTGGATCATCAACCCTGGCAGCGAAACGGGCTACAGCAACTACCTCACTAACGTGCAAGCGGTGAATTACACCGCAACGGATGTGTTTGTGAGCTGCACCTGCATCCCCGGCTACGACATCGGGCCGTGGACCAACAACCCCAACGTTCCGGTGCCGCAGGACTTCACCTTCCGCCTCACGCGCACGCCGGTGGAGAACACCGGCGCCTTGGTGGAGACCGGCCTGGGGCACATCGGCGTATGGCGCAACGGGGTGAGCATCTTCAACGCGGAGGATGGCATGAGCTACAACAACCAAGGCATCTGGCACCGCGACGCGAAGGTGTTCGAGGGCATCAGCTTCGATCTCTGCCTGGGCCACCCAGCGCCCAACGGCGAATACCACCACCACGTGAGCCCTAGCTGCCTGTACGACTTCATGGACGACCAGGCGCACAGCGACCTCATCGGCTACGCCTTCGATGGTTTTCCGATCTACGGGGCCTGGGGCTTCACCAACACGGATGGAACCGGTGGCATCAGCCGCATGCGCACCAGCTACCAACTGCGCAACATCACGGACCGCACAACGCTGCCCGATGGCACCGTCCTTCCTGCGAACCAATACGGACCCGCTTTCGCCGGCCAATACCCGCTCGGGGCCTTCATCGAGGACTACGCCTACGTGGCCGGTTCCGGCGACCTTGACGAGCACAACGGTCGGTTCACCGTGACACCCGAATACCCCACCGGCACCTACGCCTACTTCGTTACGCTCGATTCCTTGTTGCAACCGGCGTTCCCCTATGTCATCGGCGATACCTACTACGGCACTGTTGCGGCCGGGAACACGGGGCCTGGTGGTGGCCACCTCACGGTCCCAGGCGGCGCAATACTGTACACCCCAAGCACCAGCGTGCAGGAGTTGGGCAATGCCTCGCTCACCGTGTTCCCTGTGCCTGCCTCAGCCGACCTGAACATCCGCACGGACGGCACCTTGCTACGCTCCATCGAGCTCATCGACGCAAGCGGGCGCGTTGTGAGCCATACCGCGCCACTGGGCACCCAAGTGGCGATCTCGCTCGACGGTCTTGCCAACGGCTTCTGGACCGCACGGATCACCCTGGCGGATGGCCGGGTGGTGGTTCGGCCTTTCGTGAAGCAACCCTGACAGCTCTGGCACAGGCATTGGCGTTACGGATCGAAGGGACGTGCATTGGAACAGAAAACCAACGCTCATGAACCTCCGCTCGATCGGTATCGCTGGCATTATCCTAGGGTCCCTGTTCAAGGTCCAACACTGGCCCGGGGCGAACGTTATTGCGCTGGCCGGAGCGCTCCTGACCATCACTGCTGTGATCATCGCGTTGACCACACAGCCCTTCTCCTTATCCCGAGGTCTTCGTTCATTGGCCGGTGTACTGCTCGTTGCCACAGTGGTGCTGAAGATGCAGCACTGGCCAGGCGCCGAGGTGGCTTTCTGCGGCGCCATCGCAACAGCTTTCGCCGTGCTCATCATGGACCGCGAGCAGCTCGATCCGCGCCGGCTTTTCGCCGCGCAACTGTCTTGGTTGCTCCTTGGGTCCTTGGCCTTGACCTTGGGAGGCGTTCTGTTCAAGGTGATGCACTGGCCGGGCGCGAGCATCCAATTGGTGCTCGGTCTGACGGGTTGCGCCGTATGGTTCCTGGTGACCGGTAGCCGCACCGTGCGGACGGTCTGAAAGCAGCGAGGCCCCGTTGCTGTTGCCAGCCCGGGGCCTCGCCGCCACTCGTCCAAACCAAAACCCGAAAACGCTCTCGATAGGTTGCCGGAACGCTTCCGGCCTTAACGCAATTGAAAGTTCGGAAGCCCTTGATCCGAATGCCAATGGCACACGGGCAAGGGCCGCTACGGATCCGGGAACGGTAGAATGAACTAGTGTCGAAGCTCGAAGACCACCTCCACCACTTCGGGGTAGGTGGTGTCGGACACGATGCAATGCGACATGTCTCCAGTGCTGTCCTTTGAAAGCGCTGTGCCCACGATGGTGAGCCCCCGGAACTCGGGGATCAGGTAAGGAGAGGTGGTCATCAGCTGGCCTTGCGAAGGGGGATGGGCTGCACGGTGCTGTTCTCCCCGTCAAGGACCATCAGGATCAGGTCCTCCCCTTGAATGCCCGTAAGGCGTACTTGGGTCACTGGTCCGGTGACTTCGCCCGTACGCAGAATGTGTCCGTGGCTGTCGCAGATATCGAACAAGGCGTCCGGCGACTGCGGGTCGTAGTCGAACATCAGCAAGCGCTCGAGCTGGTCGATGCACAGGCGGATCGTGAGTTGTTCGGAGGCATGCATGGCGGAAGGGTGTGGCCCTGTCTACGGGACACACCCTTCCTAGGTTGCAAGGGAACGGACCGAGGCGGCCTCAGTTCCCTTGGTCGTTGAAGATCCACAGGCCTTGGGTACCTTGGATCAGTGTGGTGGTGAGCTTCATCGCAACAAGGGGGTTTGCGTTTCTGAGAACCAAACTATCCCAGGACGACCCGTTCGGAAAGGGACGGACGAGCAACGGCAGCGTGTGGGCAAGTTGCGGTCGGAAGCCCTTCACCGGGAGGCTACCGGCACGCCAGATCAGATCGCTCGATCGTACGGCACCTTCCATTTCCCCTGCGTTCTCCGCGTGAGGCCCCGCCCTACATTCGCTCCATGCCCGCTACGCCCATCCGTGCCCTGATCGTGGACGACGAAGAGCTAGCCCGCGAGAACCTGCGGATGATGCTTGCCGATGAGTGCCCCGAGGTGCATGTGGTCGGTGTTGCCGACGGTGTACACCCCGCACGCGAGCAACTCACCGCACTGCGCCCCGACCTGCTCTTCTTGGACATCCGCATGCCCAGCGGGCACGAAGGGTTGGACCTGCTCGAGACCTTGGACGAGCCCGACCTGATGGTGGTCTTCGTAACGGCGTTCAAGGACTACGCTGTGCAGGCTTTCCATGCGAACGCCGTGGATTACATCCTGAAGCCGATCGACCCGGACGAACTGAAAGCGGCGGTGAACAAGGCCGTGAAGCGCCTGCAGCAACTGCGTGGCCGACCGGGGGAAGGCCAGCGCTACCACGATGAGCTGAAGACCACGGCACGCCTGATCAAGGAACAGGGAGGCCAACGCCTGGCCGTCGACCACGCCAAGGGCTTCAAGCTCTTCGACCCGCACAGCATCGCCCACCTGGAGGCCGACGGCAACTGCACGTTGCTCCACTTCACCGACGGGAGCCGTTACCTCGACACCCGTACATTGAAGGTCTACGAAGACATGCTGGACCCGATCCAGTTCGTGCGCGTGCACCGCAGCCACCTGCTCAACGTGGCCCACTTGCGCGAGTACCTGCGCGAGGACGGACATTGGGCCGTTATGAAGGATGGCGCCCGCGTACCCATCGCCCGGGAACGGGTTCAGGATTTTCTGGAGGCCGTTCGTGGGTAGCTAGCTCAGCCCAGAAGCTTAAGGTGGAGAAACGTCATTGGCTCATTCGCTACGCTTGTCTGGGATCCTTCGTTTTCCTCTACGCCATGCTTCATGCTGAGCAGGAGGTCTTCGTTCCGCTCATCGAACCCGCTGTGGTCCTTTCCGCCGGTCTCGGTCTTGTAATGATCATTGCAGGCAGTATGCTCAAGTTCACTGGACGCCTTGAACCGCCGATGTTCTGGAAGTGCGTCGTATCAGGCGGGCTATGCGTGCTCATCCCTCTGGCATTCGTGTTCCTGATCTTTAGCGAGCTGCACTAAGGCAAGGGTCGCGATAGGCGATCGATCCTTAGCGTCATCCCTTATACACCCATTCACTCCCCCACCCCTACGATCCGCTCAATGGCGTGGTAGCGATGCACCCAACCATCTACTTTGGCGAAAACCCCTGTAGCCATGGCAATGCGAGCAGTGATCGTGGATGACGAGAGCGATGCCCGGGAAAACCTGCGGATCATGCTGGAGGACAACTGCCCGGAAGTGCAGGTGATCGGCCAGGCCGGGAGCGCGGAGGAAGCGCGGAAGATGATCGACGAGCTGAACCCGAACGCCCTCTTCCTTGACATCAAAATGCCGGGCGAAGATGGGTTCAGCCTGTTAAAGAGCTTGCAGGGGCGGGATATCCCGGTGGTCTTCACGACGGCTTATGACGAATACGCGCTGCGTGCCTTCAAGGAGAACGCGCTGGATTACCTGGAGAAGCCCATCGACCCGGACGAGCTGAAACGCGCGGTAAAGAAGCTGCACAAGTTGGTGGACGAACCTGCGGAGGGACAGCAGCACCAGAGCGCGATCGCCGCGTTGATGAACGACCCGGCCTCGCCGCTGAGCAGCCGCGTGGCCGTGCCCAGTCGTGATGGACTGGTGCTCTTGAAACATGAGGACATCCTTTACTTGGAGGCCAGTGACAGCTACACCACCGTGTTCACCCGCGATGGCAAGCGCACCATCAGCAGTAAGCACATCCGGGTGTTCGAGACCAACCTGGACCCCAAGAAGTTCTTCCGCGTGCACAAGTCGTACATCATCAACCTGGAGCACCTCAAAGGCTTCAGCCGCACCGAAGGCAACATGGCCCAACTGGATAGCGGCGCGTTGATCCCGGTGAGCCGTCGTCGCCTGCCGGACTTCCTCTCCATGATCAACACGTTCTGAGTGAAGGAAGAAGCTGGCAAATGAGCAGGAGCTGCTTCACTGTCCGATGTCTGGTGTCCGATGCTGTCGCATGGTGGCCGCGCGTTGCGGTCCTGCTCCTGCCCCTGCTCCTGGCCCTGCCTCTTACCGCGCAGCAACACGCCTTCACCCAATACACCACGCAGGATGGTCTGGCCCAGAGCCAGGTGCGCTGCATGGCCCAGGATTCGGCCGGCTACCTGTGGTTCGGCACGCTGGGCGGCGCCAGTCGCTTCGATGGACAGGACTTCACCAACTACGCGCTGCAAGAAGGTCTGCCGGACGCTCAGGTGAACGCCTTGCTCTGCGCAGTGGACGGTACGGTCTGGCTCGGTGCCGGTGGCTCCTTGGTGGAGTATCGCGGGCGGCGGATGCGCAACGTGCCACTGCCCGAATACACCAAGGGAGGCCGCGTGCTCGCGCTCGCCCAGGGTTCTGACGGCGCCCTGTACATCGCCACGGATGTGGCCGGGGTGCTGGTACGGCGAGGCACGGACATCAAGGCGCTGGAGGGATTTCCGACGGACACTGCGCAGAACGCAAGGGCCTTGCTCGCAGCTCCGGATGGGCGGCTCTTCATCGGCTTGCGCAATGGCCTGTTGGAATGGAAGGACGGCCATTGCAAGGCTCTGCCGCTGGGTGGTGGTGCATTGAGCGTGAGCGCTTTGGCACGATCCACGAAAGGCGACCTATGGGTGGGCACGAACGGCTATGGGCTCTACGGGCTGCTCGTGGATGGACGCACGATCGAATACGACGAGGACAATGGTCTCCTGAACAACAACGTGCGCTCCCTCGTCGTGGACGCGCACGGCAGGATCTGGGCCGGTACCAAATTCGGTCTCAACATCGTCGACCTGTCCTCCGCGACCGAGCTGGGACGCATCCGGGCTTTCACGGTTCACCAAGGCCTGCCCAACGACAACATCTGGTGCGGCTTCCAGGACCTGGAGGGCAACCTGTGGTTCGGCACCGACGGAGCGGGAGCCTTGCGCTATGCCGGTGACCGCTTCGTCACGCTCACCGTCAAGGATGGCCTGTGCAGCGACCTGGTGATGGACATCACCCCCGACGCGCAGGGCGACCTATGGCTGAGCACCTATGGCAATGGCGTGTGCCGCATGGACGGCATGGCCATGGTGACCACCTTGGACGGGCTGCCGAACAACACCGTGTGGTGCGGTCTTCAAGCGAAGAACGGCGACCTGTGGTTCGGTACCAGCGATGGCATCTGTCGGATGGTGAACGGCCAGGTGGTGCCTTTGGACAGCACACGTTCCCTGAGCGGCTCGCGCGTGCTCGCTTTGCATGAGGATCCGCAAGGCAGGCTCTGGTGCGGCACAC
Organism: Flavobacteriales bacterium; assembly: GCA_016721825.1. Lineage (GTDB taxonomy): Bacteria > Bacteroidota > Bacteroidia > Flavobacteriales_F > PHOS-HE28 > PHOS-HE28. Next base: position 63,611 of record JADKHI010000004.1, read on the forward strand.
GGGATGGCTTGGTGATGCGCGCCCCGGAGGGCTCCATGCATTGGTATCCTGCGGGGCCCGGCGGACCCGGCCGTTCCATCCGCGCCATTGTGCCGGACAAGCAAGGACGCCTCTGGCTCGCCACGGATGAAGGTGTGCAGGTCTTCAACGGCTCCTCCGTTACACGCTATGGAACGCAGGAAGGCTTGAGCGACAACACGGTGTTCTGCCTGCTCTTCGATGGTGCCGGGCGCCTTTGGGCAGGCACTTCCAACGGGCTGAACTGCTTAGTGGGCCAACACTTCACCACCATTCGGCTTGGCCAGGACTTCGGCAGCAACTACATCGACCTGTTGGCCTTGGGCAAGGATGGTCGCTTGTGGGCGGGCACCAACAACGGCTTGTTCAGGGCACTGCCGGACAGTCTGCTCAACGGCACTGGGCCACCCGACCACTTCACCATGAGCGATGGGCTGCGGAGCTTGGAGTGCAACCTCAACGCCGTGCATGAGGATGGGCACGGACGACTGTTGGTGGGCACCGCTGCCGGACTACTGCGCTACGATCGGGCGCGTGAACCCCTGCTCGGCACCCCGAAGGCCCCTACACTTCACCTGAACGGGCTGCGGTCCTTCCTTCAGGTCACCGACTGGAAGGGGCAATGCGATAGCCTTGGGTCGGGGGATGGGCTACCTGTGGGCCTGAACCTTGTGTACAGGCGTAACCACGTGACCTTCGACTACACGGCCATCAGTTTGGCGGACCCGGACAAGGTGCGGTACCGGTACCGGTTGGTGGGGTCCGATGCGGATTGGCTGCCGCCTACGGATGCCCGTTTCGCCAGCTACAGCAACCTCACCCAAGGCGAGTACACCTTCGAGGTGATGGCTGCCGGGCGTGATGGGATCTGGAGCACGCCTCAACGCTTCACCTTTGTTGTGCAACCTCCGTTCTGGCTTCGGTGGTGGTTCTTCTTGAGCAGCATACTTGTGGTCACCGGGGTCACCTACACGGTGATGCGCTACCGCTCCAAGCAGCGCGAACGCCGGGAGAAGACCCGCCAGCTCATGCTTCGTTCACGCATGCTGCAGTTGGAACAACAGGCCTTGAACGCGAACATGAACCGCCACTTCATCTTCAATGCGCTCAACAGCATCCAGTACTACATCAATCGACAGGACCGCACGGCGGCGAACCGCTACCTCACCAGCTTCGCGAAACTGATCCGTCGCAACCTCGACGCCAGCCAGAGCGACACCACCTCTTTGGCCGAGGAGCTGGAACGGTTGGAGCTCTATCTCGTACTGGAGCACATGCGTTTCAAGGACAAGTTCCGTTATCACGTGGAGGTGGACCCGGCCGTTGACCTGCGTTCCATCGAGATTCCCGCCATGATGCTCCAGCCCTACGTCGAGAACAGCATCTGGCACGGTATCCTGCCCACCGGCAGGCCGGGGGTGGTGACCATCCATGTGGGGCAGGGGGCGCCAGGTCGGGTGAAGGTGTCGGTCTCTGATGATGGAATTGGTGTGGACCAGAGCCGATCGGGCAAGGGAGATGGGGAGGGTGACCACATTTCCCGGGGCATTGAGATCACGAAGGGGCGGGCCGACGTGCTCCGTCGGCTGGACCTTTCGGACATCCGGATCACCGGACCGGAACAACTTCATGGGGCGGGAGGAGAAGTGCTCGGCACCCGAGTGGTCATCGAGCTCCCCTCCAAGAATGGTACAGGAAGTTCCGGTCCGGGCTTGCGGAACGAGCATAAGCCACTTATCTTTGGTTCGTGATGACGCGCGTATTCCACATCAGCACCCGTTTGACAGCGATGTTCTCGCTGGCTCTCATTATGCTGCTCAGCGCATGTTCCCGTGAGGATGTTTCACCGTTGAACGCTGAATTCCCGGGTGTGCAACGGGCCGGTGGTCAGCAGGAGAATGAGGCCATGGATCAGGACGGCGCTCTTGGTGGCAATACGCTGCGCAGTGATGATGTGACCGAGGACGGTGGCATGGATACCGGCGGCATTTCCGACGATGGCGATGACACGGGCGACAGCGAGCGCAACCGCAAGAACAAGGGGAACAACTAGAACCACTGGTTCCACTTCTGCCCATCAAGCTCCGTGACCGGGGCTTTTTTCTTTCCCTCCGGCGGCGGTCTTGTTCTGGTCCAACTCCGGCCATCGACCGTTCCCCCGTCCAAGGGGTCCGTTGCCCGGTTCTGACCTTTGCGTGTGGTATTGGCGCTCTAGCTTTTCCATGCGGACGGGCCCATACGGCATGTCCGGACCCACATGGCGAACACACCGCATGACCACGTACACCGCCTGATCCGCTCCATGACGCGGGCGGAGAAGCGGTACTTCAAGCTCTACACTTCCCGCCATGTGGTGAGCGGGCACAGCAACCACCAGACGCTTTTCGATGCCATCTCCTTGATGGAGGACTATGACGAAGCTGCTCTGCTGAAGCGCTTTGCCGCGGAGGCCTTCGTGCACCGCTTTCCCATCACCAAGCGGCGCCTCTATGAAGCGATCCTCGCCAGCTTGGATGCCTTCCACGCGGAAAGCTCCGTGGACGCGCGCTTGCGCCGGACGCTGCACCAGGTCGAACTGCTTTACCAGCGGACCCTTTATGCTGATGCTGGACGGATGCTGCGCAGCGTGCGGCAGTTGGCCCGGCAGAACGACCGGCAGACCATTCTGTTGGACGTGCTTGCTTGGGAGCGCCGCTTGGCCGAACGCTCCAACTACGGTGGGGTTTCGCGAACGGATGTGGACACGCTCACCGCCGAGGCCAGCGCCCTGCACGAAGAGCTCCGTCAAGTGGAGGAGCTCTGGGCGTTGAAGAGCCGGTCCTTTCTCCTGCTCTACCGTACCGGTCATGCCCGCGACGCCCAGCAAGCCACCGAGCTTGCACGACTGAACGAACACCCGCTGCTGGCGGAAGGCGCGACCCTGCTGACCGCCCGTGGTCGCTTCCTGCATCACCATGTACGCTCCGCCATCGCCTTTGCACAAGGCGAACTGAGCGCCTGTTCCGATCAGTTGGCCCTTAACCACATGCTGTTACTTGCTGAACAAGAGCGCTTCCGTGATGAGCCGAACCTGTTGTTCAGCGTGTTGAGCAACCGCATCTATGTGCTTTCACGACTCGGCCGGTTCCCGGAGGCGGAGGGGCTGCTGAAGGAGTTCCGGATGCTGCCGGCAACCCTGCCCGAGGCCCCTTCTCCCGATCTGGAAATGAAGGTCTTCGCTACGGCGACAAGCTTGGAACTGGCCATGTTGGGCCGGAGCGGAGACTTCGGCAAAGCCGTTTCCAAAACCGCAGCGATCGAACATCGACTGGAGCAGTACGAGGGGAGGCTCGGCACCTTGCGGAGGTCCGGCCTGCTCTTTCAGTTGGCCTATGCGCACTTCGGGGCCGGTGATCTGGAAAAAGCCCTGCGATACAGCCACCGCCAGTTGAACGAAGGCGCCGTCGATGAGGCCACCGAGGTGCACAGCTTCGGCAGGGTGTTGAACCTGCTGATCCAGGTGGACATGGACAAGAAGGACCTGCTGCCCTATGCCTTGCGGAACACCGAGCGCTACCTGGCCGGAGCGAAGCGCGACTTCCCCCTGGAGAAGGCGGTCGTGGAACTGGTGCGCCAGCGGTTGAAAGCGAGGAACGCCGACGCGGTGCGTGCGAGCTACGAACAGCTCCGCGATGTACTTGTGGCGTTGGAACGAGATCCGCGCGAACGAGCGGTCTATGACCATTTCGACCCGCTGGCCTGGGTGGAGAGCAAGTTGAACGGGCGACCCTTCGCCGAACGGGTGCGGCAACGAGCTGGTCAGAGGCCCCCGGGCACGGACGATCGGCAAGCGGCTTGAACAACGCACCGGGGAAACAGGCCCGTGAAGGCCTTTCCACGTTCGCGGCACCGTATACATTTGCCGCCGCCCACGTGAACCCTTAGGTTCGCAGAGGCGTTGTCCACCACATCATGAGCACCCCGAACGATTTTCTGCCCATCGCCATGCAGACCCTGCTGGCCGTCGGCTTTGTGATCGGCGGTCTGGTCTTCGCTGCCTGGCTTGGACCCAAGCGCCAAGGCAAGATCAAGAACGAGAACTTCGAGTGCGGCATCGAACAGTTCGGCAATGCCCGTTCCCCTTTCTCGGTGAAGTACTTCCTTATCGCCATCCTCTTCGTGCTTTTCGACGTGGAGATCATCTTCCTCTACCCTTGGGCCGTGAACTTCAAGGAGCTCGGCGTTGCAGGCTTCGTAGAGATGGTCATCTTCATCGCATTGGTGGTAGCTGGTCTGTACTACGTGATCCGTAAAGGCGCACTGAACTGGGAGCAATAAGGAGCGACCGACCATGAGCGACAGCAAGATCATCCAGACAAGCGAGCGGGGGAAACCCACCATCGTGCAGGCGCCTGAAGGCTACAGCGGTGCGGGCTTCATGACCACCAGCTTGGAGAAGGCCGTGGGCCTGGCACGCAAGAACAGCATTTGGCCATTGCCTTTCGCCACCAGCTGCTGCGGCATCGAGTTCATGGCCACCATGGGCGCCAACTACGACCTGGCGCGCTTCGGCATGGAGCGTCTCAGCTTCAGTCCACGCCAGAGCGACCTGCTGATGGTGATGGGCACCATTGCCAAGAAGATGGGTCCCGTGCTGAAGGAAGTGTACACCCAGATGGCCGAGCCCAAGTGGGTGCTCAGTGTGGGTGCCTGCGCCAGCAGCGGTGGCATTTTCGACACCTACAGCGTGCTGCAAGGCATCGACCGCGTGATCCCGGTGGACGTGTACGTGCCCGGCTGTCCTCCGCGCCCTGAGCAGATCATCGACGGCATTCTGAAGATCCAGGAGCTGGTGGCCAACGAAGGGCTGCGCCGCCGTTACAGCAAGGAGTACGAGGAGACCCTCGCCAAATACAAGATCGACTAGCGCGTGCCAGCCTTCGCCATCAACGCCGAACGTGACCTGCTGGTGACCGAGCAGCTCGGAGCCGCCTTCGGCGACCGCATCCTCAAGAGCGAACAGCAGGGAGATATGCTGTGCTTCACCGTACGGAAGGACAGCATCCACGAGGTGTTGGCCTTCCTGAAGGACAAGCTCGACCTTACCTTCCTCACCACCCTCTGCGGCATGCATTACGCCGACCGCGATACCCTCGGCCTGGTGATCCACCTGCACAGCATGCGCAACGGTCACCGCATCCGGCTGAAGACCGAGACGCCGCTGAAGGACCCGGTGTTCCCGACCTTCACCGACCTGTGGCCTGCGTCCAACTGGATGGAGCGTGAGGCTTTTGATTTCTTCGGCCTGCGGTTCACCGGTCACCCGGACCTGCGCCGCATCCTGAACATGGAGGACTTCCCCGCCTTCCCGCTGCGCAAGGATTACCCTCTGGAGGATCCCACGCGCGAGGACAAGGACGACAGCTACTTCGGACGATGAGCGAGCAGCCCAAGACCCCTTCGAAGGCCGAGGAGCGTAAACGCCCCGTGGACCTCGTGCGCCCGGATTACTGGCAGCACGACATGGTGCAGGCCCACGACACCCGTGAGCTCAACACCCTGAACCTGGGTCCCACCCACCCTGCCACGCACGGCATCTTCCAGAACGTGCTGACGATGGACGGCGAGTTCATCCAAAGCGCCGAACAGACCATCGGCTACATCCACCGCGCCTTCGAAAAACTGGCGGAACGACGTCCGTTCTACCAGATCACCACGCTCACGGACCGGATGAACTACTGCAGCTCGCCCATCAACAACATGGGCTGGCACATGACCGTGGAGAAGCTCTGCGGCATCGAGCTTCCCAAGCGCGTGGACTACATGCGGGTGATCATGATGGAGTTGGCGCGGATCAGCGACCACATCATCTGCAACAGCGTGATCGGCGTGGACACCGGTGCCCTCACCGGCTTCACCTATATTTTCCAGTGGCGGGAGAAGATCTACGACATCTTCGAGGAGGTCTGCGGCGCGCGCCTCACCACCAATATGGGCCGCATCGGCGGTTTCGACCGCAACTTCACCGAGCTGGCCTGGGAGCGCATCCGGGCCTTCGTGAAGGAATTCCCCGCCGCACTGAAGGAGTTCGAGGCCCTACTGATGCGCAACCGCATCTTCATGGACCGCACCATCAACTGCGGCCCCTTCCCTGCTGAACGGGCACTGGCCTACGGCTTCACCGGCCCCAACCTGCGGGCCTGCGGCGTGGACTACGACGTGCGCGTGGCCAACCCTTACAGCAGCTATCAGGACTTCGACTTCATCATTCCCGTAGGCCAGAACGGCGACACCTACGACCGCTTCATGGTGCGCGACCAGGAGATGTGGGAGAGCCTCTCCATCATCCGCCAAGCCTTGGAGAAGCTGGACAAGATGCCTGACAAGAAGACCTTCCAGGCCGCAGTACCTGCATGGGTGTTGCCCCCGAAGGAGGAGGTCTACAACCAGATGGAGGCGCTGATCTGGCACTTCAAGATCGTGATGGGTGAGAGCGATGTACCCGTTGGCGAAGTGTACCACTGCGTGGAGGGCGGCAACGGCGAACTGGGCTTCTACCTGGTGAGCGATGGCGGCCGCACCCCGGCCCGCTTGCACTTCCGCCGGCCCTGCTACATCTACTACCAGGCCTATCCGGAGATGATCAAAGGCACCATGTTGAGCGACGCGATCCTCACCATGAGCAGCATGAACGTGATCGCGGGAGAACTCGACGCGTGATGGGAGCCACGATCAAAGCCGTCACCACCCGGGAGGGCACCAAGCCATTCGCCTTCAGCGAAGCCGCGCTGGCCGAATGCCGCAGCATCATCGCGCGTTACCCGGCGGAGCGCAGCAAGAGCGCGCTGATCCCCATCCTGCACATCGCCCAGAGCGAGAACGACGGATGGCTCAGCGTGAACGCCATGGACGCCGTGGCGCAGGTGCTGGGCCTGAAGCACATCGAGGTCTACGAGGTGGCCAGCTTCTACAGCATGTTCAACCTGCACCCTGTGGGCACCTACCACCTGGAGGTGTGCCAGACCTCGCCCTGCATGATCCGCGGCAGCGAGAAGATCGTGGGTCACCTGAGCAAGAAGCTCGGCATACAGCCAGGCGAGACCACCAAGGATGGGATGTTCACCCTGAAGACCGTGGAGTGCCTGGGGAGCTGCGGCAGCGCACCGATGCTGCAGTGCGGCGCCAAGTACTACGAGGACCTGACCCCCGAGAAAGTGGACGCGATGCTGGATGCCATGCGCGCCGAGAACAAGCGTCAGACCTATACCGACCGCTGACATGGGACGCAAGCTCCTGTTCGAACACATCACAAAGCCCGGCATCCAGGGCCTGGAGGGCTATCGCGCCAACGGTGGGTACCGCAGCGTGGAGAAGGCCCTCAAGACCATGAGCCCCGAGGCGGTGGTGGAAGAGGTGAAGAAGAGCGGCCTGCGCGGTCGCGGCGGTGCGGGCTTTCCCACCGGCATGAAGTGGAGCTTCCTGGCGAAGCCCCCCGGCGTGCCCCGCCACATCGTGTGCAACGCCGACGAGAGCGAGCCCGGCACCTTCAAGGACCGCTACCTGATGGAGCGCATCCCGCACCTGCTGGTGGAGGGCATGATCACCAGCGGGTTCGCGTTGGGCGCTGAAAGCGGCTACATCTACATCCGCGGCGAGTACTTCTACGTGCACCGCATCCTGGAGCGTGCCATCGCCGAAGCCTACGCGGCCGGCTGGTTGGGCAAGAACATCCTGGGCAGCGGCTTCGATTTCGACCTGCACATGCACATCGGTGCGGGCGCCTACATCTGCGGTGAAGAGACCGCGTTGCTCGAGAGCCTCGAAGGCAAGCGCGGCAACCCGCGCATCAAGCCGCCCTTTCCGGCGGTGAAAGGCCTATACGACCGTCCCACCGTGGTGAACAACGTGGAGACCATCGCGGCAGTGGTGCCCATCGTGAACGACGGCGGTGAGGAGTACGCCAAGATCGGCGTGGGCAAGAGCACCGGCACCAAGCTCATCAGCGCGGGCGGCAACATCAAGCGGCCGGGTGTGTACGAGATCGAGCTCGGCATCACCTGCGACGAGTTCCTGAACAGCGACGAGTACTGCGGTGGCATCGAGGGCCGCGCCCTGAAGGCCGTGGTGCCAGGGGGAAGCAGCGTGCCCATCATCCCCGGCGAGCTCTTCCTGAAGACCGCTGCGGGCGAGACGCGCCTGATGACCTACGAGAGCCTGAGCGATGGCGGTTTCGCCACTGGCAGCATGCTGGGTTCCGGCGGCTTCTATGCCTACAACGATGCACAGTGCATCGTGCGCAGCACCTGGAACCACGCCCGCTTCTACCACCATGAAAGCTGCGGCCAATGCAGCCCCTGCCGCGAAGGCACCGGTTGGATGGAGAAGCTGCTGCACCGCATCGAGAACGGACACGGGCACATGGAGGACATCGACCTGCTCTGGGACATTCAGCGGCGGATCGAGGGCAATACCATCTGTCCGCTGGGCGATGCCGCGGCCTGGCCTGTGGCCTCCGCCATCCGCCACTTCCGCGACGAGTTCGAGTACCACGTGAAGTACCCCACCAAGGTGAAGGACCCCGACCACTTCGCGAAGGAACCCTTCAAGCGTGAACTGAAAGCCTCCTACGCCTGAGCCATGGCCAAGGTCACCATCGACAACATCGAGATCGAAGTTCCTGACGGGACCACGATCCTGCAGGCCGCCCGGATGATCGGCGAGCGCAACAAGGCGGACCGCCATGTGGTGCCGCCCACCATGTGCTACTACAGCAAATTGAAGACCAGCGGGGGCTACTGTCGCACGTGCATCGTGAAGGTGACCAAGGGCAGCGAGAAGGACCCGCGCCCCATGCCGAAGCCCGTGGCCAGCTGCCGTACCAACGTGATGGACGGCATGGTGGTGGAGAACACCATCAATGCGGACCTCATCGAGTCCCGCAAGAGCGTCACCGAGTTCCTGCTGATCAACCACCCGCTGGACTGCCCGATCTGCGACCAAGCCGGGGAGTGCCACCTGCAGGACCTGAGCTACGAGAACGGCAAGGAGGCCAGCCGCTACCAGTTCGAGCGCCGCACCTTCGACCCGATCGACATCGGCGAGACGATCAAGCTGCACATGACGCGCTGCATCCTTTGCTACCGCTGCGTGAAGGTGGCTGAGCAGATCACCGATGGCCGCGTGCACGGCGTGATCAACCGCGGTGACGTGAGCGAGATCAGCACCTACATCCAGGAGGCGATCGACAACGACTTCAGCGGAAACGTGATCGATGTGTGCCCTGTGGGCGCGCTGACCGACAAGACCTTCCGTTTCGCGAGCCGCGTGTGGTTCACCCAGCCGCTCGACGCGCACCGTGATTGTCCGAAGTGCAGTGGCAAGACCGTCCTCTGGATGAAGGGCGAGGAGGTGCTGCGCGTCACGGGACGCAAGGACCAGTGGGGCGAGGTGGAGGAGTTCATCTGCAACACCTGCCGTTTCGAGACCAAGGACAAGGCTGCTTGGACCATTGAAGGACCGCGGAAGATCGACCGCCACAGCGTGATCAGCCAGGGCCACTACGAGCGCAAGCTGCAACAGAAGCTGCTGGACAAGGCGGCTCCGGACGCGCCGAGCATCGAACCGTTCAACATCGCTGATCGCTGATGCTGTACACCTTCATCTTCCTGTCCGTGCTGCTGCTGATCACCCTGGGGGTGGCGGCGTACGAGACCTATGCCGAGCGCAAGGTGGCGGCCTTCATGCAGGACCGCATCGGTCCGGACCGCGCGGGTCCCTTCGGCCTTTTCCAGCCCTTGGCTGATGGCGTGAAGATGTTCATGAAGGAGGACTTCGTGCCCTCCACGGCGAACAAGAAGCTCTACTTCATGGGTCCGGCCATCGCGATGACGACGGCCCTGCTCACGGGCGTGGTCATTCCTTGGGGCGGCACCCTTCACTTCGGCGGAGAAGCCTACAGCCTGCAAGGCGCGGACCCCGGCATCGGCATCCTCTACATCTTTGCCATGGTCAGCATCGGCGTGTACGGCATCATGCTGGGTGGCTGGGCGAGCAACAACAAGTACGCGCTTTACGGCGCCATCCGTGCGGCAAGCCAGATGGTGAGCTACGAGCTGGCCATGGGCATGAGCATTGTGGCGCTGGTGATGACCACCGGCACCCTGAGCCTGAGCGGCATCGTGAATGGCCAGCTGGACGGAACCTGGAACGTGTTCGTACAACCACTGGGCGTGCTGCTCTTCATCACTTGCGCGTTCGCCGAGTGCAACCGCGCGCCCTTCGACCTGCCCGAGTGCGAAACGGAGCTGGTGGGCGGCTACCACACGGAGTTCAGCAGCATGAAGCTCGGCTTCTACCTTTTTGCGGAGTACGTGAACATGTTCATCAGCAGTGCTGTGATCAGCTCCTTGTACTTCGGTGGCTACGACATTCCCTTCGTTGACCAGACGGGCATGGCCAGCAACCTCGTTGTGATCTTGGGCACGTTGGCCTTCTTCGCGAAGGTGTGCTTCTTCATCTTCCTGTTCATGTGGATCCGCTGGACGCTTCCCCGCTTCCGCTACGACCAGCTGATGAACCTCGGTTGGAAAAAGCTGATCCCGCTGGCGATACTCAACATCCTGATCACCGGCGGCTACATGGTGTTCAACGGTCAAGTGAAGCTATGAGCGCGACCTTCCAGCCCCTGACCCAGCGCTCCCGCGTGGTGAGCGACAAGAAGATGACGTTCCTGGAACGCATCTACCTGCCGGCCATCCTGAAGGGCATGAGCATCACGCTGAAGCACTTCTTCTTCGTGAAGAAGGTCTCGCTGCGCTACCCTGAAGTGGAAAAGCCACGCAGCGCGATCTACCGCGGTCACCATGTGCTCAAGCGCGACGACCAGGGCCGCGAGCGCTGCACGGCCTGCGGGCTTTGCGCGGTGGCTTGTCCGGCCGAGGCCATCACCATGATCGCGGGTGAGCGCAAGAAGGGCGAAGAGAGCGTGTATCGCGAGGAGAAGTACGCCACGGTGTACGAGATCAACATGCTGCGATGCATCTTCTGCGGCGACTGCGAGGATGCCTGCCCTAAGGAGGCGATCTTCCTCACGGACCGCATCGTGGAGGCGGACTACCTGCGTAAGCCCTTCGTATTCGGCAAGAACGAGCTGGTGGAGCCGATGGAGAAGAGCAAACGCATCGATGTGAGCAAACGCCAGACACCGGACGTGCTCAAGTTCAAGGAGCAGCGGCAATATTCGCACAACCGTTAAGCGGGGGGACCTATCGGATGCAGTACCTGTTCTACTTCTTTGCCGCGATCTCCATCATCAGTGCGCTGATGGTGGTGAGCGCGCGCAGCCCGATCAACAGCGTGATCGCGCTGATCGTCTGCTTCCTCAGCATCGCCGGGCACTATATCCTGCTCAACGCCCAGTTCCTGGCGGTGGTGCACATCATCGTGTACACGGGCGCGATCATGGTGCTCTTCCTGTTCGTGATCATGCTATTGAACCTGAACCAGCGCACGGAGCCGCAGAAGAAACTGATGACGCGCATCGCGGCCGTGGTCGCTGGCGGGGCCTTCCTGCTCACGCTGCTGGGTGCCACGCGTCAGGGCCTGCAGATCGCCGCCGTGAACCCTGAGGATGCCAGTGTGGGCCTTGTTGGTCATGTGGGCATGGCCTTGTTCAAGGACTACCTGCTGCCTTTCGAAGTAAGCAGCGTGCTCTTCCTAAGCGCGATGGTGGGGGCCATGATGCTTGGTAAAAAGGAGAAAGCCACCGCCTGATGGAAACGTTCAACTCCGTGATCCGCCAGGTGCCGCTCGAGCACTACCTCATCCTGAGCTTCTTCCTGTTCAGCATCGGGCTTGCGGGCGTGCTGTTCCGCCGCAACACCATCATCATCCTCATGTGCCTGGAGCTGATGTTCAACAGCGTGAACCTGCTGTTGACGGCCTTCAGTGCCCACCACAACGACCCGGGCGGGCAGGTCTTCGTGTTCTTCATCATGCTCGTGGCGGCCGCTGAGGTCACCGTGGGCCTGGCGATCCTCGTGATGATGAAACGCAATGTCGACAGTGTGGACATCAACCAGCTCAACCGACTGAAATGGTAGCCCGGTCCCCGCTCTTCATGATCATGCTGGTGCCGCTGCTTCCGCTGTTGGGGGCGATCATCATCGCGACCTTCCGCCGCTCGCTGAAGGGCAATTCTGCGGGCATGCTCGGCACGCTCACCATCGGTTCAGCCTTCGCGCTGAGCGTGATGCTCTTCTTGGGTCACGACCCGGCCACAGGCCCGCAGATCGCACACCTCTTCGACTGGATCCATATCGGAGGCATGAACATCCCCTTCGCGTTCCAAGTGGATGCGTTGAGCCTGACGATGATGCTGATCGTGACCGGTGTGGGCACCTTGATCCACCTGTACTCGATCGGCTACATGCACGACGATGCGCGGGTGAGCACCTTCTTCGCCCTGCTGAACTTGTTCACCTTCGCCATGCTGGTGTTGGTGATGGGCGCGAACTACGTGATGACCTTCATCGGCTGGGAGGGCGTAGGCCTGTGCAGCTACCTGCTGATCGGCTTCTGGTACACCACCCCTGCGTACAACTACGCCGCGCGCAAAGCCTTCGTGATGAACCGGATCGGCGACCAGGGCTTCGTGCTGGGGCTGGCCTGGCTCTTCAGCCTGACCGGCACCTTGAACTTCAATGAGGTCTTCGACAAGGCCAGCAGCCTCGACACCGCAACGCTCACCGGCATCACGCTGCTGCTCTTCGTGGGCGCCATCGGCAAGAGCGCGCAGTTGCCCTTGTTCACCTGGCTGCCGGACGCCATGGCGGGTCCCACTCCCGTGAGCGCACTGATCCACGCCGCCACCATGGTGACCGCCGGTATCTACCTGATCGTGCGCAGCAGCGTGCTGTTCGAACTGGCGCCCTTCACGCAGGATGTGATCCTCTACACCGGCCTGATCACCGCACTTGTCGCCGCCACGATCGGCGTGTTCCAGAACGACATCAAGAAGGTGCTCGCGTATTCCACGGTGAGCCAGCTGGGCTACATGTTCGTGGCGTTGGGTCTTGGTGCCTACAGCGCGGGCCTCTTCCACGTCACCACGCACGCCTTCTTCAAGGCCCTGCTCTTCCTCGGTGCCGGCAGCGTGATCCATGCGCTGGGCGGGGAGCAGGACATCCGGAAAATGGGCGGGCTGAAGGGCTCGATCAAGGTCACCTACGTCACCTTCCTGCTGGGCACGCTCGCTATTTCGGGCCTCTTCCCCTTCAGTGGCTTCTTCAGCAAGGATGCGATCCTGGCGCACGCCTTCGACCGCAGTCCGGTGCTGTACGCGCTCTTGCTGGGCGGGGCGCTGATCACCACCTTCTACATGTTCCGCCTGCTCTTCCTCACCTTCTTCGGCAGCTACCGTGGCGACAAGCATCCGCATGAGAGCCCTGCGGTGATGACCGTGCCCTTGATGGTGCTGGCGGTGCTGAGCGTGGTGGGTGGCCTGCTGAACCTGCCGCACGTGTTCGGCGGTCATGAGCCGATGAAGCACTACCTGGAAAGCGCTGCGGAAGGTGTCTCCAGCGAGTACCTGCACCTGAGCGCGACCACCGAATGGACACTGATGGGACTGAGCACCGTGCTTGTGCTGCTGGTCATCTTCATCGCCTACGGCCGCTTCGCGAAGAAGGCCACGCTCGACCCCGAAGCGGACCAGCTCTCCTTCTTCCCCCGCCTCTTCGCCCGCAAGTGGTACATCGACGAGCTGTACGAAATGCTCTTCGAGAAGCCCTACGGATGGTTCAGCTCGAAGTTCTCCAGCATCGGCGAGGACCGCGTGATGGTGCCGCTGATGAACGGTGCTGGTCGTGTGACGCAAAAAGCCGGGCAGGTGCTGCGGTTGGTACAGACCGGCAACATGAGCTTCTACCTGTTCGCCATGGTGGCGGGCATCATCGTTTTCCTGATCATGACCTTATACGGCGTGTGAGATGGTGCTGCTGGCCCTCCTCCTGATCCCCTTTCTTACGGCGCTCGCTCTGATGGCGACCCGTCCGACGAACGCGGCGCGCGGCATCGCGTTGCTCTCCACCCTCGCCAGCCTCGGTGTGGTGCTGATGCTCTGGTACAGCTTCGTACCTGGACAGACCATTACATCCGTTCAGTACGACTGGGTCCCGTGGCTGGGCCTGCGTTTCGTGCTGGGCTACGATGGCATCAGCCTGCTGATGTTGTTGCTCACGGCCGTGGTCTTCCCCTTCATCATCGGTGCGGGCTACACGCAGAAGCTACAGCACCCGAGCATGGTGAACGCGTTGCTGCTTTTCACGCAGAGCTTCCTCTTCGGTGTGTTCCTGGCGCAGAACGGTTTCCTGTTCTACATCTTCTACGAGCTGAGCCTTGTACCTGTCTTCTTCTTGCTGCTGTATTGGGGCGGAGAGCATCGCCGGGCCATCACGGTGCGCTTCTTCATCTACACGCTGTTGGGCGGCTTGATGCTGTTGTTCGGACTGGCATACTGCGTGATGCAGACGGCTCCCATCAGTTCTGACTTCGCCGTATTGCAAACGCTGCGCCTTCCTGCGAACACGCAGATCTGGTTGTTCTGGGCGCTCTTCCTGGCCTTCGCGATCAAGCTGCCGATCTTCCCCTTCCACAGCTGGCAGCCGGACACATACACCATGGCCCCCCTGCAAGGCACCATGGTACTTGGCGGCGTGATGCTGAAGATGGGACTCTACGGCATCATCAAGTTCGTGTTCCCCATCGTACCGATCGGCGTGGAATACTGGCGCGACACCGTGATCTGGTTGAGCCTCTTCGGTGCGCTCTACGCGGGGATCATCGCGTTCCGTCAACAGGATCTGAAGCGCCTGGTCGCCTACAGTTCGCTGAGCCACGTGGGGCTCCTGTGCGCTGGACTGTTCGCGGCGAACACCTACGGCATCAGCGGCTCCCTCTATCAAGCCTTCGCGCACGCCATCCTCGTGGTGAGCATGCTCTACATCGTGGGCGCATTGAAGGAACGCACCGGCACCAGTGAGCTGGGCGCCATGGGCGGACTGAAAGGCAAATTGCCGCGCCTCGCCGCACTCTTCTTCCTGGTGATGGTGAACGCCATCGCGCTGCCCCTGACCCAAAGCTTCGTGGGCGAATGGCTGATGTTCAACGGATTGTGGCAGCTGAACGGCTGGATGGCCTTCGCCGCGGTGGCCACCATCATCGTGGGTGCCGTGTACATGCTCTACGCTTATCAACGCGCCATGCTCGGTCCCGACCGCTGGAAGATGGACATGGCGGACGCCGGACGCAACGACCACCTCTTCCTGGTTCCTTTGATCGCGATCACCTTGGTGCTTGGGTTCTACCCAGCGCCGATCCTGGACCTTGTGAACGGTCCTGTACAACAGATGCTGTCCACCCTCACCGCCCTGTACTGAGATGAGCGCGCTGATCCTGACCTCCGTGCTGGGCGTTGTGCTGCTCTACTTCGGCCTCTTCGGCAATAAGAAACTTCTTGCTCCTGTGGGCATCGTGGGCCTGGTGGCCGCGTTGGTGCTCAGTTGGACCGGCTGGAACCCCGGGATCATGGAGTTCCCCACCATGGTGGAGTTCGACCGGATGAGCGTCCTGTTCAACTGCGCAATGATCGTGGTGACGATCCTGATCTTCCTCTTCGGCATCGACTACTACGAGCGGATGGAGGAGAACGTAGCGGAGCACTATGCCCTGATGATCTTCTCGCTCACCGGTGCCTTCCTGCTCACGAGCTACACCAACCTGCTGATGCTCTTCCTGGGCATCGAGATCCTCAGCATCCCGCTTTACATCCTGGCCGGTGGCAAGAAGCGCAGCTACCGCAGCAGCGAGGCCAGCTTCAAGTACTTCCTTCTGGGCAGCTTCGCCACGGCCTTCTTCCTCATGGGCATCGCGCTGATCTATGGTGTCACGGCCTCCTTCGACCTGCACGTGATCCAGGCGAAGCTCGCGACCGGAGCGTCCTCGAACGTGTTGTTCCTGCTCGGCTCCTTCTTCGTGGCCATCGGCCTCTCGTTCAAAGTCGCAGCTGTTCCCTTCCACTTCTGGAGCCCCGACGTGTATGAAGGTGCACCCACCCTCGTCACCGCCTTCATGGCCACCGTGGTGAAGACCGCTGCCTTCGCAGGCTTCTACCGCTTCGTGCAGATGACCGGCCTGCCCCCAGCGCTGGCGAACACACTGCTTGTTATGACCGTGCTGACCCTGTTGGTCGGTAACGTCGTCGCACTACGCCAGAGCCAGTTCAAGCGCCTGATGGCCTATTCCAGCATCGCGCACAGCGGCTTCCTGCTGATGGCGATCCTGGCCAACGGTGTGATGACGCCGAACACGCTGTTCTACTACACCTTCACCTACGCACTGGCCACCGTTGGCCTGTTCGTGGTGCTGACGCTGGCCAAGCGCGCCGCGAACGGCAACGAGGCCATCACCATCTTCCGCGGCCTGTTCCGTGCGAACCCCTGGCTGGCCTTCGTGACCATGTTACTGCTGCTATCGCTGGCGGGCATACCGCTCACGGCCGGCTTCATCGCCAAGTACCAGGTCTTCATGCTGGCCATCGGTGCCGGCTTCATCAAGACCGCCGTGTTCGCCGTGGTGATGGCGCTGGTGGGCATCTACTACTACGTCCTGGTGATCCGCGAGGCTTTCACGCCTGCCGAGGAAACGCCCGTGCTGGTGGTGAGTCCGCTGAACTGGCTCGTGATCACCCTGTGTGGGATCTCCGTGGTGGCCTTCGCCGTGTGGCCGTTGAATCTGGTGGGGTAGCTCCTGCTCCGGGCTCAGACCGGAGATTTAGTGCTCCGCTCGGTCAGGAGCCCGCACAATAACAATACAACTGCGATAGGGATCAACCAGACCGTCTTGGCTCCGAAGCGATTGGCTACCAGCACGAAGCCGCTATTGACGAGCGCATTGAGCAGGACGTAGCCCAACACCACCCACGCGAAGAGAACCGAAATGCCTTTCGTCCTTCTCCGCATAGCGAAGAACACGAGCGGAAGTGCAAGGACCAGACAGGTCATCAGGCTGACCGAAGCCAAGCGGGCAAGGCGATGAAGGCTCCGATCGAACATGGCATCGCTGGCTTGACGTGATCGTTCCATGGCAGGCAGCTCTGCGGGGAGATAGCTCTCCATCTTGGCATGGACGTTCGTTCCTGGCCCGAAGGCGGCCATTCCTTCGCCAGGTGCATTGTGCAGCAGTTGCGACCACCACATGGCCAGGGTGCTCTGCAGAAGCTGCCACCTGAGCTCCGGGTCTTGGAACACGCCGCTGATCACCACGTCGTACTCGCGCTGCGCCTCCAAGCGACCTGAGTACATAGCTGCCACTCCACCAGGGTGCCACATGAAATGCTCTGCACTGACGGGAATGCTGTCCTTCCGAGCACACATCTTCAGCTCAACTCGGTCACAGTTCTTGTCCAGATACGCCTGCAAAATGCCCGTTTCAGCCAAGTGGGCCGCGTAGAACTGGTCGCCGGTCTTCACTGCAGAGATGTTCATCGGCACGTATCCGATCAGCATGACCACCGCAAAGCCGACCAGAACGCGTCGCCTCCCACGCATCAGCTCCTTGGCCCCAAGCCAGGTGGCAAGGCCGTAGAGCCCAAGCATGCCCGCCATGATCGGCAAATGCGAGCCGTGCATGGCATAAGCCACCAGCAATAGCGCCCACAAGGCCCAATGTTCCTTCACGCTCCGCTCACTTTCCTTGAACAGGATGAAGGACACGAGGATGACCACCGATGAGAACACGTCGGTGATGATCTGCCCGGTCAACAGCGGAAGACCTGCACAGGATGCGGCCAAAAGCGCGACATACGCGCACCAACTTGGCAGGACGAAGCTCCTGCACAACCTCCGTACAGCATACGCGGCGATCAAGCACTGGACCAACACCGCACTCCAGAGGGAGGTGAAGTTCAACGTGACCACCCGCAGGAAAAGACCGTACGTGATCGGCCGGTCCACGGGCGTTTCCAGAATAGCTCCGGATTGGATGTAGCTCGCGCTATCCGGGTACAAAAGCGGGTATCCGTTCCATAAGGCCGCCGAAGCAAGCAGCAACAAGGCAGCGCCGTAGTAGACCAAGCGTGCGCAGAACCCCTTCATGCGCGCCCTAGTGCCCCAGTTCCCCCTCCCACTTGCTCACCACGCTGGTGGCGATGGCGTTGCCTACCACGTTGGTGGCGCTGCGGCCCATGTCGCAGAAGTGGTCGATGGGCAGGATGAGGGCGATGCCTTCCACCGGCACACCGAACATGCCCAGTGTGGCGGCCACAACGACAAGTGAAGCGCGCGGCACCCCGGCGATGCCCTTGCTGGTGAGCATGAGCGTGAGCAGCATGGTGAGCTGCTGGCCGAAGTCCAGGTGGATGCCGTAGACCTGCGCGATGAAGAGGCTGGCGAAGGTCATGTACATCATGCTGCCGTCCAGGTTGAAGCTGTAGCCCAGCGGCAGCACGAAGCTCACCACCTTGTCCTTGCAGCCGAAGCGTTCGAGCTCCTCCATGAGCTTGGGCATGACGGCCTCGGAGCTGGTGGTGCTGAAGGCGATGGTGACCGGCTGGATGATGCGGCGCATGAGCTCCTTGAGGCGATGGCCCAGGAAGATGTAGCCCACGAGCAGCAGCACGACCCACAGCACGGCCAGGCCGAGATAGAACTCGCCGATGTACACCGCGTAGGTGGAGAGCACACCCAGCCCATGGATGGCGATGACCGCGGCCACCGCGCCGAACACGCCCAGCGGCGCGAAGTTCATGACGTAGGTGACCATCTTCAGGATCACGTGGCTCACGCTCTCCAACAGCAGCACCACTGGCTTCGCATAGTCGCCGATGCTGGCGCAGGCCACTCCGAAGAAGATGCTGAACACCACGATCTGCAGCACCTCGTTCACCGCCATGGCCTCGATGATGCTGCGCGGGAACACGTGCTCAATGAACTGCTTCAGCGTGAAGCCCTGGGTCTTGCCGATCACATCACTGGCATCGCCGGAAGCCGTGAGCTTGAGGCCCACACCGGGTTCCAGCAGGTTCACCAGCACCATGCCCAACAGCAGCGAGATCAGCGAGGCCGTGAAGAACCACAGCAGCGCCCGACCACCGACACGGCCCACGGTCTTCATATCGCCAAGCTTGGCGATGCCCACCACGAGCGTACTGAACACCAGCGGCGCGATGATCATCTTCACCAGCCGCAGGAAGATGTCGGTGAGGATCTTGAGGCTGTCGGCCACCTCCTTGCGGCCGCTCTCCTCCATGTTGAGGTTCATCCCATACCCCACGGCGATGCCGAGCACCATGGCCACGAGGATCCAGACGGTGAGGCGGTTGTTCTTGGACACCATGGCGTGAAAGTAGGAGGCCTGAAATGAACGCAGGGCCCTCCGTTGTGGAAGGCCCTGCGTGGTTTCAGTGATCGTCGCCGATGCTATAGCAGCTCACACCCGCCCGGGGCCACATCCTTCAGCTCCTTGGTCATGAGCATCACTTCGTTCACCTGCTTGGTGATGCTGCTACCGACGTTGAGGGCCTTCACCTTCTCGAAGAAACAACGTGAGCGGGGCAGGTCCTTGGCGTCTTTGCTGTAGAGGTGATAGAGGCCGAGGTAGTTGTACGCTTCCTCAAGGTCGGCCTTGTTCTTCTCCAGCTCCTCAGGCTTCATCTTCTTCAGCATCTCCTCGTAGAAGGGCTTGGCCGCGAAGGTCTTGGTCTCGGTGCTGTCCAAGCCGTTCTGGGCACGCGCGCGGAACTTATAGCCTTGGTAGGCGTTCGGGTTACGCTCGATGTAGGTGGCCCATGCGCTATCGGCGGTCATCCAACGCTTGCCTTTGAGGGCGGCATCGCCGAGGTAGTAGTAATCGTTGGTCTCAGGCTTGCCTGCGGCCATCTTGGTGCGCATGATCGCGATGGCCTGGTCGTACTTCTTGGACTTCACGTAGAGCTTCATGGCCTCCACATAGAGGTAATCCTTCGAGGCGTCCATTTGGGCCCCTTTCACGCACATCTCGCACGCAAGGGAATCGTAGTTGGCAGGTGTCGCGCTGGCCCCGGCCTTGGCAGCAAGTCCTGCGTAGATCTTGCCCATGTACTCGTAGTCCGAAGCGATCACCTTCTCGGCGTCCTGTTCCATGAAATAGTCGTCCATGGCGGCCTTCGCGTTGTCGAACTGACCGAGCTCGGTGTAGGCATAGCCCTCCACGCGTTTCAGGGTGGCATCGGTGGTTCCGGTGGTGCGCAGCGCGTTCACCTCCTTCAGGCACTCTTCATACTTCTTTGAAAGGAAGAGGAACTTGGCGTAACGCACGCGAGCGCTGCGGCTGCCCGTGTTCAGCGTGAGGTACTTGTCATAATCCGCCGTGGCCTGATCGTACTGCTTGGCCATGAAGTTCGCTTCACCACGACCGCTGTACGCCGGGGAATAGTTGGGGTCCAAGGCGATGGCCTTGGTGTACTCCTCAACGGCAGCGGTGTAGTTCTTGGCGCGGTAGTACATGAAGCCCTTCTTGGCGATGGGCTTGGCGTTGAGCCCGTCGAGTTCGGCGGCCTTCTTGTAGTTCTCCAGGGGGGCGGAACCATCGCGCGGGTTCGCCTCGAACAGCACGTCACCCTTCAGGATGTACGTCTCGGGGTCCTTGGGGTCGAACTCCAACGCTTTGGCGATGAACTCCTGCGCCTTCACCAGGTCCTTCTGGTTGCCTTCGGCACAAGCCTCGGCCACTTCGCGGTAGGTGCGTGCCTGCAGGGGCTTGCCGAACTTATTGGCCTTGTCGCACACGGTAAGCACGGCCTTATCGAACGCCGCACGCGCCTCGGTCTGTTTGCCGGTGACCCACAGCACCTTGCCGACACCCACGTGGTTCAGCGGGAAGCGTGGGTTCACTTCGGCTCCGTGGCGGTAGCAGTATGCTGCACTGTCCGTCTTCTCGCTGGCGAAATAGTTCTCACCCAAATTGAACCAGGCTTCGCCGTTCTGGGGTTCGGCGGCAAGCACCTGCTTGTACAGGGAGGTGGCCTTCTCGAACTGCTCCTTATCGGTCAGTTTGATGGCTTCCTGCAAGGTCTGCGCGGAAAGGGACAAGGTGGCCAGTATGGCGGCACCCAGGATCACGGTCTTTTTCATGGTCGTCTACTCGTTCACGATCTCCACTTCACGGGCCGGCACATGCTGTGGCGCCAGTCCCTGCTTCAGGATGATGCGTTGGCCTTTATGGCCCGCCACAAAGGAAACAAAACCAGTGCCAAGGCCCGATTTCGGCTCTGTGAGAATGGCGTAAAGTGTTCGCCGCAGGGGGTAGTGCCCATCCGCGAGCGTGCTCTGAGAAGGCAGCAAGGCCAGGGAAAGGTCCGTGCCCGCACTGATGGGCACCAGGTCCACCTGTTCACGCATCAGGCGCATGGCCGGTGTGTCCAGGTCGCTGAAGGCGGAAAAGGGCAGTAGACCGATGCTGTTTGGGTCGGCGCTCACGCGCGCCACCACCCCTTCCGCACCACCGGCCGTGAGCCCATTCATGCTGACCGTTTCCCCGGGAAAAAGCGAATCGGCAAGGGAGCGCATGACGCCTGAGCCTTCTCTGTCGAACACGAGGGCCACCCGGTCAGTGGATGTGCTATCAAGCACCGCCCAAGTGGGCCATGCGTTTCCAGCACGCAACAGCGTACGCAGCTGAAGTATGCTCATGGCCTTCAAGCCGCGGCCCTTGTTGGCGATCACAGCGATACCATCGGTACAGATCGGCACCGGACGCGCTACGCGCTGCTTGCTTCGCAGCCAGGTCTCCTGCTCACCGCCGGTCTGCAAACTGGCGAAGGTGCAGCGCACGGTATCGTTCATCATGGCCTTCAGCAGTTCAGCAGCGGGCAGGTAGCGGATGTCCAGCACGGCCTTGGTGTAGATGCTCTCGAAGACCTCCTCCTGCCGTTCCATCAGCGGCCGGATCCCTTCATCGGCCAGGATCAGCACATGGCCCTTGGTGGGCACATCGTCCGTGAACGGGTCGGGGCCCTTGCCGGAGCAGGCGCAAAACAAGGCGACCGGAAGAACGAACGCTAGGCGCTGAAGCATGAGGTTCTGAGAAGGGTGATCACTGACCGGCCTCGTGCTTGCGCTTGCGGAACCACATCCACATGCGGAGCGCGCCGTAGCCTACGAACGCCCCACCTAGCGCCAGGCGGTAGTTGGGAATGGCCTCGATCCAGACCGTGGTGAACAGGAACAAGGATCCCAGCACCAGGTAGAACAGGGACATCAGGAGGGTGAAGTGGCTCAGCTTGGGCATCTTTAGGCCTATTTCAGCCGAAAGCTAACAGGCAAGGTGAGGCGGCAGCGCACGGCGTTCCCGTTCATCTTGCCCGGCGACCACTTCGGGAAGCGTGCCACCACGCGCGCAGCTTCGGCCTTGGACAGTTCGTGCTTGCCTTTCACGGCCTTCACCAAGCTCACCGTTCCGTCGGTCTCCACAACGAATTCCACGTAGACCTTGTCCTCATCCCCAGCATCCGCCATGCGGTCGGGGTAGCGGATGTGGTCCTTCAACCAGGCGTACATGGCAGCATCGCCACCGGGAAAAGAGGGCCGCTCCTGGAGCATGAAGTCGTCCAAGATCTTTCCGCCACCACCGAGGCCGCCCTCGCCACCTTCACCACCACCTGGAAGACTTCCATCACCAGGACCTTTGCCACCCCCACCTGCGGTCAGCGTATCCGAAGACGGCAACGTTGGACCTGCACTGGTCGTGTCTTTGTCCACCACAGCGGTATCGATCATCAGAATGGTCCCTATGGCGGGCACGGGTGTGCCACCACCGGCAGGTGCGGGAGGCGTAGGAGGCACATCCGGGATGGCAGGTGGCGGGTCGATGATGCGGGTCAGATCCACATCGATGCCTCTGGTACCTACTTCGAACGGAACCACAGCTCCATGGAAGAATGTCCGCATGACCAACACACCAGTGCCCAGCATTCCAAATCCAACGAACAACGCGATCATCAAGCGCCGGTCATAGTCACGACGCAGGATGTAGGCGCCGTAGCCCCGATGGCGACCATCGAAGACGAGGTCGTTGCGTTCAGCTTTGGTCACATTGGCCCATTCGCGATCCCCGGAGAGGTATGCGCAAAGCAGGGTGAAGAGCAACAGGGCAGCTGCGGTGATCATGGTGTTCAGGATTTAAGTGTTCAGCGTAGCGTCTCTTCCATCTGCCTGTACAACCGAGTGCTGTTGCGGTTCATTGCGTCGCGCTCCGCCTGATCCGGGCAACGGTATACAGCTCCAAGGCAGCGGTCAGTGGGCCAGGTCGATGGCCAGTTCCTCGGCGGGCAGAAGGCCTTCCGTGATGCTGTAGCGACCAACGCCGCAGATCTCCAGCTCATCCATCAGCGCGATCACGGCGCGGTAGGGCACATCGGGGCCGGTACGCACCACGCAAAGACCAGCACCTGGCCCGCGCATGCTTCGTTCCCTGAGCGTATCAAAGGCAACCGGGGTGATGCGGCGCGCAGCAAGGGCTTCATCCAGCAGAGCCAGCGTATCGGCGGTGTGGTGGTTGTGTGCAAGCAAGGCTTTGCGGAGGCCGCGCATGTCCGTGCGGTGCGGAGGATCATCGCCGGGATCGAGCGCTCCGGCATAGTGGTAAACAGCATCGCGGGTCAACAGAATGTTCAGTGCAAAGCCCGGCGAACCGTGCGCATCCAGGGGTGGCATCACCAGTTGCAGTGCCGACGGGCGCAGAAGGCTCGTGGTAAGAATGAAGAACGTGAGCAACAGGAAGGCCAGGTCCACCATCGGCGTCATGTCGATGCGGACACTCTTGCGAACGGTGCGTGGGGAGCTTGGGCGGTCACCTTGTACGTCGGCCATGGAAGTGCTTTCCATGGATAACCGCATTGGCCCGCGCCTTCATGCGGAACGGTCCACCAACCTCACCGCCAGCTATACAGGTCAGATGGCGCAGGCTGAAAAAAGAACAGGCCCGCCGAAGCGGGCCTGCACCAGGTCAATGCTCTCAGGGGCTTTAGCGCAAGGTGAACTTCACCGGCAGCACGAAGCGGCACTTCACGGCCTTTCCGTTCATCTTACCGGGGTTCCAATTGGGCATGGCTTTCACCAGTCGCTGGGCTTCCTTATCGAGGCCAGCGCTCACGCCCTTCTTCAGCTTCACGTCGCTGATCTTGCCGTCCTTCTCCACCACGAACTCCACGTACACCTTGCCTTGGATACCGGCGTCGGCCTCCATATCGGGGTACTTCTGGAGCTTACCGAGGAACTCGTACATCTTCTCCATGCCACCGGGGAACTCGGGCTGCTCCTGTACGGCTGCGAGGTCGAAGGTCTCCTCCTCCACCGGGGGTGGGGGTGGGGGCGCGTCGATGTTCTGGCCTTCTTGGTTGGTCTGACCTGCGGTGGTCTCGGTCAGATCTGCCTGGGTGGGCGGTGGTTCGTCCACGGGCTCATCCGCAGCTTCCACGGCTACGAACTGCACGGTTTCGATCTGGGGCTGTGGCGGGGGGATCACTTCGGGGGGTGGGGGTGGTTCCTCGGGCTGCTCCTCGAACAGTTCCAAGTTCACGTCCACGATCTTCTTCTTCACCTCCATTTCATCATCACCGCTTCCCATCTTGGAGATGACCATGGGGGCCCCGATGGCCAGCACGAACACCCCGATGGCCGCAGCGAGCGCCAGACCCAGGCGCTTGTTGTAGTCCTTGCGCAACATGAAGGCTCCGTAGGCGCGGTTGTGGTTGGCGAAGACCACGTTGTTCCGCACCTGTTGCAGCACGTTCATCCAGCTGTTGTCCATGGTCAGCAGCAGGCTCAGGACCAGGAGCACGACGAAGGCGATGGCGTAGATCATGGTGGTCAGAATTTGAGCTTCTCCGCGTCGATCAGGAGCTGCTCTTCGGGTTTGATGGTATCCTGCACCGCATACTTACCGATACCACTGATGTCCATCTCGTCAACGATATCAATCATGTTGCGGAACTTGGCATCCTTCTCCGGCTTGATGATCACGAAGAGGGCGTCCTTCTGCTTCTGTGCCAGGTTCTTCAGGCTGTCGAAGGCCGCTTCGTTGATCTTCTGCTCGTTCAGTTGCTTCGCGTAGGTGTTGATGCGCTCGATCGTGGGCTTGTTCAGCTCGATCAGCATCTTCTCCACATCCTTGAAGTTGGTACGGCTCAACTGGGTCTCCCCGGCCTTGTAGGCATCCCTGTAGTACAGGATCTGGTCCTTTGAGGTGAGGAACAGGGTGAGCGCGTTGTTGACCTTGTCGAGCTCCTTGGGCTGATCGTCCTCCGGGGGTACCGGGAACGTGAGCTGCAAGGTGCTCGGCTTGTACATGGTGGTGGTGAGAATGAAGAAGGTGAGCAGCAGGAAGGCCAAGTCCACCATCGGCGTCATGTCGATGCGGGTATTGCCTTTCTTGGCGCGCTTCTTCTGGTGTCTTCCACCTCCACCGCCTTCTCCTCCGGGTACATCTGCCATGACTTTGGTGCGTTGGCTTCGCCGATCGTTCCAGTGTGTTGTACACGCCTGGCGGGGATCGGTTCAAAGCGGTGCTACATGCGGCTCTCTTCGAGGTCGGTGATCATCTTGAACCGATTGATCTTGACCGTGGGGCCTTGGAAGATCTTGATCACCTGGTTCACCGTGGAGTAATTCGCGTTGCCGTCCCCTTTGAGGGCGACAAGGGGGTTGCGGCCTTCGGCACCGCTGCTGAAGATCAACTGGGTCACGCGGATCCAATCGAGCAGCTGGTTGTTGGCGTCGTCGTACGGAATACCGCGGCTCGCTTGTCCACCTCCTTGCGTTCGGTGGGGCTGTTAAGATCGAGGTAGGCGGGCAGTTGTTGCGCGGGGATCCCGATGGCGTTCAGGTTGGTGAAGCGCACGATCTGGTCCTCCGACAACTGGAACTTGTAGCGTTTGGCCATCTCCCTGATGACCTCTGAGCGCACCTTCTTGTCGGTGAAATCCCAGAACACACGGCCAGCACTGTCCACAATAATGGTCATGAGGTTCTCCGTGGGAATGGGCTGCTGGCTCATGGAGCTCGGCGTATCCACGGCCACAGCCTCTTCCGGACGGAACTGAGCGGTGAGCATGAAGAAGGTCACCAACAGGAACGCCAGGTCCACCATCGGGGTCATGTCCAATGCAGGACTGCTCCGGGGCATCTTGATCTTCGGCATCTTGCTCTAGCGGTTGGTTAAGGGGAACACGACCACATCACCCGGTACCGGGCGAAGTGAACATCGCCCCTATTTGTGGTTGGCCAGGGTCTGGCTCACGCTGAAGCCCGCCTCGTCGATGCCATGGGTGATGGAATCGATCTTGGTGCTGAAGTAGTTGAACATGATGATCGCGATCGTGGACCCGATGATACCGAAGGCCGTGTTGATCAGGGCCTCGGAGATACCGGTGGACAGCGCTGTGGCGTCCGGTGTACCGGCGGTGGCCAATGCGCTGAACGACTTGATCATACCCATAACGGTACCGATCAGACCCAGCAGGGTGCTGATGCTGGCACAGGTGGAAAGGATCACCAGGTTCTTGCTCAGCATGGGCAGCTCCAGGGCGGTGGCCTCCTCGATCTCCTGCTTCACGCTGTTGATCTTGGTCTCCTTGTCCATGGAACTGTCATGCAGCACGGTCTTGTACTTCTCCAAGCCGCTGCGCATCACGTTGGCCACGCTGCCTTGCTGTTCGTCGCAAGCGGTGATGGCCTGATCCACCTGGTCGCCCGCCAGCATGTGGCGTACGTCTCCCAGGAAGCTTTCGATACGGCCTTTGCCTTTCGCCCGGCTCAACGTCAGGAAACGCTCGATGCTGAAGATGATGACCAGCAGGTTCACCGTGATAAGGATCGGCACGATGAAACCACCCTTGTGGATGAGACCGAAGGTGTGGCCTGGCTCAGCTTCAACCGGGTGGCCTTTGATGGGATCGCCACCTTCGAAGTTGCCGGAGTCGCCCAGCACGAACATGTAGATCAGGATGCTGACGACCAGCGCGAGGGGAATAACGATGGCCACGAACATGCTGGACATCTTCCCGGAGTTGCTCTCGTTGCTCATTGGAGGTTTGTGACGTTTCTGGGTTGGGTTCTCGTTCGGTCGACCGTTGCAAAGCCTTCACATACTAGCAGGCAAAGCGTGGGATGCGATTTTCAGGGTGGGCAAACATAACAAAGAGGCCGCTCGGACCACATTTCCGCAATGTTACCACGCACCACGCCCTCTTCGACCTTTCGGGCCGCAGTTGAAGGATGCCGACTCGCGTTGAAATGCACATGGTACATGGGATAGCGATGGAGAAGTGAAGCTCCTGGCCCTACAACGGCGCTGCCGATGCGTTGGTGCGTGGCGCACCGGGAGATCGAGGAACGGTGGTGGTGGACCGGCGAACGGCATGGGCCTAGGCCCGCATAGACATCCAACAATGAGCAACCTAGTTACCTTGTATTTATTTTCCATGGAATATATTTGCGCTCACAATGGACCGCAAAACCTTCCTCCGCAGCAGCCTGATGGGCGGCACCGCCTTGATGGCGATGGGCTCTAAGCCCGGGCCCTATGAGCCGACCGCTCCGACGCTCGACCCCATTGGATTCAACCACCTTCCCTCGCAAACACCTCGCATCATGAGCGAACATGGTCCTTCACAAAGCGGGCACGCGCGGCCATGCCGACCACGGCTGGCTCAACGCCCACCACACGTTCAGCTTCGCGAACTACTACGATCCCGAGCGCATGCACTTTGGTGTGCTGCGCGTGCTCAACGACGATCCGTCGCCGCAGGAAAGGGCTTCAACACGCACCCGCACGACAACATGGAGATCATCACCATTCCACTGTCAGGAGCCGTAGCGCACAAGGACAGTATGGGCAACAGCGGCATCATCACTGCCGGTGAAGTGCAAGTGATGAGCGCTGGAACGGGCATCACCCACAGCGAATTCAACCACCTTCAGGACGCTGAACTGCGCCTGTTGCAGATCTGGCTTTTTCCGAACAAGCGCAACGTAACGCCGCGCTACGGGCAGATCACGCTAAAGCCCGAGTCGGCTGTGAACGGCTTCGAACAGATCCTTTCTCCGAGCCCTGATGATGCTGGGATGTGGATCCACCAAGATGCTTGGTTCAGCATGGGACGTTTCGATGCGGACCAGCGGACCGGATACCAGGTGAAGCGCTCGGGCAACGGCGTCTACGCCTTCATCGTGGAAGGCGAGGCCACGATCAACGGCCAAGCCGTGGCACAGCGCGACGGGCTCGGCATCTGGGAGGTGGACCGTCTCGATATCACCACTGGAGCGAGCGGTGCCCGCATCCTACTGATGGATGTGCCGATGGAACTAAGCTGATCCGACCGAACCAACGAAAAAAACGAACACACCAATGGAAACAGCAACGAAGAATGCCGTGAAGTGGACCATCGATCCCGCACATAGCGAGATCCAGTTCAAAGTGAAGCACCTGATGATCACCACAGTGACCGGGAGCTTTCAAAAGTTCGGTGCCGACATCGAGGCCGACGGGGATGACCTCAGCCACTCGCGGGTGAACTTCTGGGCCGATGCGGACAGTGTGACCACCGGCAGCGAGCAGCGCGATGGACACCTGAAGAGCCCGGATTTCTTCGACATCGCGAACCACCCACGCATCACCTTCACGGCCAAAGGTGCTAAGGATGTGGACCACGATGGCAGCTGGGAACTCCTTGGCGAGCTCACCATCAACGGCATTGCTAAGCCCATTACGCTAAGTGTTGAATGGGGTGGTGTGATGAAGGACCCCTGGGGCAACACCAAGGCAGGCGTGACCATCAACGGCAAGCTGAACCGCAAGGACTGGAACCTCAACTGGAACGCTGCCCTTGAGGCTGGCGGCATGTTGGTGAGCGATGAGGTCCGCATTAGCTGCGAAGTGCAGTTGACCAAGCAGGGCTAAGCGCACATACTTAACAGGAGCGAAAGGCCTGTCCCCTCGGGGATGGGCCTTTCGTCCATCAAAAGGGCCATCTCCGCACCGTGTTCACCGAACAACAATTTCATGAGGTCGTGACATGTGCGCAGAGCCTGCGTCTTATGTTCGCCGCTCATTACAGGTCTCGAAAAGGACAGCCGACGGCTTTCAGAACCAAACTCCAAAGACGATGAACGAAGTGGAAGCTCAAGTAGGCCAAGTGCAGGTGTGGGCCATGCGCATTAAAGATGTCGCCATGGATTACGCCCCCAAGTTGGTGGCCGCCTTGCTGGTGCTATGGGTCGGCTCCATGCTGATCAAGATGTTCGCCAAGGTGATGGGCAAGGTGCTAACGAGCCGCGGCGTGGAGCCTACGTTGCAGCGCTTCCTGCACAGCTTGGTCACGGTCTCGCTGCGCATCCTCCTCTTGGTCACCTTCATTGGTATGCTCGGCGTGCAGACCACAAGCTTCATCGCGATCATCGGCGCTGCGGGCTTGGCGGTGGGCTTGGCCCTGCAAGGCACCTTGGCCAACTTCGCTGGCGGCACGCTCATCCTCCTTTTCAAGCCTTACAAAGTTGGCGACCTGGTCGAAGCTCAGGGCCACGTGGGCCACGTGAAGGAGATCCAGATCTTCACCACCGTTTTGCTGACACCGGAGAACAAGACCGTGATCATCCCCAATGGGGCCATGGCGAACGGCAACATCGTGAACTACACCCGCGAAGGGAAGATCCGCGTAGACCTCACGTTCGGGCTCAACTACGCATCTTCCGTTACCAAAGCCCGCGAGGTGTTGACCGGTGTGATGCGCGCACATCCCAAGGTGATGCCGGAACCAGCTCCTTCCGTCACCGTCGCCAAGCTCAACTTGGATGGCGTGGAGCTGGCCGTTCGTCCGCATTGCGACCCGAAGGATTATTGGGATGTGTACTTCGACATCTACGAGCAAGGCTTGGCCGCGCTGCAGGCGAATAACATCGCTGGACCACAACCTACCATGCGCGTGTACACAACGGACAAGGCCTGAGCAACGCTCGGCGGAGGGTCTTTCGCACCATCGCGTCGGGCTGGGTTAAGCCATCTCTTCGTGGACGGTCGGGTAAAATGCGACCACGCGGTACGCGGAAGCCTTTCTACTTTCCGGGCAAATGCCAGCTCCTTCCACCAAGACAAGCGATGTTCTCGAATGGCGCAAGCTCTTCACCAAAGGGCCGATGCCCGCTTCTTCGGCTGCCCGGAAGCAGGTGTTGACCAACATCCCGCTGCGCTCCATTCAGAACGTACGGGCATTGCTCGAACTCCACGACCTGGTGCTCTTCGCGCTGGCGCATCCAGGTGATGTGGCGGAGCACAAGCTGGCGCTTTCGGCCTTGCAGCACGTTTCCCAAGAGACCGAACGACTGAGCGCGCACAGCGAACGCAACACCATGGCCCTCAGCAACACGGGCCTCGCACATACCAGCGTTACCGTGGCCTTCAGCAGGGAGCTGCTCGTGTGGCTGCAGGAGAACTACCCGGACCACGTGTCGGTCCATTCGGTCGATGGTGACCTGAGGACGGCCAAGTCGTGGATCAAGGGCCTGCTTCCACATGCTGAACAAGAAGCCTTCGAGCTGGACGACTTCGACCTCAATGCCTGGCTCGCCAATGCCCGGGGGAAACGCAAGCCTGCTGACCTGAGTTGGTGGTTGAAGCTCACCGAGCGACTACCTGAGGCTGTGCGGTCGACCCTCTTCGAGCAGCTACAGATCTACGTGAGCGTAGATCTCGGCGACACGGGGCTCTCCGCCACCTACGGGCGTTCCCCGCAGCGTCCGGTGCATGCCTTCCCGAACGGGCTTCCGCGTTCCATCGACCTTCCCGCGTTGCTCCGGCGACCGCTCCCGGCACCGCGAACGCTGCGGTCATCAGAGCGACAACAGGTCGTTGAAGCCTCACGCGGCATCCTGCTCTCCGGCCTGCGCGAGACGGGACCTGTGACCCACGCGGACCCACGCACAGTGGAACTGATCGACATGGGCGACGGCATCGACATCGCGCTGTTCCATCTTCCCCCTTCGCAACGCCAGACGTACGACAGCTACATCGGCTACGTGGCCTTCCTCAACACCGTGCCCGCGGCCTATGGCGGCGCATGGATGTTCCCGGGCAAGACCAAGGTGGGCGTGAACGTCTTCCCCTCCCTTCGCGGCGGTGCATCGGCCCTGTTGTTCGGCCAGATCCTGCGCTGCTACGCACAGCGTTTCGGCGTGGATCGCTTCGAGGCGGACCCGTACCAGCTGGGCCATGGGAACGCCGACGGCATCGCGAGCGGCGCATATTGGTTCTACTACCGGCTGGGCTTCCGTCCGGTCGATCGGGCGACCGCACGCATCGCGGAGAAGGAGTTCCTGCGCTTCGCGAAGGACAAGGCACACCGCAGCGACACCGACCTGTTGCGCGATCTGGCCGCACAGCCCTTGGTGCTTGTGGTTCGCGCTTCGGAGGTGGAGCCCATCGAACCCGTGGAGCTCTCGCATGCGGTGATGCGCATGGTGGCCGGACGGTATTCCGGCGATCACCGGCAGGCGCTGCGTTCGGAGCGCGCACGGACAATGAAGGCCTTGGGCATCACGGATCTGCGAACGTGGAGCATGGATGAACAGCATTGGGCCCAGGAGCTTTGCCTGGCGCTCGGGCTCATCGCGGACCTGGAGCGCTGGTCGAGGAAGGACAAGAAGCTGCTGATCGAACTACTGCGGGCAAAAGGTGGACGCACCGAAGAAGCCTACATCGCCCTGCTGCAGCGGCATTCGCGGTTGTGGGCAGGCTGGGCGAAGGCCGTGCGGGGCCGGATGTGACGATCATCACCGTGTTCCGGGCGTTGGCGGCGTGAGCTTCGTGCAACTTTCACACCCCCGGGAACCATGGCCAAGGATTATGATGTGCTCATCATCGGTGGCGGCACCGCTGGACTGATGACCGCGGCACAGCTGCACCGCAAGGACAAGCAGTTGCGCATCGGATTGATCGAGCCCAGCGCCAAGCACCATTACCAGCCTGCCTACACGCTCGTCGCCGCGGGCACCTTCGACATGAAGGACACCATTCGCAACGAGGGCGACTACGTTCCCAAGGGCGTGGATTGGATCAAGGAGCACGCCGCCACCTTCGAGCCTGAGAAGGACACGGTGCGCACCAGCGAAGGGCAGTCCTACACCTACGGCCACCTCGTGGTGTGCCCCGGCATCAAGCTGGACATCGATGCGATGCCCGGCCTTCGCGAAGCGCTGGCCACGGACTTCGTCTGCAGCAACTACATCGACCCGGAGAAGACCCTGCGCGTGCTGAAGGCCTTCAAAGGTGGGAACGCGGTGTTCACGCAGCCAAGCACCCCGATCAAGTGCGGCGGTGCCCCTCAGAAGGCGGCCTACATGAGCGATGAGTTCCTGCGGAAGAGCGGTGTGCGCGACAAGACCAACCTTGTCTATGCCACACCGGGGTCCGTCATCTTCGGCGTGAAGGAGTTCGCGCCCGCCTTGATGGACGTGATCCACAAGAAGGGCATCATCCTGAAGACCTTCTACAACCCGGTGCGCATCGATCCGGTGAAAAAGGAGATCCATTTCAAGTGGAGCAAGCCGGGGGAGAACTCCTGCGTGCTCACCGAGGACCAGGGCCTCAAGGAAAAGGTGGAGGGCGAAAGCACCATCGTGATGCCCTACGACATGCTGCACCTGGCACCGCCCCAGAGCGCGCCGGACTTCATCAAGCAGAGCCCGCTCGCCTATCAGGAAGGACCGAGCAAGGGATGGTTGGAGGTGGACATCAACAGCCTGCAGCACAAGCGCTACGCGAACATCTTCGGGCTCGGGGATGTCGCGGCGCTGCCCACGGCCAAGACCGGCGCGGCCATCCGCAAGCAGGTGCCCGTGGTGGTGGCCAACGTGCTGCAGCGCATCAAGGACGGCCTGCTCTCCAAGGAACAGTACAGCGGTTACAGCAGCTGTCCGCTGGTGACCGGCTACGGCAAGATGTTGCTTGCAGAGTTCAAGTACGACAACGTGCGCGACAGCGACCCCTTGTTGCGCCGCCTCTTCGACACCACCAAGCCGCTGTGGAGCATGTGGATCCTGAAGAAGTACGGCCTGCCCTGGCTGTACTGGAACAAGATGCTGCGGGGCACGATGTGAGCTGCGGAACGTGAAGGCGATACCTTCACGCGGCCATGAAGAAGATCAACGACACCCGGATCGCGCTGCTGATCGACGGGGACAATGCGGCGCCCAAGCGGCTGGCCGCGATCCTGGAGGAGGTGAGCAAGACCGGCACCATCACCATCCGCCGGATCTACGGTGACTGGACCACCATGGGCATGAGCGGCTGGAAGGACCTGCTGAACAGCAACGCCATCCAGCCCGTGCAGCAGTTCGCCTACACCAAGGGCAAGAACAGCACGGACAGTGCGCTGATCATCGACGCCATGGACATCCTGCACGGCGAGCTGGTGGACGCGTTCTGCATCGTGAGCAGCGACAGCGACTACACGCGCCTGGCCACACGGCTTCGCGAGAGCGGCATCTTCGTGATGGGCGTGGGCGAGAAGAAGACGCCGCATGCCTTCGTGCAGGCCTGCGAACGCTTCATCTACGTGGAGAACCTGGATGTGCAGGAGGCAGGACCAGGCGCAGGAGCAGGACCAGGTGCACCCGGCAAGGAGCGCAGCAAGCGCACCACATCCACGGCGAAGGCCCAGCCCGTCAAGCTGTCGCAGAACGGCGACCTGATGCGCAAGCTGCGCAAGGCCTTCAACATCGCGAAGGGCGAGGAAGAGGAGGCTTCGCTCAGCCTCATCGGCCAGGCCCTGCGCCGGTTGGACCCGGGGTTCGACCCGCGCAGTTACGGTCACGCATCGCTTTCGTCGCTGGTGAACGCGCTGAAGGACCAGCTGGAGACGCGCCGCGAGGAGAAGGGCAACACCGTGATGGTGCGGTTCCGGGGCTGATCCATCCGTGTCCGGTCCACCCGGACCGGTTATCTTTGCGGGCCTTTAGAAAGCCCTGATGGACAAGCGTTTCCCGCAGTATGATGAACTCGACCTGCCCAAGGTCGCCGAGGAGGTATTGAAGCAGTGGGAGGCCGAGGACACCTTCGGCCAGAGCCTCGAGCTGCGCAAGGACGCACCGCCCTTCGTGTTCTACGAGGGTCCCCCGAGCGCGAACGGATTGCCCGGCATCCACCATGTGATGGCGCGTGCCATCAAGGACATCTTCTGCCGTTACCAGACGCAGAAGGGACATCGCGTGGACCGCAAGGCCGGCTGGGATACGCACGGCCTGCCGATCGAGCTCGGTGTGGAGAAGGAGCTCGGCATCACCAAGGAGGACATCGGGAAGAAGATCAGCATCGAGGAGTACAACGCGGCGTGCAAGAAGGCCGTGATGCGCTACACCGATGTGTGGAACGACATGACGCGGCGCATCGGCTTCTGGCTGGACCTGGAGCATCCCTACGTCACCTACCACACCAAGTACATCGAGAGCGTGTGGCACCTGCTGAAGCAGCTCCACGAACAGGACCTGCTGTACAAGGGCTACACGATCCAGCCCTACTCCCCCGCAGCGGGCACGGGACTTCAGTTCGCACGAGCTGAACCAGCCCGGCACCTACAAGCCGGTGAAGGACACCAGCGCGGTGGCCATGTTCAAGGTGAAGCCCGATCGCGCGAGCGAGTTCCTGTTCAAGGACGCGTTCGGCGATGTGTTCATCCTCGCCTGGACGACAACGCCCTGGACACTGCCGAGCAACTGTGCGTTGACGGTCGGTCCGAAGCTGGACTATGTGCGCGTGAAGACCTTCAACCCCTACACGCACGAACCCAACACCGTGGTGCTGGCCAAGGCCCGGCTCAACGCCTACTTCAGCGAGAAGGGGAAGGACGTTTCCTTCGAGGACTACAAGAAGGATGGGAAGAGCATCCCGTGGACAGTCGATGGCGAGTTCTACGGACACCAATTGGAAGGCATCCGCTACGAGCAACTGTTCTCCTACGCTCAGCCCACAGGTGGCGATGCGTTCAAGGTGATCGGCGGTGACTTCGTGACCACGGAGGACGGCACCGGTGTGGTGCACACGGCGCCCAGTTTCGGCGCGGACGACATGCGCGTAGCGCGGCAGCACGGCATCGGCACGCTCACGCTCGTGGACCTGCAGGGGCGCTTCACGCCGGAGATGGGCGAGTTCGCGGGCAAGTACGTGAAGAACGAATACTACCCCGCCGGGCAGGCGCCGGAGAAGAGCGTGGACGTGGAGCTCAGCATCAGGCTGAAGGAGATGGGGCGCGCCTTCAAGGTGGAGAAGTACGAGCACAACTACCCGCACTGCTGGCGTACCGACAAGCCGATCCTCTACTACCCGCTCGACAGCTGGTTCGTGCGCGTCACCGCGAAGAAGGACCGCTTGATCGCGCTGAACAAGACCATCAACTGGAAGCCCGAGAGCACCGGCACCGGCCGCTTCGGCAACTGGCTGGAGAACCTGCAGGACTGGAACCTTTCGCGTTCGCGCTACTGGGGCATCCCGCTTCCGATCTGGCGCACCGAGGACGGTGATGAGGAGCTGTGCATCGGTTCACTGAAGCAATTGAAGGAGGAGATCGCCCGCGCCGTGAAGGCCGGTGTGATGACCGCCGATCCCTACGCTTCTTTCGATCCCGCGGACATGAGCGATGCGAACTACGACCGCGTCGACCTGCACCGTCCGTACGCCGACAACATCGTGCTCGTGAGCCCCGGTGGCAAGCCGATGAAGCGCGAGACCGACCTTATCGACGTGTGGTTCGACAGCGGTGCCATGCCTTACGCGCAATGGCACTATCCCTTCGAGAACGAAGCCACCTTCAAGGAGACCTTCCCTGCCGACTTCATAGCCGAAGGCGTGGACCAGACCCGCGGTTGGTTCTACACCTTGCACGCGATCGCCACGCTCACGCAGGACAGCGTCGCCTACAAGGCCGTGGTGAGCAATGGCCTGGTGCTGGACAAGGTGGGCCAGAAGATGAGCAAGCGCCTGGGCAACGCCGTGGACCCGTTCAAGACGCTGGACGCCTACGGGGCCGATGCCGTGCGCTGGTACATGATCAGCAACGCCTCGCCGTGGGACAACCTGAAGTTCGACGCGGAGGGCATCACCGAGGTGCAGCGCAAGTTCTTCCGCGCGCTCTTCAACACCTACAACTTCTTCGCGCTCTACGCCAACATCGACGGCTTCGACGGGAACGGTGAAGCCGCGTTGACCGAATCGGACCGGTGGATCCTCTCGCGCCTCAACAGCGTGATGAAGCTCGCCGATGCGAACTACGCCGACTACGAGCCCACGGTCGCGGCGCGCGCCATCCAGGACTTCGTGGTGGAGGACCTGAGCAACTGGTACGTGCGCCTGAACCGCCGCCGCTTCTGGAAAGGGGAGCTGGGCGCCGACAAGAACGCCGCGTTCCAGACCCTGAAGCGCTGCCTTGAAGTGGTGGCCATGCTGAGCGCCCCGATCGCGCCCTTCTTCACCGATCGCCTGTACCGTGATCTCACGGCCAGCAGCGTCCACCTGAGCAACTGGCCGAAGCACAACGAAGCGCTGATCGACGCCGAACTGGAAGCACGCACGGCACTTGCACAGAAGCTGACCTCGCTCGTGCTCAGCATCCGCAAGAAGGAAGGTCACCGCGTGCGCCAGCCCTTGCAGCAGATGATGGTGCCGGTGACCGATGCCACCATGCGCACCCGCTTGGAGGCCATCCGCGAACTCGTGCTCGGCGAAGTGAACGTGAAGGAGCTCGTGATCCTCGATGCCAGCGAGAGCAAGCTCACCAAGAAGATCAAGCCCGACTTCAAGAAGCTCGGCGCGCGGATGGGCAAGCTGATGAAGAGCGTGGCGGCCGCCGTGAACGGCTTCGATCAGGCGCAGATCGCCGAGCTGGAAACGAAGGGCGCGATGAAGCTCACGGTAGAGGGCCAGGAGGTCGAAGTGCTCCGCGATGACGTGGAGATCAGCGCCGAGACCATCCCCGGACTGAGCGTGGCCGCCGATGGCCCGTTGACGGTGGCCCTCGACATCACGCTCAACGACGCTTTGCTTCAAGAGGGCATTGCCCGCGAGCTAGTGAGCCGGATCCAGACCTTGCGGAAGGAGAGCGGGTTCGAGATCACGGATCGGGTGCAACTGCACATCTTGGACAATGGGGATGCCCGCTTCGCCCAAGCGATCCGGACACATGCGCCCTACATTGTAGCGGAGACATTGGCCGTAACCCCTGAGGACCAGGTGCTTGTGAGTACGCTTTCCCCCGAGGGCCCAGGCATCCACGAGGTGGAACTGGACGAGGTGCTGCGGTGCGCGCTAAGCCTTGTCAGGTCCGCGAACTGACGCGGGGATCCGCCTATATTTGCGGATCAATTTTCAAAGGGGTATCACCATGGCAAAGAAGTCCGCTCCGAAGAAGGTCGCCAAGCCCGTGAAGAAGGCCGCGTCCAAGCCCGTGAAGAAAGCCGCTAAACCAGCGAAGGCAGCCCCCAAGAAGGCGGCCAAGCCGGTGAAGAAAGCCGTGGTGAAAAAGGCGAAGCCCACCCCGAAGAAAGTGACGAAGGCAGCCCCCAAGAAGGTGGCGAAGCCGGTGAAGAAGGCCGCAGTGAAGAAGGCCGTGGCCAAGAAGGTGGTGAAAGCCGCTCCCAAGAAGTCCGCTGCGAAACCCGTGAAAAAGGTCGTGGCCAAAAAAGTGGTGAAGCCCGCCCCGAAAAAAGTGGCCCCCCAACCTGTGAAGAAAACCGTGGCGAAAGCCCCCGTGAAGGCCGTATCGAAAGTGGCTCCCAAGCCCGCCCCCAAGGCTCCCGTGAAACAAGCGGCACCGAAACCCATTGCATCCAAGCCGGCACCACCGGCACCCAAAGCCGCACCGGCCAAGCCGGTTGCGGAGAAACCAGCTGTAAAAGCTCCCGTGAAGAAGGAAAAGGAATCAGTGAAGAAGGCCGAGGCGAAGCCCTTGGTGACCATGAAGAGCGCGCCCAACATGCCCAAGGCCGCGCCTATCGTGAAGAAGCATGTGAGCACCCTGGAAGCCATTGGCAAGGAGCGCTACACGGACCTGGAATTGGATGAGTTCCGCGGCATCATCAACAACAAGCTCGACGAGGCCCGCAAGGACTATGATCTGCTGAAGCAGACCTTGGCGAACAACGACAACAACGGCACCGAGGACACCAGCCCTTCGTTCAAGATGATCGAGGATGGCAGCGAGACCCTCAGCCGCGAGGAGACCGCCCAGCTGGCCGCCCGTCAGGAGAAGTTCATCAAGCACCTGGAGGACGCTCTGTTGCGCATCCGCAACAAGACCTACGGCATCTGCCGCGTCACCGGTCGCCTGATCAGCAAGGAGCGTCTGCGCCTTGTGCCCCACGCCACGCTGAGCATCGAGGCGAAGCAGCAGATGAACAACTGAGGCGCCGCGAGGCCCTCACGCTGTCTTGAAGCGCGCGCTGTCCACCATCTTTCTGGTGCTGCTGGCGGACCAGTTGTTGAAGGTTTGGATCAAACTGCACTTCACCATCGGCCAGCACGTTCCGGCCGATCCGACGGGCTGGTACTTCCTGCATTTCATCGAGAACGATGGCATGGCCTTCGGCATGAAGTTCGGCGGCCAGATGGGCAAGTTGATGCTCACGCTGTTCCGGATCGTGGCCGTGCTTGGCATCGGATGGTACTTGCGCAGCATCATCAAGCTCAAGGCGAAAAGAGGCCTGATCCTCTGTGTATCACTGGTCTTCGCCGGTGCGCTCGGCAACATCCTGGACAGCACATTCTATGGTGTGCTCTTCAGCAGGAGCACCAGCATTGATGTGGCCACCTTCCTGCCGATGGAAGGAGGGTACGCTCCGTTGCTCCATGGCTGGGTGGTGGACATGTTCTACTTCCCCATCTGGCAGGGCCACTTTCCGGGTTGGTTACCTTTCTGGGGCGGTGAGGAGTTCGAGTTCTTCCGCCCGGTGTTCAATTTGGCCGACGCGGCGATCACCGTGGGCATCCTGTGGCTGATCCTGTTCCAGCGGCACGAGTTCGCCCACACAGGACAACACGCTCCGGAAGCGCCGTCAAGTCAAGTGCCGGAGAGCCTGCCCGTCACTGAGGAAGAGCGCCCTGAGCCCACAGAACCTTCGAACTGATCGTTGATCAGAGCTTCAAGCGGACCCCGAACACGGACTGCACGCCGAAATTGGTCCCGGTACCCAGCTCGGGCGTTCCTTGGAACAACAGCTGAGGTCGGAGCTCATCGTACAGGTGCACGCGGCTCCAGAACGCACTGCGCCTTGCTACTTGGAAGTCCAGGCCGAGGGGAGTGTTCAAACTGAGCCACCAGCCGGTCCCGTTCCGGAAGGTCTCGGTGCCCCCATTACCAGAATAGCGTCCATCATGGACATCGCTTGGGCGGTTGTTGTTCGGGTCATCAACACCATCATACGTGGAATGATACACTTCCGTGCGGGCGTTCATCAACAACCCACCCGCGAGCCCGACGCCCCCATAGATGCTCCAACGACCCTTGGTCCGCCAGACCAAGGAAGTGCTTAACCCGAAACGCTCGGCGCTGTACTCGACCAAGTAGGTGCTACTGTGCACTGAATCCACGTAGAAGGTCTCGCCGGTCTGGCTGCTGGTGAGCGTGTCGTACGGTGTGCGCGTACTCCGTCGCAAGTAACCGGTGAGGGTTGAGCGCCCACCGTACAGGAAGCCGACCCGCAGTTCAGGCCCGAGACCAGCCGACTTTCGGAAAGGGTGGAAGCTGATGCCCGCGTCTAAAAGCCCCGTGGCGTCCTCGTATCCCGCGTTGGAATAGTCGTGATCCACATGTCCGCCGGCCAGCAGCGTGGAGCCCGAAGTGATCAAGGCGAGCTCCTGCCGATACAGTGGCTGGCTCCCGGCAAAGAAGGCTCCGCCACCGATGTATACCGACCCCCAGCTGGAG
Organism: Flavobacteriales bacterium; assembly: GCA_016721825.1. GTDB lineage: Bacteria > Bacteroidota > Bacteroidia > Flavobacteriales_F > PHOS-HE28 > PHOS-HE28. The sequence continues at coordinate 103,605 of JADKHI010000004.1, forward strand.
GAGTCGGGGGATTGTGCGAGGGTCCAAGAGCTCGCGAGGACCGCACTGCTCATGAGGAGAAGGATCCGCTTCATGGTCTTCCGGTTATCGGCCCGTACAACGCGTCGAGCTGGGGATCGTTGTGCCTTGATACTGTCTTAGGCCAGTGCCGAGGAGCGTCGGAGCAGACCCTTGTTCACCAGCAGCTCCGCGATCTGCACCGCGTTGGTGGCAGCGCCTTTGCGCAGGTTGTCGGCCACGATCCAGAGGTTGAGGGTGCGCGGCTGTGTCTCGTCGCGGCGCAGGCGACCCACGAACACCGCATCACGATCGTGCGCGATCAGCGGCATGGGGTATTCGTCCTTCGCCGGATCATCACGGAGTACAATGCCCGGTGCGGTACGCAGCATTTGGCGCACGTCCTCCAGGTCGAACTCCTTGGCGAACTCCACGTTCACAGCCTCGCTGTGGCCGCCGGTCACCGGTACGCGCACCGCAGTGGCTGTAACGCGAATGGCGGGGTCCAGGATCTTCTGGGTCTCCACCACCAGCTTCATCTCCTCCTTCGTGTAGCCGTTGTCGGTGAACACATCACAGCGCGGGATCACGTTGCGGTCGATCGGGAAGGGATAGGCCATGTCACCATTGATGCCCTTGCGCTCGTTCTCGAGCTGCTGAACGGCTTTCATTCCGGTCCCGGTAACAGCCTGGTAGGTGGATACGATGACTCGTTGGACGCCGTAGGCTTTGTGCAGCGGGGCGAGGGCCATCACCATCTGGATGGTGCTGCAGTTCGGGTTCGCGATGATCCGGTCTTCAGCAATGAGCACATGTCCGTTCACCTCCGGCACCACCAACTTCTTATCGGCGTGCATGCGCCAGGCACTGCTGTTGTCGATCACCGTGCAGCCCACTTCAGCAAAGCGCGGTGCCCATTCCAACGAGGTGACGCCTCCTGCGGAGAACAGGGCCAGGTCGGGCTTCGCAGCAATGGCGGCCTCGATGCCTATCACAGCGATATCGCGCCCTCGGAACCGGACGCTCTTGCCAGCGCTGCGTTCGCTGGCCACGGCCAACAGTTCGTCCACGGGGAACTTGCGCTCCTCCAGGACCTTCAGCATCACTCCACCGACCAGTCCGGTGGCACCTACAACAGCGACCTTCATGATGTTCTGCTAACGTTCACGGGTGAACGAAAGTACTACCTTGGTTGCCTTCGCAAAGCCATGCACACCGCTGCTTCCCGCGCTATTCTGCTGCTCGCGACCTGTTGCCTGGTCGCTACCACCGGAGCCCAGTTCACGGACAACTTCGACGATGGTGACTTCACCACCGGCACGGTCTGGACCGGAAGCACTACGCTGTTCACCGTGGTGAGCGGCCAACTTCGGAGCAACAGTCCGGGTGCCGCGAACTACGATCTGAGCACGCCAAGCACCCAGGCCATCAGTGCCCAGTGGGAGTTCTTCGTGAACCTGAAGTTCGCCACCAGCGGAGCCAACTACGCGGACGTATACCTGATGAGCAGCGCGGCCGATCTCGCCAGCGGTGTCAACGGCTACTTCGTGCGCATCGGTGGCACTTCGGACCGCGTGGAGCTTTTCCGTAGTGATGCCGGCACGGGCACCTCACTTGTTGTCAGCGCGGACGGCCTTGTTAACAGTAGCACGGACAACCCCTTCCAGATCCAAGTGAAGCGGAACGCCGCCAACACATGGACCCTGTTGCTCGACGACGGCAACACGGGTACCTACGCGACGGCCGGCAACGCGACCGATGCTACCTACACGACCTGCTCCCACTTCGGCATCCGAATCGAGCAGAGCAGCGCGGCAACACCGGTCAACAACCACTTCTTCGACGACATCTCGGTCGGACCCATCGTATTGGACGTGACGGCTCCCTCCGTCGTGAGCGTCAACGCTACAAGTGCCACGAACGTGGATGTGGTCTTCAGCGAACCCTTGGACCCGGCCTTCATCGGCACCTACGACATCACACCTTTCATCGGGGTCTCCGCTTCGGTGGTCGACGGCACGGATCCGGCTTTGGTGCACGTCACCCCTGCGATCGCCTTGACGAGCGGGAACACCTACAGCCTGCTCTCCAACGGTGCGCAGGATCCCTCGGGCAACATCGCCGCCTCGGTGTCGACGGACTTCACCTACGTGGTGCCTGCCAGTGCCGGACCGCGCGATGTGGTGATCAACGAGCTGATGGCCGACCCTTCGCCGCCCGTGGGTCTTCCGGATGCCGAGTACGTGGAGCTGTACAACGCGAACCTCTCGGACAGCTACGACCTTGCGGGATGGACCTTCAGCGACGGCAGCACCACGGCCACCTTGCCCGCGTTCACGCTACTCCCTGGTGCCCATTGCATCGTAGTGGATGATGCCACTGCTTCGCTCTTCAGCACCTATCCGAACGTTGTGGTGGTCGGGACCTTCCCCAGCATGAACAACGACGGGGACCCGCTCACACTGAAAGACAACAATGGCAACCTCATCGATGCGGTGACCTATGCGCTGAGCTGGTATCAGGATGCAGCGAAGGCCGATGGGGGATGGAGCTTGGAACAGATCGACCCGACAACACCGTGCAGTAGCGCAGCGAACTGGCGGGCCAGCAATGCTGCGACCGGTGGCTCCCCCTCTGGGCAGAACAGCGTATTCGCCATTGTTCCCGACACACAGGCCCCTTCCTTGTCCACCGTGCTGGTGAACGGAGCGAACACCATCGAGCTACTGTTCAGCGAAGCCATGGACATCGCGGGTCTTGCCGGCGGCACCTACACGATCACCCCGCTGATCGCGGTGAATAGTGCCATTGCGACCGGACCGAACACGGTGCAGCTCACGTTGGCGCAACCGCTCGTGGTGGGTCAGCTGTATACGGTGACGGTGACGGATGTCAGTGACTGCCCTGGCAACGCGATCGGCTCGGCGAACACGGCCACCTTCGCGCTTCCGGAACCGGTGACCGCTGGGGACGTGGTGATCAACGAGGTGCTCTATGATCCGCGCGGATCGGGCAGCGACTTCGTGGAACTGTACAACCGCAGCAACAAGGTGCTAAGCCTTGCGGGATGGAAGCTCGCCAACGTCACCAACGGCGCTGTGGCCAGCCCCATCACCATCACTGGCGCATCCTATCTGCTGCTTCCAGGCGAATACGTGTTGATCACCGAGGATGCCTTCAACATCAGCACGGAGTATCCGCAAAGTCGGACGGACCGTTTTCTGGAGGCCGACATGCCGAGCTACAATAACATTGAAGGATCCGTGGTGCTGCAAGATCCGATGGGCATACAGCTGGACCGCTTTGATTACAACGATGACCTGCACTTCGTCCTACTGAACGACATCGAAGGTGTGAGCTTGGAGCGCGTGGACCCGGACCGCCCGACGGCCGACAACACCAACTGGCACAGCGCTGCCCAAAGCGCCGCGTTCGCCACGCCGGGTTTTCAAAACTCGCAATACGCTCCGGTGGTTGATGAAGGTGGTGAGCTTGTGGCATCACCGGACATCTTCTCGCCGGACAACGACGGCTACCAGGATGTGCTCACGCTCAACTACACCTTCAACGAGCCGGGCTATGTGGGCACCATGGTCGTCTTCGACATCGCCGGACGCGAGGCGAAGAAGCTGATGAACAACGTATTGCTCGGCACCACCGGTGCACTGTCCTGGGATGGGATCCTAGAAACGGGCGACAAGGCGCGCATCGGGCCGTATGTGGTCTACTTCGAAGTGTTCGACCTCAGCGGCAACGTCAAGAAGTTCCGCAAGACGGTGACCTTGGCGCACCGCCTGTGATCACGGTCGTTCAGGGCTTCTCCAGCTTCTCGATCCGCTCGACGATCTTGTCCAGGTTGCGGAAGTGGATGTAGTTCTTGCGGTACTTGCTCGCTTCCCACGCCGGTGAGCCCATGTAAGCTTCCCCTGCCTTCGTGTTCTTGCTGATGCCGCTCTGCGCGGCGATGATGGTGCCGTCAGCGATCTTGAGGTGACCGATGATCCCGACCTGTCCACTGAACATGCAGTTCTTGCCGATCTTGGTGGAGCCCGCTACCACGCCACCCGCCGCGTAGTAGGTGTTCTCCCCCACCTCCACGTTGTGCGCGATGTGGATGAGGTTGTCGAACTTGACACCCTTACGGAGAATGGTGCTCCCGAGCGTGGCGCGGTCAATGGCACAATTGGCGCCGATCTCCACATCGTCCTCGATCACCACGTTACCGATCTGCGGGATCTTGGCGCCACCGTCCGGGCCTGTTGCGAACCGGAAGCCATCGCTGCCGATCACCGTACCGCTGTGGATGATGCACTGTTTCCCGATCACACAGTCCGAGTAGATCTTCACGCCGGCGAAAAGCGTGGTGTTGTCGCCGATGGTCACGTTGTCGCCCACGTAGCACTGCGGGTAGATCTTCACGTTACTCCCCAGCTTCACGTTCTCGCCGATGAAGGCCAACGCACCTACATAACAATCTGCGCCCAGCGTGGCATTCTCGGCAATGGCTGCCTGGGGCGAAACGCCTTTCTTGTCCAGCTTGATCTGGTTGTACATGGCCAGCACTTTCGCGAAAGCGCCCTGTGCATCGGCCACACGCACCAGCGTCGTCTTCACAGGAGCAGATAGCGGGAAGTCCTTTCCAATGATCACCACCGAAGCTGTCGTGCCATAAACGAACTGCGTGTAAGCGGGATTGGCCAGGAAGGACAGGGAACCCTCGCCCCCCTCCTCGATCTTGGAGAGCTTGCTGACGGTGGCGTTGGCATCCCCTTCCACGGTGCCTTGGAGGAGTTGGGCGATCTGGGCGGCGGTGAAATGCATGGGCTTGAACGATAGGCTGGAAAGGTACTGGACCTTCCGCAAGGGCGAATGACCGACCGCAGCATCCACCAGCGATCTTTGCGGCCCCGCCTTCATTTCGCCTTGGCGGCCCTGCATGACCGAACTGGACGTCCGCGACAAGGTGCGCTTGCTGCCCCACAACCCGGGGGTCTACCAGTTCTTCGACGTAGAGGGCAAGATCCTCTATGTGGGCAAGGCCAAGGACCTGCGGAACCGCGTCAGCAGCTACTTCGCGAAAAGCCACACCGACGGAAAGACGGCAGCTCTCGTGCGGAAGATCGTCGACCTGCGCACCATCGTTGTCCCCACGGAGTTCGAGGCGCTGCTGCTGGAGAACTCGCTGATCAAGGAGCACCAGCCGCGGTACAACATCCTGCTGCGCGACGACAAGAGCTTTCCGTGGATCCGCATCCGCAACGAAGCCCTGCCTCGGATCGAGGGCATGCGCAACCCCGAGGATGACGGTTCCGAGTACTACGGCCCCTACGCCGGAGTGCGGACCATGCGCACTGTGCTGGACCTGGTCCACAAGCTCTACAAGCTGCGCACGTGCTCCTACGACCTCACACCGAAGAACATCGAGAAGGGCAAGTTCAAGCGTTGCCTGGAATACCACATCGGCAACTGCAAGGCGCCTTGTGAAGGGTTACAAAGCGCCGAGGAATACGAGACCAGCGTGGCCCTTGTGCGGCAGATCGTGAAGGGCCGTGTGACGGGCGTGATCAAGCTGTTGAAGGAGCTGATGCACCAGCATGCGGACAAGCTGGAGTTCGAAGAAGCAGAGGAACTACGCGAGAAGATCGAACGGCTGGAATCGTATCGCGCCAAGAGCATTGTAGTGAACCCAGACATCGGGGACGTCGATGTGTACGGCCTGGCCGGCGACACCAGCGGGCTTTGCGTGAACTACATGCGCGTGATCGACGGCGCGGTGGTGCATGGCATCACCATCGAATTGAAACGACGACTGGACGAGACCGAACAGGAACTACTTCAACTGGCCATCGCCGAACTTCGACAGCGGTACCTGAGCAACGCGGCTGAAGCCATCGTGCCCTTCGATCCGGGGATCGAGGTGCCTGGCGTCCACTTCACCGTTCCGCAACGCGGCGACAAGAAGCAACTGCTCGAACTCTGCGAACGCAACGCGCAGTTCTTCTTCCTGGACAAGCAGAAGCAGGAGAAGCTTGTGGATCCCGAGGCCGCCACCAACCGCATCCTGGAACAACTGAAGCAGGACCTTCGGCTGCCATCACTACCCGTGCACATCGAGTGCTTCGACAACAGCAACACACAAGGCACTGATCCGGTGAGCGCCTGTGTGGTTTTCCGTGATGCGAAGCCGAGCAAGAAGGACTACCGCCACTTCAACATCCGTACGGTGGTCGGGCCCGATGATTTCGCCAGCATGGAAGAAGCCGTGGAGCGCCGTTACAGCCGCATGCTCCGCGAAGGCGAACCGCTACCCCAACTCATCGTCATCGACGGAGGAAAAGGCCAACTCAGTTCAGCGATGAACAGCATCATGCGGCTCGGCTTGAGAGGCAAGGTGGCCGTGATCGGCATTGCCAAGAAGCTGGAGGAGATCTACTTCCCGGATGATCCCGTGCCGCTTCACATCGACAAGCGCAGCTCCTCCCTGCGGGTGATCCAGCAGATGCGGAACGAGGCGCACCGCTTCGGCATCACGCACCACCGCAGCAAGCGGGGCAAGCGCGTGGTGCGCACGGCACTGCAGGAGATCCCCGGCATAGGGCCAGAGACCGCGCGGAAGCTGCTCATCCGCTTCGGCAGCATCAAGGGCATTCAGGAAGCGACCGTGAACGACCTGATCGCCGAGGTGGGCGAGCGGAAGGCGGCCCTGCTGAAGGAGAAACTGGGGGCGCAGTGAAGCCGGTCGTCACCATCCTCCTCCCCTTCCGCAATGCGACGGGAACACTTGATGCGGCCATCGCGAGTATCGTTGCGCAAACTTTTACGGACTGGGCCCTCCTGCTGATCGACAACGCAAGTGAGGATGGAGGACCGGCGATCGCACACGCTTGGTATGAACGGGATCCACGTATTCACCTGATCACGGAGCCACAGGTCGGCATCGCACACGCCTTGAATTCAGGTTTGCACCACGCGACGACACCGCTGATCGCGCGCATGGACGCGGATGATGTGTGCCACCCGGAACGGCTCGCGCACCAGGTGACCTACTTGCACGAACATCCGGAGGTCGGTGTGCTCGGAACGCGTACGGTCTTCGCGACCACGGTTGAGAAAAGTAGCGGCATGGCCTGGTACGTGGACTGGCAGAACGCCATCCTCACACCGCATGAGCATTACGTGAAGCGCTTCGTCGATGCGCCACTCGCTCATCCTACGGTGATGTTCCGTCGTGAACTGATCGAACAACACGGCGGCTACAGCACCGAGCCGCTTCCGGAGGACCATGAGCTTTGGTTGCGCTGGATGGATGCGGGTGTACGTTTCGCGAAGCTGCCCAAGGAACTGCTCACCTGGCATGACCATCCGCATCGCCTGAGCCGCACGCATGAGCACTACAGCATCGACGCCTTCTTCCGCACGAAGGCGAAATGGATCGCCCGTTGGCTGGCTCGCACGTTGAACGGTCGACCGGTGATCGTGGCTGGTACGAGCGGGCTCTGCCAGGCGCGCGTGGCGTTGCTCGAGGCCGAGGGGGTCATCGTGTCCGCATACACCGATGTGCGCAAGAGGGAAGTCCCCGGGTACGCGTTCATTCCGCACGAAGCCTTGCCCCCGGCCGGCGAGGCCTTCATCGTGTCGTTCATCTCCCAGCGCGGCACCGGCGACCGTATTGCTGAGTTCCTGTCCTCGCGAGGTCTGGTGGAAGGTGTGGACTTCATCTTGGCGGCTTAGTGCCATTACCTTTCCTCCATGCTGATCACGCCCAGCACACCGGAGGAGATGGCACTTCGCTATGAAGCGCTGCGAAGTCACTTCGAAAGCGGAGCCACACGCGGGTATGCTGCGCGACGGGATGCGTTGAAGTCGCTTGGCAAGGCTTTGCGGGAACATGAGCCCGAGGTGCTGGAGGCCATGCACTTGGACATGCGCAAACCAACCTTCGAGGCTTACATGAGCGAGTTGGGGTTGGTGCACGCCGAGATCCGCAACACGCTCAAGCACCTGAAGGAATGGATGCGGCCCGAGCGCGTGCCGACACCGCTGGCCTTGCAAGTGGCCGAGAGCTTCATCCACCGCGCACCGCTAGGTGTGGTGCTCATCATCGGACCCTGGAACTATCCAGTGCAGCTCATCCTAGCGCCTCTGATCGGAGCCATCGCCGCCGGCAACTGCGCGTTGGTGAAACCCAGTAACGAGGCACCCCAGACGGCCGCAGTGATCGAACGGATCCTCACCAAGGTCTTTGGGTCAGGCCATGTCTCGGTGGTACAAGGACCAGGAAGTGCGGTCGGCCCGCAGCTCATCGAGCGCTTCCGTTTCGATCACATCTTCTTCACCGGAAGTCCGAACGTTGGGAAGAAAGTGGCCGCTATGGCAGCGCCCACCTTAACGCCGGTGACCTTGGAGCTGGGCGGCAAGAGCCCTGCGATCGTGGATCGCCATGCCGATGTGGATGCAGCAGCGCGTCGCATCGCCTGGGCCAAGTACTTCAATGCCGGACAGACCTGCATCAGCCCGGACCATGCGTTGGTGCACGAGGCTGTGATGGAAGCGTTCCTGGTCGCGTTCGCGAAACACGTGAAGCACTTCTTCGGCGACGACCCGCAGCAGAGCCCGCACTTCGCCCGCATCATCAACGACAAGCGCTTCGCTGTGCTGTCGACCTACTTGGACCAAGGAACCGTGCGCCTCGGCGGAATGAGCGATGCAGCCGACCGCTATATCGCACCCACCGTGCTTACCGGAGTCGCGTTGGATAGCGCCGTGATGCAAGAGGAGGTCTTCGGACCGATCCTTCCGGTAGTCCCTTGGAAGGAGAAGGAAGAGGTGCTTGCGATCGTTCGTCGCAACCCCTTTCCCCTGTCAACCTACATCTTCACGAACGACCGGGGGGTCGAGCGCTTCTTTGTGGAACATGTCGCGTTCGGCGGTGGCTGCGTGAACCATTGCATGTTGCACTTCGGGAACGAGGCGCTCCCCTTCGGCGGCATCGGGACCAGCGGCCAGGGCCACTACCATGGTCGGCATTCCTTCGAACGGTTCTCGCATGCGAAGGGCATTGTGCGCCGCAGCCTGTTGATCGACCCTGGCGTGCAGTATCCGCCGTACAGCCGCCTGAAGGAAAGGGTCTTGCGCTGGGTGCTTGGCTAGGCTCCTGGGTGACAGAGGTCACGGTACGCCGACGACGGGATCGGTCTCTTTGTTGTCCATACGATCCTCTCCAACATGCGCTTCTGGACAACCGCTCTCTTATGCCTCCCCTTTACTGCGATCGCTCAAGACCTGGGCACCCGGAACGTGGTCCTTCAGGAGATCACCATTCCGGGTATGCCCGGGCTACAGTCGTTCGCTTGGGGGCAACACGAAGGCCAGTGGTTCCTGATCGGTGGGCGCACGGACGGCCTGCACAGGCGCCAGCCTCCTTTTGCCTTCCTGGCAACAGAGAACAATACGAACGCCTACGTCGTGGACGCCACGACCCAGCAGGTTTGGTCAGTCAGCATCAACACCCTACCCACGGCGCTGAAGGAACAGCTGCAGAGCACCAATATGGAATTCGAGCAGCGTGACAGCACGTTGTACTGCGTGGGTGGCTATGGATACTCGAATACGTCGGCCGACCACATCACCTATCCCTCGCTGACCGCGATCGACCTACCCGGGGTCATGGACGCGATCCGCAACGGACAATCCATTGTGCCCTACTTCCGGCAGCTGAGCGATACGCGCCTGGAAGTGACCGGTGGACAGTTGCGGCTGCTGAACGACCAGTTCCTTCTTGTCGGCGGGCAACGATTCATCGGGCGTTACAATCCGATGGGTCCGGACTTCGGTCCCGGGTTCATTCAGGAATACACGAATGCCATTCGACGTTTCGACATCGACGATAACGGGGTGAATCTCGCACTAACAGACTACTCAGAGGTGGTGGACACGGTCAACCTGCACCGCCGTGACTACAACATGCTGCCGCAGATCATGCCGGATGGAAGCGAGGGATTGACCGTTTTCAGCGGTGTGTTCCAATACGGGGCGGACCTGCCCTGGCTGAACACGGTGGACATCAGTGACTCCGGATACACGGTAGTGCCCGCGTTCGAACAGTTGCTGAACCAATACCACACGGCGCATGCCACCTTGTATGACAGCACGGCGAACATCATGCATTCGCTGTTCTTCGGTGGCATTGGCCGATACTACTTCAATAGCGGCACGCTCATGGACGACCAGAACGTTCCGTTCGTGAACACCATCAGCCTGGTCAGTCGTGCCGGTACTGGAGCCATGGAGGAAGCCGCCGTTGGAGAGATGCCTGCCTTGCTCGGTGCGAGCGGGGAGTTCATCCCCTTGCCCGGAATGCCCCAGCAAGCGAAAGACATCATTCGTCTCGACGAACTGAGCGGTGATACCGTGCTGATCGGCCATGTCGTAGGGGGAATTGAAAGCTCAGCCCAGAACATTTTCTTCGTGAACACGGGTGTCCAGAGCGATGCCACCATGCGGATCTTCCGGGTCCTCCTGGTGAACACCACCGCCACCGACGTTCCTGCCCTGTCCAAGGAAAGCAAAGGACCGTCGGTCATTCGGAACGGGGCGGACCTTCAGGTCTCGTTCACATTGGAGACCGCGAGCGCCGTGCAGCTGACCATTACCGATAGTTCCGGTCGTATCGTACGAACGCTCGTGAACGGCCTGCTGGTCAGTGGTCAACATACCTTTCACAGTGACGTCAGCGAGCTGGCATCGGGCACCTACTTGGTCCATCTGTCGAGCGCCGGGTTACAGATGACCGAGCGCTTCGTACACTAAGCTGTACATGGGAAGGCCCAGTGGAGGGCAAGGGCTTTATGCCTTCCCATTACCTTGCGGCCACATGAAGCCCCTGATCACCCTTGCGCTCGTAGCCTCCTTCCTACAGGCTGACACGTTGCACGCCCAAGACGTTCTCGACAAGATCGCCAAGGAGTCCTGCGGCTGTGCCAGCGACCTGGACACCACCGCCAACGCCGAACAACGCAACGTTCAGCTGGGCTTGTGCATGCTGCAGAGCGCTTCGCCCTACCAGAAGGAATTGAAGAAGAAGTACGACATCGACCTCAACGACCTCGAGAACCAAGGCGAGCGCTTCGGCCAGTTGATCGGCATGCGACTCGCCGTACACTGCCCCGAGTTCGTCGCACTGATGGCCCGCATGAGCGCGGAGAGCGAAGAAGAGGAAGCGCCGCCCGCCGAAGCCTCCTTCAGCACCATGGATGGCGCTTTGACCACCGTGAAGAGCGGACAGTTCCTCACGCTGGTCGTGAAGAAAGAGGACGGCTCTTCGCAGGAGCTTCTGCTGCTCGAACATGCGGAAGGCGTTCAGCAAGTGCTGAGCCGTCCGGATCAAGGTCGTGGTACGGTAGGCAGCTGGTCCTATGCGATCCAGGACCTCTTCGATCCAGTGAGCCGCAGCTACCGGCCCTTCTACGTGGTAAAGGGCGTGGAGGCGAGGCCCTAGGTCATCAGTCTTTCGGCGCGCTTGGGCCGCAGGCGGTCGCGCACCAGGATCAGGTGTGCCTCGTCGCACTCCAGTGTGGCCGTGCAGGGAACAGCTGTCGGTGTCACCCAAGCCTTGCGGTCCGTGATGCCCTCGCGGTCGCAGAACTCATGAAGGTGTTTCACGAAGTGCTCAGCGGTGGGCACCGCATCGGGGCCGAAGAAATCCCAGTGGAAGCGGAGGATGGGCATTACGCGAGCCGGTCACTAAGCAACCGCATCTCCATCAGGGGCGACATCTTCTCGTAGAGCATGCGGTAGGTGCTCTCGGTGATCGGCATGTCCACCTTGAACTTGCTGTTGATCTCGTGCACGCACTTGACAGCGTAGTAGCCTTCGGCCACCATGTTCATCTCCATCTGCGCGGCACGCACGCTGTAGCCCTTGCCCACCATGGTGCCGAACTCGCGGTTGCGGCTGAAGGTGGAGTAGGCCGTCACCAGCAGGTCGCCGAGGTAGGCGGGTTCGTTGATGTCGCGATCAATGGGATGCACGGCCTGTACGAAGCGGGCGATCTCCTGGATCGCACGGCTCACGAGCACCGCGCGGAAGTTGTCGCCGTAGCCCAGGCCCACGCTGATGCCTGCGCAAACGGCCACCACGTTCTTCAGGATGGCACCGTACTCCGTGCCGTAGATGTCGTCGCTGAGCGTGGTCTTCAGGAAACGTCCGTTGAGCGCGGTGCTCATCATCTTCGCCGTGTCAGCTTTCTGGCAGGCGATGGTGAGGTAGCTGAGGCGTTCCATGGCCACCTCTTCGGCATGGCAGGGACCACAGATCACGCCGAAGTCGTTCTCCTTCACCCCCCAATGCTGGAAGAGGTACTCGCCCACGATCTGGTTGGTCTCCGGCACGATGCCCTTCACGGCACTGAACATCGTCTTGCCTAGCAGCTCTGACGGATCGAGCTGATCCATCGAGGCCTTGAGGAAGGCGCTTGGTACGGCGATCACCAGCACGTCGGCGTTCTTCACCACCGCATGGATGTCACTGCTCATGGCAAGCTTAGACACGTCGAACTGCGCAGCGCTGATGTAATCCGGGTTGTGCCCGTACGTAGTGATGTGCTTGATGGTGGCGTCGCGGCGGACCCACCAGCCGACCTGTTCGGCATTGCCGCTCAACAGCTTCACGAGGGCCGTTCCCCAGGAGCCTGCGCCGATCACGGCGATGCGAGGTGTGCTCATCAGAAGGTCACTTGTTTCTCGATCTCCTGTCCCTGTCGCAACACCTTCACCGGGGCCGAATCGCCCTTGTTGAACGCACCAAGTGCCTTCATGTAGCTCATCATATCGGTGACCTCCAGCTCGCCGATCCGGACCACGACATCACCGACCAAGAGACCTGCGTTCGCAGCAGGCTTTCCGTCCGTAAGTCCATCGATCCGCATGCCCTTGCCATCGTACAGGTAGTCGGGCACTACGCCCAGTGTCACCTTGAAACGCGGTGCTTTCTCCGTGTTCACCTCCTGCGTTTTGGTGAAAGTGAGCTTGCCATCATCGTTCAAGGCCGTGATCAGGCTTTCGATGTAGCGCACCGTGCGAAGCATGCCGTCGTAGTTGATCTTGTCCTCATCGTCGCTGGGCTTGTGGTAGTCGGCGTGGGTGCCACTGAAGAAGTGGATGGCCGGAATGCCTTGCAAGTAGAAGCTGGTATGGTCGCTGGGGCCGATGCCGCCGTCGGTGGTCTTCAACTTGAAGCCGCCGACCTTGATCCGTTGCAATTCCGTCCAGGTCGGTGACGTACCCACGCCGTTGATGCCCATGGCGTTCGAGGTATCCACGCGACCTACCATGTCGAGGTTGATCATGTAGTTGAGGCGCTCGATCGGCAGGGTGGGATGCTTGGTCCAGTAGTTCGAACCGTAGAGCCCCTTCTCCTCCCCGCTGAAGGCGATGAAGAGGTAGCTGTTGGCTCGGGTCTCATCCAGCTCCACTAGGTCACGCGCCAGTTGCAGGATCGCCGCCACACCGCTGGCATTGTCGTCGGCACCGTTGTGGATCGCTGGCTCCCCGCGGTAGAGCGAGCCTTCATCGCCAAAGCCGAGGTGGTCGTAGTGTGCGCCGATCACCACCACGTTGGGCTTGCCATTGTCGATCAAGCCAACCACGTTGTGCCCTTCGCGTTGCGGGTGCTGGATATCGACGCTTATCGAAACAGGGTTGCCGTCCTGGCCGAGCTTCTGCAGACCCTTCTTCGTCAAGAAGATGACCGGCACAGCACAAGCATCCTCCTTGGCGGAAAGGCGTTCCTTCGGGTCATCCGCATTCGGATCCTCGTTGTAGAGGATCACGGCATTGGCCCCGTGCTTGATGGCATTGTCGATGCGGGCGCGCAGGTCGTTGTAGGCCACGAACTTGGAGTGTGGGTGGATGCCATCAGGCGAGCTCACGGAGAAGGCCACGGCACGGTCCTTTGCGTCCACCCCGTCATACTCGTTGCGTCCAAGCTCAGGGGCTTCGATGCCGAACTCCATGCGCAGCAACTTGGTGAAGACCTGGTTGCTGGCGGAGGAGCTGAGCGGGTAGTAGTCCTCGTGGATCACCAGCTTCTTGCGTCCGACCTGCATCGCGTTCTTCGGGCCCAGTTCCGGCGTGGCGGCGAAAGTGAAGGATTGGATGTACGTGGCACTATCGCCGTAGGGCATCAGGCCGATGCTTCCGAACTTCTGGCCGATGTAGGTATAGGCCAGTTGTTCGCCACGCGTGCCGGTCTCGCGCCCTTCGAGCAGGTCGCTGGCGAGGTACTGCACATCGTACTTCATCTGGTCGCGCGCGTCTGTGTCGGACATCAGCTGCGCGCTGGCGGTGAGGGCGGTCGCGCAGAGGTTCGCGGAGAAAAGCGTTCGTTTCAACATGGTCGTGAAGGCCGCCAAAGGTAGGCTTCGGGGGTGGGGCGGGAAGCGCACCTTTGTGGCACCATGCGCAAGCTCCTGCCCCTCCTCTTCCCGATGCTCGTTTTCGTTTCCTGTGCGGGCAATGGCGGCTCTACTGACACCACTACCACGCCCCCCCCACCCCAGAGTTGGGGCGATGAACGGCTCCTGGCCGTGCTCGACGCCCAAGACCATCGGAACACCCCCGCGCTCTGCGCCTTCCTGAAGGACAGCTCGGCGACCGTGCGTGCGGCGGCGGCATTGGCCTTCGCTTCGGTACAGGACAGCACCGCACAACCTTGCCTGATCGAAGCGTTGAGCGATGCGAACACGACGGTGCGCATCAACGCGGCCTTTGCTCTGGGCTTGGTGGCGGACAGTGCCTCCCTCGCCGAGTTGAGTAAGGCCGCGGACCGGGAGAAAGAGCAAGCCGCCGTACAGTCCATGATGGAGTCCGGCTTCCGCGCGGAATTGGGCCTACGCAAGCACGATGCCACCTGGTTCATCAGCTATCTCCAGAGCGGGAACCGTGATGTCCGCACGCGTTCCATGCAGTCGTTGGCGCGACTTCCGAAGGAGGAGCTCGCTCCTATCGCGAACGACATCCTTCAGGCTGTGGCCGTGGAAAAAGACCCGACCGTACGCATGTTCCTAGTGGGTGCGCTGAAGTCCAATGCCACGAAGGAGCTCACGAACAAGTTGACGGACCTGGCCTTGAGCGACAGTCTGCCGATGATCCGCATTGCCGCGTTGCGCGCACTCGGCGCGAACAAGGACAAGGGCCAAGCCGCATTCTTCCTGGACCGCTTGAACGATTCAGACGCGGGCGTGCAACAGACCGCGCTGGAACAACTGCAGCTTATCGAAGGTCCGCTGAACGGCGATGCGATCTGGAAGACCGCACAGGAGCATGCCGACTACTCGATCAAGCTGCCGCTCTACGGGCTGGTGATGAAGCATGGGAGCCCGGAGACCCAGCTCGTCTGTCGCTCGCTGATGGAGAGTCTTTCCCACCAGGACCTGGGCCCCTACTGGAACGCAGCGTTGATCAGTGCTATAGGCCCCACCATGGCGCAGGATTCATTGCTCGTGCTGTTACGCTCGACCCGACCAGCAGTGGAAAGGCAAGCGGCGCTAGAGCAATGGCTCGTTTCGTTCCATGAGAAACTGAAGACCATGGAGATCACCACCGAGGGCCGTGACCGTTGGCTCGCTGGCTTCATGCAGGAGGTCTTCAGCACCAGGGATGCTGGACTCATTGCCGCAGTAAGCGAGAAGTTGGGGGAAGAAGATCCGTCCTTCCTGAAATTCTCGCTGACAGAGCCAACAGTGTCGGCTCTGCGACAAGCACTTCACCCGATCCGTGACCTGGAAACGCTTCAGTACCTCGACCAGGCGATCGCCAAGCGCGACGGCCTTCCTGCTCCCGCCCACAAGTCCCTGCCCTTCAACCACCCGATCGACCTGGCCCGTCTGCGCACCTTGAAGCAAGGCCAGCAATACCGCATCACCACCACGAAAGGCGGGATCATCCTCGCACTGGAACCGGAGATCGCGCCGGGCAGCTGCGTGGCCTTCGATTCACTTGTCACCGCAGGTTACTACAACGGCAAGGCCTTCCACCGCGTGATCCCCAACTTCGTGGCCCAGGGCGGTTGTCCGCGCGGCGATGGCTACGGTGGCATGCCGTGGACCTTGCGCACGGAGATCGGTCCGCAGGGTTTCGTGGAAGGCGCTGTGGGCCTGGCCTCCGCTGGGCACGATACCGAGAGCTGCCAGTTCTTCATCATGACCGCAGCGGCTCCGCACCTCGATGGGCGCTACACACGCTTCGCGCATGTGGTTAGCGGCATGGACGTGGCCAAGAAGCTGCAGGTCGGCGATGTTATGAAGAGGGTGGAGCGGATGCCTTAGCCTAATTTCATTGTTTCATAGATTCTCTACTCTCATGCTAGAACGTTTTGATCAGCTTAAAAAAGACTATGGGGCGCAGGTGTTATCCACCCTGTTTCCAGGTGTTTCTACTGAGCTTCTCGGTGGAGGCGTTGGTGAGAACGAGTTTAGCTTGGAGCTTGATCCAGGCGCTCTTCTCAACGGGTCTCCCCAATATGTTGCACCCGGCCGTCGCTTTGTCCACTTTACCTCACTTCGTGGTCTCCACTCCATTCTGAATGAACGAGCCATTCGGATGTACAATTTGAAGAGCACAAATGATCCTAGAGAATTTGAATGGGTGGCCAAAGACTTTGGATACCAGCCTTTTCGACTTGATAGTTTCAAGAGCGGAACCTGTCTGATATCGATGTGCCTTCCCAATGTGCTGGACGGCTTTGGCGCACTGAATCTCTGGCGCTTCTACGGAGACAACGGGTGGGGGTGTGCTATTGAGATTGAATTCACCCCAAGCGAATTCAATCTAACAAGCGACTTCATGCTCGGTAAGGTGCAATACAACAAGCTAGACGGGTCAAAGTTCAAAGAGGCCCACCGTGAGTTCGAGTCGAAGAATAATATCCGCATTGACCCGGAGAGTATCATCAAGGTTCCCGCTTGCTTCCATAAGAGTGAGCTATTCGCAAGTGAGAATGAAGTACGCTTCGTGCGCTTCAGCGACTATCACAATCCCGCCTTTCTCACCAGGAAGGAGCTCGGCAATTTCTACCTTGACTTCAATCGAAGAGGAGAGGTCGTGAGTTACTGGAAACAGCCTCTTTGGGAGACCCAAGTGCTAGAGCCCTCACTAAACATCACTCGCATCGAGATTGGATTTCAGCATGCTCCAGATGGCGCGAAGCGGATTGTCGAACACCTCAACCAACTGTTCCATGCGCTTGGGATGGAAAGAAAAGAAATACTCGCCCCTCTGATTGTGCAGTCGCCCCTGAAGGACACCTTTCGATTCTGAAAAGGCTCCTATTCGAACTTCTCCGGCCGCATCTGCGGGAAGAGCAGCACTTCCTGGATCGCAGGGTTGTCGGTGAGCAGCATCACCAGGCGGTCCATGCCGATGCCGATGCCTGATGTGGGCGGCATGCCGTACTCCAGGGCGCGCAGGAAATCCTGGTCGATGAACATGGCCTCATCGTCGCCGCGCTCCATCAACTTCAGCTGCTCCTCAAAGCGTTCGCGCTGATCGATGGGGTCGTTGAGCTCGCTGTAGGCGTTGCCCACTTCGAAGCCGGCCACGTAAAGCTCGAACCGCTCTGTGAGGCGATCATCGTCCCTGTGCTTCTTGCACAGCGGGCTCATCTCCAGCGGGAAGTCCATCACGAAGGTGGGCTGCACCAGGTGGGGCTGCACCAGCACACTGAAGAGCTCATCGATCAACTTGCCCTTGCCCATGGCCGCAGTGATCTCGATGCCGTGCTGCTTGCACAGTTCACCGATGGTACGCTCGTCCGCGTTCAGCACGTCCACGCCGGTCTTCTCCTGGATGGCGCCGCACATGGTGATGCGCTTGAACGGCTGTCCGAAATCGATGGCCTTGCCTTGGAACTGCGCAGTGGGTGATCCGTTCGCAGCAGTGGCCACTTTCTTGAACACGCCCTCGATGAAGTCCATCATCCAGCGGTAGTCCTTGTACGCCACATAGAGCTCCATGATGGTGAACTCCGGGTTGTGCGTGCGGTCCATGCCTTCGTTGCGGAAGTTCCGGCTGAACTCGAACACGCCATCGAACCCACCCACGATGAGGCGCTTCAGGTAGAGCTCGTTCGCGATGCGCAGGAAGAAGGGCACGTCCAGCGCATTGTGATGCGTGGCGAAGGGCCGCGCGGCCGCACCACCGGGGATCGGCTGCAGCACAGGTGTATCGACCTCCAGGTAACCGGCATCCTGAAAGCTCGCGCGCATAGCGTTGAAGATGCGTGTGCGCTTCAGGAAGGTCTCCTTCACGCCGGGGTTCACCACCAGGTCCACGTAGCGCATGCGGTAGCGCTGCTCGGGGTCGGTGAGCGCGTCGTGCACGTTGCCCTGGTCATCGGTCTTCACCACGGGCAGGGGGCGCAAGGCCTTGCTCAAGACGGTGATCTCCTTCACATGCAGCGTCAATTCCCCGGTCTGGGTGCGGAACATGAAGCCCTTCACGCCGATGAAGTCGCCCAGGTGCAGGAGCTTCTTGAAGACCTCGTTGTACAGGGTCTTGTCCTCGCCGGGGGCGATCTCGTCGCGGTTGATGTAGATCTGTTGGTCGCCCGTGGCATCGCGCAGCACGGCGAAGCTGGCCTTGCCCATGATGCGCACGCTCATCAGCCGACCCGCGAGCACCACATCGGCAGCGGGCTGATGTCCTTCAGCATGGGCAGCCACTTCGTGGAATTGCTCCTTCACCTGCTTCACCGAGTGGCTTACGGGGAACTCAGCGGCGGGGAAGGGGTCGATGCCGAGGGCGCGGAGCTTGTTCAGCGCTTCGCGGCGGATCAGTTCTTGTTCGGAAGGGGCGTGGGACATGGCCGTGCGGGAAATGGGCTGCGAAGATACCTGACCGGTCGGAGCGTAAGGGCGCAACCCCCACGGCACCAAGTCCGTATCACGCGTCTACTTTTGACCCAGTTGCAACCACACCCATGTACAACCTGATCGACGCGTTCCCCCGACAACTGAAAGAAGCAATGGAGATCGGCCGCAAGGCTGAACTGAAAGCCGCAGGCGGCCCCTACAGCAATGTGGTGGTGACCGGCCTGGGCGGTAGCGGCATCGGCGGGCGCATTGCGGCGCAGCTGCTGCACAAGGAGGCCAAGTGCCCCATCGAGGTCTACAACAACTACTACCTGCCCGGGTATGTGAACCACAAGAGCCTGGTGATCGCCTGCAGCTACAGCGGCAACACCGAGGAGACGCTGGCCGCCATGGAGCAGGCGCTGAGCAAGGGCGCCCGGGTGGTGGTGATCACCAGCGGTGGCACCATGCTGGACATCGCCAAGGCAAAGGGGCTCGACCACATTGTGATCCCCGGCGGCAACCCACCGCGCACCATGCTGGCCTACTCCATGGTGCAACAGTTCTTCGTGCTGCACCACTTCGGCATCATCGGCGACGGCTTCGAAGGCGCGATCAAGACCGCGGCCCAGATGCTGGAGCACGACAAGGAGGACATCAAGAAGGCGGCCATGGAGCTCACGGAAAAGCTCGTCGGCAAGCGCTTGGTGATCTACAGCGAAGCCAACACCGAGGCCGTGAGCATCCGTTTCCGGCAGCAGGTGAACGAGAACAGCAAGGAGCTCTGCTGGCACCACGCCATCCCCGAGATGAACCACAACGAACTGGTGGGTTGGGCCGGTGGCAGCAGTGATGTGGCCGTGGTGATCTTCCGTCACAAGGAGGACCATGAACGCACGCAGATGCGGATGGAGATCAACAAGGCTGTTTTCGCCAAGTACACACCGCACGTACACGAAGTGTGGAGCAAGGGCGACACCGCCTTCGCGCGCCAGCTTTTCCTGATCAGCCTAGGCGATTGGGTGAGCTACTACTGGGCCGAAAAGAAAGGTGTGGACCCCACGGAGATCGCCGTGATCAACATGCTCAAGGGCAAGCTGGCCGAAGTGAAGTAGAGAGAACGCAGAGGCGCAGAGGCGCAGAGGGCGCAGAGATTGTACATGACGCACAACGAGGTCAGCGCGAAGGTCATCGGTGCAGCGATCGAGGTGCACAAGGAACTTGGCCCCGGTCTTCTTGAGAGCATCTACGAGACCTGCATGGTCCATCTCCTGCGCGAAATGGGCCTTCGGGTAGAGACACAGGTCCAAGTGCCCATTGTGTTCCGAGGCATCAAGCTTGGCAAACCTCTCCGCCTCGACGTCCTGGTCGAAGACATGGTCATTGTAGAGCTGAAGGCGGTCGGGGTGGTCCACGATGTCGAGGCCAGCAAGCTCCTCTCCTACCTCCGACTAAGCGACCGACGTTTGGGGCTCATCATCAACTTCCACGAGCATCGATTGAAAGACGGCATACGAAGAGTGGTCAACCGCTTGGAGGAGTGAACGGGGGGGTGGCAGAAGGCTCTATCAAGCATAGCGCCTCTGCGTGCGGGTCCCAGTTGCTTTCCTTTGCGCCTCTACGCCTCTGCGTTGTTCCCATGCGAAGAGTCCACTTCCAAGACCTCGGCCTCGTTGACTACGCTACGGCGTGGGACTACCAGACCAAGCTCTTCCAGGCCACCATCGACCGGAAGATCGCGAACCGCAACCTGCCCGAGGACCAGCAAGTGCCCACCGAGGACCGCCTGCTCTTCGTGGAACATCCGCACGTCTACACGCTGGGCAAGAGCGGCAAGCAGAGCCACCTCCTGCTGAACGAAGCGGAGATGCGGGAGAAGGGCGTTCAGTTCTTCCCCATCGACCGCGGCGGCGACATCACCTACCATGGCCCAGGGCAGATCGTCGGATACCCGATCTTCGACATGGACCACCACTTCACGGACATCCACCGCTTCCTGCGAACACTGGAAGAAGCCGTGATCGGCACATTGGAATTCTATGGCATCAAGGCCGGTCGCATTGAAGGCCTTACCGGTGTGTGGCTGGACTGGGAGGATCCCTTCAAAGCCCGGAAGATCTGCGCCTTCGGCATCCGCGCCAGTCGTTGGGTGACCATGCACGGCTTCGCCTTCAACGTGAACACCGACCTCAGCTACTTCGAGAACATCGTGCCCTGCGGCATTTCCGACAAGGGTGTGACCTGCATGGCCAAAGAGCTCGGCGGGCTGCTGGACATTGAGGCCGTGAAACAGCGGCTGAAGCTGGAATTGGCGGACCTGTTCGACGTGGAGCTGGTGGGGTGAGCCTTCTATTTTCGGGGCCGATGAACACCCGCCCCCTCGACCGCTTGGTTGCCGTGCTGGCCGGGGCACTGCTAGCGCTCCTCGCCGTGCGCACCTTCCACTGGTATCCGCTCCTGCCCGATCGTTTCCCGATCCACTTCAACGGCGCTGGCGAACCGGACGGCTGGTCGAACAAGGGCGCGGCATGGTTCCTGGGGCCTGGCCTTGCGCTGGTGCTTGGCCTGTTCCTCTACCTGCTGGCGAAGGGTCTTCCTTCCTCGGCAAGCCGCTCACCCTCCTCCGTGAACCTCGCGCGGAAAGACCTTTTCCTCCGCCTTTCGATCGAAGGCCGCACCGCAGTGATGGCGCCCACGAGCACCTATGTGCTGTGGGTGTTCATGCTGGTGCAAGGGCTTTTCCTGTACATCGTGGAAGGCATGGGGCGCATGGCCACTGGTGCATGGACGGTGCTGCCGGTGTGGCCCGTGTTCCTGTTCCTGGCCGGTGTGCTCGGGGCGCTGCCGCTCCTGGTCCGCTCTACGAACAAAGCCTTGATGTACGCGTGTTCCAAGGAGGGCGTCGCACACTGAGCACTGGTTTGGGAGGCGGTGTACTTTCGTAGCCACAGAACCATCCATGCGCATCCTGAAGAAGATCCTGATCTGGACCGTTAGCATCCTGGCTTTGCTGATCGCCTTGGCCTACCTGACCGGCAACGGCCATTTGGTGCGCGGCATGCGCTACACCTACTTGATCGGTCGTGGTTCGCCGGAGATCGACGACCGCGACTTCTTTCCGTACAACACCATCGCGGCCACCGCCCCGCAGCCTTGGCCCGTGGGCTCTCGCTATGGCAAGTTGGCGTTGAAGCCCGAACAGGAAAAAGAACTGAAGGACCTGTACAGCGTGGGCTTCGCGGTGATCCAGAACGACAGCCTGATCTTCGAACAGTACTGGAACGGCTGGGACGCTGACAGCGTGAGCAACAGCTTCAGCGTGGCCAAGAGCTACGTGAGCGTGCTTACCGGCATTGCGATCCAGGATGGCGTGATCAAGAGCGTACAACAACCCGTGGGCGACTACCTGCCCGAGTTCAAGGACGGTTGCTACGCCAAGATCACGATCGAGAACGTGCTGACCATGGCCACAGGCCTGGACTGGAGCGAGAGCGGCGCCAACCCGTTCAGCGACAACGCCAAGGGTTACTACGGCACCAACGTGCGCGAACTCAGCCTTTCGCAGCCCTGTCGCGACGAACCCGGCAAGGAATTCGACTACATCAGCGGTGGTACGCAGATCATGGCAGAGGTGATCGAAGCAGCCTACAAGCGTCCGTTGGACGAGCTGGTGCGCGAGAAGATCTGGACACCGCTGGGTTGCGAGCACGATGCCTACTGGGGCAAGGACCGCGCGGACGGCGACTTCAAGGCCTTCTGCTGCCTCTACGCCACAGCGCGTGACTTCGGCCGCATCGGACAGATGTACCTGGACAGTGGCATGTGGCACGGTAAGCAGATCGTACCGCGCGATTACTGGCAGGCCTCCATCACCCCGGCGAAGCTTCTGGACAAGGGCAAGCCCAACGAGCGCTACGGTTACTTCTGGTGGCTGGCGGAGATCGACGGCAAGCCCATCCACTACTGCCGCGGCTTCCATGGCGAGTACGTGGTGGTGATCCCGCACGAGCGGCTCGTGTTCGTCCGCACCGGCATGAAACGCGAGGAGGTGAACGCCGAAGGCCATCCGCAGGATGTGTTCCAGTGGATCGCGATCGCCCGCGAACTGGCTTCACGCAAGGGCTGAACCAGCATGCGCAAGGACATCCACTCCCCGAAGGTTGAAGGCGTGGCCATGGCCGTGGTGCGCGAACCGGATGAAGAAGGTGAGGAGGCGTGGTACGTTTACTTGGTGAACCAGAACGACTTCGCGCTCGAGAACGTGCTGGTGAGCTCCCGTGGCTATGGCGAGATCGCGGGTGAAGCGCGCAAGACCAGTGAGATGCGACACTTCATCGGCCAGCTAGGCCCCAAGAGCTGGGCACGCATTGAGCGCATCATGGAGGATGTGTTCGCCCTGAGCAACCAGTTCTGGTTGAGCTTCTACATCGGCAATGAGCTACACGACAAGAAGTACATCTTCCTGCCGGAGAGCATTCAGGAGGATAACTTCACGACCGTGCCGCTTATGAAGATGCGCGGCGTGATGATCCAGTAAGCGCTGTCCCCAACGGAGGCGCCCGTGTTGCAAAGGCGCGGAGCCCTTGGATACCTTGGCCGCCGGCATGAGCCTCCGCAAGTTCCTTCTTCGAGCCCTGCTCATCCTGGGCCTCCCACTGGTGTGCCTGTCGCTCGGTGAATGGTGGTTGCGCTCGCGCCTCTTCAGCGATGATCCCGCCTACGCCAGCTGGCGCGACCCCGACCTGTACACCTGGCGCTACGCAGTGGACGGCCACCTTGTGCGCAGCGATGATCATGCGAAGCTGGCCGTGCGTTGGGGCCAGCTCGATCTGCGGAAAGATCACCCGCACGCCACCTTGGGCTGGCACGGAGAACTGGACAGCTTGACCTTACTGCCGCCAGCCTTCGACCCGAAGGATCCACGTGCTTCCGTCGTCCTATTGGGCTGGGGTTGGGAACGCCACCACCTCGTGGATGAACTGACGAACGACACGACCCTGACGCGCGAACACCGCTTGGTCGACCTCTCCGTCGCGGAGTTCGCGCTGGACCAGGACCTGCTGTTGCTTGAGCATGCACGCACAGCCTTGAAGGGCGCGACCGTTCTCCTGTGGGTGGACCTTGATGAACTGGACCGGCTGCACCGTGCCTTCATGGACCGACCGAAACCTTGGTACACGCAGGATGTTTACACCGGCGTGCTCCATGATGTACCACTTCCAGTGGATCCGCAACGTTACCTCAACGAGCACCCTCCGGACCCAGGGCTTTACTTGTATCACCTCTTCCGAAGCCGTGTGCTGCACGACACTGTGATGTCGGTATCCGCCATGGAAAGCCGCGAGCGCAGGCTCTGCGAACTGGCTAAGAAACTGCTTGGCCCTTCGCTGCATTCTGCCGCCAAGGATGGCTTGCAGGTGGTCGTGCTGCTGGAGCAGGCCACGATGGGCGAAGCATCGGACCGCAGGCGTTGGGCCGTGCATGATGCGTGCAAGGGCAACGCCACTGCCTCCCATCACATGAAGCCCCGGGTCGGTTTTTCCACAGCCCAGGTGGGGGGCTTGATCGCCCGTGAACGGATCCTGGACCCCATGGCGCCTGAGGCCTCCCCCCTGGACAGCTTGATGAACGCCTTGGACATACCGAACGAACGGCTCACACCGCTCCAACGGCACATGGCCACCATCCTGAAAGACCCCGACTGGCTGGGCCTTGTCCGCGAAAAAGCGCGGAAGGAAGGGGTAACCTTGGTGATCATGTTGGAGCGTGACGCACGATATATGCTGGAACACGAACACGCCGACTGACATGGGGGTGGCGCTCAACACCAACGACCGCTTCGCCCGCAGGTCCGGCCTTCTGCTCGGGACGGTGATCGCCGTTGTGGTATTCGCCACAGCCGTGCGCCTCAACGCGCACGACCTGTACCGGGTGTTGGGTGTGGGTGGGGATGCGTGGGGATACTACCAGTACGTGGCCACCTTGTTCGGCTCGCACCAATTCACCCAGATGCCCTGGACGCACCACCTGGATGGCGATCACTTCCTGAGCATGTTCACCTGCGGTGTGGCCTACCTGCAAGCGCCGTGGGCACTGCTCGGTCACGGCCTTGCCTGGGCCACGGGCTCGCCGATGGACGGTTACAGCGCGCCCTATGCCGTGGCGTTGATGGCGGGCATGGCCGTGTACATGGCCATCGCTTCCAACCTTCTTTTCCACGCACTGCGTCGCCGGTTCCCCGTGCGCATCGCCCTGGCGGTACCACTGCTCCTACTGTCAGCCACCAACCTCTTCTTCTACGCCGTTCGCCAACCGGTGATGTCACATGCTTACGTGTACCTGCTCTTTTGCGTGATGCTCTACTTGGTCGAGCGCAACCTTGAGCGACCGTCCCCCTGGCGCACGGGAGGCATCCTCATCACCTGCTCGCTGGCGGTACTCGTCCGCCAACTGCACGTCATCGTGGTGTTGTTCCCGCTGTTGTACCTCGTGACCGATGCTTCGGCGTTCCGCGCTCGACTGGCCTGGCTCACACAACGACCATCGATCACCACTGCCTGCGTGCTGATCGCCGTAGCGCTGTGGGTCCCGCAGCTCGCCTACTGGCATGCGGTCACCGGCCACTGGTTCATCTTCCCCTACGGATACAAGGGTGAGCACTTCGACCACTTGTTCGATCCCCGCATCGGCGATGTGCTGTGGGGTGTGCGCAACGGCTGGCTCCTCTATTCACCGGTGATGATCCTTGCGGTGGGCGGCCTGCTCTGGTCGGCCTGGTACAAGGTGAACGGCGCACGCACGATCCTCGTCATCCTTGTGCTGGTGCTGTTCAGCTATGCGGCGTGGTGGTGCTGGTGGCTTGGCGGCGCCTTCGGTCACCGTGGCTTCGTGGACTACTATCCCTTCCTTGCCATCCCATTGGCATGGACGCTGGCCCGGATCGTCTCCGCGCGCTGGTGGGTGCGCATTCCCGCACTGGTGTTCGTGGTGCTCACGCTGGTACTGAACCTGCGGATGACCGAACGCTACGAGTGGTTCTGGAGCGAACCCGACTGGACCTGGGCGCGCCTCACCGGTGAATGGGCTTCGCTGTTCTAAGGTGGAACGACATCTTTGCAACGCACGCACATGCTCCACCTCACCGCCCGCTATTCACGCCTTGCCTTGCTGGCCTTGTTCGCCACGTTGCTGGTGGTGCGGACGGTGAAGCTCACGCCCAACGAGCTCAGCTGGGATGTGTTCGGCTACTACCTGCCGCTGCCCGCCACCTTCGTGCACCATGATCCGATGCTGCACGACATCGGTTGGATGACGCAGGTGCAGGAACAGTACGGCACCACGGCCACGCTGTACCAAGTGACGCAAGCGCCGGATGGTTCACCGATGTACTTCTTTTTCCTCGGCATGTCCATGCTCTACCTGCCCTTCTTCCTGCTGGGGCATGGGATCGCCTTGGCCACGGGCGCTGCGGCCGATGGATTCAGCCTTCCTTATCAGTACGCGCTGGCCCTGGGCTGCCTCACCTACACGCTGATCGGTCTGGTGTATTTCCGCAGATCGCTGCTCCAGTTCTTCCCGGACAAGCTGGTCGCAGTGCTCATCATTCTGGTCGGCTTTGGCACCAACTACTTCCACTTCACCACGGTGAAGGACCTGGAAACGGCCAACTTCCTGTTCTGCGGCATGGCGGTGCTCGTGTGGAACACCATCCGCTGGCATGCCGAGCACAAGCGGAGGAACCTGCTGGCCATCGCTGCATCCGTCGCGCTCATCACGCTGGTGAAACCGAGCGAGATCGTCTGCGGTCTGATCCCGGTCCTCTGGGGTGTTCACGACAAGGCAACATGGAAACAGCGGCTCGCCTTGTTGCGATCACGTTGGAGCGATGTGGCCTTGGCGATGCTTCTCGGACTGTTGGTGCTTACGCCCCAATTGCTCTATTGGAAGGCGAAGACCGGAGCCTTCGTGTTCGACAGCTACAAGAACCCCGGGGTAGGGCTGGACCTCTTCTCCCCGCACATCGTACCCATCCTCTTCAGCTTGAAAAAAGGGTGGTTGGTGTACACGCCGATCATGGTGTTCGCACTGTTGGGCTTCGTGCAACTGTGGCGCAAGCGAAGGGATCTGTTCCCTGCGGTCCTCGGCTACTTCCTGGTCACCTTCTACATCATCGCCAGCTGGAGCGAGTGGTGGTACGGCGCCAGCTTCAGCATCCGGCCCATGATCACCTCCTACGTATTGCTGTCCATTCCGCTTGGTCTCTTCCTACAGCGCATGGCGGAATGGAAGGCGATGTGGCGTTGGGCGGTCGGTGCCGTGATGGGCTTCTGCGTGCTGCTGAACCTTTTCCAGATCTGGCAGCTCAACAACTTCATCCTCGATCCGTACCGCACCACGCCGGCCTATTACGCGGCCATCTTCGGTCGCACATCGGTTTCCGATGAGGATCGCAAGTTGCTCTCCGTGGCCCCTGACTTCAGCGGTGAGTCGAAGCTCACGGATGTCAGTGGTTATCGGCAACGAAGCCTCGGTCACTACGATTTCGGAACGCCCCTGGCCGGGCACTTCGGCGACCTGGTGCTGGACTCGTTGGCCCAACGGAGCGCCTACGAACTGGACAGCACCACACAGTTCAGCCCGAACATCGAGACCACGTACGAAGGCATCACCACCGAGGATCATGCGTGGATCCGGGCGCGTGTGGACGTGAAGCTTCCGGTCGGCTACGCTGAGGAAACGCCCTGCCTGGTGGTGACGCTTGCACGCAAGGAAGGCAGCTACAACTACCGCACTGCCTGTCTGGATCCGGCCACGGCGGGCCAATGGACCACCCTGACCGTGGATTACTTGATCCCGAACGTGCGCGATGTGCGCGACCGCCTTCAGGTGTACGTGTGGCACCGAGGCAAAGCTCCCGTGCTCATTGACGACCTGCGCGTCGATGCCTTCACGGTGATGCGCTGATCACCAACCGGCGTGCACGGTCATGGGCACGTTCAAGCCCCACCACCGCCTGCCTTCGGTCAACAGATCGATCTGTAAATGATAGGTGCCACGCTTCACGGGGCGCTCGATCACCAACCCCTGCACATGGCTTCCACCGGGAGGCAGGTCGATCTCCAGTTCCGTTCGGGAACCCTCCGCCAGCAAGATCGTACCGTCCTCCGCGAGCAGGTGATAGGCGAGGCGCATCGGCGATCCGTTCGCAAGGAATGAACCGAGCGTATGGCTTGAGCGGTTCGTGATGCGCACCTCCGCCACCGTATACCGATCGTGATCCATCTCGATCTCCGCAGCGAGCGGTTCGATCAAAATGTCCTTCGCCTGGATCCGCTGCTCCACACTGTCGGGCATCAACGTGTTCATGCGCACGTACGGATGGCGCGGCAAGTGCAAGAGTTTCCTAGGGAAGTGATCCGTGGTGAACCACATCGGGTTCCAGTTCGGACCCAGGAACGTGTAGGGCTGCACCATCGCACTGTCAAAGGGTGACGCATCATCCACCATGAAAACACTTGCCGCTTCTCCCGGGGAACCTTGGGCGGATACGAGCACCGTTTCCATGGCGAGCGGCCACTGGCCCCACGCATAAGCCCAGGGGAAGTTCAATGTGCTGCCTACCGCCTTGTTCGTGCCTCGTTCCCGCAGCGTGTCGGTGATGCGCTGGGCATAGCGAACATGGGCCGAGAGCACGGCGTGGGCGCGCCAGATCTGCAGACCACCGAGCAACAGGCACAGCGTAAGCCCGATCGGCACAAGTGGTGAAGGCCGCTCCAGCTCAGTGGAAAGCCGTGCGAAGAGCACGGCCCAGAAGAATCCTTGGAGCGTGTAGTAGTTCTCGTAGATGTTCGGCGAAGCACCATCGCGATCGGTGATCAGCACCAGCAGCAACACGCCGGCGGACAGGAGCACTGTGCCCGTAAGAAGCAGGAACGCGCGCTTCCAGATGGCGAGGCCCAACGTGATGAGCACGAGCAGCAGGAAGGCCTTGAACTTGGGGAATACGCGCAACAAGTGCTGGGTGCTGCCGAGGTCACCGAGCGCGCTTCCGTAGGTGATCAACTCCTCCAGGGAAGGCATGCGCTGCGCCTCGTAGGAAGACCGGGTGAAGAACAGGATGCGCACCGCGAACCAACCGAGCAGGAGCATGCTGGTTCCCCAGAACCACTTCGCGCGAAAGAGCTTCTTGCGGTGCATTTCCACAGCGAGCACCAGGGCCAACGGGAACACCAGCAACTGGTGGTAGAACGAGGACCACACGGTGAGCGTGACGATCACCAAGGCCGCCCGTCCTGTGTGACCCTCGGGCTCGAAGAAGCGCTTCAACAGGGCCCACAGCAGCACCATCAGCGTAAGCCCCTGGTTGAGCTCGGAGATGCCATAGTAGAAGGTGTAGTGGAAGGCCACTGTCTTTGCCAGTGGCAGCGCAATGGCCGCTTCCTTGTCCTTCAAGCGCAAAGCGATGAAAAGGAACACCACCACATCGATGAGCACGAAACTGAGCGAGTACGACTTCAGCACCAACGAAAGCGGGGCGTGCCCATGGATGAACGCCAACGGGATCAGCTGCGCCAGCCATGAGCCGTAACGGCCAAGTGCCTCCACAGGAAGGCCGGAATCGACGAGGAGAAAAGAGAAGAAGGAGCTGTCCGCAGTACCGGTGCGTTCCAGGTAGAACCGCAGTGCGAGGAAAGCTTGGAAGGCGAACAGGGCCAAGCCGATCCACACCACCGGATCACGACGCGTCAATGCTGCACGCGGAGCGGTCACTTGGGGCGCTGTATCCATCGTTTCCGCAGGAGCGTGAACCGGTCCAAAGAGAAAGGCTTCCGACCGAGGTTCCAGAAGTAGATGATCTGCTCGGTCCCGGGCTGTATAGGCGGCACACGGCGGTTGAACACGAAGGGGCCTGTGACCACATCTTCCTGATCATACCGCACGCCTTCGCCGTTGATCCGTTGGGCATACACGATCACCAGTCGCGAGCCTTCCTCCACTGCGACGTTGCCCGAAACGATCCATTCATCGTAGATGGAACCTTCAGATGGAGGCGGGAGCTGGGTGATCTGCAAAGGGAACTCGCCCTCCTTCAAGCACCAACCGGGTGCCTCGGTTCTCACACAAGGGAGGGTATCGATCCGCATGGCGGGAACCGACCTGATCTCGCCGTTCCAGATCAAGGTGTCTACTGTGAACGAGCGCACTGCATCCCGACGTTCAAACAGGAAGATCTCATACACATGGCCTCCCAGCACACGACTTCCCTCCGGTGGCTCGAAGGTCTCGAGCACGGTAAAGCGCTCATCTTTCAGTAGACGGTCGAGCGAGATACCCGCCTCATTGGAGCCGAGCTGTGCGTCCCAGGCAAGTAGGTCGCCGGGCAGAAAGTGTCTATCCACCTCTTCATCGGTAAGCCCCCACAGGGAGATGTACGTGGTGGTGTCGAACGGGTCCAGCTCCGCGCGGAAGGCCATGTACGGATGCGTCGAAAACACGCGAACCCTTTCGCGCATGTGCTTCTTGACACCGAAGGCCGCCGCGTCCAGAAAGCGCTGGTTCATCTCCTGTTTCACCGGCAACTGTACCTGCAGGACCAGGTCGCTCTGCGCCCACCACACGAGCACCGGAACAAGAACCACGCCTGCGGCCCAACGCGCCCGTGGGGCTCGGATCAGCAGGAGCAACCCACGACCCAGCGTATAGGTGGTGAACACCGCAGCGAGCGGAATGGAAGTGACCAGTGTGCGCAACAGGCCAGCTGAGCCACGCCAGCCTTTCCACCAGAGCACGGAGTGAACGGCCACGATCGCGATAACAGGCAGGGCTGCCGTCAGCAACATCAAGCGGTGGGTGCGTCGCCCGTCCGGATCCTTCCAATGCACCAATGGCCACAGGATCAGCGCCGAAATGCCCAAGGTCAGCAGTGGCCTACCGTAGATCGTTTCCGCGCGGGACACGAAGTGGTTCAAGGGGCCAGAGCCATAGACATTGCCTGCGTAGCCGTAGGGGTCGTGCGACCAGAACCACAGCGGATCGCCGTGCACGACGGTCACGATCAGTGCGAACAGGACCGGCCCCGCGAGGCACCAGGGCAGGGCACGCCATTGCCGTTGGAGCGTGAGCCATGCCATCACCATCGGAAGGAACACGATGTACTCGGGTCGGGAGAAGGGTGTGAGGGAAGCAACGACAGCAGCAGCAACGGGCCGGTCCAAGAGCAGGAGCGACACCACCAGCACGGTCAGCAGGCCGAAGAGCGGCTCGGTCATACCGGCCATCACCATCAGCACGTATTGTGGGGCCAGCAACACAAGTGCTGGGAAAACCAACTGTGCTCCACCGCCAGCAGTACGCAACGCACGCACGCCGATAAGGCCTGAAATGACCGCAACAACGGTGTTGAACACTACCACACCCGTATGGCCGAACTGTGCGAAGGGCGAGGCAAGCAGGGTGAAGAGCGGCTTGCCCCAGAGATCCAGAAAAAGCTCCGGATGGCGCCAGGAAAAGCGAGCGATCTGGTAGTGCTGCACCCCATCCCCCATCTCAAGAAGTCCCTCGTTCGCGCTGTGCAACAGCAGCAGTGCGATGCCCAGCAGCAGTGCCAGCGCGTAGGCTGCCCGCTCCGTGACGAGGCGCCACTCCATCATCCGATCAAGGGAACAGGCCGTAGCGCACGATGCACCAGATGGCGCGGAAGCCGTCCTTCCAGCCGATCTTCTTGCCCTCGGCGTAGGTGCGGCCGTAGTAGCTGATGCCCACCTCGTAGATGCGTGCGTCCTTCACCCGGGCCAGCTTCGCGGTCACCTCCGGCTCAAAGCCGAAGCGGCGCTCCTTCAGCACAAGCCCCTTGGCGATGTCGCTGCGGATCAGCTTGTAACAGGTCTCCATGTCCGACAGGTTCAGGTTGTTGAACGCGTTGGAGAGCTGGGTGAGGAACTTGTTGCCGATGGTGTGCCAGAAGAAAAGGATGCGGTGCGGGTGGTGGCCGATGAAGCGCGAACCGAAGACCACATCAGCAAAGCCTTCCACCACAGGGCGCAGCAGCTCATTGTACTCGCGGGGATCGTACTCCAGGTCGGCGTCCTGCACCAACAGGTAATCGCCTGTGGCCTCCTTGATGCCGCGATGGATCGCAGCGCCCTTGCCCATGTTGTGGGGCTGATCGTAGAACTTGATGCCCAGCGCTGGATTATCGGCCATGTAGTTGTGGATGGCCTTGATGGTCCCGTCCTTGGAGCCATCGTTCACGATGATCACCTCTTTGGTGATGCCGTGCTCCAGCACCACATCGCGCACCTTGTCCAGGATCAGGTGGATGGTGCGCTCCTCGTTGTAGGCGGGGATGATGATCGAGAGGGTGCGGACGTTGGCCATTCGGTCGGTTCAGAGGCTGCGAAGGTCGTAGATCTTCAGGCCCCCTCGCCTCTCATTGTCGAGATCCAACGGGTGCCCCGCGCTGAACTTGCCACTATCAGGCAGGCCGTGAGCACGATCAACCAAGCCACCCTGGCCTGCAAGCGGTCATACACATTCGCCAAGCCACCGGTCACCATCGCATTCAGAATGGTCCATGCAATGAACAGAACGGCGACCTGCAACAATGGCTTGTTCGCTTTCGCTTGCCCCCATAACAGCCCGAGGACCACCAAGCTCAGCAGGAAGACCAAGTGCACCACGATGTTCAGCAATTCGAAGTTCCACCCGTTATAGGCTTGTCGGGAGGTTATGTAAGAGGTTCGCTCCCAAGGCAAGTGCGTTCTGATCTCGTTGTAGGGCGCGCTGTCCGTGTGGTAACTGATCAAGCCTGAGCCGGCATTGATCTGGAAGAACTGCTTGAACGTATCGATGATCCCGGTCCGCAGGAACATAGCGAGCGATGCAGGGTCCAGCAGAACATCGTGGATCAAGGGCGCAAGGACCGTATCTGCGGAAGCGATGTCCAGGTGCATCCGGTTCAATACACTGTTCTCCGGCCAGATAATATTACCTGGTATGTCCGGTAGTTCATCTTTGTATGGGCACAGGGGATAGTCCTTGTCCCCACAATGGGCGTTGAGGAAGGAGCGCATCACATCCCCTTGACAGAGTTTCCCTGCAAGGAACACATTCGAGCTCGGCGAGAATACAGGCCTCAAGCCATGTCTTCCGTTGTACCAAGAAGCGAACACGACACAGGCCAGTACCGTCGCCAGCACACCTCGCCAGCGGAACCAGAACGCCTTTCCATACCGGTTCGCGGACCACAGCGACCGATGAGCCGCCAGTAGGACAAGAAGCAGCAACGTCATGGCCACGTGTGAGAAGTGGGCCAGGAGGAAGAAGAAAAGGCACGACCACAAGAACACCGATCGGCCGAGACCCACCACCCCTCCAAAGAACAGGAGATAGAGGATCATCACGATCAACGGAGTGAGCGCATCGGGCATGATCTGCGCCATGTACCAAGGCATGCTCGACGTGACCATCAACACAGCGGTCACGATCAAATGCACCTTTCGAACGGGAGCGCCTACCGGTAGGACGCGCTTCAGGATCTCGTACAACAACCAAGCGAACATGCCTCCCTGAAAAAGGACCACGGTCCACAGGGTGCTTTGCCAGGTCACGGCCCTAATAATGAAGGAATACCCGATCGGTCTGTCCGGAGCGGGAAGCAGTGTGAATGCGCAACGGATGTATGTGCCAGTGTCGGAGTAGACGAACGGATAGCAGTTGACGAAAGCCAGCGCGCTGACCAGAAAGGCCATTCCCGTCAAGTAGAGCAGGGTCCGCGTCCGGTCCTTCGTCCACAGAAAATAGTCCGATAGCGCCAGCCCACCCTTCTCACCGAGCAGGAACGCGAAAGGCAAGACCCTTCGCTTTGGCCGGAAGTGCTCGACGCGTGATCCGATGTCCACATCCACAGGACACCGCAAGGCGTGTTGCCGCTGCCTCAGACCACCATTTCGGGGATCTCCCCCTCGACCACCAGGCGCCCTTCGGTCTTCGCCTTGATCTCCTCGACGGTCACTCCGGGCGCACGTTCCAACAGCTTGAAGCCCTCCGGGGTCACATCGAACACGCCGAGGTCGCTGACGATCTTTTTCACGCAGCGCACGCCGGTGAGGGGGAGGGAGCACTGCTTCAGCAATTTGCTCTCACCGGCCTTGTTGGTGTGCAGCATGCACACGATGATGTTCTCCGCACTGGCCACCAGGTCCATGGCGCCACCCATGCCCTTCACCATCTTACCGGGGATCTTCCAGTTGGCGATGTCGCCATTGTCGGCCACCTCCATGGCGCCGAGCACGGTGAGCTGCACCTTCTGGCTGCGGATCATGGCAAAGCTGGTGGCGCTGTCGAAGATGCTGCTGCCGCCCAACAGGGTCACGGTCTGTTTGCCGGCGTTGATCAGGTCGGCATCCTCCTCCCCTTCGTATGGGAAGGGACCCATGCCGAGGATCCCGTTCTCGCTTTGCAGCACCACGTTGATGCCTTGCGGAATGTAGTTGGCCACCAAGGTCGGGATACCGATGCCGAGGTTCACGTAGTAGCCGTCCTTGAGCTCGCGCGCGATGCGCTTCGCCATCTGTTCCTTGGTGAGTGCCATGGTCGTTCTTACGGGTTACGAAGGTCGTGATCGGGCTGGATCCGCAAGGTGCGCACACGACCGCTCGTCAGTGCAAGGTTCTGCCGATGTCGGTTCCAGAGGTAACACACCACACGCTTGGCGTTGCCGGAGAGGATCGGGAGGCGCCGCATGATGTGTAGCGTGTCTCCGGTCCATTCGCGTTGAAGCGTGCGCAGTTCGATCTGGTCGTAGTGCAGGTGTTCGCCATCGGGGCCGTCCACCTCGATCACCAATAAGGTCTCCAGGCAACGCGCATCGGACCGCAGGTCCAGCTCCAGTTCCAACACGAGCTCCTGCGCCACGAGCTCCTGCGCATTGGGCTCCCACAGTCCATGGAATTCGTTGTTGAGGGCGGTCGGGGCCAGCACCGAATCCTTCAAGAGCGCCAGCTGGAGCGGTACGATGCGCTGCTTCAGTACCTGTCTGCCGGTGGCGCTGGTGGCAATGGTGCGGAAGCCCGGTGGCGCTGTGAAGTAGGTGGTGTCGATGAGCAATAGGTCGCAGTCGGCTTGAGGGAAGCCATGTGAGCTCAGCAGTGGAAGACCCGGCCGCATCCAGAGCCGTTCATGGTCCCACGGTGGGGGCATCTGGCGATAGCCATCCACCAACAACGGCCGTGGGGCCGCTCGCTGCAAACGTCCCACCGTATCGTAGATGTTCGCGCTGATGGCTTCCTCCGGCCAGCTCCGCACGTAGGTCAGATTCATCGTCGTCAAGGTCCGGACAGGTAGGACAAGGAGCAGCAAGGCCCCCCATTGCCACACTGCCTTTCGGCCCGCCAGGCCATCCACGGCGAAAGCGATGAGCAGAACGGCAAGCGGCAGCCAGTGCAGGGCGGTCCGACCGGAAGGGTAGAGCACGCCGAAGCCCTCACCAAGCACTAGGCGACCCATGAGTTCAGCAAGGAAAAGCCCAGCCAACACCGCTCCGGTCGACCGCCATCGGCCCCCGGTGTTTCGCAGCAAGAGCCAGCCCACGGCCACGAAGGCCGCCAGCATGAGCACTGCGACCGGCAGCATCACCCATCCGCCATCCGAGCCGAAGAACTCAACAGCCAACGACCTCAATGTGCCATGGTAGAGGCCATCCTCCGTGCCGAAATAGAGCAGGCCTTGGTCCTTCAATTCCTCAGCATAGAACGAAACGCCGATAAGCGGTAAGAGGCCAAGCCCAAGCCACAACAAAGCACCTCCGGTCCGCTCACGGGTCGAACCCTTCTTGACCAACAGGTCCAGCGCGATCACACCCAATGCGGCGCACCACAGGATCATCAACGAGAGCATGGAGAGCGCAGCGAGCATCCACGCGAACAGAGCAGCGAGCAAGTGGTTCCGACCGCTCTCACGTATCCATGATGTCGTGTGATACAAGGCCATGAGGAGGAAGGCCATGGCCATGCCGTAGCCGCGGTACACGCTGAAGAACTCGATCAGAACCGGAGCGAACAGCAAGGCCGCCCAAAGGCTCCAACGCACCACGAGCTCACGCACCAACGCACCCCAACGCCATGCGTACCAAGCATACAGCACGAACGACAGGGCGCTGAACACGCGAAGGCTCCACGGAGCCATGCCGAAGGCTTCGTAGCTCACCCAGCCGAGCGCCGTGCACAACAGGTGATTGCCTGCATCCCAATGGCTCAGGAAAGGCAGGAAGTGACCCGAGAGCGTGTAGACGAAGAACGTCCGGGCCTCATCGTGCGTGAGCGGCACCAGAAACGCTCGCAACGCCACGTGGACGAAGGCCAGCGATGCCAGTAGCAGGAAGGCTCTGCGTTCGCGCACGGACTGGGCTTGTTCAGCCACGCTTACGGACGGTCCGTTGCTCGATCCGCTTCTCGTAGTTCGTGCCTTGGAAGATCCGGGTCACGAAGATCCCAGGCGTGTGGATCTCGTCCGGGTCCAGCGCACCTGCAGGTACGAGCTCCTCCACTTCGGCCACCGTGATCTTGCCGGCCATGGCCATCATGGGATTGAAGTTGCGCGCGGTGTGCTTGTAGACCAGGTTGCCGAACGGATCTCCCTTCCAGGCCTTCACGATGCTGAAGTCGGACCGGAGCCATTGCTCCATCACGTAGTGCTTGCCTTCAAACTCGCGCGTTTCCTTTCCGATGGCCACTTCGGTGCCATAACCCGCAGGCGTGAAGAACGCTGGAATGCCCGCACCACCAGCGCGGCAACGTTCGGCGAGCGTGCCTTGTGGGATCAGTTCCACTTCCAGTTCACCGCTCAGCATCTGCCGTTCGAACTCCTCGTTCTCGCCCACATAGCTGCTGATCATCTTGCGGATCTGCTTGGTCTGTAGCAGCAGACCGAGCCCGAAGTCATCCACGCCGGCATTGTTGCTGATGCACGTGAGGCCCTTCGCACCGGAGCGCACCAAGGCCGCAATGCTGTTCTCCGGGATGCCGCACAGGCCGAAGCCGCCCACCATCAAGGTCATGCCGTCATGCAAGCCCTCCAAGGCCGCTTCGGCGTTCGCCACCACTTTGTTCATGCTGAAGGAAATAGCGCGACGAAGATATCCCCGGCTGGTGGTCCCAGGCCCGACGATCGCTCAATCCCACGTGGGCCCTTCGCCACCACCCTCTTCTCCGCCTTCCCCTTCGCCTGTTGGCTTGCCGGGGCAGTTCAGCTCCACGCCCAGATCACCGGGCGGCCGTTCGAAATCGCCCGTGCTGATGGTGATGCTGCTGTCGGCGTAGACCTTGTTCATGTAGTAGCCATAGATGGGCAGGGCACTGTTGGCCCCCTGGCCCAGGTCGGTACGGCTGAAGCGCACACTGCGGTCCTCCGCGCCGGTCCACACGCCGGTCACAAGATCGGGCGTGATGCCGATGAACCAACCGTCGCTGTTGTTCTGCGTGGTACCGGTCTTGCCTGCTGTTGGGAACTTGATGTTGCCGTACTTGGCGCGATTGCCCCAGCCCATCCGCAGGCGCATGCCGGTGCCGCGGTCCATCACGCCCTTGAGCATGTCGAGCATGATGTAGGCCGTGCGCTCGTCCAGGGCCTCTTCCGTCTTCGGCACCACGTCGTAGATCGCATTGCCGTTCTTGTCCTCGATGCGGGTGAACACGATGGGCTCGATGTATACGCCCTGGTTGGCAAAAGCGGAGAACGCGCCGGTCATCTCCATCAGCGTGAGGTCAGCAACGCCCAAGCAGAGCGAGGGAACGGGATCCAACTTGCTCTTCACCCCCATGTGCTGCGCCAGAACGGTGACGGCCTCTGGACTGTATTGCTTCATCAGCCAAGCGGTGGCGGTGTTGATGGATTGGGACAGCGCGTACTTCAGCGTGATCATGCCACCGTACTTGGCGTCGCTGTTCTCCGGACACCAGTCGGGCTGTCCGGGCGGCATGTCGAAGCAGACCTTCTGGTTGGGTAGCTGGAAACAAGGATCGAGACCTTCGCGCATCGCGGTGGCGTAAACGAAAGGCTTGAAGGTCGAACCGACCTGACGGCGCGCCTGCTGCACGTGATCATATTGGAAGTGCTTGAAGTCGATGCCGCCGACCCACGAGCGCACGAAGCCGGTGTGCGGATCCATGCTGAGCAGGCCGCTTTGCAGGAAGCTCTTGTAATAGCGGATGCTGTCGTTGGGGCTCATCAACGTGTCCACTTCTCCCTTCCAAGTGAAGACGCGCATCTTGGTCTTGGCATCGAACACCGCAGGGATCTCGCTCTCCTGCACCACCGGCCACCAGGTGTCGCAGCCACCCTTGTCAGGATCGCAGTGGAAGTGCGGCTTGCCGTCCTTCTTCGCCTTCACGATGTAGCGCTCGGGCCGCTCGCAGTTGCCACAGCGCTTGCCGGTGAGCGTTCGGTAACGATCACTGCGCTTCATGGCGGTCTCCATGATCTGGGCCACTTCCTCCTTGGTCACGCGGAAGTCGAAAGGCCTGTTCTTCTTGTCCTTGATGTCCTTCCAGAACTGGGCTTGCAGCTCTGTGCCCAAGTGTTGCTTCATGGCCCACTCCCCATAGGCCTGCATGCGGCGGTCGATGGTGGTGTAGATGCGCAGGCCATCGGTGTAGATGTCGTAGGGCACCTTCTTGCCGTCCTCATCCAGCTTGGAGATCAGCAGTTCCCCGGTCTTCGGGTCACGCTTGTTCAGCAGCTCCTGCAACTGTGAGCGCAGCACCTCGCGGAAGTAAGGTGCCGGTCCTTCGGTGTGGTCCACACGTTGGTACTTCAGCCCGAGAGGCAACACCTTCAGCGAGTCGTATTGCTGTACGGTGAGGAATCCGTTGCGGCGCATCTGGTCGAGCACCACCATGCGGCGGGTGAGCGTGGTGTCAGGCCTGCGGATGGGGTCGAAGAGCGAGGGGTTCTTGCACATGCCCACCAGCAGTGCCGCTTCCTCGGCCTTCAAGGAATCAGGCGTGGTGCTGAAGTAGATGTGCGCGGCGCTATTGATGCCCACGGCCTGGTGGATCCAGTCGAAGCGGTTCAAGTACAGCGCTATGATCTCGTCCTTGGTGTACTGGCGCTCCAGCCGCGCAGCGATGATCCACTCCTGGAACTTCTGGAACACGCGGGTGAGGGAACTGCCCGGCTTCTCGGTGAAGAGCATCTTGGCCAGCTGCTGGGTGATCGTGCTGGCGCCACCCTTCTTCCCCAGATAGACAGCCGCGCGCATGGTGCCCCGCACATCGATGCCGCCGTGATCCCGGAAACGCTCGTCCTCGGTGGCGATAAGGGCGTTCACCACGTGCGGACTGATGCGGTCGTAGTCCACCGGGATCCGGTTCTCCTTGTAGTACTGGCCCATCTGGCTGCCATCGCTGAACAGGATGGCGGTGGCCAGGTCGCTGCGCGGATTCTGCAGTTCGCTGGTGCTGGGCAGGTCGCTGTTGGCTGCGATCAGCAACATGCCGAGCAGGCCAACGACGGGGCTGAGCACCGCAAGCCACCAGAGCTTGTAGAGCCTGCTGCGCTTCGGGTTACCGGTGTTCACTTCCTTGGCCATGGTGCCGGATCATCCGCCTTGCGCGGGAGCTCGTTTCACACTGAGGCCCACATCGATCACTCCGGGGAGTTTCTCGGTGCGCATGGCCTGTTCCAGCTGGAACGTATAACGCCCCTTGCGTGGAAAGCGTCTGTTCAGCTGGTAGAGCACCTCCGCTTCGACGCGGTCCGCGAAGATGAAGCCCTGACCCTTGCCGTACCACCGTCCATCAGCGTCGGCCAACAGACAGTCCACGGTATCGCGCATGGGCGCCATGTCCGGTCCGGTGGCGGTGATGAAGAGGTAGAGGTCGCTGTACGGATAATCGCCCGTGTGGCGGATGTCAATGAAAACGTTGTACGGATTGATGGTGTCGTTGATGTCCACCGCGAACTCCGGCTTCCAAGCACGGTCCCACGATCCATCCTGAACGGGCTGGTCG
Organism: Flavobacteriales bacterium; assembly: GCA_016721825.1. Classification (GTDB taxonomy): domain Bacteria; phylum Bacteroidota; class Bacteroidia; order Flavobacteriales_F; family PHOS-HE28; genus PHOS-HE28. The sequence goes on from JADKHI010000004.1 coordinate 143,457, forward strand.
CTCTGGTGCACGATGTCACCATCACAGCCCATGAGCAAGAGGGCCGCGCCGATCAAGGGGGCGCACCACCGGTTCACGCCGCCGGGGGGGGACTAGGAGGTGCATCACCGCCTGGCTTGGGGCCTCTTCCGCGACCACCACGACCGCGCTCACGGCGCGGGCCACGGTCGTTCGGACCACGCTCGGGGCGGGGACCACGTTCATTGGCGCCACCTCCTTCAGGCTTGGGGCCCCGGTCGTTGCCAGGTCCACCTCCTTCGGGACGGGGACCACGATCCGGGCGGGGGCCACGGTCGGGTCGAGGGCCGCGCTCAGGGCGGGGGCCACGATCTTGGCGGGGCTCGGACCCGGGTGCGGCACCTTCGTTGCGGGGACCCGCTTGGGCACCGCCACCACCTTGGGGCTTGCGATCACGACCACGGTCGCGTTCACCACGGCCACGGCCCTTGGACCGCTTGCCGCTTTTGTTCATGCTATCGAATCGGGTCAGCTCATCCTGACCCACCACGTTCTCATAGGTGGCCTCCTGCGGGATCTTGGCCTTCTCTTCCGCCTCCACCATCTGGAGGTCCACTTCAGGCTCGATGCCTTGCTTGTTCTGCGCAAGGATGTCGCGCACCACTTCGATCGGGAAACCGGCCATCACCGAGGCGCTGCCGGGGTTCTTGAACAGGTACCACATGCGTTCGCTGAAGATGTCGGTCTTCATGTGCATGCCGGTTCCCTGCCGGGTCTTCAACTTGGCGTTCTGCGAGGGATAGCTCTTGATCGCCTCGATGTACATGTCCAGCTCGTAGTTCAGGCAGCACTTCAACTTGCCGCATTGACCAGCGAGCTTCTGTGGGTTCAGGGCCAGCTGCTGGTACCGCGCAGCACTGGTGGTCACGCTGCGGAAGTCGGTGAGCCAGGTGCTGCAGCAGAGCTCACGCCCACAGCTGCCGATGCCTCCGATGCGACCGGTCTCTTGACGCGCACCGATCTGCTTCATCTCGATCTTCACCTTGAAGCGGTCGCTCAGGGTGCGTAGAATGCCCCGGAAATCGATGCGTTGTTCAGCGGTGTAGAAGAAGGTGGCCTTGGTGCCATCGCCTTGGTACTCCACGTCGGTCACCTTCATGTCCAAGCGGGCCTCGCCCACTAGCTGCCGGGCGGCGAACATGGTCTCATCCTCCAGCTTGCGCGCCACGTGCCAGCGGTCCACGTCCTCTTGGGTAGCAACGCGAATCACTTTGCGCAGCTCGTAGCTTTCCGTGGCGGAGCTCTTGCGGTCCATCTGTACGCGCACCAGTTCGCCTGTCAGGCTCACCATGCCTACGTCATGTCCGGGTGCGGCGTCCACCACCACCAGATCACCAGGCATCAGCTGGATGTTGCTGGTGTTGCGGTAGAAGGCCTTGCGCGTGTTCTTGAAACGGACCTCGATGGCATCGAAGGGCGAAACGCCACTGGCCAATGGAACGCCGGCGAGCCAATCGAACACATCCAGCTTGTTGCAGCCGCTGGAACTGCAGTAGCCATTGCTCTTGCACCCGGCCGGCTTACCGTCCTTTCCACTGCTGCAGCTCGCACATCCCATCCCGCTGATAGTCCGTTGGTTATCGTCCATGCCCGCGTCCAACGGGCTAGGGGCGAAGATAGGACGGATGGGGTACCGCGCCCGATGCCGGATCTCGGGGCATCAACATACCCGATGTGAAGAGCCGCTCACACGGCCCATACGGGTGTTCCGCTTATGGTCACAGGGCTCCTTACCGCCCCCGCAACAACGCTGTAAGCCGGTAGCTCAGGTCCACGAACAGGAGCTTGGGGTTGGCGTTGCGTTCCAGGTGGCCGTGGGCGGTCTCGAGTTCCTGGCGAATGCCTTCCACGTTGTGCTCGTTCAACAGGTTGGCGAACTTCTGCACGAACTCCTGCTCACCACCGCTCACCGTAACCAGCGCGGACACGCGCTGCCACTGCATCACGCACTGGCGGATCAGGTAGAGGCCATAGCGCATCAAGGCTTTCTGACGTTCGCGGCCCATCTTCTGAAAATGCTCGGCGAACTCGTTGATGTCGGCCACCTTGTTGCCATAGCAGGCCCGCAGCCAGTCACGGAACAGCACGAACAGCTCTTCCTCGCTCTTGCCCGCCATGGCCGTGGCCTCCAGCAGGTCGCCATCGCTCCGCACCGCAATGGTGAGCGCGTCCTCTCCCTTCAGGTCGGGGAAGCGCTCTTGCAGGGCCTCCTTCACCTCCAAGGCGCCGAGGGCCGGCACCTTCACCAGCTGCACACGGCTCAGGATGGTGGACAGCATGAGCTCGGGGTTGTGGCCCACCATCACGATGGCCGTGTTGGGCTCGGGCTCCTCCAGCAGCTTCAGCAGCTTGTTCGCAGCGGTCGGGTCCACGAACTCGGGCAGCCAGATCAGCATCACTTTCCAGCCACCGGAATAGGACTTCATGCTCAGCTTCCGCTGGATCTCCTGGGCGATGTCCACGCCCATGCGCAACTGCTTGTTGTCGCCTCCTTCCTGTTCTTCGCGCCACAGCGTGTCATCGAGGTAGGGCTCCTTCAGCACCAGCGAACGCCAAGCCGGGGTGTGCGGGTCGCAGGTCTTCGACTTCTCATTCAGGAAGATCGGGAAGATCAGGTGCAGGTCGGGGTGCGTGAGCTTGTCCAGTTGCTTGCAGCTCGGGCATTCCCCACAACTATCCGAAGCGCTCCGTTCCGTACACAACAGATAGCGCGCGTAGGCCAACGCCAGAGGAAGTGCCCCGCTGCCCCGTGGACCGAGGAAGAATTGCGCATGCGGCACTCGCCCCTCTCGGACGTTGCCGATGAGCTTCGCCTTCAACGTGGCGTGACCAATGACGGATTGGAATAACACGGTGCAAGTCTACGATCAATGCGGACAAGCGCCTTGGGCTTCGAGCCCCGAGCCACGAGCTTGACCTCGGACAGAACAAGCTCGTGGCACGCGGCCCAAGGCTCGTGGCCAAGCTGCTACTTTCGCCCCATGCTCACCATGGACACCACCAACTTCGCTGGCAAGAAAGCCCTTGTCCGCGTGGACCTTAACGTACCGCAGGACGCCAACGGCAAGGTCACGGATGATTCGCGTGCCCGCGCCATCGTTCGCACCGTGAACAAGATCCTCAGCGACGGCGGCAGCGCCATTTTGATGAGCCACCTGGGCCGTCCGAAAGGCAAGGTGAACCCCGCGATGAGCCTGAAGCCCGTGGCCGAACACCTCGCCACGCTCCTCGGCAAGCCCGTGCTATTCGCCACGGACTGCGTGGGCCCCGATGCCAAGGCGAAGGCGGCCGCGCTCAAGCCCGGTGAAGTGCTGGTGCTGGAGAACCTCCGTTTCCATCCCGAAGAGGAGGCGGGCGATGAGGCCTTCAGCAAGACCCTGAGCGAACTCGGTGATGTGTACGTGAACGATGCCTTCGGCACCGCGCACCGGGCACATGCCAGCACCACCATCGTGGCCAAGTTCTTCCCCACCGCCAAGCTCTTCGGCTACCTGATGCAGGCCGAGATCGACAGCGTGGGCAAGGTGTTGGGTAGCCCCCAGCGCCCCATGACCGCGATCGTGGGCGGCAGCAAGGTGAGCAGCAAGATCGAAGTGCTGGAGAACCTGCTGGGCAGCTGTGACGAGCTGATCATCGGCGGCGGCATGGCCAACACCTTCGTGAAGGCCATGGGCGGCCAGACGGGCGCCAGCCTGGTGGAAGAGGACCTGCTCGACACCGCCCGCGGCATCATCGAAAAGGCGAAGGCCAAAGGCGTGAAGCTGCACATCCCCACCGATGCTGTGGTGGCCGACGCCTTCGCCGAGACCGCCAACACCGACCAGTGCGCCGCCGACGCCGTGCCTGATGGCTGGATGGCCCTGGACATCGGCCCCAAGAGCATTGAAGCCTTCCGCGCCGCCATCCTCGGCAGCAGGACCATCCTGTGGAACGGCCCCATGGGCGTGTTCGAGATGAAGCCGTTCCAACAGGGCACCATCGCCATTGCGAACGCCGTGGCCGAAGCCACACAGAAGGGCGCGTTCAGCCTCGTGGGCGGCGGCGACAGTGTGGCCGCTGTGAACCAGTTCGGCCTTGCGGACCAGATCAGCTACGTGAGCACCGGCGGTGGCGCGATGCTGGAGTACCTCGAAGGCAAGGTGTTGCCGGGGATCGCGGCGGTGCAGGGGTGATGGGGCGTCGGGCGATCATTGGTTGGCATCTGCTCGCCTACGCGTTGCTGACCTTGGCGTTCGTCTTCCTGATTTCCGAACAGCTCGTCGGCTGGCTATTCCCGGGGTATCATACGGTTGAACTATGGCTGGCCGTGGTCAAAACAGGAGCGACGGTTCTCTTCTTAGTGTCCGCCGCTTCACTTATTTACTGGTTAAGACGGGCACGAAAATTCTGACCAGTAATGCCAACGATGACCAACACCGATCACCTCCACCGCACCCTCACCGACCTCGAAGGCAAGGACTGGGGTCCGCCGACCTACGACTCGCACTTGGTGACCGAGTGCCACCGCCTGCGCCATGTGCCGCTGAAGGACCTAGGCGTCGAAGACCTGGGAACACTGATCGGACAGGAGATCGGCCTGCCCTACTTGATCCCTGTGGCCATCGATATCCTGCGTGAAGACCCTTGGGCGGGTGGGGACATGTATCCCGGCCACCTCCTGAAACGAGTTGTCGAAGTCCCCGCGAGCTACTGGACCGAGCACCCGGAGATGATCCCGCGTTTTCAGTCCGTGTTGGATGAGGCGGAGAAGCGTTGGCATTTCTACCAGAAGGAGATCCTTCCGGCTTGGTCGCGGGTGTTCGGAGGAGCCTGATCTTCGCCGGACCAGCCATGCCCACCCATTACCACCAAGACCGCACCTTCACTGGCTCCGACCTTCCCGCGGACCAACTGGCCAGCGTGGAGTTCGAGGGCTGCACGTTCCGGCAATGCGCGTGGAGCGGTGTGGACCTCAGCAACGCGCGGTTCACGGATTGTGTCTTCGAGCAATGCGACCTCAGCACCGCGATCACCAAGAACACCGCGTTCCGCACCGTGCGCTTTGAGGGCTGCAAATTGCTGGGCCTGCAGTTCGATCGGTGCAGCGCCTTCCTCTTCGCCGTGCGCTTCAACCAATGCCGCCTCGACTTCGCCTCCTTCCGTTCCGTGGTACTGAAGAAGACCACCTTCGGCGATTGTCGGCTGCATGAGGTGGACTTCAGCGGCGCGGATCTTTCGGGGGCGACACTGGATGATTGTGACCTTGCAGGGGCGGTGTTCGAAGGCACGAACCTGGAGCAGGCGGACCTGCGTACGGCCCACAATTTCATCATCGACCCCCAGCAGAACCGGATGAAACAGGCGCGGTTCTCCGCAAGCGGACTGCCTGGCCTGCTGATGCGCTACCAGCTGGTGATCGAATAGCTGGCACAGACCCCTCACAGGCCTTACCTTCGTGGCGTCCCGCAGGTGTGGACAACCTGATCAGAGCCTTCGCGTGAAGGCTGCTGTCAGCGCCGAGCACCTGACGGGCATCACCAGAACAGCCCAAGCATGGCCCGATCCAAAGCCACATTCGACAAGCGCGAGAAGGAAAAGCAACGCCTGAAAAAGCGCGAGGACAAGCAGCTCAAGAAGGACGAGCGCAAGGCGAATGCGGGAACGGCGAGCTTTGAGAGCATGATCGCCTACGTGGACGAGAACGGCCAGCTGACCAGCACGCCCCCCGATCCATCCAAGCGTAAGGAGATCGACGCAGAGAGCATCGAGCTCGGTGTCCCCAAGAAGGTGGCCGAGGAGATCCCTGCGGAGCGCATCGGTCGGGTGGATTTCTTCGACAGTTCCAAAGGCTTCGGCTTCATCAAGGAGGCCGGCACACAGGAGCGTTTCTTCGTGCACGTGAGCGGCCTGATGGAGGAGATCGGCGAGAACGACAAGGTCTCCTTCGAAGTGGAGCGCGGCATGAAAGGCATGAACGCCGTGCGCGTGAAGAAGGCCGTGTAAGGCCTGCAACTCTTCGTGCCCCTCAGTCCTCGGTGGCCGCTTTCATTTCCTGCTGAACACGGTCCACGGCTTTGCGGACCCATTTCGTTTCGCCCAGAGCGGGAACGATCATGGGCGCGAAGGCCCTGATCGGGCTGTAAAGCGACGATCCTTCGCGGGTCGCCTTGTCGGGCGTCCAGGTGGCGGCTTCTTTGGCGAAAAGGATGTTGAGCAGCACGCTAAGCACGAAAGCCTTCCGCAGCACTCCGAAGAGCACACCCGCCAGCTTGTTGGGCAGGCTGAGCTGCGCGGCATCGATCGCGGTTGTCAACGCACGTCCCAGCAGGTGGACGCCAGCCAGCACGATGAGGAATGTGACCAGGAACGCGAGCAAGGTCTGCTCGGGGTCCAGGCCGATCCAACCGGCGAACCGATCGCTGAGGTGAATGGCCGCCCAGATACCCGCCACCCAGGCCACCAACGCAGCCACCTCACGGATGAAGCCATGCGTAAAGCCCTGTAAGGCCGCAAAGGCCAGAAGGATGAGCAGTGTCCAGTCGAGCCAGTTCATGTTCTGATCGTGCAAATGAGGGAATGTGAAGATGTGAAATTGGTGCGACGCATCTTTGCCCACCGGCCGAACCCTTCCTTTCCGTATTCTCCCCTTCCCACATTCCCTTCGCCTTGGACCTTACGTTCGAAAAACGCTGGCGCGATCTGCTGAAGACCTTGGAGCAACGCTTCGCGGGTCCTGTTGACCTGAATGGCATCATCTTCCTGGTAGGCGTTCAGGAGCTGGGGCAGCATGCGCGCGAGTTCAAGAAGGACGAGAAGGTGGCACTGATGCACATCGCCATCTGCGTGCTACTGGCGCCCTATGGCTACTACAAGGAACTGGGCCGCGATGCTGATGGTTGGCCGCACTTCGAGCGGGTTAAGGACTTGCCGCCGCTCAACGAAAAGGAACAGGAGCGCTTGATGAAGGAGGCGGTGCTGGACTATTTCGAGAAATAAGCCCTCGCACGTTGTTCGTGCACCAGTGTTCGTGGCCGAGCGCCGACCCTGCGGGCGACCTACGGACAACGAACAACCGACAACGAGGCGCTACGGCGTGACCGGCACGAGCGTAACGGTCTCGTTGTTGGTCTCCTCCTCGAGGATCTTGATGATGCCCTGACCGACCATGGTGTCCTTGAAGCTCACGATGTCCATGACCGCGAAGCCGGCCTGACCTTGCTTGTAAAAGTCGGTGTAGTCGAACGAAGCTTGACCTGCGGCATCCGTCATTTTCTCCTGCGTCAGGCGGGAGGGGTCGCCCTCAGGAAGCGTCGGATTCGCGTACAGCTTCACGTAGGCCTCCGGAATGGGCGCACCGCTTTCATCCTGGATGGTGATGATGGCCGTGGTGGGCTTTTCCTTGTTGCAGGCTGCGAAGAGCGCAGCGGTCACCACCAGGGTAAGCAGGCGGAAGGAGCTGAGGCGCATCGGTCGGATGGTTGGTTACTTTTGGCAGCCTTGTTGCAAGGCCGACAGGACTTCAAATGTAACAAAGCCCCAGATGAACGCGCAACGCACCCTTGTCACGCTCACCACCACACTGGCATTCCTGAGCCTCCCACTGCTGACCTCGGCCCAAAAAGGTTCCGAGAAGCGGAGCCGGGTGGAGATCCGGACCGAGTTAGGCACCATGGTCGTGGAACTGTACAACGAAACGCCCCAGCACCGTGATAATTTCCTCAAGCTGGTGAAGGAGCACACTTACGACAGCCTCCTGTGGCACCGGGTGATCCCGCAGTTCATGGTGCAGGGCGGCGACCCCGACAGCAAGCGCGCCAAGCCCGGCCAGCCGCTGGGTAGCGGAGGCCCCGGCTACACCATCCCGGCGGAGATCAACAAGGCCTTCATCCACAAGAAGGGCGTGCTTTCGGCTGCCCGGCAGGGTGATCAGGTGAATCCCCTGAAAGCCAGCAGCGGCAGCCAGTTCTACCTGGTACAGGGCAAGAGCTACACCGCTGCGGAACTCGACATGCTGGTGAAACGCAAGCAGTCCATGGCCCCGGGCAAGGACTTCTCCTACACGCCGGAACAGATCGAAGCCTACACCAAGGTCGGCGGCACGCCCCACCTGGATGGCGAATACACCGTGTTCGGTGAAGTGGTCGAGGGGCTTGATGTGATCGACAAGATCGCCGCTGTTCCCACCGCCCCCGGCGACCGTCCGGTGCAGGACGTGCACATGTGGATGAAGGTGGTGAAATGAGCCTGACCGAACGCATCGCGGCCCTCGAAGAAGAGGTTCGCACCGCAGCTGCCCGCACCGCTGACGAAGTGGAGCGCTTCCGCGTGGCCATGCTGGGCCGCAACGGCTCCGTAACAGCCCTGTTCGAGGACTTCAAGCAGGTGGCCTCCGATGAGAAGCGCGCCCTAGGGCAACGCCTCAATCAGCTGAAGCAGAGTGCTCAAGCCCGCTGGGAGGAGTTGAAGGAGAACAGCGGCACAGGCTCCACGGCTGCGATGGATGCAGGCGACCCGACCCGTCCGGCCGCGATCGATGCTGCTGGCTCTCTGCATCCTATCACCGTGGTGCGTCAGCGCATCGTGGACACCTTCGCCCGCATCGGCTTCACCGTGAGCCAGGGTCCGGAGGTCGAGGACGACCACCACAACTTCAGCGCGCTCAACTTTCCGCCCGACCACCCGGCGCGCGATATGCAGGACACCTTCTTCGTGCAAGGCGAAGGACAGTTCGCGCTACGCACGCACACCAGCAGCGTGCAGGTGCGCGTTATGGAAGGCTCCAAGCCACCCATTCGCACGATCAGCCCAGGACGCGTGTACCGCAACGAAGCCATCAGCGCCCGTGCCCACTGCATGTTCCACCAAGTGGAAGGGCTTTACGTGGACAAGGGCGTGAGCTTCGCGGAGCTCAAAGGCACGCTCGACTATTTCGCCAAGACGATGTTCGGCCCGGACGTGAGCATCCGCATGCGCCCGAGCTACTTCCCCTTCACCGAACCCAGCGCTGAGGTGGACATGAGCTGCTCCATCTGCGGTGGTAGTGGCTGTACGGTGTGCAAGCACAGCGGCTGGGTGGAGATCATGGGCTGCGGCATGGTGGACCCGGCGGTTCTCAGCAACTGCACCATCGATCCCGAGGTTTACAGCGGCTTTGCGTTCGGCATGGGCGTAGAGCGCATCGCCCAACTGCTGTACCGCGTGCCCGACCTGCGCCTGTACTGGGAGAACGACGTGCGTTTCCTGGAACAGTTCAGCGCGGACGCGTTCCGAAGCTGAGCAGCTTGGCCGCAGAGGCGCAATGACGCAGAGCGGATGAGCACTAACATGGATCCCTCCTCGTCCCCCACGCCACCGCTTAAGGCGCTCACCACAGACGTCTACATCATCGGTGGCGGACCTGGGGGCTGTGCGGCCGCATTGCAACTCGCGAAGCACGGCATCCGAAGCACGCTGATCGAAAGGGCGATGTTCCCGCGTGACAAGGTCTGTGGCGACGCGCTCAGTGGCAAGGTGATGCGGACGTTGGAGCGGCTCGACCCAGCTTTGGCCGCTCGTGTGAACGCCGATGCCCACCGCATGCCCAGCTGGGGCGTCACCTTCGTGGCCCCGGGCGGCAAGGCTTTGCGTGTCCCCTTCAGCCGCGAGACCGGTATCGGCGAAGCTCCCGGTGCCATCCTGCCCCGCTTGGACTTCGACGCCATCCTCTTCGATGCGGTGAAGCGCAATGAGCACGTGCAAGTGTTGGAAGGTGTGCAAGCCAAGAACTACGAGCGCACCGAAAAAGGTTGGCGCATTTCCCTGGTCGGCAACAACCTGCCAACTGCCACGGCGAACTGCCAACTGATCCTCGCTGCCGACGGCGCCAACAGTGCCTTCGCGCGCCACGTGGCCGGCCTGCCCATGGAGCCGAAACACCACGCTGCAGGTGTCCGTGCCTATTACCGGGGCATTCACGGCCTCGACCCGCAGGGGTTCATCGAACTGCATTTCCTGAAAGAGCTGGTGCCCGGCTACCTCTGGATCTTCCCGCTCCCGGACGGGCGTGCTAACGTGGGCCTCGGTCTGCGCAGCGACCATGTGCGTGAGCGCCGCCTGGACCTGAAGGCCGAACTACTTCGCCTCGTGAGCTCCCACCCAACGCTGAGGGGGCGCTTCGCTCACGCGGAACTGGAAGGTTCGGTGCAGGGCTTGGGGCTCCCACTGGCCAGCAAGAGACATCCGCTAAGTGGCGAGGGCTATCTGTTGATCGGTGATGCCGGTCACTTGATCGACCCCTTCACAGGCGAAGGCATCAGCCACGCCATGATCAGCGGAGTGCATGCGGCGGATGTGGCGAACGAAGCCTTGAAGGCCGCGCGTACCGATGCCCCTTTCCTGAAGTCCTACGATGAGCGCGTGTGGAAGCGTTTGGGCAAGGAGCTCACCATCAGCACACGGCTCCAGCAGCTGGCCCACCAAGCCTGGCTCTTCGACTTCGTGGTGGAACGGGCCACCAAGAACCCCGCGCTGGCCGACACCATCAGCAGCATGTTCACCGACCTGGACCTACGCGAACGGCTCAAGAAGCCCGGCTTCTACATGGACTTGGTGCTGGGCCGGAAGGTCAAGGGCTGACCCAACGGGCGATCCTGCGCTCCCCGTTCACATCGAGCACGGCGAGGTAGGTGCCCGCCCGCCAACCGGGCGTATCCACGCGGACGGCCGAAGGGCCCTGTGCCAATGAGACCTGCAGTTCGAGGAGGCTTCGGCCCATTGCATCGAAGCACCGCAGTGTGCCCTGTTCCTCGGTGCGCGAAGCGATCTGGAACTGCACCGCGTTCGGCAGCACCGTGGCCGTGAGGTCGGTGAGTTGCTCTTCGGGCAATTGTACCAGGATGATCTTCTGGCGGTCCGCTTCGCTCAAGCCTTCCAAGTCCACCGTACCACCATCCATGGTGATCACCCACTTCATGTCCCCGGCATGACTGGCGCCATTGAACACCTTCGAGCCGGGCGCGAAGCGGATGCGTGCGCCGGGGCCCAGCCGGGTATGCAGGTCCTCGCGACCCGTGACCCCGGGGCCTTCCTTCAACACCACCATGCCGTGCATCACCAGTTCGCCACCGCTGCCGATCACCACATCACTGCCCGCCAGCAACGCCAGCATGCCGCGGTTGCCTTCACCGTAGTGCAGCGTTGCGCCCGCAGCCACCTCCAGCGTGCTGCCGCGATGGAACATGAAGCACGACCGGGCCCCCTCGAACCCCAGGTGGCCGTCCTGGTGAACGTAGCGGTCCCCATCGCCCCAGAACAGTTCCACGATCTGCCAGGCGAGACAGACGTCAGCGCCGTTGTTCACCACGGTGAGCGTGTGGAAGATGCTGTCGTTGTTCAACACCGCACCGCCGCGCAACTGGGTGTACGGCTGAAGGTTGAAGCCGGTGTAGGGTTCGAGGGTGAGCGTGACCGCGGTGGGTTGTGCCACGTTCGGCAGCGGCGTCACATCGAAATAGCTGACATGTGCCGGTGACGGGTAGGTGGTGTCCTCGTACATCACCAGGAAGTTGGAGCCGCTCATAGGCCATAAGTTGAAGCTGGATGGTCCGGTCTGGAACTGGGGCAGATCCGCTTCCACGAGTTGGTCCAAGTTCCCTTGCAGTAAAAGGTCCTCGGCCGAAGGCCAGAGCAAACGGAACTGTTGCCCCGGGCCCGGAGAGGCCAGCGTGAACTTCAGCACAAGCTCCCGCAGCGCATTGTCCGCAAAGCCCTCCGTCGGGACACAGAGGGAGAACGGTGACCCGAACTGGCTGGACCCATAGCTCGATTGATACCAGCGCAGGTCGCTTCCTGTCCCAATGCTGTCCGGGATGCGCACAGCCACGCGGATGCCGGTGCAAAGTCCTTCGGTGCATGCCGTGCCCGCGTCGAGGATCGTTCCGGACAAGGGGAACCCATCGACCGCGAAAGCATATTGATCATCGGCGACCAAGGGTATCGCGGTGGCTGAGTCCAGCAGCAGGCGCAGGAACACCGGTCTGGTGGCGTCCGCGTCATCAAAGTCGATGCGTGCCTCCACGTTCTGGCCCACCACGTGCGCCAGCTCCAGACAGGTCGTGCTGTCCACCGGTCCGTTCCAGGTATCGTCCAAGGTCTGGTACGCTTCCCAGTCGGCGTAGGTGAGCACGTTGACCGTGGTGTCCCAGGGACAGGTGCGCGTGACCGTGTCGGTGGCCAGGAATCCGGGTAAGGTGAGCTGCGCGCTGGCCGCAACGGGAAGCAACAGGAAGAGACTTGCGGAACGTAGCTTCATGCGACCGGTGTTTCCATGAAGATAGGGCGAACGCTTGGGACGCTGCCTCGTGGGCTCACACCATCCGCTTCCTCCGCCACACCATCACCGTCACGGCCGTACAGAGGCCAAGCACACCACCGGCATAGCCGAAGTTGTGCAGCCCACCCACAGCGATGAAAGCTGCAGGGTCCACCAGGCCTTCGGGCAGGTACCAGCCGTTCGGAACACTATCCAAGGACCAGCCATAGGCCAGGCCAACAAGCCCGCTCAGTATGGCGATGCCCAGTGTGATCCCCGTGGCGCGGATGATCTCCTTCCGCATGCGCACAGGATCCTTGTACATCAGGCCGAGGGGCGCGATGAACAAGGCCATCAATAGCCCCACCCACCACGTGGCCAGGAAGCCGATCACCGCCACGGTGGGCCGGTGGCCGCCGAACCAGGCGGGCTTGAAGCCGAACTGATCGTACTTGAAGCGCGTGAAATACTCCGGTGCGATGGTGAAACTGAGCTGGTCATGGAGCGCTCCGTAGAGTCCTGCGATCAGCGGAACAAGGACCAAGGTGATCAGCAGGACCGCTAAACACTTCATGATGCCTATGCGGGCCGTTCGGCCACCATCAACCAGTTCCACGGGAAGGGTGCGCCCATCCATGCAGGGGGGTCCTGGAACACACGGCTCCAGGGATATTCGAGCTTGTGGCTTTCCAGCACCTTCAGGCCGTGCATGGTCAGCACGTCCTCCAGCTCTTCCTTCAAGTAGTGCTTCGTGGCCACGCCATCGATCATCACGATGCCCATGTCGATCGCGCTCATGTCGCGTGAAGCCTTCTGTTGCGCGACCTTGGGCGAATGGCCCTGCTCCAGGTTCCAGCGCACCAGCCGATACGTGGCGAACAAGGCGGATTCCAGGGCGGGCGTCACAAGCACCAAGTGGCCTCCGGGCTTCACGGCATCGAGCACATGCTGCACCATGCCCGCACGCTTCTCCGGCGCATGCATCAGCCAGGCATTGATGCAGAGCACCACATCCACCGGTTCGAAGGGCACGGGCTCCTCGGCAAGGTCGACGTGATGGTAGCTCACGTTATGCAGGCCCGGATGGTCACGCTCGGCTACCGCGAGGCATTCGCTGGAGAAGTCCACCGCGTGAACCGTACCGAAATGGGAGGCCAGCATCTTCACGGTACGCCCGATGCCACAGCCCAGGTCGGCGGCCACCTTGTCCTTGCCGGCATACCGCCGGACGCTGCGCAGGATCAGGCCCTGGCGGTCGTTCGCGGGCACGTTGAACACGTCCTCATCGAAGGTCGCAGCTGTCCGGTCCCAGTCCTTTTCGTTCATGCCAAATTGAAGGTAGCTCCTTGTTCGGGTAGCTCGGGAAGCTGGGGCTCAGCGCACCCTGACTACAAGCCCGTTATTCAGCAAGTAGCGGCGCTTCACCCTCAGTGCTCCACTTGTGTTCGCAACCCAAACGGCACTGAGGTCATCGTCATCGTCGAAAGCAGCGCCTATCACTCGGCCTTCTTGATCACGCATCATGCTCGGCCGTCCCCACTTACCGAAATGAAGCAGGATGTTGCGTTCTTCGCCCGGGTTGAGGGATTGCGAACTGGTGTCTATGCCCGATGGACCCGAGGACACCAATACTACAGTGACCGGAGCCGATGTCCGGTTCTCCACAAGGATCTGCTTCATTGGATCACAACCACCGAGCAATAGCGCAGCACTCAGGATGACCAGCGGGAATAGGGGCTTGTCCGGTGTCATTCCTAGGTCCGCTTAGGCCGGGCTCAACTTCAGCATGTTGGCCATACCTTTTTCAGCGATGGGCATGCTGGCGATGTTGATCACCAGGTCGCCCTTCTGCACATGGTCCTTCTTGCGGAGCAGGTGCTTGATGTCGGCGATGGTGTGGTCGGTGCTCACGGTCTTGTCGTAGAAGTGCGCACGCACGCCCCACACCAAGTTCAGCATGCACAGGATGCTCGGGTTGCTGGTGAAGGCATAGATGTTGGCCCTGGGCCGCATGCTGCTGATCTTGAAGGCCGTGTAGCCACTGTGGGTCATGGTCACAATGGCCTTCACAGGCATGGCCTCGGTCATACGAACGGCGGCAATGCTGATGGCGTCGCTCACGGTTCGGTCGTTGCTTTCCAGCGGCGGGTTGGGCACATTGTACATACCGTCGGCGGACTCCATTTCCACGAGGATGCGGTTCATGGCCTTCACCACTTCCACGGGGTGCTTGCCCACGCTGGTCTCTGCGCTGAGCATCACGGCGTCGGCATGGTCGAGCACCGCGTTGGCCACGTCGTTCACCTCGGCACGCGTTGGGGTGATGTTGGTGATCATGCTCTCCATCATCTGTGTGGCCACGATCACCGGGCGGTGCATGGCGAGGCAGCGGCGGATGATGTCCTTCTGGATCAAGGGCACTTTCTCCATCGGGATCTCAACGCCCAGATCACCGCGGGCCACCATGAGGGCATCGCTCTCTCGGATGATGTCGTCGATCTCCAGCAGGGCTTCAGGCTTCTCGATCTTGGCCACCACGCGTGCGTGCTTGTCCTGCGAACGGATGATGCCCTTGAGCTCGATGATGTCCCGGGCGCTGCGCACGAAGCTGAGGCCTACCCAATCCACGTTCAGGTCCAGTGCGAAGTCGAGGTCCTTCAGGTCTTTCTCGGTAAGGCAGGGCAGACTCACCTTGGTGTTGGGCAGGTTAAGCCCCTTGTTGGCGCTCAGCATGCCGCCGTTGATCACGCGGGTCACCACGCGGGTCTTTCCGTCGGTCTCGATCACCTCCAGGCGCAATTTGCCATCATCCAACAACGCCATCTCACCCTTCCTCACGTCCTGCGGGAACTGTGCGTAGGTGGTGCTCACCAACCCGGGCCGGCCTTTCACCTGTTCGGTGGTTATCACCAGTTCGCTGCCGTCCACCAGTTCAATGGGGCCATTCTCCATTTCGCCCACGCGCAACTTGGGGCCTTGCAGATCTGCGAGAATGGCCGTGTGGATGCCCAGCTCCTCGTTGAGCTTGCGGATGTTGGCGACCAGTTCGGTGTAGAACTCATAGGAGCCGTGGCTGAAGTTGAGGCGCGCCACGTCCATGCCGTTGCGGATGAGCTCGCGGAGCACGTCGATGGGTGCGCTGGCCGGGCCGATGGTGGCCACGATCTTGGTCTTGGGGTCGGTCATAAGGTTCATTGGAGCAGTTTGTGACCGGCGCGCAGGTCTTGGATCTGTAAGGGAAAAGCAGTTAGAACGAATTCGCTCTCGCGGACTTGCGCAAGGAGCGTGGGAGCATCGAGGGCGGCGGCTTGGTCCACCACGAGAAAGAAATCCGCCATGCGCTGTTCCTTCACCAGGATGGCATCGTCGCCGTGGTTGTTCACCAGGGTGAAACGGGCGTTCGAATCCGCATCAGTGTGGTCGAAGACAGCAAAGCGGGCCTCGGTGCGCGCACCCGGCTCCACGATGTCCTGCTCACGACGCACCAAGTTGATGCCCAATTGACGGTTGAGGGCCCAGCAAAGCCTGTAATCGTTCACATGACTGCTGATGCCCACGAGCATCACTTCGGGGTCCACGGGTTCGTCCAATCGGTACTTGGCCACTGTTCCTGCTTGCGGTCGGTCCCTCCAAAGGTAGGTCGGTGGACCACCGCAGTGTTGCTGGGGTCTGAAGCGTGGCTGAAAAGCACCGTGGTGATCACCGAGCTACTCGTCCGAACTGTCGGAAGATGCGTGTGATGGCCCCTGTTCGGGGCCTTTCGGCCGCTGGGGGCGCGATGCGCGATCGCGCCCATCGCGTCTTGGACGCTGCTCCGGTCTTTCGCCGGAACGACGTCCTTCACGGGTTTCACGGGGCCTATCGCGGCGCGGGCCTTCCGGACGCACGCCTTCGCGCTGCGGACCTTCCCGGTGGCGCATGCTGCGGAAAGCGGCCTGTGCGGCATCCTGCTCCGCCTTCTTCTTGCTCATGCCACGGCCCGTGCCCCGAACCTCACCTTCCACTTTCACTTCGCAGACATAGACCTTGCCGCGTCCCCCACGACCACTTTCCTCGGTGATGTGGAACTCCACCTTGCGGCGCTTTTTCTGGCCCCATTCCAGCAGGCGGCTCTTGCTGTCGCGATCCTCCTGCTCAATGGACCTCAGGTCGAAATGCTGGTTCAACAGCGCCACTACGGCCTTGCGCGTTTTCTCAAAACCCTTGTCCAGGAAAAGCGCACCGATCACGGCCTCCAAGGCGTTGCCCGGTACGCTGGTCTCCTGTTGGCGGCCCAGGTTGCTCTCCACCACCCGTTCGATCTCCACCTTGCGGGCCAGGATGTTGAGCTGGTGACGGCTCACGAGCATGCTACGCATACGCGTCAAAAAGCCTTCGCCTTGGTCCGGGTACATGTTGAAGAGCAGCTCGCCGATCACTGCATCGAGCACTGCATCCCCGAGGAACTCGAGGCGTTCGTTGTTGGGCAGGCTCGGGGCCTCCTCGGTGTTCGCGCTGCTGTGGCGGAGGGCCTGCCGGTACAAGGGCAGGTTGCGTGGCGTAACGCCGAAGGTCTTTCGGCACCAGGCACGGATACGGCGCTCCTCGGCGTTGGCGGCGCGGTTGAAGAATCGGGAGAACAAGGTGGATCAGCGGTACTTGCGGAAGATCACCGCGGTGTTGTGGCCGCCGAACCCAAAGGTGTTGCTCATGGCGGCGTTCACCGTGCGCTTTTGCGCGGTGTTGAACGTGAAGTTCAACCGGGGGTCGATCTCGGGATCGTCCGTGAAGTGATTGATGGTGGGCGGCACGATGTCCTGGTACACGGCCATGATCGCGGCCATGCCTTCCACAGCCCCTGCACCGCCGAGCAGGTGCCCGGTCATGCTCTTGGTGGCGCTGATGTTGAGCTTGTAGGCGTGCTCGCCGAAAAGACGCTGGATGGCCTTCACCTCCTGCGGGTCGCCGATGGGGGTGCTGGTACCGTGCGTATTGATGTAATCGATCTCCGTGGGCCCGATGTGCGCGTCGGCCAACGCATGCTTCATGCAAAGTTCGGCGCCAAGGCCCTCGGGATGGGGTGCCGTAATGTGGTAGGCATCGCTGCTCATACCGCCGCCGATCACCTCTGCATAGATCTTGGCACCACGCGCAAGAGCGTGTTCCAGGTCCTCCAGTATGATGGCCGCACCGCCTTCACCCAATACGAAACCGTCGCGGTCCTTGTCGTAAGGACGTGATGCTGTCGTGGGGTCGTCGTTCCGGGTGCTCATGGCATGGAGCGCATTGAAGCCTCCAACTCCCGCTTCGCAGATCGCCGCTTCGCTGCCACCCGTTACCATGGCCACACAGGTGCCCAAGCGGATGTAGTTGAAGGCGTCGATCATTGCGTTGTTGCTGGACGCGCATGCGCTCGCGGTCACATAGCTGGGGCCGCGCAACACATGGCGCATGCTGATGAGCCCGGCCGCGCTGTCCGCGATCATCTTCGGGATGAAGAACGGGTTGAACCGCGGCGTACCGTCGCCCCGACCGAAGGCGATGCACTCGTCCTGGAAGGTCTTCAGTCCGCCGATGCCGCTGCCCCAGATCACCCCGATGCGCTCGCGATCCACGGTGTCCGTGAGCAGTCCGCTGTCGCGCAGGGCCTCATCCGCGCAGATCAACGCGAACTGGGCGTAGGGGTCCGTTTTGCGGGCCTCCTTGCGGTCCATGAAATCCTCGGGGTTGAACCCCTTGACCTCACAGGCGAACTGGGTCTTGAACTTCGAGGCGTCGAAGCGTGTGATGGGCGCAGCTCCGCTACGGCCGCTCAACAGGCCCTCCCAGGATTCCGTGAGGGTATTTCCGAGAGGAGTGAGCGCGCCCAGACCGGTGACGACCACACGTCTGAGCTCCATGCGGGCGGCTTACTTCGCGTTCTTCTCGACGTAATCAACAGCCTGACCCACGGTTTGGATCTTCTCGGCCTGATCGTCGGGAATGGCGATGTTGAACTCCTTCTCGAACTCCATGATGAGCTCGACCGTATCGAGGCTGTCAGCGCCAAGGTCGTTGGTAAAGCTCGCTTCCGGCGTGACTTCGCCCTGGTCAACACCGAGCTTGTCCACGATGATCGCGATGACCCTTGACTTGATGTCCGACATGTCCGTTCGTTTTAGTTGAGGCTGCAAAGGAAGCACATTTTCCATACGCCGTGCCGCCACCTGTTCATCCGTAACGGAAAAGCAACCGTTCCAAGGACTTACGATGCGATCCGGGACCACGAAAAGGGGCGGTCGTGCGGTCCGTGCGGTCCGGTGAATGGGGCTGTTCACTATCCGAACTCCCTAAGACCTTGATCGCCAGGTCTGTGTTCTCGATGGTCCCCCGGCAGCAGGCACATGGGGAATGGCCCACCATCGCGGGGAACTGCGCACCTTCGCACCTCGCTTGCGTCTTTCGCATTGGCGACCCGAACCATGGTCCGCATCGCTGTTCTGGCCTCCGGCTCCGGAAGCAACGCCCAACGCCTGATCGAACATTTCGCGCAGCACCCCGTAGCACGCGTGGTGCTGGTAGGCTGCGACCAGCCTGAGGCCGGTGTGCTGCAACGAGCGTGGGACCTTGGCGTACCGAGCTACCTTTTCAATGGGGCACAGTTAAAGGACGGCACCGTGCAGAGAGAGCTCCAGGGCCAACACATCGACCTGGCGGTGCTGGCCGGCTTCATGCGCCTGATCCCGGCATCACTGGTCAAGGCCTTTCCGCAGCGCATTGTCAACATCCACCCGGCATTGCTTCCGAAGTACGGCGGCAAGGGCATGTACGGCCACCATGTTCACGAAGCGGTGGTCGCGGCAAAGGAGAAGGAGAGCGGCATCACCATCCACTACGTGAACGAACGCTACGACGAAGGGGAACACCTGTTCCAAGCGACGTGCCCGGTGCTTCCGGAGGACACGCCCGAAACACTGGCAGCACGGATCCACGAGTTGGAGCACGCACATTTCCCAGTAGTGATCGAACAGCTGGTCGATGCCTTTGGCCGTTAGCTGCTGGCTGCTGGCCGTTCGACCTGAGGTATGGCCAGCAGCCAGCAGCAAATGGCGAGTAGCGCATTCCTTTGTGCCATGGACCTCGACATCGCCCAGATCGGAAAAGCCTTCCTCGTGCTCTTCGCGGTGATCGACATCGTGGGGGGCATCCCCCTGATCCTGCAGGTGCGGCAGAAGGCAGGCAAGATCTACCCGGCCCGCGCCACGCTGGTGAGCCTCGCCATCATGGTCACCTTCCTCTTCCTGGGGGAGACCATCCTGAAGTTCCTGGGACTGGACGTGAACTCCTTCGCAGTGGCCGGTTCGCTGGTGCTCTTCTTCATCGCGCTGGAGATGATCCTCGGCGTGAAGCTCTTCAAGGAGGACACCTCCGCACCCGGCCTGCCTACGGGTGTGGACGACCACAAGGTGTACAGCATCGTCCCTCTGGCCTTCCCCGTGATCGCAGGCGCGGGCACCATCACCACCATCCTCTCGTTGCGCGCTGAGATCGACCGTGCCAATATCCTGGTGGCCATCCTGCTGAACATGGTGGTGGTGGTGGTGGTCCTGTTGCTCACCAACCGTATCGAGCGTCTACTGGGTCGCGTGGGCTTGATCGTGCTGCGCAAGGCCTTCGGCATCATCCTGCTCGCCATCAGCGTGAAGCTGTTCGCGGGGAACATCACGTACCTGTTCCCGCACGGATGAATCAAGGCCGGAGCGGGCCGATAGCGGTATTTCCGGCCTGGCTGCAGAACACGTTCGTAGCCCTCGTCCTTTTCTTCGTGATCATCATGACCGGCTTCTTCATCCAGGAGCGCGTGATGCTCTCTTCTGCAGAAGGCGATGCCGGCTATCCGTTCGGTTGCGAAGAAGCGGGGTCGGACTATGCCACCAAAGCGATCTACCTGGACCGGAGCCGGTGGCTGATCGCGATCGGAGCAACACTAAGCCTCACCATGCTCTACGCCCTTTGGCGAAAACGCATGACCCTGCTGTGGTTCCTCACCTTGCTGACGATCTTCGGCGCCCTGATCATGATGATGACCGCTCCACGATGAAGATCACTGCCTACACCGACGGTGCTGCCAGCGGCAATCCGGGTCCCGGGGGCTACGGCGTGGTGCTGGAGGCCGGTTCGCACCGCAAGGAGCTGTGGGGGGGGTACCGCCGCACCACCAACAACCGCATGGAACTGCTGGCCGCGATCGTGGCCCTGGAAACACTTAAGAGCCCCGGTCAGGACATCACCATCGTGAGCGACAGCAAGTACGTGGTGGACAGCGTGGAGAAGGGCTGGGTATTCACTTGGGAGAAGACCGGTTTCAAGAAAAAAAAGAACCCCGATCTCTGGCAGCGCTTCCTGAAGATCTACCGCCAGCACCGCGTGCACTTCCGTTGGATCCGCGGGCACAGTGGGCACCCGCAGAACGAGCTCTGCGACCGCCTGGCCGTGGCCGCCCGCGAGCAGAAGGACCTGGCCGCGGACGAGGTCTACGAGCAGTTGGGCGAAGGGGATGGGTTGTTCGAGTGAACACCGCCACACCGGACATGGCGTTCGCAGCTCCGAAGCGGCGAACCTGCCTGCTTCTCGGTAATTTCACGCCCCCATGGCCAAGCTGTACACCACCATCAATGCCGGCGCCGAACCGTTGGCATTGGAGCGCACCTCCCCTTCCGCCCCGTGGACCCTGCCCGGTGGAGCGAAGCCCGATCTGGTGAAGACCGGGCCCGGGCAGTACAGCCTGATGCACCAAGGCCGCAGCTTCCGTGTGCTGGTGCTGAAGGAGGACCGCGAGACCAACACCGTTCGCCTGCGCATCGGAGCGCACACCTACACGGTGCAGATCCAGGACGAGCAGAGCCGCCTGATGAACACGCTGGGCCTCGACAAGATCAAGGGTGCGGCGGTGAAGGAGATCAAAGCCCCCATGCCCGGCCTGGTGCTGAAGCTGCTCGTGAAAGAAGGCGACACGGTGAAGAAGAACGACCCCGTGCTGATCCTGGAGGCCATGAAAATGGAGAACGTGATCAAGAGCCCGGGAGATGCCACCGTGAGCAAGATCCACGCGCAGGAGAAGACCGCTGTGGAGAAGGGGCAGTTGCTGGTCTCCTTCACCTAGCGAACAGGCTTGGCAAGCCGATGTGCGTTCCAACTTCTTGAAGGACCATGGCCGAGTTGATGAGGTTCCGCATTCTGCCGAACTGGACCTTCGGCTTTAACCACTTCTACGATGTGGACCCGATCTTCCGTGATGATGGGTCGATCATCAACTGGTACGAGGGCTTCGTGGAGGACGTCCTGTGGATTCAGGAGTGCCGGTTCATCAATGGGGAGCACCGCTGCCCGGAAAGGGAGTGCATGCAGATCGACATTCACTGGTCCGCTGGTCACTACACCGCCACCCTTACATACATCTCTGCCTCCGGGCTCAACCATGTCGAGCACCTCAGCTCATCGGATAGATATCAGATACGCGATAAGATCGAGTCCTGGCTGGCCGATATCTCTGGAAGGCACCACGAGTTCTTGGCCGAAATGCGCGAGCGATTTCCGGAATAGAAGCTCTGTAAACTTCGGTCGGTGGGGTAAATAGGGCCTACCCCTCCACCAGTTCGATATCGAAGTCGACGAGGTCCACGAACTGCTGTACGCGGTCGTCGATGTCCTCGCGCTTGATCTCCAGCAGGCGCTGCACGCCGAACTTCTCGCAGCAGAAACTGGCCAAGGCCGAGCCCACGATGATGGCGCGCTTCAGGTTGTCGAAGCTATGGTCCTGCGTACGGGCCAGGTAACCGATGAAGCCGCCTGCGAACGTATCGCCAGCGCCTGTTGGATCGATGATGTCTTCCAAAGGCATGGCCGGCGCGAAGAACACGCGGTCCTTGCTGAAGAGCAACGCTCCGTGCTCGCCCTTCTTCACCACCAGGTAGGTGGGGCCCATGTCCAGGATGGTGTTCGCCGCCTTCACCAGGCTATGTTGTCCGCTGAGCTGGCGCGCTTCCGCGTCGTTCACGCACAGGATGTCCACCCGGCCAATGACCTTCTTCAGATCGTCCATGGCGCTGTCCATCCAGAAGTTCATGGTGTCCATCACCACCAGCGCGGGGTCGGTCATCTGATCGAGCACCTTGGCCTGCACCTTGGGGTCCAGGTTGCCGAGCATCACGTAGGGTGCAGCCTTGTAGTTCTCCGGAAGTTTCGGGTCCAGGTCCAGCAGCACGTTCAGGCGAGTCTCCAGCGTGTCGCGCGTGTTCATATCGTAATGGTACCGGCCGGCCCAGAAGAAGCTTTCCTTCCCCTTCAGCACCTCCAGCCCGGTCAGGTCCACGCCCTTGGCACGCATCAGGTCCATCATGTCCGTGGGGAAGTCATCGCCCACCACGCTCACCAATCCCGACTTGTCCAGGAAGAAGGAGGCGGCCAGTGAGATGTAGGTGGCTGCGCCGCCCACGACCTTGTCGGCCCTGCCGAAGGGGGTTTCAATGTTGTCGAACGCGACGGTACCAACGGTAACAAGCTGCATGGGGAAGGGGGAATGATGGGCAAAGATGCGAGGTCGGGGGCGAAGAGGAACAGCCCTCCTTTCAACGGATACGAACATCTGTTTGGCGGAAGCGCGCGGTTCTTCTACTTTTGCCGTCCCTTAACGGGGACCTTCCCTGGTAGCTCAGCTGGTTAGAGCACCTGACTGTTAATCAGGGGGTCGCTGGTTCAAGTCCAGCCCGGGGAGCGAAAAAGCCTCAGCATTGCTGGGGCTTTTTTCATTTGGCCTCTTTCGTTCATCCTGCTTCGGGACATCCCTCAGCACCTTTGTGCCCCATGAAACCGCCACCCCGTTGGAAGACCGCCGTGCTGATCTGGCTGGCCATCTACCCATCGATCACCCTGTTCATGTTGCTGTTCGGCGAACACCTGTTGGCGATCCCCATACCCTTACGCACATTGGCGATCACCCTTGTCCTGGTGCCCCTGATGGTGTTCGTGTTGTTACCCATTCTGCAGAAGCTGTTCGCGGGCTGGTTGCGCCGCTAAAGGATGAAAAGCAGAAGGGCCGATGGTCTCCCACCGGCCCTTCGCCCGCTGCAGTGTGCCTCTTCAGGCTGCGGCCTGGCTCTTGGGCGTCAACAGCTGGAAGTCGCTGAGCACGATCTCGGTCACATAACGCTTGCTACCGTCGCGGCCTTCGTAGCTGCGGTGTACCAAGCGCCCCTCCAGAGCTACCTGAGTGCCTTTTCGCAACAGGCGCTCCACCATTTCGGCAGTGCGTCCCCAGGCCACCACTGTGTGCCATTGGGTGTTCGTCACCTTCTCGCCCTCGGCGTTGGTGAACCGGTCGTTGGTGGCCACGCTGATCCGTGCCACTTTACGCCCTTTGGCGATCTCCCTCACTTCCGGGTCGAAACCCAGGTTCCCGATCAACTGCACTTTGTTCTTCAGCGTGTTCATGACGACTTGGTTTTTAGTTGACTTCTCGCAGTTCTTGGCGTTGTTGCCATTGACGATGCAAAGGAGGCCGGGTCGCCGAGGGACATTCGGCCAGTAGTCATTTGTAGGCGTTCACAAGCGTTTGCTTTACGGTAATTCGCCGGGCCCTGATCACAGAAACTCCATATCCACCAGGCATTTCCTGTAGTTTGGGGCGTTGGGTCGGAACAAGGCAGCGCGGAGCCCCCTTTGTGACGTCTTGTCGTTGGAAAGGCCCTTTTCGAGTTGAGCGAGCTAACGGAACGCGAGCTGGTGGAAGGCTGCCAGCGCGAGGATCGGCGGTGCCAAGAGGCGCTGTATGCCCGGTTCGCACGGCGTATGTACGCCGTGTGTCTGCGCTATGCCCGCCACCAGCTGGAGGCTCAGGATCTCATGCAGGAGGGCTTCATACGGGTGTTCGATAAGCTGGGCACCTTCCGCTTACAGGGAAGTTTGGAGGGTTGGGTGCGCCGGATCATGGTGACCACCTGCATCAACACCTATCGCCGCAAGGCCTTCCAGAACGAGAAGTTCGGGCTGGAGAACGTGCCGGACGAACCCGTGGCCCCGTTGGCCGTGGAGAA
This sequence comes from Flavobacteriales bacterium, assembly GCA_016721825.1. GTDB lineage: Bacteria > Bacteroidota > Bacteroidia > Flavobacteriales_F > PHOS-HE28 > PHOS-HE28. Next base: position 167,793 of record JADKHI010000004.1, read on the forward strand.
CCTGGGGGAGGCCGAGTTGTTGAAGTTGGTGGAAGGGCTTCCGGACGGATATCGGTTGGTGTTCAACCTGTTCGCGATCGAAGGCTTCGACCATGCTGAGATCGCATCGATGTTGGGCTGTGGCGAGAGCACCTCGCGCAGTCAGTTGGCCAAGGCGCGACGCATGCTGCAGCAACGCCTGGGTAAAGACGTAGTGAACGAACATGAGCGAAAGACATCCCATTGATGAGCTCTTCCACCGCGCTCTGCACGACGCGGAGGTAACACCGCCTCCGGCGGTGTGGGAGGGCATTGTGCGCAAGCGGTCCAAGCGCCGCGGCGGCTACTGGGGCTGGTTGGCGGCCGGCCTGTTGCTGCTTGGCAGTGCTGCCGCCTTCCTCATCCACAACGACAAGAGCGCACCGATGCCTACCGCCGAACTGCAAGACCCTGGGCACATGAAAAGCAACAGCACCCCGGGAGACGAAAGCTCTGCCATCGGTGTTACGGACCGAACAACATCCACCAGCCTCTTGGAGCAGCCCGTGAACACAAGCACGACCGGAGCAACGGAACAGGCCAAGACCGGACCGGAAGCCCGGCCCATCTCGAACGAAAGCGCAACCCGCCGAGCAGTCATCAACAACACCGCGCCATCTGCGACCAGCAGCAACAACGGCGCTGCCAGCGCTATGTCAATTGCGGGAACCTCAGCACCCGCCACGACCCTCGCCGGTTCAGCTGTACCGAACATCGTATCACCTTCCATCAGTGCTGCGGTCAATGTGCACCCTGCAGGCGCCGAAGAGGTCGTTGTACGCGATGCGACCGCGATCGAACTCTCCCTGCTTCCCGTGATCGGCCCGGACATGACGCGGGAGGCCGCACAGCCGGATAGCCTGAAACCGGGACTGACACAGGAACCATATGTGCTGCCAAATGCTGATTGGTGGTTGGCCTTGGAGGTGGGCCGACATAACGTAAGGCGCACCTGGCACGGAGGTGAGCCCTTACTGGTGAACGCCCTGAACAACGCGGAAGTGCCGCATTACACCTGGAGCCTGGGCCTCTTGGCCGGACGATCGTGGCGAAGTGGGTTCGGGATCTCCGCAGGACTGGCCTACGAAGGATCCGAATACGCCTTTGATCATGTGGACGACCGTGTGCGGATCGACTCCATGCTGATCGTGCCTTACATCATCACCCTGGATACGCAAGTGTTCGTGAGTAACGTGGACACCGTCACCTTCATGACCGAGGAGACCAGGCAAGTGAGCGGCACGAACCGTTTTTCCGTGTTGCACATGCCGGTGGAAGGGTACTGGCACAAGCAGCATGGGCGCTGGACCTTTGGAGCGCGAGTGGGCCTGGCAGCCGAATTCGTGACGATGCGCCAAGGCTATACGTTGGATATCGATGACGAGGGCGATCTGATGAGCGTGGATCTGGGCGCGCAGGCCTATGATACCCGGTACCACACCACCTTGACGGGTTTGCTGGGTGCGGACGTGGGATTCGCGATGACCGAGCACTGGGGCCTATGGGCCACACCGACCTATATGCGTGGCATCACCGCCTGGGGCAGCGAAGACTCGCCCTATGTACTGCCTGAACGCTTGAGCCTTCGTGTTCGATTGAGCTACACCTTTACCCGCATTCCGTGACCCGCTCCCCTCGAACCCTGTTGATCTTCCCGGCTTTGCTGGTCGGGGCCCTGACCGCTCATGGCCAGTTGTACGACGGTAGTCCCCGCGCGGCTGGTCCACCTTGCGACTCGGCGTTGGTGGTGGATTTCTCCGTGGTCGACAACGGCCTGATGTCCTACACGTTCATCCCGGACATCGATACCGGAGGGCATACGATCCTGAACCAGACCTGGAACTACTTGAACATCGTTCCGCTTTCGAACCCGAACCCGACATTCACCGAGCAGTTCTTTGCAACGGGTCCCACCCCGGTGTGCCTCACCATCGACGCGTTGGACCAGCAATCCCAACAGTGCAGCACCACGGCCTGCAAGGTGGTCACCATCTATGCCGACAGTATTTGTTCCACGTTGAACGCCGACTTCACCATCACCAACATTCTGGACAGCACCGTCACTTTCAGCGAGTTGAGCACCTTCGCCGGGAACATCGGTTACTATTCTTGGGATTTCGGCGACGCAACGTTGGACGCCGGCCCGATAACAACGCACACCTTCAGCGGCAACGGCCCTTTCGAGATCTGCCTGACAGTTTTCGGTGCGGGTTCACTGGACATCTGTAGTGCGACCATCTGCAAGTGGCTCTATTTAGGCCCTGGCAATGTGCCTTGCTCAACGTTGCTACAGCAGGGATTTCTCTCAGCTGTGGTCGACAACACAGTGGGTGTGCTGGATACCTCCATCACCACTGGCATGAACAGTGAGGTCTCTTGGGACTTCGGTGATGGCTCTGCCATGGTGGGGCCTGTGGCCTACCACACCTACGAGTTCGCAGGGATCTACGACGTGTGCGAGACCATCACACTCTGGGGCCCGTTGACGCCGGACACGTGTGTGAGCACCTTGTGTACGACCGTTTACGCGGCGGCTGTCGGGGTTGCGGATGTTGCCGGGGGGGTGCGTACACGCGTATGGCCGAACCCTACGGAAGGAACACTATGGGTGGAGGGTCTTCCGCCCGAGATCAAGCAATTGGAACTGATTGATGTCACGGGACGCGCTGTTTGCCTTTTCCCGCTCGGGCCTGACGCGGTCCATCGGTTGGATGTGAGCAACCTGCGACCAGGCCTCTACTTCCTCCGTACCAACGGAAACGCTTCGCCCGGTGCTTTGCGGATCGTCCTGAACTGACCGTCGTTTCGCGGACCACAGGCAACGTTCCGTGGGCCATGGCTGTCTGTTGCATACCGAACAACCGCGAACATGAGGTCCTTCCGAACACTGCTGCTCTCAACCACCCTGCTGACCAAGGCTTCCTTTGGCCAGTCACCCTGCGACAGCCTAAATGCTGACTTCAGCGCATGGGCCGGAGGCCTTTCCGTGAACGTGCAGAACGCAGTGGTCAACAACCAATGGTCCTACCTCTGGACCTTCGGCGATGGCATGGATGGCTACGGCCCGAATCCTGGGCACGTGTATGCTTCACCGGGAACCTACCAGATCTGCCTGACCGTCTGGACGTGGGACCCCTTGGCCCAGGACACATGCTTCGCCGACCACTGCGAGTCGGTGGTCCTTGTTGGTGGGCAGCCTTGCGACAGTACGTTCACTTCGGAGTTCACCTGGGTGGATCAAGGAGGCGGTATTGTGCTTTTCGATGGCACCTCCTCGCTTCCCGCCACATGGAGCTGGTGGACCTTCGGCGATGGGTCGACCGGTTTCGGTGATCCAACACAGCACTTCTATCAACAGACGGGCACGTACACAGTGTGTTACACGGCAGGCTATTGGAACACACAGACACAGGACACCTGCTTTGCCACTTCATGCGAAACACTGGTGTCCTCAACCGGGCTTTCGGAGGCGGATCTAACGCCGATATTGATCTATCCGCAGCCCGCAACTGACCAGCTGAACATTGAACTGAACAGCTTGATGGGGTACACCAGCCTGAGGTTGTATGATCTGACGGGGCGGGTGGTGCGCCAAGAAAACACAACGGGGACGAAGCGCCATGTGATGGACCTGAGCGGCCTGACCACCGGCCAATACCTGCTCCAGGTTAAAGCCCCTTCCCTCATGCGGACCTTGCGCGTGATCAAGCGCTGAGGCCCCATATGTACAAACGTGAAGGGCGCTGGAACTCCAGCGCCCTTCGACCTTCCGGGTGGTTCACCCTCCTCAATTCCGCTGCTCCTCCACCTCGGCATTCACCAAGCGGAACCCGCTCAACACCACCTCCGTCACATACCGCTTCTGTCCATCCTTTGCCTCGTAGCTGCGGTGTACCAATCGCCCCTCCAAGGAAACCTTGCTTCCCTTGCGGAGTTGGTCCGCAACAAGTTCGGCCTGTTTGCCCCACGCCACCACGGGGTGCCACTGCACATCCTCCTTCCAATCGCCACTGGCATCCTTCCACCGCTCATTGGTGGCCACACTTAACCGGGCCATACGGCGACCACCCTTCACATCTTTCATCTCGGGATCGTTACCCAGGTTGCCCACCAACTGCACGTTGTTACGCTTGGTCGTTTCCATGATCATTGCTTGTTTTCGTTCGTGGTTTTTGTTGACCGAGGCAAAGGACCGGCGACCGAACACTTGGATCCGGTCAGTTGTCATTTGCAGTCGATTACAGGCGTTTGCTGTCGTTTGGCCAACGGCCCCAACAGCTGGTCCTGAACACGTTAACGGGTAGCACCCTGTGCGGTGATCCTATTCTATCTTTAGCCGCGACAAGACCGAAACGCGTTATCCATGAGCGACGAGAAGAAGAAGATCTTGGTTCCAACGGACTTCACGAAGGTGGCCGACTGTGCCATGAACCATGCGATGAAACTGGCCGAAAGGACGGGCGCTGAAGTGTGCCTGTTCCATGTCGTGGACAAGCCTGCACATATCGAGGAGGTGCTTACCAAGCTCAACATGGAGGTTGACCGTGCACGGGTATGGAGCTCCAAGGTGACAGTGACGCCGCTTGTGCGTGTAGGCAGTGTGTACGAGGACATCGGCGACGCTGCCGCGGAGATCGGCGCGACCCTGATCATCATGGGCACCCATGGCATGCGCGGCATGCAGTTCATCACCGGCAGCCGTGCCCTTCGGGTGATCACGAACAGCACAGTGCCGTTCATCGTGGTGCAAGAGCGAAATGTGAAGGAAGCTGGCTACCGCGACATCGTGGTACCGATGGACCTTCACAAGGAGACCCGGCATAAGCTGACGTTGGTTGCCGATATGGCGCAATACTTCAAGAGCCGGGTACACTTGGTGGTTCCAAAGGAAAACGACGAGTTCCTACACAACCAGCTGGTGAACCACATGAAGTTCGCGAACACCTTTCTGAAGGATCGTGGTATTGAGCACGAATCCGCGATCCTCGATGAGGGAAGTGACGATTTCGTGAAGGGTGTGATACGCTACGCCGTTAAGATGGACGCCGACCTGATCGCCATTGTGAACATGCTACAGGAAAGCCTCTTCGGGGTGCTGGGCGTTCCGAACGAACAGGAGATCATCACCAACGAGCCGATGGTGCCTGTGATGTGCATGAACCCGCTGAACAACACGGTCAGCAACATGCCGGTGTGGGGGCCCTAGACCTTGGGTTCCGAGAACCAACGAAGAACGCCCACCATGCAGTGGGCGTTCTTCGTTCCAAGGAGCCCCTAGGCCCGCATGCCGATCACGAGGATATCATCCACCTGCTCGTGCGCACCCTTCCACTGGTTCAGGGCCTCCAGCAACATGATCTTCTGTCGTTCCAGCGGCAGCCCGTGGATCTCCACGAGCAGCTCGCGGAACCTGCGGTAGAGGAACTTCTTGCCACGCGGCCCTCCGAACTGGTCAGCATAACCATCGGAGAAGATGTAGACCATGTCGTTCTTCCGCAGTTGGATGCGGTGGTCCGTGAAGGCCTTTCCTTGTAACTCAAAGCCCCCGATAGGCATCTTGTCCGGGGTGTACTGAAGCACTTCTCCGTCACGGACGAGATAGAGCGGACAATTGGCCCCGGCATAGTCGAGCACCAGGCGCTCCTGGTCCAACGTGCACAAGGCCATGTCCATGCCATCACGAACGAACTGGTCCCGGTCCTTATGGAGGGCCTCGAAGGCCATGCGGTTGAGGTCCTGCAGCACTTCACTGGGCCGTACAAGGCCGTGTTCCCGCACCGCTTGGTTGAGGCCATTGTGGCCAACAAGGCTCATGAATGCTCCAGGAACGCCATGGCCCGTGCAGTCAACAGCGGCGAACACGACCTTCTCCCCCACCTTATCGAACCAATAGAAATCACCACTTACGATGTCCTTTGGGCGGTAGAACACGAAGCTCTCTGGAAGCAGCTCCTTGATCCGTTTTTCGGGCGGCAGGATCGACTCCTGAAGACGCTTGGCGTAACGGATGCTGTCGGTCACGTTCTTGTAAAGCTCCACCACCTTGCGGCTCTGGCGCTCCACCTCTTCTTTCTGGCGGACCACCTCTTCGGTACGTTCGTTCACCTTCTGTTCCAGCACACGCTCGCGTTCTCCCAGTTCCGCGCGCATCTTCAGCAATGCGTGGCCCAGGACATCCTCCTCGCTAAGCGGATGATATTCGGTCTGGAAGTCCCCGGCCGCAACGGCGTGGCTGAAATCCGTGGTGCGCTTCAGGCCATCGATGAGACCCATGAGCGCCTTGGTCATTTCGCCGATCTCGTCGTTCCGGTCGGGTATGCGTGATCGGGGGAAAACGCCGCGACCAAGGTTCAGCAGAACGCTACGTAGGCGCTGCACCGGGCGAACGATGCCGCGAACGATGAGGAATGCGATCACCGCGCCGATCACCAGCAGGCCGGTTCCCAGATACAGAACGAAGAATTTGAGCGAGTCGAAGCTGCGGATCATGTTCCCGCTGAGCTGCTGGCGCTTGGATTCCTGCAGCTTGAGGAGCACATCCAAGTCATCCAGGACCTTCTGTGTCCGCTCATCCAAGGGGCCACCCTCCTCGGCCATGTCACTGCGTTCCATCCACGCCATGGGGTCACGGTAGCTCTCCAGCGAGGGCAACAGTTCCTTGATGCGGTCGTGCATCGTGAAGAGCTCCTGCATCTCCGTGGTGGTGCGGTTAAAGAGCGCAACCTCTTCCTTTCCCCAATGTGCTGAAAGCGTGTCGATCCGGTCAAGAACAGCAGGCAGGTCCTGCGTGGTGAGCTCGACCAAGGCGGTCTTCTCCGGCGCATCGGGAATGCTCTCGACCTGGGCCCAGTGCTTGATCAGCATGTGCGCGTTCACCAACACGTTACGCAAGTGCACCAAGGCATCCACGCTGGGTGAATACACGTGGTTGATCTGATCATTGATGTGCCGGCTGCGCTCCAGTGTCCGGTTGGTGAGCAGCACCACCAGCAACGCGAAGAAGATGAACAGGCCGAAGCCCATCCCGATCTTGCGTCCGATGGTCATCCGGAAGTGCATGGGCCTTAGCGGTCCTGGGGCTGTTCGCTTTCGAGAGCCTCGAAAAGCTGCCTGTAGTGGTCGCTCTGCTTCTCGTCCTGCAGGCTGTAGTAGATGCCCTCAAGGCCCAAGAGGGTCTCGCGGCGTTGGGGATTCATTTCGAAAGCCTTGAGCATGTAGGGCAGGGCCTTCATGAAGAACTCCCGGCTCACCTCCTGGATCCGTTGAATGTTCGGAATGTCATTCTCCGCACTGATCTGCTGGATGTTGTAGACCCCCCTGTTGTAGAACAGCGTCGCCAGGTTGTAGTTGGCCCCGTAGTTCTGCGGGTCCAGTTCCATGACGATCTGATAGGTGCTCACCGCCTTGTCGAACCATTGCTGCTCCTCCCGTGCCTGGTTGAATCGCTTGGTGTACACCGTGCCCAAGGCATTGTTGAATTCCACATCCCGCTCCTTGAAGCCGTGGGCGGGATCGATCCGGAGCACCGATCCCTTGTACTTGCTGTAAAGCGTTTGGGCTTTCTCGTGGTCCAGTTCATTCAGCGCCCTGGCGGCATCGTTGTACATGGTCTTCGCCAGAAAATCATAGGCCTGCAAGCTGCTTTGGCTGAACTCCTTGGCGGTATCCAGCTCTGTGCTGAGGTACAAGCTGGCCATGGCCTCGTCGCGAAGCACACTGGCATCCGGGCCTTGGGGCGCTTGCTTGTAGAGGTCCTTGTAGACGAATCCCCGGAGCACCCAGGCTTCTGGAGCGCCCGCGTGCTCGGGGTCCTTCACCGCCGCATCCAATAGGGCGCGCGCACCCGCAAGATCGCCTTCCTGGTATTTCCGGTTAGCGTTCACCAGCGCATCGGGCTGGGCCATGACCAAGGCTGCCCAGCAAAGGGCCGTCACGAGCAGGAGTATGCGGCGTGCCGTGGTCATTTCGCGACGTGATGGGCCAAGTTGACGAGCGTAGTGCCGACCTCCAGCTTGTGGTGCCCGGCGTTCACCAAGCTGATCTCGTATTTGAGGGTGTTGGCCACCCGAACGAAATTCACCGTGCTGCCATCCTCCAAGGCACCCTGATATTCGGTGATCAGCAGCGTGGATCTTCCTTTCAGGTGCTTGTACAGCGCTGGCATCAAGTTCAGGTCGGCCTGGCCTATGAACAGGATGTGGCAGGTCTCAACATCAGCCGAGCGCGGCAGTTTCAACACCTCGATGGGCTGCTTGCCGATGCTCTTAGTGGCGTACTTCTTGATCAGTTCCTGGTAGAGGTTGGTGTTCCCGATAACGCCGATCTTGAAGTTGCCGCTCTTCAGGGCGGGGTCCTTCCACTCCACCAGCTTGGCGATGTTGTAGATGTAACTGGCCTGAACAATGGCCGAGGTGTCCTTGTCGGCCTCGCGGGGGTCCGTTGCACAGAGAAGCAAGGGTGTCAACAGAAGCAGGAGAAGCCTGGGAGCGCTCGCGCCGCGCATGTTCGGGAACATACTTTTGGTCCGCCCTCCCTTTCGGCGGCGCTCCTTCCCTTCCGATCCCATGTCCAACCAATACTGCACGCGGCAAAGTAGCGGCACCCTCTCCGGGATCTCCTTGTCGTTGCTGTTGTTCTTTTCACATTGCGATGTTCACTCGCAAGCGGTCCAAGCGCTCTTTCCGCGGATCGACAAGTGCGCCCAAGAGGCGCCGATGGGCCACCCCTGGCTGATGTGGAGCGCCGAGCACATCGGTCATCGGCTCACAGGGACCACGCATGGCTCAAGGGCCGAAGCCCTGGCCGACAGCCTCTTTCGCATTTCCGGCCTAAATGCCGTCCAGTACATGCCGTTCCGGGCGCGGGCCTGGCAACGCGATTCCGCCGGTCTGGTGCTGAGCTGTGCGGACAGCAGTTTCAGCCCTGGCTGTGTGGCCCTTGCGCACTCCCCCATCCTGGCCTCGGTGAAGGGCGTTGTGATCGACCTTGGCAATGGCTTAGCGGAAGACCTGTCCCGTTCCAAAGAGAACATCAAAGGCCGCATCGCTCTGGTGAATCTAGGGCTGGTTGGTGCGCCCAAGGAAGCAAGCAACCTGCATCGCAGCGAGAAAACGGCGCTGGCCATTGAAGCGGGAGCTGCGGCCGTCCTGTTCGTCAACAACGTCGAGGGCCACGTCCTGCTTACGGGAACGGCTTCGGTGAACGGTGAGCTCATCGGGATACCGGCCGCTTGCATCTCCAGTGAGGATGGGGCGCTCATTCGCCGCTGGCTCGCCATGGGAAAGGAGGTGGTCGGGGGCCTGAACATGGCCAACCAGAGCGAGATGGTCACCGCCCGCAACATCATGGCCGAGATCCCGGGCTCAGACCTGGCCAACGAGGTGGTGCTGGTCGGGGGTCACTTGGATTGCTGGGACCTGGCCACGGGTGCTACGGACAATGGGCTGGGCTCGTTCAGCATCCTCGACATGGCGCGCTGCCTGAAGACCTGTGGCATTCAGCCGAGGCGCACGATCCGCTTTGTCCTTTTCATGGGTGAGGAACAGGGCTTGTTAGGCTCCAAGGCCTTGGTGGAACAGTACCGTGCCTCCGGAGAATTGGAGCGGATCCGTTGCATGGTGAACATGGACATGACCGGTCACCCACAGGGCTTCGGGATCATGGGGCCGGAGGGTTGGAAAGAGCGCATCGAGAGCATCAATGCCGCCATTCACGCTGTGGATAGTTCCGCTTTCGCGGGCCGCACCACCACGGGTGCCTGGCTTCACAGCGACCACCAGCCTTTCATGCTTGCCGGTGTGCCGGTGATCAATCCGCACAGCGACCTGGGTAGCCACATTTACGGCTGCTACCACAGCAGCTGCGACGACATCCACCTCGTAGACCCGCAGGCCATGGTCGACAACGTTCGCTTCGTGGGTATGCTGCTTACCGCCCTTGCGGATGCGGACCAGCTACCCGCGCATTACACGGACGCTCTGTTGCGCGACCGCTTGGTCCAAGAAGGCCTTGAGGAGAAGCTGCGGATCGGCGGCGACTGGCGCTGGTAGGCTCAGGCGTTGCGGTCGTTCTTGCCGCCGGCCATACCGGTCATTCCCTGCAGGTCTCGATCGAACAGGTACAGGCCACCCTTGTCGTTACCTATCAGGTTCAGCTTGTCGATCAGCGTGCGGGCCAGGGCCTCCTCCTCGATCTGCTCACCCACGTACCACTGCATGAAGTTGTGCGTGGTGTAGTCCTTCTCCTTCAAGCAGGTGTCCACCACGCCGTTGATCTCCTGGGTCACCTTGGTCTCGTGGTGGAGCAGGGCCTGGAAGATGTCCGTGATGGACTTGAAGTTGGTGCCGGGTTGTTTCAGGGCCGGGATCACAGCCTTACCTCCGCGTTCGTTGATGAACTTCACGAGCTTGAGCATGTGCAGGCGCTCTTCGTCGCTGTGGCGGTACAGGAAGGCGGCGGTACCGCTGAGGCCTTGGTTCTCGGCCCAGGAGGCCATGGCGAGGTAGGCTTGGCTGCTGCTGGCCTCTACGGCCACCTGGCCGTTCAGTGCTGCTTCGATCTTCTTGCTCAGCATGGTCCTTTGGGTGTTGTTGGGCGAAAGGTAACACGCGGCACAGGGCCGCTGTTCAGCGCGTGTTGAAGGTGTTCATGGCGTGGCCGATGCCCATGAGACCGAAGTCCAGAATGGCCTCACCACAGATCTTCACGCGCTCATCAAGCACGGCGGCCTCTTCCTTGTTCCAAGGGCTCAGCACATAGTCGGCCTGTCTTCCCCGGGAGAACTCACTGCCAATGCCGAAGCGTAGTCGGGGAAAGGTCTCCGTGCCGATCAGTTCGATGATGCTGGTGAGCCCATTGTGTCCTCCCGCACCGCCACTGGGCCGGAGCCTGATCTTGCCGAACGGCAGCGCCAGGTCATCGGTGATCACCAGCACACGCTCGCTGACGACCTTCTCCTGCTCCATCCAGTACCGCACGGTCTTTCCGCTCAGGTTCATGAAGGTGCTGGGCTTGATCAGGATCAGCGTGCGCCCCTTGTGCCGGAGCTCGGCACGATCGCCGTACCGGTCAGGGCTGAAAACGATGTTGGACGCCCGGGCTAGGGCGTCCAACACGATGAAACCGATATTGTGGCGGGTGTTCGCGTACTCGGGGCCCGGGTTGCCAAGGCCAACGATCAAGTACTTCATCCGCGTTCGACCGGATAAGCGGTGGGCAAGGCCCCTCGCTTACTTCTTGGCAGCAGGTTTCGCAGCGGCGGCGGGCGCAGCGGCGGCTTTCGCACCGGCAGCAGGGGCGGCACCGGCAGCAGCAGGGGTTCCTGGTGCGGGTTCCTCCACCTTCTTCGGCATCTTCACGGCCACCACTACATCGGTGGCGCGCTCCATCACCGAAACACCGGGGAATTTCAGATCGCTTACGCGAATGCTGTCGCCCAGGTCCAACGTGTTCACGTCGTACTCCAAGTGGTCGGGGATCACCGTGGGCAGACCTTTCACGCGGAGCTTGCGCAAGGGCTGGCTGAGCTTGCCGCCTTTACGAACGCCTGGGCTCTGGCCCACCAGGCGGAGGGACAGGGTCACGCGGGCCTCCTTGCTCTCGTTCAGCTCGAAGAAGTCGACGTGGAGCAGACGGTCGCTGGTGGGGTGGAACTGCTTGTCGTGGACCATCGCCATGATCTTCTGGCCATCGATGTCCAGCTCGAAGCGATACACTTCGGGGGTGTGGATCAACTTGTTCAGGGGCGCCTCGTCCAAGCTGAACGAGAGGTTCCTGTCGCCACCATACAGCACGCAGGGTACGCGCTTTTCGCGGCGAAGCTGGATGGCTCCTTTGGAACCATTCTCGGTGCGCACGCTGCCGCTGAGTTCTACCTTCTTCATGATCACTTACGCCTGGCCGGCGCGGCTTTGATTGATTTGACGGTCTATTCGTCTGGGTGACGCCTGGGCTTTGTCAGGCGATGATGAAATGGCTGCTGATGCTCTCGTGGTTGCGTACACGCTTGATGACGTCTGCGAACAATTGGGCAACGGAAAGCTGCTTGATCTTGTCGGTGGCGGCCCGCTTGGCCTCACTGATGGGTATGGTATCGGTAACAATGAGCTCTGTAAGGGCGCTGCTCTGGATGCGCTCACAGGCCTGACCGCTCAGCACGGCGTGTGTACAAACGGCTCTAACCGAACTGGCGCCTTGGTCCATCATCATGTCGGCCGCTTTCGTAAGGGTGCCGGCGGTGTCGATCATGTCGTCGACCAGCACCACGTCCTTGCCCTTCACATCGCCGATCAGCGTCATGCTCTCCACTTGGTTGGCCACTTTGCGCTGCTTGTAGCAAATGGCCATGTCCACACCAAGATGCTTGGCATAGGCGCTGGCGCGTTTGGTGCCACCGGTATCCGGCGCGGCCATCAATAGGTTGGGCAGGCCCATTTCCTTGATGTGCGGAAGGAAGATGCTGCTGGCGAACAAATGGTCCACGGGTACTTCGAAGAAGCCTTGGATCTGATCGGCGTGCAGGTCCATGCAGATGATCCGATCGACCCCGGCAGCAGTGAGCATGTTGGCCACCAACTTGGCGCCGATGCTCACCCGTGGCTTGTCCTTGCGGTCCTGTCGGGCGAAACCGAAATACGGCATCACCGCAACGATGCGCTTGGCGCTGGCGCGCTTGGCGGCATCCACCATCATCAACAGCTCGAAGAGGTTATCGCTGGGCGGGAAGGTGCTCTGAACGATGAACACCAGTTCGCCCCGGACCGTTTCCTCGAAGCTGGGCTGGAACTCCCCGTCGCTGAAGCGGCTCACTGTCACTTCACCAAGCCGCTCGCCGCTGTTCGCGGCGATCTTCTCGGCCAAGTACCGCGTAGCGGTCCCGCTGAAGATCTTGGCACTTTCGTACATCGGGCTTTCGGTGATGGGTTCCCTTCGCGCCCGGTTGGCAGGTCAAAGGGGCTGCAAATGTAGTGATCCTCCGCAGGTTATCAACACGTGTTGGTGAAGCTCCGGCACGGGCAACTTCCCTTTATGCGACCTTCGTTGTCCATGTCCCGCGCACAGAGCCCACCCCCCAACCCCTCCCCCATCGAACAACAGGTCCTGGCCGCCATCCGACGGGCAGGGCATGCCGGCATCACCAGCCAGCAATTGGCCATACAGCTCGGCATCCGCGACAAGGCCCAGCGCTATGTGGTCTTCGACGCCATTGATGCCTTGTTGGATGCGGGGCGGATCCGGAGCGGAAAGAAAGGTCGCTACATCAGTTCACAGAACCGCGATGAAGCCGAAGGCACGATCGACATCATCGCCAGCGGTGGTGGCTACGTCCGCTTGGAGGGGGATGACAAGGGCAACGACGTGTACATCCACCCGGGCAACGTGGGCATGGCGCTGCATGGTGACCGGGTGAAGGTGCGCATCGGGCAAGGCCGCGGTGACAGACCCGAAGGTCGGATCATGGAGGTGCTCAGCAGGCGCCGGACCGAGTTCGTCGGCACGATCCACAAGCACCAGGGACGATTGGTCCTGGTAGCGGACGACCAGCGTGTGCAACGCCCCTTCTTGATCGCGGCGGCCGATGCGTTGAACGCCCGCGAAGGCGACAAGGCCATTATCGAGCTGGGGGAATGGAAGGACAGTCGGGAACTGGCCCGGGGCCGGGTGGTCCGTGTGCTGGGCCGCGCCGGGGAGCACCAGGTGGAGATGCATGCCATCCTCGCCGAGTTCGGGCTTCCCTTGGAATTCCCGGAAAGCGTGATCAAGGCCTCGGAAGAGATCCCCAACGGCTGCACACCCGAAGAGCTTGCCACCCGGCGGGACATGCGCGACACGCCCACCCTCACCATCGACCCCGATGACGCCAAGGACCTGGACGATGCGCTGAGCCTGAAACGGCTGGAGAACGGGAACTGGGAGGTCGGCATCCACATCGCGGATGTCAGCCATTACGTGCGGCCGGGCACTGTGGTCGATATGGAAGCGGCGGCCCGCGCCACCAGCGTATACCTGGTGGACCGTGTGGTGCCCATGCTCCCCGAGAAGCTCAGTAACGACCTCTGCTCGCTCAACCCGAACACCGACAAGTTGAGCTTCAGTGCCATCTTCGAAATGGACGAGAAGGCCCGGATCAAGGGCGAGTGGTTCGGTCGTACGGTGATGCGGTCACGCCGTCGTTTCGCATACGCTGAAGCACAGGCGATCATTGACGGTGGCGAAGGCGACCACAAGCACGAGGTGCTCACCCTGCACGCCCTTTCACAGATCATGCGGAAGGAGCGGATCGCCAATGGGGCACTGGAGATCGGCGGCAACGAGGTGAAGTTCAAGTTGGATGAGAAGGGCGCCCCCATTGGCGTATACGAAAAGGTGATGGGCCCCGCCAACTGGCTGATCGAAGAGTTCATGTTGCTGGCCAACAAGCGCGTGGCCGCCTGGGTGGGCAAGCAGAAAAAGGGAGGCGTTCCGCCCTTCGTATACCGGATCCACGATCTACCGGACCCCGAGAAAGTGGCCCAGCTGCGGTCCTTGGCCAAGAGCTTCGGCCACGAGCTTACAGTGAACCGCGAGGACGACCTGCCGCACGCCATCAACCGCTTGCTCACCTCCATCAGGGGTCTGGAAGAGGAGAAGATCATCAAGCAGTTCACGATCCGCAGCATGGCGAAAGCCATCTACAGTACCGAGAACATCGGGCACTACGGCTTGGCCTTCGAGCACTACACGCACTTCACCTCTCCCATCCGCCGCTACCCCGACCTCCTCGTACACCGGGCCATGGCGCACTACCTGGCCGGCGGCAAGCATCTGGAGCAGGGGAAACTGGAGTTGAGCTGCAAGCACAGCAGCAACATGGAGAAGCGTGCCAGCGATGCGGAGCGTGCCAGCATCAAGTACAAGCAGGCCGAGTACCTGTTGGCCCGCATCGGCGAGACCTTCGTGGGCATCATAAGCGGGTTGACCACTTGGGGCATGTATGTGGAGCTGCGCGCCAACAAGTGCGAAGGCATGATCGGCCTGCGCGATCTGCCAGGCGACCATTACAAGTTCGACCAGGAACGCTACTGCGTGGTGGGCCAACGCACCGGCCGCAAGTTCCAGCTGGGGGATGAAGTGACCGTGAAGATCCGCGCTGTTGATATGGACAAACGCACGGTGGACCTAGCCATGCTCGATGCCAGCACCGCCAAGCGCGCCGGGCAACCGATCGCCGAGTGGGACGAGACGCGACCCTCTTCAGGCGGCGCCACGCAGGCCGAACGCAAAAAGGCTACCGCGCAATCGCGGGAACGGAGCAGAAAAGCGTTGGGGAAGAAGAAGAGGCGCTAAGCCTAGACAAGGTTCAGGCGCTTGGCCAGATCATCCTTGTAGCTGCCGCCGATCGGAATGATCTTCTTGTCGTTCTCCAAGATCAGGTTGGGCTGTTCGATGGCCACGATCTTGTCAATACGAACGATGAAGGAGCGGTGTACACGGAGGAAGTCGCTGTCCTGCAGCTTGGCCTCAATGTCCTTCATGGTGCTGTGGATGGTGTACCGGGTGTTCAACGTGTTGATCACCACGTAATCCTTCAGCGCTTCGATGTAGTAGATGTCGCTCATCTTGAGCTTCACCAGACGACTGTTGCTCTTCACGAACAGAAGGTCCTTGGTGGCCCCCTGCCCTTCCACGAGGTTGAAGAGCAGGTCGCGCTCCTTCAACACTTCGGCCTCCTTCTTGTGCTTGTAGAGGGCCATTTCGATCGACGTGTGGATGTCGATCTCCTTGAACGGCTTGATGATGTAGCCGTATGGCTGTGTGACCTTGGCTTTGTTCAGGGTGCTCTCGTCCGCGTAGGCAGTAAGGAAGATCACCGGAATATTGGTCTCCGAGCGGATCTGTGTAGCGGCCTCGATCCCGTTCATCTCGCCCTTGAGCATGATGTCCATGAGGATGATGTCCGGCTGTGTTTCCACGGCCAGCTTCACGGCTTGTTCGCCGGTAGCTGCTGCTCCTACGACATTGTAACCAAGTTTCTTCAGGCTGTGCTGAATGTCCTTGCTCACGATGCTTTCGTCCTCTACAACCAGAACATTGGTCTGCGCCATGGCCGCATCACTTGAGTTGTTCAAAAGTAATCAAATAGCCCACCCCGGGACCCTTTGTACGCTCAATGTGGCCGTCGAGTTGCCCAATGAGCGTGTGGACCAGTTGAAGGCCGAGGTTCGAGTCGCGTTCTTCGTCGAAACCTTCCGGCAAGCCCTTGCCGTTATCGCGCAGGGTTATGCGAACGGTTCCTTCTTCGGTAGAGAGGCTGATGTGGATGGTCCCCCTACCTCCACCAGGGAAGGCATGCTTGAGCGCGTTGCTGATCAGCTCGTTGAGAATTAGCCCACAGGGTATGGCCTGGTCCAGTCCCAACTGTACGGGTTGTAGTTGCTTCTCCAGCGCCACACGGCCGCTAAGGCTGTAGCTCAACATCAGGTTGCGGCTGAGGCCATCGATGTAGTTGGCCAGGTCGATGCTACTGAAATTCTTGTTCTGGTAGAGGCTCTCATGGATGAAGGACATGCTGCGGATGCGGTCCTGGCTGTCGCGCAAGAGGTCGAGCATGCGGGGGTCGTCGTCCACATAGCCGCTCTGCAGATTGAGGATGCTGCTGATGATCTGCAGATTGTTCTTCACGCGGTGGTGCACCTCCTTCAGCAGCACTTCTTTCTCGTGCAGGCTCTCAAGCAGTTTCTTCTGCGCCTCCTTCTTGTCGGTGATGCCATAGGCCAAGCAGCTGATCTCCACCACCTGCCCGTTCACACGGATCGGGTTCAGGAAATTCTCCACCCAAAGGGACCTGCCCGCCTTGTTCTTCAGTTCCACTTCGAACTGTTGCGGTTCCCCGTCGAGCGCCGCCTTGTACAGCGCCACGATCGCCTTGTAGCGGTTGTCCGCCACGCGTTTCAGCATGCTCCCGATGAAGTCGTCACCCAACGCGAAGCGCATGCCCATTCCGCGCTCCGAGGAATCTCTGAAATGCTCGTTGAACGCTGTGAGCCGTAGGTCACGGTCCAGCGTCCAGATCATCATGTTCGCGCTGTTCTCGAAAATGGCCGTCAGGCGCGCTGCCTGTTCTCGGACGGTCTCTTCGGCCTCTTTCTGTTCGGTGACCTCGTGGCCCACGCCGAACACCTCCTGCACCTTCCCAAGCTCATCGAACACGGGGCTGAGGAAGATCTCGTTGCATACACGGTGCCCTTGCTTGTCCAGCACATCGGTCTCGAAACGCAAGGCCTTGCCTTGGAATGCTTCGGTGTACTTCTCCTCCCAGAACGCATGGTAGGCTGTGGAGGCAAAGCGCCTGCGCGGTTGGTCCAGATCGCGGTTCAGTTCGGGCCGGACACCGTAGAGCCGATCGATCATGTCCGCATAGCCACGGTTGAAACTGGTGAGTGCGATGCGATCATCCACGGTCCAGAACATGTGCTCGCTGCTCTCGAAAAGAGCGCGCAGTTTCGCTTCATGCTGGAGGACCTCGGCTTTCGCTTCGTGGATGCCGGTGATGTCCCGGAAGATACTTCGTGATGCGACGGAACGCCCATCGACGATGCGTGCGTTGATGTTGCCCTCCACGATCACACGCCTTCCATCGCGGGCCCTGAACACGGTCCTGAGGTTCTCGATGGACTCGCCCTTTAGCACTTGTCCGAAGATCGCCTTGCAGTGCTCGAGCTCCTCAGGAGCGACAATGTCCCACAAGGTCACCCCTGCGAGTTCATCCTCCATGTATCCTAGGGTCTTTCGCCAAGCGGCATTCACATATTGGAACCGGCCATCAGCATCCACGCTTTGAATAAGGTCCGTGGCATGCTCGAACAGGTCGCGATAGCGCTCTTCGCTGGCGCGGAGGGCTTGTTCATCCTTCTTCGCTTGGGTGATGTCCCTACTAACGCCCATGCTGCCCAGCAACATGCCATCCTCATCGTACTGCCTTGAGGCTGCGAGAAAACTGTTGAAGATGCGGCCGGCACGATCCACGTTCCGCACTTCTCCGGCGAAGGCGCCATGCTCATTGAGCTCCACCTGAATGCGACCATATTCCTGTTCATCCACATAGAACATGCGGGCCTTCTTGCCGACCACTTCTTCGGGCTCGTAGCCGAACTTGACCGAAGCAGCGGGATTGAACTCGGTGATGTGACCCTCCTTATCCACGGCGATGATCACATCAAGCGAACTGTTCACAAGGCTTCGCGCGAAACGGCGGCTTCTACGCAACTCATCCTGGGTAAGGCGGTGTTCCTTGATCTCCTTACGGAGCACCTGGTTCACCTCCTCGGCCATGCGTGAACGCAACCGCTCCTCGATCAGATTCTCGTGAACACCCGGCTCATGAAGGGTTATCTGTGTGGCATGGACGCCTTCATACACCATGGACGCAGCGTGCGCGATCACCTCCCGCCGGGTCAACGCGCCACCGACGTGAATGGTGATCGGGCTTGGTCGAAGCTGCCCCTCGGCCTCTCTGATCAACTTGGAAAGCAGAGCAGCCTCATCCGGTCCGAAGAGCTGTTCCAAACCGCTCCCGATCACAGGCGTGCCATCCAACATCTGCTCCAGGGCGGGGTTCGCATATCGAACAGAGCCGACCTGAACGATGAGGACACCATCGCGCATGCGCTCCACCAACTGGCGGTAGTTGTCCAACAGGGACCGATGTTCCATTTCGGCCATCCGGTAAGTCGAGATGTCGATCAGGGTTCCGGTGATGGTGCTGTGCCCATCGGCCGCCTTTCTGATGGAGACGTTCTCCAACACCGTGATGGCCCTTCCGCTGCGGTGTTTCAGCGTGATCTCGTAATTGGCTAGTTCACCCCGTTCCTGTAGGTCTTTCAGGAATTGTTCGCGTTGGTCCGCATCATGGTAGAGCTCTGTGCAGGGTAGCCGCATGAGCTCCTGGCGGTCAGTATATCCGAGAATGCGGGCCATGCTCTGGTTGCAATCCACGAACTGACCGGCCATGGTAGTGTGGAAAACCCCGGCCAAGTTGTTACCGACCAGATCATCATAGCGCTGCTTCAGTTCGAGGTAAGCCCTGCCAAGCTCGTTCTGCTCAGGCACGCCGTCTTCCGATCGCTCGACCTTCTTTGTCACGGCCCGAACTTACACAGCCCTGAGGGGTTCGCCCGCACTACTCTTCCGGAGAAGCACCGGGTTCGAACGGCGGCGGCACTTTGGTGCCATCGATCCGCATCTCGTGCCCATCCTTGTACTTGATGGTCATGAGCAGGTTACCATACACGTCATAGGTCATCAGATCGCCTTGTCGCAACCCCATGCTGTAGCGACCGTCCTCCATCAGATTCCCGTTCGGCCAATAGTACCGGTGGCGGCCATCCGGCTCCCCGTTCACATAGGAGCCCACGAAGCTCTTTTTTCCGTTGTCGTAGGTGTACACCCATTCTCCATCCTTCAGGCCATCCTTGTAGGCACCCTCCTCCCGGTGGTCGCCCACATGATAGCTCCACTTTCCATCGCGGAGCCCGTCGATGTACTCCCCTTGGGTGATCACTTCACCCTGTTCATCATACTCCACTGAAGCCCCGTCCTCTTTGCCTTTCCGGTAGTTCTCCTCCCGATGTCGTGCGCCCCCCTCGAAGAACCAGATCCAGAGACCCTGGGCAAGGCCGTTCTGGTACTTCCCTTTCTGTTCTACAGCCCCGCTCCGGTGATAGTAGGTCCATTCTCCCTCTCGCCTGCCACCCTTGTAGTCTCCCTCCGCACGCTTTTCACCGGTCTGGTAATACTCGGTCCAATGACCCTCCAGCGCACCAATATCGTTCACTCCGCCTTCGCTCATACGCCGGTCTCCTTGGTAGATCGCCGCTGATACCACCTTGCCGTGATCATCGTACTGGCGGAACAAACCCTCCTTCTTCCCTTCCTTGGAATAGCTGCCGATGCTGCTCACCTTCCCATTGCTGTGGTAGGTGTTCTTGATCTGCAACAACATGGTCTCCTGGGCTCCGGTCTGCGCCTGGTCCATGTCGTACTTCACCATGACCTTCAGGTTGCCATTGGCGTCGTATTCCTTGAAGATGCCTTGCCGCTTGTCGTCCACGAAGCCTCCCTCCCACTTCGGCTTACCGTTGGCATTGAATTCTTTCCAGGGCCCTTGGCGAAGACCTGCCTTGTCATAGCGGTTGATCTCTTCGCGTCGTTGCAGGACCCCGGCGCGATAGGTTGCTAGGCCGATGATCCTTCCATCCTCAGCGTACTCGATCGCTTTACCCTCCTCTATCCCCTCTTTGAAGGGGATCACCTTCTGGAGCTTTCCGTTGGGGAAAAAGTACTTGGTGTCACCATTCTTTATGTCGTCCCGATAGAGCTCTTCGCTCACCAGGGAGCCGTCTGCGGCGAACTTGCGGAGCGGTCCGTTCTTGCGGTCCGCTTGGTATTGGATCGTGGACATCAACTTGGCGTCCGGACCATAGAATTTCCAAGTGCTGTCGAGCAAAAAGCGAACGCGATCGCCCTCGCTTTTCAGAACCCCGGTGTCGTAGTACGCTTTCCAATGGCCTTCAGGTTTTCCATCCACAAGGTAGCCTTCGCTGGCCACCTTTCCGTTGGGGTGAAAGTACTGCTTGAAGCCATCGTCGGTCTGTGCTGCACCCACCAACGGCAGAATGCTGAACACACAGAACATGCATTCAATTATCTTCTTTAAAAGATGTTGTTGATATGAATAGGGCTGTTGATCGTGTGAAAGATCTGCCCGTGTGGAGCTTGACATCGTTGGTTATCAAAAGTAGTCAACGTGTTGTGAACGATCGAAGCCTACGGGGGTTTGGACAGAGCATAGGAGGGACGGGCTCAAGCAACGGTGATCCAACGATCGTTGATCGATCAAGTGTTCGGGGCACGTGCATAGAACGGGTCATGTTAGCGGGGCTTGGATCGTTCGATCGTTGTGTGAAGTTGCTGATTGAAGTTACTAGGTCCTTTCACCAGATCGATCAAGCAGAAGAGGACGCTTGGTCGGGTGGAATTGTTGTGCCGAGTTATGCACGGTGAAAGATCTCTATCAACGATCCGATCGTGGGATCCTTTTAGCCCCAGCTATCTTTGACACACCGAAGGCGCTGACCGCCCGGAACATACACCCCATGCGCATTGCCATTGGAAGTGACCACGCCGGCATCGACCTGAAGCACGCTGTAAAGGAACATCTGAAGGCGCGTGGTATGGAAGCTGTGGACAAAGGCGCGCATGTGCGCGATAGCGTGGACTATCCGGACTATGCGCATGCTGTGGCCACGGCAGTAACGACGGGTGACGTTAGTCTGGGGATTGTTATCTGTGGCAGTGGCAACGGTGTGAACATCACCGCGAACAAGCATGCGGGGGTGCGTAGTGCCCTGGCATGGAATGAAGAAGTGGCCGCACTTGCCCGCGCGCACAATAACGCCAACGTGCTGGCGCTTCCTGCCCGGTTCATCACGGATCAACTGGCTTTGCGCATCGTGGATTCCTTCCTGGATGCGAGCTTTGAAGGTGGCCGTCATGCTCGGCGTGTGGAGAAGATCGAGCCGGAGCAGGCTGAGCGCAATTGAACATCCTTAGGGTATGAAGCTGAACATCTTGTTGCTGGCGGCTCTTTGCGCCTCACCGACCCTTGTCAATGGTCAGCGGGACACCCTGGTTGAACGATACCTTAACACGATCACCCGCCAAGAGCTCCAGGGACACCTTGAGGTGTTGGCCAGTGATGCCTACGAAGGCCGGGAAACGGGCTTCAAGGGACAGAAGATGGCCGCAGAGTACCTGCGGAAGGCGTTTGCTTCAATGAGCATTGGTCCAGTTCCTGACTGGGAACAACGGGGACTACTTGCGCCGGGTTATGAGCAACCCTTCGCGGTGGAATTGAGCAAGCCAGGAACCTTGAAACTGGAGGTGAACGGGGCTCGCCAAGGCTTTATGGAGAGCTACTTCTACTTCAGCGAGCGCACCGAGAAGGACCTGGTGTTCAGTGAAGTGGTGTTCATGGGGTTCGGGGAGAACACGCCGACCCGGAACGACTATGTCGACTTGGACGTGAAGGGAAAGGTGGTGCTTGTTGTGGAGGGCGAAGGTGGACGTGCGGCCAAAGCCGCTGAGCCGGACAACGCGTTCTTTTCCGGCCTGACCCGTAAGACCGCGGCTGCCACCGCTGCTGGAGCACGTGTAGTGCTGTACGCAAGCCCCAATGCAGATGCTATGATGACCGAATTCGGCCACTATCTCACTTCAAGCCGAATGACGTTGAAGGGTCAGGTGAAGGATGAGGAAGCGCCCCAGAACGCCACACAGGTCATCATCATCGATCAGGAACTGGCCGAGCGGATCCTGCAGAAGGGCGGTATACACTGGAAGAAGCTGACCAAGGCCTGTCGGAGACCAGGAAAAGCCATCCCCTGTGCATTGGCGTTACGCTACCTGCCAGAGGCTCAGCAGCTGCAGGCAGAGAACGTGTTGGGCTATGTGGAAGGCACCGACCTGAAGGACCAGCTGGTGATCGTAACGGCGCACTATGACCACATTGGCAAGGACGGCGACGAAGTCTACAATGGCGCCGACGATGATGGCTCCGGCACAGTGGCGCTGCTGGAGATGGCACAGGCCTTTGCACAAGCACGGAAAGAAGGTCATGGACCGCGTCGCAGCTTATTGTTCATGCCCGTTAGCGGTGAGGAAAAGGGGTTACTGGGTTCGGAATACTACAGCGATCACCCGGTGTTCCCATTGGAAAGCACGGTGGCGGACCTGAACATCGACATGATCGGTCGGACGGATTCGGCTCACAGGGATAGCAAGCCATACGTGTATGTGATCGGCAGCGATCGCCTCAGCTCGGACCTGCACCGGATCAACGAGGAAGCGAACACGGCCTATGTCGGCTTGGAGCTGGACTACACGTTCAATGGCGCCAACGACCCGAACCGGTTCTACTACCGAAGCGACCATTACAACTTCGCGCGGAAGGGGGTGCCGGTCATCTTCTATTTCAGTGGTGTGCATGCGGATTACCATCAGCCTACGGACGAGGTTGACCGCATCCGGTTCGACCTGCTGGAACAACGTACGCGTTTGGTGTTCGCCACGGCCTGGGAATTGGCGAACCGCAGCGAGCGGATCGCGGTCGACAAGGCTGTTGAGAAGGGCGAATAGCCCTAGCGGGCTGCCGTAGCGGCTGGATCCTCAGCCAGCAACTGCTGAATGAAGGAATCCAGGTTGCGCTTGTAGTTCACATAGTGCTCACCGGTACCGGGTCCGTAGAAGCCCGTGCGGATGCGACGCACTTTCCCGGCCTTATCGATGAAGATGCAGGTCGGATAGCTCATCACGTGGTCCAGGAACGGGAGCTGGGCGCTGTTGTTCTCCTTGCTGGCCTCACCGGCGTAGGCGATCGGGTATTTCACATCGAGTTCATCACGGAAGCGCTTCAGGGCGGCAACGGCCTTGTTCGGATCGGGGTGTTTCTCAAAGGCGATCGCCATCACCTCTAGACCCTTGTCATGGTAGGTGTCGTAAAGTTCATCCAGCAACAAGGTCTCGTCCACGCAGTTGGGGCACCAGCTACCCATCACCTGTACCATTTGAACATGGCCTGCGTGCGCCTTGTCCGTAGGGGACACCGTGCCGCCGTCGATGGTGGGGAATGTGAAGTTCACCATGTCGTGGCCCTCCTTCAGGAAGGTGAGGGAGTCCGGATCCCGTAATCGGAAGTCCGAATTCCTTATGGCCACCCAGGGCTCCTGCCAATGGATGCCGCTCCAATAACGACCGATCAGGCTATCATTCCGAAGCGCGGCCTTGAAAAGGAAGGCATGGGAGCCATCAAAGCACGAAAGAAGCATTGAGTCACCGTCCATCGTGCCCTCCAGAAAGCGGTAGTCACCGGTCTCCGTACCGAAAGTGCCTGTGACAAGTTCGTTCTCTGAACGGAAGAGCCCCAACGCATCATAGGCGTCCTCAGAACCAGGGCTGAAGTGGACCTCCCATTGCCCCCCCAACGAAGCGGCCGCACTTGCTGATCGGCGAGCGAACCGAGGGCTTTCACCTGCCGATGCGAGAAAAGGAACGCGGTAGTCGGGGCCTTTCAGGTAATTGCACCAGACTCCGGCAATGCCGCTATCACCAGCCAGTACACCGCGGAACTCGGAGTCGAACAAGGGCATGCGTATATGGATCGAATCACCGCTCAGAACGATGTCGTCAACAGCGATCTTCTCCTCGCCATTGTGTAACAGAAGGTGATAACCGGTGCTGTCGTGGTCCAGATCGAAAAGGAACGGAAGCTCCTGTCCGTTCAGGTCGAGCGCCATGCGCCACGGGCCCGATCGCAGCGGTTCGCGGGCGCGTTCGGTTCGCTTCGCGGAGCAACCAACGAGAACGCACAGAACAAGGAAAGGAAACAGATGACGCAGCATGGAGAGGGCGAAATATACCCGGGCGCCTTGAATGCGCAGGTCCTGAAAGTGAAGCAGGCAGAGGATCCTACGGGGACTACAAGTCGAACTTGATGCCCTGTGCCAGAGGAAGCTTGGCGCCGTAGTTGATGGTGTTCGTCTGGCGGCGCATGTAGGCCTTCCAGGCGTCGCTACCGCTTTCGCGCCCGCCACCGGTCTCTTTCTCGCCACCGAAAGCACCCCCGATCTCCGCACCGCTGGTACCGATGTTCACGTTGGCGATGCCGCAATCGCTTCCTGCTGCACCGAGGAATCGCTCAGCCTCGCGCAGGTCAAGCGTCATAATGGCACTGCTCAGCCCTTGCTTCACGTTGTTCTGGATAGCGATGGCCTCGTGCACATCGCCGGTGTAACGCAGTAAGTAAAGGATCGGCGCGAACGTCTCCTCTTGGACAATGGCCATTTCCGCCGTGGCCTCCACGATCGCTGGCTTCACGTAGCAACCGCTCGTGTACCCCTCCCCGCTCAGAACACCTCCTTCAACAGCGATGGTCGCGCCCTGCTGCTTTGCAGCCTCCAAGGCCTTCAGGTAGAGCTGGACAGCATGCTCGTCGATCAGCGGCCCGACATGATTATTCTCGTCGAGGGGATCTCCGATGCGGAGCTGTCCGTAGGCCTTCATCAGCTTCTGTTTAAAGGCTTCGTAAACCTTGTCGTGAATGATCAAGCGGCGCGTGCTTGTGCAGCGTTGGCCAGCCGTGCCCACAGCGCCGAAGACGCAGCCGATCAAGGACATGTCCAGGTCGGCCTTATCGCTGATGATGATCGCATTGTTACCGCCCAGCTCCAGTAAGGAACGGCCCAGGCGCTCACCGACCGCAGCTCCCACAGCCTTGCCCATGCGTGTACTGCCCGTAGCGCTCACAAGGGGAATGCGTGTGTCGTTGCTCATCCACTCGCCCACTTCACGGCCGCCGTTCACGATCACGCTCACCCCTTCGGGTACGCCATTGCGCTTGAACACCTCGGCGGTGATGTGCTGACAGGCGATGCTGCAAAGGGGGGTCTTTTCACTGGGCTTCCACAAGGAAACATCGCCGGATACCCACGCTAGTGCGGTGTTCCAGCTCCAAACGGCCACGGGGAAGTTGAACGCAGTGATGATGCCGACCAACCCGTACGGGTGCCACTGCTCATACATACGGTGTTCGGGGCGTTCGCTGTGCATCGTAAGCCCGTGCAGCTGACGCGATAGCCCCACGGCGAAGTCGCAGATGTCGATCATCTCTTGCACTTCTCCGAGCCCTTCTTGATAGCTCTTGCCCATCTCGTAGCTCACCAGCTTACCGAGGTTGGCCTTGTGCTTGCGGAGTTCCTCGCCAAGCTGTCGGACCACTTCGCCGCGCTTGGGAGCTGGCCATGTGCGCCACTCTATGAAGCCTTTCTGTGCCGTTGCGATCATAGCCTCATATTCGGCCTTGCTTGCACCGCGCACGGCTCCGATCAACGCACCATCCACAGGGCTGAGGCTCTCAAGCAACACCCCCTCACCCTTCAGCCATTGCGCACCGGTCGATACGCCGCTGTTCACCTCGTGCACGCCGAGGAGGTTAAGGATGTCCTTGATCTTGTTCGGGGCTACGGCGACCGTGGTGCTCATCGGATGGTTTTGGGGGCCGCAAAGGTAGCTCGATCGCTGAGGGAGGGATACGATGGTCTCTCGGCGATCCGGCTAACCGACCCGTGGTTTGGTTCCCGTAAGGGCCTAAGAGCGGGCGATGGCGACGAAGCTCCGTAACCGTCTGTTTATCAGGGGATTACAAGCACATCAATAACGCCACTTTCCGGCACCATCGTCGGGCCAGTGGGGTAGAGCACTACACGGGTGCGATAGTGGCGGAAAACGAAGGAAAAGGGCCTTCCTAGGGCTCCTGTTTCTGGGCGATGTACAAAGTGCTGGATGTTGGCCGACCTCCGAGCAGCGCGAGAGCATTGGACCACAGACCGAGCAGTGTGCCCACGATGAGTGCGGTCAGGGTTCCATTGCCTCGATAGCGCTGACTGAGCATCGCGATGTAGGGTGCGTCCAACCACATTGGGGCTGTGCGGATCATGGAAAAACCGTGTTCGTGGAGCAGCTTGTGAACGTCAGCACGGCGGAAGTGATTCAGGTGGCGAGGAACGTCGTACGCGGCCCAATCAGGTCCATAGTGTTCGGCATCCCAGCTGTCGCGGTCAGGAACGGCGATCACCAGTAAGCCCCGGTCCGCCAGTAAGCTGTAGATCTTCTTAAGAGTACGCTTGGGGTCGGGAACATGTTCTAGAACGTGCCACATGGTAACGACCTGGAACTGTTCCTGAGCGGGAAGAGCGTCCAAGTTGGGCACGACATCCAAGTTGTGGTTGGCGATCGCTTGCTTGCGGGCGCGGAGATCGACTTCGATGCCCTGGGTCAAGTACCCCCTACTCTTCATGTAGCCAAGGAATTCCCCGGTACCGCAGCCGATGTCCAGCAGCCGGCCGTTCGGACGGATGCGGTGGATAAGCTTGTGCTTGGTCCGTAGGGCGTTCTTACGAGCCAGCTGATACAACCTGTCTTGCAGGGATTGCGCGGTGTTGGTGTGGGAGATGTAGTCGGGCGAATTGTAGTATGCGCTGATACTGTGCTGGTCAGGTCGTGGGTTGGTGGTCCGAGCTCCACAGGAGGGGCAATCGACCAGGTGAAAGACCTCCTTACTGACGGTATGGTCAAGTACGGAAAGCGCTGGCGAGAGCGGGCTGCCGCTACAGAGCGGGCAGGAAACGAGGGTTTCGAGTACGGTATGTTCCACGTGGAACGATCGGTTAGGTTCAACGACCGAGGTACACCATAAGTACGCTCAGGTCAGCAGGAGATACACCACTAATGCGAGAGGCCTGTCCAAGAGTGGACGGCTTAATGCGGTCGAGTTTTTGGCGGGCTTCGATCGAGAGGGAAGTCAGCCGGGCATACTCCAGGTCCATCTCGAGCGGAACATCATCGAGGCGTGTGAGCTTCTCGGCGAGTTCGCGTTCTTTGGCCAAGTAGCCATCGTACTTAACGTTGATCTCGACCTGCTCGAGAACCTCTTCGCGTAGGTCCGCTAAGCCATCTGCTACCGATCTCGTTTTCGGACCGAGTGGTTCCAAGTCAGCGTAGCTTATCTGGGGTCGGAGCAGAAGTTCGAAGAGTTTCACCTTCTGTTTCAGCGGCGATGTTCCACGTGGAACGATCACCTCGTTCGCGGCCTCGGGAGAGACGCTTTCAGCTTGCATGGTGGCGACAAGTTGGTCCGAGAGCGTCTGCTTGCGCATTACACGTTCCAGGCGAGCGTCGCTTGCGAGTCCGATGGCGTGTGAACGGGGGGTCAAGCGGATGTCTGCATTATCCTGTCGCAGAAGGATGCGGAATTCGGCCCTGCTAGTGAACATCCGGTATGGCTCTTCCGTACCCTTCGTGATGAGGTCATCGATCAGGACTCCGATGTAGGCTTCGTCCCGCTTTAGTACAAAGGGGGGCTTTTCGTGAGTTTTCAAGCTCGCGTTGATACCCGCCATCAAACCTTGGCAAGCCGCTTCTTCATAACCCGTGGTTCCGTTGATCTGTCCGGCAAAGTAGAGCCCTCCTACGAGTTTGGTCTCCAGCGTGTGTTTCAATTGGGTGGGTGGGAAGTAGTCGTACTCTACCGCGTAACCCGGCCTGAACATGCGCGCTTGTGCGAAACCCGGGATCTTTCGCAAGGCAGCGAGCTGAACCTCTTCGGGAAGGCTTGTGCTGAACCCGTTGATATAGGTTTCGACGGTGTCCCAGCCCTCTGGCTCCACGAAGATCTGATGCCTGTCTTTGTCCGCGAAACGGTCGATCTTATCCTCAATGCTCGGACAGTACCGTGGCCCTAGCCCCCTGATGCGGCCATTGAACATGGGGCTACGGTCGAAGCCTGTCCGCAGAATGTCATGCACCTCCGGACTCGTGTAGGTCATCCAACAACTCAGCTGTCGAGCCGGTGAAGCGGTTGTGGGGGAGTAGCTGAACTTGCTCGGGTTCTCATCGCCGGGTTGTTCTTCGAGTACGCTATAATCGATGCTCCTGCCATCAACACGAGGGGGTGTTCCGGTCTTCATTCGCCCGGATTCGAATCCAAGAGAAACGAGTTGTTCAGTAATGCCGTGGCTGGCTTTCTCGCCCGCTCTTCCTCCACCAAGCTGGCGCTCGCCGATGTGCATGATCCCGTTCATGAAGGTGCCGCTTGTAAGCACCACCGAACGACAGTTGATCACCATCCCCATGCCCGTCTCCACTCCGACCACCACCCCTCCTGCGATCAGAATGCGTTGTACACTATCCTGCCAGAAGTGAACGTTCGGGGTCTGCTCGAGCATGCGTCGCCATTCGGAGGCGAAGAGGTTTCGGTCGTTCTGAGACCTTGGGCTCCACATGGCAGGCCCCTTGCTTCGGTTGAGCATACGGAACTGGACCGTGCTTTTGTCGCTAACGATACCCGAGTAGCCACCCAGGGCATCGACCTCGCGGACGATCTGCCCCTTGGCCACGCCCCCCATCGCGGGGTTGCAGCTCATCTGGCCAATGACCCCCATGTTCATGGTGACCAACAGGACGTTAGAGCCCAGGTTGGCAGCGGCCGCGGCGGCTTCACATCCCGCGTGACCTCCACCTACCACGACCACATCATAGACCTCGCTTGTGCTCATCGCTTATGAAAGGGCCACAAGACTTGTTCCACGTGGAACAAGGGGCGTGGATCTCTGATCTTCAATTGGTTAGGCGCTGTGGAGTAGGTATAGGTTCCATGGACGCAGCAAAGGTAGATCCCGACCGGATCTGTTGTTGATCCCTTCGGCCTTTGCAATGACGAAAGGCGGCTTCACATTCCGCAGAGAAAGGTCCACATCACCAAGCAGCGATAGCCAGCCCGGTCCGTGTAGTTTTCACCACCATGAACATGATCCAATTCAAGGAGTCCATTCTTCCGGTCGGGTGGGCGTGTGCTTTCAATGTGCTGTTGTTGCTGGCCTCCTGCGGGGGGGGTGAGCAGGGTGCGGCTGAGCGCGTTCCTGATGCGCTTCGCGGCGCTGAGAACATGGCGTACAAGTGGGGCGCGGTGGTATTGGAGGGCACGGCCAACGACACGGAGCGGAACAAGCCGAGACCCCCTGTGAGCAGCAGGATGGTGGCCTTGCCAATGATCGCCATGTTCGACGCCTGGAGCCGGTATGATAGCGTGGCGGTGCCCGTGTACCTCTCAAGGGTGGAGCGCAGACCCGCCTCAGAACAAAACCCTGAGCACAAGGCAGAGGCCATCAGCTATGCCGCTTGTCGAGTACTTCAAGAGGTCTACCCGGCCGACAGCGCGTTGTTCGCTCAGCGATTGAAGGAGTTCGGCTTCGACCCCAACGACCGTGGCCTTGACCCGGCAACACCAGCGGGCGTGGGCAATCTGGCGGCACGCGCGGTATTGGATTCCAGGCACCATGATGGCAGCAACATGTATGGTGACGAACCTGGTCGTGACACGCACTATGGGGACTATACGAACTACCGTCCTGTGAACTCCCCGGAAACGCTGGTCGACATCGATCGTTGGCAACCGAAGTACTTCATCAGTGAGAAGGATGGGCGGCGCTTTGCACCGGGCTGCCTAGCTCCCCATTGGGGCCATGTTCAGCCGTTCGCACTGGATAGTGCCTCCCAATTCCGGTGCCCACCGCCGCCGAAAATGGGTGACCCCTTGCTGGAGAAAGAGGTGCGGCAAGTGGTGCAGTTGCAGGCCGAATTGACCAATGAACAGAAGGCCTTGGTGGAGTTCATGCGCGATGGTCCACGAAGTGTTCAACAGGCCGGGCATTGGCTGATCTTCAGCCGGGACATAAGCTTGCGTGACAACCACACGTTGGACGAGGATGTCCAGATGTACTTCGTGGTGAGTACCACGGCCATGGATTGTTTCATTGCGTGTTGGGACGCCAAGATGTTCTACGACAACAGTCGCCCGTACCAGCAGGTGCATGCGCTAATGGGGGAGGAGGATATCGTGGGCTGGGGCGGCCCGCACATAGGCATGGTGAAGATGAAGGGGAAGGACTGGCGCCCATATTCGCCGGATAGTTTCCTGTGCCCACCGTTCCCAGCTTACCCGAGCGGCCACAGCACGGTGAGCGGGGGGTGTGCCAAGGCCCTGGAGCTCTTCACAGGGAGTGACAAGTATGACGTGCAGGTCCGCTTGCTGCCCGGTTGGCTGACCGAGCCGGGGATCACCACGGACAGTGTCACGCTCTCGTTTCCCACCTTCTCATCGACCGCAGAGCAAGCCGGTTGGAGCCGGGTGCTGGGGGGCTATCACATCCAGACGGACAACCTGGCCGGCCTGCAGCTGGGAAGAAGTGTTGCGGCGGTCACTTACGCCAAGTGCAAGGCCCACATCGACGGATCGGCGGGGAAGTGATCGCTATGGTCCGTGGCTCGGGTCGGGCAGTATCTTTCGGTGCCCAGGATGCGTACCACGCACGCAATCAACGGAACCATGGAGGTCAAGAAGATCGACGCAGCGGACATCACGCACGAGCAGTTCATCGAAGAGCACTGGAAGCCGGGCATTCCGCTCGTGTTCAAGAACGCCACCAAGGTGTGGGGTGCATATGACACGTTCTCGCCTGATTTCTTCCGCTCCCGCTTCGGTGATCGCAAGACAGTAGTGGATGGGAAGGAGTACACCATGAACGAGATCCTGGATCTCGTAGAGGGCAAGGACACCTCCCGGCCGGTGCCATACCCCTGCAAGTACCACCTGCCCACACAACTACCCGAGGTCGTGAGCATGGTGAAGCCCCTGAATCTGGGTTTTGCCCGACCGAACTGGTTGGAGAGCTCTTGGTTCAAGCGGGGTTACTGGGGCAGCGCGCTGGAGATGTTCATCGGTGGCCCTGGCGGCAAGTTCCCCTATGTGCACGTGGACTATTACCACCTGAGCGCTTGGATCAACCAGCTCTATGGCCACAAACAGTTCACCGTGTGGCCCAGGGGCCAGGATGAGTGCTTGTACCCCGAGCCCGGAGATGCTTGGAAGAGCTCCATTCCAGACATCGAGAACGTGGACCTGGCGAAGTACCCCAAGTATGCCAAAGCGACCCCGATCACCTTCGTGGTCGGCCCTGGGGAAACGTTGTTCATTCCCTTCGGGATCTGGCACACGGCGAAGAGCCTTGAGCCGACCATTTCAGTGGCCTTTGACCTGTTGAACGACCACAACTTCCCGCTCTTCCTGAAGGATGTCTGGTCCTTCAAGCGGCGCAATGGGTTGGCGAAGGCGGTGGCGGCGACGGGTTATGCGGCCGTCGGGGGCATGGTGTGCCGCGTGGGCGATGCCTTGGGCCTGGACCGGGATCCCCAGCACAACTGAACCAGCTGACCTAGAAGCGAGCGAGGTACTTGTCCTCGAGCACGCGCATGGCCTCTTTCTGGGCCTTGGTCTTATCCGAATGACCCAACAGGTGCAGTAGACCGTGCACCATCACACGCCGCAGTTCATGCTGGGCGCTCACCCCAAAGGTGCTGGCGTTCTCCCGGATGCGGTCGTAACTGATCAGCACGTCCCCACTAACGCCGTTGTTGCTCTCCACCGGGAAGGTGATCACGTCGGTGAGGTCGTCGTGCTGAAGGAAGTCGCGATTGTACTTCAACAACGCGCGGTCGTCCATGAGCACATAGCTCACCGCATCAATGCGGGTGCCGTGGTCCTGGGCCACACGATACAACCACTGGCGCAGGTGCTTGCGATCACGGAACGCGTCGGGCACATCCTGTACGATGAACCCGATGGTGCCGGAGGTGGCCATTACTCTTGGACGGGCTGAAGGCTGAAGGCCATGGCCACCGTGGCCCCGTTGTCATTGAACTCCACACTGTCGGCCAGTGCGCGCATGAGGAACACGCCACGACCGTGGGGCTTCTCGATGTTCTCGGGGTCGGTGGGGTCGGGCAGGTGGTCGTAGTCGAAGCCGGGACCTTGGTCCTGTACGATGAAGATGATCTTGTCCCCCTTCACCTCATAGCCCACCGTGACCTGCTTGGCAGGGTCCAGGCGGTTGCCGTGGTGGATGGCGTTGTTCACGGCCTCGGTGAGGGCGATGAGGATGTTGCCGTAGTGCGACTCGTGCACATTGTGCTTTTGGCAAGCCTCATCAATGAGCTTCTCGGCCAAGGCGATGTTCTCGGCTTTGGCCGGGAAGTCGATCCGTTGCGTGAATTGTACGTCCTCGGTAAGGGCTCCCATAGGCGTGATCAGGGTCGGTCAAAAGTATCGAAATACTCGTTGACCCGGTCCTTGTAATACGGCTTGAGCCCGGGCGGCACGGTGCGGAGCATTTCGGACTCGCGTTGCTTGGTGCGTTGGTAGTCGAAGAAGCGGGCGGGATCCGTGTGCGGTGTGTCACGGCCCTCAGTGCTCTGGCGCGTCTGATCCAGCTCGCGTTCGCGCTCAGCCTTCTCGGCCTCCAGCATGCGCACCATGATGTCCTGCTGGCGACGGATGGTCTCCTGATCGATGCGCTTGTTCACGATGTCCTTCTCGGTCTTCTCCATCTCCTCGGCGAGCTTGTTGAGACCGTTGCCGGAGCCGCTGCCGTCCTTGTTGAGCTCCTGGGCCATGCGCTGCATCTCCTTGCGGATGGCTGCCTGTTGGGCGGCCATCTGGGCCAGCTGCTGGCTCATGCCGGGGCCAATGCCGCCGGGGTTCTTGTCTCCCGGCTTGGGACCTTGTTGCTTGCCCCCTTTCTCCATGCCCTTCTTCATCTCTTCCAGCTGCTTCTGAAGGGCTTGCTGCTGGGCCTTCATCTTGGCCATGCTGGCCTTGTTGCCCTTGCCGGCGCCGCTACCACCGGGCTTGCTACAGGAACCACTGCCTGGCTTGCCGCTGGACTGCTGCTGTTGCTGCATCTGCTGCAGGGCTTCGTCCAACAGCAGGGCCAAGTTGTTCAGGCTGGTCATGGCGCGCTGCTGCTTGTCGGTGGCCATGGGTTTCTCGCGCTCGTTCGCCCGGCTGTTGTTGATGCGCTCCATGGCCTCGTCCATGTTAGCGTTCACAGCGTTCATCTCGCGGTTCACGATGGACTGTAGCTGAGGTACGCGCTTACTGAGGGCGAAGAGCGAATCTTCGATCACCCTGGCATCGTCCCGGAGTTTCTTCTGTGTACGGCCGAGGTCCACGATGTGCGGGTCGCGGGTGCTGGTGCGCTGCACATCCACCATGGTGGCCTCCTGATCGATGCTGAGGTGTACGATGTTCTCCAGCAGCTGGCGCAGGGCATCCATGTCCTCTTCGGCCTGCTCCTGTTCGCTCTGCTGCATGGCGCTCTTCATCTGGAAGGCCATCTGTTCCATCTGCTCACCGGCCTTCTTCTGGCTGTCGCCGGCCTTCTGCTTCTGGTTCTTCTGGAGTTCCTCGCTGCTCTTCTGCTGCTCCTGTTGGATGTCCTGTTCCTGCTGCTCGGTCTTCGGCAGTTCCATGGGGGTCTCGAGCTCCTCGTTCTTCTTCTCCAGCTCATCCAACTCCTTGCGCACGTTCTCGAAGGCCTTGTTCAATTCTTCCTGTTTCTGTTGAAGCTCTTCTTTGGGCGTGTCGCCGGCCTTGGTCTCTTCGCTCAATTTCTTCTGGTCTTCGGCAAGCTTCTCCAACTGCTTGGTGATGTCCTCGGCCTTCTGCTCCACCTCCATCTGCTTGAACTGTTCCAGGGCGCGGTCGAGCTCTTTCTCGATGTCCTCCTGGTCCATCTTCATGTCCTTCATCTGCTCCTGGAGCTTCTCCTTGTCGAGCTTCTCCAGCATTTCCTGCACCTGCTTGTAGAGGTCCTTCATTTCCTCGTTGAGCACGTTCTCGAAGAGGTCCTGCACCTGTTTCTGTTTCTCCAGCAGGCGCTCGTCCATCTGGCGGAACTGCTGCTGTTCGGTGCGTTGCTGCTCCAGCTTCTGCGTGGTGTTCTCGATGCGCTGCTGCAGTTGCTTCTGGCGGTCGAGCACGCTCTGGAGCTTCTGCTGGTCCTGCCAGTTCAGCTCCTTCTTGTCCATCATCTCGCGGCGCAACTTATCCAGTTCGCGCTGCAGTTCCTGGGCTTCCTTGATGCCTTGTTGCAGGTCTTTCTTGATCTCAGCGCCCTGCTGGTCCTGCTTCTCGGCAAGCTCCTCCAACGAAGGCGCTTCGAATACCTGCGTGCTGCTGCGGGCGCTCTTGCTGCCGTGTACGCCGTCGTTGTCCCACACTTCGAACCAGTACTCGAGCTTATCACCCGGGCCGATGGTAAGGGTGTTGACATCCCAGAAGTGGAAGAACTCCTGGCGCGTGTTCTTCGGGTCGATGCCCAGTTCGATGGTCTGGCTGCGCAGTTCTTCCGCCGTGCTATCGCCACCTTCGGTGAAGCGGTAGCTGAAGAGGAGGCGCTTGAAGCCGTGGTCATCCCCCAGGTCGCCTCGGAAGTAGAGGCGCTTGGGCGCGGTGCTGTCGGCCTTCTGTTCCACAGCGATGGTGGGGTAGAGGTCGGGCACCACCTCAATGCGGTATTGCAGGGGGGATGCGGCCTTGCGGGTGCCGTTGGTGGGCACCATGCTGTAGGTGCGGCTTTGCAGGAGGCGACGGCTTGTGGTGAACCGATCGTCGCCCTGGGGCTTCAACAAGTAGGTGGTGTCATCGAAGGCTAGTTCCAGCAAGTCGGCGCTGCGGGTGTTGGCGGTCCAGGTGATGCGGGTGCCGGCGGGGACCTGGGCATCGCCGGTGTTGCCGCGCACTTCGTTGGGCATGCTGAGGTAGGCGGGGTATTCCAGCTTCATGGCCAGGTCCAGCACCAATGGATCGGGCATGGTGACCAACGTGAGCTCCTTGCTGCTGAAGCCTTCGGCCTCGAGGTGGAAGGTGATGGGCTCCTGCACGTTGCGGAAGCGGTGGGTGAAGCGCACGGCATCCTGCTTCACCAAAGGAATGCGCTGACCGTCGATGACCACCTCGGCCTGTTGCGGTACCGCCTTGCCCTCCAGTTCCACCTGCAGCTCGAAGTCCTGGTCCTCGGGGACCTGCAGGGTGTCGTTGAGGATGAGGAATTGGAAGGGCGCCTCGGGAGCGAATTCCTCTCCGTGAGCAAGCAGGCGTTCGGCCGGACCGGTGATGAGGCTGGGGGCGGCGAAGAGCAGCACGACCAGCACGGCCAAGGGCGGCAGGGCGAAGCGCAGGTAGCGGGTGTTGCGGCGCAGGTCGATCGCGTTGCTGAAGGGCACAGGTTTCAACTCGCGGCTGCGCTGTGCGATGGAGGCCTCGATGAGCTCGCGGCGTGTGGGGTCCTGCTCGGCCTGGTCGCGCAGTTGTAGGGTGTTGAGGAGCTTGTCCTTCACCTCGGTGAAGTGCGTGCCGATGATGTGGGCGGCGGCGGTGTGACTGATGACCGGACCGAGGCGGAAGAGCTTCACCAAGGGCAATACAATGAAGCGACCGAGCACAACCGCCGTGGCGGCCAAGTAGGTCCAGAAGAGCACGGTGCGGGCACTGCTGCCGAAGCGCCCAACGGCCTCGCCCAGCGACACCAAGAGGAAGAAGGCCACGAGCAAGCCGACGCTGTAGAGCACGCCCCTGATCAGCTGGTCCTTGTAGAACCGGCGGATGAAGGCGTCCAATTTGCTGATGAGCAGCGCGTAGTCGGAGTGCATCAGAGTGAGAACGGCCGGGAGCGACCGCTGTTGTGGGTAAAGGTAGGGCCACCATGGGGCGGCGTTCCTGCCTTTCGGTACACGCGGGGGTGTTAAAAGGATCGAACGGGCGGGGTGGATGGTTGGCCGCAGAGGCGCTGGGGCGCTGAGGACAGGGCTCGCTGGGGTTGGACCGCAACGGCGCGGAGAACGCAACGGGAAGAACGCTCGCGGGCTCGCTTGAAAGGGGAACCGCAGATGACGCTGATGGCGCAGATGGATGCGCTCGCAGGCTCGCTGGGGTTGGACCGCAACGGCGCGGAGAACGCAACGGGAAGAATGCTCGCGGGCTCGCTTGAAGAGGGAACCGCAGATGACGCTGATGGCGCAGATGAATGCGCTCGCAGGCTCGCTTGGGGCTTGAACCGCAACGGCGCAACGGACGCAACGTGGGGCACGGCGAAAGGAGTTTGCTGGGGTTAACCACGGATGGACACTGATGAACACGGATACGAGCAAGGTCCGAGAACTGGATGTTGACGCAATGGCAGCTTGGTGGTGTACGGCTGGAGCTTCTGGTGTTGGTGTGGGCGCTTGGGCGGTGGGGATGGGGAGGTGGAGCTGTGCGGCGCTTGCTGCAGATCCGGCGATGCACCGTTCGGTTTGGGGGCCCCTGGGATGGGCGGTAGAAGGCGGCGCTTTGTGAGGCGCTCAGCTGGCCAACTGTTTGGAGAATCACGCACGGGGTGAGGTTTTGGGGACGGCGTGTTCGTGAAAGGGCGCTTGAACTGATGCGATGTGGGCATACGCTTTGACGGATCGGGGTTGAGCCGGAATTGTGGACGCTCGCTTAGAAATAATGGCAGATGGTGAAAGGGGAAGTGGGAAGCGGTGCGATGCGAACGGTGCATCTGGGCCGGGAACTGTTGTTCCATTCGGGGATATTCCGGCTTTGATCAGGGGGAGATGCGGTAGCTTGAATGGACCGGATGAACAGGATGGAGCGAGCGGGTGTTCTGGGGCGTGTGGGTGGGTTGGAGGATCGGAGATGGGTGCTGCCGATGGAGGAAGAAGGACGTGCTGGAAATTCTTTTCTGCTATACTGAAAGAAATTTCCATGGACTTGCATATTTGAAAAATAAGAATAGCTTTTAGAAGTGTATGGGAACATTCGGAAAATGCAACAGGGTAAAGGGGTGCATATCCACCAGTGTATCGTGAGTTGTTCGTGAAACCGAAGGCGGGGTAGGGCCCGTTGCAATGGTCAGCGGCGAAAGCCAAGAACCAAAAACAACGAGCCATGAACAATTCACAGGAGAACAAAATGAACATGTTCTACGCCACGCAGAAGTGCCTGGTGGAGAACAGTGCCGTGTACAGCGCGGTGCCTGCACTGACCTCTGCGTTCGCTGAGTTCGAATCGAACATCAACACGCTGGAGGCCGCTACCGAGAAACAGGTGATCGACATCACGGGTTTCGCCAAGGACAAGGCGGAAGCCGAGGATGCGATGATCTTGATGACGCTGGCCGTTGCCGGTGGCGTACGTGCTTACGCCATGGTGATCGGGGACAGCGTGCTGATGGAGAAGATGAACGTGACGGAGAGCCGCTTGCGCAAGCACCGGGACAGTGTGGTGGCGCAACACAGCCAGGCGATCCATGGGGAAGCCACGTTGGTGGTGGCCTCACTGGCCGATTACGGTGTGACCCCAGCCACGTTGACCGCCTTCCAGAAAGCCATTGACCGTTTCGTGACGGCGATCGCCGCACCGCGTGCGGCCATTACTGCGCGGAAGGGCGCAACGGCTGAGATCCGTGAACTGATGAAGGACACGACGAAGCTTTTGGTGAAACGGCTGGACGCGCTGGTGGCGCAGTTCGCGCTGACCGCACCAGAGTTCGTTCGTGCCTATGGTAACGCGCGGATCATTGTGGACACGGGCAGCAGCAGTGCACCCGCAACCCCGGTACCGGTGGCCGCCTAAATGGCCCCACGCCGCTGCTGCAGACCCTGGCCTTGTGCCGGGGTTTGTTGCGTTTGGGAGTGGTGAGTGGGTGAGCGGCGAGCGGCAAGTAGGCGAGCGGCAATCGGACGCACGCAGGCTCGCTTAGGGGTTGGACCGCAACGACGCTACGAGCGCAACGGAGGCACGGCGCAACGGAGCTCGCAGGCTCGCTTGATCAGGGGGTTAACCGCAGATGACGCAGATGGCGCAGATGAATGCGCTCGCTGGCTCGCTAAGGGTGACCGGTACTGGGGGCCTTGGGCTGGCGGGCTTGGGTGGACGGAGTGGACGGGGTGCTGGGTGGGTTCAGGCAATTGGCTCAAAGGCTGGGCGAGCTGGTCCTTGGCTTGTAGGTCGTAGGTGGGCGAAAGCCGGAGGCGTGCGGAGCAGGGGCGTTCTTGGCCTCAAGTAAGCGGCTCAGTGGTTCTGGGCTTGTTGGCTCAGTTGGTTGGTAGGCTCGGGCATTTGGCTCACAAGGCGGCAACGTTGAGATCCATGGCCGAGGGAAAGAACCTCTTTTTTTAAGCCGAACCAGGATCACCCTTCAACTTCATGACCCGCGAGGCAATGGTTGAAGGCTGGCATTACAAGACCTCACTGAGGGCGAGGCGGGTCATGCCTTTGGCAAGCATTTCCAAGACCAGTGCATCCACTGCCGCTGTCCATTCAAGAAATACCTCGTACAAGGTATTCTTGGGTGAGGCTCGGCTACCCCCCATCCTAAAAATCTACCTAGGAGGAGGTAGTTCTTCCGAGCTGCACTCGGAGGGCGAAGGAGCGCCCGAAGAGAAGGATTCCAGCCCTGCAATTGGTGCTGACTGAACGACGAACGGCCCCCGAAGGAGCCGCGCGCCATTGAAAAGGAAAAGGTGCTTAGCGCTCGTTCAGCTTCACGGCCTTCTTCACGAGGGGCTCATCGTTCACATACAACGTGCAGAAGTAGGTGCCTGCTGCCAGTTGTTGGGTGTTCCACTCGTAGGTGAAGTTGCCGGTGCTGCGGGTAGCTTCCTCAAGCACCTCGATCACACGGCCCGTATTGTCAGATACTTCCAAGCGCACGCGGCCCGGTGTTCCCACGGTGTAGCGCAATTGGGTGCTGGCGGCGATGGGGTTGGGCACGATGCGGAGGTCGGTGTCCATGGTGCCTGTGCTACCGCTGCCGGCACCTTGCTGCATGGAATGGCCATCCATGGTTCCGTCGTTGCAGCATTGGTCAAGCTGTTGTTGTAGTTGGTCGATCCGCGCGTTCTGCTCTTGCATCGCAGCGACCAGGTAAGGGATCAGGCCTGTGTAATTGACAGCCTTAAGGGTGCGTGCTGGTGCGATCTGAACACCGGTTGAATCAAACTGCGCGGCCATGGACACGTCCTTCACTAATTGCGGTAAGACCTGCTCCAACTCCTGTGCATAGAAACCAGCTTGCGTGCCCTGCGGAAGGTTCAGGTCCGGATACTGCACGGTTAAGAACTCATAGGTTTTGGGTTGCAGTTGATTCAACAACCCGCTAACATTAGCCAGAGGTTCAGGATTGGTCTTCAAGATGGCATCTGAAGAACTCCAGACACCACCCGCAGTGGAATAGGGCGTGCCTGTGCACATGAGGTCACCGGCGAAGTACCCGGCAAAGTTGGTACCTGCGACTGCCGCTGTACCGTGTACTCCGTAGTTAGTCGTTCCGCCTGATGCAATTGCCCGAACTCCGTAATTCAATGCAGTACCATTGGACGCGAGGGCATAGACTCCATGGTTCGTTGCGGCAGCGGCATTCGCCAGAACGTATGCTCCGTAGGAATTGGTCCCCGTGCCCTGCCCATAGGCTTGAATGCCATAGGTTGTTGTCGCTCCGCTGAGTGCCTGAAAGAAGCCGGCTTGATTCGAGGATGTGCCTCCGGCGGTACGGCTCCACACACCAACGCTGCTTGTAGCTGGACCAGAAGTGTTGAACTCTCCCGCATGATTGTTCGTCGCGGCACCCGATGCGCCGACCACGTTGGCACTTGCCACAAGGCCTCGATTTGTCGCAGTGGTCGTCGATGTCTCCGCTGTTACGCTCGCCGCGGTAGTGGTTGTTGTACCTCCCTTAGCAACTACGTCCAAGCCGGTACGAACCGGGCCAGTCGTATAACGTCCTGAATAAGCTACGAGGCCAGTGGTGCTCGAACTGGCCAAGTCACTGTCGAAGAGACCTGCTACAGGGATGTTGGTGGTGTTCGCGAACACATGCAACTTGGCATTCATGGTCGTCACACCAATACCCACCTTGTCATCCACATCAGGGCAGGAAGGTGAACTCGCGCCTACCGCTGTATACACGTTGTTCGGGGCCGTGGTGCTCATGCTCCATTCACAATTGTCCGGCAGGTTGGCTATGGGGCGATGTTCAATTACCCCATCGGTCATATTCACAGTCACCATTTCGGTGGAGGTACTCACTGGGTCCGCAGGCAGCGCCCTCACGCGCACCTTACCATCCAAAAGGTCCAACCGTTCTGTTGGTGTGGCAACGGCACTGGTCCAATCACCAAGGCCGAAGTAACCTTCGTCCAAGCTAACATCGGGCTGAAAACGGCCCAACTCAAGGCCATTCGCTCCGCTGGCCGTATTGGAACTACCATCTGCACCAGTGTAAATGAACTTGTACAGGCCTGGCCCTTGGCCAATAGAAGCGTCACGAGACCAAACGGCACCAGCATCACGAAGCGTTCCATTTACAGGGTCCGCGATCAGTCCCGTGTAGAAGAAATCCAGGTCACGGCTGCCGCTCAGACCCTCACGCATGCCAGGGCGATAACCCTCTACGTTCTGACCATCATTATCCGCGTGGAACAGAGTGTACGGTTCATCCACCGCGCCATTGAACGACCCTACTCCAAAATGACCTGTTATCGATTGGTTATTGTTTGAACCAATGGTGATCGAAACATTCTTCTTAAGTCGAGCACGCTGAGCGACATTCGATTGCCCGTCGTTGGTCCAAAAGCGTAGATCACCTGTATTTGCCCGAACATGAAAGTTCTCATCAGCCCATAAGCTGAAGATGTCACCAACAGGCAAATTTCCTCTTTCTAATCGCCAAAATGTATCCGCATTGTTAGGTCCTCTGGTTCGAAACACTTCGCCTGTCGGTGTGCCCATCTGATCTCCACGGACAATCAATGCGGAGCCTGCGGCATAGACGTTCCCGATTGTAAAATTGGCCGGAGGGTTGGCTGGGTCCAAACGATATTCGCCGAACAAGGAATTCTGCACCTGGCCGAAGGAATGCTGTATGGTAACGCACAGCAAGGCTGCTAATAAATGCCCGTAGGTCCGCTTGTCCATGGTTCTTGGGGTTAGGGTGATGTGTGGATTATCCTAATTGCTTGTACTGGTCTGGCATTCGCAGTAACCAAGAGGATGTATTGCCCATCGGACAGCCCGGCTAACGACCAGCTCATGCCCAGCCCGCCGTCCGGAACAACCCAACTACGACACACTCGGCCGGCCATGTCCAACAACCGTAGGGAAGCTCCATTCAAAGACGCATCCAGCTGAACATACAAATCGTCACCAACAGGATTCCCCCCTCGAAGTATGACCGACGTTGAGGATTCCCCGACTGAACTTGAAAAAGAACAATCCCATGGGTCAGTTGAAACGCAAACGGCATCGACGAACGCATACGCTGCATTTACCTGACCGGTAGGATCCAATTCCTCCGCCACTATCTGTGCATCCCAAAGGAAACAACCTATGGCAACGTACTCGTAGGCAGAATCCGGAATATAGACTCCGCTCACTTGTGACCAGGACGCCGTATCGCTCAGCACTGTGGCCAAGGTCAACGCAGTATTTCCTGACCAGACGGTCCATGTGGTATGGGCCTGCATGGAGAACTTCACGCCAACTCCGCTCGATGCATAGCGGAGCGAATTGCTACCTGGGTCATTCACGAAGCCACCAGGTGAGGCCATCAGAGAGATATATACAGGCACTCCGGGTGTCAATGGCGCAGCAAGCGGCCGTTGTATGCACTCGCGGTATGTCGGTATGCCCTGATGGTAGGTTGCCACGCCCATGTATGCATCCCCATGAAAGGGCTCTTGATACCCAGCGATGTTGTGCGGCACATCAACACTGTCGTTACTATTACACCTGTTGAAATAGTCAGGACTTTGCGAAATAATGGACCAGCCATCGGCAAGGAGGACCTGACCCGAATTCGAGGGACACAGCGTGTACTGCTCAAAGCTTCCGTTCGGCACCAAATTCTGCCCGCTCACATGACCTAAGCATGCTAAGCCTAGCGTGAACGCAATAGCGATCTGTCCATGTGCTCTTGAACCCACAGCACGTGAATGTCCCTTATGCTGAGGCATGGTTGAACTAGTGTTCATAGGCATTCAAGGGGTTGAGTTCAGCACTGTGAACTTAGCCGTCAATGACCGCGATCGGTTCTCTTGGTTCCCTCTATTGTTTTCAACCTGCTGCGAACAGGTTGTGAACCGAAACCATGATCGAACACTTCCGAATGCCGCACTGCTCACAGAACGGTCAAGAGGGCGAAGGAGCGCCCGACCGCCTCGGTTGAAAGGTCGTTAGGCTCAGAGGCCAACGCCGCAATTCCATCAAAGTGGAGATCGTGGCTCATGGCTGCAAGCGCGCCAGCGACTTAGGAGATGGCCACGTCGGGCTTGGTTCAGTGGGATCACAGGTGCCCTCCTCCCCATGACGGAATGCAGCCAACGCCGCAATGCCAGCAAAGTGGAGCTGGTGGCTCATGGCTGCAAGTGCGCCAGCGGCTTAGGAGATGGCCACGTCGGGCTTGGTTCAGTGGGATCACAGGTGCCCTCCTTATTCTATGACCTGTGCAAGTGGCATACGCACGTAGGGTGTGCCGCGCTGGATCACCGCGAACAGACGATGGAGCATCTTGCATCGAACGGCATTGATCACAGACATGGGCGCTTTGCCTTGACCGAGCTTCCTTCGGTAGTAGTCCTGCAACTCTCCGGCTCTTGCGATCACACCCAGTGCGGACATATGCAGGAGGGTCTTGAGCACCTGATCGGCTTGTGGCGACACACGTGTGCGCCCATGGATGCTGGTGCCCGATGTGTGCTCGTAGGGCGCAACGCCTGCTTGACAGGCCAGCTGACGCGCAGTGCGGAAGCGGGTAAAGCCCTCGGTGCAGGCCAACAAATAGGAGGCCAGTACAGGGCCGACGCCGTCGACGCTGAGTAACAGCTGATACTGCTGGTTGAGCTGCTGGTCGGACCGTATGAACTCCAGGATGAGGCCGTCCACTTCGACCAGTTGTTGGTCAACCTGCTTGATGCGTTGGCGACTCATGCGGTCGAAGAGGCTTTGAAGGAACGGTCCATATGCCGGTTGGTGTCCTCGATCCGCACTTGTTGCCGCCTGCGCTCGGTGACCAACTGGCGCCTGCAGGCAGCAGCTGCCGG
The DNA here is from genome assembly GCA_016721825.1 of Flavobacteriales bacterium. Lineage (GTDB taxonomy): Bacteria > Bacteroidota > Bacteroidia > Flavobacteriales_F > PHOS-HE28 > PHOS-HE28. The sequence goes on from JADKHI010000004.1 coordinate 211,377, forward strand.
AGCTTGTTCATGCGCAACGCCTCAGCGCCGACCAGCCGGGCTTTGTCCTGATAGCGACGTGCGTAGTCCGCAATGCGCAGGGCATCAATGCCGTCGCTCTTACCCCGCGTGTTACCGATGCTGTGCTTGATGTCCAGCGGATGAGCCAGCCAAGTGGGGATCGCCAGGTGCACCAACTCCTCCACCAACCGGTAGCCATAGTGACCTGTGGGTTCCAAGCAGACCAGCATACTGCTCTTGTCCAGCCTGAACTCCTTTCCCCAACGCCGCATAATGCCTGACCGCTTTGGGCTCGTTACTGATCCTCTCCTGTGCCAGTAGTGCTCCGGCTTCATCAGCAGGGCCACATCCAAATGCGCCTTGCTCACGTCCACCCCGATCCAGTGTTTCATTGCCTTCTACTTTTGAGTTAGACCAATGATCCCTGGAGGGGCTGAGCGAGGGTCCTGTGCTTGATGACTCTAATAGGCCTGCACGCCTGAAATTCTATCTAAGCCTCAGACCCGAGGGGAAGACAGGTTCCAATAAGGGGCTTAGGACCACGTCCTATCGCCATGAATGGTTCACCTGCCTTCCTGCTCAGACCTCTTCAGTGGATCTATCGACGCAAGTCTAGAGTCGCCATGACGGAATGCAGCCAACGCTCCGAACAGCCCCTGACCACGGAGCCGAAGACCAAAAAGCCCCGGCCTGACCCAACCACCGACCCACCGTTCCGCTATGCGGCCTGGAACAACCCAGGACCACAGAGCCCAAGAGGCGATAAGCTCGGAAGCACAGGCCTGTTGCTCAACAGCCGCGTTCCGCGATAGCACAGCGCCGCAACAGCTCCTCCTCCTGGCCCGGCTTCACCAAGATCAGCTGCCACTTGGTGCTCAGCAACAAGCAGTCCTTGGCCTTGGCACCCACCACCGTGTGCGGTACCGTGTTCGGGTCGCGCGGTTGCAGGTAGCGCAACACGCCCGCTACGCGCAGCTTCGTCATGGCTGAGGTCGTGCTTGTCCTGAAAGCGCTTCAGCGGCATGTAGCCACGCGCCACGTACCCTAGCCTGCGCCCGGTCGCGCTGTTGGTGTGTCGCCTCGTCCGTAGAGGCGTACTTCCAGCCACGTTCCTGGTCCGCCTTCAGGTCCGCAACAAAGCTGACCATGGCGGCTTCGCGGTCCACCTTCAAGGCATCCATGGCGCGATCCTGCAGTTCCTGAACCTTGTTCTTGCGGCACGCATCACATGGTGTGGCTCGTCATGCAGGAAATAGGCTTCGCCTGCTGCTGTGGGGCGGTAGCCCTCGCAAGCATCCAAAAATGCACGGGCTCCAGCTTCGCGAGCAGGCCCCAAGACGCTAGCCTTGGGTAAGCGACACCATAGATCGTGACCAGATCATACAGGTCCACATGGCCCTGGTGGATCAGCTCCAACCGGCGCGTAGGTCGACCGTGAGCGAGCTTGAGGATGCGTTCCCATTTTGCCACGCACCGAAAGTATGTGGTGCGTTCAAATGCTCACGTTGGCGGAGGGAGGGTTATACGTTTGCGGATCCAGACCTGCGGCGTAACAGAGTAAGCCAATCCTTGCAGTGCGAACGCCATTTGGAAGTAGTGCCTCGCTGCACCGTCTCTTTGAATTGGCTTGAACCATGGGTGGTTTCCCGAAGGAGCTTTAGCAAGCTTTTCGAACCACCCTCGTCGACAGGACCGTGGATACGGGGCGGTGCTGGCAGACTATGCAAGATCTCAAACTGCAGCAGTACTTCTTCGATCATATCAAGGCCGCGTGATACATGCTCCTGCTCAACCTTGGTCTTCGTCCGTTCCAGTTGCGCCTTACGTTGGTAGTGGCCGATGTGGTTCGCTCGCACAGTGGTAAGGTGACCAAGTTCCTTGTTAACGGAGAGCAGGGCATCGCAAAGGCCCTTTCGATCATTCTGCGTCGGCACTTTAGACAATGCGTGTAGGCTCGCACACTTCTTACCCTGCTCTTCCGGATAGTCATTGAAGGCGACGATGCCAATGATCAGTTCACGCCACATAGCGTTCGTGGCTAGCAGACAGAACTTCCCGATATGTACGCGAAGATCGTCTGTATCCGAAGGTGAGGCTTGCAGAATGACCTGAAGTTCTGCCCAGAGCGTGCGCAATTCCAGGTACCGTTCTACAAGAAAGTGGTACAGCTCACCGTCGCTTTCACCAAGCAGCGCTATGCATCGGGTCCGATGGCACTTCATCGGATCCAGGTAAACAGTTGTAGGCTCAGTTATCATCGAGCATGGTTGTACTATCTCCCCTCCACAACCTTCACCTCTGCCTCCGACAACCCATAGAGCTGGTACACCAGCGCATCGATCTTGGTATCCAGGTGGGCGGCGCGGTCGGCGAGGGTGTTGGCGCGTGCGCCATTGGCGGTGGACCGGTCCTGGTTCACTTGTATGAGCAACTTCACTTTAGCGGCGATCTCTGCGGACAGCTTCTTGTCCAACATGATGGGCATACGATCCATGTAGACTCGCTTCCAACGGAAGAACCCACCGCGGATAGATGAACTGAACTGGGCGAACAGGAAGCTGAACAACTTTGAATTGAGAACACCAAGGAGCCAAAGTTCATTCGAAGGGATGAAGAAGGCCGTTGTGTCCAGGTAGAGGCTCCCGGGCTCCAACACGAATTGCCCGCGCAGAGCAATTTCAGCCCACATGATCTTTGGCTTGTCGAACTCCTCGTAGTATGCAACAGTATCCTGCGCTTCATACCACTTGTAAGGCCCTGGCTTCCTTCCGCCCCAATCGCCCTTGTGATCCTTGGGCTTTGGCATCAATTGCTTCTTGAACGCGCCCAAGTGGGCTTTGATCGCAGGGTACCGGTCAATGTCGATGCCACGCCGCGTGAAGATCAAGTACTTGTCGGTGGTAGGTGACTGGTAGCGCTTGATGTCCCGCCCAGCCAAGAAAGGCTTGATCAACTCTGCGCTGCGCTTGTCCGCCTTGATCAACGACCGCCGAGTGTCCGCATCGATTACGAAGGCTTCGTTCAAACCTGTGAGTACGCCCCGATAGATCTTGCCACCAACGTATTCGCCTAAGGGAGTGCCCATGCCCATGAGCTTCTTATAGAGCTTCTGTTCTGCCACACTGGCCAGGCTCCAGCCGCTATCGTCCAAACCGCCCTGATCGAGTTTGCGCGTGTTGGCTTTCACATAGTCGCCCAAGCGCTCGAAGTCCAAGGTCTTGACCTCGCACACATTGAAGCTGCGTGAAGGCTTGCCCTTCGCGTAGAGCACGATGCAAGGATAGGTCGTTGCACCTTGGAAGACAGGCAGGTCGCCAAAGTCGATAAGCTCGCGGATGTCCTGTTGCTTCAGCCAGCGGCGCAGTGGCTCGCCATAGTTGGCACGCATCCACTTGTTGGCCACGATGATGCCGTACAGCCCACCCGGCTTCAGCAAGGTGCCGGCGCGTTCCATGAAGTAGGTGTAGAGGTCGGCCACCCCATGGTACACAGCGAAGTGTTCCTGGTAGTAGGGTTTCTGCTGAGTGAGCAGTTCCTGGCGCACATAAGGCGGGTTGCCTAGCACGGCATCGAAGCCACCTTTCTTGAACACCTCGGGGAAGGCCCGCTGCCAACTGAACGGGCGCAAGGCATGTGTCTCTTCCTCCGGAAGCAGGTCGAAGGCATCCACGTCGATGAGGCTGTTGCCGCACTGCACGTTCTTATCCAACGTGGGCAGCACACGCTCGTGGAAGAGCCCGAGCTGTTGCTCGATGCTGGCGTGGGTCTCGCCCTCCATACACTTCAGGAGCAAGCTGAGCTTGGTGACCTCCACGGCGTTGGCATCGAGGTCCACACCGTAGATGTTGTTCACCAGGATGCGCTTCTTCTCCGCAGTGGTGAGCTCTCCATCGGGCCGGAGCTTGTCGCTCTTTTTGCCCTTGGCCAACTTCTTCAGCGCGCCATACTGCTCCTTGTGCCAGTTGAGCAGGTATTGGTAGGTACCCAGCAGGAAACTACCGCTGCCACAGGCGGGGTCCACAAATCGCATGGCCGCGATCTCCTCTGGCCTCTTGCCCTTCACCAGTTCGCCCACGGTGCGTTCCACGATGTACTCCACGATGTATTGCGGGGTATAGTACACACCCCCAGCATGGCGCACCTCGGGCTTCTCCTCGATGCGTGCGCGGTGCCCGCTGCCGATGGTGATGCGCTTGCCCAGGAACTGCTCGTAGGCACTGCCCAGGATCTCCACGCTGATCACGCTGAACTCATAGGGGCTCTTCGGGTAGTAGAGCTCCTCCACGATCCGCTGCACCACCTTGTTGTCCACGATGAGCGCTTCGCTCAGCTTGTCCTTCTTGAAGTCAAAGAGGCCGCTGTTGTAGCGTCGGTCGGCGTGCTGGAAGAGGTCGAAGAGCTTGGGGTAGTGGTCGCCCTTCTCTTTGAGAATGGCCTTGAGCTGGCCGTATGGTTCCACGCCGCGATCCTCTGCCATTCGCAGGAAGATCAGGCGATCGATGGTCTGCTGCACCACGAAATTGATGCCCTCCTCGTCCAGCTTCTTGTTCCGCAGGCTGATGCTTGTGGCGAGGTAGGTGCGCCATTCGTCCAGGCTTTTGAGGAACTCGGCATCCACAGTGGTGGTGCCGCGCTTGTGCTGGTCGCTTTTCAGGTAGCGATCAAAGCTGCCTTTCAACACCTGTTCCTTACTGAACGTATCCCATAGGAAATCGAACTCAGGGATGTACTGCTCGAACGTGAGATACTTCATACGCGCCATGGCGGCGCCGTCCTTCGGTTCCGGCCTCTTCGTGCAGTCGTACACGCTGAGTTCCTCGAAATCGGTGAGGATGCTTACGGGCAACTTGGCGTTCCACGCGTAGCGCCGCACCTGGTAGGCAGGCTCAACTTCGCTCTTCACTTTCACGAAGGGCTTTTTCGCCTCCACGAAGAACAGCCGTTTACCACCTGGCAGGCGGAAGCTGTAGTCCGGGGCCTTCAGCGCACCACCGATGCGCACCTTGTCCTCGTGGATCACTTCGCGGTACGCCTCCGCAAACCCCTGGCTGTTGTCCATATCCCAACCCAGCAGGCGGAACATGGGATCAATGAAATCCTTGCGCACGAGGGCCTCGCTATAGTCGCTGCGCTTGTAGCTATCGTGCTGCTCGCGGAAGCGTTCCACAAGCTTTGCCAACTCTTTCTTCGAACTTTCCTTCGTCGGGCTCATCAGTGGATGAAGCTAGCCGATGGGTCGATCGACCAAGCGTGACCGATCGTTGATCACGAACATCACGCTCTGAATAAAACGAAGGGAAGCAATAGCTGGTTTGATAGCTAATGGGCCGCGGATCAGGAACGCATGTAGCTGTGGTTCAGCATCATCTGCTATATTCAACCCAAGACCCGATATGAATTGGAACCTATTGCGCCATGAAAATGCTCTTCGTATTGACAAGCGCCACCATCCTTGGTGTGCATAGCTGCTCGCCAGGAAAGAAAGCCGCGCAGGACCCAGTGGAAAGCGCTCATCAGGCTGGAGTGACCTTGATCCAAGCCACCGGGCAACGTTGGACAGCAGGGATACAAGGAGGGGGAAGTGGCACTGAGTACACCTTCAAGGTCGCGATCAATACCGCAACACCGATCCAATTCGGCACTGTGGATCTGGGTGGCAAAGCCCGTGCAGTGCTTGTGGCCCGGCATGGCAGCGCGATCTCTACCACACTCGTTGTCCCCCAGCAGGGCGACACGTTGAACCTGCGTGTGAGCGTCAACAACGAAGTGATCCCGATCGCCGAAGGTGCCACCATTCATTACACCGACAATAGCATAGCGCAGCAGCTGCTGGTGCCTCGTATTGAAAAGCTTGCCCCCTTGAGTCGTCCCTAACGCATATCCTCTCCAACCAATGAACCGCACCCCGCTTACCCTTATTGCGTTGCTCTGCTTTGCGCTTGGAATGCATGCACAGCAATGGACCCGGAACATCACCTCTGCGAAGCCGACCTTCCAAGAGGTGCAGCAAGCCTTCAATGCCTATTGGGAACCCTACCAGGTCAAGGATGGATGGTACGTTGATGATGAGGGCGTTCAACATAAGGCAGCGGGCTGGAAACAGTTCAAACGCTGGGAGCACTATTGGCAACAACGCACTGGTCCGACAGGAACCTTCCCAAGCAATACGGTTGAGTGCGATGAATGGGAGAAGTATGCCAAGGATGCGACCAAGGGTGGCCAGCAAGGCAGTCCCAAGGCAGCGTCTGATTGGAGCAGCATGGGGCCGAACACCAATGCCACCGGGGGTATTGGCCGCGTGAACTGTATCGCTTTCCACCCGACCAGTGCGAACACCTTTTGGGTGGGCACCCCGGCCGGAGGCCTTTGGAAGACCACCAATGGGGGCAGCACATGGACAACAAGCACGGACAACCTACCCGTGCTGGGGGTCAGCTCGATCGCCATACACCCTACCACACCGAACACCATGTACATAGCCACGGGTGATGGCGATGCGGCCACATCGTTGAGCGCATTCGGCCAACCGTTGGCGGGGGACACGAAGAGCATTGGCTTGTTGAAGTCGACCAATGGCGGCACCAGTTGGACCAACGTGCTGAGCGCGGAGCAATGGGAAGGTGTGCTTATGCGCAAAGTGCTGATCGACCCTGCATTTCCGGACTATGTCTATGTGGCCTCCAATCTTGGCGTCTTTCAGTCCACCGACGCGGGCGTGAGCTGGAGCCTGATCCTAGCAGGCTATTTCATCGACCTGGAGTTCAACCCCGGCAACTCGGACATTGTTTACGCCGCCACGTTCGACGCAAGCGGGAATGCCCAGGTGTACACAACGGTGGACTTTGGCCAGAACTGGAACCAGACGACGAACCTGAGCGGTGTTAACCGGATCGACATCGCCGTGACCCCAGCCGCACCTGATGCGGTGGATATTCTGTGCTCCGATGCATCCACCAATGCCATGCACTCCATGCACTACAGCACCAATGCTGGTGCTTCGTGGGCACCGTACTGGCTAGGTGGGCCTGGAGCGAACCTGCTCGGGTACTACGGCGATGCTTCCGATAATACCGGTCAAGGCTTCTACGATCTCGCCCTCGCGATAGACCCGGCTAATTACAACAACATCCTGGTAGGTGGGGTCAACACGTGGCGTACGAATGACGGCGGGGCCAGTTGGAACAGCAGCAACTTCTGGACGAACAGTTCCGATTATGCGGCACCTGCCAACCCGCAGATCGTACATGCCGATAAGCACTACCTAGCGTTCAACCCACTGACCCCGGGTACGTTGTACGAGTGCAATGACGGTGGCGTGTACAAGAGCACGAACGGTGGACTAACTTGGACAGACATTTCGAATGGTTTGGTCATTGGGCAGATGTACAGCATCAGCAATGCTCAAACGTCGAGCGACGTGATGCTCGCAGGTCTTCAGGACAATGGCTCCATAGGCTATGACCAAGGAAGTTGGGTGCAAGTGACCGGCGGTGATGGCATGGTGTGCCACATAGACCCAGTGAACCCGAACTACGTCTACACGTCCTATGCAAATGGAGTCCTGTACCGCCTGACGGTTTCCCCACCGTCCTTCACGACGATCTCTGAGAACATTCCAGGCGGACAGCAACAGGGCCAGTGGGTAACACCTTACCGGCTCGACCCTGTGGATCCGGCTGTGATCTATGCCGGTTACGAAGGGCTTTACCGCTCTGGCAACCGTGGTGATACGTGGACCTTGCAGGGCACGCCTGCACCAGGTGTGAAGATGAACTACCTCGCAGTAGCACCGACGAATGTCAACACCATCTATGCTGGTTATTTGAACGGCCTCTTTCGCTCCACCAATGGTGGTACATCGTGGGTCAATGTGACCTCCGGTCTGCCTGTGGGTAGCGTGTATCTAAGCGGGGTACAAGTAGACCCGACGGATGCAAATGCTGTGCTGGTCACGCTGTCCGGCTATGAGGCCGCTGAGAAAGTGTACGTGAGCACCAATGGAGGAGGTACGTGGACGAACGTAACCGCCACCGGGCTACCGAACTTGCCTGTGAACTGTGCCGAACTTGATCCAGCTACCGGCGATACTTACCTCGGAACGGATGCAGGGGTGTACGTTTTCGATACCCAAGTGAGTGGTTGGGTGGAGGATAACTCGGGCTTGCCGAACGTCGTGGTCACAGACCTCGATATGCAACATGCCTCGGGCCTCTTGCGTGCAGGCACCTTTGGCCGCGGCATCTGGGAGACCAGCACGCTCAGCGTCGGTGTGCAAGAGCCGAACGCCAACGAAGAGATCTTGTGTATCCGAACCCGAACCAAGGCCAGTTCACCATTGCCTTGGGGGGCCTGCTGGATCGTGTCACCAACGTTCAGCTGATGAACGGCCTTGGTCAAGTGGTGTGGCAAGAGGCCGGCCCGGTGAATGACGGTGGCCGCGTGTGGGTGGATGCCGGTGTTCTGCCGCCCGGAGTCTATCTGGTCAGTGTGGAAACGACGCGCACGAAGCATGTGGAGCGGTTGGTGATCGAGTTTTGATCGACGATATTCGGATAATGAATCTTCTTCGCCATTAACATCGAATACGATGCAACTGAACTACACCCTCTGCCGCTTTGGTGCGGCCTTGATGTTCCTAGGTGCCTGTTCATCACCTGATCAGAAGATGGTTGGCAAGTGGTTGGATGAATCCAGTGAGAGGCAAGCCATTGAGGTCATTTCGGTGAACGAGAAGCCAGCCATTGTTATGGCTGACAAGACCTTCTCCATAAACGTGGAGGGAGATGCGATGAGCGTCGCCATGCTTGGGGGTGAGCTACCATTGCTCTATGATGCGGACAAGGATCTTCTCTTTCTTCAAGGTGAGCGTTACATCCGCGAAGAGAAAGCACAAGAGCCTACATGGGTGGGTGTCTATACTACGAAAGACACAAATGATCCAGACTGCATGCTGCTTTCCTTCGATCGTGCTGAGAATGCAGTGACAATCCTGGTGGCATCGCCGCCAGCATGGAAGGATGTGCTTCCGATACGCGAGTACCCAGCGATATTCAAAGACGGACAACTTGAGTTCCGAGGTAAGGAACTATCGGGATCAGGTGATGCCGAGCACCTTGTAAATTACGTCTTCAAGTATGACCATGCAGGCAAGAAGCTGGTCTGGTATGACAAGGAAGGGGAGGTGCTGACGGAAACACGCAGCTTTCCGATCCACCATGCCGAAGCCCGTTCGATCTATGCGTTCGTGAAGGATGAAATGGCAGGCGAGTGGAATGCCTTCGACGCAACGTTCAATGATGATGGTATCGAGGTGGCCGAGAACGAACCTCAGCGGTGCACAATCACTAGGACCGGGAAATCAACCTATCATGTTGAGTTCCACGGGGAGGCCAATTCTGAGGCACTCTATAACTTTGAGGCGAAACGTAACGGGGTTACTCTTTACGGCCGGTTCAATGAAAGCGAAGAAGTCGAGTTGACTCTCAACTCCGAGGGCCAATTGGAGATGCGAAGCCAATATGACGACAGGTTGCTGAAGAGGCAGTAATCTGAACAGGAGGGGCACCTTGAGGTGCTTGCTGTGTCTGAAGCTGAACTAGGGCAAGAGGCGCAGCACCTTCTTATTGCCACCTTTCTTCAATACGAAGCAATACACACCCAGGGCTAGCTCGGAAGCCATTGGCCGCACGGAGCGGCCCATTACCCTACCGCTCCTTAGCATGCCCCCTGTGGCATTCAGAAGGGTCCAATCCGCCCCGCTCCACGCGTCGCTGGACAAGGTGATGGTGGAATTGACCGGGTCCCACAGGATGGCGGTCGCATCTGCGGCCTGCGTATCGATGCCTGTGCATACCGTGACCTCCATTAGGATGCTATCCACGCCGAGGCAGCCTTGGCCATCCGCATAGCTGTAGGTGGCCCAGTGGGTGCCGAGACCGAGGGTGGAGGGGTTGAACTGTCCATTCGGCGAGATGCCCTGTCCGCCATAGATGCCACTAGCGGGCTGGCCACCGGTGAGCTGCACGAGGCTGTCGTTGAAGCAGTATGGGCCGTTCGGGGCTAAAGAGACGACCGGTGCAGGGTACACTTCTATGGAGAGGGTGTCGAAGCCTGGACATTGGCCGGGGCCAGGGGAGGAAGTGACGATGACCTGGTAGGTGCCTGCTCCCATTGCGGGGTCGAACGCGGCCGTAATGGGGTTGGGCAATGACACATCGATCGGAGTGACCGGCCCAGAGAAGGTGCCGCCCACAGGCAACACTTCCGCTGTCAATACCTGCACTGTGTCCGACTCGCAGAAGGGGCCTGCGGGGTTGATCGTGGCGAGGGCTAGATCGAGAACCTGGATCAGGTTAGTGGAGACGCATTGGGAACCAGTGGGGTCGGTATAGGTGTAGATGATCGAGATGGGACTGGTGGTGGCCGAAGGGTTTACAGATCCTTCAGCGGTTACACTGCCCGACCAGGTCCCTTGGGAAGGAACACCGGTAAATGCGAGGGTGTCGGGATATGGACAAACAGGGGTGCTCAGGGGCCCAAGGACTATGGCTTCGGAGACATGGGTGAGCGTGGCAGTGGCGCTGTTGATGCACCCTGTAGCGTCTGCGACGGTGTAGACCAGGGTATCTGTGGTGTTGAATATGGTGTTGGCAGGCACGGTGTCATTGAGCACCGATGCGCCCCACCAGCTGCCACCCGCAGGTTGGCCTTGGGGCAAAGCAAAATCCCCGCTGCCGCCGCAAAGGGTATCCAGGACCGGTGCGGAAACGGCGGGCTGCGAAAGGCTCATTTGGTTGGTAAGCCAATAGAGGCTGTCGGCGTATTGGATGATGACATCGGCGAGTCCATCGCCGTTGAGGTCGCCTAGCTCGATCTGTTCTGCATAGCCTACACCGAACTGTTCCAGGTCTTGTGGGGGCTGCAAATCATCCAAGGCCGACGAATAGCTGGTCCATTTGAAAGGTTGTGGAATAGCCGTGTTCCAGAAGAACTCCGCCCCGGCCCCACAACCGAGCTCACCCACGGCGCTTCGATCACTGTATGGCTGACCATTCGTCGAGCGCAAGGAATAATCGGGGAACTGCGCATTGCCTTGATTCTGTAACCAGAAAAGCCCGCCACCATCAAGCTTGGCCACATCCAAGTCCCCATCAGCGTCCATGTCCAAGATGCGCGTGCGACCAGCATAGAATCCAGCGCCGACCTGCGCAATACTCCACTGGGTGCCCATGGTGTTCCGCCCACGAGCGACCCTTCCATAGCCCCCGAAAGTCGTGCGGAAGAGGTCCGTGTTACCGTCCTGGTCCATATCCACTACATGCACTTGGGAAGGAGCGGGACCTCCGCCGATCGCTATTGAATCAGCTACCTGAAAGGGAGGAAAGCCAGCGTTCGCGAACCAATGAATGTCATAGGGGGCATCGCCGCCGATCAGAATCTCGGGCAGGCTATCGCCATTGACCTGCGCGATGGTGATCGCCGTGGCATTGAAGGTGGCGGGTACGCTTGCCGGAAGGGACCAGCTACCACCACCGTTATTCCGTCTGTACAATAGGCTTCCGTAGGCGTTCACGACCATGTCCGGATAACCATCGAGGAAAAGGTCACCCATGGTCATCAAGCTGTTGCTAGGCAGTTGAAAAGCGAAGGTGTCGGCCACGGTGAAGTTGCCGAGCCCATCATTCTCCAGCCAATACGCGAAGTGGCCGGTGTCGTTCTGTAGAACGATGTCGAGGTCGCCATCGCTATCCATATCCAACGGCGGCTGGATGTGAGGGGCGGAAAGCCCTTGAAGGATGGTGGCGGGAGAACCGAATTGGGCTGAGCTCGTGCAGGTGATGGTCAGGCCCAGGAGGATGAGGAGAGGCTTCATGTATGGCGAGGTTCTTCAGCTTAGTGAAGCTACGTTTCCTGATGAAATGCGGGTATGGACCGGATGGACGGGATGGAGCCCATCTACGCCGCTTACTGCGGAAACGGGCGACGCATGCGTCGCTGCTACGGGCCTTGCTGCTTCCGCAACGCCCTTACTGCCCCGAAGGCCGACAGCGTGTTCTTCCATGTGCTGAGCCAGTATGGAAGTGCTGGGCCGGGTGCCCGGGCGCAGCGGGGGGCTAGAGGTTGAGTGAGCACTTGCGACGCCCAGCGCTGGCGCAGCCTATTCAATGAACACCGCCTTAGGCCCATACCGTGGAACACGGTGCATACGGCACTTATTGTTCATGCAAGACCCCACAGAGCCCTTGTCCGAGCTCCAAGGCTCAGCCACGAGCGGTGTATTGAACCGCTTGTCCTTAACCAATTGGAAGCCGAGCTTTTTCAAGCTCACGTACTTCTCCGGCGGAACATCCAGCTTGAACCACCACCCACCATCTGAGCGCTGTCCTCCGTCCTTGACGGAAGGATGCTTCCTACAATGGCCCTTCAGCCATTCCAAGGTTTTCCTGTAATCATCAGACACCACCTTAACCGGGCCGCCGCAGGCATGACAGAAATACTCCTGCGTTTCAGCGTGGCCCGCATTCGCCACAACCAGTTGCATGAGACCATCAGGTACCGCCTGACCGACCGTTCGGATCGCGCCCAAACGCCGTTCAAAGACCTTTGACGAGCAACAGCCGTTGCACACACTGCAGATGTACATACCGTTCGAACAGGCCTTGCTATCCCTGCTGTCGATGACGGACAGACACTTTGACTGCCAGCAACGGTTCAGATAGACCAAGGCCTTTTCCGCGCAAGCATCATTCACGCATTTGAACTTCGTTGCACGGTAGAATGCGAAGTTGGACTGGTCTTGGGGCCGCATCATGTGGCCACAACTACGGCAATTGAGTCGCGCAAGCAATGCGTTCAAGCGGTTCAACCCACCCAGGAACAGCTGGTACTCCTCATCGCTCCAACTACGCCCCAAGATGGACAACATGTCCACGACCGTATACCCCCTCCATTCCTCAACCGGCTTGCACGAACGGGATGGCATAAAGCAGGGTTTATTACGGCACCACCAGAAGGATCGTTCATACTCCTTGTCCAACACTGCTGCTTTGCGCCCTTCGCAGAAGAACAGCTCCTTAGGCTTCGCTTTGCGCGAAATGTTATCGTCGGTGTCATACCCCCAAGCCACTGCACGACCGGCACATTCATCAAAGAGGCCAACAACCTTGTAGTCCGTACTGGACTCAACTGCGAAGTGGCGCATCAGCACCTCACCAACGTGTCGCTCCATTACGAAGCCATGGGCCTGATCGGCAACGATCGTAAGCGCGATCTCCAAAGAAGGGTCCAACCTGCCCAAGGAGGATCTACCTGCGCCATATCCTAAAAGCACCTTTAGGTCGGACGGTGACACTTGTCTCTTCCCTTCGGCAGCATTCTTGAACAGCCTTCGAACGAAGGTGAATTGCTCCTCTTGTTCTGCTTCTACAAGCAGAGCAGCATATTCATCGATATCAAAGCGCTCAGTATACCCATCGAGCCATAACCGAAGCCGATGCATGGGGCTGCTTCGACCCTCGATATTCGACACCAAGGACATGCGGATCTCATTGGGACAGGTCAGCGTCCAGGCTAGAATCCTTGGCCAGGGATGGCGCTCCAGGTCTCCCCCTTGACCATCGATAAGAAGTTCGAACAGGGCATGGAGGTCCTCAACCGAGGCACGCGACAACAACCTGTCCAACGTGGTGGCATCAATTGAGCCTGAACTGTTCAAGGAGGATATCACCGTCAATCGTTTCATAATATCCGTCCAACCATAGCGTGAAGGCAGATCGGTCATCCACGAGTGGTACGACCTCTCGCTTCACATCCAGCACGTTGAGGCCAACACCCACCCCCACTGCCTTGAGCAATCTGCACAACTCAGCGAACTGAACACCATCCTTGAGAAGACCGACCTGCGCGAGGTACTTCCGGACTAAGGAGGAAGCTGTTGTGGAAGACACATCCATTAGTACGGCATCCGCCCATTTGCTCTTAAGGAGCTTGAGCACATCATTCTTGAAGAACTTCAGAACATCATCAGCATTTAACTGCCCGAACGAACGAAGACCCAGTGCTTCGGACTTACCACTTCGATTATCAGTTCTTCTTTCGTACACAAGAAGCTGGCGCAGCCCAAACTCATCCAGTCTTGGGTTCTTGCTTATGTGACAGAAGATGCTAGCTCCGTCTGATAGGTCTTTGATGAGACCATATTGGCCTTTGCGACGCCAATCAAATAGCCCACACGATAGTTCCTCCTTCATTCTTTCAAAGGAAAGCGCTCAAGATAGTCGGGTGATTCTCCAACCCCATCTCCGCCGCACACTGCGGAAACGGGTGACGCATGCGAAGCTGCTACGGGCCTTGCTGCTTCCGCAACGCCCTAACCGCCCCGAAGGCTGACAGCCCACCGATCACCCCGATCGCGACCCAGATCCAGGTTTTGGATGGGTCGAAGGGTTTCTCTTCGGAAACAACGGACGGTATCGCGCTGAGCGCACCGGAGTTCGTTCGTGCCTACGGTAACGCACGGATCATTGTGGACACGGGCAGCAGCAGTGCGCCCGCAACCCCGGTACCGGTGGCCGCCTAAAAGGCCCCACGCCGCTGCTGCAGACCCTGGCCTTGTGCCGGGGTTTGTTGCTTTTGGGCGACAGCAGACCAGGGAGCGCTCGCAGGCTCGCTTTCGGAGGGTTAACCGCAGATGGCGCAGATGATCGATGAATGCGCTCGCAGGCTCGCTTGGGTGAAGGCACGAATGAACACCCTGACGGAGGCGCGGAGTCACGGAGAAAGAGGGGGCGCTCGCAGGGCTCGCTTGATGAGGATCCGCAGATGACGCAGTGAATGGGCCGCAGGCGAAGTACCGCTCGCGAGGCTCGCTGGGAGGGCGTTCGCGGCCCGCTCGCAGGAGGTTAACCGCAGAGGCGCAGATGAAGCGGAAATGCGCTCGCAGGCTCGCTGCTGAAGTGAACCGCAGATGACGCTGATGGCGCAGATGAATGCGCTCGCTGGCTCGCTAGGGGTGATCGCTTAGTGGGGCTTGGGCTGGCGGGCTTGGGTGGACGGAGTGGACCGGGTGCTGGGTGGGCTCAGGTAGTTGGCTCAACGGCTGGGCGAGCTGGTCATTGGCTTCTAGGTCCTCGGTGGAGGCCGGACGTGGGGAGCAGGGGCGTTCTTGGCCTTGGGCTCAGGTGGGCGGCTCAGTGGTTCTGGGCCTGTTGGCTCAGGCGGTCGGTGGAGGCCGGAGGATAGGAAAGCAAAACCGAGATCCCTGGCTTTCGGACCCTACCCCGATAAGCTATAGGGGCGGGGTAATGGGGTCAGCTTCCTTGTTCCGGTGTTCGCTGACCGTTCAGGATGGAAATGATGCGGTCGCATTCCTGCCTTAAGCGCATCAACATCTCCGGTACCACCTTGAGCACGATGACACCGAAGCAAACGATGACCATGGCGACAATGAGCACCACCAGGACGGACCAGAACAAGCGATGACCGAACTGCGGTAATGCATTGAAGTAAACGATGATGGACACCACCGTCCGTACGAAAAGGATGAAGCTTGCCTCGGCCGCCTTGATCTGCACTTCGAGGCTTTTCTTCATGTCCACCAAGGCCTTGTGGGTAAGCTCTGTCTTGACCTGCGCCAGCACCTGTTGCATGAGGGCAGGACTGAGCGGCTGCGGAGTGTATTTGGAAGACCGATAGATGCGCTGCAGCCAAAGCCGAATGTGTTTCTGTGACCACTTCGACCGAATGAGCCTTCGCGCCAGCTTGAAGGTGCCGAGTAGATGGCCACTTCGAAGATGAGCGCCGCAACCCATTGCGTCAGGTAGTAGACTATGACGAACAGGCTGAAGGGATGATGAAAGTACCGCTCACAAATCCCCGAAGGAGGGTTTCGACCTTCACCAAGTCCATAACCTCGTAGGCGCCAGAAGTAGATGTAGGCGTAGGAGGTTAGGCTGCTTGGTGAACACCAGGTTCAACAGCCGACGCATAGGCGCATACAGGAGCGGCCCTTTAAGAAATCACCGAGCAGGGTGTAGCCTTCTTCCATGGTTACGGCGGTTATGTGCAGAGCGCCGCTTGCGAAGCGACAAGAGGGGATTCACCAACTAGATCAGTTCCGCTTGCTCCACCAATTCCAGATCGACCCTGACGCAGAACGGGCGTAGCGCGGACAGGTCGTTGGACTCGGACAAGGGCTGGGCCTTGATCAGATCGCCGGACCGGATGAGGTAGAGCTGCCCGGGTTCTTCGGGAAAGAAGAAGGATGGCACACCGCTAAGCGCCGATCCGTCCGACAGGCTCAAGCGGCTGTGGTGGTTGAGGCAGCCGGTGGCAAGCAAGGTTTCGGGTTTCATGGCTGTTGTTGTGTTTGTTCAGAACAGAACGAGTTGACGAGGCTCGATGACCCAAACCACCAAGAATGCGCCCACTGGGCGAATAGTGTGCCAGAAGAAGGTGCTCGGACAATTTGGCGACGCGCTACGCGCGGTCCAAGACAGTGGCTGTTGGAGCTTCGCTCTTCACCACGTTGATCCCATTCTCACGGCCTTGCGCGGAGTTGTAGCCTTCACTTGCCCCAAGCTTTTCTCCGTTGCCGCCTTGGAGATTGAAGTAGAAGGCCACTCCCGTCTGCCAGCGCGTGTACCGATCATCCAATGGGGCATTGCGCTTCACCGCATCAATGCTGCCTTGGCACGCTTGTTTGGTGGTGTGCTCTTCGCCGGTCATCACAGGCTCGTAATTGCTACCACGGAACACGTAGTAGAACTGTCCGCGAGTGCTCTTCTGGATCACGAATGTTGCCATGTTTCTCGTCAATTGGTGTGTCCATATGGGGCGGAACTAGGTTTGGACACTTTCTATCCAACAGCTGTGTCGAACGCGCCCCCTCCCTTCGCAGAACTGCTTCGCCACCACCGCGAAGCGCAAGGCCAGCCCCTGCGCGCGGTAGCAGAGAAGCTGCAGGTGGACATCAGCCTAGTGAGCAAATGGGAACGCGGTGAGCGGAAGCCTAGCCGCGATGAGGTGAGCGCCCTGGCGAAATGCCTGAAGGCCGACCGCAAGCAACTGCTAGTGGCCTACCTGCGCGACAAGGTCATGTACGAAGTGCAGAACGACGAGTTCGCACTAGACGCGCTCAAAGCCGCCGAAGCCCAAGTGAAGTACCAAGCCAAAGGCCAGAGAAACTGAACAAGCCCAACCGAACTTTCCATGGCCACATTTTCAAATCTTCCAGGACAGAAGGGGCGACTTTCGCTTTCGACTGCGGGCTGAGAATGGTGAGACGATTCTAGCAAGCGGCACTACGCGAGCCGCTGCCCACATGGGTGTTGAGCGTTAAACGGAACGCGCCCAGTGATGGCAATTATCGCAAGCTTCAGGCTGCCACGGGTCAGTGCTATTTCACCTCGTTGCAGGAAATGGTGAGGTAGTCGGTGTTAGCCGAAGTTTATTCTACGACACATGCTGGGGACAGGGAATTGAAAGCGTTCGATGCGCCAGCCGCACGACTAGAAGAGCTAACCTGACCTACCCACGCGAGTCATGCCAAGTCAAGCCTATGGAACATTCCAGTCAATGAGAACTGACTCTCTCGGGCTGATTCGAGCGCATTATGCGTTCGAGACACTAGTTGGAATTCCCCCCGCCCAGCTTGGCTACCTAATCCGCAGCGCCATTGTGATGCTCTGCGCAGCTTGGGAGAGATACAATGAAGACCTTCTCCTCGAAGCAATTGGCATTGCTGAGAGCCATACACCAAGTGCGGTTGACCTCTCGGAGGAAGTCAAGAAGACGATCAGTGGTAGGGTTAAGCGGGACAAGAATGATCTATCACCGTTACTCTTAGCCGATGCCGGATGGAAGACCATGTGGCTGGCCTACGCAACCGAGGACACGGATGCGCTGAACACACCAAACCGAGAAAACTTGAACGCCTTGTTCAAAGCCCACTTCGGCATGGCCGAGTATTCAAGGATTTGGACCGATGATGGGCGAACACAGATTAACAAGTTCATTGAAGATCGGGGCGCCGTAGCACACAATGGAAATCGTGCGCGGAACATCACAATGGAAGAGTTGAGGATATACCACGACATGGTAGTTGGCTTTGCGCCTGAGATAGACAGTAAGATGGGGATGAACTAGAAAGCAGATATGCGGACTCTAGGCCAGTGTGGGAGCGCACCTATCCGCGCGAAGAGTTAGTGCCAACACCGGCAACCCCTGAGACAACCGTACCACCAGCTGAAGCCTGACCCATGCCCACCCTCCAATTCAAAGGCAAGAGTTTCGTGCAGAACCATCACCTCGCGGTGAAGTTCCACCAGCTTGTGGGCGTGAAGGGCAAAAGCCTTACCGACAAGGTGAGCCTGCACGACAACCTGATCGTGCAGGGCGACAACCTCAAAGCCCTGAAGGCCCTGCTGCCCACCTACGCCGGCAAGGTGAAGTGCATCTACATAGACCCGCCCTACAACACCGGCAACGAGAAGTGGGTGTACAACGACAACGTGAACAGCCCCATGATGCAGGAGTGGCTGGGCAACATTGTGGACAAGGACGACCTGACCCGCCACGACAAGTGGCTCTGTATGATGATGCCGCGCTTGAAGCTCCTGAAGGAACTGCTGCGGGAGGACGGTATCATCTTCGTCTCAATCGATGACAATGAGATTCATCGACTACGGCTGCTGATGGATGAGGTCTTTGGCGACCAGAACTTCCTGCAGGAGATTATCTGGAAGAACAAGTACGGCCCCGGGGCATTGACTAAGGGGTATGGCAACGTACACGAGTACATCCTTTGTTATGGCAAGAGCCCAGTTGAGAGCATCTCAGCTCCACTCACCGAAGAAGAGATTAAGAACTATAAGCTGAAGGATGACAAGTTTGAGTCGAGGGGCGGCTACATAACACAGCCGCTAATGACCCGGAGCAAGGATGACCGTGCGAACCTTGTTTATCCTATTAAGCATAAGGGGAAGGAAATCTGGCCAGACAAACAATGGATATGGGAGGAAACGAGGTTGAAGAGAGCACTTGCCAATGACGAAGTCGTTTTCAATCAGGACGCCGATACAAAGAAGTGGAGCGTGCGCTTCAAGCAATACCTCTATGACGAGAATGGAGTAATGCGCAGGGGTAAACCAATCTCCCTTTCAATAGGCCCTTCAAGCCAAGAGGGGTCTTGGGAAATTGAGGAACTGTTTGGCAACAAGGACACTTTCAACAATCCCAAACCATAGGCACTGGTTGAGAAGTTGATCAACATCACGAATAATGGCGATGATGGAAAGGACGCAATCTTCCTTGACAGTTTCGGCAGTGGGACCACTGCCCATGCCATACTTCGGTTGAACAAGCGTGACGGTGGCAACCGAAGATTCATACTGGTCCAAATTGAAGAGGAGCTACCGAGTGATTCAGTTCCCGCGAAGGCCGGATTCAGTCACGTCTATGATGTCACCGCGGAGCGCGTTCGGCGCGTAATCAATGGCGTTCCCAAGAGCAAGGACTTCCAAGAGGGCACGGGCGGCAGCTTCAGCTACTTCAAGCTTGGCCCTCCCATCGAGATGGAGCAGATCCTGCATGGCAAGAACATGCCGAGCTATGAGGACCTGGCGCTACGTGTTCTTCACCGCTACCGGCGAAGAGTTCAACGCAGCCGTTATCGGCAGGACAAGAAGAAGCCCATCATCGGTACCAGCAAGGAATACCCCGGCGGCGTGTTCCTCTACTACGAGCCGGACATGAAGTACCTGATGAACACAGCGCTCACGTTGGACATGGCCAAGGCCCTGGGCCCGCACAAGAACAAGAAGCGCTTGGTGTTCGCTCCGCAGAAGTACCTGGACCAGGACTACCTGGACCTGCACCGCATCGACTTCCACCAGTTGCCCTTCGAGATCATCGCTTCAAGGACTGATGCAACCCCAAGGACTATCAGCTGAAGTGCATCGAACAGGTGCGCCGCTACTTGGAAGCGTTGAGCGCCAAGAAGGTGAGCTATGACAAGGTGCGCGCGATAGACCCGAGCATGGCAGGCGACTTCGCGCAAGCGATCTGGACGGACGTTACAGGCCGCATGAACTACGCGCCGAAGAAGAACGGCCTCGGCGAACCGCTGCCGAACTTCTGCCTGAAGGTGCCCACCGGTGGCGGCAAGACCTTCCTGGCCTGCCACACCATTGACCAGATCAACCAGCACTACCTGAAGCGCAAGACCGGTTTCGTGCTTTGGATCGTGCCCACCACACAGATCTATCGGCAAACACTGTTGAGCCTGAAGGACCGCGCGCACAGCTACCGCCAAGTGCTGGACCTAAGCAGTGGCGGCCGCACGCAGATCCTGGAGAAGGGCGACCACTTCACCCCGCAGGACGTGCAAGAGAAGTTGTGCGTAATGCTGCTGATGCTGCCAAGCGCCAACCGGGTGCTGAAGGAAACCCTGAAGATCTTCCAGGACGCAGGCGGCTTTGAGGCCTTCTTCCCGAACGAGGATGACCTGAAGGCGAACGAGGAATTGCTGAAGCGCTTCCCCAACCTCGATGCCTTCGGCAAGCCGGGGCAGGCGTTCGGCAGGCAGGTGAAGACCAGTCTCGGCAACACCCTGCGCGTGCTGCAACCCATCGTGATATTGGACGAAGGGCAGAAGGCTTACAGCGAAGGCGCGCAGAACACCATCAATGGTTTCAATCCGTGCATGGTGGTGGAATTGAGCGCCACGCCGCCCCCGGCAGCGAACAAGTTGGTGGAGATCACCGGCATGGAGCTGAACCGGGAGCAGATGATCAAGCTGGATATCCACGTGACGAATAAGACCAGTGCGAACTGGAAGGACACGTTGATGAGCAGCGTGCGCAAGCAACAGGAACTGGAAGGCCACGCCCGCGACTACGAAGCGAACAGCGGGGTCTACATCCGCCCCATTGTGTTGGTGCAGGTGGAACGCACCGGCAAGGACCAACGCGGCAGTGGTTTCATCCACGCCGAGGATGCCAAGGAATACCTCATGCAGGAATGCGGCATCCCACTGGCACAGGTGGCCATCAAGAGCAGTGAGAAGGACGACATTGAAGGCATGGACCTCTATGCCCGCGATGTTGAAGTGCGCTATATCATCACCAAGCAAGCCTTGCAGGAAGGTTGGGACTGCTCCTTCGCGTACATCCTCACCATCCTCACCAACCCGAGCAGCAAGAACGCGTTGACGCAGTTGGTAGGCCGCATCCTGCGCCAACCTAACGCGCGAAAGACCAAGGTGAAGGCCTTGGACGAATGCTACGTGTACTGCTTCCAACAGAACGCAGGCGGCTTGATGAACGCCATCCGCGCCGGGCTGCAAGGCGAAGGCTTGGGTGACATCGCTGGTCGCGTGGCCGAGAACACCGACGACAAGGTGAACGACCCCCAGGAAGAATATGGCTACCGCAAGCAATTCAAGAAGTTCGAAGGGACCATCTATCTGCCACACTTCATCATACAGGAAGGCGGCACCTGGCGCGAGTTGCGCTACGAAATGGACCTCGCCAGCCGCATCGACTGGAGCACGGCGGACGTGAGCGCCATCGCGCAATTGCAGTTGGAGGCGCTCGAAAGCAAAGACGAGCACACGGCCTTCAAGCTGAGCAGCGACCCAGCGCAGATGGTGGAGAAGCAGAAGAGCGAACTCCTCGAAGGCGGCGGCCTCGCCGTGGACCTGCTCTTCATTACGCGCCACATCCTGGACGTGGTGCCGAATCCTTGGGTAGCCTACAAGGTGGCCCGCGAAGCCATCGACGGCCTGCGCAAGAACAACAGCGAAGCACTCATTGCCGCCAACCTCGTCTACATCGTAGAGGAACTGGTGAAGGTGCTACAGGACCAGAAGGACACACAGGCCGAGAAGGTCTTCAAACAACTGATCGCTGAGAAGAAGGTCTGCTTCTTCCTCCAGAAGGGCACGGGCTTCGAGATCCCGAAGAGCATCCGCGTCACCAAGAGCAACGTGCTCTTCAACAGCAACAAAGGCGAAGCACTCCAGAAGAGCCTTTTCGAGAAGGTGGATAAGGACGACATGAACGCGCTGGAGGAAAGCGTGGCCCTATGCCTGGATGAACAGGACAAGCTCCTGTGGTGGTACCGCAACATCGTGCACGCCGGGTACTTCGTGCAGGGCTGGCAGAAGAACAAGATCTACCCGACTTCATCGCCGCGAAGAAGGACGCGAAGGACCCATGGACTACAGCAACGTGACCGTGCTGGAAACGAAAGGCCTGCACCTGAAGAACGAGGACACCAAGTACAAGCAGAGCATCTTCGAGATCTGCAACACCTTCGGCAAGCAGACCCCTTGGGGCGAACTGGAACTGGAGTTCAGCCAGAAGGAGGTCGCCTTCCAAGTGGTCTTCGAGGACGAGTGGAAGCAGCGGGTGCTGGAGGAGTTCAGGTAGGGCTCAATCATTCAAACCACCACCGCTCATGACCAAGCAAGAAGCGTATGACCACGTAAAGGCGAGGATCGTCGTGTGCTTTGGTATAGAGGATCGAGTATTCGGAGGGCATTCAAAGGATAAGGACCGGGCGAAGGAACTCAAGAAGCATATCGCGCAGAACGGTCTTGAACCCCGGCGCGTCCGAACCATCATTGAGCAATACTTGTACGAACAAGACGTGCAGTCGGCACACCTCAGTGCGCAAGTGAAGAAAGCCATGGATTACTTCTTCCCCTCTAAGTAAGACGCGGGAAAAGAGGAAAAGGACCCTGTGCCGATGCCATCAATAGACCGGCGTGCGGTCCAATGACGAGCTGAACACCCGAGGGGACAAGCCCACTTGACGAATCACATCCCGGATCTCCTCCGCGTGTTCGGCACTCGTTCCCGGGGCAAGGATGACGGCATGGACGAGCTCGTGCAGGTCGACGGGAATAAACAGCCCCGAATCCAGCTCCTGCTTACCCCAGAAGGACGCGTGGTCCCAGTCGTTGAGCCTGTACGTCAGCCGCAATTCCTGTTCATCTGGGTACTCAATGCTCTTGGTGATGATCGGCACGATGAAGTTGTAGGACGGTATGGTGTAGTGTTTTCCATCCATCCAGTTCTGCTTGTCAAAATCAATGTAGCCGACCCGGGCGAAGTTCATGTCACCTTCAAAGTGCTTTAGCGCCCGCTGCAATCCTCCGACCGTGCTTCGAACTGCAATGGACCGATCCTCTTTGCCAGCATACCGATCCCACATGGACTTGGATTCATACTCGCGCAGATGCCAGCAGCTCACCACGGTCATTTGGGGGTAGACGACCTCATGGTGTTCCTGGGTCCCCGTTCGTTGGCCATCATCCGCTCGAATTGTGGAGTGCCGATAGCGGGATTGGCGAAGCGGTGTATTGCCTCTCGACGACGAAATTCGACCTCGGATCTCGGAACGGATCCTTCGAGCGGTTCGTTCTGACGAAGGGTGGCAACTTTTGGGAAGAAGAGCGCTCTCCGGGTGAGCAGGTCACTGAATTTCTTGAAGTCCAAGTAGCGCCAAACCTTCGTTGTCAGGTCTGGAGGAATAGTGTTTGGAAGGGGGGTTAATGGCATGGCAGCTAATGAAGACGAACAAAGTTACCGACCGGTACTGGGTTGTCTACACGGGCTTTCGGGCCTTGCAGGAGCTGGTGTAGGAAGCGTTGAGCGCGGGAGGACATCCCTTCGCAGCGGGCGATTGGACACCCCGGCCGGGATAGTGGCGGCCGCATATGCGAGGGGGCGCGTGCGGCACACCAACCAGGACCACTTGTAGCTGTTTCTTGGTGCAGGCAGTGGGCACATCCTCTTTGAACAGCGGGTAGGCGAAGGCCCCTTATATCTGGTGCGGCCAGCCATTCGGGCTTGAGGTGACTTGGCGGGTACTTGGTGGTGGAGGGAAGGCCTTCGTTTAGCTGGCTCGGTACTTCGCAGTGAATCGATGAGGCTACTTTAGACATTGTGGCTGACGGGCGTTACCAGCTGTTTTGAATCTGCTAGTTTGGCCTACCCGCCCCGCTTTCTTTCACGCAGCTATTGCTGGCATGGACAAACCGATGACCGAACGCGAGTACATTGAGAGGCTCTATCAGACAAAGGCAGCCTTTGGCAATGAGGATATGGCGGAGGATCTCGCTCAGGCGTTAGAATCGCTGTCCAGCGACATCTTCACCGAATACATCCGCTTCCTTTTTGAGCTGATCCAGAATGCGGATGATTCCGCTGCAGATGAAGTGTTGGTCAACCTGCAGCCAGGCCACATCGTGGTTGCGCATAATGGCAAAGGATTCGATGAGCAGGACGTAAAGGCGCTTTGTAGCGTGGGCCGGGGTACAAAACGAGCCGACCAGACCAAGACGGGCTACAAGGGCATCGGTTTCAAGTCGGTCTTCGGCAAATCGAAGCACGTTGCCGTTTTCTCACAGGGGTTCGGGTTCAAGTTCACCAACGAGTACCGACATCCTGTATACCCTGACGCGCGCATGCCCTGGCAGATCATCCCGGTTTGGGCTGAACGCAAGGATTATCCCGCTGATGTCTTTACTCTGCCCTCATCGGTCGACTGGAATGTGGTCACGGTGATCGCGATGAACAGCACTGACCAGCTACAGCAGGACCTGATGGAGTTGATCGGCAATGGCGAGGTCCTGCTGTTCCTGCGGCACCTGAAGACCATCCGGGTGAAAGGGCCGAAGGAGATGACCATCGCACGTACGGTGAAGCCCGGTCCTTCTGCATATAAGGAGGTGACCATCCGGAAGAACGACAGGGTGATCAGCGAGTGGACCACGCACACGTTCGAGCACATCCCGATCGATGAGGAGGTGCGCAGGGTATTGGCCCAGGATGATAAGACCCCGAAGAAGCTGCAAGAGGCCACAGAGGCCGAGATCTCCTTTGCAGCCAAGGTGAGCAAAGGGAAGATAACCCGGCTTACGGCTGAGGAGAGCTTGATCTATACATACCTACCAACCAAGGTCAAGAACTTCCGGTTCCCCTTCCTTTTGAACAGCAGCTTCCTCACCAACGCAGGCCGTGAGGAACTCCATGACGACCGGAAGTGGAATGAATGGCTCATGGAGCAGGCTGGCGAGAAGGTTCTTGACTGGATGGCTCTATTGGCGCAGTCCGGATCCTACTCGGACCAGATTTTGATGCTGCTTCCTTCAGATAGCCATCTGGGAGGGAGGCTGGGGGGGGACTTCTACAAAGCCCTTCAGCAGCATGCCAAGGTCACTCCCTTCGTGCCAAGCCGGAGCGGTAAACTCATGAAGGCGAGCGAAGCCCTGGTTGACCTAACAGGGCTTTCGGAGACTGAGTTCATCGCGGCGCAAGTGGTCGTTGAGTACTTCAATGAAACCATGGGCAAAGGATTGGGTGCTGATCCTTTCATCCGCTCCAGCTTGGTCCGACCAGAGGCTTTGAAAGCGTTGGATGCCAATTTCTTGGAGATCGAGGACCTGCTGTCCTTCTTCACCCACGAAGTATTCAAGAAGCACCATGAGCCGGAGCAGAACCATGGGTTGATCAACTACTTCTATGAACAGTATGGCTCGCAACGAGGAACCGAGGATGCGGAGAAACTTAAACACATCCCGTTCATCTACGCCAAGGGCAAAACACTACGCCCACCCAAACAGATCTGTTTCCCCTCAAAGGCCGACCCATCCGACTTGGAGAAGGAGGTGAAGGTTATTCACTCAAAGGTTTATGACAAACTCAAGGAGACGCCCCAAGTCTTGAAGTGGCTTGAGTCGCTCGGTGTGACTGATGTTTCGGAACTGAGTTGGCTTGAGAACGAGGTCTTGCCGAAGTTGTATACCCTGAACTACAAAGACGACTACCTGGCGTTGACCGATAGTCTCTGTAAGCTGCACCAGAACAGGCAGCTCGACGAGCAACACTACGGTGCCCTGGTCGAGTTCCGATTGCTCTGCAAGGACGGCAATTTCCGTGCGGCACGAGAATGCTACTTGGCTGATGATTACCAGCCGGAGCTTCCATTGGAACAGGCGCTGCCAAACCTGGCATACGTCGATGGGTCCTACTTCAAGAAGCTGGGCTTCGCTAAAGTTGAAGTGAAGGCCTTCTTCTTAGCGATAGGCGTTTGTGAGAACATTGTTCTAAAAGCGCATAGTACTGATCTTTACTGGATGAGCGCGGGCAGCCATCGGTATCAGGCCTTTGTGCATAGTACATACGATGACAGGTCCTCAAACTGGAGTTGGCATTCAGGCGGCTTATCCGAATCTCACGCGTTCAGGCATTTCAGGGAATTCTCCCTGATGGAAAAATGTGTCTCATCAATCGACTTCTCGAAGCGGTTCTTCGTAAGCATTTTAGACCGATATGGCGAGGAAGCGACACGGATGGAGGTAGAGAAGGATGTTATCCTATTGCATGGTTGGAGGAGGGACTGCCAACAGCGTGTACGTAGTTACGTAAAGTGGTTCTTCGAGAATGAGAAGTGCTACCCGGGAATGGACAGGAAGCTCCATTACGGTAAGGATGTCTACGTCAACACACAGGAGAACCGTGAGATTGGGTTTGGCGTGCTGCCTGTCTTCGATTGCGAGGTGTTGGTCAAGGATGACTGGCGCAAGCTATTTGGCTTTAGGGAGCGCATCGAGATGGAAGATCATCTGCGTGTGCTCGAGTTCTTGGCATCAGAGGCCAAGGAGGAAGCAGATGGACACCGTGAGAGGAAATCCGATCGAAAACGCATCGGCCTCATCTACGCCAAATTGGCCTCTGAGATCGAGGGCTATTCAGAGACGAAACGGGAGACGTTGCGTGCTTGGGCAAAGGAGAACGTGTTGCTCGCCTCGGACGGTGAGTTCGCATTGCCATCGGAGCTGAAGTGGGTAATGGAGGCAGGCCGTAAGGTGCCCAAAGGCCGTATCCGAACCCTGCTGGTCCCAGAGGAGTGTCGCACGGATGAGGGATTTGAACAACTGCTACGCGAACTGGGAGTGGAGATCATCGACACTTTCAATGTGAAGGCTGCGGATGAACGAGAGGATACGGTCTTGATGGAGCGGCTCAAGCCCTTGGTGCCCTTCCTCGCCTTGGTCGTATCCGTTCGTCAATCTGAGGACCTGATAGAAGCGCTGGAGCGGATCGAGACGCGAAGGAAGAAGCTAAGGCTGCTCCAATGTTCCGACCTCTCACTGGTCTTCAAGACCAATGGTGAAGAATTGCCGGGTGAGCCGATGCAATGCCACCGCGAAGGGAACACCATACGGTACAAGGGAAGCTGGTTCGGCAAGTCCACGCTGTACGAACTGGTACCCGAGTTGGCCAAGGCATTGGATGTTCCCAAGCTCCATATGGACTTGATGCGACTACTACAGTCAGACCTTGATGAGATCGGCGCCTTCATGGATGAGCTTGGCGCTGATGTGTCCGATCTACCAGCTGATGTGCGTGAGGCAGCACTCATGGGCTTGATGACCGATGATGAGGACGAGGAGAATATCCCCACATCGTCAAAGAACCATTTGGCGCAGGCGGCGAAGAACGAGGCCAATCGGGAAGCTCGTGAGCTTGTGCTAAAGAGGTTAGTGAAGCTGGGCTATGATACCTCCAAGGCCGATGCGACTCATTCAGTGGTGAATGGTGTCTTCAAGGATGGCAAGGAGTATCCCTTGGTGATCAAGAGCTACAGGAACACGAGCTCCAAGTTCAACATCCGACCCAATGAGTGGGCACAACTGAGCAGGGATAGTGCCAGAATATGGGTACACCGGGGAGGAGGCAGATTGGCCGAGTTGAGTTTGGAGGAACTGTTGGCAGCTAACCAGTCTTTCCATGTTCAGTTCGAAACAGATACGTTCGGGAAGGAGGGGTTACTCAAGTTCGCATTAGCCTTCCAATACGTGCGCAACGTCCATTTCCAACTCGATGCACCTGACTTCAGCATGGCAGCCGCCTTGGACGAATATGGGGACCATAAACGGACGGAGACGAAGTTGGAGAAGGGGGGACGACAATGACAAACTGCTGCACTGATGGTCCATACCCGTAAGCAGCATTGGCAATTCTTGGAGGAGGAGCTGCGCGCCCAGACAGAGACCTACAAGCAGAAGCTTGACACCAAAGCCGTTTCACTGCTTCGCGATCGTGAGGAGTTGTTCGTGGCTCAGTTCATCGCCTTGAAGGATGGAGAACTGATCTTGAAGTTCTCCAATACGCGTGGTCTTCCCAGGCAAGGCGAGTACCTCTATGGCTTCACCGTGCCCATTGAACTGCGTGATCATCGGGCGTGGGGCGACAGGACCTATGGAGATCTGATCAAGGCCAAGCTGAACTACTCCGAGCTGGTCAGTATCTGGCAGGCACCTGCTGATGACACAGCCTTCAGCATCGCCGGCTTCAGAGGTGTGGAGTTGGCCTTCGCCCAGCACCTGGAGGGCGGCGAAGGGGTCATATTGCTCCTTGGGCCGAACAAACCGCCGTTCGAGTATCTGGTGAACCTGCAGACCGTGGTTCAGAACGAGGGCAACGAGCGGCTGGTGCCTGTTCTGGATGACGACTATCGTGAAGCTGACTGGACCCCTTCTCTGATAGACGCCAAGAAGAGCATTCCGGATTTCATCCTGGCACAACTCGCGTTGGAGGATACCATCATCATCCAAGGGCCGCCGGGAACCGGCAAGACCCATGTTATAGCTGAGCTTTGCCAGCGCTTGTGCGCGGAGGGAAAGTCGGTGCTCGTTACCGCGCTTACGAACCGGGCCTTGATCGAGGTGGCCGAGAAGCCTGCTCTTGCCACGATGATGACCGAACAACGGATCTTCAAGACGAAAATCTCTGTGGATGAACGCAGGCTACTCAAGAACCTGCAACCTGCTGTCGATGTCAGTCCACAACCGGGCAATCTGATCCTGTCAACATTTCATGTGTCCAGCGGGACCGCTGTTCAAGTGGCGGGCGAACCGCCGTTCGACTATGTGATCGTGGATGAAGCTAGTCAGGCCTTGTTGGCGATGCTGGGTGCATCGAAGCTTCTGGGCAGGAAGAACATCTGGATCGGTGATGTGAGGCAGCTCCCTCCAGTGATAACCATGAACGCGGATGTTGTCGAGCGACGTGGCACAGTTACTCTTGTCGATGGTCTTCGAACGCTTTCCGCTTGCGGATCTATTCCGACCTTCCAGCTGACCGAGACACACCGCTTCGCAGAGAGGTCAGCGCATTATACCGGTCTGTTCTACAATGATACCCTTAAGTCCAGAGTAGCCAAGGCAGGTCGTTCGAGCTATCCCGAAATGCCCATTGAGACGGCAAGTATTTCAATCCTGCAGGCGGGCCTACTCTATTGAAGGCTGAGCTTGCCATGGGCGACCGCAGGCCCAAGAACTCGGTTCTCCTCGCGGTGGGCTTGGTGAGCCAATTGATTGCTTTGGAGGAGGCTTTACACATCGCGGTATTGGCACCGTTCGTAGAAACCGCCAAAGCACTTCAACGCGGAGTATTCCAAACTCTTGGCTACCGAAGGAACGTGTTGGTGGAAACGGTATCCAGGGTACAGGGACTGACCACCGACGTTACCATCTACGTAGTGCCCAACACGTTCTACAGCTGGTCGCTAGAACGCCGGTTGTTCAACGTTGCTACAAGCCGTGCGCGACGGAATACGATCATCATTACAGATAAGGAAATTCTGAATGGTCCACAGATGGACGCTCAGGTGCGGAGGTATATGAGCCAGCTCGACAAGGAGTTCTCATTCGTGGTGGAAAGTCCGGTATTGAGGGGTGATAGGCTCTTAGGTGACTCATCATCAGGAGCTACTCAGCGAATTGACTAAAACACTGGTTGGCGCTGTTCACTGGATCGAGACGGAACATGGGGTGGAAGTCACCGTAACCGGAATACACGACCATGATGGCCTTCCGCCGCTTCGATGAACTTTGCCTTAAACGGCACGAGTCGCTTATCAACAACCTCTTCAGCAACGGCTCGTGCGTATCCGAACCGTCCCAGGGCCAATAGGACAGCCGCACTCTTCAACCGCCCCTGGTCGTCATCCGCATCGATCAGCGGGAGTAACGCTTCCAAGTTCATGCGGTGGTCATCTTCCTGCAGAGGTGCAGTGCTGGCACTCGGTTCATTCCGGAAACTGTCGTTGTAGGCCCACCAGATCTTGGTTCGCAAGTACTCTTCGCTTCCCGGGGAAGAACCTATTGTGATCTCAGCAAGTGCGTCCACCAAGCCATCTGCATCAAGGTGTTCCAATTTCGGCAGGTCGGCCAACGGCGATGGTCTGTAACTACTCCGTTTCTCCTTTCGCGTTCCGAACCACCACTTCCGTTTCACCACCACTTCCTGCTCTTCAAAGACCGGCCCGGGAACAACCCGAAGCTCTTGAGCATCCGCCAACCAATAGATGCGGCGGCAACCGGGACAACGGGTTACCTGCACCATTTCCGGCAACATGGGCGCATGCATATAGCCATCTGACCACAACTGTGAACCGAAGGTATTCCCACTGAGAAGGTTGGACTTGCGTGCTTTGGCATTGCAGTGAGGGCATTGGTGGATGGTATCCGGGGCTGGTAACATGGCGGTCCGTCTGTGCAGCAAATCTCGGGATCAGGACGGATCATCGGCCCTGCGGACCACGGAGGGTTTCCGGTGGCATGGCGTTTTGCAGAAGCTGGTGAAGGAGGCACTCGGTAGCAATTCCGAAGTGCCGTTCGAGTAGCTGTGGTTAGGAGGCGGGCGCGGTTGGTCAGGCCTGCTTCCGCAACGCCCGTACCGCCCCGAAGGCCGAAAGCCCACCCACCACCAGGATCGCGATCCAGAGCCAGAGCGTGGACGGGTCGAAGGGTTTCTCTGCGGACACGGG
The DNA here is from genome assembly GCA_016721825.1 of Flavobacteriales bacterium. Lineage (GTDB taxonomy): Bacteria > Bacteroidota > Bacteroidia > Flavobacteriales_F > PHOS-HE28 > PHOS-HE28. The sequence continues at coordinate 242,220 of JADKHI010000004.1, forward strand.
CGTGGGGATCGCGCTGAGCGCGGCGAGCGTGAGCGTGTCGATGGGCGCAGGCAGGCTGTCGCGGAAATGGGCGATGTCGAAGTGCGGGGCGTTGGCCTGGGGATCGCCGGTGGTGAGCGCGTAAGTGATCCCGGCGGTGAGCGGTGCGATCAGGGAACGTTGAAGCTGAAGCACATCGAGCGCCGTGATCCGAGCGGTCGGTCGTCGCCGTTCTCCACCTCGATGTAGAGCGTATCCACGGCCACGTGCGGGCCTTCGATCACCGCGCGTTGGTAGGAGGCCATGGAGCGTGTGCCGAAGTCCTCGCCAGGTGTGCAGCACCTTGCGGCGTTTGCGTTCGGTGCGCCAGTGCGCTGCGCATGGTGGCGAGCTCTGCCTGCCGTTGGTAGGGCAAGGTGTCGCTGGTGGTGTAGCGGAGCCGGTCGATCACCAACGGATGATCGCCGTAGATCCGGAACACGGTGCGGCCCTTTTCTTCGTGCCTGTCCCAGCGCACGTTGCCCGCGCTGACGTACTGCCCTTCGCTACGCGCCTGTACGGTGTGGCCCACGCCCAGCACTTGCACGGGCGCGGTGAGCGAGTCGTTCAGTTCGATGCGGTAGTAGCGGTGGTCGCTGAGGGGCAGGTCCATCCAGCGCAGTCCGCGTGCGGCGCCATCGCCGGAAAGCGCGAGGCCTTCGTCCTTCACCATGAACCAGTGCGTGCGGTCGTCGCTGCCGGTGATGCGGGCGCTCTTGTTCACCTGCGCGTTGCGGATGCCGAGCTCGAAACCGTCCATCAAGGTGCCCGCAGGCACTTCGAACTCGACCACGGTGCGCTTACCGACGCGTTCGTTGCGCAGGATGGAGAAGGGCACAGCACGCACCTCGCTCACGCGTTCCGGTTCGGTGCGGGTGAGGTAGGGAACAAGGGTGCTGTCCGGCGCGAGGAGGCGGATGTCGTTCAGCGAAGCCTGGGAGCGCGCAACGACCTCGGGCGAAAGCAGGATGAGGTGGTGGCCGTTGCGTTCGACCGGTCCGATGGTGGTGCGCCAGTGGGGGTGTTGTGCGCTTGCGGAAAGGGCAGCGGTCAGGGCACAGAAGAGCAGCACCGTGCTGGTTGAATTTCGGTAGCGCGGAACGCGTTGCAGCTCCCCCTCCACCCCCTCGCTGTTTCCCTCCCTGTGGTCGGGGCGCGGGGGATGAGCAGAAGCGCTCCGTTTCATCGAGTTATTCAGTGGGTGCATCGGCATCATCCTTCAGCAACACTTTCAGTTTCTGGTAGAGGAAGCTGATCACGAGCAACAGCACGCCGAGGCTGATGAACGCCGCTACGCGTGCCCCTTCGGAAGCGCCCTTGATGTCGAAGAGGAAGAGCTTGACGAGCGTGATGCCGAAGAGCGTGAGCGCGATGATGCGCACCATGCGCAGGCGGGCCCTCATTCCGTAGGTCATGAACAGGAAACTGCCCACGCCCCAGAGGATCGGGTAGCCGGCGGTGCGGGCCTTGTAGAGCGCGTGGTGGATCGTGTACGGATCTTCGGACGCCGGTTGCATGGCGAGCAGGATGTGGTCGAGCTCCTGGCTCGCGATGATGACGAGCAAGGCGCACATGGCCCATGCGTATACGTTCCAGTTGGAGGAGCGCACCTGTAGCACCTCGCGTGACCAGCGCATCACGCGCATGATGAGGGCCACCAGGAGCGCGAGTGCGGCATAGTGCGTTAGCATGTGACCCAGGTCATCCCCGCCGATCAGGTATTGCTTCAGCTGTTTCATGCCCATGTCGTAGTGCCAGGTGATGAAGAGCAGGAAGGCAAGACCGAAAAGTCCGCCCACGAAGTAGCGGACAGCGCTCACGGCGTTGCGTGTGAAGCGGTCCACGAGCAGCAGGTAGAGGAGGATGAAGGCCATCTCCGCCATGGCCACGCTGCCGTCGGGCAGGAAACGGTCCAACTGATAGTTCAGTTCGAGCAGGCCCACGATGAAGCCCAGCACGGTGGCAGCAGCGGCGTAGATGCCGCGAAGTGAGCCCACGCTGAGCCCATAGAGCGGTTCGTGTTCACGCGCCCAATTGGCCCACAGTCGGTGCTGCAACACAAGTGAACCAATGGCAGCAAGACCGGTGATGAACAAGCGGTTCACCAACGGCAGCATGGCGATGTGGCGCGGTGCGTTGTATAGGCCGAGGTCCATGAGCAGGCTGATGACCATGAGCACGGTAACGGCCATGCTGGCGCGTTCCACGAGCTTGATGCCGGAGCGGTGCGCGAACCACACGAGCAGCACGCCTTCCGCGGCCCAGAACAGGGTGATGTAGTTGCCATCGAGCTGGATCGGTGCGGCCAGGCTGATGAAGGTGAGCACGATGCCGATCAGCAGGTACACGAGGTTGCGTGGCACACGCTCATCACGGAAGAAGCGCAGGGCGAAGACCACGTTCACCGCAGCGAGCAGTACGCAGAGCAGGCCACCAACGCGCGTGTCCAGCTCGCTGAGGAAGCGCATGCTGAGGCTGAAGAAGAGGGCCGTGTTCAGCAGGAAGAGCGAATAGTCCAGCGGTTTGAAGGCCGTGCGGTGCCGCAGGTCGTACAGCAGGATCATGGCGAAGAACACCGCGTAGAAGGCCGTGGCGAAACCCATGGCCGGCCACACGGGCTCCGGCTCGATACCGCCGAAGGACACCAAGGCCCAGGTGCCGAACAGCAGCCAGGTGAGCGCGAAGGACAGAATGTTGATGATGGGCCACTTCTTGAAGTTGGCGAGCGCCAGCATGCCCGCGTTCAGGATCAGCAGGTAGGTGAAGAGCACCTTGTAGTTGCCATCACCGGTGCTGACCATGAAGGGCGTTGCGAAGCCGCCGAGCAGCGCGATCACCGCCAGTTCACGACGGTCGTACACCAACGTGAGCAGTACGCCCAACGCACTGATGCCGACCATGATGGCGAATGCAGCTGTCTGCCCGATGATGTGGAACTTCTGGAACGCGAACGCGATGCTGAAGTAGAGCACTGCAAGCCCACCGCCCACCAGCACCGAGCTGAAGGCGCGGAAGTTGTCGCGGAGGCGATGCGCCACGAAGAGCAGCACACCGCCACTGGCGATGCCGATGAGCGTCAATACCGTATCGCTGATGAGACCCTTGCCAATGGCGTAGTCCAGCAGCAACCCCAGTCCGAGCACCAGAATGGCGATGCCGATCTTGTTGATGAGGTTCTCGCCGATGAACTTCTCCAGGTCGGGATTGCGCTCCAGGAAGGAGGGGCGACGCGGTGGTGGAGGAGGTGTGGAATGTGCGAATGTGGAAGTGGTCGCTGGTTCCTCGGGGAGCAAGGGTCTTGGTTCGGTGATCAGCAACGGCCGTGGTGCAGGAACAGGCTCGGGTGCTGGGCTGAACACCGGAGGCGGCGTGATGATCGGTGGCTTCTCCTCTTCCACCGCGCCCACGAAACGTTCGTGCTCCAACGGGATGCCGCCGAGCGAGGTGGGCGCTTCGGGAGCTGGTGTTGTTGCGGCGACGGGCTCGGGTCGCACTTGTGGTGCGGTAGCGTCGGCTTGCTGCGGGGGAGCCGCCGGCCCTTTTTCCCCGGCCACACGCTTGGCGAGCATCTTCATCAGCTCCTGCATCTGGAGCCGGGTGGTCTGCAGTTCGCGTTCCACCGCGGCCATGCGGTTCTTGGTGCCGATCACCAGGATCAGGATGACGATGAGCAGAATGAGCAGGAGTCCTTCCATGAAGCGTGGTTCACCGCCAAGCTAGCAGTTCGCTGTGGAAGGCGGCGGAAAGCGAGAAAGTGGAAATGGGCAAATGAGGGAATGTGGAGCACGACTCAACCCTTCGTCAACCGGGCAAGCTTCTGTTCCAGCAAGTGTCGCTCTGCCGGCGAATCGGTGAAGAGAAGAGCTTGCTCCAATGCCAGGTGCGCACCTGCGTGGTCACCTGTTCGGATCATGAGCTCACCCCGCACCGCATGGAACAAGTGGTGCTCTTCCAAGCCGGTGATCAGCGTGAGCGCTTGCAGGCCTCTGTCCGCTCCGTCGCGCTCGGCGAAGGCGATGGCCCTGTTCAGCGCAACGATCGGAGAGGGGTTCCGGCGGAACAGCTCGTCGTAGAGGCGTATGATGCCTGTCCAGTCCGTATCCGCATAGGTGGGAGCGTTCGCATGCGAAGCGGCAATGGCGGCCTCAAGGGGATAGGAAGTGGACCGATCACTGAGGGAGGCTTGATCCAGGTGGTGGTTCGCCAGGGCGATGAGTTCCCTGTCCCAAAGGGAGCGGTCCTGGTCCTGCAGCAGGATGATCTCGCCGTGTGTATCGACCCGCGCATCGGACCGTGCGGCGTGGTAGACCATCAGCGCCATCAAGGCGTGCACGTTGGGCAGCGCGGTGCTGGGGTTGTCCAGCAGGAGACGGCAAAGGCGCAGCGCCTCTTCGATCAGGTCCTCGCGGACCAGGTCGCGGTGTCGTGCGGCCTTGTAGCCTTCGTTGAAGAGCAGGTAGATGGTGGACAGCACTTGTCCGAGCCGAGCAGGCAGGTCATTGTGCGCGGGTAGATCCAGTCGCCCCAGCTTCCGGAAGGCTTCACGGGCGCGGTACAAACGCTTGTTGATGGTCTCCTCATTGGTCAGGAACGCACGCGCGATCTCCGGAACGCCGAAGCCGCAAAGCGTTTTCAAGGCGAGCGCCACTTGCTGTTCAGCAGGAAGCGTCGGGTGACAGCACGCGAACATCATCCGCAGCTGATCGTCGTTGATCGTCGCCTCATCCAAGGTGCTGTTCACGGTGAGCGAAAGAGTCCACTCGCTGCGCAGCAGAGCGGCGTTCTCTTTCAACAGTTCCAGCCCTCGCGCATGCCGCCGCAGGTGGTCGATGGCCAGGTTACGGGCCACACGGTGCAGCCAAGCGGCCGGTTGGTCGGGTACGCCTCTGAACGGCCAGTCCTTCAGGGCTTTCAACAGGGTCTCCTGCACCACATCCTCGGCTAGCTCGAGGTAGCGTGGTCCGAAAAGGCGCGTCAACGCGGCCACCATCTTTCCCGCCTCGCGACGGAAAAGATGATCGGCCAAAGCGTTGGTATCGAGGGAAGTGGAGGTCACATGCTCATGCTCATCAGCGGCCGCACTTCCACGCTGCCGCCAACCTCGAAGATGGGGCAGCCTGTGCTCAACTCCGCGGCCTCGTTCAGGTCGCCGGCCTCGACGATCAAGTAGCCACCCACCACCTCTTTGCTTTCGGCGAAAGGACCATCCGTCACTTTCTTGTCCTTACCGCTGAGCACCCTTCCACCGCCCTCAAGCGGTTCGCCGCCCAGCATCTTGCCCTTCGCGGTCAAGGTTTCCATCCAGACCTTCCATTTCATCATGCTCGCCTGCATCTGTTCGGGCGAAGCTTCCTGGTTGTTCACACCACCACGGAAAAGGAACATGTACTTGCTCATCGGTTGTTAGGTTGGTCCACGACGGTATTGCCGTGGTTCTATGTGCTTGACGAACGCGACGAGCGGATCTGGACAGGCACGGAGATCATGTGCTCTTTTTCGGCGCTTGCGTCGAAGAGCGCTTGGCCGTGGTCGAGCGCTTCGGAACCTTCTTCGGAAGCGATAGTATGTGTTCGAGCGAGAGCTTCACCCACTTGTCCAACGCGGCCTTTCGGCTCACGGCAACAGCGTCCACGAACAGGAAGCCCTTCATGGGCTTACCCGTGAAGTCCATGGGTCCGGCGCCTGGAAGTTCGATCAGTTCTTCGTGACGGTCCGGAGCGATGCGCACCATGAAGGCGCCCTTGTTGGTGATGCCCACGCTCATGTTCCCGTTCACCATGAAGGCCACGCCGCCGAACATCTTCTTGGGTTCAGCCTTCACGCCTTGGGCGAGGAGCGCGTTGGCGATCCGTTGTTCGAAGAGGGGGTCGTGGGCCATGAGGGACGCGGAGAATGGGCGAATGTGAAAATGCACAATTCCGTTCAACCCAAGGCTGTAGCAGTCACTGCCTCGTCATGTAGCGCGTGGTGTTCGGGTGGAAGGTGCGCCAGCTGTGCCAGAACTCCTGGTAGGCGGGGATGGCTTCTTTCCGAACGTACTGGTTCTGTGACGCCCCATCGCCGATGTTCAAGACGTCTTCGTGCTGGACCGTGCATCGGTTGACCCTGAACCCGCCTGCATCATCCACGATCACGCAGATGGTATCTCCACCGAGCGTATCGAGGGTCTGGTGTTCCGGGCTTGCGCTTGGATCGGCCATGGTGTAGCGCGGCATTTCCATCAGGTCGTTCCAATCATAGGCTCTTGCCACGCCGTTATGCACCACGCCCACCACCCAACTCTTCGGTTGCCAGCTGGCGGTGTCGCGACCTTCCAGCGAAGAAGCGATGGTGCCTTCGTCGTAGTCCTCCAGCCCTGCGTACTGGTCGAGGAAGCTCGGATCCGGTTGCAGCACCAGCGTGTTGGGGTGCGCGCTTGACCATTCAGCGAGCGTCATCTGTTGCGAGGGCACCTCGGCAAGCAACTGCCCTTTCAGCGGCCCTGCGATGCACTCGCCTGTTGCCTGCCGCCACCAGCTCTTCGTGCGGCTGTCCTCGAACATGGCGTTGTAGTGGTCCATGCCCACGAGGCGGAAGGACTCGGGCTCGCCGTTCACGACCGGACTGAACGCACGGCCCGTGCGGCAGACCGTGCAGTAGGTCACCATCACGGGTTCGCCGTCAATGGTATCGAGCACTTGGTGGTGGTAGCCGATCAGTTCGATGGGGTAGGCGCGCGCATCGCCGTTCCTTTCCACAGCGATCACCAGGTCACGGGCGTTCGAGTCGTTCAACTTCACTGGTGCCATGGCTTTCTGTTCCACCGGAAGGAACATCGCGTCCGCCATGAACTTGAAGTTGAACAGGTAGAACACCGTGGCGGCCAGCGCGACCGGCACAACAACAGCAAGGCGTTTCCACCCGTTGCCCTGGCGGATGTAGTGCAGGCAGGGGCCGATGATCAGCGCAAGTCCGATGAGCCGTACCCACCAGATGTTGGTGTGCAGCCAGTAGGCGATGTCCACCTGCCGCAGGTCCGTGGCCACATCCTCCTGGCTGCCGGGGAAGGGCATGATGTAGTACACACGCAGGATCTCGGGCACAAGAAGCAAGAGGATGCCGAGAAGGAAGAGCAGAGGCCGCATGGCGAAAACTAGCAAGGATGGCTTGGTGTGGAGCTTCGCAGCATGCGGAACCGCCTCCCCATCGTGTGGTCCGCCGCAGATCGCGTTCCTGCGCCAAGGCTACCTTCGCAGCCCCTTCGCCCATGCGCGTTGCCTGAACTGGTGAAGGATCAACAGAACCATCGATGTCCGTCCGCGTCCGTTTCGCCCCCAGCCCCACCGGCCCCTTGCACATGGGCGGTGTGCGCACTGCCCTGTACAACTACCTCTTCGCCCGCAAACACGGCGGCCAGTTCCTGCTGCGGATCGAGGATACCGACCAGGCGCGCTTCGTGCCCGGTGCCGAGGAATACATCCGTGAAGCCCTCGATTGGTGCGGACTGACGCCCGACGAAAGCCCGTGGGTCGGCGGCCCCGATGGCCCTTACCGCCAGAGCGACCGCAAAGCCCTGTACCGCCAGTACGCCGACCAGCTGATCGCCGCCGACAAGGCCTACTACGCCTTCGACACGAGCGAGGAGCTTGATGCCATGCGTGAACGGCTGAAGGCCGCCGGTGTGGCCGCGCCAGCCTACAACGCGGTAACGCGCGAGCACATGAAGAACAGCCTTACGCTCAGCGCCGACGAGGTGAAGGAGCGCCTGGCGCGGGGCGATGAGCATGTGATCCGCCTGAAGGTGCCCCGCCATGCGGAGGTGCGTTTCGAGGACCTGATCCGGGGTTGGGTGGTGGTGCACAGCGCCAACATCGACGACAAGGTGCTGTTCAAGAGCGATGGCATGCCCACCTACCACCTGGCCAACATCGTGGACGACCACCTGATGCGCATCACCCATGTGATCCGGGGGGAAGAGTGGCTGCCCAGCGCGCCGCTGCACGTACTGCTGTACGAGGCCTTCGGCTGGGAACGCCCACAGTTCGCGCACCTGCCGCTGATCCTGAAGCCCGATGGCAACGGCAAGCTCAGCAAGCGTGATGGCGACCGCCTGGGCTTCCCGGTGTTCCCCCTGAACTGGACGGACCCCACCAGCGGTGAGCAGAGCAGTGGTTACCGCGAGCGTGGCTACTACCCCGAGGCCTTCGTGAACATGCTGGCCCTGTTGGGCTGGAACCCCGGCACCGACCAGGAGATCATGACGCTGGCCGAGATGGTGCAGTTCTTCGACCTCGAACGGGTGCACAAGGGCGGCGCCCGTTTCGATCCGGAGAAGACCAAGTGGTTCAACCAGCAATACCTGCGCATGCACCCCGATGCCGAACTGGGTGCGCAGTTGCAGGCGAAGCTGAAGACCAAGGGCATCGACACCACCGTGGAGCGGGCCACCCAGGCGGCCTTGCTGCTGAAGGAGCGGGCCACCTTCGTGGACGACATGCTGGAAGGCACCTACTTGTTCACCACGGGCTCGCCCTTAAAGGACAATGCGGAGGCTGAAGCGGAACTGAAGAAGCGTTGGAAAGCGGAAGCCGCCCCCGCGATCGAAGCCTACATCACCACGCTGGCCGGAATGGCTGATCTGACGCCAGTGGCCTTGGAGAGCACCTTCAACGAAGTGCTCGGCGCCCAAGGCCTGAAGATCGGCCAGGTGATGCCGCTGTACCGCCTGTTCGTGGCGGGCCGCATGCAGGGGCCTGGGATGTTCGATGTGAGCGCGCTGCTGGGTCGCGATGAGGTGATCACCCGCCTGAAGGCCGGGCTCGACCATTGCCGCGCATGGGCCTGATCGAGGTCAACGGCATCCGGGTCTTCGCCTTTCACGGCTGCTTGGCGGAAGAGGCGCGCATCGGCGGACACTACCGCGTGGATGTACAGGTGGAAGGGGACTTCGCCCACGCCGAGGCGACCGACGACCTTTCCGTGACGGTGGATTACGGCCGCGTGACCGCCATTGTCAAGGAACAGATGGCCCAGCGTAGCGCGCTGATCGAGCACGTGGCCCGCCGCATCCTGGACGCACTGAAGGCGGAATGGAACGCGCCCTACCATTGGCGTGTGCGCTTGGTGAAGGAGCGTCCACCGGTGCAAGGCGATGTGGACCAGGCCGTCTACCAAGTGGAAGGTTGAGGCGGCTTCAGCGCGGAAGCGTGAACCTTCTATCTTCGCAGCCCACTTGACGGTCGCGTGGCCGAGTGGCTAGGCACAGCTCTGCAAAAGCTGCTACTGCGGTTCGAATCCGCACGCGACCTCGAACAGCTGATGCCCCGGTCTTCCGGGGCATCGGTGATTTCAAGGGGTTGGTCGGCCAAGCTAGCTTGAAGCCGAACAGCCCTTTGAAATGACCCCCTCACGGTCGAAGACCGGGGTAGCTGATGATCGGACGGCCCCCCAACACCGGCTGCCCTGCCATCCGCACGCGACCTCGAACAGCTGATGCCCCGGCCTTTCGGGGCATCGGTCATTTCAGGGGGCCAAGCTTGCTTAGGCTTCCGTCACAGCTTTTCCGCGCGCTACCTTGCGCATGACAACGATCCGGCGGCTTGTGCGTTATCGCAAGGTCCGTCGACCCCCATGGCCATGTCCCTGCTCCGCACGCTTCCTGCACTTCTGGCCTCCGTCGTGGTGGCCCACGTGTCCGCCCAGACCGCCATCGGTCAGTGGCGCGACCACTTTCCGTACAACAAGGCCGTCGCTGTGGCCACGACGGAAAGCTCCGTGGCTTATTGCGCCACCAAGGCCGCGATCTTTCGTTTCGACCCGGCCACCAACGAGATCGACCGCTACACCAAGGCGAACGCGTTGAGCGATGTGAACATCAACACCATGGCTTGGAACAGTGCCCTCCAAGCCCTTGTGGTGGGTTACGAGAACGGCAACCTGGATGTGCTCCGCAACGGGAAAGGGAGCAACCTGAGCGACATCCGCCGCAGCAGCATCATCGGCGACAAGGGCATCTACAACATCCTCTTCGACGGCACCACGGCCTACCTGAGCTGCGGTTTCGGCATCGTGGTGGTGGACCTGGCGGTGCTGGAGGTGCGCGAGACCTGGCTCATTGGCCCGGGAGGCTCACAGTTGCAGGTGAACGGGCTCACCTTCCACAACGACAGCCTTTTCGCTGCCACGGATGCCGGGCTCTATGCTGCTTGGCGCAACGAACCGAACCTGGCCGCCTTCACCAACTGGACCAAGCGCACGGACATTCCGCAGCCCAATGGCAAGTACAGCGCGGTGGTGAGCTTCGCAGGGAAGCTCCTTGCCAACCAGCGCACCAACATTGATGAAGGGGACACCTTGTTCATTTACGACGGATCCTGGCAGCGTTTCAGCAGCTTGTTCGGCTGGCGGAACCTCAACTACAATGTGAGCGCTGACGGGCAGTTCGTGGTGGTGCCGCACAAGTACAACGTGCAGGTCTACAACACGAGCATGGTGGAGGTGAACAGCTACGGGGCCTATTCGCCGAACGGCGCCTTTCCGGCACAGGCGGTGCGCACCCCGGCCGGCTTCAGCTGGATCGCCGACACACAGATCGGGCTGGTGCGCAGCGACAACTACCAGATCATCACGCCGGACGGTCCCACCAACGTGAACGCCTACCGGATGAACGCGGCGGCAGGGGCGCTTTATGTGGCCACCGGGGCCGTGGCGGGCAACTGGAGCAATCAGTTCCTCAAGGACGGCGTGCACAGCTATGTGAACGGTGATTGGTACACCACGGACAAGTCGAACGATGCGCTGTACAACACCGGGGTCAACGCCTTCGGAGGAACGGTGAACGACATCATGGCCGTGGCCGTGGACCCCGAGGACCCCGACCACGTGTTCGTAGGCACCTGGGATGATGGGTTGATGGAGCTGCGTGGTCGCCATGTGGAAGGCTACTACTACGCGGACAACAGCACCCTTGGCTACGAGACCAGCAGCGGCACGACGAAGGTGAACGTGGCCGGGCTGGACTTCGACAAGGACGGCAACCTGTGGATCAGCAACGCGAACGCGGACGCACCCATCAGCGTGCGTACCGCGAGCGGTAGCTGGCGGGCCTATGATCCCGGCTCCGTGCTCAACAACAACAACCTGGTGAGCGATATCCTGGCTGCGGACAACGGCTTGAAGTGGCTGCTGCGTCCGCGGAGCAATGGCATGGTCGTGTTCAACGACGGAGGCACCATCACCGACCCTGCGGACGATCAGTACAAGGTGCTCACCACCTACGAAGGGCAAGGCAAGCTGCCCTCCCTGGACGTGTTCTCGCTCGCGGAGGATGCGGATAACGAGGTCTGGATCGGCACCGGCAAGGGGGTGGCCGTGTTCTACAACCCCGATGCTGTGTTCAGCGGGGACAATTTCGATTGCCAGCAGATCCTGATCGAACAGGACGGGAACGTGCAGATCCTGTTGGAGACCGAGGCGGTGAGCGCGATCGCGGTGGACGGAGCGAACCGCAAATGGCTGGGTACGCAGAGCAGCGGTGCCTATCTCGTATCCCCTGATGGTACCGAGCAGGTCCTTCATTTCACCATGGGCAACAGCCCTTTGCCCAGCAACAACGTGCTCAGCATCGCCATCGATGGCGTAACGGGTGAGGTGTATTTGGGTACTGACCAAGGCATCATCAGCTACCGGGGCGATGCCATCGAAGGAGCAAAGGACAGTGACTGTGCTACCGTGTTCCCCAACCCGGTGCGTGAGACCTACAGCGGACCCGTGGCGATCACTGGGCTTGTGGCGGACAGCGATGTACGCATCACCGATGTGGCCGGCAACCTCGTGTACCGCGCGCGCTCCTTGGGTGGGCAGGCGATCTGGCCCGCCACCAACATGAGCGGCGAGCGCGTGAGCACCGGGGTGTACTTGATCTTCGCCAGTGACGACACCGGAGAGTTCAAGTGCAACACCAAGGTGATGGTGGTGCGTTGAGCGCTTAGGACCATGCTTCAGACCACCCGGGCCATCGTGCTGCGGACCATCCGGCATGGGGACCGTGGGCTCGTGCTCAAAGCCTTCACCGAATCGTTCGGACTGCGGAGCTACATGGTGCGTACCGGTGGCAAAGGCCCCTCTCGCATGGCGGCCCTTCAAGCATTGTCCCGCGTGGAATTGGTGGTGACCGAAACGGCCGATCGCGACCTGCATCAGCTGCGCGAAGTGCGCGTAGAGCGGCCCTACACCAACCTGTCCATGGATCCCGTGCGTGGCACGGTCGCGTTGTTCGTGCAAGAGCTGTTGGTGCGTGTGCTGCGCGAAGAATCAGCGGACCCGGCGCTCTTCGAATTCCTGCAGGAGGCCTTGGAATCCTTGGATACAGCAGAAGACCTCTCGCACTTCCCCCTGCTTTTTCTTGTGGAACTGAGCCGCCACCTGGGCATCGATCCAGAGCCACCTGTGGATGAGGCGGACCATTTCGATCTGCGGGAAGGGCGCTTCGTTGAGGCTTCCCATGCGCATGGCCATGTCATCGGGCCGCCGCAAAGCCATGCGTTGGCGGAGCTGTTGCGGGCCGGACCCGACGCCCATGCTCTGCGGATCCCGGGCCCCGTCCGTCGGTTGCTGTTGGACCAACTGCTGCTGTACTACCGAATGCATTTGGAAGGCCTCGGTGAGCTGCGTTCACCGGCCGTGTTGCACCAAGTGCTGGGCTAGCTGCCGAGTAACTTGCGCCCCGCCTTGCGCCGGGGGTACGAACACCCGGTACGGCCGACCTTTCCGATGAGCACGATCACCACGCCCAAGGCCCCTTTGGCCGAGCAGGAGCCGCACCCCATCACCGCCCACGGGCACACGCGCCTTGACCCGTATTTCTGGCTGCGCCTCAGTGAAGCACAGCGGGAGGCCAAGGTGCCCGATGCGCACACGCAGCGCGTGATCGATCACCTGAAGGCCGAGAACGCCTATTCCGACGTGTTGCTCGCTCCAGTGAAGGCGCTCCGCGACACGCTCTATCAGGAGATGAAGGGGCGCATCAAGGAAACGGACATGAGCGTGCCGTACCGTGAGAACGGCTACTGGTACACCTTCCGTTACGAGGCCGGACAGGAGTATCCTGTGCACATGCGCATGCCGGCGGTACCGGGCGAAGAGGACATTCCCGCACAGGAACGCTTTACGGATTTCCTGGATGAGAACGCCTTGGCCAAGGGCCACGACTACTTCGACCTGGGCGACTACGAGATCTCGCCGACGAACAGGTTGGTAGCGTACAGCATAGACACGGTGAGCCGTCGGCAGTACGAGATCCGCTTCCGCGACCTCAGCACGGGCGAAGAGCTGCCGGATGTGATCACACGCACCAGTGGCGGTGGCGCTTTCGCCGACGACAAGACCTTCTTCTACAGCCGCAAGGACAAGACCTTGCGCAGCTTCAAGGTTTTCCGACATGTGATGGGCACAGACCAGGAGACCGACGTGGAAGTGTTCCACGAGAAGGACAAGGCCTTCAGTTGCGACGTGTACCGCAGCCGCAGCGACAAGTACATCACCATCGCTACCGACAGCACACTGAGCAGCGAACATTGGATGCTGCCAGTGAGCGATCCAATGGGCGACTTCTTCGTGTTCCTACCGCGTGAGGCCGAGCATGAACACAGCATCCTGCATGGCCCCGACGGCTTCCACATCCTCACCAACTGGAACGCGAAGAACTTCCGTCTGATGCACTGCGCGGAGGCGGATCATGCCGACCGTGGCAAGTGGACCGAGGTGATCCCGCATCGCGAGGATGTGCTACTGGAGGACATCGACCTGTTCAAGGACCACCTGGTGATCAGCGAGCGGCGCGAAGGCCTTACGCACTTGCGCATTCGCAGGCTCAGCACCGGCGTAGAGCATGAGATCCAGTTCCACGACCCGGCCTATGTGGCCTATTCCGGCACCAATCCCGAGTGGGATACGCACCGCTTCCGCTACGGCTACACGTCGCTCACCACGCCGAGCACCGTGTATGAACACGACATGGACACGCTGGCGGATACGCTCTTGAAACAACAAGAGGTGGTCGGCGTGTTCAACGCACAGGACTACATGAGCGAACGCGTGTGGGTGACCGCTCGCGATGGCGCGCGGGTGCCCATGAGCATCGTGCATCACCGAGACACACCGCTCAATGGCACGGCGCCGCTCTTGCTCTACGGCTACGGGAGTTACGGCATCAACGTGGAGCCGACCTTCAGCAGCGCGCGCTTGAGCTTGTTGAACCGCGGCTTCGTGTTCGCCATCGCGCACATCCGTGGCGGCGAGGACCTGGGCCGCACGTGGTATGAGCAGGGTCGTATGGAGCACAAGCTCAACACCTTCACTGACTTCATCGACTGTGCGGAGTTCCTGGTGAAGGAGCGGTATGGCGATGCGAAGCGCTTGTTCTGCATGGGCGGTAGCGCAGGCGGATTGCTCGTGGGTGCTGTGGCGAACATGCGTCCGGACCTGTGGAAAGCGATCGTCGCGGAAGTGCCTTTCGTGGACGTGGTGAGCACCATGCTCGACGACAGCATCCCGCTCACCACCGGCGAGTTCGATGAGTGGGGTGATCCCAACGAGAAGGCCGCGTACGAGCGCATGCTCACGTATTCACCGTACGACAACGTGCGTGATGCGGCCTATCCGTCCATGCTCGTCCTCACCGGATTCCACGACAGCCAAGTTCAGTATTGGGAGCCGGCGAAATGGGTGCAACGTCTCCGTGCACATCAGCAAGGTGAAGCACCGATCCTGATGGTGACCAATCTGGAAGCTGGCCACGGCGGAGCGAGTGGTCGCTTCGAACGGCTGAAGGAAGTGGCGTTGATCTACGCGTTCCTTGTGCAGGAGGCAGGGTTGGCCTAGCGTTACCAAGGCCAAAGAGGAAGGTCCTCAGCTCGCGATGCTCTCCACATGCACGATCTCGTCGGCCTGCATGGGCCACACCTGGATCGGCTGAAGGGTGTCTTGCTGCAGGCGCTCGTAGTCGCGGATACTGGCAAAGTACAGGCGCTTGCTTTCGCCCACGAGACCGGTCTTATCGGTGGTCTCCACTTCCCAGATCACACCGAACACCTCCTTGCCCGAACGGAGCTTGAAGCGGCAGGGCTTGTGCGTGTACGGACGGATGTGGGAGAGGTCCATGGTTGTGTGATCGACGGCTTTTTCGACTCAACCGGCAACCGCAAAATAGACGACCAGCCGGGCGGGGCGTACGTCGAATTATCAACACGCGACGACGACCCACACGAGCAACGCGTCAGATGGACCGATTAGTACTTGAAGATGAGGGGATAGGGAAGCGGGCACCGCGATCGAACGCTGTGCGCAAATCGATCAACCCTCCGTCACACGCACCTTCAGCTTGCGACCCACGGGCAATTTGCGCAGGTTCATGTCGCTGTTCAGGCGCTTGATGTCATCCACCGTCACGCCCGGATAGCGTTGGGCAATGCCCCACAGCGTGTCGCCGGGTTGCACGGTGTAATAGACGAAGGCCTGATCCTGCTTCGGTGTTGCAGAAGCTGAGTCCACAGGCTGCTTGGGCGTTGCGACCTCAGCGGTGGTCGCGGTCACAGGGGCGCCCATCTTCACCACCAGTTTCTGTCCTGCATGGATCTTGTCGCTGCGCAAGCCGTTCATGGAACGCAGCTGCTTCACGGAGATGCCGTGCTTGTTCGCGATGGTGCCCAGGGATTCGCCACGGCGCACGGTGTGCCACTTCTTCGCTGAGCCATTGGAGGCCGTTGCAGTGTTGCGTGTGGGAGCCGAGTAGGGCGCAGGTGTGCTCAGATCGGGCACATAGCTGTACATGATCGCGTCCTCACTTTCGAGGAACTCATCCACCATGTGGTGGGGCATGTATAGCGTCGTGGACTGCTGCAGGTCAGGCACCACGCCCTGCTTGAACATCGGGTTGAGGTCCTTCAGTTCTTGGGCGTTAGCGCCGGTGAGCTGTGCAAGACGGTCGAGGTTCAGTGGGTAGCAGACCTGCACCGTATCCACCTCGTACGAACAGTAGTTGGGGATGATGGGGTACAGGTTGTGTTCCGCAGCATGTGCGAAGATGTAGTTCACGGCGATGAAGGCGGGCACGTAACCGCGCGTTTCACGGGGCAGGTTGTTGTAAACGCTCCAGTAGTCACCGGAACCACCAGCACGACGGATGGCCTTGTTCACATTGCCGGGACCGCAGTTGTAGGCGGCCAAGGCGAGCTCCCAGTTGCCGAAGATCCTGTGGAGGTCCTTCAGGTAGCGGCAAGCGGCGTCGGTGCTCTGGTAGATGTCGCACCGCTCATCCACGTAGCTATCCACTTCCAGGCCGTACATGCGTCCGGTGCCGATCATGAACTGCCAGAGGCCAACAGCGGCCGCACGACTACGGGCACCGGGATACAAGGCGCTTTCCACCACGGCCAGGTACTTCAGCTCCATGGGCATGCCATGGCGGTCCAGGGCTTCCTCGAACACCGGGAAGTACAGCTCCGACAGGCCGAGCATGCGGGCCGTCTGCTCTCGTTTCCGGCGGGCGTAGAGGTCGATGTAGGACTGCACCTGCTCGTTGTAGGTGAGCTTGAAGGGCGTGCGCTCATCCAGGATCGACAAGCGTTGACGGTAGACCTCAGCGGAGTAGCTGGGGGTATCGGTCACGGCGAAGTGGTGCACGTTCAGCACACCGGGGTCGGTCACGAAAGGGTCGTTCTTCAGCCAGGGAAGCAGGCTCAGCTCATCGAGCTGCTCCAGCACCGGGTCGTTGGCCGGCACGGCAGGGACCTGACCATCCTGAGCGAACAGCCCGGCCGAAACGGCCAGAACAGCAAGGAAAAGAGGGGTACGTACCATTGGGCGCAAGTTACCCTTCATACGTAGGAAGCCCGTGGATGTTGTGGGGAGCGGTCGTCCACAGCCCTGTGTGGACAGGCTAAGCCGGGAAGAGGTCGTCACAGACGGCCATCATCCACTCGTCGGCGAAGGGCTTGGCCATCAGCTGCGTGCCGAAGGGAAGGCCGTTGCTGTGGGTGCCCGTGGGCAGGCTCACGGCGGGTACCCCGGCCAGATTGGCTTGCACGGTGAAGATGTCCTGCAGGTACATGGCCACCGGGTCGCTGATCTCCCCATGTCCGAACGCCGTGCTCGGGCAGGTGGGAGTGAGCACCAGGTCGTATTGCTCGAAGGCCTTCAGGGTATTGTCTCGGATCAGGCGACGGACCCGCTGACCCTGAGCGTAATAGGCGTCGTAGTAGCCCGCGCTGAGCACGAAGGTGCCGAGCAGGATGCGGCGCTTCACCTCGGGTCCGAAGCCTTCGCTGCGGCTCATGCGGTAGGTCTCGTCAACGCCCTTGGCCTGCTTGCTGCGGTGCCCGTAGCGCACCCCATCAAAGCGGGCCAGGTTGCTGCTGGCCTCGGCGGTGGCCAGGATGTAGTAGGCAGGCACCAAGTGGTCGAGCATGGGCAGCTCGATGGGCTCCACGATATGTCCAGCGGCTTTCAGACGATCGATATGGGCCAGCACATGGGCCTTGATCTCCGGGTCCAGCCCGGGTCGCTCCACACATTCGCGGTAGTAGGCAATGCGCAGTGGTTCGGCACCTGGCCCATTGCCGCTTCCAACTGGACGCGAGCTGCTGGTATTATCGCGCGGATCATGTCCGGCGATCACGGTGTGTACGGCTGCCGCATCTGCTGCGGTATGCGCCAAGGGCCCGATCTGGTCGAAGCTGCTGGCGAAGGCGATGAGGCCGTAGCGGCTCACACGTCCATAGGTGGGTTTGAAGCCGACGATGCCGCAAAAAGAGGCTGGCTGTCGGATAGAGCCTCCGGTGTCGCTTCCCAGAGCCACGTGGCAGGTTCCTGCGGCCACACTGGCTGCGGCGCCCCCGCTGCTTCCCCCGGGGACCTTCGTGGGGTCCAGCGGATTCAGGACCTTGCCGTAGGCGCTGTTCTCGTTGCTGCTGCCCATGGCGAACTCGTCGCAGTTGGTGCGGCCGATCACCACCGCGTCGGCGGCGAGCAGGCGTTCCACCACAGTGGCGCTGTAGATGCTGGTGAAGCCCTCCAGTATGCGTGAGCTGGCGCTGACCTTGTGGTCCTTGTAACAGAGGTTGTCCTTCAGGCTGATGATGCAGCCGGCGAGCGGACCGGCGGTACCAGCCTTCACCCTGGCGTCCACGGCCGCGGCTTGCGTACGAGCGCTATCCGGGAACAATTCCAAGTAGATGTTCAGGTGCTGGGTAGCACCGGCGCGCTGCAGCGCCAAGTCGGTCAGTTCAGTAGCGGTGGTGCGGCCATCGAGCAACAGGGCGCGTGCCTCGCCGAACGTGCGGGGGAATTCCATGCCGGGCAATGGAAGTTCCGATCAGGGCTTGTCGTCGGAAGGTTCACCCTTCTGGGCGTCCTTGAAATCCTTCATGCCCTTGCCCAGGCCACGCATCAGCTCGGGGATCTTTTTGCCGCCGAACAGAAGCAGCAGCACGAGCAGGATGAGGACGATCTCCATAACACCCAGTTTTCCCATGGTCGTAGGCGGCGCGGTCCAAAGGTGGACGGACCAGCGATGCCGGGCAAAGGTAGCGCTTTGGGCTGCCCTCAGTTCTTGAACAGCCAGGGCGCCGGGTCCACGGTGCCCATGTCACCCTCGGCGGTGATGCGCCACACCTCGATGTGGGCCGCGGAACCCTCTTCATCGGTCATCACCACGCCCACCTGCTGCTTGGTATCGACCTTCTGGCCCTTGGACACGGTGGCTTCACGCAGGTTGGTGTACACGGTGCGGTAGGCACCATGGTTCACCACCACGGCCTTGCCCGCGCCGGGGATAACAATGATGCTGCTGACCTCTCCACGGAACACCGCACGCACCGCAGCGTTCTTCTCGCAGGCGATGTCGATGCCGTTGTTGTTGATCTCGATGCCTCGGAGCACGGGGTGGGGTTGCCGGCCATAGCGACCTGTGATGGTGCCCTTCTCCACAGGCCAGGGCAACTTGCCCTTGTTCTTTTCAAAGTCGGCACCAAGCTCGCGTGCTTCGGGGGTGAGCGTTAGCGCGGGTTTGGGTGGCGCGCCACCTTTGGGGGGCTTGGTGCCGGGAGGCGGCTTCGGAGCGCTCTTGCGGATCTCGGCCTCGATGGCCTTGCGAATGGCGGACTCCAGGTCGCTCTTCTTCTTGTTCTGCTTCTTCAGGGTCTCCTTCAGGCGCCCTTCCTCCTTCTTCAAGGTGCTCAAGGCTGTCTGGTGGCCTCCCTTGTCCTGGGTCAGGCGCTTGCGTTCATCCACTTCGGCGTTCAGCAGGGTGGCTTTCTCGGTGCGGTGGCCCTTGAGCTCGGCGATGCGGCCGCTGAGGCTTTGCTGGGTCTCCAGGATCAGGGTGGCCTGTCGCTGGCGTTGCTCGGCGAGCTGGCTGAGGTAGCGGGAGCGCTTGTAGGCCTGGGCGAAGCTCTCGGCGCTGAACAGGTAGCTGAGCCGGTCACTGGCGTTGCGGTGCTTGAAGGCGAACTGCACCATGCGGGCGTATTCCTCCTTCAACCGGTCCAGGTCGCCACGTAGGCTGGAGATCACAGCCTCGGTCTCTTGGATCTGCTGGTCCACCTTGAAGAGCTCGCCGTTCATGGTGCGGATCAACTCCTCGCGCTGGCGGATCTGGGCGTCGAGCAGGTGCAATTGCTGCTCGGTGTTCTTCTGCTCTTTGCGGGCCTGCTCGATCAGGGCGCTGGTGGTGCGGATCTGCTTGTCAAGGGCATCGCGCTTCTTCTCCAGGTCCTTGCGGCTCTGCGCGTTCGCCGTCAGGAACAGGGGCAGGAACAGCAGCAGGAGGAACCACCGCTTGCCACGTGCCCACGCGGCACCCTCACTCCATGGGGGTGAACTTCTCGGGGATGCGAAAGTTGAGCTGGAGGGGGCCATCAATGCCGATGCGGTCGAGGCGGAAGGTGCCACCGACCTGCTTGGAGGTGTCCGACAAAGAAAGGCTGATGTGGTCTGGCAGGGCATGGCCGTTCACGTCCGTACGATGGATATAACGCACATCGGCCTGTTGATCGCGTGCCAGGTCGGTGATCAATACGCGGGTCACGAGGAAGCTGTCGGGCTCGATCCAATAGCGGTACACCACGGCATCCTTCTTCCCCGCCTTGCGCAGGGTGCGCTCCAGGCGATTCTCGTTCATGTCGCGGTCGTTGGGCAGGGTGTCCTCGGGGGCGAGGTCCTCGGCCGCGCGGCGGAAACGCTTCTTCTCCTTGCTGGTGAGCACGTACTGTCCTTCCTCGCGATCGGCCTTGTACTTCTCGTCGGGGTCCAGGCCGATGGGCAGGCCGAAGAGGGCTTTCTGGAAAAGGTCGAGGCTGGGTTGCAGGCCGAAACGGGTGCGTGCGGCGGCCGTGTCGCCTACCCAGAAATGGTCGTTGATCTTATCCATGACCTTCAGCGTGTCCATTGTCAACAGAACACGGGCCACCTCAATGCCCAGGGCAGGTGTGATGCTGATCCAGGCGGCACTGTCCTGTACGGAGCGCAGGGTGGCCTTGAAGCCTTTGTGCCCATCGGGGCCTTCGATGTCCACCTCTGCCTTGGCGCTGTAGTAGCGGATGCCACCGACGTTCTGGGCCACCAGCTTCTCCAAGAGCTTCTCGGGGGAGCGTGGTGGGATCTCGCGGTCCGTCCGCACCACTTCGCGACGCGGCTTGCAGGCGATGACGAGCAGGGCAAGCAGGAGGATCGCGGTGCGCGCTAAGGTGTTCATTCCACCAAGCGTCCTTCAGTGATCTTGCGGTCGATCAGTTCACTGGCCCCACCCAGGGTCTTGGCTTTTTTCCATTGCTCCAGTGCTGCGGCATTGTCCCCGAGCTTGGAGAGGATGTCGCCGTAGTGCTCGGCCAATACGCCGTCCGTGGCGCCGGTGCCTACGGCCTTTTCGATCCAGACGCGCGCCTCGGGATAGCGGCCCAACTTGTACAGTACCCAGGCATAGGTGTCCTGGTAGGTGGCTTGTCCGGGCGAGAGCTCGTTGCTGCGCTTGCTCATTTCCTCCGCCTTCTGCAGGTTCTCGCTGCGCTCGCTCAGGTAGTAGGCGTAGTTGTTCAGCACGCTGATGTTCTTGCCGTCGATGGCGAGGGCCCGCTCGTACGACTGGTCGCTCTTGGTGTGCTCGCCCGCTTCGTGGTAGGCATCACCGAGGCTGCTCAGGAACTGCACCTCCAGTTCGGGGTTGTCCACCACCAGGTCGCGACCGGTCACCAAGGCCTCGATGGCCTCGTCGTACTTCTTCAACTGCCCGAGGGCGATGCCACGATAGAAGTGGAACTCCGGCTGAGTGGGGAAGAGCTCCGCGGCCTTTGTGGCGTCCTCGTTCAGGGCGGCGAAGTCCTGGGCCTGAAGGTCGAGCTGCAGCACCTGTTGCCAGATGGGGTACTTGTCCTGTTCGGTGCGCAGGGCCTGGCGGAACTCGTCGCGGGCCTCTTTCGGCTTGCCATCGCGCATCAGGAAATCACCGGCGATGGTGTACGGCTTGCCGCTTTCCGGGTGCGTCTTCTTCAGGGTGCCGATCAGCTCGTAGGAGCGTTCGATGAGCTGGGTGCGTTCGCCAGGTTGTTCACCCTCGTTGTTGCTCATTTCGAAGAAGCCCAACAACACCTGCATCTTGGCATCTATGTCGAGGTCCGGATCGGCAAAGGCGATGTTGAGTTCATCGAAGGCCTTGCTGCGCTCGTTGTTGCTGAAGTAGTGCTCGGCCAGCGCCAGGCGGGCCATGCTGTCGCTGGGGTCCATGGCCAGCACCTTGCGGTACTGTTCCAAGGCCTTTTCCGTCTGCCCCATTTCGCTGTACAGGTCGGCGAGCATGCCCGCGTACTGGGTGCTGGTGGGGTCGTTGGCAATGGCGCGTTGCAACAAGGCTTCGGCCTCGGTCAGTTGACCGCTGGTGGCGAGCATGTCGAACTCGTTGGCTACGAGCTCCTCGTTGGTGCCGATGCGCTTCTCCAGGTCACGGAAAACTTGTGTGGCCTCGGCGGGCTTTCCAGCTTGAGCGAGCGAACGGGCCAGGCTGAAGTACACCTCGTGGCGGTCGGGCCATTTCTTCACGATGCCCTTGTACACTTCGGCGGCTTCGGCGTGGCGCTGGTTCTGGCTGTAGAGGTCGGCCAGCAGAAAGCGGTACCAGATGTTCTCCGGGTCGTTGTTGGTGGCCTTGCGGGCCATGTCCACGGCGCGGGGCCAGTCCTGGGCCATGTGGTAGAGCTTGGCGAGCTCGAACTGCGCGGCGCTGTTGGTGGGGTCCACCTTCAGGCATTGCTCGAAGAGGGTGATGGCCTTGGGCGCGTCACCGGAGAGGCGTGCACGATTGCCATCCATGAACAGCGCCATCACCTGGGCCTGGCGGGTCTTGGTGGGGTTGCCGCCCGCTTCGCGCTCCATTGGCGGTGCGCCAGCATCCACCACGGTCTTGGTGCCGCCACAGGCTGAAAGCACCAGTAGCAGGGCCGATAACCAGAGGGTCCGGGGGAGGTGGAGGGTCATCAGGCGAGGTTGGCGTCAGAGAGAAGACCTTTCTCCCGTAGAATGTTCAAGATATACCGGGCCTCGGGTTCGTCGATGCCAGAGGCAAAGGTCACACTTCGCATGCCATGATCGAACGCAAGGGCTCCCTGGTCCATGCCGGGCCATTGTTGCGATCGGAAAAAGGGCTGGGTTTCCTGACCAGGAAGGGCCCTGAGCCTGCGTACCTCACCCATGGCATAGCTCGCCGGTCGCGTGACCCAGCGGCCTGGCCGGGTGACCGTCAGTGTTTCGCGGGTCACGGAGATGACCTCGCTGCCTGCGAACTGCAAATACACGGTCCGGCCCACGAACCACAAGCCGGCGGCCCAGCCGAGCAGCCAGAACATAAGGAAGCCGCGCGCGAACAGGGGCATATCGGGCTTGAAGAGGTTCAGCAGGGCCATGCCGCCGCCGAATGCCCACCCCCCGGTCCAAGCCCCGAGGAAGAGGATAACGAACCAGTTGCGTCGCGGTGGAATGGTGATCAGCTCGCCGTTGAGCGTTGCGGTGATCTTAGCCCTGCCGCTAGCGGGATGTACGAGGGCCATGGCTGTATCAGCCGAGGGTGCTGTCGTCGCTGATGCTCACATCAAGGGCCGTGCCTTTCACCTGGGCGCGTTCGCCGATCATGCTGTTGTCCATCACGCAGTCCTGTACACGCGTATGGCCGCGCAGGATCGAATTCCTCACCACGCTGCCCGTGATCACCGCGCCGCTCTCGATGGAAACGTTCGGTCCCACCACGCTGTTCATGAGCGAAACGTTCTCGCCGATGAAGCAAGGGGGGATCACCACGCTGTTGGTGCTCTTCAAGCTGGCGCTTACCAGCCCTTTCTCGTCCTTCAGGAAGCCGAGCACCTTGGTGTTGGTGTCGACCATGGCGTTCTTGTTGCCGCAGTCCATCCACACGTCCACGCTGCCGGCCTTGAAGCGAGCGCCTTTCTGCTTCATGTTCTCCATGGCATTGGTGAGCTGGTACTCGCCCTTGTCACGGATGTCGTTGTCGATCAGGAACTGCATCTCCTTGCGGAGGTATTCGCCGTCGGCGAAGTAGTAGATGCCGATGATCGCGAGGTCGCTCACGAAGGTCTGGGGCTTCTCCACGAACTCGGTGATGATGCCGTTGCCGTCGAGCTTCACCACGCCGAAGGGCTTGGGGTCCTCCACCTTGTTCACCCAGATCACGCCGTCGCAATCCTTGTCCAGTTTCAGCTGGGCGCGGAACAGGGTGTCGGCGAAAGCCACGATCACGCGACCGTTCAAGGCCTTCTCCGCGCAGAGGATGGCGTGGGCGGTGCCGAGGGCTTCCTTCTGGTAGTGGATGCTGCCTTTGGAGCCGATGGCGGTGGCGATGGCCAGCAGCTCGTCCTCCACCTTCTTGCCGAAGCTGGGGTGAACGATGTAGGCCACTTCTTCCACGGGTTCCCCGGCCACGGCGGCCAGGTCCTCCACGAGGCGTTGCACAATGGGCTTGCCGGCAATGGGCAGCAGGGGCTTGGCGGTGGTGTGGGTGTGCGGACGCATCCGCTTGCCCATGCCCGCCATGGGGACGATGATCTTCATTCCGTGTGGTTCTCGCTCAGCGGGTCCCGGTATGCCCGAAGCCGCCCGCTCCTCGTTCAGTGGCGCGAAGGTCCGCACTTTCCGCGAAAGTGACCCGTAGGTATTGCGCCACCACCAATTGGGCAATCCGTTCCCCATCGGTCACCTCGAACGCCTCAGTCCCATGGTTGATCAACAGCACGCCCACTTCGCCGCGGTAGTCCGCGTCGATCGTGCCGGGGCTGTTCAGCACCGTAACGCCATGCTTGAAGGCCAAACCGCTGCGGGGGCGCACCTGCGCTTCGGTGCCTTCGGGAAGCTCCAGGTAGAGTCCCGTTGGGATCAGCGCCCGTTGTCCGGGGGCCAGCACGATCGGGGCGTCGAGGTTGGCGCGGAGGTCGAGGCCGGCGCTGTGCGCGGTGGCATATTGGGGCAGCGGGTGCTTGCCCTTGTTGATGAGGCGGACGGGAAGGGTGTCCGTGGTCAAGGCGGTCATGGGGTCAAAGGTCGCAATGGTTCCGGCACCGAGGAGCTTGCGGTCGCCCCCGCATTACTTACTTTTGACGTTAGTATCGCCTGGCAGATGATCCGCTCCTTTGGTTCAAGAGACACAGAACTCGTCTGGGGTGGGGAGTATGCCAAGAAGCTTCCGAGTACGATCCAGGAGACCGCCCGACGGAAACTGCGCATGATCAACAACTCACAGGACATCGCCGACCTGCGCATCCCACCCGCCAACCGGCTGGAGAAGCTCGCTGGTCGTTTGAAGGACTACCACAGCGTACGCATCAACGACCAGTGGCGCATCATTTTCAAATGGCAAAGCGGTAACGCGTACGACGTGGAGATCATAGACTATCACTGAAGATCATGGCGACCAAGAAGCTCCCCAACATCCACCCCGGCTCAGTGCTCGAACAGGAGTTCCTGCTGCCCATGGGTATCACGGCTTATCGCCTGTCCAAGGACATCGGCATCCCGCAGACACGCACTTCTGAGATCCTCAAAGGCAACCGACGCATCACAGCGGACACGGCTCTACGGCTCTCGCGTTACTTCGGCAATTCGGCCAAGTTCTGGCTCGGCTTGCAGGATGACTTCGACCTGGAGGAAGAGGGCCGCGCGAAGAAGGCGGAGCTGGACGGGATCGTTATGGCGGCACGCTCGGCGGCCTGATCACCCTGCAGTCGCCCGCAACACCCCCCGCTCCAGCCGCCAGGCCACCCACAAGTACACGCCCAACAGCACGCTCCGCAAGGTGTAGTTCAGCGCACCCGCTACTGGCAGCTGCTCCGCCACCCACCACAGGAAGACCGCCCCGGCCATGTAGCTCAGCACGCGGCCCACGTTGTAGGGGATCGGGTAGTGGCGCTGCCCCCACAGGTAGCTGATGGCCGCCATGCTCGCGTAGCAGATCAGGGTGGTCCACGCGGCGCCCATGTAGCCCATGCGCGGGATCAGCGCGAACAGCAGCACGATGGTGATGGATGCGCCGATCAGGCTGATGGTGCCGCCCACGTGCGTGCGGTCGGTGAGCTTGTACCACACGCTCTGGTTGTAGTAGATGCCGAGGAATACGTTGGCGAGCATGAGGATCGGCACCACGCGCAGGCCTTCGTGATAGGCGGGGTTCGGGATGAACCACTTGAAGAGGTCGAGGAAGAGCATCACCACCAGGAAGGCCACCATGCACACGGCCACGAAGAGGTTCATGATGCGGGCGAAGGTCTCGCGGCTGTTCTTCTCTTTCGCGTGGCTGAAGAAGAAGGGCTCGGCGCCCATGCGGAAGGCCTGGATGAAGAGCGTGATGAGCACCGCCAGCTTGTAGCACGCGCCGTAGATCCCGATCTGCGCATCGGCCAGGCCCTCGGGCAGCAGGTATTTCAGGATCACGCGGTCGGCGGTCTCGTTCACCATGCCGGCCAGTCCGGCGAGCATCAGCGGGGCACCGAAGGCCGCCAGCGAGCGCAGCAGTGCCTTGTTCACGTTCGCCGGACGTGGCCAACTCGGCAGCAGCACCAGCAGTTTCACCGCAGTGGCCGCCAGGTTGATCGCGAACACGTAGCCCACGCCGAAGCCGGGGTCGTACACCGCCTCGATCAGCGCGTTGCTCTGGCCCATGTTGTACCGCTTCATGCAGTACAGGATGAAGAAGAGGCTGAGCCCCACGTTCACCACCACGCTGAGGATGTTGATGGCCGCGAACTTCCATGGACGGCCCTGTTGCCGCAGCCGCGCCATGGGGATGGTGGTGATCGCGTCGATGCCGATGATCAGCACCAGCATCAGCACCGAGATGGCGTGCTCGGGAAAGTTGATGCCTTGTGCCAGCGAATGGCTGAAGAAACTGCCCAGCATCATGAAGATCAGCGCCGGGAGGAGCAGCCCGTAGGTGGCGGTGGAGAAGAGCACGTCGCCCTTCGGGTCGGAGAGCGAGGTGTTGGTCTTCACGGAGAAGCGGAAAAAGGCCGTCTCCATGCCGAAGGTGAGCACCACGTTCAGCAGGGCGGTCCAGGCGTAGAGCGAAGTGACCACGCCATACTCCGCTGGCTCGAACACGTACTTGCTGGTGTACAGGGGAACCAGCAGGTAGTTCAGGAACCGCGCAACAATGCTGCTCAGCCCATAGATGGCCGTCTGACCGACGAGTTTGCGGAGGACGCTCATGACCTCATGGCCAAGGGCCAAACGAATCAAGGTCCGATTTACGCCTGTCCACAGCGAGCCACGTCGATATGTCTGCTTGAGGGTTGGTCTGTTTGTATGCTGCGATCACATGGAAGTACATGGTCTCATCCATCTGCAACTCTGGAACGGTGAGGCGGATCCCATGCTCACTGAGATGGATCATATCATCCAGAAGGCCTTCCCAACTGTCAATAGGCAATTCTCCAAAACGCGTTGGGAGAGACCCGGAAGTATCCTTGGCGCGATAGCGTAAATACTTGTCATCCTCCGTTCCGATGTGAAGGACCTGGTCCTTTGTGTAATACACGACCGCTGCAAGGTCTTCCCCTGTCGCAGGGTCGTAGGTCGCAGTGCTCGCATCAAGGCCACAGCAAATGATGAACTCCGCTTCACCTGGACCAGTGCGCGTGAACGACCATTGCCAGAAACAACCTCCGTCGATAAGCGAAGGCGCTTGCGTCTTTCCCCGATTCCAATCTACAGGCAGAGCTTGACGGTTGCGCTTGATATTGAAACCAACCGATCTAGCAGTGTTCTGATCCTCGTCTGAAAGAACGACCGACGCACTCGACATAAGTTCGCATCTAACCACTCCGAGTGGCGTTACCAATGCGTCGGTCCAGCAGGTCTTCACGCCCCCGTAAAATTCGCCTTCCGCTTCTCCATGAAGGCACTCGTCCCTTCTTTGAAATCGGCGGTGCCGAAGCACTTGCCGAACTCCTCGATCTCGCGTTGCAAACCGTTCACACCGGGTTCGTAGTTGGCGTTCACCGCACGGATGGCGGAGGCCAGGGCGCTGGGGCTGTTCTTCATGATGGCGGTGGCCAGCTCCGTACACTTCGTCAGGAGCTGGTCGGCAGGTACAACGTGGTTCACGAGGCCCCATTGCATGGCCTCGTCGGCTTTGATCATGCCGGCGGTGAAGATCATCTCCATGGCCTTGCCCTTGCCCACGAGGCGCGTAAGGCGTTGTGTGCCGCCGTAGCCGGGGATCACGCCGAGGCTGGTCTCCGGCAGGCCCATGCGCGCGTTGTCGCTCGCCACGCGGAGGTGGCAGCTCATCGCCAGCTCCAGTCCACCGCCGAGGGCGAAGCCGTTCACAGCCGCGATCACGGGCTTGTTGAGGCGCTCCACGTGATCGAAGAGCTTGCGCTGTCCGTCAGCGCTCAGGGCCTTGCCTTCCTCGATGCTGAAGTGCGCGAACTCTTTGATGTCCGCACCCGCCACGAAGCTCTTGGGCCCGCTGCCGGTGATGATCAGCACGCGCACGCTGCGGTCGCTGCCGGCATCCTCCAAGGCCTGGTCGAGCTCGGCGATGGTGGCGCGGTTCAGCGCGTTCAGCTGGTCCGGTCGGTTGATGGTGATGGTGCGGATGCTGTCGGCATCGGCGATCAGGAGGTTCTCGTGGGGCATGTTTCGTTCGCTGTCTCCCTGAGCCCGTCGAAGGGGAAGGAGGTTGTAAGGGTGGATCAAAAGTACCAGAGGAGCGGTTTCGCTGTTAAGTAGAGCATGCGCGTTAGCGCTTCGACGGGCTCAGCGGGACAACGCCAAGGGCAGCACCACGAAGAAGGTCGTCCCTTCCTCCTCGCGGCTCTCGAAGCGGACGGAGCCACCGGCCTGTTCCACGATGCGTTTCACCATGGCAAGGCCCAGGCCCATGCCGCTGTTCTTGGTGGTGAAGCTTGGCGTGAAGATGCGGTCGTGGATGCGCTCGGGAATGCCGCTGCCGTTGTCGGTGACCGTTGCGAGCGCATGACCATCTTGTTCCCGCAGACGCACATCAATGCGCCCCTCGCGCCCTTCGGGAATGGCCTGCACGGCGTTCTTCAGCAGGTTGTTGAACACGCGCAACAGGTGTTCGCGGTCGGCGAGCACGGGCAATGAGGGGCCTTCGTGCAGCACGATGGAGATGCCAGGACTAGCATGGAACACATCCACGGCGGCGCGCGCCACATCCTTCAGATCAAGCGCTTCGGGATCCGCCACGGGCATCTGCGCGAACTGACTGAAGGCCGAGGCCACACCACTGAGCGCATCGATCTGGTGAACGAGCCCGGTGCTCAACTTGTCCAGCTTCTCCTTCGCATCAGGTGCGGTCGGATCCCACGAGCGCTGGAAGAGCTGGATGCTCAGCTTCATCGGCGTGAGCGGGTTCTTGATCTCGTGCGCCACCTGGCGGGCCATCTCGCGCCAGGCGCTCTCACGCTCGCTCTGCGCCAGCCGTTCCGCGCTTGCACGCAGCTCCTCCACCTTGCGGTTGTACACGTCCACCAGCGCACCAAGCTCGTCGCGACCCTGGTAGGGGATGGGTTCGTTGTGCGCACCGAGGGCGATGCGTTCGAGCCCGCGTTGCAACAGCGCCAGCGGTCGCGTGGTCCAATTGGTGATCACCGCAGCGGCCACCAAGCTGAGCACGAAGAGGAGCACGAAGAGGTTCACGATGGCCACCACACCGGCGGCCCGTTCCTGCTCCAGTTCGCCTTGGCGCGCGAAATAGGGCAGGGCCATGTAGGCGAGCACTTCACCACGGTCGTTGCGGAAGGGTGCGTATGCGGTGCGGAAGCGTGCGGAGCCGATGCGCTCCTCGTGCGTGAAGCTGCTGGCCCCTTCCACCGCAAGGCGACGGAAGGCTTCGGGGTCCATGCGCGGTGCGATGAGGCCCGTGTTGAACACCTGCGGGCGTGAGGTGGCGAGCAAGCCGCCGTCGGGCGAGTAGAGCGTGATGTCCGTGAAGAAGACGTTGCTGAGCTTGCTGAGCAGGTGGTTGAGGTAGGCGCCCATGCGGGCGCTCAACACGGCTTCGCCACGCAGCTTGTCGTGCAGTTCCACACCGGCGCTGCGCGTGCGTTCCTCGAGCAGTTCGTTGGTGTGCTGTTCGTAGTGGCCGCTCAACAGGCGTTGCGTACCGAGCGCGAAGAGGAAGAGGCCGAGCGCGGCGAAGAAGAGCACACCGGTGCGGAGCTTGCCACTGAGGCCGAGCGTCGGCAGGCCGCGATGCACGATCAGCGTGCGCACGAAAAGGACCACCGCCGCCAGCAGCACGAAGAAGGTGAAGAGGTAGCTGAAAGTGGTGAGCTGATCGAGCCAGGTCGGTTCCTTCAAGCCGAGTACCACCACCACGCCGTTGGGGCTGCCCATGGCGATGTGGTCGTAGCCCCCTTCGAAGTAGCGCAGTCCGAAGGAGGGCACCGAGCGCGACCAACGCACAGGGTACACGTACGCGCCATCACGTTCCGCGAGGGCGCCATGCTCGTAGCGTGCACGGGTGTATCGGCTCAGGCGACGTTGTTGCGGTGCGTCACCGGCAAGCAGCAGCTCGGGGAAGCCAAGGCCTTCGGAGCGCAAGCGCGGCATCAGCTCCACATACAGCGATCCACGGATGGTGTCCGACGCGGGTGTGATCAGCGCGATGTACAAGGCTGTTTCTCCCGGGCGTCGCACACTGCGCAGGCGTGGTTGACCAGTGGCGGGCACGCCTTGTTCGAAACGTTCGGTGAGCTGCGCGATGCTCGGCGACGCATCCGGCGACGTGGTGCACCGCAGTTGGCCATGTGCATTGTAGAGGTAGAGGCGCACATCGTAGCGGTCCCAGTAACCGGTGAACTGTTCCTGCCGCACCACGCGGTCCAGGTCGGCGGCCGTGCAGGCGAGGGTGTCACTGTCCCACCACGCGAGCACTTGCGGATCGCTCCGTGTTGCGGCAGCGGCGTCCCGGAACAACAGTTCGATCACCGGGTCCTCGTGGATGCTCGCTGGCTCAGCCAGCACATAGCGGTCGCGTTCCTCCCGCTTCAGTGTGTGGCGGTTGAAGAGGTGTGCGGCATAGACGGAGAGCAGGGCGATCAGCAGCAGGCCATGGCCCATGCGCACGCGTGTGCGTCGCGCGGCCACCAGCACGATCAGCACGGGCAAGGGCCACAGCACCAGCACCGTGTCGTACACGTGGGCAAGGTGATGGACCAGCAATGAGCACGCGAAGGCGATGGCGCTGAACAAGGCCAGATCACGCAAGGAGGCTTTCACGCCGAGCCACCACACAAGGCCATCGGCGAGCACGCTCCACGCGGCCAGCAACAAGGCCACGGCGATGAGCGCGGTCACGCTGTAGCGATCAAAGCTCTGAAGGTGGAAGAGGTCGAGATCCACGCTGCTGTCGTACACCAGACCGATCAGAGTGTCGTTGATCCACGCCGCGAAACCGATCAGTGCGAGGACCGAAACCGATATGGCGATCCGCCACCGTTGAGGCGAAGGAACAGCGCGCATTACGCGGTGCGCATAGGCCGCGAGGAAGAGCAACAAGAGCACATCCACCAGCAGGTCGCCGAGCGAAGGCAACAGGAAAGAAGCCGCGTAGAGCGCGGGATTGAACAAGGGCATGTCGCCGATGAGGTCCGATAGCCCGATGGCCAGCGACAGCCACCGCAAGGTGAAGAGGACAACGACCAGGAGCACCAGCGACAGCCACGGACCACGCTGATCCGCCATCATGCACGCAGCGCTCCAGAGGAAGCGGAGCAGGCAGGCCAGCGCGACCACCAACAACAGGATGCGTGCCCAGAGCGACCCCGTCTGTTGACCATCGCCCCATTGCACGCGGAACATCACACGCGCATTGCCATCGCGCACCACCGTGCCCACACCTGCACCGAAGGCGGCCTCCAACGCCAGCGGTGTGCCCAGCGTCTCGTTGAAGCCTTTACGGAGGTAGCGGTTCTCGAAGGGCGGATCGTACCAGATGCGTTGCGCCGCGAGGGTGGTGCGTTGGCCGTTCAGCGAAACGTGGGTGAGGTAGCAACCATCGGAGGCCACCACATGTCCGGGACCGGATAGGATGGGGCGCACCAGAGGCGCCGTGCCTGTCCAATAGCGCAGTTGCTCACCCTCCCACACCAACACATCGATGCCCTCTGAGTTCCGCACGCCGGAACGCGCCCACAAGGCGTTGGTGTCGGCGCTCACCGCTTCCGCCAGTTCCTTCAGCACGCTGGCCTGTCGGGCCACAGTGGCTTGCAACTGTTCGGCCGTGCGTTCCAAGTGCGATTCATCCTGCGCATCGGGCAGCAACAAGGCGCCGGTGCCGAACACCAGGGCCAACAGAAGCCAACGGAAGGGAATGAGCATACGGGCCGGGGCCGGCAAGGGCCGGACCAAAGTAAGGCGCGGTCCTTTGGAGAGGCCGGTGCTCAATTGTCAGAGGCCCCCTGTACGATGCTCCGTCCAGAGAGCAGGGAGCGCCGATGGAACAGGACCGAGCCTACTTGTTCGCGCCACCGAAGACCACACCGGCGGTAACGTAGAACGTGAAGTACTTGGCATCACTGGTGAAACCATCCTGCTCCTTGAACACCTTGCTCAGCCCATAGGTCATGCCGGTCTCCAGCGTGATGATGGTGATGTCCGCTCCGAGCCCAGCGTTCCAATTGAAGGAACCGGAGTTGAAGTCGTCCTTGTTCCATTCGATCTTGTCATCCTTGTCGTCCACGCTCAGCAGCACATCGTAGGTGGGGCCCGTATTGAAACGCAACCGGAAGCCGTCGCCATCGATCAGGTTGTACCCGACCAGCGCTTTCAATTTCAAGTTGCTGCGCACGAGGTTGTCCTCGACCACCAGGCTGTCGCCCACGCTCACCACGGTACTGTTGCGCTCGAAGAAGCCGCCAGGTTGGAAGTAGAATCGATCGCCAATGCGCATATCCAAGCCGATCATTGCGCCCAGCGCGGCCTTGTACTCAGCGCCTTCGGGCGCATCGGTCAGCTTCTGCATGGTGATCCCCAATTGAGGATTGACCGCGAACTGGGCCATTGTCGCGAAAGGCATGATGATCACGGAAAACAGCAGGAAGGAGAGTCGTTTCATGACGTCGAGGCGTGAGTTGGGGGGCGCTGCCGAAGCTATGCACGCTGGTCCAGAGCACCAAGAGGTGCTGCGTGTTCCGTGAGAAGTAAGGAAGCAAGGATCGACCGTCAGCGGATCAGGACCATTGCGAACAGGGGGCGGAACAACAAGGGGCGTAGCGCCCCCCATTTGGTCACTGCGTGTTCAGCCAGCTGCGCGCTTCAACCTCCGTACGGAACACTTGCGTGGGCACGGGCGGGGGGAAGTAAGCGAAGTAGAGCCGCGTGATGCGGTCGCCCAGATCGTTGTGCACCACCCAGGCCACCGCACGGGTGAAGTCCTCCACGGGATACGGACGGTACTGATCGGTGGTGATCATGTCCACGTCGAAGTCCGGCTGCTCGGGCAGCACGATCAGTACGCGGGCGGGTTGTTGGGCAGGGGTCAATTTCTGACGCATCTGTAGGATGCGTTGGATGCCTGCGCTGTTGATGGTGACGTCCGGCTTGAAGTGTACTTCGAGCAGGTCGGGTGCGGACCGGATCAACAACGCGAGGTCCGTGTCGATGGGAGCGATAGCGTTCATGGTGTGAGGCTGCGAGGATAGGTAGAACGTCGGGAACCACCAGGGGGCCATCACTTCACCACCACCACATCCTTCACACAGCGGAAGCCCACGTGGCTCATGCCACTGTCCTCGGTGCTTCCCTGGCGCGCACTGGGGCGGTAGCGCTCACAGTAGCTGTCGTGGCAGAGGAAACTACCACCGCGTTGGGCGCGCCGTTTCTCATAGGGATGCTCCGGGTCGTAGCTCTTCACAGGGCCTGTGGGGTCTCGTTGCACGCTGTGCGGTTCACACTGTCCATAGGCGGTGACATCGATCCAGTCGCTGCACCATTCCCACACATTGCCGGCCATGTCGTGCAGGCCATAGCCGTTCGCGAAGTAGTGGCCAACGGGCGCAGTGCTCGCATAGCCATCGATCTTGGTGTTGCGCACGGGAAAAACACCTTGGAAGCTGTTGCACTTCACCAGCGTGTCGCTGGGCTTGTCGTTGCCCCAGACGAAGAGCTGGTCGTCCACGCCACCGCGCGCGGCGCGTTCCCATTCGGCTTCCGTGGGCAAGCGCTTGCCGGCCCAGGTGCAATAGGCCACGGCATCGCGCCAGCTGATGTGCACCACGGGGTGGTCCAAGCGGTCATCGATGGTGCTGCCCGGACCTTCGGGGTGCTTCCAGTCGGCACCCGGCATCCAGCTCCACCATTGCGTCCAATCGTCCAGCGGGACTTCCTGCTCAGGAGGAGTGAACACGAGTGAACCCGGCTCTTCGTCTTGGTGTCGAAGTAGAGACTCAGGTTGAGCCCCGACCAGTTTTTCGCGCCGGGCTGTTCGCTGATGGTGGAGAAGGCGGCGCCGCCCTCCAGCTCGAACTCGATGTTGCCGGGGTTCAGCTTGTCTCCGAAGAGCAAGGCGATCAGCACTTGAGCGTCCATCCGTCGAGCAGGTTGCGATCGCCATCGTGCGGCAAAGGGATCTGACCTTCATGTGCTTGGCGAGCACTGAGCAAGGTAATCCCGGCCCACCACCCCGCAGTGGAGCGATGCCTTCGTTCGGCCCTACTTTGCACAGCGAACTTTCCACCATCCACGTCCTCGTCATCATGGATCCACGCCTCGTTGCCTTCGAACGCCTGTTGAACATCATGGACGACCTGCGCGCCAAGTGCCCGTGGGACATGAAGCAGACCTTCGAAACGCTGCGGCCCCTCACCATCGAAGAGACCTACGAGCTCGGTGATGCGATCCTGGAGAAGGACCTCGACGGCGTGAAGAAGGAGATCGGCGACCTGATGCTGCATATGGTGTTCTACGCCAAGCTCGGGCAGGAGCAGGGTGCTTTCACCATCACCGATGTGCTCAACGGGATCTGCGAGAAGCTCATCCACCGACACCCGCACATCTACGGTGATGTGAAGGTGAAGGACGATGAGGAGGTGAAGGCCAACTGGGAGAAGATCAAATTGGCTGAGCGCCGTACCCTCGACCCACTGGGTCGACCCGTGACCGCACCCAGTGTATTGGAAGGCGTGCCGCGCGGACTACCCAGCTTGGTGAAGGCCATCCGCATCCAGGACAAGGCCCGTGGTGTGGGCTTCGACTGGGAGCACCGCGATCAGGTGTGGGCCAAGGTGAACGAGGAACTCGGTGAACTGAAGCATGAAGTGGACAGCGACTCACCGAAGCAAGCCGAAGAGCTCGGCGACGTGCTCTTCAGCCTGGTGAACTACGCGCGCTTCCTCAGCATCGATCCGGACGAGGCGCTCGAACGCACCAACCGCAAGTTCATCCGGCGCTTCCAGTTCCTCGAACGCGAAAGCGTGAAGGACGGACACGCGCTCGGCGACATGACATTGGCACAGATGGACACCTATTGGGAGCGGGCGAAGGGAGAGGAGTGATCACTTCGCGGCGGAAGGCAACGGAAAACTCCACTCCGCTGGCAAGTCCAGTTCACCGTCGTGCGCAGGCAACCCCGGCGACCTTCCGAAGTCACTCCACTTCAGCGGGCCGTCCACGCCGTGCGGGATCAACCGCACCATGCCGGTCGATCGTTCCACCACCACTTCGATGAAGCTCTGGAAGAAGGGTGCCTGGTTGTGATCGAAGGCGGCGCTGAGCCACTCCGCACTGAAGGGCCACCCGTTGTACTTCGTGGTCCACACCCAGGCGGGGTGCTTGTACCAAGGCGTCAGCGCGTCGATCTTGGCGGTGAGGGGTCCGCGTGCAGGATAGTGCGCGAACACATCCGTGGGCATGGTGCCTTCTGGAGTGAGCGCAGCGCCCAAGCTGAGGTAGGCACCGCCACCGCCGTTCACGAAGTGGTGCATCGGCGGGCCACCGGTGCTGTCGGGTTCCACGTAGTACTCCAGATCGTGCGTGTCGCCCGCCATGGCGATGGTGACGTGGTGTTCCTTCAGCAGCGTGTGCAGCTCGGTGAACTCCGTGGTCATGTCGCCTTGGTACTCGCCTGCGGCGAAGAACGGATGGCCGAGCAACGCGAAGATGAAGCGGCCCTTGTTCGCCTCCAGCACCTGCTTCACCCATTGCAGTTGCACGGGATCCAATCGGCGCAACACACCGGTGTCGATCGCGATGAATACGAAGTCGCCGCAACGCACTTGGAAGAAGGGCGCTTGCTGGAAGCCGGAGGGAACGTGGTAGAGGTCGCGCAGGCGTTGCGTTTCCGTGAGGTAGCCTTCCACCTTCGCATCGGTCGTGGTGCTGAGGTGCAGATCGCTGGCGATGCGCGCCTTCATGGCGATGCGCGCCGCCTCGGGCGTGTAGAAGGTCGCGGCGAATCCTTCGAGCGCATCGTACCAGTCGTGGTTGCCGGGGATCGCGAACACAGGTTTCGTCACGCCCTTGAAGGGCAACCAGAACTTGCGTTCGTAATCGCGCAGCGCACCGGTGGGGTAGATCACATCGCTGCTGATCACCATGAAGCGCACATCAGGCTGCTCCATCACGGCGAGGATGCGGTCCTTCAACACCCACTGTGATGGATCACCTTCCCCGGGATCACCGATGATCACGAAGCGGAAGTCGGTGGTATCGTTCACGCCTTCCGGCGAAAGGCTGAAGGAGGCAGCAGTCGGTGACGGTTCCACGGCGTTCACCATGGCCTCGCGCCAGGTGTCGGTGTGGCTGGCGGCCCAACTGTCCCACATGCCCGCGGCCCAGTTCTCGGTATCGAAGTACCAGCTCATGCCCCACACCGGCATGGTAGCAGCCAGCACCGCGCTGAAGGGCAGACCGATCTGAAGGCCATTGCGCAATGCGTTACGTAGCGAATAGGAGGCTTTGCGAAGGCGGATGCCGATGCGCAAACGACGCAGGAGCCAAGCTCGGACCACAGGACGAGGACCGAAGCGGCGGCGCTTTTCCTTGGGCACTTGTTGTACCCATTGCCACGCGGCGCGTTCGACAGGCGCGCTGGAGCGGCGAAGCAGGGAACGTTGTGGCGCGATGATGCCGTAGGCGATGATCAACGCGATGGCGAGGTCGCCCACCACAGCGATGAATGGGGACAGGATCCCGAGGGCGGTGCGGTCGAAGCCCATGCGTCCCAAGTGGATCGCGAAGAGGATAAGCACGAGGCTGATGATCCATCGCCGGTCGATCGGTGCACGGGCGGCTTCTTCATCCTCCAAACGCTGTCCCTCGGCCATCACCTCGGCATCGTCACCCATGCCGATGGAACGCACTTCATCCTCACTGGCCTGATCAAGCTGCCCGGTGCGGCTGCGCAGAATGGTGAAGGCAATGCCTGCGATGCGCGCGGCCCCGGCAATGGCCACGGTCCACTCGCGTGTGAAGGGGCTCAGTGCGATGATGAACAGGAAGAGGCCACTGTTGCCGAGGAAGGAGAGCGCGGAGGCATGTCGGCGGCTACCACCACGCCAGGCCTTCACCCCCTCGGTCGCATGGCGCAAGGCGTCCACCGCGAAGGTGATGGCGAGGAAAAGCACGAGCGCGGAGGTGCGGAAGAGCCCTTCGTTGATGAGCAGGATGCCTAGCACCAGCGATAGTGCACCACTAAGCCAAGCGGATCGCCGTTCCGAAGGTGTTGCACGTCGGAAGCCATGCACTAGCTCCAGGATGGCGGCCCACACGAGCAACCCGCCCACGCGGGGTTCAACAGGCGCATCAGGCCAGACAGGTGCCAGCAACGCAAGTGTGCCGAGCAAGCAGGCGAAGGCCGTGAACAGCAGTTGCTGTCGGCGTAGCTGCCGCGGTAGCAAGGGCTGCACTTCCGGATCCACGGCTGCTGCTTACCGGACCGCGTTGCTCAACGGATCGCTTCGAACTTGCGCCTCAAGGCCTCCATCTCGGTGTTCGCCTTGTCCTTGCTGGTCTGCTGCTCGTTCTGCTCTTGCTGGGCTTTCGGCACATTCGCAGCCTGCGCGTTGATGTCCTTCTGGATCTGGCCCTCCTTCTTCAACAACTTGCTCATGTCCTTCTGCACCTTCAGCAGTTGCTCCTGGGCCTTGGTCATCTTCTTCAGGTCGTCCGCATTCTGTGTCAGGTTGTAGCGCGCTTGGTACTTCTGCACGTCGGACTGCAGGTCGACCTGCTTCTCTGCGAGCTTGCCCTTGTCCTTCTTGATGGACTCCAGATCATCGGTCGCACTGGCGCCTTTCTTCTGCGCCTTGGCCTGGTCTTTCTGCGCACCTTCCACCTTGCCCGTGTACTTGGCCAACACCTTTTGCTGCTCGTCGATCTGCACTTGCACCACGGCGCGGTTCATACGCACAGCAAGGCTCTGCAGAAAGGCTTCCGACTTTCCCTGGTCGGCCAGAGGTGTGCTGTCGTTCGCAGCGAATGCGATCGTGAGCGCTGCTGGTGCGCCCTTCCTTCCGCTCACGGCCTGTGCGAGCAGCAAGACCGGTTTCAAGGACACCTCGGGGATGGTGGCGTCGATGCATTTGATCGGTGTGCCGTTCACGTATTTCAGGCAACGCCCGGTCATTTCGGTCTTGAAGAGCGAGGTCACGGTCCCGGCATCCGCTTCAGCGATCTGGATGGTGAGGCCGGGCACCTTGAATTTGCCGTTGGTCACTTCGCCCGGTACGGGGCTTACGCTACCGGTCCAGTTGAGCAGGTAGCCGTTCGTGGTCTTCTCCTGAGCGTGAAGAACGAGGGAGACGAACAGGGCAAAGAACAGGGAAGGGGTGCGCATGTGAAGGGCTTGTGGGGTTGAAGATATCCGCCTCTGGGGGAAAGGCCGGTCGGTGGAAAAAGGAAAGGCGCCCGGGAGGGGGCGCCTTTCCTTGTGTTGGAGCGTGCCTTCCTCCGGATCTCCGGGCTCTCCTGGCCTTCTACCGGGGATCCCTGTAGATGGCCCCCATCGATCCGGAGGCAAGACACGTTCGTCCAAACACCAACACACCGCAAACGTAGAGGCCACCATAGCGAGTTATTGTAGTTAACTGACTACATGGGCGTGCATCGGCTACCTTGGTTCACGATCTTTGTGAGGTGGTGCCCCTGAACATACTGATCGCAGATGACCATGTGATCATCCGCCGCGGGCTGCGCAACCTGTTGCAGCACCATCTGCGTGTGCGCAGCATCGAGGAGGCTGGAAGCCTTGCTGAACTTCAGCGGTACTTGCGCGACAGTTCGCCGGACCTGCTCGTGCTGGACCTGCAATTGGGCGATGGACACGGCTTGGACGTGTTCGAGGACGTGCGACGCGATCATCCGCAGATGCGCGTCCTGGTGTACACCATGAGCCCTGAGAACATCTACGCGCCGCGTGTGATGGCCATGGGCGGGGCCGGGTTCCTGAGCAAGCAGGCCAGCGAAGAGGAGGTGTTGACCGCAGTGCGCCGCGTGATGCAGGGCAAGGAATACCGCAGTCATGAGCACGAACTGAAGCGCATGGGCACGAGCGCCCCTGCATCCACGGAAGGAGCAGGCGATCCATTCGCGGGGTTGTCCGACCGCGAGTTGCGGGTCATGAACGAACTGCTGAACGGAGCCACGGTGAAGGACATCGCGGAGCGTTTGGACCTTCGGCCCACCACGGTGGCCACCTACAAGGCGCGCTTGTTCGACAAACTCGGTGTGTCAAACGTGCTGGATCTTCAGCGCATCGCCACCCTGCATGGGTATTTCCTTTCCTGAGCCCCGCCGGTCGCGGTCGCTCGCATTGATCGGCACCTTGCTGCTGTTCGCCTTGCAACAGCTTGCGGCCCAGCCGAACTGGCCCCCGCAACAGTACACCTCGGAGAACGGGTTGCCGCAGAACAGCGTGCTCAGCCTGGCCATGGACGGCAACGGTTACCTCTGGTTCACGACCGAAGGGGGCCTCGTGCGCTTTGATGGCACGGCCTTCCACCTGCCCGTGTTGCCCCGGGTGACAGGCAGCAGCCAGGAGCGGATGCGCCAGGTCATTTCCACGTTCGATGGTGCGTTGTTGGTCGACAATGCATCGGGAGACCTCTTCGAGGTGCGCGACATG
This sequence comes from Flavobacteriales bacterium, assembly GCA_016721825.1. Taxonomy (GTDB): domain Bacteria; phylum Bacteroidota; class Bacteroidia; order Flavobacteriales_F; family PHOS-HE28; genus PHOS-HE28. Next base: position 281,854 of record JADKHI010000004.1, read on the forward strand.
AAGGTGCAGCGGTCGTGGCGACCCGACAAGGAGCATGACCTGACGCCGAGGATCAGTGGTGGGGTCTGCTCTGCGGATCTGCTTCGGCGCATGTTCTCCAAGGCCTCACCGCTGCCCGGGCGGTCGGAATGGGGCCCCGGGCCCTTGCGCATGATCGCCCTCACTGCACACGACTGGTACATCCACGGTCGGACCGGACTGATGCAATATCGAGATACGGTGCTGCTTCGAACGATCCCCTTACCCAAAGGTCTCGGTGATGTGTTCCTGTTGAACGGGTCCGTCTACGGATTGGACCTGCAGCAGCGGTTCTTCCGCGTGGACCTACAGCGCGGAAGGGTCGAAGGGGCCACGCTGGAAGGACTTGATGTCAGCGCCATTGAACCGAAGGCCAAGGGCTGGCTGCTGAACCAGCGCCAAGGCGAACCGTGGGCCTACCTGCGCGATGGCTCGGAAGTGTACCTCATTCGTCCGGGCAAGGACCCCGGAACACTGCGTGCCGAACACCTGCCCGTGTCGTTGCCCGAAGGCTGTGCGGTCAGCGATCTGCTGTGGAGCGATCGGCATCACCTCTTCGTGGCCGGTACGGACACCAAGGGCCTGTTCATCTATCGGGAACGGCACATGCGAACACGTTTGTGCGCCACCGCCGGCTCGGCTTCCAACAACGCCTACTATGCGGTGGCCGCTTATGACAGCATGAAGGTTCTGGCCCTGTCGGTGGACCACCGAACACTGTTCAGTAAGGAGGGCTGCGAGCCTTACACGGCGCTGCCCGAGCCTGTCAATTTCCAGGTCTTGAACGTGCTGAGCGATGGTCGCCTGGTCCTAGCACGCCTGAACCAAGTGGTCTTCCTCGATACGCGAACAGGGGCCACATCTTACCAGGAAATGGAACGTGGGCAGCAGATGATGTCCTTTCTGGAGCGGGGTGCTGAACTGTGGGTCGGTCACGGGCAAGGGCTGCAGGTGATCCGGGATGGTAAGGTGACCCCGGTGTTCACGAGCAACACCATCACCGTGTTGCGCAACGTGGGGGATGAGGTCTGGTGCGGTACCTGTCACAATGTGTTGCGGTATCAGCCCACCACCGGCAAGGTGGACACACTGAAGATCCCCGGCGATGGTTGTCTGCGGTCCATGGAAGTGTATGAGGGACGCGTGTTCATTGGCACCTATGGCGGAGGTGCGTATGTCTATGACCACGGCAGGCTCCAGCGCCTTCCGATGGACCGGCAGGGTTTTCTCACCCACGTGCACACCTTCATGCCCGATGCACGAGGTCGCATGTGGATCAGCTCGAACCGGGGCCTGTTCAGCGTGTCCTTGGGGGATATCGATGCGTACATGGCCGACACCACCAACCACGTCTACTACGCTTACTACGGGCGGAACGAGGGCATCCTGAACCCTGAGTTCAACGGTGGTTGCGACCCCGCCTATGTGCGACTTGCTGATGGTCGCGCGCTCTTTCCCACGCTCGATGGTCTGGTGGAGTTCGACCCGGACCAAGTGCCGGACCCAGTGCCCCAGGGGCGAGTGCTTGTGGAAGGGGTGCGCATTGACGGGGTGTCCGTGGACCCGAGGGCCGAGCTTGTTCTGGAGCCCGGTCAGCAGGAGATCAGCGTACTGTTCTCCCTGGCCTATTGGGGCGCGCAGGCGAACATGCAGTTGGAGTACACACTGTCCAGCATTCAGGACCATTGGCAACCCATCGCGGCCAGCGAACGGGAGCTGCGCTTTTCCCGTCTGCCCCCCGGCATATACGTGCTCACCATCCGCAAGCTCGGGGCGCGAGCGGAGGAGGAGCCTACGCGGCTGCGGTTCCAAGTGCTGGCGCCTTTCTACAGGCAACGCTGGTTCCTGGTCATGTTGGCCATGCTTGTGGTCCTGCTCTTTTTCGGGGCCATACGCCTGAACGAGATGCGGTTGCGCAACCGGAACTTGGAGCTGGAGACCGCGGTGAAGGAACGTACGCGCGAAATGGAGCAGGCGAACGAACGGCTGCGCAGTTCCATGGAGGTGAAGGAGCGCCTGGTGTCCATCATTTCGCACGACATCGTTACCCCGCTCCGCTTCATCGCCCGCGTGGCCCGCAGCACCAACCGGACCCCCGAGGTGAACGTGGAGCTTTCCGACAATCTGCGTGACATCGCGCTCAGCAGCGACAAGCTCTACGCGAACGCCCGCAACATGCTCAGTTGGATCAAGCACCAGGAGGGGCACATCGAGCTGCGACCACTGCACGTGGCCCTGAACCCCTTGGTGGAGGAAGCGCTGGACATGGTGCGGGAACTGGCGGCCAGCCAGGGCGACGTGCTGATCAACGATGTGCCGCTCGATGATGTGTTGCGCACCGACCGCGACCTGTTGTTGATCATCCTGCAGAACATCATCTCCAACGCGGTCAACTACACGCGTAATGGCGAAGTGCGCGTGCTCGGCGGGCAGAAGGACGATCACTACGAGCTGTGCATCAGCGATTCCGGACCGGGCATCACCCCCAAGGCGGAGGCGCACATCAACGACATCCTCGCCGGACAGCGCGGACGGCGCGGCATGGACCATGGCGACCCGGAGATGCAGGGTCTGGGCTACGTGATCGTCGGTGAGCTGGCCACGCTGCTGGGTGGCGCGGTGGAAGTAGGCAACGGCCCCAATGGCGGCGCCAAGGTCACCATCCAACTACCCCTGCAAGCGGTTGAAGGGGACCCCGGGACCTGATTCAGTTGTCCTTGATGATCGTCTTGCGGAACGGTCCCTTCGTTGTGCGCACATCGATCACGTAGAGGCCAGCGGGCAGCGCTGCGGTGTTCAGTACCGCCCGACCTGGACCTTGATGCCGGTCCACCATCAACCGCTGTCCACTTAAGTTGAACAGTTCGATGGAAAGCAACCGATCCTCGGATGCGTCCACGGTCAGTTGGTCCTCGAACGGTATGGGATGAACCGACACGTCCACGACATTGGTCCGGGTCACCGGCACAGTCTCGGAAAGCGTACTGGTCCCATCCGAATCGATCTGGCGAAGGCGGTAGTATGAGGTGCCGTTCAAGGGTTCGGTATCCTGCGCGGTGTAGTTCAGCAACGCCTGACTGTCGCCCGCGCCTTGGCGTTCAGCGACCACGTTCCAGTCCAGCAGGTCGGCGCTGCGCTCCACTTCGAACAGGGCGTTGTTCCGTTCCGTCGCAGTGGACCAGGCGAGGTCAACGACGCGCTCTTCGCTCTGTGCATTGAAGGAGATGAGCTCGATGGGCAGTGGCGTGGATTCACGGTTCACGGTACCCAACGTGAAACGAAGTCCATTCGCCAAGGCGCTGATGCCGGTGAAGCGGAAGTTGTTGCCTGAGGGATTGGTCGCTCCACTGATCGCGGTCTCGTCGGCGAACAGTCCGTCGTTGTCCGTGTCGACGAGCAAGCGCAGATCCGCCATGTTAACAGGGTTCAGCCCGGTCAGGTCGAAGGTGATGTCCAAACTGCCCACGTCCACGGCCGTGTTGCTGGCGTTCACCTCGCTGACGCGCCATACCCGGGCAAGCCGTCCTTGTAGAGCAGGCGGAAAGTCGCTGACGCCCCAGGAACCCATGGCCGCATTGTTGTGCCCCCAAAGCAGGTATTCGTTGTCGCCCAGTCCGCTGGCGTTGTTGATGCGCACGATGCCACTTCCCTTGGAGTCCGTGTGCAGGTCCGTGCTGGTGCGTCGGCCAATGCCGGCCACGTCATGGTCGAAGTTCCCGTTGGCGGGCAGGTCCTGCGTGTAGAGGTCGTTGGTGCTGAGCGTGGTTCCGTACTTCGCTGCGAGGTAGTTGTTCACCAGCGTCTGCTGCACACTGTTCAGCACCGCGTTGTACAGGATCACTTCGCTCATGCGCCCATTGAAACGCGAGGTGTTCGCCCCGCTGCCGGTGTGACCTTGTAGGACACCGAGCAAGAGGTTCGAGCTGTAATTCGGAATGCTCGTGCTCGTTTCTGCGGCATTGCCGGTGGCGGTGCCCGCGTTGAACAGCACTTGGTCCTGTGCGTTCGAAGGCGTGGCGCCGTGGTAGGTGAAGCCACCGAGGTAGGTCACTCCGGTCGTCAGGTTGTCACTGCTGCTGGCGCGATTGCCCGTCCCGTCGATGTCGAGGTGCTGCGCGAGGTTGGCGCCGGAATTCCAGAAGAACCAGTTGTAAGCCTGCTGCACATCCACGCCGTTCCGCTTGCCGAACACGCAACGTGGGGCGGAGATCGCCGTGCCTGCGTTCAGGTTGAACACCGCGAACGCTGTAAGGCCGGTCATGCCTTCCAACGTGCTGTTGTCGTTCACTTGCAGGAAGTCGGGGGTTGTCTGATCGTTGTCGAACTGGATGGCCGGGTAGCCATTGATCGAACTCGTGAGGTAGATGGGCTGGCGGTTCGAAGTGGACTGGTTCGCGTGGTTCGCGTTTCCGGAACGATCGGCCCATTGGCTTACCGCCAAGGTGGGTGCGGTGACACCCTGGTCCGCAGAAAGCCATAAGATGTTGGTCGCGCTGGAACCCACACCGCCAGGGCCCGTTTGCGCCATTACGGACACCATTGATAACACGGAAAGACTAGAGAGAGAGTGCCGCATGATCCGCACAGGTTGCGGCTTTCTACGCGACCCGGCCCGATCGGTTGGACCGTTCTTCAAGTTCTTTTTCCGGTCACTTTTAACATTCGTTGACAGCGCCCAGCGAGGAGCACTTCTAGTTTCGCTAACACCAACACACAGATCACCATGTCACGCCTCACCACCCTGTTCGCAGCACTTGCTTTCACCACTGTCGGGGTGTTCGCCGCTCGGTGCGATCATGTGGAAGGCTCCGGGAATGTGGTGCGTAGGACGCTCGATCTGCAGGCCTTCCATGGCATTGCGGTGGAGGGCTCCATCGATGTGGTGCTCACCCCTTCAGGAAGCCAGAAGGTGGAAGTGGAAGCACAAGAGAACTTGGTCGGTCTCGTGACCACCGAGGTGCGCAACGGCGTGTGGACGATCAGCACAAGCAAAGGCTTCAGTACCAGTAAGCCATTCGTCGTACATGTCAGCGTTCCGGTGATCGACGTGGTACGGATCGACGGCTCGGGTGATGTGAAGGGCACGGGTGCGTTCACGGCGGGCCGGGTGCAACTGGCCATTCAAGGCAGCGGCGACATCGATCTGGCGTTCAACGCCAGTGGCTTGGAGGCCAGCGTGGAAGGTTCCGGGGATGTGAAGCTCAGCGGCCGTTGTGTCGACCTGAAGGCCAACGTGCAAGGCAGCGGCGACATCAACGCGAAGGACCTGGTGGCCGAGAATGCATCAGTATCCACAGCCGGTAGCGGCAACATCACGGTGTACACCAGCGGTCGATTGAACGCAGCGGTGGCCGGTAGTGGTGATGTGGTCTACAGCGGAGATCCCGCCAACGTGAGCACCAGTGTGGCCGGTTCAGGCGAAGTGCGCGCGATCCGCACCAGCGGAAGGCTCTGAACGAAGAACGATCAACCGCCGATCACGCTGGTGCCGGTGAAGGTCACTGGGCGCAGTACGGGATTGCCGTTCACCAGGGCCTGCACATAGTAGTGGCCAGGTGTCAGAAGCTCGGCGTTCACCCGGATCTCGTCGGACTGAACATCCAGTTGCAAGGGGATGAACTGGCCGCGGTCGTTCAACAGCTTCAGCTCCGTGATCGTGCCATCCGCGGTCACCAGGAAGCGGCCCGGCTCAGCTTGCGAGTAGATGTTCAACTGCGGCACAGGTTGGTGTGCTACAGCGAACACATCGGAAAGCTCGGTCGGTACGCCACCTTCCAAGGAAAGCAGGCGGTAATAGGAGATGTCAGTGAAGGGGTGCGCGTCCATCACCGTGTAGGTGGTGGTCTCCGTGCGGCCGGTGCCAGCGGTGCCCGTGGCGGTCTCCCAGGTCAGCCCGTTCTGTGAGCGCTGCACCAGGAAGAACTCGTTCGGTCGTTCGGACACCGTGGTCCAGTGGAGCCGCACTCCATCGGGTCCAGCGCTTTCAGCCACAAAGGAGACGAGCTCCAGTTCGGCCTCCAACGGTTCAGCATTCTGGGCAAAGGCCGGAGCGGTGGCCAGCATCAGCACCAAGGGGAAGTAAGCGTTCATGGTCCGTTCGGTTGAGTGGACCCTTGAACGGGAGAAGTACGCAAGAGGTTCCAATACATCCTAGGCCATGGCCCTAGGAACCCACGAACGGTCGTTCACCAATCCTTGGCACGCCTGGGCTTGCACGGGCCATGTCGACGCTCAACCGCGCTTCTTCGGCCGATTCGCTTTGGGCAATGGCAAGGCCTCGCCGATCCGCAGCAACAGGCCGGCCAGCGTGCGCTCCGCCGCGATCACATCCTCCGGAACCAGGTAGTAGTCCTTGGAGCCCGGATAGGCCGGTGCCCGTTCGCAACGCCCCTCCAGCGTAGCGCTCTCCGGCATGATCTTCACGAAGAGCTGGTCGTCGCAGATGAAGGCCACCGGCTTGCCGTCGGCATACAGGGCGAATTCCCCGAACATGGGCTTCACGCTGAACCGGTCGGGCAGGCCCAGCTGCTCGAGGATGAAGGCGGCGGTGTCTTTGCGGGTGGCCATGGTGGTGCGAGTGATCACTCCTTCAGGAACCGCACCCGCAATCGTTCACTCCCTTGAACGGCGGTTAAGACATACACGCCTCGGGGAAGCTGCTCCACGCTGAATGGACCCGGAACGATGCGCAAGCGCGTCACCTCGCGCCCCAACGCATCGGTAATGGTGATGTCGGCGACCGCTGAACCGTTCTGCGACAGCAGCGTCAGGATGCCGGGGGTGGCCGTCGGCACCAATGAGAGGGCGTCAGTGCTCTGGGACTCCGCCACCCCGTTGCCCGGCACGGCAGGCACGTAGAGCGTGTCGCAGATCACCTGGCAGCCGCTGTCCGGTGCGAAACACACGCGGTAGTAGCCCGTGTCCAGATCAGTCCAAATGGCATCCGTGACCCCGGAATACTGAGCAACAATGCTGGACCCGTTCAAGCCTTCGTAGAGCACCGCTGTTCCGGTCACCGGACCGTAGATCGGGTAAAGCTCTGTTGTGTCAGGAACAGCTTCGATAAGCTCAACACTACCTGTGTTGAAGCCCGGCACCGAACCGGTGACCGCTGTGTCCAGGATCAGGTTGGCATTGTTGTGGACGATGAAGGACTGTTGCGTGAAATCCACTTGCCCTGCACACGTGAGATCCACTAGGCGCACCCAATAGATATGTCCACAGGGAATCTCATAGAAGCCCAAGGAGCCTGAAATACACGAATGAGAATGACAACCGGTGCACGGGTCTTGGATCAGGTTCACACCATCCTGCACCAGGTAAACTTCCAGATCATCAGCCTGTGGGTCACAGCAGGGGGTGATCGTGCTGGAGGTGCTACAATATGGGATGGAGAGGCCTCCGACCAAGCCATAAACGAAGTTCTGTGAGAGCCCTGTGAATTGCAGATCTAGCTCCCACCCGTAGGAGCCGATCGTTCCGCTGCCTGCTTGGACGACCGACCCGTTCAACCACGCTTGATACGCATAGGTTCCGGGGAGGGCTTGGCAGACCCCTACATCGCCATTGGACCAGACCACACTATCCGGTGAGGTGCCTTGGCAATCCCATAAGTACAATGTGCCATCGCAGACGCCGGGGATCTGGTTGGTGCTATGGAGCGTGCACTGGCCGAAGGCTCCGCCTGCGTTCCAGAAAAGGCCGAAGGCGAGCATTGTGATCGACGCGGTTCCGTGCATGCCAATGTTCATGGGCTTCTTTCTTATCCAAAGACGTTCAGCCGTCCTCGCAGATGCCTGATCAGGCACCCGCATCCTGCGTCAGCTCCACCAGCACGCCGTTGGCGCTCTTGGGGTGCACGAAGCACACCAGCTTGTTGTCCGCGCCGCGCTTGGGCTCTTCGCTCAGCAGGGTGAAGCCTTCGGCCTTCAGCCGCGCCATCTCGGCCCGGATGTCGGCCACCTCGAAGGCCACGTGGTGGATGCCTTCGCCCCGCTTGTCGATGGCCTTGGCGATGGGCCCGTCCGGCCGGGTGCTCTCCAGCAGCTCGATCTTGTTAGGCCCTACCTGGAAGAAGCTGGTGATCACACCCTCGCTTTCCACAGCCTCGCGCTTGTAAGGGGCCACGCCCAGCAACTTGGTGTAGGTGTCTTCAGCGGCGCTCAGGTCCTTAACGGCAATGCCGAGGTGTTCGATGCGGATCATGGATATAGGATGGGATGCCGCCGAGGCGCGGAGACGCAAAGGAACACCATGCACCAATGTCTCGCGATGAGCTTGTCGTGCCGAAGCCTTGAGAAGCGCAGAGCCCTGAATGAAGAAAGCCCCCCATTTCCGGGAGGCTTTCAAGTGGAGGAACGATCGATCACTTCTTGATGAAGGTCTCGCCGGTCTTGTTGTCGTAGTTGAGGTAGTAGAGGTCCTTCTTCAGGTTCACCACGTCCACCGTGTTGGCGTAGCCGCGCTTCACGATGTTGCCGTACTGGTCGTAGATCTCGTACAACGTGGCGGCGCTGAAGGTGATGATGTCCTTGGGCTTGGTGGGCCCCCAGGTAACGGCCGCCACTGAAGCATCGGTGTAGGTGACGTTCTGCCCCATGCGGGAGCGCTTGGTGAGGTCGCTTTGACGCACGCGGTAGGTGTTCTCGCCGCTGTGGGGGGTCACTTTGAACTCGTAGGTGTGCTCACCGGGTGTGCCCACGCCCATCACTTCGCCCACCTTCACCCACTTGTTCCAACGCTTCTGTTCCACAACGAAAGGCAGCTCACCGGTCTCGTTGGTCGCCACCCAGGTGTAGGTGCCGCCGGCCTTCACTTCCTGCTTCACAATGTCGAAGGTGCTCTTGGGGCGCAGCACTTCAGCGTTCAGCACCACGGGCGTGCAACCGTCCTTGTGCTTGATCTTCACCACCACCGGAGCGCCGATCTTGAGGCCGAAGTTGCCCAGGTCGACCTCGAAGGCGCTGGAGTTGATCTCGTCCGTGGCGATCTGGTCGTTGACAGTGACCTCGAACACACAGAAACCGACCCCGGCTTCGGAGAAGGGGTTCTGGACGAAGAGGTTCTTGCCCTGGTAGTTGCCTTCCAGCACGATCACCCCAGCCATGGTGTACAGGCTGAGGAGGAAGGCCAGGGGGAGTGTTAGGTGGCGCATCGTGTTCGGTCTAGCTAAGCCGCAATGATAAGCACTGAAATGCGGTTTTCCGCTGTTCGTGGACCGGTGTACGCATCTGAGCGTCAGAGGTTGCACCGGCGCCGATCGGGCTCGTTCAACCCGTTAGTGAGCGAAGGCCTTCACCCCGGCCGTTACCGCCACCCGAAGGTGGTTCTCCGCCGGTGGCAGCGGGCAGGAGTACTTGCCGCCGTACGCGCAGTAAGGGTTGTAGGCTTTGTTGAAGTCCAGCTCCACCGTGCTACCAAGCGGCCCGGTCAGGTCCAGGTAACGTCCCCCGCCATAGGTGGCCTCCCCGTTGGTGAGGTCGGTAAAGGGCACGAAGAGGTAGTTGGCGTACTCCGGCTTCGCGCTCAATTGGGGACTGCGGTACACCGTGAGCCGCTGCTTCTTGCCTGCCAACCGGAACTCCAAGGTGCCGACGGGCTGGTAGGTGGGCATGCGGTCCGTGGTGGTGCGCATCTGGAACTCCTTGCCCAGCTTGGCCTTGAAGGTGGCCGTGACCCGGAAGCGGGCATCCGGCGCGAAACGCTCCAGCTCGGTGAAATGGGCCCGGGCCTCAAGCGGCAGCGGGGTGGTGGTGGAGTCGCGGTACTCGGCGTTCATCCGGCCCCAGTAGGCATCCAGGCTATCCGACCAAACGGGGTCCGGGGTCTGCGCTTGGGCGCTGCCCATCAGCGCCAACAGGAAGAAGAGGAGCCCTGCGCGCATTACGCCGGTTGCTTGGCGGAAAGGGAGGCCGCCATGCGCTCCACATCCTGTTCGTTGAAGCGCAGCTCCGGAATGTCCTCCACCACGAAGCTGCGGTCGCCGACCTTCAGCACTTGGAGAAAGTGGATGTACACGAGGGAAGGGTCATCCGGGAACTCACTGCGGTACACCAGCAGCTCCGGGGTCTCCTTGATGATGGTGTTCTTGCGCAGCAGGTCGCGGTCCAGGTCGGCCTTCTTGCGGGCAATGTCACCCGGCTCTTCCACGATGGTTAGCCCGAAGTGCTCCCCGGCCCGAACCTCCAGGCGACCGATCTCGTCCTTCCACACCACTTGGGGCTCAGCCCCGCCCAGAAGCTGCTTGTCCGGTGCCATCAGCAACAGCGGCAGGTCGTGGGCGGCCAGGTCCACAGGCGTGCCGGTGGCAGCCGGGGCCACAGTGGCCGTGCTGTCCATGCCGGTGGTGGTGTCGGTTGTCGTGCTTCCGCCGCCGCAGGCGCTGAGCGACAGGACAAGGGCCAAAGGGAATGCGTGCTTCATGGACGCGAAATTCCGCGTTCCGAGGGCAGAGCGGACACCCGACCTGCGCCGAGTTTCAACGGAAGCCTGTCAAGGCAGCTGTTGGGTCCGGATGGCTGTAGGCACCACGCCCCCGATGTTCACCAGGATCGGGTCGCGGTCGTTGCCTCCGCCGGTGTACTGCACAACTCCGCTGAGGTTCACGTCCTCCGAGAAGTAACCTGCCAGCGTAGCGGTGGGCACCACACCCCCGACGCGTGAGAGGATGGGGTCACGGTCGTTGTTGCCTCCGGTGTACTTCAGCTCGGAATCGAAGACCACGTTGCCCGCCCACATCACCTGCACGCCGCTCACATCCTTGCGGGCCGCCGTGCCGTAGGTGAGCGTGGCCGCCACCGTGAAGTTGACCGAGATGCTGGTACTGGTCAACGCCACCGCACTGGCCGACATGATGCCCAGGTGGTTCCGGTGGCGCACGGCCACGTAGTAGTTGCCCGGCGGACGGTTGAAGAGCACGCCCGAGGTGCCGTCCACATCGACCACATCACCATCGCGCTGCAACAAGGCACTTCGGCTGGCGAGGATCTGGGCGCTGTTCGCCGAGTTGCGCAGTTCCACCACCACCCAATCCACAATGGCGTTGTTGCCCGTGGTGGCCAGTATGCCACCAGCAACGGTCTCGCCACCGCCACCGCCGGTGTGGGCATAGCCGAGGCCGGTATAGGGCTCTGTCGGAGGGATCAGGCTGGCCGCACGCAAGGCATCGCCCATGAGACCTGCCGCGTAGGGTCCTTCCAGAAAAACCTTCGGAGACACGCGAACGGTCGGGGAAAGCAGCGTGGGGATCAGGCACCAGCTGTTCAGCACCCCGGCATCCTGCGCGATCGCATCCACCAGGGTGAGGGTCCAGGTGCCTTGGAACAACTGGCCATTGAAGCCCGCCAATGAAGCCGCCGGGATCACGAAGAGGTTGTTCAACGGACAGGTGACACCCACCGCGCCGTTCGCACCGGTCTGGTCGAATTCAACGTTCATGTTCACGTTGTTGCCGCACACACCGGGTGAAGCGATCAGGTTGATCACCGTGCCGGCCGGGCTGGTGAGGCTTAGGCGCAAGTCGCTGATGTAGCTGTGCGTGAGGTTCACATACACGTTCAGGTCGGTGAGCGTGGCTCCGCTCTGCGAAGGCACCACCAAACTACTTGTGGTGGTGGCGTTGTCCACGATGGTGGTCACGGTGCTATTGGTGAACAGGCCGCATCCGGCACCGGGGGCATTGCAGTCCTTCACGAAGTTGTTGAAGGCCAGGTTGCACTGGCTGTAGAGGTTGTGTACCAGCACCACGTTCACGGGCGAAGCACTGGTGTAGCTGCCGAAGGGCCCGTAGTTGCCAGCGGCGGTGACCGTTTGCACCGTGGTGGCCGTGAGCGGTCCGCCCGCATCGGGGTCGATCTGGATGGCGATGGAGGTGGCGCTGCCCATGGAACTGAGGTTCACGCTCACCGAGTAGCTGGTGCTGCCCAGGCAGTTACCCGTAACCGTGGCCGCAGGGGCCGTGCAGCAGGCCGTACCGTTGGAGCTGACCGCAGTAAGCTGCTGGTCGCAAAGGGCGTTCACCGTGTGGCGCACCTGCACCACCACGTTGGTGCCGAAGGCGTATGTGCCCACCGTATACGTGCCGGGCACGCGGTTGCTGTTGAAGGTGAAGGCACCGCCGTTCACCGAGGTGTAGAGGTCGTAGTTCGGTGCGTCGCCATTGCTGCCGATGGTGACCGCCACGTTGAAGGTGCCTGCGCCGCAGTTGTCCGTGAGGTTCTGCGAAACACTGGGTGCCGTGCAACCGATCGCCGCAAAGCTGAACTTGAACATGCGCGTGCGCCAGGTTGTGGTCGGGTTGTAGCAACCCGTGCCATAGAACGAAAGCCCATCGGCAGGGTCCACGTCCAAGCTGAAGTAGTCGCCCCAGCGGTTGCTCGCGTTGGCCGCGCTTCCCGCGATGATGGTGGTCTCCGCGAAGGTCATCTGCCCCAGTGGATCGCTCGCGTAGCGGCCGGTGTAGCGCAGGCTCGGGTACACGTTCCCTCCGGAAGTGCCGCTCACGCTGTAGGCCAGGCCGATGTCGCCGTTGTTGTTGATCGCGATACCCGCCATCCAGCGGTCGTTGGCATCGGGCGAATAGGTGGCTTGTTGGTGGATGCCCCACGCATTGCCGATGCCGCCGGTGCGACGCAGTTCGTACCAGCGCACACCGCCCCTATCCGTAGCGTCGACATCGGTCACATGGGCACAGACCAGCGCCTCGTAGCCGCCGATGTTGCGGTAGTGGATCTTGTTCATCAGCACCTCGCGCAGGGGGTCCAGCGTGGTGGCGCTCCCGGGCTGGTTCATGCAGTTGAACGAGGTGTAGCCGCAGAGCTCCGTATCGAAGATCGCGGTGTTCAGGATCGCCGGGCCTGTAATGGTGCTGCTGGCCGGGGTTCCGGCATTGTAATTCACGTTCCAGATCTCCAGGCGGTCAGCAGGCGCGCCCCAAGCAGCATCGGCCATGCGCATGAACATGGCCGGGGCACCTGCGGGTGGGGTGGTACCGCCATCGAAGGTCACTGGCGTGGTGCTCTGGAAACCGATCACGCCGTAGGCCGGCACCGTGAAGCTTACGACCGTGCCTGCCGTGCCCGCCAGCATGTTCGCGCGGGGCAGCACGTAGATCGTGGGCGTGGATTGGTTGGCCGTTACCACGTAGCAGTTGTTCCACACACCGTACTTCGGATAGTCGGGGAAGGCCGTGGCCTGGTACGAGTAGGCGTACCAGCTTCCCAAGGGATCAGCGGTCTGGCTTATCGCCACCAACAAGCGGTTGCCCGCAGCGCTGAACTCGCTCATCAGCCAGCGGTCCGCCAAGGCGTCGTATTGCACAATGGGATCGCCGGCACCGCCCACCGAGGCCGTGAAGTTGTCCAAATAGGTCTGCGCACCAAGCGAGGCGAAGCTCTTGTTGTAGATGCGGAAATACCCCCCTGAGCCGCCGTTCATCATCAGGATCACGTGGTTCGGACCGACGTCCATGCAGGGGTCGGCCGGGTTCACGGACGAATAGAGCATGCCGTCCACGCTCAGGTCCAATGCCTTGTCCTGCCCGTGCAGCGGCTTGGCTTTCTGCAAGACGGGGTCGCCGCCCCTGCTCATGGCGCTCTGCTCCGGGGGGGCATGCAGGCGCTTGGCCTTCGCACCGGGCTCCTCGTCCTTGGGGATCACCCACCCGTTCTCCCCGCGCACGGGGTCGTTCCTGAACTGCGCCGTGCTGTCCCACAGGATGAAGGGCTGCGTAACGCCCATGAACTCCATCGGGATCTCTTTGGCCACGGCATAGCGCAAGGTGCCGTCGGGCAAGGTGGTGACCTGCTTGTGCTGGTCCTGGGCGTGTGTGAGACTTCCGCAAACAAGGGCTGCGGCGAACAAGGGAAGACGTAAGGTCATGGGGCTCAACAGGTACTAGGCCGGTTCCGGCGGCCCCGCAAATTAGGGGGAAGCGGGGGGTGGGGCAAGTGATGATCGTTAGGGCAGAGCCAGCTAGAACGGCACCAGCCAATGGAGCACGGTAAATAAGCGCACGTTAATTCGAGCCTGAGCAAGGCGATCTGCACGCACCGGCTGGAAGCTGATGCGACATTGTCAGCGCGGCCCCTCCTCACTCCACCACCTTCACCCGCACCCCTTCGCTGTGTGAACTGAACTCCGGCGCGTACATGCATTGCGCGGTGGTGATGCCGTTGCTGAAGTCGCCGCTGTGGGTAACGCGCAGGGTGTACTCGAACACGTAGGTGCCCGGTGCGATGCGATCGAAGAAGAAGTTCATGCTGGCATCGCGGATGCTCTGGTAGTAGCCCAGGCCGCCTTGGTACTGGTAGCCACTAAGGGCCTCGGTGGGCTCCAGTCCGGCGGCGCGCAGGTCCTTCAGGTGTACGTAATCCACATAGCGGTCGGCGCGCAGCTCGATCCTGATGGTGATGAGGTCGCCCACCTTCAAGGCACGCGGTCCGTTCAGCGCGACGAGCTTCGGGCCCGCGTCGGTCTGTTCGGTCAGTAGCACTTGCTTCTTGATGCTGAAGGGGCTTTCATGGGGCGTCACCTTGTCCATCCGCTCCAGGTACTGCCAGTGCAGGGCGCCCCATTGAACGCCATCGGTGGATGTGGTCACGCGTACCTCGCCCATGTTCGGCTTCACCTCGGGCCCGCTCCAGCGTTGTTCGAAGTGACCGGTGCCGGGCTCCAGGTTCTTCGGGTCCAGCTGTACACTCCCCACCATGATGTTCGGCGCGCCCTTCTCCACCAACCAGTCGTCACCCGTGAGCAGTAGAGCGTAGCAGGCGTCCGCCGTGGCTTTGGTGGTCTTCCAGTCAGTGGTCTGCTTCAGCTTCAGCAGGTACTGGCGTAGTGCGTTCACGGCATCGGTGTCCTTGGCCACTTCGTGGAAGGCTTCGATCATGAGCGCGTGCGTCTCCGCCGGGAAGCTCCACCAGTCGGAGCCGCCGTTGAAGTTCTTCCAGTACATGCCCAGCTCCGCGCTAACGGTAGCGCGCTCCTTCAAGCTCTTGAGGATGCGGTGTCCGTCGATCATGTCGAAGCGTTCAAAGACCAGAGCGAGCATGGCCTGTTCCTGCAAGCCGTGATCGAGCCAGGTGGCGGCGAGACGATCGCGGTAGAATCGGAAAGCTGGCGCCGTGGCCCCATCAATGTACCAGCGCTTGTGGAAGCTGCGGGCATAGAGCCAGTGGACCGCATCTGAGCTCGGGCGATAGTTCTTCTCTTGTTCGGCGGAGAGGTCCTTCTTCAGCTCGCGGTATTCGCGCTCCAGGTCCTGGTCCAGCCAACGCACGGCCTTCTTCAGCATGGCGTTCACCTCACCATCTTCACGCAGGTCCGCAGCACCAAGCTGCTCTAGGTGACCCAGCCCTGCCACGATGTGCTCGGTGATGTAGCGGCTCTCATGCATCCCGCTCCACCACGGCCACGCGCCGTTGGGCAGCTGCATCTCCTTCAGCTTTTTCAATGCGGCTTTCTCCTCGCCGCCCATGCGCTGCAGATCGAAGAGCAAGGCGATGCGCTCCTTGCGCTGGCGATCATCCTTTGCGTTCAGTAACCAGGGCGTCTCCGCCAGCACGATGCTCTTGAGCTCGGGGTTCTTCTCCAAGGCGCTCATGAAACTGTCCGGGCCTTTCGCCTTCCACTGTTCGAACACCTGCTTGATGGCAGGGCGCTGCTCCACGATGTGCGCGGCCAGGCGGTTGGCGTAGTAGCGGCTGAAGGTCTGCTCCGCGCATTCGTGCGGGAACTCCATGAGGTAGGGCAGCGCCTGCACGGCATACCACGCGGGGTTCGGTGTGAACTCCAGGGTGAGGCCCTTGTGCTCCAAAGTGCTCGAGCCACCCGAACGCTTCAGCTTCTCCAAGGTGAAGGTCTTGGTGCCCGCTTTGGTGACGGCCAGGGGAAGGCTTTCGGTAACGAGCAGCTTGTCGGTGAGCACGGGTAACACGCGCTCTTCACCATCGCTGGCAACGGAGCCGCCGATGGGCCCACCACCACCCTGTGCCGTGATGCGAACGGCGACGGCATCCACACCCTCAGGCACGGCAATGCTCCATTCCACTGCGCCGCTTTCGCCGGGTGCGGCAACGAAGACCTGCTGCGGTGTCTTCAGCCCAAAGGCCTTGTCCAGCGACGCGTTGGTGAAGGGGTCGAAGAGCGCGAGCGTGGCCGGGCCCTCAATGCGTTGCTCAAGCGCGTTGATCTTGGCGGTGAGGGTGATGCGGTCGCCAGCGCGGAGGAAGCGCGGCAGGTTGGGCACCACCATCAGCGGCTTCTGCGTGATGGTCTCGCGGGTGAACTGTGCGGTCTTCAGGTCCGTGGTGTGCGCAAGGCCCAACACCTTCCAGCGCGTGAGCGCATCGGGCATGGCGAAGCGCAGTACCACGCTGCCATCGCGGTCGGTGAGCAGGTCGGGGAAGAAGAACGCGGTCTCGCGGAAGTCGCTGCGCAGGGGTTGTTCCATGTTGGCTCCCGCTTCTTCCTGGATCTGAAGGAATGGAACAGCGTTGCCAGTCACACTCAAGGCGTACGTGCCGGTCGCATCCCCGTCCAACTTCATCTGGTTCTCCATGTCGAAGCTCGCGTCCTCCTCCACAGCATCGACCGCCGCGAACTGTACGGTATTGACATTGCCCAATTCGATCCGGTCGGTGATCCCGTTCGCCACATAGCCCCTGAAGGTGCGGTAGCGACCTCCATAGCCATCGGCGCTCAGATACCTCACGCTCGGGTACATCCGCACCACACCACTGGGCAGTTCCGCTCCGTACCACAGGCGGTCGCCGCTGCTCTGCCCGAAGACCTGCATTTGGGCCCACGCGCGTTGGGCGTAGTTCTGCGACCAGATGGACATGTCCCAGTGGTTCGCGGCGAACACATCGAGCGAGGCATCGTACATGGCCGTGAGCAGTTGTGCGACCACCACTTCGCCCCTGGGACCGCTGAGCTTCAGGCGCCACTCTTCCTTGGCACCGGGCAACAGCTTGTCGCGGAAGGTCATCCACTCTACCTTCAGCTGCTTGTTGGTCCACGGCACATCGACGAAGAGGTCCTCTTGGTGGGAACGGTCGCGCTCCACACAGAGCACGTGTACGGTGAAGCCCCCGCGGTCGTCCTCCATCACCGGCAGCTCCACACGCTGCTGGCCGTTCTTCAAGGTGAACCAGCGACGCACTGCGATGGCGCCATCACGTTCCACCTCCATCAGCACGCGCGCCTCGGGCAAGGCAGTGCTCAGCAGGAATACGGCCTTCTCGCCGGGCTCCGCGGTCATCTTCACACCTTCGGCATGGAAGGCCTCGGTGACGAACCCGGTGTTCTGGATCTCCGGATCGAACACGGTGAAGGCCTTGCGCACCTTTAGCTCCTGGCCGTCCGCATCCTTGGCGGTCACCTCCACGAGGTAACGGCCCACCGTCCAGTCCTTTACACCGACAAGTTGCAACGCACGCCCTTGTGCTTTCCACGTGAGCTGCTCCTGTACGGTGGAGGCCACAGGCCATGCGAGCGGATCCATCTCGTTCGCATACACCTCACCGGGGAAGCGTTTCGCATGTTCCTCTGCTGTAAGCACGAAGCGGTCGGGGCGTTCCCACAGGCGATCGCGCAAGGGAACGGTCGGTGCAACGAGCTTGTGGATGCGCACGTCCATCGGCACGTCCACGGGTTCGCCGTTCAGATTCATCACGCGCACCACCAGGCTATCGGTGTGGCTGCGATCGATGGCCTCGCCGAGCTGCACATCGATGTCGATGCTGCGGTAACCTACGCTCAGGCTTGCACTGCCCGGCTGTGTTTCGCCGTTGATGTCGGTGATGTTCGCCTCCACGCTGAAGTTGAAGGTGGGGTCCGCTTCGCGGGGTAGGGCGGCATCGGCTTCCGCCTTGAACTTCACGCTGAACTTGCCCTGCGCATCGGTGGTCGCGGTACCACTGGCCACCTCGGTCTCGGTGCCCCAACCCGGGAAGCCGCGCCAACCCCAGCCGCACCACCAGGGCATGCGCGCGCTGCGCTTCACAGTCCACTGCACCTGCGCGTTGTCCAATGGCACACCGGCATAGCTCTTGGCCACGCCCGTCACCTCCGCTTCCTGCCCAAGTTTCGGCGTGGCGCTGATGGGGTCGAAGACCACCTCGAAGGTGGGTCGCTTGTACTCTTCCACACGGAACCAGGTGCTGCCGTGCTTCTCCTCCAGCCGCATCTGGCCGGTGAGCACACCCTTGGGAGCCGTGAAGGTTCCGTGGAACGATCCGTAAGCATCGGTGGTAACGGCCAGCGTATCCACCAGCTCACTGTTGACGTCGTAGAAACGCACAACGGTGCTGTAGTTCGGCATCACCTCCACCGCCTTGTCGCGCTTGACGGTGACGATGCCTTTGAACTGGATGGGCTGCCCCGGACGGTAGATGCCGCGGTCCAGGAACAGGAAGGTGCGTGGCTCTTCCACGACCTCTCCTTCGCTCTGGTGTCGTCCATAGTAGCGGTGCCCGAGGATCAGCTCCTGTCCCAAGGCTTTCACCAACCAGCGGTATGGTTTCCCGTTCTCACCAGATCCGAACATGGCGATGCCGTCAGCATCGGTGCGGTCCTCCTTGACCACATCCCAATGTTCGGCACCACCGCCCCAACGGCGGAATTGCATGATCACCGTCGCATCGCTGAGGGGAGCGCCCGTGCCGCGATGCACCACAAGCACTTCCTCGCCTTTCAGTACTTCACGTTGCGTGGCGGCCAACTGCGTGCAGTGGAACGACGTGGCAACGACCAGGCTCTTCTTGTAGGTGAAGGCGGCGTCATTGCTGGTGAGCAAGGTGTATCGCCCGGGCGGCAGTCCTTCCACCGGCAGCTCGACGCGGTGCTCGTTCAGATCACCATCATCGGGCAATGCCACGGTCCATTGCAGCACGGGAGCAAGCTTCACGAGCTTCTGCACACGCTCCTCGTCCCAGCTGTTCGCCGACGGTCCCTTCACCACGCGCAACCAGACCTGCTTCACGTTGGTGTGATCGACCGCCACCTTGAAAGCCGCATTGGGCAGCACCGCCTCTTCGCTGGTGACCTGCAGAGCCGGTTGTTCCAGCTGGGCCTTCAGCGCGATGGCGTTCTTGGCCCCGTAGCTCTTGGGATACTTCGTGATGGCCTCATCGCAGAGCTCCACTGCTGTTCGGCGTTCGGTCTTCCATGCATCGCTCGCGAGCCGTTGGTAGTTGGTGGCCTTGTCCGCGTGCCATTGTGCCAGAGCCGTGGTCACCTCCGCCCAACAGGAATCCTTCGGCAAGCGCGTGCGCAGTTTCTCCAAGGCCTCCATGTGCAGCGTGTCCTTGCGCGGATGCGTGCTGTGCTGCTGCATGTAGCGCAAGCGTCCCAGCTCCAGGTCGACAAGTGCGTCCGGCTGGCCATCGCTGAGGTGGTGGCGCGTGAGCTGTTGGTAGAGCCTCAAAGCTTGGAACTCCCAGCTGGTGCTGTCACGGTGCGTGAAGTCGCCATACGCGAACCCATCGAAGAGCGCGAAGGCGCGCGGGTCGCTCAGCTGAAAACGCCAGGCCGGCTCAGCAAGGCGCGTCTCGCTGTTGCCGAACACTTCCAGCGCGCGGTGCGCCAACAGATCGAACAAAGCTGGGCGGTACACCACGGAACGCTTGTCCCCATCGAGCAAGGCGCCCAGGTCCTTGGTGGGCACCTGCCACAAGCTGTCGGCGGGCTCCAATGACGCTAGGAAATGCGCGATCACCTTCGCCATGTAGGTGCGTTGATCCCAGGTGGCCATGTCAGCGTTATCCAAGCCACCGTCCACGTTCGTGCGCTCCAGGATCTGCCACCGGTCCTGCTGATAGGCGCTCCAATAGAGACTTGCGAGCTGGCTGTGCAAGAGCTGTGGCAGGGGCACTTCTCCCGGAGCGGCCTCCGCGATGCGCTGCTCGATCAGGCCGATGACGGTGTCCTGTTCCTGACCGATCATGCTGCGGTAGGCGCTCTGCACGGCCCAGGTGCGGAACTCGGTACGCCAATCGTTCTTGGCGCGCGCATCAGTGCCGATGGCGGTGACCAGCTGCAAGGCCGAGTCGTAGAGCCCCTGCTCGGTGAGCGAATCCACCTTGACCCAGCGCGGGTCGCCTTCGCGGGCTGCTTTCTTCTTCTTCACGGTGGGTCGTTGGGCGCCGCAGCTGGCGAACACGGCCAGGGCGAGCAGGAACAGAGGGAGTGGACGCATGGAATGTCGGAACGGTGCAAAGGTGGTGCCGCTACATCAACGGAACACATGACGTCCGCGGTACGTGCCCGTCACTCCGGTACACGGTCCGTGTCCGGTGCGTTCGATCGAAGCGCCGGCCGTGCATGCGAGACCTCTGGATCAAGCGCTTTCCCAGCGAAGAGATGGTCCGCCAGATGCTGTGCGCACCAGGGGGCCAGCAGCACGCCACGCGAACCCAACCCATTGAACACCGCTTCACACGCACCCGTTCTGCCCAGGATCGGTCGGCGGTCGCGAGAGGCTGGGCGCACACCGCACCAATGATCCAGCACTTCGACCGGTGCATCGGTGATGCCCGCGATCTTCTCCAGCAACCATGCTCGGCCTTGCACTGTGGGTCCTTCCCACACGTTGTCCCACTTGAAGGTGGCGCCAACGCGGTACACGTCCTCGCCGAGAGATGGCATGGGCAAAAGGAACACGCTCCGGTGTACCATGCGCGTGAGCCGCAGGCCTGAGATCCGTACTGTAAGGCCTTCGCCCTTCACCGGAACAAGCCCTTCCGCCCCTGTGAAGGCGCCTTCGCAACGCACCAGCCAGCGCGCGGTATGCGCTCCGATACGGACATGATCCGCCTGCCTTTCGATCGCCTCCGCATGTACCTGTTCTTCTGTAAGGGCACCATGCTGAAGCAGGGCTTCCATCTGCTTTTCAAGGAACATGGGCACGTCGAGCCAAGCGGCTTGTGTCACCGTGCCGTGGCCATGCGGAGCGTGAACAGAAGCCGTCTCCACTTCCGGTTGCGCGCGCCGATCGGTGAAGTGTGCCGTATCGTGAGCGGCCATGGCGCGTGCCCACTGGTCCACTTCCTTGGGGCTCGGGAAGAGCTTCACCAGCTCCGTGGGATGCCACACTTCGACCCCGTTGCGAACCCCGAAGTCCGTGTAGAAGGCCTTTGCGATCGGCAGCAGTTCCGTGGCCCGCCAACTGAGCACATCGCGACGGAACACCACCGGGTTCACCACACCAGCGGCCACCACGCTCGCGCTGCCGGTCCGCGTCCGATGGAACACGTGTACACGAAGCCCTCGCGCACGAAGGGTTTCCGTCAGCACCGCACCTGCGAGGCCGCGGCCGAGGATCAGAACATCATCGGTGTATGCCACGCGGCAAAGGAACGCGTGCATGCGCACATGGCACATGTCCTTTAGCGCCCCGGCCGGTCCACGAAGTCGAAGAAGAAGGCGAAGCCCTCCGCACGTTCCAGCCGAAGTTTCTCCTCATCGGCCGCGTAGGTCTGCAAGTGGATGGCTGCCCGGTTCCGTTCCACCTCGGCCAGTCCTTCCGGCGTGTTCACGTAAGTACGGTCGGCCGGTCCGTGGAAGATGTTGTAGTAGGCCGAACGCAACACCGGTGGCGGACAGGACTCATGTTCCGCATCCGGTTTCTTGTACCACAGCACGCTGGTCTCTTCAAGGATGGCGAAGTCCTTCGGGTGAAGGGTGCCGTTGCGCAGCGCCTGCTCGAACAAGGCCCAATGTTGCTGGAAGAAGCAGTTGCCGTGCAGCACGATGTTCAAGGGGCATTTGAGCCGCAGCTCCAGTTCCTCCTGCATGGCCATCGCCGGAAGACCAGGCATCGCATAGGGGTCTTTGCGCCCCGTGCGCCGCAGGAAGTCGTTCCACACCGCATCGCTGCTGATGCCGAGCACCTGTTCGTTGATGAAGCGACCATGCACCAGGAAGCTGTCGAGCAGAAATCGCCTTGTCCGCATTTCCTCCTGCAGGAAGCGCTCCAGCTGCGCAGGGTCGCGCCCCATGCTCAGTTTGATGCTGTCGCTACGGTAGCACATGGCGCAGATCGTATCACGAAGCACCGGGTCCACCATGGTGAGTGCCTTGGCAGAAGCGAAACGTTGCCGGATGGCAGCGCGCAAGTCCGGGGACAGGTGGCCGCGGAACAGAGGCGCCGCTTCCACCGCTGTCAGTGGCATGCCGTGACGGAAGCCCACTTGCAGGTAGCCCAAGAAGCGAGCGGTGTCACGCAATGAAAAGGCGATCTGCGCCGCGATGTAGGGATCCTTAAGGAAGGGCCGGTGTACCCTGAAAGCCTCGTCATACAACGGATAGCAGCTGCTGTCGCGGTGGGCGAGGAAAGCGCGTTCAGCCGCGTTCACCAGGTCGTGGTAACGCAAGGCATCATCTGTTGCGCCGCGCAATTGCGGAAGTGCAACGCTCGAACAGCACAAGGAAAAGAGCAGGAGGATCAAGCGCATCGCTGCCAAAGCTTGCTCCTACGACGCCGATCCATGTGGAAAGGTGGCTTGCCCTGCACCACCCAATGAACACCTGCCTTCAGCAGGTAGGCATCGTCTTTAGGCCGCCAGCAGCATCGCCATGCGCGCGATCAGCTCCTCCTGGTCGAAGGGCTTTTGCACCAGGTCGTTGGCACCTGCGCTTTGTACCGTAGCATGCAAGTGCGGCAGTTCGTAAGCACTGATCACCAGCACTGGGGTTTCGATGCCACGGGCACGCAGTCCTTCCACTAAGGCCAGGCCATCCACATAGGGCAGGCCCAGATCGATCACCAGCAGGTCCACCGGTTCGTTCGCCAGCAAGGCCTCCAAGCCGCGCCCGTCCTTCATGGGTATCACGTTCCAGCCGGCCAGCGTCATGCGGCGCATCAGCAGGGTACGGACAAGGGCATCGTCTTCGATCAGGATCACACGGGCCATGGGGTGGGAGTTTGCATGGGTGTGTACGGAGGGAGGGGGGTGGGGGTTCTCGAGTGCGGTGTGAACTGGGCCGGAAGGAGAGACGAAGGGCGAGGGCTAGGAGGAAAGGCTGAAGCCTGAGCATCCGGCAGCGGAGCCTTTGTCGCTGTGGCCGCGAGCTATGAGCCTCGGGCCCCGAGCTTATTTCCAGCAGCGAAGCTTACCTCTTCTGCCGACGGAAAGGGCCGATGAAGGGCAAGGGGCGAAGGATGAAGGCAAAAGGCGCAGCTGGACGAGATGGAATTGAACCTTGTCCCTTGCTACTTGAGCCTTGATACTTGAACCGTGGCCTACTTCCCCGTGACCGCCTTGAACAGGTCGTTGCCGTTGGCGAAGATGATCAGCGAGAACAGCAGCACCATGCCGACCATCTGGGCCACCTCCATCACCTTCTGGTTCGGGGGGCGGCGTGTGATCATCTCCCAGAGGATGAAGATCATGTGGCCGCCATCCAGCATAGGGATGGGCAGGATGTTCATGAAAGCCAGGATGATGCTGAGCAGTGCCGTTACGCTCCAGAAGGTCTGCCAGTCGCCCCATTCGCCGAAGAGGCCACCGATGGAACCGAAGCCGCCCATCTGCTTCACCCCGCTGCTGCTGAAGATCAGCTTCAGGCTGTTCACGTAGTTACCCAGCGTGTTAAGTCCGTAACGAATGCCTGCGGGAATGGCCTGGAAGAAGGTGTAGCGCTCGTTGGCCAGGGTGAACTGCTTGTCGAGGTCGCGGTTCGCGAGGCCGATCTTGCCTTTTTCGTTCACCTGCACGGGGATGTAGTGTGGCTGTTGCGCATCACCGTTGCGCCACACGGTCACCACCGCCCACGTATCCTTCTGCTCCGCCAGAGCCTCGATGAAGCCGTCCGCATAGAGCGTGGGCACGCCGTTCAATCCCACGATGCGATCACCTTTCTGGAAGGCTTTCGCGGCGAGCGCAGTGCCCTTGGGCATGATGGAGTCGATTACGAACGGCACCCGTGGCAGGAAGAAGGTCTTCTCGCCTTTCTCCATGACGCTGTCCTGCACATCAGCGCTCAAGGTGATGGTCTTGCGTTCGCCGTTGTGCTCCACCACCAGCTCCCGTGCCCCGTTGATCAGGATGGCCTTGCCAACCTCATCCAGCGAACGCACCGTATGGCCTGGTACATCCACGATCTTGTCGCCCGGGGCGATGCCTTGCGCCTGCATGGTGGCGCTCGGCGTTACGCCGTAGGTGACGTTCTCCAGCGGCAGGTAGTCCCGGCCCCACACGAAGAGGATCATGGCGTACAGCACCAGGCCAAGGATCAGGTTCACGGTAACGCCGCCTACAATGATGATGAGGCGCTGCCATGCGGGTTTCGCGCGGAATTCCCAAGGCTCGGGCGGCTTGGCCAGCTGCTCGGTGTCCATGCTCTCGTCCACCATGCCGGCGATCTTCACGTAGCCACCGAACGGAAACCAGCCCAGACCCCATTCCGTGTCGCCGATCTTCTTCTTGAAGAGCGAGAAGTTCAGCACGTTCGGCAGCGGGAACATGAAGTCGAAGAAGAGGTAGAACTTCTCGATGCGCGTCTTGAACCAGCGCGCGGGCAGGTAGTGGCCCATCTCGTGCAACACCACGAGGATGGACAAGCTGAGGATGAGCTGGACGGTGGTGCTTAGGAGACCCATGGGGTGCTTTTCCAGGCGCGTGCCAGGGTGCGTGTTTCCGCATCGCTGGCCTCGAGGTCATCGAGCGTTGGCCGGGGCACAAAGGTCGCTTTCGCGAGCCGATCCGCGACCAGGTCGCTCATTTCAAGGAATCCGATGCGGTCCTGCAGGAACAGTTCCACCGCGATCTCGTTGGCCGCATTGAGCACGCAGGGCGCGTTGCCGCCGCGTTCCATGGCCTCCAGCGCCAAGGCCAGGTTGCGGAATGCTCCAAGGTCCGGCTGCTCGAAGGTGAGCGCGGGGTAGTTCAGAAAGTCGAAGCGCGGCCAGGTGGTGGCGAGGCGGTCCGGGTAGGCCAGCGCGTACTGGATCGGCAACTTCATGTCCGGTAGGCCCATCTGGGCCTTCATGCTGCCGTCGCGGAACTGCACCAGGCTGTGGATGATGCTCTGCGGATGCACCACGATCTCCACCTGCTCAGGCTTCAGGTTGAACAGCCACTTGGCCTCGATGGCCTCCAGCCCCTTGTTCATCAGGCTGGCGCTGTCGATCGTGATCTTGGCACCCATGTCCCAGTTGGGGTGCTTCAGCGCCTGGGCCTTGGTGACGGTGGCGAGCTGTTCTCGTGTGCGACCCCGGAAAGGTCCGCCGCTGGCCGTCAGCACCACCTTCTCGATCGGGTTGTGCCATTCGCCGACCAAGCACTGGAAGATCGCGCTGTGCTCACTGTCCACCGGGAAGATGTTCACGGCCTTCTCGCGGGCCAGGGTGGTCACCAGTTCACCGGCCACCACCAACGTTTCCTTGTTGGCCAAGGCGATGGGCTTCTGGGCGTTGATGGCCGCCAACGTGGGACGAAGCCCCGCGTAGCCCACCATGGCCGTGAGCACCACATCGATGCCGTCCATGGTCACAGCCTGCTCAATGGCCTTGGCGCCGGCGAAGACCTTGATGCCGAGCGGGAACAGCGCCTCGCGTACAGCTTCGTACTGCGCCTCGTCCCCGATCACCACGGCGTTCGGGTTGAAGGCCTTGGCCTGGGCGATCAGCAGTTCCGCGTTGTGGCCGGCGGTG
The DNA here is from genome assembly GCA_016721825.1 of Flavobacteriales bacterium. Taxonomy (GTDB): domain Bacteria; phylum Bacteroidota; class Bacteroidia; order Flavobacteriales_F; family PHOS-HE28; genus PHOS-HE28. The sequence goes on from JADKHI010000004.1 coordinate 307,526, forward strand.
AGCAGTTCCACCTCGAAGTGGTCCGGCTGTTCGCGCACCACATCCAGCGCCTGCGTGCCGATGCTGCCGGTGCTGCCGAGGATGGCGATGCGTTTCTTCATGGAGGGGCGCCAAAGATCGCCTTTCGGGCGGGATCCCGGCTAAGGCCTCAGCAAGCGCAAACTGTGCGGCGCGGATGCCTTCAGCGTCACCGTGATCACATAGGCCCCAGGTGGCAGAACGGATACATCAACACTGCCCGTGGTGAAATCCCCAACGACCATTCGGCCCAACGCATCCGTGATCCGGTAGTTGCCACGATAGAGCTGGCCGTTGAGCTTGATCGTGACCAGATCCGTGGAAGGGTTTGGATAGAGGCTGAAGACCTCCTCGATCACGCCTTCCTCAACACTCATTGGGCTGCCACAACCCGTGACCGAATCGCCACCAACCCACTTAGCCAACCGAAATACACTGTCCGGTCCACAGAGGGTGAACGCCCCAGCCACGAATAATGTGTCTTGAAAGTGAGCAATGCTCTGGATGTTATTGTTCGTGTAGTTGGGAGGAAGCATGGAACACCAACGCGTGCCATCCCACTTCGCCAATTGCCATGCAGGTATACCGCCTATTTGGTCATATGGGCCAGCCGCGTACAAGGTGTCGTTGAACCACTCGATGCTGAATACAGCCGCATTAGAACTTAGCGAAGTGCCCCCATCCAGGTCATACCAGTTCTGACCATCCCAGGCCACTACTCCATTGCCGGGATTCTGGATATTCCCATAAGGCGGATAGTCAGCGAACGATCCAGCTATGTACAATTTTCCGTTGTGCTCAGCAAAGCGGTTCACCCCAGCGAATGTGCCCAACAAGCCCTGGCCTGTACCCACCTTGATCCATTGGGTTCCATCATACTTCGCGATATTGTTCATGTCATTCAGCCCGACGAACTTGCCTCCGATGTAGAGTTCATCTTGAAAGAAGAACATGTCGTTGATGGCATTCGTTTGCTGAACTGGAGTGATGTCGGGGAGGTTGAAGACCCGGTTCCATTGCAAACCGTCCCAGCGGGCAAGACCATTGGCCTCAACGGTATCCGCGTATGTGAACCAACCGGCGGCATAAAGGCCGTCTGGATAGGCCCGCAGACTATATACCGGTCCATCACAGCCGGTAAGGAGTGGTTGCCAATTGGCACCATCAAATCGCGCCACATTGTTGAGCGCCAATCCATTTGAGCTGGTGAAGCTTCCGCCGGCATATAGCTCTCCACTCCACGCAACTACCGAAACGATGGGGTTAGCTAGTGCGCCCATGCCCAACGGAGAAGCACAATCCCACTCGAAACCACAACCGAGTGACGACAGTGAGCCGGATGAATACGACGCCACACCTGTATGGATTACGTTGTCGCGGTCTCGTGTGAAGGTGCCGGCAAGTATCAAGCGACCATTCGCTTCGTCAGCGAATACTCCATTCACCCCGCCATTCCGCAAACCGATTCCCGCTTGCTCCAAGAGGGCAGACTGGCTCATCGCACTCAGGGGAAGTGCTAAGGGAAGAGCCCACATCAAGAATGCCCATGAGCTATTTCGTGTGCCCGTCATTTCGCCGAAGGTAAACGACCCTCGAAGTGGTATGGTATGAACCCGCGCTCCTCGGGAGTGTACGGATCATGCAATTCGCCCCGTTCCCGCATCATCCCTCCAACCCCCTACCCATGCGCATCGCCATCAGCATTCCCAAGCCCTGCCACGAGGACTGGAACGCCATGACCCTAGAGCCGGGCGCTCGCTTCTGCGACAGCTGCCAGCACAGCGTGGCCGACCTGACCAAAGCCACCGATGCCGAGCTGGTAACGCTCTTCACCGGCGATGCGAAGCCCAAGTGCGCGCGCTTCGACCCAAGGCAACTGGAACGGGTGCTGGGCGATCCGCAGCCTTCGCGCCACACACTGCCCATCGCGGCCTTCAGTTCCTTGCTCGCCGTGGCAGCCGGACAAGAAGCCATGGCCCAAGGCGGTCCGATCATCCAAGTGAAAGGGGAGCCCGCGATCAGCGCACCTCCGCCGCCGAACACCTTGCGCATGGGCAAGATGCGCATCGACCCGCCGCAGCCTGTGGACACCGTTCCCTGCACGATCAAGATGGGCGAGGTCGTGCCCCATTCGATTCCTCCCCACGACCGACCCATCATTGGTGATACGTTGGTGATGGAACGACCGGAACTGCTCATGACCGGGCAGATGACGGTGCGACAGGTGCCGACCTACTACTACATCGATGGCGTGAAGGTCGAAGTCAACGAAGGCACAGGCCTTCCCGCATCCGCCATTGAAGAGGTCCAGGTGATCACGGGTGGCCTTCCGGGAACCTTCGGCGATGTTGATGGCGGCATTGCGGTGCCAACCGAAGATCCCGCATGCTCGGATACTGCGGATGTTCGTGGTCTGCCGCTCAGTGGTCGTGTGGTGGATGCGAGCACCGGAGCAGTGCTTCGCGGCGTGACGGTTGAATGGGTGGAAGAAGGCTTGCACTGCTGCACGGATATCAACGGCCTTTTCGGTTTCCTGGTGGAACGAGGAGAGAGGACAGGTCCGCTTCGCATCAGGCCACGGGCCTGCCCATCCAGAGCGGTGCCAGGCCGTTGCCGCTCCAAGGAACAAGCCCGGTCCATCCGGCCAAGTGCCTTGCTGTGGACATCGGCCTTGCCACGAAGCACCGAAGTGAGCGGGTGAAGAGTCCCGCGGGGGATCAGCGAACCCCTCGCGGGCATGGTGAGGAACACGTCCCGATAGCAGGGCGCAGGAGCCGATGAGTCGATGGGCGAAATCGGAGTGCGTTGCCTGCACGAGCATCAGCCCCGCCCACGCCAACTTGGGAGCGCATGAAGGGGCCGTTCAGGGATGAAGACACCCACGAAAAGATCACGGTTTCCGCCGCCCGCTTCAATCGGTCGTTGATCGCGCGGCCGAGGCCTTCATCCGGGAACACTTCCGCAAGGATCACGTCGGCCTCACTGGCGTCCAGCGCACGCAAGGTGGCGAAGAGGTGGCGTGCTGCTTCGTTCAAGTCACCGGAAGGCGAGAGCACTTCACACCGCCAGGCCTGGTGCTTGGTGGTGAAACTGATAACCGCTGCGCGGCCGGAGTGTTCCTTCAGCAGTTCAGTAATGTCTCCGATGAAGACCGGCTTACGCGGCGCGTAGTGACTTTCCAGCATGCCAGGTGCAACTGGTAGGACGTGCTTCACCTGCGGGCGCACGATGCCGATGACCTTCTCGATGGCTTCGACAGGAACACCGCCGGCACGATAGAGGACCCAGTGCCCTTGTCTCCTGAAAGTAACCGCAGATGACGCAGAGAACGCAGATGCCCCTCGACTGCGCTCGGGGTCTTGACTGTCTAGTGATGCTCCTTGGGGATCGATGGACGCAGAATTCCGCTCGCTTGCGCTCGCTGGTTCCTGCTCCTCCCAGCCGATGATCGTGCTCTCCACACCCACCGCACACGCACCACCATCGAGAATGTAGGGGATGCGATCGCCGAGCTGATCGGCCACGTGCTGTGCCGTGGTGGGGCTCACGTAACCGAAGGGGTTGGCGCTGGGCGCCGCAAGCGGGAAAGGCAGCGCACTCAACAGCTGAAGCGTGAGCGGATGCGCGGGCATGCGCACGCCGACCGTATCGAGCCCGCTGGTCACGAGGTCGGGAATGCTCGGATGTTTCGGTAGTACGAGCGTGAGCGGTCCGGGCCAGAAGGCTTGCATCAGTGTTTCGGCTTCGGGGGGCATTTCGCGCACCACGCTCGCCAGCTGTTCCATGCTGTGCACATGCACAATGAGCGGATCGAAGGCCGGTCGTTGCTTCGCTTCGAAGACCTTCAGCACAGCGGCTTCATCGAAGGCATTGGCCGCAAGGCCGTACACCGTTTCCGTGGGAATGGCCACCAGCTCACCGGCGGAAAGCAGCCGCGCCGCTTCCTTCAGGTCTGTGCCGATCACCGCTGCCATGACGGCAAAGGTGCGTGATCGCCAGTTGCTCCTGCGCTATTGGACCGTATAGCCCTCGGTGCTGAAGGTGTAGGGCGTGTCGAGTTTCACCTCGGTGGCCTCGAAGGTGAAGTGCGCCTTCTCGCCATCCTTGTACTTCATGGACCCGGCTAGCACAAGGCCGCTCTCAAAGTCACCCTTCGTGACCTCTGACTGGCCGTGCAACTTGCCCCAGGCCTTGAACACCGGGGCCACATCCATGGCGACCGGGGCCACCCAGAGCTCGATCAGCTCGTTGCCATCCTCCGCTGTCCATTTCGTGGCCTGTTGACCGGCGATAGTGCGTTGCTCCTTGGTCTTCTCGAAGTTGACCACGCCCGGTGCCTTGCCCTTGGTCGGGTCGGGGATCCGCATGCGCATGGCCACGTTGAGCGTATCCGAGTGTACGAAGCTCACAGAGGTCAATGCCGGGTGATCGAACACCAAAAGCATGTCCATCTTCCGGCCTTCTTCCTCGCGCTGCGTCCGCATGCCGATGATACCGGAACCCGTGTTGAACAGCAGGTCGAAGGCCTCGTTCTGTTCCCCTTTCCAACTGATCTTGAAGCTGGTGTAGTGGACCCGGTGCTGGAAGGTGTAGCTCGGCAGCACGGGGATGTCCTTGGTGTCGAACATCGTGCGCAAGGACTCCGTGACCACCCGCAGGCTGTCGGTCTTTTCCTGGGCGAAAAGCGTGGAGCCCGCAAGCAGCACGCAAATGGAGAGAAGGCGTTTCATGGTATCGTGTTCGGCTCGGTGCGCGAAGATCACGCCGCCCGTTCAACCATAGTGTACCGTTCGTGTAAAGACTTCAGCCCAACCCTTCCACATACCTGCGGTCGTTGGCCAGGCGGGGCACCTTGCTCTGTGCATCGTTCATGCCGCGCGCCTTCATCCACGCTGCGAACGCACCACGCGGAAGCGAACGCACCACCAAAGGGCGCAACACCTTGCCGGTGATCAGGTCCTTGTAGTAGGGGTTGCGGCGTTGCAAGGCTTCGTCCATGGTGGCCGCGAAACGGATCACGTCGGAAGGTGGCGCAGCGAACTCGATGAACCACTCGTGAAAAGGCAGGCCTTCCGCAGGCGACAACTCCGGAGCGACGGTGAACTCCGCCACTTCACAGGGCACCACGGCCATAGCGTCCTTCAGCGCCCCCTCCACTTCCTCCGCGATCACGTGCTCGCCGAAGGCGCTTGTGAAGTGCTTGGTGCGACCGGTGACCACGATGCGCGGGGGTGAAAGCGATACGAACTTCACGGTGTCGCCGATCTCGTAGCCCCAGAGGCCGGCGTTCGTGTACAGGACCAAGGCATACTGGGTGTTCAGCTCCACCTCGCCGATGGAACGGGGCCTGCGGTCGTTGCCCTGCATGGGAACGAAGCCGTAGTAGATGCCGTTGTCCAGCACCAGCAGGAGACCTTCTTCAGCGCTGCGGTCCTGGTAGGCGATGAAGCCTTCGCTCGCGGGGAAAAGCTCCACGCTGGGCACGCTGCTTCCGATCAGCGTTTCCATGCGGCTGCGGTAGGGGCCGTAGTTCACACCGCCGTACACGAAGAGCGAGAAGTTGGGGAAGACCTCCTTCACGGTGGCCTTGCCGGTACGGGCCAGTAGCCGCTCGAAATACATCTGCACCCAGGCAGGGATCCCGCTGATCAGGCGCATATCCGCTGACATCGTTTCGCCGACGATGGCCTCCACCTTGGTCTCCCAATCAGTGATGCTGTTGGTGGCGAAGCTGGGCATGCGGTTCTTCAGCAGGTATTGCGGCACATGGTTGGCCACAATACCGCTCAGCCTTCCCATGGGTATCAACCCCTTCTTGTCGAGCACGGGGCTGCCTTGCAGGAAGATCATCTTGCCATCCACGAAGTCCGCCCGACCGCTATGGGCGATGTAGGCCAACAAGGCCCGGCGCGCGCTGCCGATGTGGTTGGGCAATGATTGCTGCGTGATGGGGATGTACTTGGCGCCGCTGGTGGTGCCACTGGTCTTGCAGAGGTAGAGCGGAAGCCCCGGCCACAGCACATCCTTCTCCCCAGCGATCACACGCTCGATGTAGGGCTTGAAGCCTTCGTAGTCGCGCAAGGGCACGGCCTGTACAAGGCCCGAGTGCTCATGCACCTGGTGCAGCTTGTGATCGCGCCCGAATGCCGTGGCACCGCCGAACTCCACCAGCTGCCGCAACACCCCGAGCTGTGTGGCCACCGGATCCAGCGCGCGGCGCATCACCGCCTTGGTGACGAACCGGGCGTAGGGCTTGGCGAGGGTGGACTTGAGGCTCATGGGCAGGGGCATGGGCAGGGGCGGGGGCGGGGGACGCAACATGGTTGCTCCTGCACCTGGTCCTGCTCCTTGGTTCTCACTTGAACACCATGTAAGCCTGCGGGTCGATCGGCTCACCGTTGAGCCAGAGCTCGAAATGCAGGTGTGGCCCGGTGGTCAGTTCGCCGCTGTCGCCTACGATCGCGATGGCCTCACCGGCTTTCACCTTGTCGCCGACCTTCTTCAGCAGCACGCTGTTGTGCTTGTACACGCTCACCAGGTCGTTGCGGTGCTGCACCTGAAGCACGTGGCCTCCATCGCTGGTCCAGCTGGCCAACACAACGGTGCCATCCAATGTAGCTTTCACGGCCTCATCCTTCTTGGTCACAATGTCGATGCCGAAGTGCCCGTCCTTGCGCTCGAAGTTGCTGGTGACCAGGCCACGGATCGGGGGGAAGAAGATGATCCCGGCCAGATCGCGACCCGCGCCGGGCTTGGCTTCACCGCTCACCGTGTAGGCCTCCTCTTGCCGAATGCGTTCGCGCAGCGCACTGTCCACCACGCCGGGCGCGAGGTCCGCAGGGGTGGGTGCCTGGGTGATGGGTCGGAAGAGCGTGGCACTGTCCGCTGGCGCCTCGCCCCGCAGCACCCGTCGCAGGTTCGCGATGTAGAGGTCCCGGTCATCCAGTGCCGCTTGCAAGCTGTCGGCCATGATGGCGCCCCGATAGGCATTGTACTTCATGCCCTGGTCGGTGTAGCCTGGGATGTAACGCTTCAAGGGGGTGAACACGATCAGTGCGCTGACGAACAGGCCATGCAGGGTGAACAGGCCCAGGAACAGCAGCCCTACGTTCAACCGGGACAACCGTATGCTGAAGCGCTCCTCGAAGGTGCGGTCGTTGATCAGCAGCAGGCGGTACTTGCTCTTGAGCTTCTTCAGCACCTGCCTCTTCCTGCGCACCTGTGGCTCCGCCATAGCGGCAAATATCGCCCTCCCTCGCCCAGGTACGTATATCCTGCGCCAACCATCGCGAACAAGAGCGGGCCGGTCCGGCCGGATGAAATAACTTCGCCCGTTCGTAGTTATCCACACGCTGTTCATGAACGCGCGTTCCATCATCGGGTTCACTTGGAAGGCAGGGCTGTTAAGCCTTGTGCTGGCCGCGTGCTCCACGGAGAAGGACGCTTTCCTGAACCGCACCTTCCACCGGCTGAACGCCCGCGACAACGGCTGGTTCAACGCCAACGAGAAGCTCAAGGAGAAGGTCGCGGAACTGGAGAAGGCATATGTGGACGACTACGACCAGGTGTTGCCCATCTACATCCTTGGCACACCGGAGCAGGCGAAAGGCCTTGTGCCCGACATGGAGAAGTGCATCGAGAAGTGCGCCACCGTGATCGACCGGCATAGCATGGACATCGCTGGCAAGGAGGAGAACACGTGGATCGACGATGCCTACTTCGTGATCGGCAAGTGCAACTTCTACAAGCGTAGCTACTTCGATGCCGAACGCACCTTCGACTACGTGGGCCGCAAGTTCAAGGGGCAGGACCGCCAACTGGAGGCCAAGTTATGGATGGCCCGCACCGCCATTCAGGTGGAGCAATACGCCAAGGCCCAGAGCGTGCTGGACGAAGTGAAGAACTACAAGGAGATGCCCAAGGGCTTTCCGCAGGACCACCTCAGTGCCATACAGGCCGACCTGGACCTTCACCGGGGCAAGGTGGACGATGCCATCGTGAGCCTGGAACGGGCCGTTTCCATCGCTGAAAAGAAGAAGGACAAGGTGCGCTGGGCCTTCATTCTGGCGCAGCTGTACGAAGTGAAGGGTCAGGAGGACAAGGCCATCGCCCAGTTCCGGGCCGTGGCGCGCATGAACCCGCCCTACGAGATGGGCTTCCACGCGCAGATCTTCGAGGCCCTCAGCTTCGACCGCGGCAGCAGTGACGCACTCCGCAAGCGCCTGAAGCGCATGTTGCGCGACGATAAGCACATCGATCACTTCGACATGATCCACTACGCCTTGGCGGACCTGGACCTGAAGGAGAACAAGGATAGCTCTGCCATCGCCCACCTGAAGACCAGCACCAGCGTAAGCACCACGGATACGCGGCAGAAGATGAAGGGCTTCATGCGCCTGGCCGATATCTATTTCGACGACCGCCAATACCCCTCAGCGCAGCTCTACTACGACAGCACCGCCAGCCTGATCAGTGAAGATCACAAGCGGTACGAGGAAGTGAAGACACGTGCCGAAGTGCTCGGGGAACTGGTGGAACAACTGGCCATCATCGCCCGCGAGGACAGCCTGCAGGAATTCGCAGGGCTCGACGAGGACGAGCAGCAGAAGCGCATCCGCAAACTGATCCGCGAGCGCGAACGCCTGGAGGAGGAGAAGGTGGCGCAAGAGGCCGAGGCCCGGGAGCTCGCCGCCAACCCTGTGGCCCCAGCACCGAAACCTGGTAGCAGCAGCCCGGGCGACAAGGGCAGCTGGTATTTCTACAACCCCCAGCAGGTGGCCCGTGGCCAAGCGGAGTTCAAGAAGAAATGGGGTGCCCGCAAGCTGGAGGACGGCTGGCGGCGGAAGGACAAGGGAGGCAGCGCCATAGCGCAGGAAGGCGATGAAGGTGACGGCAAGGAAGATGTCGCCAATGGCACGGAGGCCACCAAGGAAGGCGACCCACCTTGGAAGGATCCGGCAAACTACCTCAAGGGCCTGCCGACCGATTCAGCAGCGATGGATGCGTCCAACGCGTTGATCTGCTCCGCTCTCTACATCAGCGGAACCATTTACAAGGAGAAGCTGCGCGATGTGGACAACGCCATCGAGAGCTTTGAGGTGTTGAACGGCCGCTTTGAGGAGTGTCGCTACACCCCTGAAGCCCACTACCAGCTCTACCGCATCTACTTGGAAAAGGAGAAGACCGGGAACTTCTTCGACCTGGAAGGCAAAGGCTCGGCCTACTATGCCAACATCATCACCGAACGTTGGCCTGACAGTGAGTTCGCCCGCCTGGTGAAGCATCCGGACCAGTTGATGGCCGATGAGAAGCACAAGCAGATCGAACAGGCGGAATACGAGCAGGTGTACCGTGAATACCGGAACGGCAACCATTTGATGGTGATCGCGGCCTGCAATACGGTGATCGCCAACGAACCCAATAACCACCTGCTGCCCAAGTATTACCTGCTGAAGGCGATGTCCATCGGTGGAACGCACGAGGCCACGGCCTTCCGGAATGCACTGGCCGAAGTGGTGAACCGTTTCGCTGGTAGCGAGGAGGCAACGGCCGCCACCACCATTCTGGCCGCACTGGACAAGCAGGGTGCACCCGGCAGCGTGTCAGAGGCCACTTCCGAAGAGGAGCCGGAAGGCTTCAGCATGGACGAGGGCATGCACATGGTGGCCCTGGTGTTCCCCAGCGAAGCGGGCAGTTCCGAGCAGGCCAAGGCCAAGATCAGCGACTTCTCCCAGAGCGCCATGCCCGGTGAAAAGCTGACGATCACCGCCAGTTTGCTCAGCGATACCGAGCAGCTCATCCTGGTCAATTCCTTCATGACCCGTAGCAAGGCCATGGAGTACTACGCCTTGTTCCAAGCCGATAAGGGCAAGCTCCGTGGGGTCAACGACAAGGGCTATCAGGTGTTCGCCATCAGCCAGTCCAACTATGCATTGCTCTTCAAGAACAAGGACCTCCCCGGGTACTTGGATTTCTTCGGCGCCAACTATGGGGGCGGGAAGTAGGATTAAGCCCTTGACCCTGTTATCTTTGCAAGGCTTCGACCCCCAACACTGTGTCGCTCTTTCGAAACGAAACCAAGCCCGAGCCCATGAACAAGGCCGCTGAGCCGGTGAACACCGGCAAGATCAACAGCATCATGGAAGGAACGTCCATCGAGGGCGAGATCCGTTCCGATAGCAACGTCCGCATCGATGGCCGCGTGAAAGGGACCATCAACGTGCGCGGCCGCTTGATCGTGGGTGCCAGTGGCATCGTGGAGGGCGATGTCACCTGCCAGAGCAGCGACATTGAGGGCACGGTGAACGGCAAGATCAACTGCCAGGACCTGCTGAGCCTGAAGGCCACCGCCAAGCTGAACGGCGACATCAACACCAAGAAGCTCGCCATCGAGCCTGGTGCGGTGTTCACGGGCAACTGTAGCATGGGCGGCGGCATTGTGAAGGAGATGGACCCCATGCGCCTGAGCACCGCCAACAGCGCTCCCCGCACGGAGCCCGCACAAGCCGTCCGCTAAGCCCTACCGGTCCCGGCCATGGCGCAGGGCCAACGTTCCCCCATTCTACCCGTATTGCTTTTCGCCGCCGTGTGCGCTGCCGCCACATGGTTCGGCCTGCGCCTCTTGGGGTTGCCCTTCCACTGGGCCTACGCTGCGGTCATCACCTACCTCGCCGGGCTGACCCTTGTGCTCCACATCTGGCAGGAGCGCTCCATGCACACCGACCCTAAGGGCTTTGTGCGTCGCTTCATGACCGGCTTGGTGCTGAAGATGCTCGTCTCCCTCTTTCTGTTGCTCGGCATCGTGTTCCTGGTGCCGCGTGATCTTGCACTGCCCTTGGCCTTATCCTTCGCGCTGCTTTACCTGGCCTTCCTGGGCTTCAGCACGGCGCGGCTGGTCGGCATGTCACGCCATCTGCCCCGCAGCTGATGGAGCCGGACAGCCCCAAAGAGGAGTTTAAGAAGGTCCGCAAGGGCTACGACAACTACTTGCGCTTCAGCGGACTCGGTCTGCAGATGGCCGGGGTGATCCTCGCCGGGGTGCTGGGCGGTCGCTGGCTGGATGGCCGGATCGGTTGGGAGTTCCCGGCCTTGACGTTGCTTGGAGCCTTGCTCGGCATCACCGGAGCCATGCTGTTTCTGTTCAAGGAGACGGGACGGAAGGATTGAGGGTGCCAGCAGGCAGGCGCAGTTGGCAAGGGCAATAGCCGAACTATTTCTCGCTCACCACTGCGAACTGATCATCGAATGTGATCTTCCCTTTTTCTATTTCGGTGGAGTGTCTACCTTCGCGGCCGCAAAGAAGGGGGTAACGCCCCGCCTGGAAATGCTGAAACCCTTGCTGCGCGCCGCTTTTGTGATCTTCGGAGCCCTTTCATTGGGTGCCGCCACTGCGCAGCATGAAGCCCACGCCACCGACAGCACCACGGCACACGCCGTTGCTACCGAGGTACACGCCGCAGCAGCCGCTGAGGGCCATTCCGTAGAAGGTCACGGCGAGGCTAAGAAGAAAGGCTTCGACGCCGGCAAGTTGATCCTCGACCACATCGGTGATGAGCATGGCTGGCACCTCTGGGGCCACACGAGCCTCCCGCTCCCCGTAATCCTATACAACACCCAACGGGGCTTCAGCGTGTTCAGCAGCAGCCGTTTCGAGCACGGTCACAAGGCCCACGACGGGTACATGCTCCACGAAGGTCGTGTGGTGGCCGTGAACGAAGATGGTGAAGTGGATGCGCACCACGCCACGGTGAACGAGGAGCTGACCAAGGCCACGTGGGACATCAGCATCACCAAGAACGTGATGAGTTTGCTGGTGAGCATGGCCCTGTTGCTGTGGATCTTCCTGAGCATTGCCGGAGCATACACCCGCCGCGCTGGCATGGCACCCAAAGGCTTGCAGAGCTTCATCGAGCCCATCATCCTTTTCGTGCGTGACGATGTGGCGAAGAGCGCCATAGGCCCCAAGTACATGAAGTACATGCCGTACCTGCTCACGGCCTTCTTCTTCATCTTCCTGAACAACCTGCTGGGCCTCATCCCGATCTTCCCCGGTGGCGCCAACCTCACCGGCAACATCGCGGTGACCTTGGTGCTGGCGCTGATCACCTTCGGCATCGTCACCTTCAGCGGCAACAAGCACTACTGGCATCACATCTTCGCCATGCCCGGCGTACCGGGTTGGGTGCTCGTGATCCTTACCCCGGTGGAGATCCTGGGCATGCTTCTGAAGCCCTTCGTGTTGATGATCCGACTGTTCGCCAACATCACGGCGGGCCACATCATCGCGCTGAGCTTCTTCAGCCTGATCTTCGTGTTCGGTGAGACGAGCGCCGGTGCCGGTTACGGCGTCGCCATCGGCTCCTGGGCCTTCACCGTCTTCATGGCCATGCTCGAACTGCTCGTGGCCTTCATCCAAGCGTATGTGTTCACCTTCCTGTCCGCCATGTACATCGGCGCGGCCATTGAGGAACCACAGCACCACTGACCTACGAACCCTTTCAAAACCCGCATACACATGTTGCTTTCCGCCCTTCTCGACCTCGGCACCGGTTACGGTATCGCCGCCCTCGGTGCTGGTCTCGCCGCCCTTGGCGCTGGTGTTGGCATCGGCCGCATCGGTGGTGATGCTGTGCAGGCCATGGCCCGTCAGCCGGAGTCCATCAACGACCTCCGCGCCAACATGATCTTGACCGCCGCTCTCGTGGAAGGTGCCGCCTTCTTCGCCATGGTGGTGGGTCTGCTGGTGGTGCTGAAGTAAGCGTTCCGCAACAGCGGTCCGTTTCCGTCCAACCTTCCGATCCATAGCCCATGTTCCTCGTCACGCTCTCATTGGTCGAACCTGCGTTCGGCCTGGTGTTCTGGATGACGCTGTCATTCCTGACGGTGCTCTTCATCCTGGCCAAGTTCGCGTGGAAGCCCATCCTCAACTCGCTGCACGAGCGCGAGAAGACGATCGAGGACGCGCTGAGCGAAGCCAAGAAGGCCCGCGAGGAGATCGCGAACATGAAGGCCAGCAACGAGGACCTTATGCGCCAGGCCCGCGCCGAGCGTGAGGAACTGTTGAAGGAGGCCCGCGACGTGCGCGACCGCGAGATCGCTACGGCGAAGGACAAGGCGAAGGCCGAGGCCGACGCCATGCTGGGCCGCGCCCGCGAGGACATCCGCAACGAGAAGAACGCCGCCATCACCGAAATGAAGAATCAGGTGGCCGAACTGAGCATCCTGGTGGCCGAGCGCATCCTGAAGGAGAAGCTGGGCGACCCCGCTGCCCAGAAGGCCTTGGTGGACAAGGTGATGACCGAAGCCGACCTCCGCAAGTCATGATCATCGCTCCGGTCGCCTTCCGCTACGCGCGCTCACTGATGGAGCTGGCCCAAGAGACGGGCGTGCTCGCCGGTGTGCACGAGGACATGCGCCTGGTGGCCGACACCTGCGCCGCGAACCGCGAGCTGGTGGTGCTGCTCAACAGCCCGGTGGTGAAGGCCGACAAGAAGGACCGGATCCTCGACCAGATCTTCGCCGGAAAGATCGGCCAGCTCACCTCCACCTTCATGGGTGTGCTGGTGCGCAAAGGCCGTGAGCGTCTGCTGCCCCATGTGGCCGCTGCGTTCAGCGAGCTCTACAAGATCAACAAGAACATCGTCGTCGCCCAGGTGACGAGCGCCGTGCCCCTGACCGAGAGTTCAAGGGCTCAGGTGCTTGCCATCGCTGAGAAACAGCACCCGGGCAAGTCCATTGAGCTCTTGGAGAAAGTGGATGCCACCCTGATCGGTGGTGTGACGATCCGCATCGGCGACGAGCAGTACGACGGCAGCGTGAGCCGCCGTCTGAACGACCTGCGCCGGAAATTCTCCGAGAACCCGTACATCCCCGAGATCTAACGACTTCCCTCCATGGCCGAAGTGAACCCCGCCGAAGTAACGGCGATCCTCAAGCAAGAACTCGCCGGTCTCCGCACGGAGGCTGAGCTCGAAGAGGTCGGTACCGTCCTGCAGGTCGGTGACGGCATCGCCCGCATCTACGGTCTGCGCGGTGTGCAGAGCGGTGAGCTCATCGAGTTCACCAGCGGCCTGCGCGGCATCGTGCTGAACCTCGAGGAGGACAACGTGGGCGCCGTGCTCCTCGGTCCTTCCGTGGGCATCAAGGAAGGCGACACCGTGAAGCGCACCAAGCGCATCGCCAGCATCAACACCGGCGAAGGCATGGTGGGACGCGTGGTGAACACCCTCGGCGAACCCATCGACGGCAAAGGCCCCATCACGGGCGAACTGTTCGAGATGCCCCTGGAGCGCAAGGCCCCCGGTGTCATCTACCGCGAGCCCGTGAAGGAGCCGCTGCAGACCGGCATCAAGGCCGTTGACGCCATGATCCCCATCGGTCGCGGCCAGCGCGAACTGATCATCGGTGACCGCCAGACCGGCAAGAGCACGGTGGCCATCGACACCATCATCAACCAGAAGGAGTTCTACGAGGCCGGCAAGCCCGTGTACTGCATCTACGTGGCCATCGGCCAGAAAGGCTCCACGGTGGCGGGCACCGTGAAGACCTTGGAAGAGAACGGCGCCATGGCCTACACCACGGTGGTGGCCGCCAACGCCAGCGACCCCGCACCGATGCAGTTCTACGCCCCCTTCACCGGGGCCGCCATCGGCGAGTACTTCCGCGATACCGGTCGTCCTGCACTGATCGTGTACGATGACCTTTCCAAGCAGGCCGTGGCCTACCGCGAGGTGTCCCTGCTGCTGCGCCGTCCGCCCGGACGTGAGGCGTACCCCGGTGACGTGTTCTACCTGCACAGCCGCCTGCTGGAGCGCGCCGCCAAGGTGACCGCTGACCAGAGCGTGGCCGAGCAGATGAACGACCTGCCCGCCAGCCTGAAAGGCAAGGTGAAAGGCGGTGGTTCCCTGACCGCGTTGCCGATCATCGAGACGCAGGCCGGTGACGTGTCCGCCTACATCCCCACCAACGTGATCTCGATCACGGACGGGCAGATCTTCCTGGAGAGCAACTTGTTCCTCAGCGGTGTGCGCCCCGCCATTAACGTGGGTATCAGCGTGAGCCGCGTGGGTGGTAACGCCCAGATCAAGTCCATGAAGAAGGTGGCCGGAACCCTGAAGCTTGACCAGGCCGCCTACCGCGAACTGGAGGCCTTCAGCAAGTTCGGCTCCGACCTCGATGCCGCCACGAAAGCGGTGTTGGACAAGGGTTCCCGCAACGTGGAGATCCTGAAGCAAGGGCAGAACAGCCCCATGCGCGTGGAAGAGCAGATCGCCATCATCTACCTGGGTACGAAGGGTCTCATGAGCAAAGTGCCCGTGAACAAGGTGCGCCAGTTCGAAAGCGAGTTCCTCACCATGATGCGCAACAAGCATAGCGATGTGCTTGGCGCGCTGAAGAAAGGCGAGTTCAACGATAGCCTCACCGGCACCATCGAGAAGGTGGCCGCCGACCTCGTCAAGAGCTTCGCCTAAGCCCGTAGCCAGCACCCGCGATGCCCAGCCTGAAGGAAGTCCGCAACCGGATCGTCTCGGTCAACAGCACCAAGCAGATCACCGCCGCCATGAAGATGGTGAGCGCTGCCAAGCTGCGCCGTGCGCAGGACGCCATCGTGCGCATGCGCCCCTACGCCGAGAAGCTGCAGACCATCCTGGGCAATGTGAGCGCGAGCCTGGACAGCAGCGAAGGCACCTACAGCGCGCAACGCGAAGTGAAGAAGGTGCTGCTGGTGGCCATCGTCAGCAACCGCGGCCTCGCCGGAGCCTTCAACACGCAGGTGTACCGCAGCATCCGCCGTCTGGTGCCCATGCACGAGGCGCAGGGTCGTACGGTGCATGTGCTCCCCGTAGGCAAGAAGGCCCTCGATACCTACCGCCGCACGCCACAGTTCAACCCCGAACTGCCCACCGACCTGGCACGGCTCTTCGAGGGACTGAGCTTCGACAAGGCCGCCCCCGTGGCCGAGCTGATCATGAAGCTCTTCGCCGATGGCACCTACGACGAGGTGACACTGGTGTACAACAAGTTCAAGAACGCCGCCGTGCAGGTGATCGCCGAGGAGCCCTACCTGCCCATCGCGCCGATCGCCACCTCCGAGAAGACCGCGACCAAGGTGGATCACATCATGGAGCCCGATCGGGCCACCATCGTGGAGGAGATCATCCCCAAGAGCCTGAAGATCCAGTTCTACAAGGCCCTCCTGGACAGCCATGCCGCCGAGCACGGCGCCCGGATGACGGCCATGCATAAGGCCACCGACAACGCGGATTCGCTGCTGAAGGGCCTAAAGCTGACCTACAACAAGGCCCGCCAGGCGTCCATCACCAACGAGATCCTCGAGATCGTAGGTGGCGCCGAGGCGCTCAAGGGCTAAGCCTTCTTCCTTCGTTCTTTAAGGCTCACTGCTTCTTAGGAAGCAGGAACTCCACCACGGCCCAAGCTCCGCAGCACCCAAGTCCAGCGATCAGGAGCACGGTCGAGAACGGCCAGTGCTGGATCCGGAACAAGGTGCCCACCGACACCAGCACCAAGCCCAGAGCGAAGAGAGCAACGGACCAACGCGATGGGGAGCTCCGCTGCTCATCGGTCCAGAACTCCGCGACGCCGGCCTGTGTGATCCAGACGAGGCCGAAGGCGGAGGCCAACAAGCCGATCACCTTCGCATAAGGCCAGTGTATCTGTTGGAACACCACGCTCGCGGGCCACAGGATCGCCAGGCCCAGTTTCACGTGATCGAGGAAGGTCTTCTCCGACTTCGCGGCATAGCGGAACGGATACAGCAGAACGATGGCGGATGCACCGGTGACCACCAGGGCCATCGCCATGGGCCAATGCTGGATCTTAAAGACCAGACCGACCACGACCACGGCGAGCGCAACGCGCAGCGGAATGGTGAAACGCTTCGGGCCAGGTGTTCCGGTAGCGAACATTCGGATCGTCAAGATAGCCTCCGCGGCTAGTGTCCGTTCAGCAATGCCAGCCGCTCCACCATGCCCAGCACATCCTCATGCGCCAGTTCCAGGTGCTCGGCGTGCAGGCCGGCGTTGCGGGCACCCACCACATGTTGGATGCTGTCATCGATGAAGAGGGTGCGCTCGGGTGCGGCGCCGTGCTGTGCGAGCGCGAAGTGGAAGGACCCGGCATCGGGCTTCCGCAGGCCTATCTCACAACTGTAGTAGGCGCCTTCGAAGAGCTGCTTGAAGTCCGGGATGCCGTTCTCCTGTGCGATGATGGCGTGGAATGCGGGCACATGGATGGCGTTGGTGTTGCTGAGCAGCAACAGGCGATACCGTGCACCCAAGGCCTTCACCAAGTCGATGCGGGCCGCCGGTATGGAGCCGAGCATGGCGTTCCAGCAGGCGTCGATCTCGCGGTCCGTCAGGTCGGGCCTGAAGAGTTCGCGAACGCCATCGCGGAACTCCGCCGGGTTGATGGCGCCCACCTCAAAGCGGTCGAACAGCGGCGTCTGCTTCGCCTTGCTGAACTGCGCCTCGAAGTCGTCGAAGCCCAAGGCGTGGAAGGCGCGGGCCGTGCGCTGGTAGTCCACGTCGATGAGCACGCCGCCCAGGTCAAGCAGTAGGGTGTCGATGGTCTTCATTCCGGGCGGCGAAACTACCTGCATCCGGCTACTTTTGGCGCCGTTCGGTGCAGGACCGGACAGACCGGGCCTATAGCTCAGCGGTCAGAGCAGGGGACTCATAATCCCTTGGTCGCAGGTTCAAATCCTGCTGGGCCCACGAATTCAGGAGGCAGGAGCAGGGGCAGGTGGCAGGGGCCTTACGTTCAATACGGGTTCACCGCGAAGACCTTCATGTGCAGGTCATCCAGCATGAAGGTGGCATCGTGGTACTGGTTCCAGAGGTAGAACTTCAGCTTGTCGCCGCGCTCGAGCGGTGGAACGGGGATCCGGTACTCAATGTGTTCCCAGGCTTCGTCCTTCTGCCCGGGCATCGGGTTCATGCGGAAGGGGTCGTAGTAGCCGAAGGAACCGTCCGCATGTTCCACGCTGGTCACGCCTTGCGCGCTGTGTGAGGCACCGGCCTTCGCCTCATAGCGCTCCATGCTGAACTCCAGGTAGAGCCATTGGCCGGTGGGCAGGTATTCCGTGGTCACCTCGAAAGTGCGGCCGAACTCAATGTTCGGGGTGAAGACACAGGCGTGATGCTGGCTCTTTGCTTCCGGTCGCACCTCCACCGTACCGCCATGCCAGTAGCGCATGTCGTGCTCCAGGTCATCACGTTCCTCCAGCACCATGTTCATACCGTTCGGGTTGAAGGGCGGGGCCTGGTGGTTTCCTCCGAGTGCGTTCCGGTACTTCTCCCCGAAACGCAGGAAGGAATAGGCGTACTTGTGCCTATCCATGCTTTCGTGGTGGATGATGTGCAAGTGGTACTGCACGAACTGCAGAAGATGGAGCAGGATGCAGCTCACCATGAACACCCGCGCCCACAACCACTTCCGGCCGGTCCACTGGTGCAGCACCAAGGCCAGGGGCAGCACCACCACTGGGAAGTGATCGATGAACACGCGGCTGCCGAAACCACTGCCGTAGTACCAGATCCACCAGCTGCTGATGATGTACACATTGATGATCCAGTAGGCCAGTGCGCTCAGGCTGCGCACACGGTCACGTTTCCACAGCAACAAGGCGCTGATCAAGGCGAGCAGGAAGAAGGGTGTCCACAGGAACAGCCCGCGCCGAAAGCCGAAGAGCACCTTGAACACTTCCGGTCGGCCCCAATGGAAGCCCTCGCCGCGGTAGCCCCATTCGAACCAGTTGCCGGTCTGCGCGTGCCACCACAAGGGCTGGATGAAGAGCACCGCGAAGCCCAGCAGCAACGCGAACAACAGCGTGCCCTTCGCCTCGATCAGGCGCGTTAACGTGGGCCAGGTGTCTTTGCCCAGCACGATCGGCACCGCCAAGAGCAAGGTGGCGTTCACCGGACGGATCAGCAGGATCAGTGCGAACACCATTCCGCTCGGGAGGAGCCAGTGGATGTGCTCGCCATCGCCGAGCTTCCGCACCAACAAGAGGAAACCACTGATGCAGCAGAACGAGAACACATGCGTCCACGCCGGTTGCTGGCTGGCGTATTGCAAGAGGGTGGTGCCAAGGCCGAGCGATAAGATCAGCCAGATGATCACCGCTTCGCGCACGCCCAAGCGCACCAGCAACGCGCGCAGCAGCAACAGACCGAGCAGCAGGTATACCCACACTCCGAGGCTGATGGCCTTGTGCTCGTAATGGCTGTAGCCGTCCTTGGGTGCGGCATCATCGAGCAGTGCCAGGGCATGTCCGCCGGCCCACCACGGCAGCATCATCAGAGAAGCCCCACAGAAGTACTTGTTCAGCGTGCCGTCCGGCGTCTCGAAGATGAACTCGTGCACGAAGGGCTCATGGCCAAGGTCGTGGCGAATGAAGGTGGCCGGCAGGTAGCCGTAGTACCCCTTGGCATCACTGCGGATGATCTCCTTCCAGCCCTGGCCGTCAGCTCCTTTCCACAGCCATTGCACGGAAAGCACGGCCGTGACCGCAAGGACCAGAGCGATGGCGAGGGTGCTGGGGCGGAGAGGACGCATTCCGGTCGCGAAGGTGCGCAAGCCGGACGGAACCTGTCGTTGTAGCGCCACGATGGGGCATTGGGCGGGCCGCTATCTTGCGGCCACCATGCGCAAGGTGATCGTGACCGGCGGGGCGGGCTATATCGGCTCGCATACAGTGGTGGAACTGGCCAAAGCCGGGTTCACCCCCGTGATCGTCGACGACCTTCGGAACTCGCACCGCAACGTATTGAAAGGCTTGGCCACCCTGCTGGGCGAGCTGCCCAATTTCCATTCCGTGGACTGCCTGCACCTGGAGCGCCTGCACGAGGTGTTCAAGATCGAAGGGGAGGTGCACGGCGTCATCCACTTCGCCGCGTACAAGGCCGTTGGCGAGAGCGTGGCCGAGCCGCTGAAGTACTACGAGAACAACGTAGGCTCCTTGGTGAACGTGCTGCAGGTGATGCAGTGGCGCGGTGTGCAGGACCTGGTCTTCTCCTCCTCGTGCACGGTCTATGGACAACCCACGCACATGCCGGTGAGCGAGCGTGCTCCCGATCACAGCGCCAGTTCGCCCTACGGCTACACCAAGGTGGTGGGTGAGCGCATGATCCGCGATGCGGTGCGTGCCAACCACACGTTGAAGGCGGTTCTGCTCCGCTACTTCAACCCGATCGGCGCGCATCCCGAAGGGCACATCGGCGAACTGCCCATCGGTGTGCCGGGGAACCTGGTGCCTTTCATCACGCAAACGGCGGCCGGGCTGCGCAAGCAGCTTACCATCCACGGCAACGACTACGCCACCACGGATGGCACGTGTGTGCGGGACTACCTGCATGTGCTGGATGTGGCCAGCGCTCACGTGATGGCTTTGCGGTGGATGAAGGAACAGCCTTCGCCGTTGTGTGAGGCCTTCAACCTCGGTGCTGGCGAAGGCCATTCGGTGAAGCAGGTCGTCGACCTTTTCGAAGAAGTGACCGGTCAGCACGTTCCGAAAGTGCAGGGCCCACGGCGAGCCGGGGATGTGGCCGCCATCTGGGCGGACAACACCAAGAGCCGCGAGGTGTTGGGATGGAATTGCGAGCACGACCTGCGATCCGCACTGCGCGACGCATGGAACTGGCAGTGCTCATTGAAGGAGGCCTCTGCACACCACTGAGCATGCGCTTTTTTCCATTCGCCTTCCTGTTGCTCTTCGTCACAGGGAAGTTGAGCGCGCAGACGCCGATCGCTCCTGATGGCAACGCCGAGAAGATGCAGTGGTTCCAGGATGCCAAGCTGGGCATCTTCGTGCACTGGGGCATCTACAGCGTGAAGGGTGTGGACGAGAGCTGGGCTTTCTTCAACAAGAAGATGCAGTATGCCGAATACATGGAGCAGCTCAGCGGCTTCACGGCGAAGAATTACGACCCAGCCGCGTGGGCGGACCTGATCACTAAGAGCGGGGCGAAGTATGCCGTGATCACCACCAAGCACCACGATGGGGTGGCGATGTACGACACACACTTACCCAAGCCCACTGACATCGTCGGAAGCTCCGGTCCGGCGGCGATGGGCTATCGGATGCCCAATGATCTTACGAACAGTGGCACAAGCAAGCATGAAGTGATCGGCCCTTTCTTCAAGGCTCTGCGGGATCGAGGTATCAAGTGCGGTGCGTACTACTCATTGATCGATTGGGCCCACTTCGATTATCCGGCGTTCACCAAGGACAGTGTGCGCTACGCAATAGAAAGTGATCCCGCCCGCTGGCAACGGTTCCGGAAATTCTACCAAGGACAGATCGGTGAATTGAGAACCCTGCTGAAGCCCGACCTCTGGTGGTTCGATGGCGACTGGGAGCACAGCGCTGAGGAATGGGAAGCCGCCAAGGTGCGCGCCATGATCCTGGAGAAGAACCCCAAAGCGATCATCAACGGGCGCTTGCAGGGCTATGGCGACTATGCCACACCGGAGCAGAACATCCCTGTGGAACGGCCCAAGGACCCATCGTGGGAGCTGTGCATGACCATCGGTGATCAATGGGGCTGGCAACCGCAGGACACCAACTACAAGAGCACGCACGACCTCATCGCCATCTTCGCGGATGTGATCGGTCATGGCGGCAACCTGCTCCTGGACATCGGCCCGAAGGAGGATGGCACCATTCCGCCGCGCGAGGTGAAGGCCTTGGAGGAGCTCGGCCAATGGAACGCGAAGCACGGCGAGGGCATCTTCGGAACGAAGGCGGGCCTGCCCAATGGTCACTTCTTCGGCCCCAGCACACTCAGCGCGGACAGCACCACCCTCTACCTCTTCCTGCCGCACGGGGGCTGTGGTAGCGTGGAAGTGAAGGGGCTCGACAACAAGATCATCTCCGCAGAAGTGCTCGGAAGGTCCATGCCATTGAAGCACCGCGTGGTCGGCAAGATCAGCTGGAGCAGTGTGCCCGGCCTGGTGTTCATTGATGTTCCGCAGGAGGCCTCGGATCCGTGGATGACGGTGCTGAAGGTGAAGCTCGATGGACCGTTGAAATTGTATCGGGGGGAGGGAGGCTATTGAGCAATGCCTATGCGGAACACGCTCGCGTTGCTGCTCTTCGTTTCCGCAACGATCATACATGCGCAAGTGGCCCTCATTCCCTGGCCGCGTGCGGTGGAGTGGCGCGATGGTGCCTTCCAGTTAACGCAGGTATCGCTCGTGGTGGCACCGGGGATGGAGAACGGCGCTGCGCCGTTGGAGGCGTACCTGGCGTCCATCGGTGCACTGACCAATAACAACAACGAACTGGTGCGGGTGGTGCACGTGCGACGCGACACGCTCGTACCGGCCGAGGGTTATATGCTCAACGTCGCACCTGAACAGGTCACCATCGGTGCACGAACAACCGCCGGTGCATTGCACGCCCTCCGGACCTTGCAACAGCTCGAGCTGCGCGACGCGGCTGGTGCGCTCAGTTGGCCCAGCGCATCCATCGAGGATGCACCGGCCATCGCTTGGCGGGGTACCATGTTGGATGTGAGCCGCCACTTCTACAGCGTGGACTTCCTGAAACGCTACCTCGATGAGCTGGCCCGCCTCAAGCTGAACATCTTCCACTGGCACCTCACGGACGATCAGGGCTGGCGCGTGGAGCTGCGGAAGTATCCGAGGCTCACCGAGGTGGGCGCATGGCGCACCGGTGCGGATACGGCGCGTTACGGTGGCTTCTACACGCAGGCCGAGGTGAAGGAGGTGGTGCGCTACGCAGCCGAGCGCGGGATCGAGGTGGTGCCCGAGATCGAGTTCCCCGGCCATTGCACCGCTGCGCTTGCGGCCTATCCATACCTGGGCTGTCGGAAGGATACCCTCGAAGTTCCCACGCAAGGGGGCGTGTTCCAGGACGTGTACTGCGTGGGTCAGGAAGCGACGTGGTCCTTCATGCAGGATGTGCTCGACGAGCTGGTGCCGCTCTTCCCTTCGGCGTACTTCCACATCGGTGGCGACGAGGTGCCGAAGGACCGTTGGCATGCCTGCCCCGTGTGCCAAGGACGAATGGCGCGCGAAGAACTTGCTGATGAGCACGCGCTGCAGGCGTGGGCCATCAAGCGCATCCAACGCATGCTGCAGGCGAAAGGCCGCCACCTGATCGGCTGGGACGAGATCCTGGAGGGCGGCATGGACAAGGATGCGGTGATCGAGGTGTGGCGCGGAGAGGAACAGGCCGCGAAGGCACGTGCGAACGGGAACTCCATGATCCGCACGCTCTACTTCGATGCATCACCCGCGGCACTGAAGATCGCGGATGTAATGCGGTTCGATCCCAGCGGTGGCCACAACGATCCCTTCTTGATGGGCGCGGAATGTCCGGTGTGGAGCGAGCGCATCGATGAGCGAAACATCGGCTACATGGTCTTCCCGAGGCTGCAAGCTTTTGCTGAGCGGCTGTGGTCCGTAATGCCGCCGGATGACCTGCGCGAACGCCTGAAGCCGCACATCGCTCGATTGGAACGCGAAGGCTGGATCACGGCCACTTCGGACAAGGACCTGTTCAATGTGGCGGTGCGGTACGATCCGGTCCAGGCAACCTGGCTGGTGACCACACAACGTGGGCGTCCGGACATCCGGGTTCGCTTCCTCCACATGGACACATCCGGGGTGTTCACCGATTCCCTGCGGACCTTCCGCACGGGGCGCTTGTCCCTTGCGCCGAAGTGGCGGGATGGGCAGTTGATGGACCAGCGCACGTTCGTGATCGAAAGCCATCTGGGCCTCGGGGCGAAGCAGAAGCTCTCGCATCCGCCTGATCCCAAGTACGGGCTTGATCCGGTGCAGGGCATGAGCGATGGCCTCCTCGGCACGGATGATTTCCGAGACGGCCTTTGGCAGGGCTGGTGGGGCAAGGATCCGGTGATCACCCTGGACCTGGGTGATGCGGAGGAGATCGAAGAGCTGAGCCTCCGCTGTCTGCAGGCGGTGTCGTCCTGGATCCTGTTGCCCCGGTTCGTGGAGTTCCAATACTCCGATGACGGGCAGCACTGGCGACCGATCCGGGGTGGTGACCACGATGTTCCGATCGAAGCTGGGGGCCAGCGCGTGTTCGATTTCAGTGTGAAGTTCGAGCACCCGATCCATGCGCGGTATGTGCGGGCCATACTGGTGAACGCCGGGAAGCTCCCTGCCTGGCACCTGGGCGCTGGCGGTGATTCGTGGATCTTCGCGGATGAGTTCGTGGTGCGATAGTGCTCACTCGCCGTACACCTCGATCTCATCACAGAACAGCCAGCAGTGGCCTTTGCCACCATGCCAGGCGGGCAGATCGCCAAGATTCTTCGCCTTGATGCGGATGTAGCGGGCGCTTACCGGCCTGTCCCAAGGCGTTAGTTCGGCTTTCCTGGTTCCGAGAGTGATCTTTTTGCCCGCATCGGTGAATTCAACTGTACCCCACGTCTTGAACGTTGATCCATCAGCAGAGTACTCGATGCTCACTGTAGTTGGGAGAAATATCCAACTCTGTTGATCGTGCAGGAATCCGGCCTTGACCGATTGCACGAACCGCGCCTCCCCCAGATCGATCGTCGCCACCATGTCATTGCCGTACCATCCTTGCCAGCCGAACTGGTAGTTGGTGCTCGCGGTGAAGCCGTCGATCAGCGCATCGGGTCCACCGCCAGGATAGCGCGCGTCGGGCGGTGTCTCGAAACTGATGGTCTTGCCGACGGCGAGATGTGATAGCGCGCCGTTCTTCAAGTGTGCGCTGAATTCGGCGAGGTATTCATCGGGTGTCAACCGCGTCTCGTGCAGCAGCCGGTGTCCGTGCTTCTTCGCGCGGGCCACGAAGGTGTTCAGCAACTCCTCGTAATAGGGCTTCGCGTGCCAATTTCCCATACTGTCCTTCTCGAAGAGCCCGTTCGGTGCATGCGGCATGGCACGCGCGATCTCCAATTCGGCGTACATGATCCCCAACCGCGCATCCTCAACACGCCATTGGTAGATGGTGTCCTCGTCCATCACCGCGGCCTCTGCGCTGTTGAAGAGCATCTTGTACTTGGCGATGTTCTCCGGACTGAGGTAGCCGTCCTTGTGGGCCTGCGGGTGCTCGTAGAGCGTAAGCGGCTTGCCACTCTTGTCCAGCTCCTCTTCAAGCAGGTGCGTGTACTTGTCGATGTAAACGCCCGCATCGCCGTAGAAATGATCTATGAAACGCCAGCGCAGCGAGTCCACGTTGAGGTCGGGGTTCCAGAGCAGTTTCGCCAAGAGGTAAGTGCGGAACTCGGGCATCTCTCCGCCCGGCGACGAGAGCCCTTGCTCGAACATCATGGGCACGCCATTGTCGCGGAAGAGCTGCAGGTTGGGCGCGAGCACCTTCCAGTTCGGGAAGGGCATCACCAGGTGCGAGAAGTTGATCACGTAGTCCCACACGATGATGTTATGCGTGAGCGTGCTCCATTCACGCAGATCCGCTGTGAACGAACCGGTCTGGTCGCGCGTGGCGATGGGCCTGCTGCGGTCCTCCTCGATGCTGCAGAGCATGATGTTCACGTTCGGCCGTGGCTTGGTGAACTTCGGTGCGGTGCGGCTGTACTGGTAGGCCAGCGTGCTGATCACCTTGTCCGGGAAGCTGTCGGCCACGGCGTTGGCGAAGCGGAGGATGGTGCCGCTGGGTGCGCCCTCGATGCTGTCGGTGTGGTGGCACAGCGCGCACTGGCAATGGTTGAAGTTGTCCATCTGGCTCACGCTCCAATACTTGGCGGCGGGCTTGCGGACCATCATTGCCCGCAGGCTGTCCACGGTGATGCGCAGCACTTCCGGGTTGCTCAGGCAGAGTTGATCAGGAACACGAACACCATTGCGTTCCGCGAAGTACTTCGGGTGGGTCTCGAACTGCGCGTGCGGCACGAAACGGTGCATGGTGTGGACCCACAGGCCCCACTCGGGATCCTCGGAGTCGCGGGTCTTGATCACTGGGCGCAGAAGATGCCAGCGGGAATAGTCAGCATTCGTTGCGGGATGATAGAAGGCCATCCTGAAGGCGAACGCAGGTTTGATATACGCATCGTACGGATCGGGCAAAGCCCTGAGGCGCTGTTGTGGTACGTGCATAAAGACCCCAGGAGCGAGCATGTCCACGCCCGGGAGACCAGAGACGAAGTCCCGCGTGGCGATAAGGATGTCCTCGGGGTCCATAGCCCCGATGCAGATGCTGCCACGGAGTTCCAGCGCGAACGTGCCCTCATGATCGAACGCGCTTGACCAGTCATCGGTTCTAGTGATCATCTCTTCGCTGTTGCCAATGAGAATGGCATTGCGCAGGTTCCCCTTTCCAATAGGTAAAGTGCAACCAGTGAGAGTCCTTACCTGTTCCTGTAAGAATCGGGCGGCATGAAAGGAAACACTGTCGTCCAGCGCTTCAATGTGCCACTTGCTCTTGCCGTTTTCGACGAGGATGATGGGCTCTTCTTGGGCCTGTGCACCAAGGGAGAGCAGCAGCGCAGCAGCGCCTGTCAGGACGTTGGGGATCCACTTCATTCAGAACCGCGGCGAATTCAGTGGCCAGTATTCCACCTTGACAACCATCAGGCCTGCGTTTCGCTTCGGCTGTGGTCGTGGCAGGTGGATGACGAAATCGATCTTCTCCAGGCGAACAGGGAGCGGCTTTCCGCTGGCGAGCAAGCTGGCTGTCTTGACCTCGCGAAAAGCCCACCACGGGAGCCTGATCTCTCCTGATGCTTCAGGCTCCAGGAACAGGTAAGCTGTGCTTTTCCGGTCGCTTTTCGTTCCTCTGTATACGCCGGTACCCCCGATCACCTTGGGGTCTTCGCATGGCAGCGCTCGCGTCCCATACACCGCCTCCCCGTTCACCTTCAGCCATTCCCCCACCTCCTTCAAGCGCACATAGGCCGTTGAATCCAGTTGCCCATCGGGACCCGGAGCCACGTTCAGCAGCAGGCTGCCCCCGCGCGACACCACGCTCACCAGCGTGCGGATGATCTCGTCGGTGCTCTTGTACTTCTCGTTCGGCACCCAGCTCCAGCTCGTGCCCATGGGCAAACAGGTCTCCCAGGGTACGCCGAGGTCCGCATCGGGCACATGGCCTTCAGGCGTCACGTAGTTCTCGTATTCGCCGCCCACGGTGCGGTCCACCACCAGCAGTCCCGGCTGGTGCTTCCGCGCCATCGCGGCGATGCTGGCCATGTCGATGTCCTGGTCGATGAGGATGGCCTTCTGCCAGCTCACGTTCGTGTCGATGGTGTTCAGGGGCCGCACCTGGCCGCCATCGAGCCACAGGATGTCCATGGGCCCGTAGCCGGTCATGAGCTCCTCGATCTGGCCGGAGGTGAAGTCCTTGAACTGCTGCCAGCGTTCGGGGTAGCGCGTGGGCAGGTAGTTCACGTTGCGGTCCTTCGGCGGGAAGTAGGGCCACCAGTAGTAGGGGCTGTGCCAGTCGGGCTTGCTGAAGTAGGCACCGGTCCACAGGCCTTCCGCGCGGAACGCATCGAAGACGCCCTTGGCGAGGTTGGCGCGCGGGTCGTCGTGGAAGGGGCACTTCGGGTCGGTGACGCGGTAGTCCGTGAGCTTGGTGTCGAACATGCAGAAGCCGTCGTGGTGCTTGGTGGTGAAGACCACGTACTTCATGCCAGCGTCCTTCGCGGCCTTAGCCCATGTGTCCGGGTTGAACTTCACCGGATCGAAGGTGGTCTGCAGCGCCTCGTAGTTCTTGACATACTCGTTGTAGGTGGCGCCGTGCTCGGGCTTCCGACGGCACCAGTCCTCATCCTCCGGACAGATGCTCCAGCTCTCCACCACGCCCCATTGGCTGTACGGTCCCCAGTGCATCAGCAGACCGAACTTCAGGTCCTTCCACCGTTCCAGCTTGGCGGCCACGGCCGTGTCGGTGGGCGGGACGTAGGGGGCCTGAGCGGTGAGGAACGTAGGGAAAGCGAGGAGGAGCAGCGAGGGTAGGAGGCGGCGCATGCCTGCAAGTTATCCGGCGGGACCGTGAAGAACTAGGACCGTTCGCGTCGGATGCGAAGTGGACGTGGTTCCATCTTCGTGCATCAACGTGCAACGCACATGAGCAGCAACCGCGGCGGCATCATGCCGATCATCATCCTGGGCATCCTCTTCTTCATCTTCGGCTTCGTCACCTGGCTGAACGGGTCGTTGATCCCCTACCTGAAGATCGCATGTGAGCTCACGGCCGCGCAGGCCTTGCTGGTGACCTCGGCCTTCTACATCAGCTACTTCGTGATGGCGTTACCGATGGCGCGTGTGCTGAGGGCCACGGGTTTCAAGAACGGCATGATGGTGGGCTTGCTGGTGATGGCCGCCGGCGCCCTGCTCTTCATCCCGGCAGCGATGACGCGCACCTATGCTGTGTTCCTGCTGGGCCTTTTCGTGATCGGAACGGGCCTCACCTTGTTGCAGACCGCCAGCAACCCTTACATCACCATCGTGGGCCCGATCGAGAGCGCAGCGCAGCGCATCAGCATCATGGGCATCTGCAACAAGCTTGCGGGCATGGCGGCGCCAAGTATCCTTGCTGCAGTGATCCTGCACGATGCGGATACGCTGGAAGCAAGCCTCGCCGCGATGACCGGACCGGATCGGATCGCAGCGCTGGATGATCTCGCCTTGCGTGTGATCAACCCGTACGCGATCATGGCGGGTGCGCTGGTGGTGCTGGCGCTCTTCGTTCGCTTCTCACCCTTACCGGACAATGTGAGCGAGGATGAGGCCACGCATGCAAGCGGTGTGGACCGCGGCAGCGTGATGGCTTATCCGCAGCTCGTGTTCGGTGCGGTCGCCATCTTCTTCTATGTGGGCGCGGAGGTGATCGCGGGCGATGCCATCGGACTCTACGGACAGAGCCAGGGCATCCCGCTCAGTGAGACGAAGAATTTCACCTCATGGACCATGGGGGCGATGCTCGTGGGCTATGTCATCGGCATCCTCACCATCCCGAAGTTCATCACCCAGGCCCGCGCGTTGATGGTGTCCTCAGTCGCAGGGATCGCGTTGGCATGCGCGGCCATGCTCACTTCGGGCTACACGAGCGTGCTCTGCATCGCGTTGCTGGGCCTGGCGAACGCGTTGATGTGGCCCGCCATCTGGCCGTTGGCGATCGAAGGTCTCGGCAAGTACACGAAGACCGGTTCCGCGCTGTTGATCATGGGCATCGTGGGTGGTGCGGTGCTCACGCCGATGTTCGGTGCCTTGAGCGATTCACCGGCCGTGGGCAGCCGCATGGCCTTGTTGATCTTCATGCCGTGCTACCTCTTCATCGGCTGGTACGCCGTGAAAGGTCACAAGCTGCGGAGCTGGTCGTGATCAGATGATCACCTGCTTCATGACGCACACGAAGGTGCTGAGGAAGCCGACCGCGCCACCTACATAGATCTGCGCAGGTGTGTGGTCGCTCACCAGCAGTCGTGCGGTACCAAGGGCACCGGCCACCAAGATGAAGGGTGCCAACTCCATGGGGGCTATGGTGCCGTGTTGCAACAGCAGGCTCGTTAGGGCGCCGATCAGCCCACCGATGCCCACCATGTGCGCGCTGATCTTCCACCACAAGTTGATGAGCAGTGTGGCGAGCAAGGCCACCATGCCGCCGATCACCAGCGAGAAGGTGGTCGGTTCGAGCTCGTTGCGCCGCAGGAGGTAGTAGGCCATGCCGTGATAGAACAAGGTCATCACGTAAGGCGCGGTGCGTTCCTCGCGAATGGGCAAGGTGGGACCGCTCACCAGTCCGCTGCGCCACAGCAACGCGATGCTCATCAGGGGGAAGACCACCGTCATCACCCCCACCATCACCAGGATGATCAGCTGGCTGCGCGGCTCGATGAAATAGGAGAGGTGCGGATCCAGCGTAAAGGCCAGGCCCAAGGTGACCACGGGCATCAGCAGCGGGTGGAGCAGGATGCTGAGGGCGTGGGCAAGGAAGCGCATGGTGAGCAGCGGCGAGTGGTTAGCGGCTAGTTGGCAAGTTGGAACTGGTCGTTGTCTTCAGTCCCCGCCACTTGCCGCTTGTTGGCTTGCCACGTTTCAGAGTTCCTTGCGCAGCCGGGCCACCGGCACGTTCAGTTGTTCGCGGTACTTGGCCACGGTGCGTCGCGCGATGTTGTAGCCCTTCTCTTTCAGCAGTGCGGTGAGCTGGTCGTCGGTGAGGGGCTTTCGCTTCTCCTCGGCCTCGAGCGCATCCTTCAGGATCTTCTTCACCTCGCGTGTGCTCACTTCTTCACCGGCCTCGTTGGTGAGGCTTTCGCTGAAGAAGAACTTCAGGGAGATGGTGCCGTAGTTGGTCTGCACGTACTTGCTGTTGGCCACGCGGCTGATCGTGCTGATGTCCAGGCCCACCTTCTCGGCGATGTCCTTCAGGATCATCGGCTTCAACTTGGTCTCGTCGCCGGTCAGGAAGTAGGCGCGCTGGTGCTCCATGATGGCCTCCATGGTCACGAGCAAGGTGTTCTGGCGCTGCTTGATGGCGTCGATGAACCACTTGGCCGCGTCGAGTTTCTGGCGGATGAACACGAGCGCTTCCTTGGCGTCCTTGTCCTTCTTGTTGCGCTGGTACTCCAGGATCATCTCGCGGTACTGGCGGCTGATGCGGAGCTCGGGTGCGTTGCGTCCGTTGATCATCAGCTCCAGCTGGCCCTCGATGGTGTTCACCTGAAAGTCGGGGATGATCTCCTGAACGGGCTTGCTGGTATCGCGGGCCGTGTTGCCAGGCTTGGGGTTCAGGTGCGTGATCACGTCGATCGCTTCCTTCAAGGCCTCTTCGTCGATCTCGATGCGCTCCAGGATCCGATCGTAGTGCTTCTTGGTGAAGGCATCGAAGTGCTTGCCGATGATCTCCTGTGCGGTGCGCACATCCACGGCGTGCGGCAGGCGCTCCAGTTGCAGCAGAAGACACTCGCGCAGGTCGCGCGCACCGACACCCGGAGGGTCGAGGGCCTGCACTTCCTTCAGTGCCTGTTCGAGCTCCTCCTTGCTGGCCATCACGTTCTGGGTGAAGGCCAGATCGTTCACGATGGCGTCGAGGTCGCGGCGCAGGTAGCCGTCCTCGTCGAGGTTGCCGATCAGGTGTTCGGCGAGCAGCTCTTCGCGGTCGTTGATGTCGCGCAGGCCGAGCTGTGCGCGCATGCTGTCCTGGAAAGTGGTGCCACCGGCCAGCGGCATTTCACGGTCCTCCTCATCGGGCCCGGTGTTCTTCACGGTGAGCTTGTAGTCCGGCGTGTCGTCGTCCTGGTAGTAGTCGCTCAGGTCGAAATCGTCGCGGTCCTCAGCTTCACTGTCGTCGTTGGTATCGGTGCTCTGCTCCTCGATCGGTGTCTCCTCCTCGTCGTCCTGGTCATCACCTTCCTCCAGGGCGGGGTTCTCCTCGATCTCCTGCTTGATGCGCTGCTCCAGCTCCACGGTGGGCACCTGCAGCAACTTCATCAGCTGGATCTGCTGGGGGCTCAGCTTCTGCTGGAGCTTGTGGTAAAGGCCTTGTTTCAACATCGCGGGGCAAAAATACGCGGGCGAGGGCCTGCGCACTTGCGCTGCATCGAAGGCTTAACGCTCTTCGCGACCGAACGGGAAGAACGGACCACCAACGGAAGGACGGGCACTACTTGCCAGCCGCCTCTACCATCGCCTTCACCGTCTTCGGCGCATTGCCGATGAAGATGGCCTTATCCATGACGATCACGGGGCGCTTCAGGAAGGTGTATTCCTGCAAGATGTACTTGCGGAAGTCCTTCTCGGTCAGGGTCATCTCGTTCAAGCCCAGGCTCCGGTACTTCAGGGCCACCTTGCTGAAGAGCGCCTCGTAGCTGCCCGCCATCTTCTTCAGCTCGTCCAGCTGCTTGGCCGTGATGGGCTCGGTCTTGATGTCCTGCAGGGTGAAGCGCTTGATCTTGGGGATCTCGCCAAGGATGCGCTGACAGGTGCCGCAGTTGCCGAGGTGGTAGATGTGATGCATGGGGGTGGTCCGTTCCGGACGCGAAAGGAACGCACGATGAGGGGAATGGTTCGTGGGTGAAGGGAATGCGACGTTGATCCTGCGAATAACTCCAACCGGGGGCGGATCGCAAGCTGGCTCCCCCTCCACCCCCTCGCTGATCGGCCTTCGGCCTGCGCGGGGGATCGAAAGAAGCGATCCGCGGATCTGTTCTTGAAGATCCGGCGAAGCCCATGCTTCCACTTATCCCCCGCGCCAGAGCGAGGGGGTGGAGGGGGAGCAACAACGCATGGGCTTCGCTATGCCGAAATAGAAGAATGTCGGCCGTATCATTGCTTCTTCCGTGCCCATCAGAAACCGCACTCCATGACCCGCTACCACGCCCTGCTTCGTTCAGCCTGTGCCACCGCCGTCGCCCTTGTTCTGGGCCACACAGCACACGCACAATCCACCCCCTTCACCTACCAGGACATGTTGATGCTGGACCGCATCAGCGACCTGAGCGTGGACCCCGCCGGGGACTATGCGCTGTTCACAGTGCGCGCCACGGACATGGAGAAGAACAAGGGCGTGCGTTCGCTGTGGTTGAAGCATGTGAGCGTGCCGACGGAACCGGAAGTGCGGCTGCCGATCTCCGATGGCGGCTTCGCGGATGCGCGCTTCGGTCCGGACGGCAAGGCCATCTACTTCCTCAGCGCACGGGGCGAAGGCGGCACCATGCAGGTGTGGCGCACCGATCACGATGGCCGCACCGCCGAACAGCTCACGCGCCTGCCGCTGGATGTGGGCGCCTACCGCGTAACGCCGGACGGCAAGGGCCTCGTGGTGGCGCTGGCCGTGTTCCCCGAATGCAAGGGGGACGAGATCGCCTGCACCGTGAAGCGCAACGCCGAACGCGCGAAGGACAAGTCCACCGGCACCGTGTACACCAAGGTCTTCGTGCGCCACTGGGACACCTGGGCCGATGGCACACGCAACCACCTCTTCTACCTCGCGCTCAATGGTGCCGATGCACCTTCACTGCCCGTGGCGCTCACCGATGGCTACGATGGCGATTGCCCCCCCAAGCCTTTCGGCGGTGCGGAGGACTTCAGCATCTCCAACGATTCGAAGACCGTGTACTTCGCGGCACGCGAGGCCGGGACCACGGAGCCCTGGAGCACCAACTTCGACATCTACAGCGTGCCCATTACTGGTGGAACGCCCACCAACCTTACCACGGCCAACAAGGCCTGGGATGCCGCACCGCGCATGAGCCCCGATGGGAAGACGCTCGCCTACAAGGCCATGAAGCGCCCCGGTTTCGAGGCTGACCGTTTCGAGCTGCAACTGCACGACCTGACCACCGGCACCGTCACCCCGCTGGCCACCGCGTGGGACCGCAGCGTGGACGATTACGCCTGGAGCGCGGACGGCAAGAGCATCTACGCCATCGCCGGTGATCTGGGACGCACGCGCCTGTTCAGGATCGATGTGAAGAGCAGTACCGTAACGCCGCTTTCCAAGGACGGCCACATGGACGCCTTCGTGGAAACGCCCAAGGGCTTCGTCTTCCTGAAGAGCGGGCTCACCAGCCCCTCGCAGCTCTTCGCCGCCAAGCCGAAAGCCACGATGATCGACGAAGGTGCGACCAACCTCACCGCGGTGAACGCGAACTTGAAGAACAAGGAATTCGGTGCCTACGAGCAGTTCAACTTCAAGGGCTGGAACGAGGAGACCGTACACGGCTTCGTGATCAAGCCCGTGGGCTATGTGGAAGGGAAGAAGTACCCGGTGGCCTTCATCATCCACGGCGGTCCGCAAGGCAGCTTTGGCGACATGTGGACCTTCCGCTGGAACGCCGAGACCTATGCCGGTGCGGGCTACGCGGTGGTGATGATCGACTTCCACGGAAGCACGGGCTACGGCCAGGCTTTCACTGATGCCATCAGCACGCATTGGGGCGATCGTCCATTAGAGGACCTGCAGAAGGGCTGGGCCTATGCACTGAAGACCTATCCCTATCTCGATGGCGACCGCGCGGCTGCGCTCGGCGCTTCGTACGGCGGCTTCATGGTGAACTGGATCGCCAGCCAGTGGAAGGCCCCGTGGAAATGCTTGGTCTCGCACGACGGCGTCTTCGATGCACGCGGCATGGGCTACACCACGGAGGAGATGTGGTTCGATGAGTGGGATCAAGGTGGATCACCCTACACGGAACCTGAGAAGTACGACACCTTCAACCCTGCGCTTCATGCAAAGGACTGGTCCGTACCCATGCTCATCATCCACTCGGATCTGGACTACCGGATCCCGGTGGAACAGGGCATCGCGGCCTTCACCGCGTTGCAGGCGAAAGGCATCGACTCACGGCTCCTGCGCTTCCCCGATGAGAACCACTGGGTGCTGAAGCCGCAGAACTCGCGGATGTGGCACAGCACGGTGTTCGAGTGGTTGGATGGGCATATTGGGAAGGGGGGGAAGTGAGAACCACCATGCACCCCTCATCCGCATACGGGCCGTTGCTATCTAGTTTGCGGCGACCTCAGGGCCCCGTCAGAGCCCGCGAGGGACGATCGAGATCAGGCAGCATGATTTTCTGTTTGCTCAGCATTGCATGGTTTGGCATCACCTGCACAACTCCGTCGGGCCATTTGGGAGTGAGCAATGGCATTGAAGAGGCGAAGGAAAGAGGGGTCATGGTGGGTGAATATGCCCTACCTCAAAGTCCCTATAAGATCAATGACACAATGTCATTCTCAATCTCGAATGCATGGATTGAGAGGAGATGGGCTTATGGAAGCGATAACAGTGAAACAATCGTCTTGGACGGATTTCAATTGATCATTGAGACGAGTGAGTCCGAATTGAAGAATTACTATTCGACATGGACAATAGGGGTTGGTGGTGAAGCTTATTTCCGCCCTTGTGGAAAGACTTGCATTCTAACGGATATGGACTACGTGCCTGGCGATACGTTGTATTGGAAAGTGCAGATGGGTAGGGTTCTTCATCCTGATTTGCAGAAGACAGTAATCGGCGTGCTTCGCCTAGCCCCAATTCGTGAGAATGATCGAAGGGTAGCCTCTTAAACTGTATTTTCCATCAGGGTCTCACGAAGTGGACCCTGATGCCTCCCGGGTCCAACGCCGGCATTAACTTCGGATGGTGCCCACCCACCACGATCAAGGAACAACGGAAGGGACCTACTTCTGTACGGCGACCTGCTGGGACTGGCTGCCACTCATCGAGCGCACCGCGCTCTACGACCACATCTACCAGTGGATGCATTTGATCGCAGCGAAAGGCTGCCGGACCTTGGGCTACGTGATCATGCCCAACCACCTTCACCTGCTCGTTCATGTACCTGAAGGGCTGTCCATCAACATGCTGCTGGCCAACATGAAACGCTTTGCCGCCTACGAGGTCATCAAGCGCTTGCAAGCCACTGGGGACAGCGCACTCTTGAATCGCTTGGCATCAGGCGTTACCCAAGGCGGTTCGGCAAGGGACCAGAAGCACTGCGTTTGGCGGACCTCATCGGATATCAAACCGTGTGAAAGCGAACGCTTCATACTTCAGAAGCTCGATTACATGCATGCCAACCCCGTGACCGGCAAATGGTCGCTAGCCGACCGCTCAACAGACTATCTTCATTCCAGCGCATTGTTCTATCACACGGGGGAAACACAACATGCACCGACCCACCACTATCATGACATTCTGTTCGGGGATCGCGCCTCAGGGTCCCTTCGGAGACCCTGAGGGAAAGGAGGGGTTCAGGTGACCTGATTCAGTATGGAACCAAAGAATATCTTCATTCCTTATGCATCGATCGTAGATCGCTTCGACAAGCATATCTCGAACGAGCAGAACGAGCGAATCATCGTTTCAGGTGCTTTCGGGATCGGTAAAACAACCTTTATCAGGTCCTACTTCGAAACAAGGCAGGACGAGTATGTAACGATCCGTGTTTCACCGATCAACTATAGCGTCTCCTCGAACGACAGCATCTTCGAGTTGATAAAAGCTGACATTATCAAACAGCTCTATATCCAAGGACGCATCAAGCCGAAACACTTCACCAAGTTCTCAAGGAGTGAGGCATGGCTGGAGTATGCGAAGGAGCAACCATTGGAACTGGGCAAGCAGCTCTCAGAAGCGCTCTCGAAGCTGCATCCCCTGGTCGAGGTGGCGAGTACAGGCTTCAAGGGTGTTGTTCCTTGAATCAAAGCGGTCAATAACATTGATAAGAAGCTTAGGGCTGACGCTAGAGGAAGGGATGCGGTGCTCATCGCGCATCTTGAAGCAATAGTGCAGCGGCCTGGGTCCTATGTCGAGTTCAACTTGATCAGTGAACTCATAGGGGATGTCCTTGAAGAGCTTAGGAAGTCAGGCCTCAAGACAGTCTTCATCGTGGATGACTTGGACAGACTAGACCCCGATCACATCTTCAGGATTCTGAACATCCTCTCGGTGCATTATGACAATGACATCGATAAGAACAAGTTTGGCTTTGACAAGGTGATTTGCATCTGCGACTTGACCAACATTCAGAGTGTCTTTCACCATCGTTATGGAAGCGCAGCCGATTTCTTCGGATACATCGACAAGTTTTACTCCGAAGAGCCTTTCAAGTTCAACAACAGTGATGCCATAGCCACGTATTGTCAGAGGTTGGAGGCCGTCCAGGACCTTCCAGTGCGCGCCGTGCTTCAGACGTTACTGGTGGAGTTCGTCAATCGTGGTGCGCTGACGGTACGCCAGATACTTCGGCACTTGATCAGTGTACCTGTAATGCCTTTCATCGTGTGTGAAGAAATGATGCTTCCCCAAGACTTCCAGAGACCCCAGAATGGTGCACATATCAATCCAAGCACGAATCGCGTGTATTTCGAATCTTCTGACATGCCATTGCTTGAGTTGGTCCGGCTGTTGATCGTGATATTCGGTAGCTATGACCGTTTCGTTAGCGCTGTTACGACCCTCAAGGGAGACGGTAGAAGTCATCTGCCGAAGGAGCAGAATGACGACGTCGTAAAGGCGTTCGTGATGCCGATGAATTTTCTCGAGCACGTTGGGGAACCTAAGAGGCTCTTCTTCCGGAGCTTTCACGTCGTCCGCAATCATGGCAACGACTACCGCCAACGCTTGAACGACGACCTCGATTGGCCGGTATGGAAACTCAAGGGCTATGAATTTAGAATTGTCCTGCGCTATACAGTGGGCAACCAGTACGATGGAAATCAGAGTTATTTGAAGGGCCTGGTCTTCAACATGCAAGAGCGACCGGCCGAGTGCCAAATCGCACTCACAGAAGTCTGCGGTTGGCTGATTCGCATTGCTGAACACGTGCGTGACTCAAAGCTCAGTCATCAATTAGGTATCGCCAGCGCGTAATAGATTTTCTGCGGAGAAGGAGATTAAGGCCTAAGTGGCTGTCATGGCCTGAATGCACTTCCCGCTCATGACCTGAGCCTAAGCCTCTAAGTCCATCGGCCGGGCGGTCCTCCGCCCGGAAAGGCAAGGGCCGAAGCCTTGTCTGAACGGTCAGCTTAGTGGCTCTTAGGCGGTAAAGGCTTAGAGGCTGTCATGGCCTGAATGCACCTGAACTTCTGAGCCTAGGCTTCTTAAGTCCATCGGCCGGGCGGTCCTCCGTTAACCGCTGGCCTCACCGTAGCGTTCGCAGTGCAGTTGCAGCCTTTTCTTCCTCAGAACTCCGCAGACTTAGGCGTACGCGGGAAGGGGATCACATCCCGGATATTCCCCATGCCGGTCACGAACAGCACGAAGCGTTCCAGGCCCATGCCGAAACCGGCGTGCGGCACGGTGCCGAAGCGGCGCGTGTCCAGGTACCACCAGAGCTCGTCGGCCGGCACGTTCATATCCGCCATGCGGGCCTCCAGCACCTCCAGCCGCTCCTCGCGCTGGCTGCCGCCGATGATCTCGCCGATGCCGGGGAAGAGCACGTCCATGGCAGCCACGGTCTTGCCCTTCTCGCTGTAGCCGAAGTCGCCGGGTGCGTTGGTGCGCATGTAGAAGGCCTTGATCTGCGCGGGGTAGCCCGTGACGATCACCGGCTTCTTGAAGTGCTTCTCCACCAGGTAGCGCTCGTGCTCGCTCTGCAGGTCGATGCCCCATTCCACGGGGAACTGGAACTGCTTCTTCTGGTAGGGCTTGCTGCGCAGCAGGATGTCGATGGCGCTGTCGTAGGTGATGCGCTCGAAGGGGTTCTCCAGTACGAACTTCAAGCGGTCGATCAGGCCCAGTTCGGCCCGCTGTTCCTTCGGCTTGGTGGCTTCCTCCTCCTTCAGTCGGGCGTCCAGGAACACGAGGTCGTCCATGCTGTTCTGCAGCACGCGGGCGATGAGGTGCTTGCAGAGGCCCTCGGCCAGGTCCATGTCGCCGGCCAGGTCCATGAAGGCGGCCTCGGGCTCGATCATCCAGAACTCGGCGAGGTGGCGGGTGGTGTTGCTGTTCTCCGCGCGGAAGGTGGGCCCGAAGGTGTAGACCTTGCCCAGGGCCAGGGCGGCGAGCTCGGCCTGCAGCTGTCCGCTCACGGTCAGGCGGCTTTCGCGACCGAAGAAGTCCTCGCTGAAGTCCACGGCGCCGTTCTCGTGGCGGGGCGGGCTGTTGGCATCGAGGGTGCTCACGCGGAACATCTCCCCGGCGCCCTCGGCATCGCTGGCGGTGATGATGGGGCTGTGGAAATAGTTGTACCCGTGCTTGTCGAAATACTCGTGGATGCCGAAGCTCACCTGGTGGCGGATGCGGAAGATGGCGCTGTAGGTGCTGGTGCGGAAGCGCAGGTGCGCCTGCTCGCGCAGGAATTCCAGGCTGTGCTTCTTGGGCTGGATGGGGTAGGTCTCGCCGTCGCTGTCGCCAAGCACCTCCACGGCGGTCACCTTCAGCTCCACGCGCTGGCCGCTGCCCTGGCTGGGCACCAGTTCGCCGGTGCACTTCACGGCCGCACTGGTGGTGAAGCGTCCGCGCGTGGCCTCATCCACCTGGTTCTGGTCAATGACGCACTGCAGGTTGCGGATGGTGCTGCCGTCGTTGAGGGCGATGAAGCGGTCGTTGCGGAAGGTGCGCACCCAGCCGGCCACGGTGATGGTGGTGCCGGTGAGGGTTTCGTTGTCGAGGGCGGACTTGATGGTGGTAGGTTCCATGACGGTGGGTGCTGCGCAGGCCCATGCTTCGGGGCGGCGGGGCCGCAAAGATGGGCAACGGCCCGGAAGGGAGCGGTCGGGGGCTGCACGTTCCGCGAGCTGGTTGAACGCACGAACGGCGCCCCGAAGGACGCCGTTCGGACCGTTGATCACTGGCGCTAACCCAAGATCAACCGTTGAGAAGAGGTTTTAGAACCAGCCAACAGAACGATGGAGTAAATGCCGGTCGGCAGGTCGTTCACCATCAGGGTGAGCTGCGCGCGGCCTTCTGACACGATAAGACGCTGAACCATGATCTGTTTCCCCAAGGCATCGAAAAGCATCAGGTCGGCATGCTCCACCTCGGCACCCAGATCCGAGAGTTGAATGGACACAGGACCATCTTCTGATGGGTTCGGCCATACCGTCATACGTGCCTCAGTACCGGATCCAACGGATAGCGTTGGCTGCACCGTGTTGACAGGCAACAGGGCGGGTGCTTCCGTGTTCAAGCGCGCTACGCCGGCTCTCGCAACACCGTTGTAGGAGGTGAACGATCCGGCGCAGTAGACCTTACCGCTCACCGCCTTCGCCAGGACCGTTGGTGCATTGAACCCTGAACCTGTCGTGAAGGATGCGTCAAGGACCCCTGTGGTGCTCAAGCGCGCTATGCGGTTGCTGGGCGCACCTGCGTAGTTCTGGAACCCACCCCCACAGATGATCGAGCCGCTGCCCGAGGTGTAGGGGACGATACTGAGCACCTGCGCGTCGTATCCGGTCGAGCCGAAGCTAGCGACCAAGTTGCCGCCCAGGTCCAACTTGCAGATCCGGTTGGCGGGCGTGGTGAAGTTGCCACCGATGTAATATCCGTTGCCGCCGGGCACCTCGGTGATCACGTCGACCCCCGTACTTCCCATTGGTCCCAATTGGATCTGGCCCCCGTACCAGTTCGTCGACGTTTCACCATTGCTGTTCATTTTGCAGAGAGACTTTGACACGGTACCTCTGTAGCTGTTGAAGGTGCCGCCGCATCCCCGCCCAAGCCTATGTGCGGCCAAGCAGGGCTCTGACCAGGCCGTTCCGCCGAAACCGGAACCTGTGGTAAAACCGTTGGACACCGTGCCATTGCTGTTCAGTTTCGCCACCAGGTGTCTGGTTTGACCATCATAGGTCGTGAAGATGCCACCGCAGAAGATCTTGCCTGAAGATCAACGTACACGAGACGTTGCCGTGCCAGTGGTCGCCAGGTGGGATCTCCCGTCGCGTTCACCGAGCATGTGTTTCCGGGCCGTGCCATTTAGCTGTTGAAGTCCTCGCAAGGATCACCATCCCTTGCAGAGCCACGCGTATCCAAGTGGGAGGGCTCACAGAGGCAAAGCCTGTTCCGGTCGTGAACGTGTTGTCGATGCTGCCATCCACGTTGATCCGCACAATACCGCGACGGGAAACGCCTTGGTAGGTGGTGAACTGCCCTACGCAGATCAACTTGTCATCGGATTGCACTACCAGTGCATTTACCGGCCCGTTGAAGCCTGCGCCAGGGTTGAAGCTTAGGTCCAGGCTGCCGGGTTGGGCGTGAGCGATGGGCGTGAACAGGGTGAACAACAAGGCAAGGAGCGAAAGGCGGGTTCTCATGGGTCAATGTTCAGGCAACGAAGCACGGAGAACCGGCTCATGGGCGCCATAGCATATGTATGGGATGGTCCTAGGCCATGCCCTCCATCGCTCCACCTTTGTCGCATGAAGCAGTTCTTGTTCCTGGTAGCGATCCTGTTCGAATGCACGGATCCTGTGTTAGCGCAAAGCACCAGGTTGGCCGAACAGCGCGCACTGGTGGAAGCCTGGTCACGCGAGCCGATGCATCCGGCGGGTGATACGATAGGTCTTCAACTGATGGGCGACCTGACAGTGATGTACATGATGCGCTCGAACTATGACAGTGCGCTGGTGGTAGCGACCAACGCAGCACTTGCCGGCGAACGGATCCTGGCCGCTACAACGGACATGGAGCGGAATAAGGACGTCCGCGAGCTTCCCTTGTGGACCCGCAAACAACTGGCCGGATACATCGGGTGAGCCGGTCCAGTGCTCTTCGAAATGGGTACAGTATGGGCTGGTGGAGGACAGCGTTCTACTCTTGCATGCCCGCGGTATGATAGCTCCATGACCCCGGTGGTGTTCACCGAGCCGTTGTTCCGGATCATCGCGTTGCACCAGCAGGCAGGTCGCACGGATTCGGTGGCGAAATACCTTGGTCTGGTCGTGCGGCACCTGAACTTCGG
Organism: Flavobacteriales bacterium; assembly: GCA_016721825.1. Lineage (GTDB taxonomy): Bacteria > Bacteroidota > Bacteroidia > Flavobacteriales_F > PHOS-HE28 > PHOS-HE28. The sequence goes on from JADKHI010000004.1 coordinate 348,892, forward strand.
CTCGTATCCGAAGATGGAGGTCCAATGGCTTCTGGCTAAGGCTGGTCTTCAGACATTGACCAGGGAGTACGGGGAGGCTATTTCGACTTTGCGCCAAGCTGATGCGTTGGGATCCGCGCGCCAAAGTCCACGTGCGCCTCCATCCCTTGGCGGCGACCCGGTCTCTGCTGCGTTGCATGCGGATACCGCCGTAAAGGAAATGAAGCTGGTGATGAAGGTCGCGGCGATACGTCACCTGGCCCGCACACAAGCGGAGATGGTGCATGCGCAGGAATTGGCGCTTGCCGCGGCGCAAGTGGACGTGCAACGCGGACAGAAGCACCTCGCCATCGTGGGTGGCGTCGCTCTGGTCATCTTGCTCTTGCTCGCCCTGCTGCTCTTCCGCAGCGCCCGACAGAAGGCCACGCTGCTCACCACCAAGAACGCGGAGATCATCCAGGCTCAATCGCTATTGATCGCGAGTGAGAAGCAGCGTGAGGTCGAACAGGTGCGCACACGGATCGCGCGTGACATCCATGATGAAGTGGGCAGTGAACTGACACGTATCAGCATGCTCGGCGGGGAAGTGAAACGCCGATTGTCGACGTCGGAGAGCTTAGCCAACGAAGGCGTGATCAGATCCGCCTTTTGACCCGTCAGGTCAGTGCCACGCTCAGCGATGTGGTCTGGGCCGTGGACCCCCAGCAGGATACCGTGCACAGTTTGGTGCGGCATGCCGAGGGTTTTGCGCGCCGCATGCTTGAGCCGTTCGGCGCTAAGGCCGGACTGTTGTTCACGGCGACCGGCGATGATCGGCCATTGGATCCACTGATGAAGAACAACGTGTTCCTGGTGCTGAAAGAGGCGGTGAACAACGCCATAAAGTACGCTTCAGCGGAACGACTGGAGGTGGAGATGGTCACTGACAGGCGGTCGTATCGGGTGCGTGTGAAGGACAGTGGACCGGGCTTTGACCCCGTTGGCATGGTGCGCGAAGGCAATGGGCTGCGGAACATGCAGGCCCGCGCCGCGCAATTGGGAGCGGAACTGAGCATTGTTGCAGCACCCGGATCGGGAACAGAGGTGCTGATGACCGGTAGCTGGAGCTGAGCTGGCCGTTGCAACAACTTACTTTCGGACCATGCCGAGTGCTTCCATCCGTGTAGCGATCGTAGAGGACGATAAGGGGATCCGTGAGTTGATGAGCGCGGCGGTTCAGCGCGAAGCGGACATGCGAACGGTGCGGACCTTTCCCAACGCCGATGATCTCCTGGAAGCATTCCCGGGGCTGGAGGTCGATGTGGTGCTCATGGACATCAATATGCCGGGGACCAGCGGGATCGAAGGCATACGCATGCTCAAGTCGAAACGGCCGACCGTGCAGTACTTGGTGGTCACCGTTTTCGAGAACCCGAGCTACATCTTTCAAGCGCTTTGCGCGGGCGCCACAGGCTACCTGGTCAAGGATTCCGATAGCGACGTGCTGGTGAGCGCCATTCGAGAGATCGCGGCAGGGGGATCGCCCATGAGCCCGGTGATCGCGCGCATGGTGGTCAGCTCCATGCACGGCCAGGCCGCCGGAGCGATGCAGGAAGAGCTCTTGACCCTGCGTGAACGGGAAGTGTTGGATGCCTTGGCGAACGGCCTGATGTACAAGCAGATCGCCGCGAAACTGGAGATCTCCGTGGGTACGGTGCAGAACCACGTCCGCCACATCTACGAGAAGTTGCAGGTACACTCGCGGGCCGAAGCGGTCCGACGGGTCTACCCGGACCGACGGTGAGGGCACCGCGCAGGCCTCATGCTTACTCCTTTACGAAACGCCTGTTCCAAACAAGCCCGTCGGCCTCGATGCGCAACTGGTAGAGTCCGGTCGCGAGCCCCTGCAGCGGCAGGGTGAAGGCGCGGTCGTTCGGCGTGTGTTGCAGCAGGCGTACCATGCGGCCCTGGGCATCCACCAGGGCGATGTGGCAGGCGCCGGTGAGGCTGCGGTCAAGGGCCACGTTCAGTGCGTCCCGTGCCGGGTTGGGCCAGAGGCGCAGCTCCTCGGACCGGATGCCTTCGGCCACGGTGGTGGCCAGTTGCACTTCGAAGGTGGCGGTGTTGGTGAGCACCGGCGCGTTGAAGTCGAAGAAGATGTTCGCGTTGTTGCCCACGACCGCACCCGGCAGCAGGTAGCTGTTCGGGGTCATCCGGAACATCACCCAGCCGTGGCTGTTCGGTTCGTTGCTGGTGCTGTCCGGCAGGTTGATGCCGTCGAACCGGAACTCGAGCAGGCCGCCGGGGGCGATCTGTGTTGTGCACGGATGGCTGCTGCCCAGGAACACGAAGCTGCCGACATTGACGTGAATGGGCAAGGCATCGCTGATGCGCACATCAATGGCCGATGCGGTGCCCGTGTTCTGGAAGCGGATCATGTAGTCCACGGGCCTGCCGGCAGCGATATCGTCCGGCGAGAGCAGGGCTGGCGTGACCTGCTTGTCGTTCGGATCCCAGGAGTTGATCACCTCAGCGTCCAGGACCACCACGTCGTTCCCCGGAACGGCATCCCCCGGCACCGTGACCTGTGCGGTGTATTGGTAGAGGGTGCCCATGACCGCGCTGGTCGAGCTCAAGGGCCAGGCGTGTGCAACGAAGGTCTCGCCCGGTTGGAGCGTGGGCACGGACCACGAGATGGTGTTGCCGACCACGATGCCAGCGGGGAAATGATAGGACAGGGTCTGGGCGGGGTCCCACGTGTAGGTCAACGTGCCACCGGCAGCGGCTTGGGTGCCTTCGTTCTTGGCGACCAGCGTCACCCAATTGGTCCTGCCGGGCCGGGGTGGGCGGCTGCTCACATGCACCGAAACATCACCTTGGAGCGAGGTCGGGTCCATGGCGATGAGATGGCCGGAGCTGATCGTACCGGGCACGGTGAGGTCAATGAAGGGGAGGGTCTGTGCCTGCGTATCGAAACTGCCCGGAGCGGCCGCGGGGGAATAGAAGCCTCCGGGCAGGGTGAACGTGAAATCGCCGTTCATGTCGGTGGTCGTGGTGTACGCGCCGGCGGTCACCGTGCGGTTCGGCAGCAGCATGTCCCCTGCATTGAGCGCACCGTCCGTGTTCATGTCGAGGAAGACCTGTCCGCTCAGCATGGCGGAATACCCGTAGCAGCTGCAACCCCAGGCGTCCCAAGTGTCGTTCGCCGTCAACGGGTCGTTGTCATCACACGGTCCGCCGGGCGTTCCGAACAGGCAGGTGCCCGAGCAGATGCAGGTGCTGCTCCACACGTCATTGATGGTGTTCGGGTTGGCATCGTTGCACGCCTCGCCCGGCAGCCCGATCGGTCCGGTATCCCACATGGCGTCACAGTAGCCCACGCACGCACAGTTGGTGTTCCAGGTGTCACCGAATATGCCTCCCGTATAGCTCAGTCCATCATCGCATGGGGTCCCGGGTAGCGCGCTGCCGCCGTTCACTCCAAGGCAGTCCACCTGGGCCGTCAGGGCCGTGCTCAGGCAGAGGATCAACGCGGTCATGGCCGCGCGCAGCGGGGTCGGTTGCATGGGGATCCGCACGTTGGTTCACTCGTGAAGCTAGTCGATCATCGGGTGCATCGGATGATGCACGACGTGAACGCCGTTCATCCGTTCCTGCGAACCGTTGGAAACATTTTGCGGTGCAAAGTGTTTCCCGTGTATTCTTCCCGCCCTACGTTTGCGCCCCGAACCCGGAACCCTCCTGCCGGGAACGGCCTCCAGAGCCCCGAATACCGCGATGAGCGAGCTGATCGAACCCAAGGAACAGGAGATCCTGCTGCAGGCCCAGAAGTGCTTCATGCGCAATGGCATCAAGGCGATGACCATGGACGACGTGGCGCGCTACATGCGCATGAGCAAGAAGACCCTCTACCAGTTCTTCACGGACAAGAACGACCTGGTGGAGAAGATGACGTCGAACCTGTGCAAGGTGCATGAGCAGGTCATCCATGGGATCTGTGCCCGGGGCCTGAACGCCATCGACGAGCATTTCGAGATCACCCAGTTCATCGCCGGCCAGCTGGCGCAGATGCACCCGAGCATCAACTACGACCTGGAGAAGTACCACCCCAAGGCCTGGGAGATCCTGCAGAACATGGAGGACCGGAACGTGATCGCCATTGTGACGGCGAACATGGAGAAGGGCATCCGCGAGGGCTTGTACCGCGAAGACCTGAACATCCCGGTGATCGCGCGCATCTACGTCGCGCGGATGGATGCCGTGTTCGACGGGGAGCTGTTCCCGGTGAACGAGTACAATTTCGTCGATGTGCTGTGGGAGCAATACCGCTACCACATCCGCGGCATCGCCAGCCCCAAGGGAGTGCAGTACCTGATGAAGAAAATGAACAAGGAGCGCAAGTGATGAACACGCAACGCATATCCGGCATGCTGGCCCTCTTCCTGGGGCTCACCGCCGCCGCCCAAGGTCCGCTCACCCTCACGCTGCAACAGGCCATGGACATGGCGGCGCAGCAGAGCTTCGCGGTCCGCTCCAGCACCCTGGAGGCGGAGAAGGCCGAGGCCCGGATCAAGGAGGTAACGGCCATGGGCCTGCCCCAGGTGGAGGCCACGGGCGCTTTCAACAACTACCTCACGGTGCCGCAGAGCGTGATCCCGAACTTCACCGGGCAGGGCCCCGAGTTCCTGCAGGTGCAGTTCGGCGTGCCCTACACCACCACCGGAACGTTGCAGCTGAACCAGCTGATCTTCGACGGCAGCTACCTCGTGGGCCTGCGCGCCAGCCGCGAACTGCGCACCCGCAGTGAACAGGACCTGGAGAAGACCGTGGCCGAAGCCCGTTACCAGGCGTCCAAGTCCTTCCTCGGTGTATTGGCCGCACGCGAAGGTTCGCGCCTGGCGGCCGAGAGCGTGCCCGTGCTGGAGAAGAGCCTTTCCGAGGCTTCTGCGATGAAGGAACAAGGCTTCATGGAGGCCACCGACGTGGACCGCTTGAGCATCGCCCTGGCCAGCGCGCGCGACCGCGCCCGCAGCTTCGCCCAGCAGGAGCGCGTGGCCATGGCCTATCTGCGCCTGGTGCTCGGGCTGCCGTCTGATACGCCCATCACCCTTAGCGGTGATCTGGAGACCATTGTGAACGACCCGGCTGAGGTGGCCTTGTCCGAGTCCGCGATCGACCTGAACGGCCACGTGGATTACCAACTGGCGAACACGCTGATCCGCTTGCAAGACCTTGAGGTGCGGAACCAGAAGGCCGCGTACCTGCCCAAGCTCTACGGCTTCGCGAACACCCAGGCCCAGAACTTCGGCTTCGACCAGGTGTGGCAGACGGACTGGTTCCCCGGCACGCTCTGGGGCCTGCAGTTGCAGGTGCCCATCTTCAGCAGCGGCATGCGCAACAACCGCGTGAAGCAGGCGAACCTCACCCTGCAACAGACCGAGGTGAACCGCGCCTTCACCGAACAGAACCTGATCGCCGCCGCCGAGGAGCGCAGCGAAAAGGCCCGCACCGCCCTGGAGAGCTACCGCACCGAGAAGCAGAACCTCGAACTGGCGGAACGCATCTTCGACCGCACCAGCATCAAGTTCACCAACGGCCTCAGCAGCAGCTTCGAGCTGAACCAGGACCAGAGCCAGTACCTCCAATCCCAGCAGATCTACATCGGCAAGCTGGTGGACCTGCTGCTCGCCCGCACCGACCTCCGCAAGGCCCTCGATCTCTATTGACCACACCGACCCGAAACGTGATGAAGCATTCGATCACCCTCCTCGCACTCGCCACCCTGCTCGCTGCATGCGGGGGCTCCGAGACCACTGACCTCGGACTGAAGCGCGCCAAGCTTGAGCAGCTGAAAGGCCAGTACACGCTCTATGCGGACAGCATCAAGGAAGTGGAGACGTGGCTCGCGGAGCACGACAGCACCCTTCGCCGCAATGTCTCCACCGTAACTGCGGCACCGGTGGTGGCCGGCACCTTCCTGCACTACGTGGACGTGCATGGCAACGTGAAGGCGGACAAGTCCGCGGCGCTGTTCGCGCAGGGTGGCGGTCGTGTGCGGAACATCCTGGTGAAGGCCGGTGACCAGGTGCGCGCCGGGCAGTTGCTCGTGAGCATCGACAACGATATGGTGGCCCGTCAGATCGCACAGGCCGAGACCGGTGCAGAACTCGCGCGCACCACGTTCGAGAAGCAGGAGAAGCTATGGAAGCAGCAGATCGGCAGCGAGATGCAATACCTCCAGGCCAAGACCCAGAAGGAGCAGGCCGAAGCGGGCCTCAAGGCGTTGGAGGAGCAGCAGCGCCTCACCAACATCACCGCCCCGTTCGAGGGGATCGTGGACGAGATCATGGTCCGCGTAGGGGACATGGCCAGCCCCATGCAGCCTGCGGCCCGTGTGGTGAACCTGAACGCCGTGCAACTGGAGGCCGATGTGCCGGAGAGCTACTTGAAGAGCGTACGGAACGGCGCTCCGGTGAAGGTCACCTTCCCCAGCATCGGGGAGTCGTTCGACGGCAGCCTGGAGCATGTGGGCCAGTTCATCGACCCCAGCAACCGCACCTTCAAGGTCAGCGTGCGCGTACCGAACGGGGAGGACTACATGCGCCCCAACCTGCTCAGCGACATCAGCATCCAGGACATGCGCACTGACAGCGCCTTGGTGGTGCCGAGCCGCACCGTGCTCCAGGACGTGAACGGGAACAACTACATCTTCGTCTTGGACCCCACCACCGGGGACGAGGCCAAGGCCCGCAAGCTGATGGTGCAGCGCGTGAGCGAATACCGCGGCGCCCTCAGCATCAAACCGGTCGATGCCGGATCCTTGAAGGGTGGCGAGCGCATCGTGGATGAAGGTGCCAAGAACGTCACCGACGGACTCACCGTGCGTATCGCCAACAACTGACCTCCCGCACCATGCACGGAAAAGACGACATCGAAAAGGATCTGCACGGGCCGGAACGCCAGTTCGGGATAACCACCTGGGCGGTGAACAACCGCACCACGGTGATCGTGCTCACCTTCCTCATCTGCGCGCTGGGCATCAGGGCCTACATGGTGATGCCCAAGGTGAGCTTCCCCGAGGTGGTAACGCCCGAGGTGTTCATCGGCACACCGTACAACAGCAGCTCGGTGGTGGACATCGAGAAGCTGATCACAAAACCGATCGAGAAGGAGCTCAACACCATCACCGGGGTGGACGAGATCAAGAGCACCAGCGTGCCCAACTTCAGCTCCATCCACATCAAGTTCACCTATGACATCACACCCACCGAAGCGTTGCGCAAGGTGAAGGATGCCGTGGACAAAGCCCGTGGCGATAGCAACTTCCCCACCGACCTGCCTGCGGAACCGAACGTGTTCGAGATGAACTTCTCGGAGATCATGCCGGTGATGAACATCAACCTCAGCGGCGACTACCCGATGGAGCAGCTCCACGAGTACGCGAAGCACCTCGAGGATCGCATCGAAGACCTCAGCGAGATCAACAAAGTGGAGATCCGTGGTGTGCCCGATCGCGAAGTGAAGGTCAACGTTGACCTCTACCAGCTCGAAGCGTTGCAACTGAACTTCGACGACATCGGCAACGCCCTGCGCAGCGAGAACCTCACCATGAGCGGTGGCGACATCCTTACCGGCGATCAACGACGCAGCGTGCGCGTGATCGGCGAGTTCAAGGACATGGAGCAGATCCGCAACATCGTGGTGAAGAACGAAGGCCAGCGCGAAGTGCGACTTCGCGATATCGCCGATGTCACCTTCGGCTTCAAGGAACCGGAAAGTTTCGCCCGTGAATTCGGCAAGAGCGTGGTGATGTTGGACGTGATCAAACGCGCCGGTGAGAACCTGCTCGATGCCAGCGACAAGATCAACGCCATCATCAAGGAGGACCATGGCACTGCATTGCCGAAGGACCTGGTGATCACCCTCACCGGCGACCAGAGCGAACAAACGCGCGTCAGCGTGGATGAGCTGATGAACCACATCGTGCTCGGTGTGATCCTCGTGGTGGGTGTATTGATGCTCTTCCTCGGTCTGCGCAACGCGCTGTTCGTAGGTCTCGCGATCCCGATGAGCATGTTCATCTCGTTCACCCTGCTCAACGCGTTCGGCGTTACACTGAACATGATGGTGCTCTTCGCACTGATCCTCGCCCTGGGTCGATTGGTGGATGACGGCATCGTGATCGTGGAGAACATCCACCGCCACATGACCAACGGCGAACCCGCCATGAAAGCCACACGGCTCGCCGTGGGTGAGGTCACCATGCCGATCATCGCCGCGACGACAGCGACCGTGATGGTGTTCGTTCCGCTGCTGTTCTGGCCGGGCATGATGGGCGAGTTCATGAAATACCTGCCCATCACCTTCATGATCGCGTTGGGCTCTTCGCTCTTCGTGGCCTTGGTGGTGAACCCTGCGCTAGCTTCCAAATTCATGAAAGTGGAAGAGGACCATATCCCCACCAGGAAAATGTGGCGATTGGCGTTCATCCTTGTTGTAGTAGGTGCCATCATCGGCGCCATCGGCGGAAGCATGCAGAGCCCGGCCATCTTCGGCATCGGCATGCTCACGATCTTCTTCGGCATCATGGGGGTGGCCAACGAGAAGCTCTTCGTACCCGCCTCGCATTGGTTCCAATACAAGTGGTTGCCACGACTGGAGCACCGCTATGAAGGCCTGCTGCGCTACGCGTTGGACAAGCATCATCCGCGCACCTTTATCTTCGGCACGATCGGCCTGTTGCTGTTCAGCTTCGTGCTGCTCGGCCTCTTCCCATTGAAGACCCTGTTCTTCCCCGCGAACGAACCTCAGTTCGTGAACGCCTTCATCGAAGCACCGATCGGCACCGACATCCTGAAGACCGACAGCATCACCCGTGTGGTGGAAGCACAGGTGCTGAAAGTGATCGACGTACCCGAGTACAAAGAGGTGCGCGAGGTTAAGAACGACAAGGGCGAAACGATCGGTAGCGACACCGTGAACTTCCTCGTAAAGTCCGTGATCGCGCAGGTCGGTGAGGGAACGAGCGATCCCGGCGCAGGCGATGTGGAATTGAGCGCCACGCCGCACAAGGGCCGTATCCAGGTGACCTTCGTGAAGTTCGCCGATCGCAAAGGCATCAACACCAACGATGTGTTGGAAGCGTTGCAGAAAGGCGTGAGCGGCTATCCCGGCGTGGTGACCTCCGTGGTGAAGAACGCCGATGGACCACCCGTGGGCAAGCCGATCAACATCGAGATCAAGGGCAAGGAGATCGACGGCCTGCTCGACGAGGCCGAGAAGGTGAAGAAATTCATCGAGGACAAGAACGTACCCGGTGTTGAAGCCCTGCGCATCGACATCGATCGTGCGAAACCCGAGATGCCCATCGTGATCGATCGCGAGAAAGCACGCCGCTTGAACGTAAGCACGTACGCTGTTGCTGACGCCATACGCACCGCGCTCTTCGGCAAGGAAGTGAGCACCTTCCGCGTGGAAGGCGATGATGATGACTACGAGATCAACGTACGCCTCAAGGACAACTACCGCTACGATGCGCAGCAACTGATGGACATGCGCATCACGTTCCGCGACATGCTCAACGGGCAGATCCGCCAAGTGCCCATCAGCGCCGTGGCGAAGGAGGAATACGGCACCACCTTCAGCGCCATCAAACGCAAGGACCTCGATCGTGTGGTCACCGTGAGCAGCAACGTGATCGCGGGGTACAACAACAACGAAGTGGTGCAACAGATCAAGGATGAAATGGCGAGCGGCTTCGATGCCGACCCGAGTTTCAACCTGCGTTTCACCGGCGAACAAGAAGACCAGGCGAAGGATATGGGCTTCCTCCTGATGGCCTTCGTCGTCGCCATCTTCGTGGTGTTCCTCATCATTGTGGCCCAATTCAACAGCATCAGCTACCCGGTGATCGTGATGAGCACCGTGCTCTTCAGCACCATCGGTGTATTCCTCGGCCTGGTGGTGTTCCGCATGGACTTCATCATCATGATGACCATGCTCGGCATCATCTCGCTGATCGGTGTGGTGGTGAACAACGCCATCGTTCTGATGGACTTCGCACGCCTCCTCTTCGAGCGTGCGCAACGCAAGCTGGGCCTTGATGCGGACGCGATCATCCCCATCCACGAAAGCCGCGAGGCCTTGGTGATCGCCGGTCACACCCGTTTGCGACCCGTGCTGCTCACGGCCATTACCGCGGTGCTGGGCCTGTTGCCCCTGGCCATCGGGCTGAACTTCAATTTCTTCAGCCTCTTCATGGAGCTCGATCCGCACATCCACATGGGCGGCGACAACGTGGTGTTCTGGGGTCCGCTCAGCTGGGCTGTGATCTTCGGCCTAATCTTCGCTACCTTCCTCACCCTCATCATGGTACCTGTGATGTTGCTCATCGTGATGAAGATCAAGCACCGCCGGCAGTGGAAGCGCCTTGAGCGCGAGCGCCGCCAGAGCGTGGTCACCGTCTGAGCGCCGATCGATACCCAGCTCGAATGCCCATGCAGCAATGCATGGGCATTCCGCTTTCCAAGGCTGTGACGGCACGTTGCATCCGGTGGTAGGCGGTTGGGCCGCACGTGTAGTTTCGCTTTCATGATGACCTTACGAGCTTCATTGCGCACAGCAGGCATCGCTTGCGGCCTCTGCATGGGTCCGTGCGTGTTCGCGCAGGATGGCCGCGTGGTGGGCGGATCCGCGACCGCGGACGGGCAGTTTCCCTGGATGGTGGAAATGCTCTTCCTCACCGACCAGCACCTTTGCGGCGCCACCCTCATCCATCCGCAATGGGTGCTTACGGCGGGTCACTGTGCCTTGGTCGGCGATGGGGCGGACATGCGGCTGATCGCCAACAGCATCAACAACACCACGGCCGCACCCGGTCCAATGGCGGAGGAGCTGCTCGTCGACACCATCTTCTACCACCCGGATTACGATGGCACCTACGGTCCCGACCTGGCCATGGTGCGCCTTGCGGCGCCTGCGATCACCACCCCGGTCGTCCTGCTCGATCCCGCGCTCGGCGTGGTGCCCCAGGAAGGGGACAGTGCGGTCGCCTTGGGCTGGGGCACGGCGGATTCGGTGACGCTCGCGATGTCCGATGTGCTGCAGGTGGCGGATGTGGCGGTGGTGGACTACAGCAGCTGTGAAGCGTTGTACGTGGGCTCCAGTACCGATCTCTTCGGATACAATGGGACCACGGGCTTGATCTGCGCGGCCGGTTTTGCTGGTGGAGCCCCGGCCGGTTCGGGCAACGGCGACAGCGGCGGCCCCCTGCTGGTGGAGCATGCAGGCCTGTTGAAGCAGGTCGGTGTGGTGTACGGCGGAGAGGAACAGTACGCTACGGCCACTTATCCGGGCGTTTATACCACGGTGGCACATGGCTGGGCCTGGATCCAAGGTCTGATCACGGGCAGCACACCGGTGGCGGACATCGGCCTCGCCGATCGGATCATTCCGGTGATCGGCACGGATGCGGAAGGCCTGGTGATCATGGTCCCAGAGGCCTTGGGGACGGTTCAGGTCGAGCTGTACGCCACCGACGGACGCCTTGTTGAGCGCAAGGTGCCGTTGGGCATGGGAGCAAGCCGTGTGGCATGGCCGGAGGGCCATGGTGCGTTGGTGGTGCGGATCGTGGATGCGCGGGGCCATACCTGCACAGCGCGTATCGTACCGCGCCCCGCTTGAGGCATGTTCGCCTTCTATTTGGATTCACTGCTTTGTGCGCCTATCTTGTAGCTATGCCCACGCGTCGTGCCACCGCTCCCAAGGTCCTGCGCCTGCGTCCCAATTCGTTGGACACGCAGCTGATCGCGCGCCGTACGCGCCGTGGCGGCAAGGCGCGTCAAGTGGCCTTCCAGTGGTACGATGGCGCCGGTGAGCTGCACTACTATGTGCTGACGCCCGCGCAGAGCACGCCGTATTTGGAGAAGGATCGAGCTGCAACGCACTAGAGCAGTTCTTCGCAAGCGGATCGCAAGCTCGCTCCCCCTCCGCCCCCTCGCTGTTCCTCCCTGCGGTCGGGCGCGGGGGAATGAAAGAAGCGATCCGCGGATCCGTTTCAGAAGATCGTGCGCGGCCCATGCTTCCACCGTTCCCCCGCGCCAAAGCGAGGGGGTGGAGGGGGAGCAGAAGCGCACGGGCCGCGCTCCAGGCAGGATCCTCTGATGATGCTCAACAGCGGGGAGGAGAAGCACCAAGTACCTCCCCATCAACACACCACTGGTGACCGCTGCCGTTCCACCGCTCACGTCCGCATGCCCTCACCCGATAAGTTCGCAACATGTTCCGCAGCCTGCTCATCGTCTGTTCGCTGTTCGCCCTGACGGCATCGCTGCACGCGCAGACCACCGGCACGCTCACGGGCAGGGTGCTCACCGAGGAGGCGGGCACGCCGCTCGCCGGGGCCACGGTGGAAGTGCTGATCACCGACAGCGCACGGAGCACAGCCACGGATGCGAACGGACGCTTCACGATGGAAGGGCTGCCCACGGGCATCTTCGCGGTGCGCGCCTCCTTGCAAGGCCACAGTACCGTGCTAGTGCCCGAGGTGTGGGTGCGTGCGGGCAAAGAGGAGCAGGTGGAACTACGGTTGGAAGCTGATGCGAAGGACCTGAAGGAAGCCGAAGTGAGCACGGTGCGACGCACGGAGTCTTTGGGCGCGCACACCATCACCGTGGAGCAGAGCCTGCGTTACCCCGCGATGTTCTTCGACCCGGCGCGCGTGGCCGGTAGCATGGCCGGGGTGGGCGGCATGAACGACCAGGCCAACCACCTCACCATCCGAGGCAACAGCCCCAACGCCAACGCCTGGCTGCTGGAAGGAGCGGAGATGGTGAACCCGAACCACCTCTCCAACGCCGGCACACAGACCGACCTGCCCACGCTCAGCGGGGGGGGGGTGAACATCCTGAGCGCCCAGATGCTCGGCACTTCGAGGCTGCTCACTGGCAACCTGCCCACGGACAGGGGCAACGCGCTCGGCGGCATCATGGACATGAACCTGCGACCGGGCAACAACGCCGAACAGGAGTGGACCGCACAGGCGGGATTGATCGGGCTGGACGTGGCCACCGAAGGGCCATTCGCCAAGGGGAAGCGCGGCAGCTACCTGGCGAACTACCGCTACAGCACCCTCGGCTTGTTGAGCGCGGCAGGCGTTGACCTCGGCGATGAAGTGATCACCTTCCAGGATCTGTCGCTGCACGTCACGCTTCCGTTCGGGCAGCGGGGGGAAGTACGCGTGTTCGGCCTGGGCGGCACCAGCAGCAACGTGTTCAAGGCGGAGATCGACACCACGCTGTGGGAGTACGACAAGGACAATTCCGACATCACGTACACCGCGAAGACGGGTGCAGCGGGGGCGAGCTTGAAACTGCCCATCGGCGAACGCGGCACCCTGCGCACCACGGTAGTGCTCTCCGCCACGGAACAGGAGCGCGAGCAGATCAACTACAGCACGGACCTCACGGAGTTGTACAGGAGTACGAACACGTTGGCCGAACAGAAGCTCTCGTTGGTGGCTGCGTATGATGGTGCGGTGGGCGGGCGTTTCCGCTACACCATCGGTGGCTCGGCCATGGAGCGCCGCCTCACCAACGTGTTGAAGGAAGATGTCACCGGCTGGTTGCTGCGGCCCTATGCGAACGGACGCTGGTCGGCGACCGACCGCTTGCAGATCTCATTGGGCATGGGCTATGCGCAATACACCTTCAACAACAGCAGTGCTGCGGAGCCACGCGCCAGCGTGCAGTGGCGCATGCGCAAGGACCGTCGCCTCGCGCTCACCTACGGTTGGCGTTCCATGTTACCGTGGCAGCAGGTAATGAAGGTGCGGTTCAACGAGAGCACGTCGTGGAACGAGGACATCGGGCTCACACGTTCAGAGGACATCGTGCTCAGCTACGACCATCCGTTCAACGAGCGGGTGAGCGTGCATTTGGAAGGCTACCAGCAGCGCTTGTCCGATCTGGGTGCTCCCGACCCTCGGCTTTCTTGGGCCAATGGTGGTGAAGGTGGCATGCTTGTGAACGCATGGGATGCGCCTGTACTTTTCGATCTGATCCCGACCGGCAATGCCACCAATACCGGCTTGGAGCTGACGCTCGCCCACACCTTCGCCAAGGGCTATTTCTACCAGGTGAACGGCACGGTGTACAACAGTGCGTACGAGCTCAGCGGCATCGACACGCCCACGCGTTGGAGCGGCAACTACCGCGCGAACGTGATGGGCGGCGCCGAGTGGGCGAAGGTGAAGGAGGACCGTGTGCGCACCTGGGGCGTGAGCGGAAGATTGGCCGTGGCGGGGGGTCTGCGGTACACACCCTTCGAAGTGGAGCACCGCACAGCAGGCGTATTCCTCAATTACGGCGCCCCCTGGTCCGCGCAGCTGAACGACTTCTTCCGCATGGACCTGCGCGTGTACCTGAAGCGCGATCGCAAGGGCCGCACCGGCATGTGGGCGCTCGACCTGCAGAACGTCACCAACACGCAGAACGAAGCCTACGTCTACTACGACCAACGCAAAGGCGAAGTGGTGACCAAGTACCAGCTCGGCCTCATTCCCAACCTCAGCTACCGCATCGAGTTCTAACCGCGCTCCCATGAAGAAGATCCTCTACATCCTGCTCGCCGTGGTGTTCGCCGCCTTCGCTTACCTGAACCTGAACGACCCCGACCCGGTGGTGTGGGTGCTCGCCTACAGTGCGGTGGCGGTGCTCTTCGCCTTCGCGGCCTTCGGTCGTGCGGACCGGCGCATCAGTGGCTACCTGGCATTGGCCCTCGGCATCTGGATGCTGACCATGGCCCCCGGCATGGTGGATTGGATGGAGATGGGCATGCCGTCCATCACCAGCGAAATGAAGGCCACGGAGCCGCACATCGAAGTGGTGCGGGAGTTCCTCGGTCTGCTCATCGCGGTGCTGTGCCTGTTGGGGCTGTGGGCCAGCACGCCGCGCGGTGCGCGCATGGGCGGGTAACCGGCTTATCTTTCACTGGACATGAACGCGACCACCACCCTGATCGAGACGCGCTTGGCCACGATGGAACGCGTGGGGCCCGGCCTCATCGTGCAGCGGTTCCGGGCGGGTGTGAAGTTGGACCTGGTGGGTTTTGAGGAGAACCGCGTGGCCCGCCACACCCTTGCCGAGCACGGTCCGCACGCCATGCTCACCGTTTTCCCCGAAGGCATCGATTTCGACCTCGCGGTGACCACGCGCGACCATTTCAAGCCCGAGCAGGACAACCTGCAGCTGGTGGCCTTGGCCTTGGTGGCGCACGATACGCTGGCCGGTTCGGTGGTCCAGCTGTTCTTCAGCTACTTCCCGCAGGTGTTCACGCACGCCATGTTCGAGAACGAAGCGGAAGCGTTGAGCTGGTTGCGCGCGCAGTTGCCCGCTTGAACGGGCATTCCGCCTACTCCAGTTCCGAGCAGTGGTGCCCCAGGCCCTTCACCAGGTCCATGATCGCCTGACCGATCTCCGGTGCGCCCACCACACGCAGCACCCGGTCGCTGTCGTGCAGGTCCACGGTAACGTGTTGAATGGGGAGGGCGCCGCGCAGGGCCGCATGCACGCGTTCAGCCTCTTCTGCGTTACGGATGTTGCTGCGGAAGATGTGGACCGTATGCATGGCTGTCGATCGCCGGTTTTCTCGGCGGAAGCGGGTTCGATAAGATAGCCGCGAGGTTAGCATGTGCAAGTGAACTGCAGCGGTCGATCTCCATGAACGGTCGGTGAAGTGGGACGAGGTGCGGCGACTGGTCTGAGAGCTCGCGTCGTCTACGATCGAAGATGTGGTAGGCGGATCGCATGCTGGCTCCCCCTCCACCCCCTCGCTGTTCCTCCCTGCGGTCGGGCGCGGGGGAATGAAAGAAGCGATCCGCGGAGCTGTTCCTGAAGATCTGCGATCGAAGATGTGGTAGGCGGATCGCATGCTGGCTCCCCCTCCGCCCCCTCGCTGTTCCTCCCTTCGGTCGGGCGCGGGGGATGAGAGGAAGCGATCCGCAGATCCGGTCCTGAAGATCTTGCGAGGCCCATGCTTCCACCGTTCCCCCGCGCCAGAGCGAGGGGGTGGAGAGGGAGCAGAAACGCATGGGCCTCGCTCTGATCGAAATGCGCTTGGTCTTAGCCCTCCACCCCGGTCCCCTCGAGCTCTTCGATCATGAGTTCGATGGCTTCAATGCTGCTTGGCAGGTGATCGAGCACTTCTTCATTGGAGAGTCTCAAGATGTGCATGCCTTTGCTCCGGAGGACGTCCTCACGGATCAGGTCGCGTTCCATTTGCTCGGTTGAGCCGTGCACGTCACCATCCACCTCGATGACCAGGTTGAGCTTCTTGCAGAAGAAGTCGGTGATGTAGCCGAACATGGGCCATTGCCGATGGAAGGTATATCCCTTCATGGACCGTGCACGGAGCGCGTGCGTCCAGAGGTGCACTTCGGCCAGCGTCATCTCCTTTCGGAGTTCAGCGGCGCGTCCAGCCTTGTTCGGGTCATAGATCTTTCGGTGCGCCATTTCCGGTTGATCAAGGAATGAAAATAGGGAGCGGATCGCATGCTGGCTCCCCCTCCGCCCCCTCGCTGTTCCTCCCTTCGGTCGGGCGCGGGGGAATGAATGAAGCGATCCGCGGAGCTGTTCCTGAAGATCTGCGATCGAAGATGTGGTAGGCGGATCGCATGCTAGCTCCCCCTCCACCCCCTCGCTGTTCCTCCCTGCGGTCGGGCGCGGGGGAATGAAAGAAGCGATCCGCGGAGCTGTTCCTGAAGATCTGGTGTCGAAGATGTGGTCGGCGATCGCATGCTGCTCCCCTCCACCCCTCGCTGTTCCTCTGCGGTGGGCGGGGGGAAAAGGGCTGTGGCCTGGGGGGGAGGGGGTCCGAGTTGGGGGGCGCGGGGGAGGGAAGGGCCGGGGGCCGGGGGGGGGGGGGGGGGGGGGGGGGGGGTCCCCCTCCACCCCCTCGCTGTTCCTCCCTTCGGTCGGGCGCGGGGGAATGAAAGAAGCGATCCGCGGAGCTGTTCCTGAAGATCTGCGATCGAAGATGTGGTCGGCGGATCGCATGCTAGCTCCCCCTCCACCCCCTCGCTGTTCCTCCCTGCGGTCGGGCGCGGGGGAATGAAAGAAGCGATCCGCAGATCCGGTCCTGAAGATCGTGCGAGGCCCATGCTTCCGCCGTTCCCCCGCGCCAGAGCGAGGGGGTGGAGGGGGAGCTGGAGCGCATGGGCCTCGCTCCGTTAACCCCGCTCAAGGCACCTGTTCGCTCCGCGTATTCGTAGGCACCGTACCACCGATGTTCTGCAGGATGGGATCACGGTCGTTGCCGTTGCCGGTGTATTGCACCACGCCGTCCAAGGTGCAATCCTCGGGCCAGTAGCCGGCCGTTGTGTTGGTGGGCACCGTGCCGCCGATCTTCGCCAGGATGGGGTCGCGGTCGTTGCCGTTGCCGGTGTATTGCAACAAGCCATCGGATGACACATCACCGGCCCAGAGCACCTGCATGCCGTTCACATCCTTGCGCGCGGCGGTGCCGAACGTGGCGGTGCCGCTCAGCGTGAAGTCGACCGTGGAAGAGCTGCCCGTCAAAGCCAGGGGCGACGCGCTCATCACACCCAGGTGGTTGCGGTGGCGCAGCACCACGTAGTAGGACCCGGAAGGCGCGCTGAGCGTGAGCGATAAGCTGCCGTTGGTGGCCACCACATCGCCATCGCGTTGCAACAGTCCGGCGGCGCTCGCCACCACGGTGGTGTTGTCACCGCTGGCGCGCAGTTCCACCAGCACCCAATCCACAATGGCGTTGGTGCCGGCAACGGCCAGCACGGCGGGTGCCACGGTCTCACTGCCCGGGTGGTTCCAAGGTGCACCACCGTACGGATGCGCTGCTGGGACCAGTCCGCCTGCGCGCAGTCCATCGTTCATCTGCAAATTGGCGGTCACGTAGGGTCCGTCGAGCATGGCCTTGATGGGCACCACCACGTTCACCGGTATCCCGGTCAGGGCCTTGCTGCCCGTTACGGCAGGTGCCACGCCATCGGATACACTGGTGGCGATGGTGAAGCTGCTGTTGAAGTTGGCCGCAGGGGTGAAGAGGACACCGGCGAGCAAGGTGTTCACGTTGGCCATGGCGCCGCTGGCCGTCCACACACCTGTACCTGCGACATAGGTGGAAGTGACCGCACCCGAGGTACCCGTGCTGAGCGAGCCGGCCGCGGGGTTGCTGAGCGTCAATGTCGCCGTGGTCGTCGCATGGTCCACATCGCTCACCACGATGTCGATCAGGTTCAAGGCCACGTTCTCGGTGTAGGTCTCCGCAGCGTTCAGGTTGGTGGCGGTAGGCGCATCGTTAACGGCCGTGCCGGTCAGGGCCTTGCTTCCGGTGGTGGCCGGTGCCACGCCATCGGATACGCTGGTGGCGATGGTGAAGCTGCTGTTGAAGTTGGCCGCAGGGGTGAAGAGGACACCAGCGAGCAAGGTGTTCACGTTGGCCATGGCGCCGCTGGCGGTCCACACACCTGTACCGGCGACGTAGGTGGACGTGACCGCACCCGAAGTGCCCGTGCTGAGCGAGCCGGCCGCGGGGTTGCTGAGCGTCAATGTCGCCGTTGTCGTCGCATGGTCCACATCGCTCGCCACGATGTCGATCAGGTTCAGCGGTGTATCCTCGGTATAGCCTTCCGCAGCGTTGAGGTTGGTGGCGGTGGGCGCATCGTTCACGGCCGTGACGGTAAGGGGGGCGACATCCGTGGCGGTGCTGAAGGCCGTGGTACCGCCGTTCACCGAGGCATCGGCCGTGGCGCCATTGGTGCCGGTGGTGCGGTCCCAGGCGCGGAAGGTGATGGCGCTGGCCACGGTGCCGTTGAAGTTGCCGTTCGGTTGGAAGGAGAGGCGCGTGCTCGCATCGGCGGCGAGCAGGCGGGCCACGGTGCCGGTGGGTGTGCCCAGCGCGGTCCAGTTGGTGCCTCCGTTGATGCTGTAGTGCCACACACCGTTGGTGGCATCGGCCGCGGTGATGGCGATGCCGAGCAGCGCGCCCGCATCCGGGTCGGTGACGTTATCCACCTGTCCGGAAGGCACCGCGAGATCCACCAGCGCGCTCACCAAGGTACCGACCGCACCCACTGGCGCACCGGCATCTTCGTTCACCGAGCTGAGCACGGGACTCGCCGCAGCGCTCAGCACGGGGGCCGTGTTGATGGGGGTGTTGAACACGATGCCGTACTCCTCCACCTGTCCGTATTGCAGGGGTGTTGTGCACGGACCGGGCGTGGTGTTCAGGAAGTCCGTGATCACGCGCATGCGCATCAGCTCGCCCGACTGGGGCGACACCGGCGTGGTGAAGCTGCCCGAGACCGACGTGGTGCCGTTGGCGGGGGAGAAGATGTCCTCCCCGGAGTCGATGAAGTCACCGTCGCGGTTGTAGTCGATGTAGGCGCGCACCCACTGGGTGTTGAAGGGGCTGATCGCCACGCTGATGGCGTAGGTGGTGTTGGCGTCCAAGGTGGTGGTCTGCGAGCACAGGAAGTTGTTCATCACCGCATCGTTGAAGGCGGTGGCGTTGTTGATGGTGTTGAGGCTCACGTTCGTGATGCCGATGTTACCGGCGGGTGCGGTGGAACGGGTCACGGTGCAGCCTGCGGTGGGCAAGGCGTACACATTGATGTGCGCGGTCTTCGTGTTGGTGGTTCCTGTGCCTTGCCCGTTGCTGGCGGTCAAGGTGACGTTGTAGATGCCGGCCGTGTTGTAGGTCACGGTCGGGTTCTGCGCGGTGCTGCTGGAAGGGGTTCCACCGGGGAAGGACCACGACCAGCTGGTGGGTGAGAGCAGCGACAGGTCGGTGAAGGTGACGCTGCTGCCCGCGCAAACGCCGCGCGTGCTGGCCTTGAAGTCGCTCAACGGCGGACCCGTCACCGTCATGATGAGCGTGTTGCTCGTGGCGGGGGAAGCGAGCACATTGGCGAGGTTCGAGAACAGCTGTGCGTACACCTGGTCGCCGGGCATCAGCGTGTTGTTGCTGTAGGTGGCACCGGTGCTTTGGAAGAGCCCGTTCTTGAACCAGTTGTAGGTGGGCGCGCCGCCGCCGTTGGTGGGCGTGGGCGTGAAGGTGACGTTGGTGCCGTAGGTGATGGTGGTGCTGGGTGACGCAGCGATGCTCACGGCCGCGAGGGAACTGCTCACGTACACGCCGTAGTCCTCCACGTCGCCAACGAGCAAGGCCACCCCGCAGGTGCGTTCGCTCGCGGTGAGCGACGTGGCCTCACCATACACGCGCATGCGCAACAGGGTGTTCTGCACGGCGGTGTTGGGGATGGTGACGTTGGTGCTCACCACCGTGCCCACCACGGCGGAACTACCGATGCTGATGAGCTCGGCGGGGTTCTCGAAGGTGCCGTTGTTGTTGTAGTCGATGTAGGCCTCGTACACCTCCGTGCCGTTGTTGGTGGAGCCGTTCACGGTGATGCTGAAGGGATAGCTGCCGTTGCGGGCCACCACGGTGCTCTGGCTGCAGCTGAAGTTCTGGTACACGCCGTTGATACCGGTGCTGGTGGAGTTATCCAGCGTGTTGAACTTCACGCGGCTCACGGTAAGGCCGTAGTTGGCGCTGGGGTTGGCACTGGTGGGCGTGCACGCTGCAACGGGCGCGGTGGCCACCACCACGATGCCGTTCTCGGTAACGGTGCTGACGCCCTGTGCGGAGGTGGTGGTGAGCGTGGCGTTGTACACCCCCGCGCTCGCCAGGGTGAAGGTGGGGTTCTGCGCGGTGCTGTTGTAGGTGTTCACGCCGTTGCTGATGGTCCAGCTGAAGCTGATGCCAGGGAACTCCGAATCGGGCAGCCCCGTGTTGGGCACGCAGCGGCTGTTGTCGTACAGCGTTACGCTCTGGCCCGTGCCGCAGAGGATGGCGGCGCTGCACAGAATGTCCATGGTGGCGGCGCCGGGCGGCACCAGCGCGGTGTTGCCGTTGGCGGCCAGGAAGCTGGCGCGTGCGGTCGTGAGGGCGAGCGTCATGCGGGCGGCCTGCCCACTGCTGAACATGCTCTGGCAGTCGCTGCTGCTGTAGTCCATGTAGTTCACCACGAACAGGCTGTTGGAGCTGTTGGCGTCGCAGCCGTTGGTGCCACTGGTGTTGCAATCGCTCGCGCTGCGGATGTGCGGGGGCGTGTCGCAGACCTGGTCACCCTGCGTTCCACAGGGGCTGTTGTTCGGACAGGCGGTGCCGTTCGCATCGCCTTCGAAGGTGTGGTACACGTCCAGTGCGTGGCCGATCTCGTGGGTGAGCACCGTGCTCGTGGGGTCCGCCATCTGGTTGGCGAGCATCACGCAGCCATCCAGCGAAGTGCCGTGGGAGCTGGCGAAGTAGGCGAAGCCCTGGATGCCGCTGCCACCATCGTTGCCGTCGATCTCGCTCACCGCCCAGATGTTGTAGTAGCGCGTCTGGTCCCACACGTCCAGCGCCTTCAGCGCAGCGTCGGTGATGCCTGCGGACTGGCGGAACACGCCGCTGGCCATGTAGGTGGCGTTGCCCGTCATGTTGGTGCGGGTGATGCCCGTGGTGCAGTTGCCGTTGGGGTCGCGCACGGCGAGCACGAACTCGATGCCCACATCCACGCCGCTGCCGAAGCCGGCGGTGCCGGCCACCTTGCGGAAGCGCTGGTTCAGGGCCTTGATGGCGTTGCGGATCTGTCCGTCGGTGAGCACGGTAAGGCCGGTGCCCGTCTCCATCACGTGCACCACCACGGGGATCTTGTAAGTGCTGAGGCTGCGGGTGAAGCTGCCGCCCTGGGCACGCGCCGCCGCATCGAAGGCCAGGGTGCGGTCGCGGTAGGCGGGGTCGCTCTGCATCAGTTGCTGGTGCAGCGCATCGAAGCCGCAGCGCTCAACGGGCGGCGGCACCTGCACGGTGGGTGGTGGCTGCAGCACGACCTGTGCGCTGAGGGTGTTCACCACGAAGAGGGAAGGAACGAGCAGCAGGGAGGAAAGGAAGGAACGCATAGCGGAACTGGGGTGAGCGATCGTGAACGTTCGTGGACCCTTTTGGGGGCCGGGGTGAAGCAAGCAAGGTAGGGGAGCGGCGGGGACCGGCAAGGGGCGAGGGGAAGGACAATGGGCGATGGATGAAGGAGGAAAGGATGAAGCCTGAGGTTATCGTCAGCGGAGCGCTTGGAAGGATGATGGGCGATGGATGAAGGAAGGAAAGGAAGAAAGCCTGAGGTCTTCGGCAGCAGAGCGCTTGGAAGGATGATGGGCGATGGATGAAGGAAGGAAAGGAAGAAAGCCTGAGGTCTTCGGCAGCGGAGCGCTTGGAAGGATGATGGGCGATGGATGAAGGAAGGAAAGGAAGAAAGCCTGAGGTCTTCGGCAGCGGAGCTTTTCTCAGTATCTGTGTTCATCAGTGTTCATCCGTGGTTCAACTCCAGCGAGCCTTGGAAGAAGAGCGATGGCATGGGCCTTCACGGCTCGGATCCGTTGTTGCGTTCGACGACCATCACGCGGCCCTTCGACACATAGGCCTTGGCGCTGTTGGAGAGCACCAGGCACAGTTGCATGGTGCGGCGCATCTCGGTGCTGTTCAGCACCGGAGCTTCCAGCAGTTCCTGTAGCTCCGCGACCAGCAGCTGCAGGCGCAGGCGCTGGTCCTGTTCGAGCCGGTGCCGGGTGTGCTGGCACTGAATGGGGATCCCTTGCGGGGGAGCGGACCGGAGGGTGGGCATGGTGCGTTCGAGAGCTCCAAAGCTTGAGGGCACCGCCTGCACCCACAATACCCGCTAGTGGGTATTTTTTGGGAGGGGGGCGTAGCGTATCAGCGGTACTTGTTCAGTGATGTGATCACGTGAGCGGATCGCGAGCTGGCTCCCCCTCCACCCCCTCGCTGTTCGGCCTGCGGCCTGCGCGGGGGATGAGAAGAAGCGATCCGCAGATCTGTTCCTGAAGTTCTTGGGAGGCCCATGCTTCCTTCGTTCCCCCTCGCAGTTCCTCCCTGCGGTCGGGCGCGGGGGATGAGAAGAAGCGATCCGCAGATCTGTTCCTGAAGATCTGGCGAGGCCCATGCTTCCACTTATCCCCCGCGCCAGAGCGAGGGTGTGGAGGGGGAGCTGGTGCGCATGGGCCACGCTCTTTGCGGATTCACTTCAACAACCCCCACCGCATGGCGAAGATCACCAGGCCCGTTTTGCTGCGCAGGTGGAACTTCTCGAAGAGGCTCACGCGGTAGTTGTCCACGCTGCGGCGGTGTACGCCCATTGCCTTGGCGATCTGCTCGTAGGTGGGTTCGGCTTCGGAACAGACCAGCTGCAGGAACTCCAGCTCGCGCGGGCTCACCTGTTCCAGCACTTGCTCACGGCGGAAGGCAGGCACATCGTACAGGTGGGTGGGGCTTTCGTCCGCTGCCAGAACAGGCCCCAGGATCACCTGGCCCTTGGCCACGAAGGCCTTGGCGCCTTGGGAAAGCAGGGTGCACAGTTTCAGTATCCGGCGCCGATCCGCCGTGGAGATCACGGAAGCGTCCAGCAGGTCCTGAAGTTCGGCGGCCAGCACCTGCAGGCGCAAGGTCTCGTTCTGTTCCACCCGTTCCTTGGTGCGGATGCGGCGGTAGGGTAGACCTTCCAATGGGACGATGCGGAGAGTGGGCATTGGACAGCGTGTGTTGGTCCTTCAAAGCTTGAGGACCTCGACCGCTCCCACAATACCGGTAAACCGGTATTTTTTGGGGGGGTAAGGGGGCTTTTTCGGGGTTTTGGCGCGTCGGCGGCCGAGGTGTCTCCACCTCGCAGTGACCGTTTGGTGGGGTCGCGGGCTTGTTCTTGTGCTCGAGCGGCCTATAAGGTGGCTTCTTCGGTGTTCGATCCTGTGGCAAGCGGATCGCGAGCTGGCTCCCCCTCCGCCCCCTCGCTGTTCCTCCCTGCGGTCGGGCGCGGGGGATTGAAAGAAGCGATCCGCGGATCTGTTCTTGAAGATCTTGCGAGGCCCATGCTTCCACCGTTCCCCCGCGCCAGAGCGAGGGGGTGGAGGGGGAGCCAGAGCGCATGGGCTTCGCTCATCGAAGGGATCTTTCGCTTTCCGAAGTACGGAGAAGAAGCAGGACATGAAATGCCGTGTTCATACCAGCGGATCGCATGGTGGCTCCCCCTCCGCCCCCTCGCTGATCCTCCCTGCGGTCGGGCGCGGGGGATTGAAAGAAGCGATCCGCGGATCTGTTCTTGAAGATCTTGCGAGGCCCATGCTTCCACCGTTCCCCCGCGCCAGAGCGAGGGGGTGGAGGGGGAGCTGGTGCGCATGGGCCGCGCTCTCGACGCGCTTCACTTCAACAAGCCCCAGCGCATGGCGAAAAGCACCAGGCCGGTCTTGCTCTTGATCGCGAACTTCTCGAAGAGGGCGATGCGGAAATTGTCCACTGTGCGGCGGTGCACGCCCATGGCGCTGGCGATCTGCTCGTAGGTCGGTTCGGCGTCGGAGCACACGTGCAACAGGAACTCCATTTCACGTGGCGTGATCTGTTCCAAGACGCGTTCACGTTCACGCTCCTCGCGCGTCTTCAGCTCGGGATGCCGCTGTAGCGCCTGGTGCGTGTCGTCGGTGTAGTAGTAGCCGGTGAGCATGAGCGCATCGAGGGCGGTCTTCAGCACGGCGGGGCGTGCGTTCTTCAGCACGAAGCCCCGGGCTCCGGCGCGCACGGCCTTCACCAATGCATCATCCGCGGCATCGAAGGTGAGTGCGAGCGGAAGTATCGTTGGTGCGTGTTCACGGAGCCACGCGATGGTGGCATAGCCGTCCATCACGGGCATGTTCAGGTCCACGATGGCGATGGCGGGTGCTTCTGCTTTGGCCAACACGTCGATCAGCTCGCGGCCGTTGCCGGCCTCCAGGGTCACGCGGTAGCCACCCAGGCCATTGACCATCGCGGCAAGGCCGGTGCGTACAAGGTGGTGGTCGTCCACCAAGGCCACGCTATGTTCCATGGGAAGGGAGAGGTTCTAGGGTCCAGATACAGCCCAGACCGGGTGCGGTGGTGCAGCGTGCCGTGAAGCCGACCAGGGCGCAGCGGCGTTGGATGTTCACCAGCCCACCGTGCGCATCGGTGCGTGTAGCATCAAAGCCTTTGCCGTTGTCGGCGATGGTGAGGTGGAAGGTGGGCGTTCCGCTCAGGGTGATGGTGAGGGTGTCGGCGCCGCTGTGTTTCAGGGCGTTGTTCACCACCTCCTGGAACACGCGGAAGAGGATCGTGCTGGTGTCGGGCGATAGCTCGGGCGGGGTGCCTTTCACGATCACATGCGCGGCCACACGACCCACGCGCTCCACCCGCTCCGCCTCTGCACTGATCGCATCGGCCAGTGAACGTTGTTGCCAGAGGTCGCTGTTGAGCGAATGGCCCAGCCGCCGCACTTCTTCCACACCCTGGTCCAAGGCATCGCGACTGGCGGCCAGCCGCGGATCTGGAGCAGCTTCCTCCAGCACGGTGTTCAGCCCCATCTGTGCCACGGTCAGCAATTGCCCCACATTGTCGTGCAGCTCGCGGCCCACTTCGCGCAGGGTGTGCTGCGTGGCCTCGCGTTCGGCCGCCATCACTTCCTGGTCGCGTTGCAAGTGCAGCTCAGCGAGCTCGGCGCGGTGGCGGATGCGGCGGTTGGAATTTAGCACCATCAATACCGCTACACAGATGAACAGCACAAGCAGCAGCAGCGTTACCGTGACGATGCTGAATACCAGCCGATCACTGCTGTCCATGCGTGAGGCGTGCTTGCAGGTTTGATGCGTATGCGGTAAGAATATAGCGCAGTACGCATAGGAACGACGGAATTGACCAAAGCTGATTGGATAGTATGGCGTCACGTTCGAATACGTAGCGGATGACGCCTACTACAGGGGGTAAGCCTCCGAAGTAGACCAGGAAGCCTAACCAGAGCCAGAACTCAGGCATTCGCTGAAGTGGCCGTTCAGTGATGCGCGCTAGGCGAAGCAAATGGGCCAGTATCAAACCCGTAATCACCATGGCACTTCCTACAATGCCCTCAATAAGCATGAATGAACGCCCATCGTACATAGAATGCGCCCAGATCAGCGCACCCAAGCCGCACCCGCCTCCTATGCCAATGATTAGTGACCACCGCGGCTGACATTCACGCATCATGATGAGAACGAACAGCAATTCCACGACAGCGTAGCTATTGTACAGAACACTATTGTTGACACCTTCCCGGGTAGTGTAGGCGCCCACAACTTCCAGTGCGAAGGCGAACAAGGTTAACCAGCCGAGTAAGATGAAAAGCCTGGGTCGCGGAGAAGGAATCAGAGCGACCTGCCAGAGCGTGAAGCTCATGCTCGTCATTATGGCGAGCACACGGATATCATGAAAGGACATCGACTACGTGACCAGGTTAACAGTTTACGCGCGGTCGAAGTCCGCGCTTTCGGAATTTGAATTTCACGCCAGCGCATGTTACCGGACATGGTGAACCCAGGTCAGCAACCTTGTTCTTGTATGGCTCATTCGTGTCAAAGACTTCATCCAGCGTTCGACCAACAGGGGTCCAGACCACGCATTGCTGGAAACCGCGTTCAGTATAAGTGCCATTTGCATTGTCTATTCTTTCTTGAGGCTCACTGATTGGCTCCAGTAGAATGAACTCTTCTGGACGTAAATGGTTGTCCGCGATCAGTTCGTCGATCTCCGTTTCAAACGGGAAGATCTGAGATCGCACGTCCGTTCCGTAGGTATACTGAACGAAGGTGTTCGTCGCATTCCGATCAAGGACGACTTTGGAGAGATAGTCATGCCCGGGTCCGCCTTGATCGTTCCATTTGGTCAGTCCTTCTGGATCCGGAATGAGAATGCCTGAGCTATTCAGGGTGTATCCGGAAGCCTTCTGCTCATACTTGTACTCCTTCGTTCCTGCATCGTATGTCAAGCAAACGATCTGGAGGAATGCGGTGTAGTCATTGTTAAGGTCCAGTCCGTGATGGACGATGATTCCATGCTTGATCTGGTCCGCACTGACACAGGTCAAGGCGCTGATGGCGTTCTTTAAAGAGAGAACATTGATCTTCACAGTACCAGGGCCGATCGTATCGTGCGAGGAAGGTGATCCGTAGTGAATGTACTTCTCGAAATCTAATCGTCCGCAGAGCACCTCCTTCGGCCTCCCTTGCGGAAACTCGGTATCAAATTTCTCCTTGTACCAGCTCCGTATCATCTTTATCGTATCCTGAACGACAATATGGGATGAGTCTAGTGCAGGATCTTTGGTAGTGGGAGTCGTTACGTTGCCTCCGCCACAACTGACGAGGAAAAGAGTGCTTAGCATGAGCCAGAGTGGGAAGAATGGAAGAGCGGTCCGGAGGGTATGTTCACGTAGCATGTGGTGGTGATCTTTATGTCAGCGAAACTATGAGCAAGACAATGGTGCCTTCAGGTGAAAAATACGTGGTCTTCCCCTGTGAATAGACCGGCAAGTCTCCTAGTGCGGATCGCAAGCCGGCTCCCCCTCCGCCCCCTCGCTGTTCCTCCCTGCGGTCGCGCGCGGGGGAATGAAAGAAGCGATCCGCGGATCTGTTCTTGAAGATCTTGCGAAGCCCATGCTTCCACTCATCCCCCGCGCCAGAGCGAGGGGGTGGAGGGGGAGCAGAAGCGCATGGGCTTCGCTCATCGAAGGAAGTTCTTCGCTGTTGGAAGTCGGGGTCAGAACAGCCCCGGAGGGCATCATTCATATGGGCGGATCGCAAGCTAGCTCCCCCTCCACCCCCTCGCTGTTCCTCCCTGCGGTCGGGCGCGGGGGAATGAAAGAAGCGATCCCCGACATGCGTTGAATAAGCCCTTCAATGAAGAACCCCGACATCGCTGCCGGGGTTCTTTGTTCTTCCAGTAGGTGGTGCTCACACGCTCCACGGCCACGCATAAACCAGCTCTGGCCGATAAGGCAGCAGCGGCCCACGCACCATGCGGACACCGGCGGACTCCGGTGTGTACGTGCGTTCGATCAAGTGCGCACACGCAGCGCCGTTCGCTTCGGGCACCACGATGTGCTGCTGGTGCGGCAGCAGCCAGCGTTGCAGCTCCAACCCCACGGCAGGGCTGTCCGCCAGCACGAGCCCATGGCCGAGCAGTGGCAGCATGCCGCCGAGCACTTGGCCTTGTGATACATATGCGTGCGCGGCGAAGCGGTGTTCGAGCAGCAGCGCTCTGCGGTCCTCTCCGGTGGCGCGTTCGTCCAGGCGGAGCAGCGCGAGGGTATGTTGCGGTTCCAGCAGCAGCACTTCGTCACGGCTCGCATCGATGTGCAGGCCACCGCTGTAGCACAGGTAACGGCCTTGCGCATGGAAGCCCATCGCTTGCCAGAAGGGAAGGTCTGCCTCGGGAACCTGCGTGCATTGGGTGGCACAGCCGTTCGCTTCCACGTGGTTCAACAGGTGCTGGATCAAGGTGCTGCCCAGCTGCTTGCGCCGGTGTTCCGGGTGCACGAACACATGACCGATGTGCGCACTGAACGCGTGTTGGATGCTGCAGGCCAGACCGACCAGGTGTTCACCCTGCTGCAACACAAAGGCATGTGCGTACGGCGTGTGCAATTGCCAACGGAGGTGACAGAGGAGCGCGTTGCAATCACCGGCGGTGAGCTGTGCGGCTGCGTGTAGGTCGGCGGAGGAGAGCGGGCGGATCATGCAGTGGTGATGTTCGTGCAAAGGGCGGATCGCGTTCTTGTTAGCTCCCCCTCCACCCCCTCGCTGTTTCCACCGAGGCGGTGGGCGCGGGGGAAGAGTGGCTGCGATCCGCGTTGTTCGTTGTTGGTAGATCGGCGAAGGCCCTGCTTCCTCCGTTCCCCCGCGCCTCAGCGAGGGGGTGGAGGGGAGCCGGTACGCGGGGCCTTCGCTCATGCGATCAATTGCTTGGGAACTGCTTCGCGTGACAGGCCCGTGCGCGCCGTCCCATCTCCAACATTTCCGCAGCGCTCGTGCGGCGGCCCAGTACGCGGTCCAGGTGTTCGAAGCCGCCGATGATGAAGTCCTCCGGCGCTGTTGCCGATCGGAACACATCCACTGTGAGCGTGCCCAGGGTGGGGTGGTCCAGGAAGTAGCTGGAGAAGAAACGGCGTTCGCGCTTGTCCAATGGACCGCTGAACGAGGTGTACAGTTCACTGCGCACCCAGGTGCGGGTGCATCGGGCCATGGCATCGGCAATGCCGGGCCATTGCGGCAACTGCGCGCGCGTCAACTCCACCAACAAGGTGGGGTCGAACGGTGTGCCCGGATGGTGCAAGCGCTTGTACCAGCGTAGGTAGTCCTGTTCGTGGGTGTTCATGTGGTTCATGGTGGTGGTGTTCAGCGCACGATGCGCAGGGTGGTGGCGGGCTCCTCCTGCTCGTCAGCTTTCATCATGGCTTCGGCGTGGGTTGCGTCGTATTCCACGAAGTGGATATCGTTCGCCCCGAAACCAAGCAGATCCACGCTACCGATGCGGAAGTGTCCGGGCGCTGTTGTGGTGTGGCGCATAAGCTCCACCAGTATGGGGCCATCACTGGGGTGGTGCAGTTCCACCAAGGCCGCGCGGGTCCAGTCGGGTGCACCCGGTGCGATCATCTGGAAGAGGTCCTCATCGATGCGCCAAGTGGTGGTGCAATGGGCCAAGGCCTCGGCCAGCTCCGGCAGGGTCGGCCATTGCTGGCGCGCCAGTTCCACCAGCTCCGTGGGGTCGTAAGGTTCGGGCATCACGCGGTGCCCTTGGGTCCCGTTCAATTGTTCGTGTGCGTTCGTGTTCATCGGTGTTCGGGAGTTGCTCCTTGTCGACCCGGGGGGTCGACGTTACAGGGTCGTTGTACCAGGCCGCTCTCAACGCCCCGACCCCGCCATTCCGGGAAGGGATCCGGAACGCGGGGCAGGGGCTCGTAGCGTAGCGTTGCGACAGGCTTCGCTTAGGCGGCTTTGGCGTTCACCTCGTCGCTTACGGGACCCACGCCGGCGGTGCCGATGGCCTGGGTGCGGAAGTAGTACACCGCATCGGGGACAAGCTCCGTGGCCACGTGGTAGTTCTTGCTGGTCTGCAGCAGCAGGGTCCAGTTCTTCTCCTCTTTCGGGTCGCCCTCGCAGATGTAGAGGTTGTACATCAGGCGGCCTTTCACGCTGTCCCAACGGAGGTCTGCGGTGCCGGGCAACTTGCCGCGCGTGGCGCGCAGGTTCTTCGGCGCATCCACCACACCCACCGGGCTGGGGCCTTTGCGCGTTTGGAAGCCCGTGCTCGCGATCTTCTCCGCATCACCGCTGCACTGGCCGTCCACGTAACCGCCCAGCTTACGAACGAACTCCTCCACGTCGCGTTTGCGCTCGTTGCGCGTCAGGTGGTCCTCCCGTCCACCGTTGGCCAGCACCTTCAGGTTGGCCGCTTCCAGCGCATCGACCGCTGCGGTCATATCGGTGAGGAAGGTCGCCGGCAAGGTGACGTTCGCGTTGCCGGTGCATTTCTCTACCAGGTTCCGTCCCTTTTCCACCAGGGCCGTTGGGGTGAGGCGTTCGATGCCCAGTTTCACTTGTGCAACTACTGTTCGCATGACTACTGAATTTTGTTTGTGTGCCGCGTTGGTGCGACACAGGGATTGAATCGTGTGAAGGGTGTGGAAGGATGCGAAAAGGCACGGCGGGAAATACGGAGCGCACCGCTGTACTTCTACGGAGGTCGCGCTACAGCCCTTGGTGGACGGCCCTTGCAGCGTGTGTGTCGAAATACAGGTGGCGCGTGGTGCAATGCCACGAGCACGCGGTGCAATGCCACGAGCGCGTGGTGCAATGCCACGAGCGCGTGGTGCAATGCCACGAGCACGTGGTGCAATGCCACGAGCAGGCGGTGCAATGCCACGAGCACGTGGTGCAATGCCACGAGCACGCGGTGCAATGCCACGAGCGCGTGGTGCAATGCCACGGGCACACGATGCAATGCCATGAGCGCGTGACGCAATGCCAGGGGCGCGTGGTGCAATGTCACGAGCACGCAGTGCAATGCCGCGAGCGCGTGCCGCAATGCCACGGGCACGCGATGCAATGCCATGCACGCGTGACGCAATGCCACGAGCGCGTAGTGCAATACCACGAGCACGGGATGCAATGCCACGACCGCGGCGGCAATGCCATGAGCACGCGATGCAATGCCATGAGCGCGTGCCGCACTGCCACGAGTACGCAGTGCAATGCCGTGTGTGCGTGCCGCAATTTCACCAGCACGCGATGCAATGCCACGAGCACGCTGTGCAATGCCACGGGCGCGTGGTGCAGAGCCACGACCGCGCTGTGCGATGTCACGGAGAGCTTGAACCCCTCGCGCGTTCCCCTTACTGAGCCATACTTACTTGAAGGCCACGATGCCCCAACGCACCGCACAGAGCGCAAGGGCCGTTTTGCTGCGCACACCGAACACCTGGAACAATTGGTTCACGTGCGTTTCCACGGTGCGCTTGCCGATTTTCAGTTCCTGCCCGATGAATTCATAGGTCAGGTCGTCATTTCGGCAGATACGCTCCAGCACCTCCTTCCCGCGCGGGGGCAGTTTCGCCAGCAGCCGTTGCCGGTTGCGCTCCTCCTGGCTCAGCCCGTCGGGGTTCTCCAGCAGCAAGCGGTGGGTGGCCGGTGTGTGGTAGATGCCCACCTTCCACACGGCATCCAGCGCGCGGTACAGTTCTTCGGGGCCGGCATTGCGGGTCAGCAGGGCCCGCCCACCGGTGCGGTAGGTGCGCATCACGTCGGTATCGGTCGGTGCGTGGGCAAAGGCCAGCACGCGCACGTCGGGGTGTCCGGCACAGCTGTTCCATGGTGGTATAAGCGTTCGGTAGGTGGGCGCCCACCTCCTGCAGCACCAGGTCCACTGCCACGCCCTGCGCCAGGGCATCGAGCAGCGCTTCCCCTTGCGGCACCTGCAGCACCACCTGGTAGCCGCCTTCCGCCAGCAGGGTGCCCAGGCCCACACGTTCGGCCGGGTGCGCGTTCACCACGGCCACGTTCACTCCTTGTTGCTTTTCCCCCATGCGCTATAGATCATCCGGTTGAAAGGACACCTGCTTGACGTGCATGGGAGAGATGCCGTCACCACGAAAGTGAAGACTGCGTTCCATTGAAAAAATACCCAGTACTAGGTAGTTTTTCGGGTGCGCGCACATGTGGAACCGCTCCACGCTTTAGGCCCACGGGGCTTTGCTGGGCTTTAGCCGCTTTCGGGTACCCTGTGAAAAGAACGTGGGTGGGGGTGTGAAAAAGACGTTAGTGGGGTATTCGTGGGGATGGTTGATTCGCAGAGTCCAGAACGAATAGGTCCAGTCAATGCCCAGCCAACGCGCCACAGCCAGTATGCTCCGCCTATGTGAAAAGCCAACCACTGCGGCGGCCAGCATTGGTCGTTTGGATTTGAACACCGAAGTGGAATGCCCCCCGATCAAAGAATCGAGGCTTTCCGCGCTTGTCTCTCAGTGATCCCTTTCCTCAACCACCGATGAACAGACCACCGATGCATCTTCATCCTACGCTGCGAGTACTTAACAGCATATGGCTCCGGGCATCGTTCAATTTCTTGTTTTTCATGGCTGGTGCTATCTGCCATGCCCAGACCACTCCAGGGACTCCGGCACCCGCAACAGGCACGCCACCTGCCACAACGTCCCCTACGACACCTCCCGCTACAACTCCGGGCACCCCGCCAGCTGTAACTCCTGGAGCACCGGCCCCACCCGCTCAGTCAGGTTCGGAGACACCCGGTGCGGGATATCTGGAGGGTACCGCATGGGAATTGGATCTGGCCACGGGTGAGATCGTACCCGGTTATGTTGCCTATAAGGGTGGGAACATGCGCAACCTGCCATTCGATGTGGCCTTCACGCTCAAATTCAAGAACCTCGACCCTACGGTGAGGAATGTTGAAGTGTGTGTTGTGGAACTCACACGGGATAACATGCACGCCACCTACGATAGGAAGGATCCGTTCGAACAGAAACCCCAAGGGTGTGATCTGACAGGGGTTTGTTACTGCAGTGCCCGCTGGGAGCGGAATGATGGTATTGTCGGTCAGGTACCCCAAGTGGTCATTCCACCGCTGGAACCCAACCGGCAGTATCGCTTCGTACTACACGCCACCACCGGATTGCCCGCTCCATTTCGACAGACCATGATCGAGCAGACAGCCAGGGCTGCTGCCACGTTCTACTATGAGAACCTGGCCAGCATACTGAACCCCCTCAATGCACTAACGAGGCAGCAGGAACTGGACAAGTACACAGGTGAACTGCTGACCCTACTTAATGACCGGATCCAGGAACAGGCAAAAAGCCGTGGCTACTCCAACGTGCAGCCGGATCTTGGAACCATCGAGAAGCGGATGAAGAACGACGTCAACTCCGGATTGACGGATATTTCCAAGGCTATTCTCGCACTGTGGCAGACGGGTAATCTTCCTAGTTCGCTCAAGTTCGATCTTTCCGGAAAAGAGAGACTCGAGACCGAGCGCAATGCGCTCAACGACCTTCTGAACAAGATATTCAATGATGGTTGGAGCACCGACTTTCTGCAAGGCACCTATGTTTATGGGGTCGCCGCGCAAGCCCTCCCTCCATGGACGGTTACCGAAGCGCAAGTGAAGAACATCCCGTTGCGTGTCGAGAACATCAAGAAGAACCGCAAGCGGCTCGAGGACTACCACAAGGAGGCATCGGAGAAGATCAGAACCCTGGAGGCCAAAATCAAGGCTGGGCCTAGCTTAGCGCGGACCTGACGGCGGCACAGAACGAACTGAACCTGCTCGGCCCTGAGGTGAAGCGGATCGAAGAGGTGTTCATTCCGAAGATCGAGCGCAACATCTCCCTGTTCGAGGCTCTCTACAAAGTGGTGCCGCAGTTGGAGGATCGGATAGCGAAGGCCATCGACGATATGCGATTGATCCTCTCATTCGAGGTGCCCTTCTCCGTGAACACCAGCCGTGATTTCAAGACCAGGGCGACCTGGTATTTGGCTCCTGATTTCGGCGCGGCCTATGTCTTCGGGGAACGGACGCCAGCGGACTTCGTAACCTTCTACGGGGTACAGTTCCATCCCTTCCCGATAAACAGGGAGGTTTCCTATAGCCTGTTCCGAAAAGAGAAGTGGCGCTTCGAATCGCGTTCGCGATGGGCGACCGCCTTCTCGATCAATTTCGGCCTAACCGCGAGCAACTTCACCGCCAGTTCCCCCGAGTACAAAGGGGTGATCGGAGATAAGATCGGTGTCATGACGGGGATCGGGCTTCGCCTCACCGAAATGCTACGGCTGAATGGCGGTTTCTTGCTCACGAGAAGAGAGGACCCCCATCCCTTGCGCACCGACCTGGTGCTCCATGCCAATCCTTTCGTGGGTGTGACCCTTGACGTGGACCTGGTGAAGTACATACAGGATCTAGGAACGAGACGTATGCAACGGATCATAACCGAACAATGACCCAAGAACATGAGCGGTAACATCAGAGAACTCATTTTCGGGAACGGCCCGGATACGGTCGTTTGTAAGGAGCGTGATTCGACTGTGAACGGGAACACGGACGTGATGGTCCTGAGGGTGGAAGGCGGATGTGTTACAGAAGCTGTTCTTCGGGCTTCGATCACTGGAGCCCACTTCGCGGAAATCCATCTTGACGGGGATAGCCAGCAAGCAGCGGGCACATTGGTGGAATTGGATTTGGGCTTGATGTGCCATGGTGACGGTGTCGATATCTCCTACATCCTGGAACCACAACCTCCGACAGCTGATGTGGTGATCCGCTACGTGGTTTACGAGAAGCAGAACGCCGCCAACTGTTCGAATGAAGCGGTCGTCCAGATCAAAACCTCCTGTCCATGAACCCGCGCCTTCCAATTGCCTTGTTGGTGATCTTCCTGGTCGCGTGCAATAAGGACCCGGACTATCCGGTCAGTGAGTTGATCAGCACGGCCGGGCCGATCGATGGTGTTGTGGCGAACGGTGTGGAGCGCCGTACGCTGAAAGTGGCGATCCACGATGATCCGGATGCGCCGTTCGATGTTCGCGATGTTCATTTCAGCACGACCACCGGTTCCTGGGTGAACGACCAGGGTGTTCTGTCAACGGGTGAACTTGTTGTGACCGTAAGCGCGGATGATACCGCACGTGCTGTTTGGCAGGTCAGCCGCGATACGGGCGTGGTGGTTTTCACCATGTGGATAGGGCAACAGCAGTATGCCCTTCAGCAGTCCTTGCGGGCACACCGTGCCTTTCCGGATACGCTACTCCTGGGCACAAGCACGTTGGAGTATGATACGACGAACCACAGTGCCACGCTCAACTTGACCCTCGCGAACGATCAAGGTGCCCATAGCCTTGGCCTGCCGATCACCTACAGGGCATGGAAGAATGAGGGCGGTGCGGAAGTGGAGGTCGGCAATTTCATCACCACAGGTTACCAGGTAACCAACGCCGGGAGCGCCTATTCGAATGTTCTTGACCTGGCCACACCGGACATAGAAGGGGGTGATACCATCCGTGTACGAGTCGCTTGCGGGTCCACCACCAGCCGGACCTTGGAATTGTTCTTCACCGATTGAATCCGGCGGAAAGTTTGAATACCATGAAAGCACTGATCGCTCCGATCCTGTTGCTAGCGCTATGCGCGTGCGGCGGACCTAAATATGTTACGGTGGACCTGAAGTTCGTCCAGGAGATCAAGGAAGCGTCCCTGCCAGTCGAGGAACGCGCGGCACTTCTGGACGCCCTGGACGGAATGGTATACAAGATCGCGTCGCGGAACCGGTCGTTGAGCGTCGATCACTTCAGGCAAGGGAGCCTTGTTGTCGTGCAGGCAAGGAAATGCGATCAGAAACGCTACCAGAAGGTCATTGACGCCGTGCGGGTTCACTATGGCCTCGCAAAGGCCGCCTGGTAGGATGTGCGTGTACTAGGTCAAGGAAACAGGTCTATCCATCAGGAAGATGAACGGGACACACCTTCGATTCCACTGCAAGGGCAGCATCACAGGACCGGACAACGCCTTGGTGCGCTGCCCTGAATTCGTTTCCCCCATGCCCCCCACAAAGGGGATGGCCTCCTCGGAGCTGAAGCCTCCGCAGGAATATCGGTTGAAATGCGCGCGCGGTCATGTGCACGATTATGCTGTCGCGGAAGCCAACGGTGGCGATGGTGCGGAGGGCGAAAAGGGCATCGCCCATGTGGGCGTTCCGGGCACCACACCGCCCGCCGGTGCTGCGCCCATTATCGACAAGGACTATTGGTTGAAGCAGGGCGCGGCCTTGATCGAAAATGCCCACGGCAAATTGATGGAGCAGGTGCAGAGCCTGGACAAATACATCGTGGCCTTGACGTCCGGCTATGTGCTCACCACCATCGTGGGCTCCATCTATTTCGAAATTACTGAGAACTGGCATTTCGTGGTGCTATTGATACCTGTCGTACTGGTCAACCTGGGCCATTGGTACTGCACACAGGCCCAGTTGCCGAAACCGGTGGAGTTCTCGGCCGAGAGTTGGGAGCAATGCGAGGCGGCGATAGAGCACTATGTGAACAAGGGCACACAGCACGTGCGCACGGCCAAGGTGTTGTCCGCCATGGCGATGCTGGGGATGACCTTGGCGATCTGTTTCGTTACCAAATGGGAAGTGGAAGCGAAGAAGAACAAGGCGGTGGCGGACCTGACCACCGAGCGTGATGCACTAAAGAAATCCGTCTCCGAGCTGCAGGTCGAATTGACCAGCGCGAGGGCCAGTGTACCGGCATTCGCAGGCGCACTGTACGACCGGGTGTCCCGAAAGCTGGAGATGAAAGGCTATTTCCCCGCCGATAGACCTGTACTGCTCACAGTGGCCAAGGGAAAAGAACTGCTGCTGGTGAACGCACCGGTTGCGATAGGGCCGCAGGGTCGTTTCAACAGTGCCCTCACCGTTCAAGCGCCGGGCACCTTTATCTACCTCATCACCTATTCCACCACAACCGGTGGGCCGCAGGTATTCTGCGATACCGTCATCGTTGAATGAGCACGCTGCGAGACGGCAGCGTCATTCCATACCGACCACCTAACCCCCTCGATCATGGCAACCGTGAAAAAGCGCAAGCTTCTTACCATTGGCACCACCGCCC
The DNA here is from genome assembly GCA_016721825.1 of Flavobacteriales bacterium. Lineage (GTDB taxonomy): Bacteria > Bacteroidota > Bacteroidia > Flavobacteriales_F > PHOS-HE28 > PHOS-HE28. The sequence goes on from JADKHI010000004.1 coordinate 385,926, forward strand.
ACGCCGAGCGGTTCACCGGAAAGCAACTCATCTCGGTGCGCAAGGGCACCACCACGCGATCCGTGCACTCGCTTGCGAAGAACGCGTCGATCCGCATGGCCAGCTCGTCCGACTTCAAGGCCAATCCTGAGCGCTTCGAATCCGCTTTTCGTGACGGTGACGGGATCTACTTTGAGCGGCTTGGCATTGCCGTGGTGAACGAGCGCATGGAAGAGGGCATACAGATGCTCACAACCGGTGCCCGGTCGCGCAATGCGATAGCGGGGGCTGAACCGGAGCGTTATGTTTACGCACTTGCCAAGCGCGCGTCAGCCGTGAGACGTTTCACGGACACAGCCCAGCACACCTGGGGCATCCAGGCGACGGACGTCATGAAGTCATCCTTCACAGGCAAGGGCGTGCGCATCGCGATACTCGATACCGGGGTGGATGACAAACATCCGGACCTGCGTGGCCGCCACATCACGACAAAGTCCTTCATCAATCGCGAGTCGGCCATGGATGGAAATGGGCATGGCACCCATTGTGTTGGCGTGTCCTGTGGACATCAACAGAGCAGCAGTGGCCTTCGCTACGGTGTTGCCAGTGAAGCGGAAATCTATGCTGGCAAGGTCCTGTCCAACTCGGGTCGTGGCTCGGACCGTGGGATCCTTGCCGGTATCCAATGGGCCATGGACAACAAGTGCCGCATCATTTCCATGTCATTGGGTTCACCTGCGTTCGAGGGGGAGCCTTATTCACGGATATATGATGAAATGGCCGCCGAATTGCTCTCCAAGAACATCCTATTGGTCGCAGCGGCTGGCAATGAAAGCGATCGGCCAGGAATGATGGCTCCGGTAGGGCATCCGGCGAACTGCCCTTCCATCATGGCGGTGGGTGCGATCGATAGCAAACTGAATGTGGCGTCATTTTCCTGCTGCGGCACTGCCATTCGCGGTGGACAAGTGGATGTGGCAGCGCCCGGCGTTGATATATTTAGCTCCGTTCCAAGACCGGATCTATATGAACTGATGGACGGAACCAGCATGGCCACCCCTTTCGTTGCCGGTATCGCTGCTTTGGTGATCGAACGTTACCCGACCGCCAATGCACATGAAGTGTGGGTCCGCGTGGTCCAAACCGCTCGACGGCTTCACGGGGCTTCAACTGACATCGGTTCAGGCCTAGCCCAAGCGCCACGATGAGCGCCAAGAGAGTACGAGGTGGCGGGGAACGATTCCTTCTCTACGTTGAGAAGGACTATCGGTCGGTGATCGAAGATGTTGTCGTCCGGCTCGAGGCCCTTGGGGCCCGCGTTGATGAAACCATGCCTTCATTAGGGATCATCACTGGCACCACGGCGTCTGGTCAGTCCCTTTACGACCTGAAGATCGAAGGGGTCAAGGAAGTTGAGACGGATAGGGACGTGGGTGTGGGGTAACAGTTCTCTTCGAGAACGGCGGAACATAAGTGTTACCGTGCACCAACACTCCTTGCATAATTTAATGATGCCTTTGTGAAGCGCGAGCCATGCTCTAGGAAAGGCATACCCCCCAAAATCTCCCTAGGAACATGTATTTTTTTGGAAGCCCCCAAAGCCCTCTCATTGCTTCCACCTATTTTCCATCCCAGATCAGTTGGACAGCACCAGATGACGAACGACCTCGCGGGACCTGAACAAGTCCTCTACGACCTTCTTGCCCAACACGAAAGCCTCGGCCCCAAGCAGGCCGCCGAAGCCTTGGGCTGGACCAAGGAACAGGTGGCCCAGGCCAAGGAAGGCCTGAAAGCCAAAGGCCTGATCAGCACCCGGCAAGGAGGTGGCATGCAGGTGGCGCAGCCCAAAGGCCTAGAAGCCAAAGGCCCCAACGCCGTCGTAGCGTCGACCCACCGGGACGACCGAAACGATGCAAAGGCCCCTGAGCCCCTAAGCCTAGAAGCCCAAGGCCTACAAGCCCAAGGCCTACAGGCAAAGAAGCCCAAAGCCCCAAAGGCCACTGACCAAGAGCCCATCGAAAAGCAGCTCTGGAAAACGGCCGACAAGCTCCGCAAGAACATCGACGCCGCCGAGTACAAGCACATCGTGCTCGGCCTCGTCTTCCTCAAGTACATCAGCGATGCCTTCGTGGAGCTGTACGACAAGCTGAAGGCCGAAGAGAGCGCCGGTGCCGACCCCGAGGACAAGGACGAGTACAAGGCGGAGAACGTCTTCTTCGTGCCGCCCGGCGCGCGGTGGAGCTTTCTGCAAAGCCACGCCAAGCAGCCCACCATCGGCAAGACGGTGGATGAGGCCATGGACGCCATCGAGCGGGAGAACGACTCGCTGAAAGGCGTGCTGCCCAAGGTGTACGCCCGGCAGAACCTGGACCCCACCAGCCTCGGCGGCCTCATCGACCTCATCGGCAACATCGCCTTGGGCGATGCCAAGAGCCGCAGCGCCGATGTGCTGGGCCATGTGTTCGAGTACTTCCTGGGCGAGTTCGCGCTGGCCGAGGGCAAGAAGGGCGGCCAGTTCTACACCCCGCGCAGCGTGGTGGAACTGCTGGTGAAGATGCTGGAGCCATACAAGGGCCGCGTGTTCGACCCCTGCTGCGGCAGCGGCGGCATGTTCGTGCAGAGCGAGAAGTTCGTCACCGAGCACCAGGGCAAGGTCAACGACATCAGCATCTACGGGCAGGAGAGCAACCAGACCACTTGGCGGCTGGCCAAGATGAACCTCGCCATCCGCGGGCTGGACAGCTCGCAGGTGAAGTGGAACAGCGAGGGCTCCTTCCTCAACGATGCCCACAAGGACCTGAAGGCCGATTACATCATCGCCAACCCGCCCT
>JADKHI010000005.1 GCA_016721825.1 Flavobacteriales bacterium
TGGGCGGATGCCGGGCCGGATCAATACATCTGCGGGGATTCCACGCACCTCCAAGCGGCAGCCTTGACGCCCTTGGACAGTGGCTACTGGTTCTTATCCCAAGGCAACGCCACGATCGTCAACCCCACTGAACCCAATACACTGGTGACCGGGTTGCTACTGGGTGAGAACGCCTTCCAGTGGGTCGTGATCAATGGATTGGGCGCCACCACCGATTTCGTTTCCGTTTGGGGCAATGACCCTTCGACCCCGCCAGCCGATGCCGGACCGGACCAATTGATGTTCACCCCTTCGGTAACGCTATTGAACGCCAGTTCCTATCAAGCACCTTGTGTATGTGTGTGGACAGTTATTTCCGGCAACGCGAACGTACTGTCCGCGACCTCCCCCACATCCTTGGTGGCGTTTCCCAACTACGGACTTAGTGTACTCCAATGGACCTGTGACAATGGTGGCTGCGGGATCACCACTGACCAAGTGGTCATCGATGTCGTCAACACCACAAGCACTGGGCGGGAGCTCGCTCCTTCGGACCCGACCCTCTTCCATGATCCAGGGCAAGACCTGTTCTTCCTATCCGGAAACCAATTGCCCGGCGACCTAATGATCCTCAACAGCAGCGGGCAGCTCGTCGGACAACACCGAGCGATGGCCGGGAATTCGACCCAGAGCACGGCAGACCTGAGCCCGGGCCTATACATAGCCCATGTACGTATCGGTGACCGAACACGGACCTTGCGATTCACTGTGACCCACTGAACATGAAGCACCCCCTTCACTTGATCGCACTGCTCATTCTGGGCACATGGACGAGCCAGCTCACACTGGCCCAGGTGGCCGACGCCGGTCCCGACACCAGCCTCTGTGTCGACTTCTACACCATGCAAGGGAGCGCGTTGCCGCTGGGTGCGACCGGCACGTGGACCGTGGTCATGGGCTGCGGGACCTTGAACGTTCCCAATGACCCAAGTTGCCCGGTCACGGACCTATGCATCGGTTCCAATGTGTTCGTGTGGAACGTGGACAACAACGGCACGATCAAATCGGACGTGGTGGAGATCATTGTGTTTGATGCTGCCATGGCCGTTGCGAACGCCGGGCCGGATACGATCACTATGATCGCGCCTCAGAGCAGCGCATTCCTTTCCGGATCGCCGACCCCGATCTACCCGGCCACGTGTTGGTGGAGCTGGGTGCAAGGCAATGGTGTGATCATGGACCAGAACGATCCCATTTCCATGGTAACCGGCCTGATCATCGGCGACAACATCCTAGCCTGGACGTGCGATAACGGCCCCTGCGGAGCGACATCGGACACTCTGGTGATCCAGATGATGCTTGCGACCAGCCTTTCAAATGCGCTCGGGGACGGAGCTCCGTCCATCCTATTTGACCCATTCAACCATCAGATCCGGGTACGCGAAACCGCTGTATTGGATGCGTTGGATGTACTCGGAGTGGATGGTCGCGTCCTCCTCCATGCCGGGGAAGGATACCGCTCCATCAGCATGGCCTATCTACCTGCAGGGCTGTATCTAGCAAGGGCCGTGTTGAACGGCCGGCCGGAACTGTTGCGTTTCGTGGTCGGTGATTGACGTGGATGTCGCGTGAGCGATCGAAGCGGGTACCCCACAGCGAGGAATGAGCGAGGAGTACGATCGGAAAGCGCGACCCTGAGGCTTCTGCGAAGGGGCACGCCCAGACCCTCCCACTCTTCGCGCCCCCCGCCCGATCTTCGCATCACGCCATCATCTGATACATTCGTCTGTTGATCAGCGGATCGACCCTATGGCCAAGAAGACCGCCCCAGCCAAGACCACTACGAAGCTGAAGAAGGCCATGAACGGCAAGGCCAGCCCCGCGAAGGCCGTAGAAGGCGACAAGCCCGTCTTCGACTACATCGCCAGCTTGCCGCAGCCGCAACGCGGCATAGCCGAGTGCATTGATGCACTGGCCGCGAAGAACTTGCCGGGCCTGCAGCGTTCGGTGAAATGGGGCATGGCGTACTACGGCGTGGACGGCGGCTGGTGCTTCGCCTCCGGTGCCTTCGTGGGCCACGTGAAACTGATGTTCATCCGCGGCACGGACCTGAAGCCGGAACCGCCGATTACGCCCGTTGCGATGGGCAAGGCTACGCGGGGCGTCGAGCTGAAGACCTTGAAGGATCTGGACGAACGCCAGGTGGCGGCGTGGATGAAGCAGGCGGCGACCATGCCGTTCGTGAGCGCGGCGAAGAAGAAGTAGCGACGACGAAGGCAAATGCCACTTGGAAGGGCCGGACCAATCGATGAGGGTAGGGCTACCTAACTACCTTGGTTGCGATGTTGAGAATGTTGGGAGCCATCCTATTGGGCCAGATGGTAATGCTGGGTCATGCTCAGCAAATATTGTACATCAACACATCGGTGGGAGAGCTTGTGAAGGTGGATGCGGCTTCCTGCCAGACTACGGTAGTCGGTAGTACGAGCACATTGCTGCAAGACATTGCATTCACGCCTGATGGCAGACTCTGGGGCGTGTATGGCAACTCGTTGTATGAGATCGACCCCAATGATGCTACGACATCCTTTGTCGGTAGTATGCCAGGGCTATCGACCAATTCGCTGGTAGCATGGAACAACGACACCCTGATCGGGGATTACTACGGATGGCTGTGGGGAATTCGCGCGAGCGATGGATATGCGTGGCAGATCGATTCCATCGCCATTGGCTCCTCGGGTGACCTGACGTGGTACAATGGCGACTTGTATATGACAACGTTCGCCCCAGATCTGGTGCGCATATCTGTGAACTCCAACCTGACAGCCGTGACGAGCATCGTGCACGTGGGAATGTTGTCGGTTGGTTGGGGTGGTGGTTGGCTTGGGGCAAATACTCTGATGTTGGAGAGCGATTGCGGCCCCATGCCACACCTCATAGCGTGCGTTGGCCCGAATGTCCTGGAAGTCTCCGCCACTGACGCGTCAATTTCACCTGTATGCGCGAATGTCATCTCAGGCATATCATGGGGCGCGGCGTCGCTCTCTGAATTTCGAGAAGTAATACCGACAGCGAGTTCTATCTCAATTCCGAATGTCTTCAGCCCAAATGGAGACGGTGTCAATGATCAACTGCTACCGTCACCGCCTGATCTTGTCACGCACTGGACGTGTTCCATCTATGATCGCTGGGGAAATCTGGTCCGGATATGCGGTTCTCAGGCATGGGATGGAAGATCAGTTGATGGAACGCTCTGCGCAGAGGGCACGTACTTCATCGTGGCTCGGTTGAGCAGCCCTTGTTCCCCCTCGGTCGATGTGCATTCGCATGTCACGTTGGTTCGGTGATTCGCGTGAAGGATAGAAGCGGAAAGCACGCAAGCGAGGAGGAACGACGAGTGCGGGCTTCGCGGATAGCCTGACCCGGCTGCTTTTGAGCCGGGGCACGCCCAAACCTTCCCACTATTCGCGCCCCACGCCCGATCTTCGCACCACGCCCATCAGCTAATCCGCTCATCGGCTAATCACTGATCGAACCATGGCCGAGAAGATCGACATCGAAGCATCCAAGAACGAGGACTTCAACAAGCTGAAGCTCTCCGACCTCAACAAGCGCCTGCACAAGATCTACGAGGGCGGCGGCGAGAAACGCATCGCCAAGCAGCACGAGCAAGGCAAGATGACCGCCCGCGAGCGCATCGACGCGCTGCTCGACCCCAAGAGCCCACGCATCGAGATCGGCGCCTTTGCCGCTGATGGCATGTACAAGGAACACGGCGGTGCCCCCAGCGCTGGTGTGGTGGTGATGATCGGCTACGTGAGCAAGCGCCAGTGCATCGTGGTGGCCAACGACGCCACCGTGAAGGCCGGCGCGTGGTTCCCCATGACGGGCAAGAAGAACCTGCGCGCGCAGGAGATCGCCATCGAGAACCGCCTGCCCATCATCTACCTGGTGGACAGCGCCGGCGTGTACCTGCCCATGCAGGACGAGATCTTCCCCGACAAGGAGCACTTCGGCCGCATCTTCCGCAACAACGCCGTGATGAGCTCCATGGGCATCACGCAGATCGCCGCCATCATGGGCAGCTGCGTGGCGGGCGGCGCCTACCTGCCCATCATGAGCGACGAGGCCCTCATCGTGGAGAAGACCGGCAGCATCTTCCTCGCCGGCAGCTACCTGGTGAAGGCCGCCATCGGTGAGGACATCGACAACGAGACCCTCGGCGGCGCCACCACGCACAGCGAGATCAGCGGCGTTACCGACTACAAGTGCAAGGACGATGCGGATTGCCTGAAGAAGATCCGCGCCATCGTGGACAAGCTGGGCAAGCCGAAGGACGCGGGCTTCAGCCGCGAGAAGGCCGCTGCGCCCAAGGCCGACCCGAAGGAGATCTACGGCATCCTCCCCACCGAGCGCGCCAAGCCCTACGACATGCGCGAGGTGATCGCGCGGCTGGTGGACGACAGCGAGTACACCGAATACAAGGAGGGCTACGGCCAGAGCATCATCACCGCCTACGCCCGCATCGATGGCTGGGCCGTGGGCATCGTGGCCAACCAGCGCAAGGTGGTGAAGAGCAAGAAGGGCGAGATGCAGTTCGGCGGCGTCATCTACAGCGACAGCGCCGACAAGGCCACGCGCTTCATCGCCAACTGCAACCAGAAGAACATCCCGCTGGTCTTCCTGCAGGACGTCACCGGCTTCATGGTGGGCAGCCGCAGCGAGCACGGCGGCATCATCAAGGACGGCGCGAAACTGGTGAACGCCGTGGCCAACAGCGTGGTGCCCAAGTTCACCATCATCATCGGCAACAGCTACGGCGCCGGCAACTACGCCATGTGCGGCAAGGCCTACGACCCGCGCCTGATCGTGGGCTGGCCCAGCGCCCAGGTGGCCGTGATGGGCGGCGAGCAGGCCAGCAAGGTGATGCTCCAGATCGAAGTGGCCGCGCTGAAAGGCAAGGGCGAGACCATCACCCCCGAGAAGGAAGCCGAACTGCTCAACCGGATCCGCAGCAAGTACGAGGAGACCATCAGCCCGTACTACGCGGCAAGCCGGTTGTGGCTGGATGCGGTGATCGATCCGCTGGATACGCGGACGTGGATGAGTTTGGGGATCGAGGCGGCGAGCCAGAGCCCGGCGACGCGGGAGTTCAATATGGGGGTGTTGCAGACCTAGATGGACGATTGCTTCAGCGTCAGGGTCGCGCTCCCGCGTCATTGCTGGATACGGCGCGGCGACGCTGCTATCTGCTCTGAATGGAATCTGTCCAGCGCCAAGCCTTTCTTGCCTCTCAAATCCGGGGACATCTTTGGTCACCCTTGGAACCTGGACGTCACCAAGAAGTGGCGACTACAATGTTCCCGCCCAATGCTCTGCTCCCGATTCTTTCCGTTGGACCATACTCGCCTGGAAATCAACTCAAGGGCAAGGCTGGAAAATCGGCGGGACTATCCAGGGTCCTCTAATCTTCGTCGCAGGCGCAAAGGCACGGAACTACTTTCGGCAGGCATGAACCCGTCGTGATGCGCACTCCAGCCCGGCTCAGTCAAGCCCGACCGATGCGGGAGTCCAATCAAGCGGTGCCAGAGACGTCACCTGAATGAGGCCCACACACGAGGCCTCGCCGCGGACATGGGCAAGCCGAGGTGCCATTTTTCCGGCCATTGTTGGCGCTCAGGTGGGACCAGGAACTGGTTGCCGGTAACGATCATCCTGCAACAAGTCCTGACTTGTCTCCCCTTCATCTTGGCTGGGCGCCCCGGTCAAAGCGGTCTACTATGGATGCTGACCGCCGCGATTCACCAGTCTTCATGCGCGACAGGAAGCGCGGGATGATATAGCACTAGTCTGTCCTGTCGCGTACGTGGAGCACGCGAAAGAGCTGCGGAATTGATTGCCCGTAACCACGCCAACGATTCACTCAAATCATCGGGATGGGCGTTGCTTTCATCTTGGCACTTCGAGTACAGGACTGCTCATGGACACGCCAGCCAACTACGATGGTGGTGACAACATGGGCGCAGGCTGGAAATCGACCTGCGTTAGCTCCTCTTGGCCGCCATTGTCTGGTGCGCGGACCTCGTTGCTGTGTAAGCGCCTTACAGCGCACAACTGGATCGTTTGGGCCGCAAGGACTCGTATCGTTCTCGAACCAACGGTTGGTCAGGACGCCTGGGTTCTGGGTGCCTTCGCCTTCTCCGCATTGCTGGCTCAGGATGTCGCCGTCGGGCCATTCGTTGCAAGTCCTCGCCTAAGAAGGCTCCGGGCTTTCCACTGCTGTCCCTAACGCGAAATGCGGATCACCGGTTGAACCGGTCCCCTTTCCAATTGGCGGGGCCTGCCTGCAGAACACAGGACCATCGCGGATATACCTTCACGCCATGCTAACGCCGGGCCGTAGGCGCATTCTGATCTTCGTCTTGATCGCAGTGATCATGTGCTGCTGCACCGCATCGGCGATCCTGAGCCTGCGCATTGGCAACACAGCGCGCGCGGCGTCCACATTCTTCGCGGGGCTGACCTTCTCGATCATCTTCTGGACGCGACTGCCGAAGAAGGCCAAGTGAACTCTTGCCGCCCTGCCGTGTACTCCATCCGGCATGCGCTCCTTCCTTCCAACCCTGCTCCTTGTCCTGGTCCCTGCCCTGCCCGCATGTTCCCAATGGCATTCCGAGGACCCCGCCCACATGTTCGAGCGGTTCCAGGACCGGATGCAGCAGAGCCCGGCCGACAGCGTCGAATTCGCCCGGTTCGGCGAGGCCCTGGCCCGCACCACCCCGGACATCGGTCCGCTGCCCGACCCGCGCGAATACCGCCTGGTGTGGGAGGTGATGTGTGAGGGCATGACCTGGCTGAAGCGCGGCGATGGCAGCGACCTATCAACCTTCCTGAAGGACCCGCCGGAGAAACGCTTCGGTGAGATCGTCTGCTGCCCGCGTTTCTACGAAGGGCGCTATGCCGTGGTGCATTGGGAGCCGCCGACTGGGCTGGTACGCTACCGGTATTGGTTCTTCGAACGGCGTTGAAGGATCAACGAAAAACACGGACAAGAATGCACATCGGACGCTTCAACCACCTCATCCTCCTGTTCTCACTTGCGCTCTGGGCCAAGGCACAAGACCGGCCGACCACCTTTCAGGACGACCACCCCTTCGGCCCGACTTTCTGGGCCAGCGCGGCCGACAGTGTCGACTTCACCGCGTTCCGCAGCGCCTTGCAGCTGACGGACACGAGTCCGGACCTGGATACGACAACGGTGGTCTGCCGCGCGGTGTGGCGCATTGGTGAACACGGCGGCCTGGCAGTGGTTAGCCGAGGCGACGGCAGCTTAATGCAGATCAAGGGATCCTCGTTCCTAGGCCTGCCCATTCACATCCCCTTCCGCATGGCCGATGGTCGGCGTGGGTTCAAGGTCGTACACGAGACCCCGTGCGGCTTGATCTGCCGCGATACGGTGTACTACCTGGAGGAGTGAAATGAGCGATCAGGAACTTACTCGGTTGTCATCGGTCATGCGCCCGTAACGCATTCGATCCGAACATGGCAACGTCCTGATGGCGCGCTCAACTCCCGTACTTTGCGCCATGCGCGTCCTGGCCGGTCTGTTCTTGTTGATGGCGCTGCCGCTTTCCGCACAGGAGCCACAGGCGCACTTGGCAGGGAAACGCGTGGTGATCACCATCGACGACCTGCCCTGCGCCAACTGCGCCGAAGGCTCATGGGAGCAAGTGACCGAAGACCTGCTGCACACCTTGAAGCAACACCGCGTGCCGGCCATCGGTTTCGTGAACGAGAACAAGCTCTTTCGCGATGGCGAGCTGGACAGTGCGGGGTACCGACTGTTGGAACGCTGGCTGCAGGCGGGCATGGACCTGGGCAACCACACCTTTGCGCATCGCGGAGCCACGGGCACCTCGGTGGCCGAATACGAAGCGGACGTTTTGAAAGGCGAGCACCTGCTCCGTCCCTTGATGGAACGGAACGGCCGTTCGTTGCGGTACTTCCGACATCCCTTCCTGCAAGCGGGTGCCGTTCCGCAGCGGCGCGATTCGCTCAATGCCATGCTTAGGGAACACGGCTACACCATCGCGCCGGTCACCTTCGACAACGATGAGTACATCCACGCCCTCTGCTACGAGCACGCCAAGCGCGCCAAGGACGACACCCTGATGCACGCTCTGGCGGACGATTACCTGGCGTACATGGCACAAGCCGCGCTTTTCCACGAGGCGCAGGCGCAGGCATTCCTCGGGCGCGACATCCCGCACATCCTGTTGATCCATGCCAATGCGCTCAACGCTGTGGAACTGGATGCGTTACTCACCTGGTTCGAACTGGAGGGCTACCATTTCATAGGTCTGGAAGAGGCCTTGATGGATCCCTGCTATCAACTTCCTGAGGCCACAACACCTTACGGCTTCTCGTGGATCAGGCGGTGGCAGATGGCAGCGGGGATCAAGGCTCCTTGGCCACCGGAGATCCAACCCGAGGTGCAAAAGCGCTACGACGCGCTCCGCAAGTAAGGGCTCGCCTTCTTGAACGTCGACGACCTACTACTTCACCCGCTGCTTCGCCATCGCCTTCACGCCCTTCTCGATCAGCTGCTCCAGCACCTTCAGGTCCACATCACTGAGCCGCTTGATGTACAGGCAGCTCTTGCCAGTGGTGTGCTTGCCCAACTTCTTCATCAGTGCCGCCTCCTTCTCGAAGCCCATCATGATGTAGATCGTCAGGTTGGCCTTGCGCGGGCTGAAACCGGTGATCATCCATTCACCCGAACGGCCACTGGCCCCTTCGTAGGCATAGCGCCCGTAGCCCACGATGCTCGCACCCCACATCTTCGGTTCTTCGCCCGTGGCCTTCTTCATCAGGGCCATCACGGTACGGCAATCGGCCGCCACGTCCGCAGGTTGCTGGTCGATGAAGGCGTCCACGCTGGCCTCGTTCACCTTGGTCTTCAGTTCGACTTTCGCCATGGCCTTATGTTGGATGTCAAAGATGGTCGGTGTTGAGGGTCAATGCGCCAGCCGCCCGAAGTACAGCGAGTCCTGGAAAACGCCGTTCCAGAGGATGTCCTCCTTGATGTGCCCTTCCTGAACGAAGCCGTTCTTCGCCAAGGCCCGGATGGAGGCGGCGTTCTGTGGCCTGGTGATCGCCTCGACCCGATGGAAGCCCAATGTGTTGAAGCCGAAATCCACTGTCGCACCAATGGCTTCGCTGATGTAGCCTTTGCCCCATTGATCACGCGCGAGCATGTAGCCCAGTTCCCCGTAGTAGTGCTCCTTCACCAAGCGCCAGAAGCCGATAAGGCCGATGAACGCATCATCGCCTTTGATGGTGATGGCCCATTGCACGGCATCGCCCGTAGCTACGTTGGTGGTGATCCGCTCAATGAGAGCGTGAGCATCCTCCATGGACCGGGCGAATGGCCTGTTCACGTGTTGCATAACCAGCGGGTCGGACCGCATGGCGAACACCCGCTCCGCATCCGACGTTCGCAGTTCGCGCAGCACCAGCCGCTCGGTGACAAGCACTGGAAAGGTGGAAAGATCGATGGTGAGCACAGGGATCGTTGTTCTATTCGTTGGCTGTGTTGAACTTCGGCCCATGGCCAAGACCACCACGACATCCAGCACCCCGAAGGAAGCAGCCAGGAAGGTCATTCCCAAGGCGACCCGACCCAAAGGTCCAGCAAAGGTCAAGCTTCTTTCCGGCGGTAACCCTCAGATCGCGAAAGGGTATGGCGAGGCCCCTGTGCAAGCCTATCTGCAGGCGATACCGGATTGGAAGCGCGAGGTGGCCGTGCGCTTGGATGCGTTGATCACCTGCGCATTCCCGAAGGTGCAGAAAGCCGTGAAATGGAACACGCCGATGTACGGCACTGACGAAAAGTCCTTCTTCATGGGCTTCCACATGATCACGAAATACGTGAAGGTGGCCTTCTTCCATGGCGCCCTGTTGAAGCCGATGCCTCCGGATGCGAGCACCCAGAAGAAAGTGCGCTACCTGCACATCCACGAGCACGACAAGCTCAATGAGAAGCAGTTCATTGCGTGGGTGAAGCAGGCGGCGATGATGCCGGGAGAGAAGATGTAGCCGACATTGCTCCATAGCGTACAACGGACCCACACCGCACTGCCCATGATGAACACCCCCAACCCCAAAGTCGACTGGTTCTTCGAGAAGGATACGCCCTGGCAGGAGGCCTACGCCAAGCTGCGGACGATCGCGCTGGACAGCGGCCTCACCGAAGAACTGAAATGGGGACACCCTTGCTACACCTTGAAAGGGAAGAACGTCTTCCTGATGCATGGTTTCAACGAATACTGCGCGCTGCTCTTCCACAAAGGGGCCTTGCTGAAGGACGATCACAAGATCCTCGTTCAACAGACGGCCAACGTGCAGAGCGCTCGGCAGATCCGCTTCACCAGCGCCAGGGAGATCACGAAGCTGGCGCCGGTGTTACGCTCGTACATCCAGCAGGCTATCGCTGTGGAGCAAGCGGGTACGAAGGTGCCTTTGAAGCAGACGGCCGAGTTCGATATGCCCAAGGAATTCGGTGCGAAGTTGAAGGCGGTGCCCGCATTGAAGAAAGCGTTCCACGCGCTAACACCTGGCAGGCAACGGGGCTACCTGCTGCATTTCGCTTCAGCCAAGCAAGTGACGACACGGGAGGCCCGGATCGAGAAGAATGTAGAACGGATCCTTGCGGGAAAGGGTCTGGATGACTAGACCGATCTTCATCCCCATGTTCACGGCCCTCTGCCCCAAGCTGCCCATGCGCGACAAGCTCCGTACGCGCGCTTACTACGTTGACCAGTTGGGCTTCAGGATAGCCGGTGACCACGGGAACTACTTGATCATGGAGCGCGATGGCCTTCAGATCCATTTCTTCGAGTACAAGGACCTCGATCCGAAAGCGAACTACGGCCAGGTCTACATCCGTACGAACGCCATTGACAGCCTGTATCGATCGCTATTGGACAACGGGGTGCGCATCCACCCTAACGGAGGTCTACAGACAAAGCCTTGGGGACAAAAGGAATTCGCGCTACTGGACCCCGACCACAACCTGCTGACCTTCGGGCAGGCCGTGTGATCGGGCAGGTTCCGCCCGCATCGAACTACTCCAGAACGGCGATCCTGCTCACATCCGCTTTCCCGTTCTTGAGGAATTCGTAGGTCAACCGATCGGCCTTGCAATCGACGAATTGGATGTGTTTCAAGCGTTGGCTCTTGAAGAAGGTGTTCAGCAGCGTCGCGTTCCTGAACGTCACCCGGGAGAACCCGCAGTCCTCGAAAGAGCAATCCTCCAAGACCCCCTCGAACTCGACGTCTGTGAGGTCCGTGCCATGGAACACGGTCCGCTCCAAGATGGAATTCGTGAAGGTGCATTTGTTGAAGCTGCTGGACCTCACCACTACCCCGGTGAGAACCGCGCCAGAGAGGTCACATCCCTTCAGGACACTATCGGAGATCTCGGCCCCCTTCAATGAACCATCGTTGAAGCGAGAGTTCACTACGTGGGAGGATCGGATGCGGCTGCCACTCATGTTCGTTCCCCTGAAGTCGCAGCCGTCCACGTGGTTACTTTCCAGGAGCACCCCGGAAAGGTCCGACCCAATGAACTTGCAGTTGCGGATCACGGACCCGGTGAACTTGTCGTGCAGGTCCCTCAGACCCGAGAAGTCCGCATCCACCCAGCTGAAACGGGACATATCCCTGCTGAGTTTGCCCTTCGTTCCCGGTGCGGGTAGCCCGGCCACCTGATGCACCGTGGGTTCCTGCGCGACCGGTGCGGGCGTGGCTGATGCCCGATCGGAGAAGTAGTTGAGGTCGACACCGAGCACCGCGGCGAGCTTGCCTACGGTGATGATATCCGGGATGGACTCTCCCCGCTCCCACTTGCCAACAGCTTGTGGACTGATGAACAGGTGCTGCGCCAATTGTGCCTGGGACATGCTCTTCTGCTTGCGTGCCGCGGCTATCCTGTTGCCTGTGAAATTGGTTTCCATGTGCTTTCGTCCGCTTGTTAATGGACGCGGCAAAAATGGATGCGGCCGGGCCCTATACCTACGGCAATACGGTTCTTCACAGTTGTATCACGCTACTCTTGGATGTTCCTTGGCAACCCATGGTTGTTTCCAGCAAATGACCGTCGGGCTGCCCGGCAGAAAGGTGCATGATATAGCTCCGACCGGTCCGAAAGCGCTAACAGGAGAGATGCGTGAAGGGGGGCTTGAACAGGTGCGTATGCTGCCGGAGAAAGGATCACTTGCCATGCTGGGGCGTTGCCTTCATTTCAGTAATGAAGTAGCCCAATGATCCGGCAAGGAACAAGATGTTCACCCACCGTGCGAAGGGTGGCGCCCCTTCGGGCCAGAGCTGTCCGAGCAGAACGATGATGTTGAACGCGATCAGAAGGGTGAGGGTCGTTCGTTTCATTGGAAGAGCGGTGTTGGAACAAGTATAGGACCTTGTTCTGGCTGGTCTTGTCGGACTGAAGCGGGCTTCGTGGGCACCACGCGTCCTTGTTGGAGAGCGGCGATCGAGTGAGCCTCAAGGACCTCTGTTGGCCTTGCCATATTGACATCACCAAGAACCCATGCCCATCACCGTACCAACCGGGTCACAAAGGCCTTTGATGCGGTGGCGAGGAACCTAGCGGGACTGCAACGTGCTCGAAGAAGAGCTCAAGCTGTGCGGCGCACTCCTACTTTCGGCGCATGGTGCGACCCTCCATTCCCGAACACATCAGCACGGCCATCGTCACCGCCCTGCAGACCGCGGAGCAACAACACGATGTGCGCGTCCTCCTGGCCGTTGAGAGCGGTAGCCGGGCCTGGGGCTTCGCCAGTCCGGACAGCGATTGGGATGTGCGTTTCATCTATGTGCATCGACCGGAGTGGTACTTGAGCATCGATGCCCATCGCGATGTGATCGAGGAGATGCTGCCCTTGGACATCGACCTGGCCGGATGGGAATTGCGGAAGGCCTTGCGGCTGTTCCGGAAAAGCAATCCTCCGCTGTTGGAGTGGTTGCGCAGTCCGCTCCTGTACACGGAACAGTTCAGCACGGCCACACGCCTGCGCGACCTCTCCACCGGCTTCTTCAGCCCGATCTCCGTCAGTTACCATTACCTGAGCATGGCCAAGCGGAATCATGCGCACTACTTGACCGGTGCGGAGGTGCGACTGAAGAAGTACCTCTACGTTCTCCGCCCACTTCTTGCCTGCGACTGGATCGCGACCACGGGCACCATGGCGCCGATGGAGTTCGGGCTCTTGCTGGACCGACTGCTGCCAAACGGTACCGTACGCGATGCCGTTGACCGCCTGCTGGTGGCCAAGATGAACGGCGGCGAACTGGGCACCGGACCGCGGGACAGCGTGCTGCACGACTGGATCGAGGAGCGCTTGGCGCACTACGCCGCGAACCCTCCAGCACAGAAGCCGGCGACCACAAGTGATACGGCAAGGCTGGATGAACTGCTGCGCCAGACCCTTAAGGAGGTGTGGGAGCGTCCGAGCGCATAGATCGGAATGACCAAGTGTCGCATGGAGCCAGGCTTGCGCTCTTAGGCAACGGGGGTGTGGGAACTCTTGCGGGAAAGAGCATCGCTCCTCCTTAGTGACCGTTGACCATGGCTGACCTCAGCACGGTCAAGCATCAGATGGGCATCGCGTTGAGTCCTTTGCCGCACATCCTTATATGCGATCAGCTACTGCTGCTCTTCCTTCTTCTTCTCCCAATGCTCCTGCAACGACTTGTTGCACGCGTTCATCAGTGACATGCCTTCGCGGGCCAGGTCCTGGTAATCGTTCTCGCCTCGACGATAGAAGCGGGCCATGTCCTTGAAATGGATCATGGCAGCCTCCACTCCCTTGTCCTCCACCAGCGGCAGCACGCCCCAATAGCAGGTGCGGAAGTTCTCCAGGCAACTGTCGAAGGCCAGGGTGTCCTCGGCGCTGATCCACAGCTGCTCGTCGTGCGGTACGATCAGCAGGTCACCAACGGCCTTGCCGACCTGTTCGAAAGCCTGCAGCTTCTTGTTGTACATGCTGCGCTTGAACTCCATAGTGCTTTCGTGGCTCATCTGGCTGGTGAACTGCCAGGCGCCCACGGAGATGCCCAGCACGGTAAGCACGGGGGTGACCACCTTGGACAGGTCGGTGCTCTTCTTCGGGGTTCGCTCTTCCATCAGCGCGTAAGGTAGATGGTGGTGGTGGCGTCGGTCTTCCCATCGGGCATGCTGGCCAAGCGAAGGCAGTTGACGTTGCCCTTGCACACGGGTGCAGCCGGGGGCAGGCTCTTCAATTCATAGGAAGCGCCGCCGAACGCAACGCCGGACTTCCCGTTGGTGGACCAATTGGTGACCGGCAGGGTACGCGAGGTCCAACTACCGCCTGCACACTGTTGCACCACCACCTGGGCGGGCGAACGCTGGAAGGTGTAGTAGGCTTCCCCGACCGCACAGGCTCCGGTGGCTGGGGACTCGGTACCGATCACGGACCACTTGAGGCTGGTGGTACCCGCAAGTTCGCCGAGCGGGTCCTTCCCCGGAGTGCTCTGTGCGGATAGGTTGAAGGAGAAGGAAAAGATGGTGATGGCGAGTGCGAGTGTGCGTGTCATGGATGGGTCTTTGAAGCAGGTAAGGAGCATGCTGCCATGCCCCGAAGTTCGGCATAAGCGATCCGATCGGGCAGATCAAGATGTGGTCCAAACCTTCCGCAGGCAACGACACAGAGGCGACACTGGACGGATGCCTCGTGATACTCCAGCAAAAGCCTCAGGCCTTCTTGACGAACTCGCTCTTCAGGGCCATGGCTCCGAAGCCATCGACCTTGCAATCGATGTTGTGGTCACCGTCAACAAGTCGGATGCCGCGGACCTTGGTACCGGCCTTGATGGACTTGGGGGCGCCCTTCACCGGCAGATCCTTGATCACCACCACATCATCGCCGTCCTTCAACACATTGCCGTTGGAGTCCTTCACCACCGTGGGAGCGTTCTCCGCATCCACCTCTTCCTGGTTCCACTCGTGACCACACTCGGGGCACATCCACGAGGTGCCGGTGGGATAGGCGAAGGTGGAGGCGCAGTTGGGGCACTTGGGGGAATCGCTCATCGCACGGGAACAATAGGGCCGTCCATCGGTGGACAGGCGGCGAATGTATCCAATCGGTCCGGCAGGGATCCATGACCAGTATCAGTGCCTATGCGGACCGAGGTGACGAAGGGCGCTACTGCTTCTGAAAACGCGCCACTTGAAAACTGTTCGCGCCACGCTTCTCCACCAGGTACACCCCTGCCGCCAGCAGTGCAACGTTCACCCGGGTCCCCGTGGTGGTTTGCAGCACACGTCCGTTGATATCGCGCACGGTGATCAGATCCCCAGGAGCACCATCGACCGTGAGTTCATCCTGTGTTGGGTTGGGCCACAGACCAAGGGGGGATGTGGTAGCCAGCTCAGGGACACCGATCACGCCAGGCGGGAACTTCACCACGAACGTGTTCCGTACGTAATTCGGATTCGACAGTGTTATGGACCCGAAGTCCAGATCGTTGCTGTAGGTGTAGCCACTGAGCACAACATAACCGAATGGATCGGCTTGGATGTCCACCCCTCCGTCGAACATCTCGCCACCTGCAGCTAAATGCGCTATCATGTTGCCGGAGCTGGAATACCGCCACACGAGAACGTCAGCGGCCCCTTCATTCGGATAGGCAATGCCCTGAATGACGGTGCTGTCACCTAGGGACTCCCCGCACACATAGATATCGTTTTCCGGATCCCAACGCTGGCGGACGTGGTCCCTCCATAGCCGTTGTACGACGTAGCCATGAACCTTGACCAAGAGATGTTCCCGGTCGGGGACAGGCTAGCTACGTATGCCTCCCGTTCGGCGACGGTCGAAAGGGTATCCTGCCCGATCACTCCCCCATCGTAAAGCCATCCACAGATGACCACCTGGCCGTCCCCATCCACCTTCAGATCGCCTACCCCATCGCCTTGGAATGCCGTTGACCCGAAGGTGGTGGCCCATTCGGCCACGCCGGTCGCCGACAACTTTGCGACCATGGGCGCGAACGCTCCGCCAGGCGTTGCAATGACCCCTCCCAGGTCCACATCCCCCTTGATGCGACCGGCCACGAACACTTCTCCCGCATCGTTAAAGGCCACCGCCTGGGCCTCTTCATCGCCATCGTCACCTATGAAGGTGCGGCCCCATTGCAGGATACCGCTGGAATTGAACCTGGCCACGAACATGTCATCCTGATCATAGCTGGAGAAAGACGTGCCCTGCCAACTGAAGCTGTATTCTTTGGTTCCGCACACGACTATCTCACCCGCATCTGTCACGTCAATGCTCACCGGCCTGACCGACGCGATGCTTGTTGCCACTGTATTCTTCATCCAGAGGAATGACCCGGTGGGGCTCAACTTTGCAAGGAATCCGTCGTACACCCCGGTGGGGTTGAAGGAGAACGTGCCGAATTGCGCGGTGCTCCCGAACCTGCACTGCCCGATGATGTACACGTTACCCATCGCATCCACATCCACGTCGGTCACCAGATCGGCCTCAGTGCCCCCGATGCGCTTGAGCCATAGCACGGTGCCGTTCGGATCGATCTTGGCCACGTATCCATCGAAGTTCCAGCCGTAGGGAACACTGAAGTTGCCGAAGGACATGGGGCCGACCCACAGACGAGAGGCATCCCGGCAGCCCGTGGGGGAACCCAGCCGTCATTAGCAGCAGTAAGGGCCCAATCCGGAGTTTGAGCAACGGCAAGGGAGGAACAAAGCAGGAAATAGGCGACAACGGAACGCATGTGCGGAATGATCTGAGCGAAAATTAGCCACCAGGACGTTCGCGTGCGAAATTCGATCCATGGACCGTTCCCACCTGATCGACCAACTGGCGTGCCACGAGGATGTGTTCCGTGCGCTCTTCAACGGCCTCTCGCCCGCCGAGCTGACCTGGAAACCAGCGCCGGATAAATGGTGCGCACTGGAGGTCGTGTGCCACCTGCATGACGAGGAGCGCGAGGACTTCCGGGCCCGATTAGCACACGTGCTCAACACGCCCCATGATGCGATGCCGAAGATCGACCCTGCCGCGTGGGTGGTCGAGCGCAGGTACATCGATCAGGACTTAGATGCGGTCTTGGCGAAGTTCCTGTATGAACGCAGCGCCTCGCTCGTGTGGTTGCGCAGCCTTACCGATGCGCCGTGGAACAATTTCTACCTGCACCCAACCGCAGGCCCGGTGAGCTGCGATCTGCTCTTGACCAACTGGGTGGCGCACGACCTGCACCACATGCGGCAGCTGATCAACCTGCGTTATGCCTACCTGAGAGCCAACAGCAACGAGCCGCTGGATTACGCGGGAACGTGGTAAAGCGATCCTTCTCAATAAGCAGCGTGCTCGAGCTGGAGGATGCCGATCAACGTAACAACGTCACCTCACCGCTGAGGTGTTGGAGATCCTGTTGACCGCGGAAGGTCCAGCACAGGGTCCAGAAGTAGACACCTTCGGAAGCTGTTTGTCCATCCAACTTGCCATTCCAGCCCACGGAAAGATCACTTGTTGAATGAACGGTCCTTCCCCATCGGTTGAAGACGTCAAGTCTCGCCTCGATCACACCAGAAGCACGGATAGGCACGAAGTGATCGTTCTCGCCATCGCCGTTCGGGCTGAAGACGTTCGGCATTTCAACGGCGAGTGAACAATCCTCAACGGCGATGTGGATGCTATCCGAGAATGAGCAAGTCCCAATGTTGCTTGCAACCCAATAGAGACCTTCATCGGTAACAGTGAACAGCGGCCCTGTGGTTCCATCCTGCCAGACCAAGGCAAGTCCTTCTGCATGTGGATCAAGGACCAAGGTCGTCCCTTCGCAAATGCTGGTGTCGTTCCCCAATTCGAGCGCAGTGGACGGCACATCGAAGCGGGCGATGTAGCCATTGCTACCGTTTCCCGTAGCTGTGAACGAAGTTGAACCCGGTCCGGGATCGAAGTCCGCGATCTGCTTGAAGCCACCCGCCAGATAGTGCTGGTCACCGTACACCGCCAATGCTGGCCAAAAGGTGCTGCCGCCGTAACCATTGTTCCCTACGGTGCGTGCCCAGATGTAATTCCCATCCGCATCGTACATGGCCCATGCATCAGCGAAAGCGCTCAGGGCAGGTGACTCCAGCAAGGCCACATCGGGACCCGGATCCATGTCCGCGCTGTAGGATGAGCCCGCTACGTAGATCCTTCCACACGCACCCAGCGCGAGTTGTGAAGGTGCAGTGAATCCCACAAGCCCTTTCGCCCAGATCAGGTCGCCATCGAAAGAGAACCTGGCGAGGTACGCGGAGTTCTGATCTCCGGTGGGCGGCAGCAGAACGACCCCTGGTCCGGGATCAACGTCAGCGTAACTCCCCAGATAACTGCCCAGGACCACGAAGGAGCCATCCACATCCTCTTCCATTTCAAGGGTGTGCAGTCCGTAAGGGTTCTCCAGCACATGCAGGCGCTTGGCCCAAATGAAGGTTCCTGCCGCATCGTACTTCGCCACGAACTCGTCCGTAGTGATAGCGGGCGCGGTCATTTGTACCAGGTTTGCTGAGGGGTCAAAATCCACCGTACCACTGAACGTACCGCTCAGCAGCACTGCACCACCCCCAACGGATGTGATGCTCAATGGTCCACCATACTGGCCGATGGCAACGATGGCCTTCGCCCATAACAAGTTTCCATTCGGATCGAACTTCGAGAAGTACTGCGCATGGGCCGGGCTGGTGAGCAGGTCCACGTTCGGACCTGGATCCGCGTCAACGGACAGATAGAACGAGCCTGTCAAGAGCACCTCCCCCATGTCGGTCACATCCATCCCCGTGGGTATCACTGCGAACGACGCACCGAAATGCTTGGCCCAAAGCAAGTCTCCTTCGGGGTCGTACTTGGCAATGAACGTGAAGTTCACATTCGCATCGAGGTCCAACGGGAATGAACCGGGACCGGGATCCATATCCATCGATCCTGTGCACGAACCCACCACCACGATGTTGCCAGTGGGATCGAGCTCGATGCCTGCGATCCGGTTCCATTGCGGGGCAAGGCCTTGCAGCAGCTTGGCCCAGACCAGTTCCCCACTGCCGGAATACTTAGCGAAGAACAGGTCAACATACTGACCGTGCAACTTCGAATCGGAAGCGCTCGGATCGAAGTCGATCGTGTCGTTGCAATTGCCTGCCACGTAGATGTTGCCCACATCATCCACGGTCATATCCGTACACAGACTTTCGCCGGGAAATGGATCATTGATGCTGGCAGAACCGCTTCCTTCCAACTGTCCCGCCCAAACGAGGCTCTGCGCGTGGATGCCGCTCACCGCTGATACCAGCAACAACGTTAGACTACAGCGAAGGAAAGGTCGATGCATCGATCCGATCGTTATGTACTTCTCGCCCACTAGACGTGGAACATGCCCTGCGCGATGCCTGAGCCACGGACGAACGACCTTTTCTTTGGCCGCGCTCCGCCTATCTTGGCGTGATAGATAACTTCCCATGAATCCGATCCTCCGCAACATCCTGGCCGTCATCATCGGCTTTGCCGTTTGCCTCACGCTCAACGGCCTCCTGCTGGGCCTCATGATGAAGGCTATTCCGCCGCCTACAGGCTTTAATGCGAATGTGCCTGCGACCTACAGCCTGCTGCAAGCGAAGCACTTGCTTTCCCCGTTCATGGCCCATGCATTACCCTCGATCATTGGAGGTCTGTTGGCCGCGTTGATCGCCGCCAACCGCAAAATGACCTTCGCATTGGTGGTCGGGGGGCTGCACATGATCGGGGGCATCGCTGCAGCTTTCATGATCCCGGCGCCAGCGTGGTTCGTCGTGTTGGACCTTGCAGTGGCCTACTTGCCCATGGCTTGGATCGGTGGCAAGCTGGGCGATCGTACCGTAGCGTAGTTCTCACGCACAATACCATACCTCTCCCATGTCCACCATCTGCAAAGGCACCTTCGACATCAAGGGCACGCCGCACCCCGCCACCGACATGGCCGAAGGGCTCAACGCGGGGCGCATGACCTTCCACAAGACCTTCGTCGGTGACCTGCAAGGCACCAGCGTGGTGGAGATGCTCGGCATCATGGATATGCAACTGGCCTCCGGCGCATACGTGGCACTGGAACGTTTCACCGGCACCCTTCATGGACGCAAGGGAAGTTTCGCCATGCAGCACAGTTCCACCATGGACCGGGGCGCACCCACCCAACGCATTTCCGTGATCCCGGACTCTGGTACGGAAGAGCTCAAGGGCCTCACCGGCGCCATGGTCATCGACATCGTAGAGAAGCAGCACCACTACACCTTCGAGCATCCGTGAGCTCGGAGCGGTCGCCTTTTGAATGGAACGAACGAGCCCCGAAAGAGCCGGGGCTCGTTCGTTCACGGTCGAAGATCGGCGTCGTCCTCCAGCGAGGCGGGCGGCTCTGTTCCGGACCATTCGTGCCCGGTTGAAACACACACCAAAGCACATGTTCGCCCCACAAGGAAAGGCGCAAGCGAAGGGCTATTGAATAATGGAGATGTACTTGGTTCTCAAGACTTCAACAAGACCCCTGGGCGTGTTGCGGACGCCGTGTTGTCCAACGCACTACTTTTCAGCCATGCCTTCACTGTTGCGCCGGAGCCTGCTGTACCTGAGCGTGCTTTTCGCGCTCACCACTTCCGGCCAATCCGTACGCATCAACCAGGCCGGTGGCGGCATGGAGCTGATCAAGGAGCGCGACCTCCGGGACGGCAACGCCCAAG
This sequence comes from Flavobacteriales bacterium, assembly GCA_016721825.1. Taxonomy (GTDB): domain Bacteria; phylum Bacteroidota; class Bacteroidia; order Flavobacteriales_F; family PHOS-HE28; genus PHOS-HE28. The sequence goes on from JADKHI010000005.1 coordinate 20,795, forward strand.
TGACCGGCCAGGGCTTCGACATACCCGGCATTGAATTGTTCAACGAGCACAAGTCGCGCCACTGGATCGGCGATGACAGCGCTTTCGCAGCGCGCGGTTTCGTGGACACAACATGGAGCCGACCTGACGACTCCGAGGACAGTGTTGTTATCGGTGCCACCGTCCATTGGGTGCGCTACCACTTCCAAGCCGCTGCGGACCTGAAAGGGCTACCGCTACTTCTGAACGTACAGAGCAGACATGGCTTTACGCTCTACCTCAATGGCCGACCGTTGGTGCGTTCGGAACCAATGTCCAATGCTATAGGCACCATTCTTCCGCTGTCCGATTCCATCCCACGGCTCAGCGTACCGGTCATGTTTCTCTGCGATGGAGCGCCTGAAGTGCTGGCGATCCGGATCGAAGGATCCCCTGGCATGTCCTTGCGCGCATCGGCCTTGCGCGTCAGCGTTCACTCCGGGGACATCGCCTATCACATGCAGCGTTCGATGCTGCACTATGGCGTTTTCATCGGCATCAACGTCATCATCCTGCTGCTCGCTTTGGTGATCGGGTGGTCGGAACGTCGCGACCGCAGCTGGTTACTGCTGGCCCTTCTGTCGCTGGTCTCCGTGCTGGACACGCTCTGCGATCTGGGGGGCGAACTGGGAGCCCTGGGGCTGCCCAGTGGCACAGCGCGGGCCTTGGACCTCTTCGGGACTGTGCTCACTCCTTGGTCCCCCTATCTGTTGATCATGGTGCTTTGCTTGCTGCGGGGCGAATTGAGCCGCAAGCGCGCACGCCTCTATACAGCAGGTATGCTTGTCATGACGCTTCTGTGCGTATTGGTCGCTGCGGCTGACCTGCTCGGTATAGCGGACAGCGAGGACGGCTTGACCTTCCAGGAGATCAATGTAGCCCTGATCATTACGCTGGTGATAGGTGTGGCGCTCTTTGTGGTCATCGTGGTGTGGTTCGCCGTTGAAGTGATCAGACTTGGGGTCCAATTGTTGCGATCCAAGGGCTATCAGCGGTGGATCGGTGCGGGCGCGTTGGCTTCCAGCGTGCTAACTCTGGTACTTGGCATCAGCAGCCAGCTCACGGGCTTCGGCCTTTCCAGTTGGCTCTCTGTGCTGGCCGACTACTGTTCGTACGTAGCGGTGCCCGTGAGCGTAGCGGTGTATCTCGCGATCCGTTCGGTACACCACAACCGCCTGGTGGCCCGCCAACGCGACGACCTGGACCTGGAGGTGAAGGAACGCACCGCCCAGTTGCAAACGGCGAAGGACCGGAGCGACGAGCTGCTCTTGAACATCCTGCCGCACGAGGTGGCCGAAGAGCTGAAGGATACCGGCGCCGCAGCAGCCAAGCACTTCGACCAGGCCACCGTGCTTTTCACCGACTTCCGCGGCTTCACCCAGCTCAGCGAACAAGTATCCCCTGCCGAACTGGTTCACGAGCTCAACACCTGCTTCAAGATCTTCGACGGGCTGATGGGCAAATACCGCATCGAGAAGATCAAGACCATCGGCGATAGCTACATGGCCACCGGCGGTCTGCCCGACCCCTCGAACGGAAGCCCCCTTGATGTGTTGCATGCCGCCTTGGAGATGCAGGCGTTCATGACCCATCACCGCGCCGAACGCATTGCCAAGGGCCTACCCGCCTTTGAAATGCGCGTTGGCATCCATACCGGCCCCGTGGTCGCTGGCATCGTGGGCGTGAAGAAATTCGCGTACGACATCTGGGGCGATACGGTGAACACCGCCAGCCGCATGGAAAGCTCCGGCGAAGTGGGGCAGGTGAACATCAGCGAGAGCACTTATGCTTTGGTGAAGGATGAGCCGGGTCTCACCTTCACGCCCCGCGGCAAAGTACAGGCGAAGGGCAAGGGGGAGATGGAGATGTACTTTGCCAGCCGAAGCGAGGTCGTCGACTGACATGGCCTGCCGAAGTAACAAGGTAGAAGCGGATCCCGGGTGCCCGCGATGGCCGCAGCCGGGTCAGGGTCGAAAGCAGTTCCAGAGCATGGCCCACGACAGCCGCAAGTGCCGATCCCTCCTCCTGTTCATTTTGGTTGTCCTGCTTCTCCCAGCGGCCTCGCCTGTTTGCGCGCAGTCGGCGCGAGTGGCACATTGGCAGAAGGAGATCGATCAGCATCCGTCGTTGGATAGCGAGCATCTGCACATGCTTACCAACCTGGCCGAGGCCTATATGCTCGTGGAGCCTGCGAAGGCCGATACGCTCCTAGGCAGTGCTATCGCTCGGGCGCGGCAGATGGGCGAGCAAAGGGTCATGGCGCGGGCCCTCGCTCTTCGGGGCGAACTCATTTCCATCCGCTATTTGAACCCGCTTGTTGGAATTCGTTCCATGGAAGAGGCCGAGCGACTTCATCGATCGTTGGGTGATCGGTCCGCACGGGCGGTTGACCTAGCAATACTCGCTAACCTGGTATTCTCGGAGAGTGGAGCGGCTCATGCAACACATCTCTTGCGCCAAGCCGACTCCCTAATGACAAAGGGAACGAATGCGCGAGCCCAAGGAATGGTGCTTGCCGCATTGGCAAAGCATGCGAGAGGCATGGAGCTACCCGACAGCGCGCTGCGATGCAGCGAGCGCGCTCGTGCCATTTTCCATGATATAGGCGATGTGGCCCGGGAGAACCGCATGATCGGTCAAGCGGCCACCATTCACGTCTTCAACGGCAAATACGATCTGGCGCTACCCCTTTTCATGGAAGCGTTGATCGCCGATTCGACCTCCGGATGCTGGTACTCCATGGGGATCGACCTGAGCATGGCCGGCGGCATCCACGCGGATATGGGCAACGGCCCCAAGGCGGTGGAACTGCACATTCGTGCACGGAGGGTCTTTGAGCGCATCAACGACCTCAGCGGTATCGCCGGGACCATGAACAATGCAGCGCAGATCTACTTCAGCATGGGCATGTTCACTGAGGCGTTCGCGGCCTGCGAAGAAGCGTTCGAAATGGCACTTCGTTCGGGGAATGATCGCTGGGCTAGCGATATCCTTCTGAACATGGGTGAACTGCATGCTAAGCTAGGGGACAACGATAGTGCCCTGGTCTACTCGAAGAGGTCAACCGCGCTGAACGCGGGGCGCTTCCCGGAGTCGATCGCCAGCGTGCATGAGATCATGAGCATGGCATATTTGGGAAAGGGCTATCAGGACAGTGCCATCATCCACATGCGCATGGCGATCGCCGCCCATGCCGGATCGGACGAAGTGAGCCTGCAGGCCAGGTGCATGATCGCATTGGCCCGGACGCTGCGCGATGCAAGGCCTGCGGTGCTGATCAGGGCGGGCATCGATCCGGCGCAGCGCGATAGCCTTGTATTGAGCGCATTGGATAGTGCATTGAACGTGGGACGCGCGACACCCCTCTTAGAGGTCCAGCGGGACGCCCTTTACGAGCTCGCGATGACCGCCGAGCAAGGAGGGCAGCACGCTGAGGCGCTCCGGTACTTCAAGATGTCCTCCGCACTGAAGGACAGTATTCTAACAGGTGATAGGATCAAGGCGGTCTCCGATCTTCGATTCCAGTACGATACCGAGAAGAAAGAGCAACAGATCGTGCTGCTGGGTAAGGACAAGGAAGTACAAGCCAAGGAGATCCAAAAACAGAAAGTGATGCGCAACGCCTTCATGGGTGGCTTCGCGCTGGTGGCGCTGTTCGCGTGCGTGTTCTTCTTGCAGCGCAACCGCATCAGCAAGGAGAGGAAGCGTAGCGAAGAACTATTGCTGAACATCCTGCCTGGAGAAGTAGCGGAAGAACTGAAGGCAAAGGGTGAGGCCGATGCCAAGTTGATCGACGAGGTCACCGTGCTCTTCACCGACTTCAAGGGCTTCACCGCCATGAGCGAGCAGCTTAGCCCCAAGGAACTGGTCCGGGACATCCACGAGTGCTTCAGCGCCTTCGATCACATCATGGCCAAGCACGGCATCGAGAAGATCAAGACCATTGGGGATGCTTACATGGCGGCTGGTGGCTTGCCGACGCCAAACACAACACACGCCCTGGATGTAGTGCGTGCCGCCTTCGAGATCCGCAACTTCATCGCCGAAGGCAAAGCACTGAAGATCGCCAAAGGCCTGCCCTACTTCGAGATCCGCATCGGCATTCACACCGGCCCCGTGGTCGCTGGCATCGTGGGCGTGAAGAAGTTCGCCTATGACATCTGGGGCGACACCGTGAACACCGCCAGCCGTATGGAATCCTCCGGCGAAGTGGGCCAGGTGAACATCAGCGAGGCGACGTACGAACTGGTGAAGGATATGCCGGGTCTCACCTTCATACCCCGCGGCAAAGTACAGGCGAAGGGCAAGGGGGAGATGGAGATGTACTTCGTTCAGCGGGGGTGAAACCCCTTGTGGAAGGGTGAATTTCCTTACCGCACCCGCTCATACCAGCTCTGCACAAGCCCCTTTGGGAAGCTTCGGCTTTCCAGCAGTCGCAGTGCCTGGCCTGCTCGTCCTTCACCGAACAAACGGATGCCACCACCCAGCAGGACGGGAATCACGGAAATGCAATAGCGGTCGATGAGGTCGTGCTCGATCAGCGTATGGACGAGGCGCGCGCCACCGTCACAATAGATGTCCGTGCCAGGCTGTGCCCTCAACCATCGCACCAGTTCCACCACATCACCAGTGTGAAAGTGGATGTTGCCATGCGAGGGCCTGCCGGTGCGCGTGATCACATACAACGTACGCCCCGGATGCGGATCCGGCACACCCATCGCAGCCACCTTGTCGTAGGTGCGTCGACCCATTAGCACGGTGTCAACGGTGGCCGTAAAGGCTTGGTAGCCGTAGTCCTCACCTTCCTGCTGCACCGTGGCCAGGAAGCCAAGGTCCTCGTCGGGCGGTGCGATGTATCCATCCACGCTGGTGGCGATGTAAAGGATCAGGCGGCGTTCGTTGGACATGGAGCAAAGATCTGCAAGGGGTGACCTTCATCAGCGAAGGATGGTGCTGAGCAGTCGATCCGATCAGGAACGCACCGCAACTTGACCTTCACCGCCGAAAAGCGCTCCCGTACCTTTCGCCCATCGTGATACACACCGGCCGCATCCAGGAGTTGACCGTACTGCGTCGCAGAAAGGAAGGCGTGTACCTGGGCGATGGTGAGGGTGCGGAGGTGCTGTTGCCGCACAGCGAACGCCCGGAGGACGCTGCCGAAGTGAGCACCCTGCGCGTCTTCGTGTACCGCGATCGGGACGGCAACCAGGTGGCCACCCTTCGCACGCCCAAGGCCCAGGTCGGTGAGTTCGCCCTCCTGAAAGCGGTGGCCATTCGCGGTGCCGGGGCGCACATGGACTGGGGGCTTGAACCACCCCTGCTGGCACACCACGAGGAACAGCAACGGCCCATGGAAGAAGGGCGGTACTATGTGGTGCGCGTGGCCTTGGACGAAGAGACTGATCGCCTGTACGCCAGCTCGCGCGTGGAGCACTTCCTGGACAACAGTACGCTCACAGTGAAGGTGAATGAAGAGGTGGCACTGATGGTCTTCGAGCGGAGCGAACTTGGGCTGAACGTTATCGTGAACAATATCCACCAAGGACTGGTGCACAACAACGAAGTCTTCAGGCATGCCTCCATCGGGGACCGGATCACGGGTTACGTGCGGCGCATCAGGGATGACCACAAGCTGGACATCGTGCTACAGCCCATCGGCTACCGGCAGTACATCGACGCGCATACCACACTGCTCGCGAAGCGGCTGGAAGCGAAGGGCATGTTGCCGCTCACGGACAAGAGCTCTGCGGAGGAGATCTACGCAGAGTTCGGGATCAGCAAGAAGGCCTTCAAGAAAGCCCTTGGTGCGCTTTACAAGGAACGACTGGTGCGCATCGGCGAGGATGGGGTGGTGTGGATCGGCTAGTACCACTGGAAGCCACGGCTATCTGAGGGCGTTCCGGAAAGGATGCGAACTTTAGCTCGTACCATGGACCACAACCCCATCGCCATCCGCGTATTCGACGCTTGGGCCAAGGGCTACAACGAAGCCTTCATGGACACGTCCATGTATCACGGGATGTTCGATCACTTCTGCAGTGCCATTGAACCGCGGAACGCCGAAGTGTTGGAACTGGCCTGTGGTCCGGGGAACATCACGCACTACCTGTTGAAGCAACGTCCGGACCTTCGGATCCTGGGCACCGACCTCGCACCCAAGATGCTGGAGTTGGCGCAGGCCAACAACCCCGGTGCTTCGTTCCAACCCTTGGATGCACGGAAGATCCTGAGCCTGGGTCGGAGCTTCGACGCGATCGTTTGCGGCTTCTGCCTTCCCTACCTCACACCGCAAGAGACGAGGGACCTTATCCGCGATGCGGCCAAAGCGCTTCGACCCAACGGCGTGCTCTTCCTCAGCACCATGGAAGATGATCCGGCGCGCAGCGGCTTCAAGGCCTCCAGCACCGGCGAGGGTGAAGCGGCCTACATCCAATACTACGAGGCCAACTTCCTCACGAAGACCTTGCGGTCGAACGGTTTCGAGGTGCTCCATCTGGACCGCAAGGCGTACGCCGGTCGTGACGGTTTGCTCACCACGGACCTACTGATCGTAGCGAAGCAGGTAGCGCTCTAGCGCATCCTGCCCCACAGTTTCTTCAGCCCGTCGGTGAACGAGGGAAGTGCGGTACCCATGTGATCGGCAGCAGCATAGTGGCGTTCCACGAGGCCGGTGCGTATGCAGCGGTGCGCTAGTTCCACATAGCTGACCATAGCGGGATCGTCCTCACCTCGGCCATGGCTGATGAACACCGGCACGGTGTCCGAAGGGATCTTCAAGGACCGGCCTTCCATGGTATCAAAAAGGGCGCCTTGCGCATAGTCCACCACCGGGCTCGCTGCAATGAACGTGGTGAAGGGAACATCGTCGTACAGCAAGCCATGTTGTAGAGCGAAGAGTGTGAAGTAGCCACCGAATGAATGGCCCGCGATGGCGCATCGCGCCGTATCAGTGGCGTAGCGCTGCTTCACGTACGGAACGAGCTGCTCGCAGAGGAATGCGAGAAAACGCTCTCCACCTCCACTGCTCGGTACACTATCCGAACTGGGGAACAAGTAATCACGTTGGCGGAGGGAATCCATCGCCGCGATATCACGGTAGCCTACACCCACCAGGATCACCGGCGGAACGGAGCCTTTGCGGGCCTCCTTGCGAAAGGTCTCCAACACATCATTGAAGTAGAGGTTCGCATCCAACAGGTACACGGTAGGATAGCCACCCGGATGTGCGGGATCGTACCGTTCCGGCAGGCCGAACGCGATAGCAAAGGAGTCCTGCACAGCAGGTGACCACGGCCGCACATCCACGGAGCGCAGGTAGGGATCGGGGTCCTCTGGCGCATCATCCGCACGGCCCTTCGGCACCAATGCTGTCACGTTGATGGAGTACCGGTGCGGCATCCGGATCCATTCATCAAAAGTGGACCGCCTATCGAAGCCGGGTCCTCCTCCGCCTAACCGAATGCCAATGGAAAGGTACCGGGGCTTCGCATCCACTGTGGGTAGCACTTCCACCGTTACCACAATGGGTCCTTGGAGCACGATGTGCTCGTCCTCCAAGCCCAGCCGTAGCCAACCCGGGGCAAGCGCCAGTCTGCGCACCAGCACACGCTCGACCAAGGGACCTGTAGGCCGCTCGCCATCGAAGCCGCGGAAGCCGATCCGGAACGTGGCGCTGTCCATCGCCGTATCACTGATGAACAGGTTCACCGCACGCACGGGCACCGGGAATGGTCCGAGATCGATCGCTTGCGCGATCTCGATAAGCTGATCCGGCCGTTCAGCTTTCAAGAGGTAGTTGAACAGCAGGTGATGGGAACGGTTCCCCAGATCGCGCTCTTCGCGGAGGTCCCCTACCACCTGTGCAGGTTCAAGCTCCCGTGCACTGGACAACAGCCTCACTTCGAACGAGCCGCCGGACCATTGCTGCACAGGGAACGCGATCCGGATGAAGCCCAACAACGCGAACTGGACCGAATCCACCAGCAAACTATCCGGCATCGTGAGCGCGAAGGATCCATCGGTATGCGACAGCGTGAAAGCCCCGCTGGGCATGGAACCGATGCTCACGTACTCCAGCGGCTCCCCGGTGGTCGCATCCACCACCCGACCTTCCACCCGACGCTGGGCCAAGAGCGCGAACGGCAGAAGGGCAAGAAGAACGGTGGTGCAGGCCCTCATCGCCCCGCAAGGTATCATCGTTGGAACGGCGGCCTGGATGCTCCAGGGCTTCTTGACCTCCGATAGGCTGATCGTGGCGGAACGAGAGGGACCCTTGGATACACAAGGCCAACCTTGCGAGGGGTTTCCAAGCAACGTTCCATCTGTTCCCCGCATCTTCACCGCATGACCACCACGATCCCTACCCACGAACTGCCGGAACGTTCCGCCGATCGTGTGCGGGTGGAGCACATCATACCGACGCAAGGCCCGATCCACAACGATGTGCATCGGCATGACTACGACGAGCTCTTCTTCTTCTTCACGGGAACCGGTGTGCACATGATCGATCTCGAACATCGGGATGTTACAGCACCCTGCATGCACCTGGTGGGTGCTGGTCAGGTACACCAGTTGAGCCGCTCAGCGGACATGCGTGCGGTGGTGGTGCTCTTCGGCCAGGATGCTGTCGCGGGTCGCGGTGGAGCGGTCCGAGGTGAGCTCTTCGCGCGCGCCGGGCGGACTTGCGCGGTCGCGGTGAATGCCTTGCGCATGGAAGAGGCCGCAGCCTTGTTGCGCATGATCGAGCAGGAACTGGAACGGCGCGAGCCGAGCATGAGCGAAGTGGTCGAAGGCTACCTGGGCATCCTGCTTGTGAAGTGCGCACAGTGGGTGCGGGAGGGCGCGATCGGAACACAGACCTTGACGGACCAGCACGATCCCGTGCGTCGCTTCGAGGACCTGGTGGAACAGGGATACTTGGAAGAGCGGTCAGTGGGGCACTACGCCGACAAGCTTGCGCTGAGCGCGGACCACCTGAACGAGCTGGTGAAGAAAAGGCTCGGTCGCACCGCCAGCGCGGTGATCCACGAACGCCTGCTATTGGAGGCCAAGCGCTTGCTACTGCACAGCGACCAGAGCATCAAGGAAGTGGGCTATACGCTCAATCTCAAAGACCCGGCCTACTTCACGCGTTGGTTCCGCAAAGCTCAAGGCATGACGCCGGTGGCCTACCGCGACCACATCCGGGAAAAGTACCAGCGTTGACGGTCTCTGTCCATTGAGGTTGAGTGGAGCAACGAGGAGCTTTGCTTCATCAAACGAAGCACCATGCGCACCTTCATCTCATCCCTCGCGCTGATCCTGACCGCAATGCCGGTCCTTGGTCAGAGCCCCTGCTCCCAGCTCACTGTGGAGCACCTTCAGTACGATGCCTTCAGCCCTTCCGCCATCGAACTGGTGGTGAACAACCAGAGCTCGGACATCTTCAGTTACCCGTCATTCACGCTTGTGGGCACACAAGGCGATACGCTGGCGCGCGAACAGGTCAGCTTCTTCGGTATCGGAAACGGCCCACAGGCACACTACATGGTCGCGGAGCCCGGCGTCACCCTTCCAACCGGCTCGTTTGATGCCACGCTCCTGCTCTTCGGCGGCTTTGGCGACACGCTGTACTGCACCTGGGACCTCACCAACATTTCGCTGTGCCCACCCGATACCTGTATCCAAGCAGAGGTCTACCTTACCAACACCGGGACCTTGGTGGATTTCTTCGTCGTCTACTGGGTGACCGACACGGATAGCGGCGCACCGATCACGACCGGCTACATGCAGATGGACACGCTCTCAGCCACGCAGCTCGACACGCTATGCTTGCCTCCTGGCAACTACATGCTGGACTTCAGCCCCTTCTCCCCGATCGACACGAACTACGTGGTCGGCATCACCACCAGCTACCTGTTCAGCATCGGCACGAACACGGCCCAACAGCAGGATCCCACGCCGCTGGACCTCGAATTCAGCTGGTACGATGCGTGCGTTGACATCAGCAATGGCCTCAACGAACAAGTGGCCAGCGAGTTGATGATGGTGATCGACCACGACCTTCTTCGCATCACCGATCCCGCGGGCACAGCGCTCGGCGACATCACGCTGTGGAGCAGCGATGGGCGCCTGCTCAGAACGCGATCCACCAACTCGAACGTGACTGAACTGTCCATGCACGGCCTGGCCACGGGCATCCTGTTGGCCCGCGTGGTGGCACCGAACGGAAGCGTTTTCACACAACGCATCCTCATTCCTTGAAGCCATGAAAAAGAACGAAGCACCAGCGAACAACCTTGGACGGCGACAGTTCTTACGCGCGAGCTCTCTCCTAGGCATGGGGTCGCTCTTGATCCCCCGGGAACTGTTCGGCGCTGCACCGGCACCGGGCGGCGGCTGCGATCCCACGACGGACGACATCCTCGGCCCCTACTACCTGCCCGGATCGCCGAATACCACGCAAGTGGCATTGCCCGGCGAGCCTGGCACACGCCTCTTCATCAGTGGCAACGTGCTCAGCAACGACTGCCTCACACCCGTGGCCAACGCCACGATCGAAGTGTGGCAGGCAAATGATGCGGCCGTATACGACACCTCGCCGGCCTTCCTGCTGCGTGGCACCATGAGCACCGACGTGAACGGTGCGTATGCCTTCGAGACCATCCTCCCAGGTCCCTACCTCAATGGTGGGCAGTACAGGCCCAAGCACATCCACTTTCGCGTGAACAAGGTGGGGTTCCCCGAGCTGATCACGCAACTCTACTTCGAAGGGGACCCCTACATCGCCGCGGACCCCTGGGCCTCCCAGCCTGACGCTGCAGCGCGCATCATCCCCTTGAACCCCATCGGCGTGAACGAACTGGAAGGACAATTCGACATTGTGCTCGATGGCATGGTGGGCATCAAGCCCAACCGCTTCGGCATGGACGGCGACCTGCTGCCGGTGTATCCGAACCCCATGACCGATCGGTGCAGCATCCACTTCAACGTGTTCCGGTCATCGCAAGTGCGCGTGCACATCGCTGATCAGAACGGCCGTGTGCTCACCACCCTGATCAACGGCCAAAGGACCCAAGGACGCTACACCACGCAATGGGACGGCTCCGATGCAAAAGGCGCAGAAGCTCCTACGGGCGTCTACCTCTGCCTACTGGAGATCGACGGACGCACGGTGAAGGCCCAGCGGATCCTGCGGGTGTGAACATCGAGGAAGGCGGCTGTTCACTGTCGGCCGGGCAATTCGGATAGATTTGAAAGCAACCGAGACCCGATCCGCATGCGCGCCACCTCCCTTGCTCTGCTTCTGTCCCTTGCCTCGCTTGCTCACGCGGACCGGTCCGGTGTTCCCGATCCAGTTCCGGGGGCTTCGCAGAGCACAGTGAAGGAGATCACCCCACAGCAGCTGGCCGCCCTGCTGGGCACCACCACGCTCTTCATCTTCGACTGCAACGAGGAGGACATGTATGCCGAGGCCCATGTGCCCGGCGCGAAGCTGATCATCTACGATCAGATCACGGCTGAGAAACTTCCTGCGGATATGAACGCGCCGCTCGTGTTCTACTGCTACAGCCCCGAATGCCCGGCCGGTGGCACGGCCGCAAGCACTGCGCTGGCGCTTGGCCATACCGATGTCTATTGCATGTCCGCCGGCATCACCGGCTGGCAGGATGCGGGGCTGAAGACGGAGCCATGAACTAAGCACTTCACCGAACGACCGTCATCTCTCCCGACCTTCGTTCAGTCATGGCCACACCTCCTTCCCCTCGCATCGACCGCGCCACCTTCGCCTTTCTCTCGGACCTGGAAGGCCACAACGACCGCGACTGGTTCCTGGCGAACAAGGACCGTTACGTCGCAGCACAGACCAACGTCCAGGTCTTCGTGGATGCCTTGATCGAACGGATGAAGCGCCACGACCGCATCGCCACGGATACAGGCAAAGAGGCCTTACAGCGCATCTACACGGACCAGCGTTTCCACAAGGACCGCCCACCCTACAAGCCGCGCTTCGCCGGAGGGCTGGGTCGTGTGAAGCCCGCATTGCGCGGCGGTTACTTCTTCCGCTTTCAACCGGGCGGGCGTTCGCAGATCATCTGTGGCTTCATGGGTCCCGAAGCCGCCGACCTGAAGCGGATCCGCACGGACATCGCTCAGGACCACAAGACCTGGCAGCGCTTGTTGAACGCCAAGGTCATCCGCACCAACTTCGGAACACTGCAAGGTGCACAGCTGCGTACGGCACCCCGAGGCTTCGGGAAGGACCACCCGGCCATCGACCTGCTGCGCCGCACCCAGTTCCTGTTACGCCACGAGCTGAGCGACAAGGAAGTGCTGGCCCCGGACCTGCTGGTGAAGATGGAAGGGCTGTATCGCAGTGTGCGCCCTCTTTTCGACCACATGAGCGAGGTGCTCACCACGGATGCCGACGGTAACTCGCTTCTGCGCGCAAAGCGTTAGCACGAAGCGACCTTCCCCGCTCTACCTTCCGCCCATGGACAGTCAGACCGCGCACGCCATGGCCCTGGACATGCCGGGCACCGCTTGGAAGGAAGCCCATGGGCGCCCGACCTACAGCGTGAAGAAGAAGACCTACCTGACGGTGTGGAGCTACGAAGGCCGTGCGGTGTTGAAGCTCACTGTAGCCCAACGTTCCGCGCTGATCGATGAGCATCCGGATGCCTTTGCTCCCGTACAGACCGCCTTGGGCAAGCACGGTTGGACCGATGTGTTCATGGAGCATGTGAGCGACCGCCTGTTCCGCTACGTGGTGGACCTCGGCTGGCGCAATGTGGCGCCCAAGTGGTTGCTGCCTACACGACAAGCACCACCGAAAGGCTAAGTAGAAGACTTCAACTGCTGTTGGATCCAGGCACGGGCGTCAGCTTCCGCGCGGAAGATCTGCGTGGGAAAGGTCTGCGGGTGGTAGCTGTAATAGACGGCTGACATGGCCTCACCGAGGTTGTCCTGCGTTACGATGGCCAAGGCGATCAGCTGGTCGTTCGCATTGGTCTTGCCGAAGTAGTCTTCGCGCATTACCTCCAGATCCGATAGCGTACCCGGGTGGAAGAAGGCCAGCATGGCGCAACGCTCCTTCGTGAGCTCGCCGCGCCGCACCTGCACTTCCATCAGGCCCTCCGTATCGAGGTCGAAGCCTTCCCGGTAGTGTACTTCGATCAGCCGCCCTTCTTCCGATAGGACCATTTCTGCCAGCCGAGTGTCAAGGCGCGCATCCATGCTTGTGAATGTATGGTTCGCGTGTCAGACAAAGCGCGAGCGCACCTCCTGAAGGTCCAGTTGGCCGCCGACCTAGCCCAGTTCATTCTTAAGTTCGTCGGAAGAGAACGGAGCGCGAACGGGCGTTCCTCCAAGGCGCAGTACCATGAACCATCGGACGCTTTCCTTCTTCTTCGCATCGCTCCTCACCTCGCTGGCGAGCGCGCAATCCCCCTCGCTCAACTGGGAGCAGTGGTACACCGTGACCAGCGGCGAGGCCATAGGCGAACACTTGGTGCTGGGGCCTGACACGGACTTGTATGCGTTGGGCAATGACGAATCGGTCAACGCTCACTTGATCCGTTACCGCGCCTACGATGGGCTCCAGGTGTGGGTGACACCGATCGACAGCACAACGGCCACCGTGGACATCGTTAAGCGGAACGACGGCGTGCTGATCACCGCGACCACCCACTACGGCTTCAGCCAGGGTACAGGCACGGATGTCCGGGTGACCGCCTACTCGCCGGCCGGCACCGAACTCTGGCAGTTCACCTACAATGACTCGCTCAACTACGACGACGAGCCCACGGACCTGCATGTGGATGCCGCGGGCAACATCCATGTCTGTGCCTTCACGGAAGAGCTGCCCGGCAACCCGAGCCAATACAGCAACATCACCACCATCAAACTGGATCCGAACGGCAACCTGCTCTGGAGGCGAACCTTCGTGCATGCCACTCCGGTGGACGACAGCGAGCCGCACAGCATCGACACCGACCCGATGGGGAATGTCTACGTCGGAGGCTTCGTCACCAACATGCAGCCCGAATGGGAGGACATGGTGCTGCTGAAATACGACCCGAACGGAACGCTGCTCTGGCAGTGGACCTTCAATCGGAACAATGGCTTTGGAACCCATGTCGACCGTGTGGAGCACGTTTTCGCCGATGCCACTGGTTGCATCGTGGCCGGAACCACCGAAAGCCAGGACGACCTGAATGGCGAGGACCTCACAGTGCTTCGTCTGTCCGGAGTGGGCGCACCGGTCTGGACACGGAACATCGACGTGGGTGATGATCAGTTCCTGGAAGATGCCGAACAGGACGCTTTTGGGAACACCCTCATCGTCGGCAATGTCTTGACGACACAGGGCTATAAGGAGGCGGTGGCCAAGGTGGCGCCCGGTGGGGCCCTTCTCTGGACCACCCTGACGCCGATAACCAGCACGGCCAGCCACAACCGCTTGTCGTTGGATGGCGAAGGCAACGCTTACACCTCCGGCACCACAGGCCAGTCCAACCTCTCGGATGGCTACGTGCAGTTCTACACCGCCGATGGTGTGAGCGGCTGGACCTACTTCTACCAGGCCGCAGGCACGTTGGATGACGAGGATGCGAACAACGTGGCCATAGGCGACAATGGCGCCATATACATGACCGGGCAGATCATCCCGACAGGGGTATCGATCGCCCATGCGTTCATCATATGCCTGTGCACACCGGAAACAGGTATCTGCCTCGGTCCCGTGCAACAACAGGTGGCCAACGCGAACGGTCGTGACATGATGGACACCGACCTGAACGGCGATGGATGGAGGGATCTGGTGGTGCGCGTCCAAGGGCAACCGGCCCTGGCTGTGTTCATGGGTGGACCAAGCGGCTTCAACGCTGCATCCAACGTATCACTTCCCTTCATTCCGACCGGGGAAGGATCATTCGGCGATCTTGACCAGGATGGCGACATGGACCTCGTGATCACCGAGCCGAATCCGGCCGATGAGGTGGCGATCGTGCTGAACCAGAACGGAACGCTTCAGTTCAGTGCGATGCTGCCCACCGGCACCTCTTCGGCCACCCATGCCATCGGTGATATCGACGGACAGAACGGGAACGACATCGTGGTGCTCCGGTGGGACCCACCCTACATCAGCGTGAAGCTCAACAACGGTTCGGGCGCGTTCACCAATGGCACCGCGACGGGCTTGGGCGCACCGGACCGAGTAGTGCTCGAGGATGGCGACGGAGATGGCGACCTCGACATCCTCGCTGGCCGCAACAACCAACCGGACGTTTACATCCTCTGGGGCAATGGCAACGGCAGTTTCTCGGCACCCACGCAGTTCAACTCCATGCTTTCCGATCCATCCTGGGCGAAATGGACCGACCTCGATGACGATGGCACGCTTGATATCGTGTGCTACAGCGAAGGTGGCCCCTGGTCCTGGTTGAAAGGGCTCGACGGTACGAGCTACGCCCCAGCGATCTTCGATTACAGCACACCGGTCGTGGTCGATATGGAGATCATCCCGTCCGACATGGACAGTATCTCCCGTTTTGCAGTAGGTCTTACGGACGGCGTTTCACTGCTCAACTTCAACGATTGCAACAGGCAGTTGGAGCAGCAGCCCCTGTCCGTACTACCCGGTTGGTCGCATGAGGTCAGTGTGGCGGACTGGAACAACGATGGTACACTGGACGTGCTAGCCTACTCCAACCAAGGCAACATCCTGTTGTGGAGCAACTGTGATAGCGCGGGCATTATGACCGATGTGCCTGTGGTCGAGGCCATCGGGACGGCAGTGCTTCACCCGAACCCTGCCACGGACCGCATCACCATCACGCCTTCACTTCCGTTCACAGGACCGGTCCAATGGTCGATCCACGACGCCACCGGCCGCCTGCTTCGTTCAGGCTCGTTCGGCACCGCGGTGAACGGAAGTGTCGGATTGAAAGGTCTGGAGAGCGGGACTTACCTATTGGAGTGGACGGATGGAACAGGTCGCAGGACCGCACGTTTCATCAAGCAGTGATCAGCCTCACTCCAGCACCACCACCTTCTCCTTGGGCACCTTCACGCTGTAGCCGAAGTTCCACTTCTGGTTGGTGCGTGGCTCCACGGTCACTTTCCAAGTGAGGAAACCTTTCTCCTCCTTCACCGCAGCACTACCGCTCTCGTCCAGCTTCACTTCGATCTCGCTGCGCACGGCCACGGGGAACTGATCGGTGATCACCAGGTCCACGGGCTGCGGCTTGTTATTGCGCACAGCGATCTCCCAGCCCACGCTTTCCACGCGCTTGCTGCCCAAAACCTGCTTCGAGCAGAAGTCCTTGCGCTTGGTACGCTGCACGGTCACGCCTTGGTCGCGGCCCAGGCTGATGTCCAGCGTGTCACCCACACCCGTGAGATCCAGCAAGCTTTCGCCCACGTAGGTGCCTTCAAAGTAGATGTAGGCCGGACCCGCCAACAGGTTCAACCCTTCCCAGCCGGTGACCTGCGCGAAGAGGAAGGCATCGAGATCGAGCTTCGGGGTGCAGTAGTACTTGTAGCTGCTGGTGAGCTCCTTCTCCTGCACACCCACCATGTGGTTCTGTCCGTCGCTGGGGATGGTGTAGGGCACATTGATGGCGAACTCGAAGCTGGTGGTGCGTTGCACGACGTTCTCCGCAAGGGCTGTGGTGGCCAGGGTGTTCTCCACCAAGCCATCCATCTCATCCTCACCGTACTCGACCTTCATGCGCCGGATGCGCTTCCGGGAAGCCTTCGTTTCCAAGACGTAGCCCTGCATGGGAGCGGCGTTCATCTGAACGCCCGGTGCCCACGTGTAACTGGGACTTGATCCAGAGGCGAGGTACTGCGCTCCGTTCTGCGTCACCGTCACTTCGCTGAGCTGCGTTTGGTTCGGTGCCAGGTTGATGTTGATGGTGCCGTTGTAGATCCCAACGCTCTGAGGCTGGTAGCCGACGTAGCTCACCTGCAGGCTGCGGCCGTTGGTGGGTATCGCGATCGCGTAGTAGCCATCCACGTTGCTGGTGGTTCCGTTCATCACCTGGCCGTTGGCGTCCAATAGGGCAACGGTAACGAAAGGCAATGGTTCGCCGTTCTGCGCATCGCGGATGATACCCCGCACATCTCGCACGGTGGCATTGTATGCCTGTGGGCTTCCCGTTGCGGGTTGTGCGTAGCCGAAGTCCAGACGCCAAGGGAACAGTTCGGGCATAATGGCATCCTTGTCGGGTTCGCCGCTGCTGAGGGCGAGCTGCACCTTGGTCCAATCCTCTCCAGTGCTCTGGAACACCTGTGCCTTGTAGGTTAGCTGCATGGGCTTGGTGATGTCGGCCACACGTATGTCGTAGGTGGGGCTCCAGCCGGCGCTGCGCACCATATACTTCAGCGTGAGCGTGGCGTCCACCGCGGCGTTGGCGCTCACCTCCACCAGCACCTCGCTCGTGGGGCGTGTCTTCTTCCCTTGCACCTGGCCCAGTTGAAGGCGGAGCTTGCCGAGCTGTTCGTGCATCTCCGCGATCCGTGCCTGCTTCTCCAAGCGTTTCAGTGCCAGTGCTTCCTGCCGGGCCTGTAAATAGTCATTGATGCTGCGCAGTTGTTCCAAGGCGAGCCCCTGATCACCGGCGATCACGTCGTTCTTGGCCAGGCGTTGGTCCTCCTTATCCAGCACGGCCATCAGGCTGTTCTCCTTGTTGACGTCGGCTTCCAGCAACTTGATCTTCGCCTTCAGGTCCACCACTTCGGCGCGGTCCTGTTTCTCTTCGAGGTAGTTCAGCCGGTGCTGTACGCCGAGGATGGTGAAAGCCCCTGATCCGCTCACTTGGATGTTGGCGGGATCCACCTCTTCGCTGAGTCCGGCGATCAACAGGGTGCTCGTGCCTTTCACCAGTTCCACCTTACCCGTGCGCGTGACCTCGGCCCCACTGAGGAAGACCTTGACCGCTGTGATGCTGGTGGTGACGGGCTGTTCCGCCGCGAAGGTGGTGCAGGCCAGGAACGCAAGGAGGGTGAGAATGGAAGGGCGCTTCATGGGGCGATGTTCAGGTCGATGGGGGCTGCGTTGATGAACGGATGCGGGAAGATGGCGCATTGCATAAACCGGATGCCGGTCCGTTAACGTTTCTTCAGATGTCCGCGCCAGATGAGGGTCATCTGCTCGTACTGCAGGTCGTTCAGGCCCCTGAGGTCCGTGCGGTCCTTCAGCGCATGTTCCTTCGTCAACAAATCCAGCGTCTCCATCAGGGTGAACATGTACACGCCGTGGATGGTACTGTTCTCGCTGCCGGAGATCCAAAGCGGGTTGCCCTCCAGCACATGGATCAGGAAGCGCAAGGCATTCTCGTCCTGGGCTTCCAGCCTATAGTACCCGGCCTTGGTGGTGCAGATCATGGGGCGCATGCGAATCAGCTGCTGGTAGGCTTTCAGCGCGGTTATCTTCTGGTCGTGGTTCCAGTGGGTGCTGGTGGCCAACAGTGCATAGTAGTTGAAGTGCCGTTCGAAGTAGCGGATGGACTCCGACCAGACCGGGTGCTGCGGCCAGTAGGACATGTCCAGCCGCTCGTAGTGGTAGCGCGCGGAGTCGTCCTTCAGCTCCCGTTGCAGTCCCAGCAGGATCGGGCAGGTGAGCGCTGGGGCCAGCGGATAGGCCCCTTGGAAAAGGTCGCTGGTATCGCGGAGTATGGCTTGGTCGTGTCGGGCCAGGGCGGTGTCCAGGCCGATGCAGGGCACCTCCTGAACACGCGAGGCATCAGATCCGGATGAACAGGAAGAACACCACAGCAGGGCGCTCGCAAGGGCGGCAATGGGCAGCATGTGCCAGCGGTACACGCCTCGCCCCTTCCGGTTCATGGCGGCTCACATCCGGACCAAGGTCCGCGTGCGGAACTCCCCATCCCGCACGACACGCACCACATAGGATCCCGGCGCAAGTCCGTTCAAAGGGATGCTCAGGGTGCTGTCGCCGGAACGCGCGCTCCAGACCACCCGCCCCATGGCATCCAGCACGGCGATGTCACTGGTGCCTGGAGTCTCCAGGGTAAGGGTCACTGTTCCTTCCGTGGGGTTCGGGTAGAGGTCAAAGGCAGCCGCATCCGCCTCCGAGACCTCGGTGATCAGGCCGTTGCTGAGCAATGGCTTGATATGGGTGCAGGCATAGCCGGTGGCATCGTCGAAGAAATACAGGTCGTAGATGCGGCGCGAGTTGTTAATGCCAGCCGTGCTGAAGTTGAGGTCCCAGGTGGCACCACCGTCATCACTGAACAGGATGAAGCCTGCGGTACCGTCCGTGCGATAACAGCTGGCGAAGCCATTGCCATCGGGCCGGAAGGTCACACTGGTCATCACGTACGGGCCGGGGTGATTCACCGTCGCGGGTGCCCAGCTGTTTCCGCCATCGGTCGTGCGCAGGATGGCGCCATCATTGCGGGTGGCCACGCCTACGCTCGTGTTCAGGAAGTCCACATCGCTGAAACCGATGGCCGGGTCGGCATGCACCTGCAGCCAAGTGAGGCCGCCATCGGTGGTGCGGTAGATGGCACCGCTGTCGGGCAGCACCACCGTGTTTCCCAGGTTGCGCTTGTACCCGCCGCAGGCCGCGAAGCCGAGCTGGTCGTTCACGAAGTGCAGGCGCGAGACCGGCTGCCCGGGAAGCACAGCGATGTTGACCCATGTGGCACCGGTGTCCATGCTCATGTCGATGATGCCGTTGCCGAGCTGGTCCCCACCGCCGGCGAAGGCGACCAGGTCGCTGCGCATGCGAATGGCGCGGTAGTACTTGCCACTGCCGGTGCGCACGCTGTCGAACTGGAAGATATTGATGTACTGCGGGTTCTGGCGTACCACGAGACCCTGGTTGTATTGATAATGTCCTGCCGCCATGTAGTACGGCCAGCCATTGACCTCCCGCACATCAATGTCCTCCAGGTTGCCGGGCGAGGCCTGCCAGATGAGGAAGCCGCCTGTGGTGGCCCCATTGTCGGTGCGGATCAGGCCGCCTGCGCCTTGGAAGGGGTTGTCAGCACCATAGACGAAGAGCCCCGTATCCGGCGTGTGGAAGGCCACGGCCTGGTAGTGGGTCGACGTGGAGAAGATCCCACCCTGCACCCATTGGGCGGATGCGGAGTGGGCCGGACCGGCAACGAGAACGGGAAGGAGGAGAATGCGACGCATAGGGTCAGGTCATGAACGGTGAGCGGTACACACGGCAGGGCTTCGGGTTCGATCGGACAGAAAGATCCAGAGACGTACACGCATCCGGGTATGCAAAGGTTGGGTGCCGTTGCGTTCTTTCGTGTGAATGGTCTTCCTTCGCGTCTTGCTCGGGCTTTTCGTGGCCGGCTTCTGGCGCGGCCACCACAGTATCCAGGCCGATGCGGTCTGTTCTTCAATGCCTTGCTCCCAACGGTTCGGATACCCGTTCGCTGCGCGATGCAGGATGGTGGCTTTGGTCTCCTTCCGGTCATGACCTTCTTCATCCCGCAAGAGCGGTGCGTGCGATACCTTACCCGAATGAAAGGACTGGACGAGGCCGGCACCAAAGGCCTATTGATGGAAGTTGGGTCCTTTGCGGCGTTCGTTGGGCGCTTCTTCGGGAACGCCTTCCACCGTCGCTTTGAATGGCTTGAACTGGTGCACCAATGCACGGTGAACGGCTACCGCTCCTTGCCTTTGGTGGCGATCACGGGTTTCATCATGGGACTGGTGCTCACTGTGCAAAGCAGGCCCACCCTGTCGCGCTTCGGTGCCGAGGCCATGCTGCCCGCGATGGTCGCCATCAGCGTGGTACGGGAGATCGCTCCGGTGATCACGGCCCTCATCTGCGCTGGGAAGATCGGTAGCGGCATGGGTGCTGAGCTGGGCAGCATGAAGGTGACCGAACAGATCGATGCCATGGAGGTGAGCGGCACCAACCCCTTTCGCTACCTGGCCGTGACACGCATCTGGAGCACCACGCTGATGCTGCCCGTGTTGGTTGTCCTTGCCGATGCCATCGCGATCTGGGCCTGCTGGATCGGAGTGAACATCAAGGATACCGTCAGCTGGGATCTTTTCTATCGGCAGGTCTTCGAATCGCTGGAGTTCAGTGACCTGTTGCCCGCCTTGATCAAATGCTATTTCTTCGGTTTCGTGATCGGGGCCGTGGGGTGCTACAAAGGCTTCACTACCGCCAAGGGGACCGAAGGCGTTGGTCGCAGCGCCCACAGCGCGGTCGTACTGGCCTCCCTGCTGATCTTCATCCTCGACCTGATCGCGGTCCAGATCACCGACATCCTTGGATTGAACTGATGGAAGGCGCAGTGAGACCACCCGTTGGCGAGCGCGTGATCAGTTTGCGAGGCCTGCACCTGGCCTTCGGTTCGAACAAGGTGCTCCAGGGCTTCGATCTGGACCTGTACCGTGGGGAGAACGTCATGGTCCTGGGCAAGAGCGGAAGTGGCAAGAGCGTTCTGATCAAGTGCATCGTGCGCTTGCTGGTACCGGACGCCGGGACCATCGAAGTGCTTGGACAGGACGTGCTGTCCCTGGACCAGGACCAATTGGACCGACTGCGGGTGAAGATCGGTTTCCTATTCCAGAGCAGCGCGCTCTACGACTCCATGACGGTGCAGGAGAACCTGGAGTTCCCCCTCCGAAGGCACTGGATCGCCAACACCCGCCAGCAGACCGATACGCTGGTGGATGAAGTGCTCACGGCCGTGGGGCTGGCCCATACACGTGACATGTATCCTAGCGAACTTTCGGGAGGCATGCGCCGCCGTATCGGATTGGCGCGCACCCTGATCCTGAAACCGGAGATCGTTCTGTATGATGAGCCGACCACGGGTCTCGACCCCATCACCGGAAAAGAGATCGTTGAATTGATCCTGCAGTTGCAGCGGGTATACAATACCAGCAGCATCATCATCTCTCACGACCTCAACGTCGCCAAGCTGGCCGCCAACCGCATTGCGCTCCTGCACGAAGGAGTGAACCACATCGAAGGCACCTACCAGCAATTCCTTGCCTCGGACGATCCGGTCGTGAAACGCTTCTTTATTTTCATGTGATCATGTCCACCAAAGGAGATCCACTGCGCCTCGGTCTTTTCGTGCTGGCCGGTACCGTCCTGCTCGTCGTCGGCCTCTACCTCCTAGGGAACAAGCGCGATCTGTTCTCCAACACCATCGAAGTACAGGCGCTCTTCCATCAGGTGGGCGGCCTGCGCCCCGGCAACAATGTGCGCTACATGGGCATCAATGTGGGCACGGTAAAGGCTGTGGAGATCGCGAACGATACGACCGTTCGGGTGGTGCTCGCCATCCGTGCCGATGAGGCTGAGCACATCAACACGAACGCCGTGGCCACGGTCGGGTCGGATGGGCTTATGGGCAACCGATTGGTGAATCTGACGCCCGGGGACCGCGCCGGACCATCCCTGAGCGAAGGGACCACTTTGTCGACCAGCGTGCCGCTGGATACCGATCTGATGCTGCGCACCCTGGACAGAACGAACATCAACCTGGCCGTCATCACCGATGACCTGCGCCTGTTGAGCGGCCGGCTGAACGATCCGGGCAACTTCGTGGGCATGCTTACGGACACAACGCTCGCACTGGCGCTGCGCCAGGCCTTGTATGACCTGCAAGCGAGCGCAGGCAATGCATACGCGCTTACGACCGGCGTGAACGCGCTGGTGCTCGATGCGCAACACGGTCAAGGAGCGCTGGGGGTACTGATCAGTGACGAGGGTACCGAAGCGGACATGCGCCGGATGCTGGCCGACCTGCGTTTGGCGGCGGACACTCTGGGCATCGCCATCGGTCGGATCGATCGGTTCAGCAAGGACCTGGAGCAAGGCCAGGGGTTGGCGCATGCCATCGTGAAGGACACGGTGTTGGCCAACGACGTGCGACGGATGATCGTGCGGCTTGATACCAGCACAGCCTTATTGAACGAGGACCTACGAGCGATCCAACGCAACTGGCTTTTGCGCCGCTACTTCAAGGAGCAGGAGAAAGCGAAGGGAAGGTCCAAAGTTCCTTGATATACCAAGCCGCCCAACGCAGCGTTCACTTCCCGCTCTCAGCGATGCTCGTGAAGACACTGCTCCGTTCCCTCTTGATGTTGTATGCGCTCTGCTTCTGGCTCGGCCTGTGGCTGTGGTGGGAATTGCAACACGTAAGGAGCGGTTTCCCGCCCGAAGGACCGGGCTTCCTGAAATGGTGGCACGACGTGGAGGGCCAGCCTGAACTCGACCTGTTCCTCCTGCAGCTCGGCTACCCGCTATTCTGGTGGTTCACCCGGAAACCCGCATGGACCGGCTTCTGGGGCTGGTTGCGGAAGGCCCATGGGATCGCTGTGGTCGTCTTGGTGGTCGCCCTGTTGCTGCTGTTCCTGGCCACACCGGACGTGAGCGGTTTCCGTAGCTGAAGTTCCGGCCGAACGGATCCATAGTTTCGTCACCCCATGGACAGCGCCTCCGCCCGAACCTACTTGCTGGCCCTGCCGGGCATTACCGAGCACGACCACTTCGGTCGTCCCGCCTACCGTACCACCACCAGCAAAGGCAAGCCTTCGAACATCTTCATGACCTTGTGGGTGGAGGACCAACGTGCGGTGCTCATGCTGAACGTGGAGCAACAGGCGGACATGAACAGCCGGCATCCGGAGGCCTTCTTCCCAGTGCCGAACAAGTGGGGTGAGAAGGGCGCCACCTTTGTGGAACTGGCCCGGGTGAACGAGAAGCTCTTCCGCAGCGGTCTGGACCTTGCGATGGCCAACGTTCGAAAGTGAGCGTGCGCATTACTTTCGGCTCATTCGCAGCCCATGCTCCTGATCCTGCTCTGGTGGTGTTCCGTGCTTCTCTGTACCGTACCGATCGGCCACGCCCTTCTGCGTTGGTCCTTCCGCAAGGATGTCGGTGACATCGCCACCATCCCCTTCGTTCATCTGTTCTTGAGCGGCCTCTTCGTGGTAACGGTAATGGGCACGGTGTGGTCGCTGGTCGCACCGGTCGGTGCCATCGCATTGATGGTCACGGCGGTGGTATCGCTGATCGTTGTGATGCGTCTGCGTGCTTCGCTGGCACGGCAGCTGCGGGCGCGCGTAGCGGTATTACAGGCCATGCCCCTGTTGGTGAAGCTGTCGCTCGGAGCGCTGGTGGTGGTGGCGTTGTTGAAGAGCGCCGCCCCTTCCGAACTGTATGATGAAGGGGGGTACTTCCTGCCGTACATCAAGTGGATCGAGCATTACGGCGCGGTGCCCGGGATCGCCAACATCGAGGATCGCTTCGGTCTGAACTCGGCGTTCCACATCCCTTGCGCGCTCTTCAGTTTCGCCTGGCTGGATGGCAAGGGACTTTACGATCTCAACGGCTTGTTCATGGTCGTGGTCTCCGCCTATTTCCTCGGCGGTGCCACCAACCTGCTGAAGGGCGGACCGGTGAAGCTATCGGACGTGGTGAAGATGTTCTGCCTGTTCTTTTTGATGCGCAACATGCTCACGGGTCCGCGGCCGGACCTGCCCGCCATGTTCCTTGGCGAGCTGGTGCTGATCATGGGGCTTGAGAAGTTCGAACAAGGCCGCACCCGTTTGAACGACCCGGAGTTCCGGCTGATCGCTTTATACGCCGTGCTCCTTGTCGGCATGAAGTTCACCTCCCTCTTCATCGGCCTGTTGCCTGTCTACCTGGTGGTGGAGATGTTGGTGGCCCGCGTGAAGGTGCCTTGGGGGTGGTTGGTGGCCATGGCATTCGCGCTGCTGCTGCCTTGGATGGCGCTGAACACCGTTATCAGTGGCTACCTGATCTATCCGCTCTACCAGGTCGACCTTCTCGACGTGGATTGGAAGGTGCCCGAAGAGACCACGCGGCGGACCTACTTCTACGTGAGCGAGTTCGCCAAGACCAACGCAACACCGGCCACCAGTGAACACTTGCACAATACACGCACCTTGCGCGAGTGGGTGCCACAATGGTTCCACCGCGAGAACGCGATGAACAAGGTGATGGCCTTGGTGCTTCTAGCAAGTACGGTGGGCCTTCTCGCCTTGGCGGTCGTACGCGGACGCAGGCTCTGGTCCACGCACCGCGACCTGGTGGTCTTCAGTGGCCTGCTGTTGGTGAACAACTTGGTCTGGTTCCTGCGCAGTCCGGCCTTCCGTTTCGGCTGGGCCACCATCATCATCTTCATCGCGCTGGCCTGCTATGTGGCGCTGCGGAACGTGCGCGGTGGTGCGCTTTTGCGTTGGTCCACCTTGAGCCTGTTCGGGCTGTTGTTGGCACAGACCCTGCTGAAGACCGGCATCGAATCGCGCGCTGTCGTGTTGCACAACGCCATCACCCCGGCACCCGTAGATCAGGTCACCTACACAGAACGTGACCTCAATGGGGTGAAGGTGCGTATGGCGGATGGCTTTCCATGCTGGGGCATAGCGCCGCCTTGTTTCCATGTGGGCACCACGAACTGGGTGGAACCACGCGGCACCAAGGTGCAGGATGGGTTCCGCGCCGCAAGGCGTTGACGGCATATTGCTCATGCGCAGCACTTCTTCAAATGGCATCAGGACGATGCTGCTCTGTTCTGGTCAGCAAGGGTAACCGCTCGTCCTGTGACGATCGGTGTGTCACCTTCAGGCAGCGTTGGCCGTCCTATGCGCGTCAACGCACCACAACATCTTGATCCATGCGCGCTACTCTCCTGCTGCTCCATGGCCTGCTTGCAACTCCGCTGCTGGCTCAATGCCCCTTCGACCCCACCATCACACCACCTGCGCCCATCCTTTGCCCGAATGACGTGGTGATGCTGACCACACAGGTCTATGAAAGCTATCAGTGGTACAAGGAAGGGATCGCAGTACCTGGAGCGGTATTCCAGAACCTGGGCGTAGGCTACGTGGACGCTGGCTACACCTTCACTGTGCTGGCGACCTTGGACAGCTGCAGCGAGATGAGCCCTCCGGTGCTGGTGGACGGGTGGGCCTTTCTGCCACCCTATGTGATCCATCAAGGGGACCAGGCCGTGATCGACAGCATGGGCAACGCGCACCACTGCGAAGGCGACACCGTGCTGCTGATCTTCGGCACGCCCTACGCGGTGAACATCCAATGGACGAACAACGGCATCGCCATTCCCGGCGCTACCGATGACACGTTGATGGTGACCACCACCGGAAACTATCATGTCTCCGGCGCACCGGACATCTGTCCGAACTACATCGCACAGCTCGGGGTGGTGATCAGCCTCACCTTCGACCCGGCGACGCAGGCCACGATCGTACCCAATGGTGCGCAGCTCTGCGCCTCTCCCGCCGGTTCGGCGTACCAGTGGTACCTCGATGGCGCACCCATTCCCGGCAGCAACACGCCGTGCGTGCAAGCAAGCTCCGTAGGTGTGTACACCGTTGAAGTGAGCTACGGCGTGGTCTGTACATCGATCTCCGAGCCCCACATCGTCAACAGTGTGTCTGAACATGATGCGGACCGCACCTTGGGCCTCTTCCCCAACCCCACGCGCGGAGCCATCAGGGTAAGTCGTGGTCAAGGCACTTTGCTTGGCAATTGGAGCCTGGTCGACGTTACGGGGCGTGAAGTGGTGGCAGGCCGCTTCCGTGGATACGGTGATGAGTGGCTGGACCTGGCCGCGGTGCCTTCGGGACGCTACTGGTTGCGACCACAGCTGGGGGCGGACTGGCTTCCAGCTGCGATCACCGTGGTGCGTTGATCCGGTTCAGTGGAAGAACTGCGCAAGCTTGCGCAACGGCTTCGCGAGCATGAGCAATGGGCTCACAGGCTCACCGTTCACCTTCCAGGCCTGAAGCACCTCGCGGTTCGCGTTCCAGATGTGCTTGACGCTCTTGTTGCTGGCCCCGCCCAAGCGGAACCGCACGATGGTGAGCGGCACATAACGCGCATGGAGCCGATGCTTGTAGAGGAAACGGAACATCAGCTCATAATCCGCCGCGATGCGGAAATGCAGGTTGAAGTGCCCGAAGCGCTGGTAGGCACTGCGCCGGATGTAGGTGCCCAAGTGCGGCGGCATCCAACCCTTGCGGAAGTTGTTCCGGTCGTAATCGCCACCTTTCCAGAAACGTCGGACCTTCCGGATATCGTCGGGGTCCACCATGTTGGCATCGCCGTAGATCACGTCCGCACCACCATTCCGGAACTCAGCGTCCAGCTTGGCGATCACGTCCGGTGCTTCGAGCATATCTCCAGCGTTCACGAAGCCCACAACATCGCCGGTGGCCCGTGCGAGGCCCTTGTTCATGGCGTCGTACACACCTTGGTCCGGTTCGCTGATGATCAACGTGCGTCCGTCGGTCAAGCGCTGCAGCACGGCCTTCGTCGCCTCATCCGGTGAAGCCCCGTCGACAATGATGTGCTCGATGTCCGGGTGCGTCTGGGCCCGCACGCTGGCAACGGTCTCGGCGAGCTGTTCGCCGGCCTTGTAGCAGACGGTGATCAGTGAGAACCTCATTCGATCACGCGCTCACGCACGGGCTGTGCGGGGTTCCCTTGATAGATCGTGTAGGGCTCCAAGTCCTTGTTGGCCACCCCACCTGCCGAGAGCACACTGTGGGATCGGAGCGTAACGCCCAGCATGACCATGGCCCCGGCACCGACCCAGCTGCCCTCCTCCAACACCACAGGCCCGCTCATGGTCGGGTAGTCGATGCGCTTGTAGTTGTGGCTGCCCTGGATGATCATGGCGCCTTGGCTGATCACCACATGGTTCCCGATCGTGAGCCGATCGATGTTGTCGAGCCAGGCGCGTTGCCCGATCCACACATGATCACCGATCGTCAGCTTCCACGGATACTTGATGTTCACGCCCGGATGGATCACCACGCCCTGGCCCACCTTCGCCCCGAACAGGCGCAACAGGCCGGGCTTCACAGAGCGGAACGGGAAGAGCGGATTGAGGAAGAAGAGCGCGTTCGTGAAGTACCAGAGGGTCATCTTCACGCCACCCGCACCTTTCGGGAAATCCGCGTTGTTGAAGCGGCTCAGGTCGACGCGCTTACGTTCGGTGGTCATGGGAGGATGAGTTCCAGCGTGCGTTTCACCGGCGCCGGGTCGTTCAAATATCGTTCGCCCAGCGTGAATGCTCCTGCCACCCAAGGATCATATGCCGCCTGATCCATATCGACAAGGCGCTGTGTGGCTTCGGTGAACGGGTTCCGCTCAGTCAAGGGAAGGTCCCAGCCCGCATGTTGGGACACAAGCGCTTTCCACGGTGTTCGATCACTGATCAAGAGCGGAAGACCGGATGCGAGCGCCTCCACCATGGTATGCCCGAAGTTCTCGCCCTGGCTGGGCATGAAGAGGGCGTGGTAGTTGGCAAAGAGATCCGCCACCGCTTCCGGCGCTACCGTGCCCTTGTGTGCCACCGTCACGTTCGGGGGAAGCTTCGCGATCGCCACTTCGCATTGCTGCCGGTAGGCTTGGTCATAGATCGGTCCGTAAAGGTCGAAGGTCACCTTGCCGTTCACATGCGCGAGGCATTCAATGGCGAAGAGCGTGTTCTTCTCCACGGCGATGCGGGCCACGCTCACCAGCCGTAGCTCACCGGGGACCTTGATCCGTGGTGCCAGTGCTTTGCCCTTCAGCTTGCGCCCGAGGTTGGAGACCAGCTGGACCTCGGCGCCTGTTCCGATCCACTGCTTCACGTCCTCCACCTCTTCGGTGTTCGTGGCTTGAAAGACAACATCCTTGTAACAACCCAGCAGCTTCATGGCTGCAAGGAAGGCCCGCTTCTTCAGCGATCCGTGCTTCAGCATGCCTGCGGCCAACATACCGCGAACGGCCACCACACGGCGTTGCGCACTGCCCCGAAGCAGCCACAAAGGCATCACACTGAACCAACGTGAATACAGGCCATTGATGTAGACCGTGGTCCAGTCCTCCTGATCGAGCAACTTTCGCCATGTGGCCGTATTCACTCCGGATGGCGAAGCATACCAGACCTTTTCCCCTCCTGGAAGCGTGGTCCACACGTCCGGTGCGATGTTCGGGTAGGGCGCTTGCTCCGTATAGTCGCTGTTGGTGGTGACGATGTGAAGATCTACATGACCACGCAGATGGTCCACGAGGTTGGCCATGCTACGCACCGGACCGCCAGCCTTGTACCCTGGCAGGTACCAGTCAATGAACACCAGGACCTTAGGCTTCATGGCGCCTGGCTTTGATCAGATCCATCACCACCAGGGCCCACTCCTTGGGGTTCCATTGGGCGCCTAGTTCGGCACTGCGTCGACCCATGCCAAGCAGTTCCGCATCGGTGCTCAGCATCGTCATTCGGAGCATGGATGAAAGCGTTCCGGCATCGCCACTGATGAAGCGGAAGCCGTTCCCCGTCTCCGTAAGGAAGCGATCACCTGCACCGACGGCACTGCTCAGCACCATGGGGAAGCCCGCGCAAGCATGCTCATGCACCACCACGCCCCACGGCTCGTAGCTGCTCGGCAGCACGAACACACCGCACTGTTCCATCACGGCGGGCATGTCCTTCACCTGCACAAAGCCGAGGTGTTTGATGCGCGGGTGGCGACCCGAAGGCGAGTTCACCACCTGCTGGTGCAGTTCACCGGTGCCAGCGATCCACAATTCCCAATCACCGGCCACGCCTTGCTCGCAGAGCCGGGCGAACACATCGCACAGCAGTTGGTGCCCCTTGGTCGGTATGTAGCGTGCCACGCAGAGGAAACGGTGCGGCCAGTGGTGGGAGCGCTGCGCCAGGAGCTTCTCCCCCAGGGCACGGAAGCGATCTACATCGGCGCTGTAGAAGCCGCGCTTGATGTTCAGTTCGGGGAAGCCGAGGCGGCGTGCGTAGGTGGCCTGTGCTTCGCCGGTGACCCAGGCATGACTGAAGGTTCGCGAAAGCCAGAGGCGGTTCGCGGCCACGGCGGCCCACTGCCGGGCATCACCACGCCAGGCGGTGTCACTGCACATCACCGTGGGGATGCCTTGCTTGTGCATGGCCCGGCACACCTTCAGGTAGCTCTTGTCCACCCAGCCACTGGCGAACACCACATCCGGACGGATGCCGTGGACCAACCGCATCAACGCCTGATCATCGAAGGCATCCCGCTCGTGCACCTTCACACGATCGGCGAAATGCAGCTCGAAGGGCGCCTCGCGGTTCACAGGCCAACGCACAATGTGGACCTCCACATCGTGGTCGTTCACCAAGCGTTCCACACACGCCAGGAAATAAGGCGCCAGCTCGGTGTATAGGAAAAGGACCTTCCGCGTAGGCTCGCTCATGCCACCTGCTTGGGAAGATGGGACACGCCGGCCTTGAGCAGGTCGGCGAACGTGGTCATGGGCAGGTCATCGAAGAGCCGCCGCATCTTGAGTTCGGTGGTGTCGATGTTGACGTAGCTCATGAACCGTCGCTTAAGGCTCATCGGCAGCCTTGGGTGACCGGGATCCACTTCCCGTGGATGCAGGTAGAACACCACTGAACGCTGCTCGGCCAGCACCTCAAGCGCCTTGCTGCGGATCAAGGGGTACGGGAAGAAGCGTAGGTAACCACCGCCGAAAAAGAACATGTCACGACCCAAGGTCCGCACCAGCGAGATGGGGAATTCCACGATGTCGCCTTTCGCAGTTGGGACCACATGCGGCACTGGCAAAGCACCGGGCCATCCCCCGTGGTTGCGGTTGCCCGGCCAGATGGAACTGTCGTACGCGTGACCGGTCTCGGCCAGCGCTTCGAAGAACCAAGGGGTTTCCTTGGTGACACTGAACCCAGGAGCGCGGTACCCGAACACGGCTTTGCCGGAAGCGTCCTCGATCACACCCTTTGCACGACGCACATCCTCCGTGAAATGGCGACGGTCGTTCTGGTAGACCAGCTGATGGGCGTAGCCGTGCGAAGCGATCTCATGACCTTGGGCAGCGGCCTCCTTCACCAACTGCGGATGGCGCTCGGCCACCCAACCCAGGAAGAAGAGCGTGGTGCGCACCTGCTTCTCGGCGAACACATCGAGCATGCGGCGGAAGGACGCCTCCACGCGCGACTCCTGCCGGTCCCATTGGTCCATGGGTGGTGTGGAGGGCACGTCGAGGATGTGGAACCACTCCTCCACGTCCACGGAGAAGACGCAAGGGGGTGTTCGAGCGGTCATGCGTTGCTCGCCGAAGCTGAATGCGGAGGCGATGGCCGCGAAGGTACCGCTCTACGGAAAGGTGACCTCGGGAGCTCGGGCGGTGTGGAATGCTCCTCAGCGGATCCGGATGTCCGTCATGGCGTGCATGCGCTTGCCTTTGGCGAAGCTCTGCTTGTAGTAGCGGATCCAGAGGGCGATGAGCGGGGCCCCGAGCATGGTGGGCCACAGCCATTGCAGCCACATCGGCTTGATCATGTGCATGTTCACCGCGGAAAAGGCCGACACCGTGGCGATGTAGCCTCCGAGGAAACCGGTCATATGAGCATAGAACCATTCGCGCTTGTCGTGGTTCGATTTGAAGAAGCGTCGGAGCTGCCCCCACACCATCATGAGCCCGATGGCACCGAACACGGTGAAAATGATGCTGCCACTATCCCGGTGCCCCAAGGCCAGGTGGATCACACCCCAGAGAAAGAGCGCTCCATTGAAGAGCGTTGCGGTACCGTGCAGCACATAATCCGTCAGTTCCGGGCGCTGGCCCTGATGAATGCGTTTCAGATAGAGCGCCCGATAACCGGAAGCTACCATGTGAAAGCTGAACAAAGCCACCAAGCCCATGAGGATGTTCGGGCGCAGGATACCGGCCACGATGGCGGTCACGGCCACCACTGCCATGGCATAGAAGAAGGTCTTTCCCCAGCGCCGGTGCCAATCGCCGCCCTTGCGCACGAGCATGGCCAGCGGGGCCATCACCAACGCAATGAAACCGGCCGCAGCATGTAACCGGAGCGTGGTGGAAAGGATCGCATCATCCATCGGTCAGGGGAGTTCGTCTGGTAGGCTCAACCGCCGATAAGCACCTATAGGCAGGTTAAAATAATGGGTATTCAAGGAACCGGGCATCACCTCAGAACCAAAAACCCCAAGATCAACACCTTCCGTATGATCCCAGCCCGAGTTCTCACTAGCGCAGAGCACGGTCGTGCTGGCTGCAGGCGTTTCCAAGGAAGAACACAAGAGGGTCTCGAAAGCCAGGGCCCAATGCACGCCGAGGCCCCGCTGAACAAGCTCATCATGACCGGAAACGGCTTTCCGTATCCCTTGTGCACGCGCATCCTCCACCAAGGATCCGATCGTGGCGAGACGTTCCTCCATGGGGCGCGCTGCGAAGGAGATGTCACGCAATTTCACGAAGACCACCAGCGCGAACAAGCATAGGACCGCCGAACGCCAAGGGCCACGCACGTTCATCATCGATCCGACCGCGGGAACAGCGACCAAGGTGGCCAAAGGCACGAAGTTCTTCTCCATCATCACGGCCGTTTCTCCCTGTGCATACGTGAACACGTTCAGCATGATGAAGCCCAACCAACCGAGCAGAACGACCAACAGTTCAGGTCCCTTCCGTTCCCGGGCCAGCGCCATGACCAGCATTGCCATCAGGATCCAGACCGGCAGGAAATGGGTCGTGTAGGACCAGGTGTGTCCTACCAGGAACTCGACCGAGCTCCAACCCGCCCAGTGGGATACATCTTGCACATTGGCGAGCACTGCGGAATAGAGGCCCGACTCATAGGGTGAAGGTGGAAGCAACAAGCGGCCCAATGCGGCCCAGAGCAGGCAGACACCGATCAACCAGCGAAGCAGCGGACGTTGCGTCGGAGTTTGGACGTATTGAAAGGCGAGAAGAGCCCCCATCACCACCCAGCCGACCGGGTGCACAACCAAGGCCACCAGTAGCAAGGTACAAGCGATCGCCACGGACCATGCGCCATGGCTTTCGCCTCTGGCTTCAAACCAGCCAAGCAATACGAAGGGATAGCAGGTGAGGTAGTTGGCCTCCAGTACCGGGCCGTAGAACGCGAGACGCGTACAGAGCACCGTGGCCAAGGCGCATCCGAGCGCGGCCTTCGGGGCACGCCACAGGTAGGCGCAGATCAGGAAAACGGCGTATCCGACAAGCACATGTGCTTCGGAAGCCGCGATCACCAGCGTCTTCAGCGAGGCCCCACAGATCAAGAGCAGCTTGATGACCAACTGAGGCAGCACCGCCGAATAGCGATGGGCTTCCACCTGAACGCCATCGACGTTGATCCACTTGAAGAACTGCCAAGCCGAATCCACATGGATCATACGCGCTTCGGCGTGCTGCCAGCCGAGGACGAACAAGGTGAAGAAGACGGCGTGGCCCAGCAGAAGCGACAAGCGCATGTCCTCGGCCCCGTTCCGGATCACGGGCGCTGAAGGATGAAGGCCTGACGAAGCACCTGGCCCTGTTCCGTTGTGGCGGTCAGCACATACGTGCCGGCCGGCAGGTCGAGATCCAGCCGCGCTTCGAGGCCTTGCAGCTGTTGGGCGAGCACCCGGCGTCCGGTCACATCCCAGATCGCGACCTCACGCAAGCGCTCGTTGGCGCGCACCGTCAGTGGACCTGATGAGGGTGAGGGGAAGAGGGTGAGTGAGGCGTTCGCAGATGGCCCCGGATCACTGATCGATAGGGGGTCGAAGGTCGGTGACACCGTTTCATACAGCGTAGCTCCGTTCAGATCCGTACGAACCACGAAGACGTCGTCACCACCAGTACCGTAGGATCGTGTGGTCCCAGCCAGAACGAAGCCATCCGCCAATAGATCCAGACCAGCACCAGCATCATCGTCATCACCACCGAAGGTCCGACCGAAAACGAAATCACCCGTTGGGTCGCTCTTCAACAGGAACATATCACTACCCCCACCACCCGAAGTCCGGGTATATCCTGCGCTTAGGTATGAACCGTCGATGAGCTCCACATGTTCATAGGCTTCCTGATCGTTGATCTGCCCCCAGTGGCGCACCCAAAGCAGGGCCCCTGAGGCATCAACTTTCGCGTGCAGGTGTTCGACCCATTGGGAATAGCTCTCGGTGCTCCCAACGATGGAGAATCCCCCATCCGCAGTGGCGATCACATCGCGTGCCACATCCGCACTGTCGCCACCCACGTTGGTATCCCAGAGAACGGTAAGGTCCGGAGCAAGGCGCACGAGCCACGCGTCCCGATCACCACCCGTATCAACACGGTATCCAGCAGCGATGTAGCCGCCGTCATCGGTCTGCCGTGCATCGTAGAAACCCTCCTCCTCAGCTGTTCCGAAGGTGCGTGTCCACAGCGTGTCGCCTGTATCATTCACGCGGACCAACCAGGCATCACTGCCACCTGCACCGGTGCTGTAGGTCCTACCTGCGAGGATCGAACCTCCACCGGAACCAGGTTCCACGCTCTCGAAGAAGTCCCAATCCGCACCGCCGTAGAACTTCTCCCACTGGGGAGAACCATCGGGAGCGGCTTTCACAAGCCAGCCGTCGTAGCCCTGACCTACATTCCCATTGGTGACCCCGCCAAGCAACCACGAATCATCAGAGAGGATCGAAAGACCCGTGGCCCGCTCCACATCCATCGACCCGTAGGTGTAGGAACCCATAAGCTCACCATCAGGGTCGAGCCTCAGCACATAGGCGTCACCGGTGCCGGGTCCGAAGCTGCCGGTATTCCCGGCCACCAGAAAGTCACTGGTGGTCATCACCTTCACATGCCTTCCTTCATCCGGCCCAAGCGCTCCGTAGGCCCGTCGCCACGTGATCTGCGCTTGGCCCACTGCCAGGAAGCCGAGGGCGAACAGGAAGGTGATGGATCTGTTGAACATCCGGAGGGGTAAAAATACCGCGCAAGAAGCGGCCAAATTCAGGACGTTGTTCGGATGGCTGTCGCTGCCTATGGACCACCGCCCACGAACACTTGCCGTTCAACCAGATCGACATGGGCCAAGCCTTCGCCACCCCACCTTTGCGCTTCCCATCCACTGAACCGCCCGTTCCAGGGCCTCACGCATGACCTCTCGCGGCATGATCGGCTTCCTCATCTTCATCGGCATCCTGGTCCTGATCGACATCTACGCCTTCCGGGGCATCAGCACGGCCTTGGACGGTCTGGGTCCTGGCGGAAAGCGCTGGGTGCGCTTGGTGTACTGGGCCATTTCCATCGGCATGCTGGCAATACTTGTGTGGGCGGCGGTGAGCGTTCAGGAACTGCGCAACACGCGGAACCACTCGTTCATGTTCTCCCTGGCGGCCTTGCTGATGCTCTTCCTTCTTCCGAAGGTCGTGATCGTCGTGTTCCATGGCCTAGAGGATCTGCTGGAGCTGTTCCGCTGGCTCTTCGGAAAGCTGGCGCCCGGCGCGCCTGTGGATGGAGGTGAGCCCGTTACCCGGTTGCGTTTCCTGTCGCAGATCGGCTTGGCGCTGGCGGCCATTCCTTTTGGGGGCGTGCTTTACGGGATCACCCATGGACGACGGAACTTCAAAGTGGCCCGTGTGCACTTGGAGGCGAAGCACCTGCCAGCAGCCTTCGATGGCCTGCGGATCGTGCAGATCAGCGACATGCACCTGGGCAGCTTCCCCTCGGGAACGGACATTGTTCAGAAGGGCATTGACCTGATCAACGCGGAACGCCCGGACCTGATCTTCTTCACCGGCGACCTGGTGAACGACTACGCCGATGAGGCCGAGCCTTGGCTTGACGTTCTGAAAGGCATGAAGGCCCGCCTCGGCAAATACTCGATCCTGGGCAACCACGATTACTCTGACTATGCCCATTGGGACAGCCTGGAAGCAAAGCGCGCCAACCTGGAAAAGCTGAAGCGACACCACGCCACAACAGGCTTCCGGCTGATGTTGGACGAGCACACACGCATCGAGAAGGATGGCGAATCCATCACCCTGCTTGGCGTTCAGAACTGGGGGAAACGCTTTCAACAGTACGGTGACCTGAAGAAGGCCATGGCCGGCAGTGACCCTTCATCGTACCGCATTCTGCTGAGTCACGACCCTACGCATTGGGAAGAACAAGTGCTTGGCACCGGCATCGACCTCACCCTCAGCGGACACACGCACGGCGCGCAGTTCGGCATCACCATCGCTGGGCAGACCTACAGCCCGGCGCAGTGGGTCTATAAGCACTGGGCGGGCCATTACGCGAAGGATGAGCAACACCTTTATGTGAACCGTGGCTTCGGCTTCATCGGATTCCCTGGTCGTGTAGGGATGCCTCCGGAGATCACCGTGATCGAACTGAGAAAGGCGTAGGTCTCACACAGAGGCACGGAGACACGGAATATCTTGGATACCCCACGGAGCATCATGAAGAGCTGACGGGGATCATCGTCGACGAGGCGTTCCACCTCCACAAGGACCTTGGTCCCGGGCTCCTTGAATCCGTGTATTCCACCCTCCTGACCGTGCGCTTAATGAAGCGCGGCCTGAAGGTTGAACGCGAGAAGAATGTCGTGTTCACCTATTAGGGTGTGCAATTCGACAATGGATTGCGCATCGACCTTCTGGTCAACGGCTTGGTGGTCGTCGAACTGAAGTCCGTGGAATCGTTGGCCGCTGTCCACTTCAAGCAAGTGCTCACCTACCTGAAGCTCATGGACCTACGAGTAGGCCTACTGATCAACTTCGGCGCTCCATTGCTCAAGCAAGGGATCAAGCGCATCGTCAACTTGGCCCCTCCGTGTCGCCGTGCCTCCGTGTGAGACAAGGTCTACCCCGGAAACACACCCACCGCCTGCTGCACCGCACGATCGAGCATGTCGAAGTTCAAGCCGGTCGGAAAGCCTTTGGCTTCGAGGTGACCCACGAACAGCTCGGTCTGCAGGTTGCCTACCAGTTCATCTTCTGCCATGGGGCAACCGCCGTAGCCTTTGAGGGCGCCATCGAACCGGCGGCATCCTGCATCCCACGCGGCCTGCGTCTTCGTGATCCAGTTGTCGGGGCTGCAGTGCAGGTGTGCGCCGAACTCCACCTCAGGCAAGGCCGGGATCAGGGTGCCGAACATGGAACGGATGTCCTTGGGCTGTGCCACACCCACTGTATCGCTAAGGGCGATGATGCGGACGCCGAGCTCCTTTACCAGCCGTTCGGTCCATTGGAGGGCCACCTCTGCGTTCCATGGATCACCGTACGGGTTCCCGAAGGCCATGCTGATGTACACCACCAGCTCCTTGCCTTGTGCCTGGGCCAGCTCCGCGATGTGGGCGGTCCGCTTCCAGGAACCTTCGATGCTTGTGTTCGTGTTGCGCTGCTGGAAGGTCTCACTGATGCTGAAGGGATAGCCGAGGTAGGTGACCACCTCCTGCTTCACGGCTTCCTCTGCGCCGCGTTCGTTGGCGACGATCACCAGCAACTTGCTGCGCGATCCCGTGCGATCGATCCGCGACAGCACCTCGGCCGTATCGGCCAGTTGTGGAATGGCTTTGGGGCTCACGAAGCTGCCAATGTCGATGGTATCGAAACCGACCTGGAGCAGGGTGTTGAGGTAGGCCACCTTCACATCGGTGGGTATG
Source organism: Flavobacteriales bacterium (assembly GCA_016721825.1). GTDB lineage: Bacteria > Bacteroidota > Bacteroidia > Flavobacteriales_F > PHOS-HE28 > PHOS-HE28. The sequence continues at coordinate 58,261 of JADKHI010000005.1, forward strand.
AAGGGACCGATGCCTTGCATCGCATCCCGTGGGCACTCGATCAGCTTCACCCTTTCCATCGCGCGTAGGCTTCGTTGATGCGCTTCACCAGCGCGGGTCCTTCGTAGATCAATCCCGTGTAGACCTGCACCAGGTCCGCTCCGGCCTCGATCTTCTCCATTGCAGCGGCGGCACTATCGATGCCACCGACCCCGATGATCACGATCGGCCTGGGCATCCGATCGCGCAAGTAGCGGACCACCTCGGTGCTTCGATCACGCACGGGTACGCCGCTAAGTCCACCAGCGCCCATGGCGACCACTTCTACCGCAGGGGTCTCCAGGTCATCACGTGAAATGGTCGTGTTCGTTGCGATAACGCCTGTGATGCCGCTCTCCTTCACCACGGCGATCACATCATCGAGCTGCGCATTGCTCAGGTCGGGTGCGATCTTCAGTAGGATGGGTTTTCGCAGCACACCTTGATCCGTGCGCTGGGCATTCAGTGCCATCAGGCGGTTCAGGATCTCCAGCAGAGGTCCCTTGTCCTGCAGTTCGCGAAGGCCGGGGGTGTTGGGGCTGCTCACGTTCACCACGAAGTAGTCCACCACCGCATGCAGCGCATCGAAGCACTTCACATAGTCATCAATGGCCTGCTCGTTCGGTGTTGCCTTGTTCTTGCCGATGTTGCCGCCGACGAGGATCCCAGGCTTGCGCCGCTTCAACCGCTCCACAGCGGCCACGACGCCACCGTTGTTGAAGCCCATGCGATTGATCAGTGCCCGGTCCGCAGGCAGACGGAACAGGCGCGGCTTGTCATTGCCAGGCTGAGGCAGCGGGGTAAGCGTGCCCACCTCGATGAATCCGAAGCCCAGCGCGGAAAGGGCGTTCACATGCTTGGCATCCTTATCCATGCCGGCCGCAAGGCCAACGGGGGACGGGAACAGCAGCCCCATCACCTTCACAGCGGCATTGGCCGGAGGACGTGAGCCGCCAACGAGCTTCAGCGCTCCGGGCACCTTCACCGCGACCTCGAGCAGGTTGAAGGTGAGGTGGTGCGCCCGTTCGGGGTCGTAGCGGAACAGGAGCGGACGAAGAAGCTTGTACATCGGCCGCAAAGGTAGCGGCCAGGCCTGAGGGTCATCTGTTCAGAAGTAGCTGGACACGCCCACAAGCACCTTCGCGGTCCGGCTTGCAGGATTCCCCAGCAGGTCCCGCTGCCATTCGTATCCGTAGTTGGCACGGAGCACTGTACCCGAGGCCGGACGGAAGCCGATGCCTCCTGTGATCGCGACAAGCTCGTCGGCGATATTCCCACCGGTCTCATTGAACGTACCGACGTTGTAGTCCACATACTCAGCCCGCAAAGCCAGGTTCAGGCAGGCGTCCTTCCAACCGAACACGGGCTTCCGCATGATCGCCTGAACGAAGTCGACGAAGCCGCCGCGTTGCGCCCTGCCATACTGCTGTGTATAGGTATCCGGCACATCGACCATGGCCCACACGTGCTCAGCAGTGATGGCCGGACCATGGGTGCCGAAACGCGCGGTGTAATCGATCGCGAGCAGATCAACGCGGCGCCGAACATCGAGCTTGAGCCCATCTTCCTGGAAGCGGTTGTACACGCCACCCATCCAGGACAAGCCCAACTCACCATAGCAACGGTGTTTGATGGCGCCTTTAAGGGTGACCAAGGGAACGCCGTTGGAGCTTTCTTCGAACCGTTCGGAGTTCGCCTTCGCGGCTGGCAGCCATGTGCGACCTTGAGCGTTGTCCACGATGCTTCCATCGAATCCATTGGTGAGGTAGGCCTCGTAGGCGTAGACCCACGCTCCTCTGGCGGTCTTGCCGTACAGGCCGAAGCCCACGTTGCTCCAAGTGGCGGGGATGATGGTGGTGCTGGCGATGGGCCGATCAACGAACTCCCACTTCGGCCCATCGTGGTTCTGGTTGAAGGCGCCAATGGGGTTCATCAACACGCCACCACGCAGGTTCAGCATGGGATGCAAGGCAAGGTCAATAGAGGCGAACTCGATGTTGATCTCCTTGCCCCCCTCCTCCAGTTCGATCTCCGTGAGGAACTTGATGCGACGCGTGATGCTGCTGCTGATGAAGAGGGTAAGCCTTGGCAACTGGAAAGAGAGACCTTCGGAAATACCGTCGGTGTTCGAGTAACGCGTATTGGCCTCCACATAACCGCCCAGCGCAATGCTCCCCCCACCCAGCTGCTGGAACGGACGACCATAGACCGCGTCCATGTTCAGCTTCATGGTGTCGGGCGTTACGGGGATCGTATCACCCTGTGCGAACATCGCGGCTAGTTGATGTACGAACAGGACCGAGAGCAGCAGCCTTTTCATTGGGTCGCGATGACGAGATCTTCACCCGCATAGGTCACGGGGAATCGCTTCAAGGGCTGCGAAGCCGGTCCTTCCAGCACGGCGCCACTGTTGCTGAAAGCACTGCCATGTGCCGGGCAGGTGAGTTGATCGCCGGACACGTTGAGCTCCGCGTTCTTGTGCGTGCAGCGCATCAGCAGGGCGATGTGGTCCTGATCACCGTTGCGGTACACGATCACAGGTGCTTCAAGCCCTTGCACTTCCACAATGATGCTGCGTCGGAAGCTGTCCTTCCCTTCGATCGCAAAGGCGTCCTTGCGTACGCGCCAACCTCCTTCCCCGGCTGTGGCCAGTACGTGTGGGATGCTGGCGCAGCCAGCTAGTGAGAGCATTCCGGTAGCTGCCGCACAGGTACCCATACCGCTGAGGCGAAGAAATGAGCGTCGTTCCATGATTCAGAGGCTTTCGAGGAAGCGGAGCAGGGCTTCGCGGTCCGTGGTTGAAAGTTGCTGGTAGGCTATGCGGCTGGCCTGGCCTTCGCCGTCGTGCGCTTCAATGGCCTGCTCAATGGTCGTGGCTCGTCCATCGTGCAACAGGAAGTAACTACCCCCTTGGGAATCGCTTGAAAGACCAAGTCCCCAAAGCGGTGGTGTGCGCCACTCGCTCGTAAGTGCGCTGCCCTCGGTGTATCCATCATCAAGCCCGGATCCCATGTCGTGGAGCAGCAGGTCCGAGTAAGGCCTGACGGTCTTGTTCGCAAGCGGCGCTATCGGCGACGGACCCGTGACCAGTTCAGGCGTATGGCACTTCGCGCAGCCCACTGCGGTGAACACCTGCTCCCCGGCGATCACCTGCGGATCATCCTTGTCGCGTTGAATGGGAGCCTTCAATGTGAGCAAGTAGAAAACCACCTGATCCACTGTGCTGTTGCTCACCTCCGGGTCCAGGATAGCACCGGTGTAAGTATCGACCGGCTCATAGTTGCTGGTGATACCGATGTCCTGATTGTACGCGTTGGCGGTCTGCTGAAGGAGATCGTACGCGGCACCCTTGCGACCAAAGCGACCAATGTGCTTGCCCCCTTGTTCCACCGGAGCAGGGCGATGCGTAATGTATGCCGGTGTCGTGATCCAGTTGGGTGTGCCGGAGATGCCATCGCCATCCAGGTCGTCGGGGTCGGCGAGCGCAAGGATCATGGCATCCGGCACGGCATCCAGAAAGCCCAGACCGGTATTGGGGGGGGGCAGCAAACGGGTCGACGTAGCTCCGGCAGGCACCTCTTCCGGCGCGAACCCTGGCAATGCGCGGTGCTGCAATTGCGGTCCACCTTGATCCAGGTACTGATTGCCCGTGCCATCGTTCTGCCCGAAACGTGTAAGCGACGTGAACGGATGGCCACGTCCATCGCCGGCGTGACAACTTCCGCAGGAGGTCGAAACGAACAAGGGTCCCAATCCGGTGGCCGAGGTGAAGACCTCGTCGTTGAAGGCCACGTCACCGGCCAGGAACCGCGCTTGTTCATCCGTGGAAAGCCCATCCACCGGGCCGTCCAACAGCTGATCCTCAGCAGGGGCATCGGGCATCAGCTTGTGGCAACCGACAAGCACGAGCGACACGAGGAGGAGAACGAGACGCATGGAGATCTGAACTGAGGGCAAATGTAAATTATTTTTAGTCAAGCCTAATTTTCACCCATCTTTGCGGCGCGATGACCACCTCACTCACCCGCAGCGAAGAGGACCACATCAAGGCCATCCATGGCCTGCAACAGGCCGGCACCAGCGCCTTCACGAAGGACATTGCGGACCGCCTGCACACCAAGGCCAGCAGCGTGACCGACATGCTGAAGAAGCTGGCTGAGAAAGGCTTGGTGAAGCATGCACCCTACTACGGCGCTACGCTGACCACCAAAGGCCGCAGGCAGGCCCTGATGCTGGTGCGCAAGCATCGTCTGTGGGAGACCTTCCTGGTGCAGCGGCTGGGCTTCGGCTGGGACGAGGTGCACGAGGTGGCTGAACAACTCGAACACGTGGGCAGTGAAAAGCTCGTGGAGCGGCTGGACGAATACCTCGGGCGCCCCGCCTTCGACCCGCACGGCGACCCCATCCCCGACGCACAAGGGCGTTTCCCCGAACGGGTCACCCTGCCGTTGGTGGACTGCGCAGTGGGCGAGCGCATCCGGCTGGTGGCCGTGAAGGACCCGAGCGACAGCCTGCTGCACTTGCTCAATGAAAAGGGCATCGGCATCGGCTTGGAAGCGGAGGTGCGCGCGAGGCAGGATTTCGATGGCAGCGTGGAACTACGCACCAAGCAAGGGCCGGTGCACGTGGTGAGCGGACGTGTGGCCGAACACCTTCTGATGGAACGGCGATGAAGGAAGGCAAGGACCGTTCGCTCAGCGAAGTGCACAGCAGCGTGAGCATCCCGCAAGGGCGCGGCACCTGGCGACGCCTGTTCGCCTTCCTGGGCCCTGCGTACCTGGTGAGCGTGGGCTACATGGATCCCGGCAACTGGGCCACTGACATTGCGGGCGGCAGTGCGTTCGGCTACCAGCTGATCTGGGTGTTGCTGATGAGCAACCTGATGGCCCTGCTGCTGCAAAGCCTCAGTGCACGACTGGGCATTGTACGCGGGCTGGACCTGGCGCAAGCCTCACGCCACACCTACCCTCCCATCGTCAACATTCCGTTGTATGTGCTTGCGGAGATCGCCATTGCGGCCTGTGACCTGGCGGAAGTGATCGGCATGGCCATCGGCCTCAACCTGCTCTTCGAACTGCCCTTGCTCTACGGCGTGCTCATCACCTCCTTGGACACATTGCTCATCCTCTTCCTGATGCACCGTGGCATGCGCGTCATGGAGGTCTTCATCATCTCCATGGTCTCGCTGATCGGCCTGTCGTTCCTCATGGAGATGTTCATCGTTCAACCAGAGGCCACGTCGATCCTCAAGGGCCTTATTCCCTCAGCTCTTTCGGACAATGCCCTGTACATCGCCATCGGCATCATCGGCGCCACGGTGATGCCGCACAACCTCTACCTGCACAGCTCCCTGGTTCAGACCCGCCGGTTCGAGCGCAGCTCCGAGGGCAAGCGCGAAGCCGTTCGTTTCAACTTCATCGATACCGCAGTGGCGCTGAACGTCGCCTTCCTGGTGAACGCGGCCATTCTCATTCTGGCAGCTGCCGCCTTCCACACGCACGGGCACTTCGAAGTGGCGGAGATCGACCAGGCGCATGTGCTGCTCGGCGACCTGTTCGGAACGCTCGCCCCCGCGCTCTTCGCCATCGCACTGATCGGCTCCGGGCAGAGCTCAACCATCACCGGCACCTTGGCCGGGCAGATCGTGATGGAAGGCTACCTGGACCTGCGTATCCGGCCCTGGCTGCGGCGCCTGCTCACCCGCCTCATCGCCATCGTGCCGGCCGTGGCGTGCATCCTGTACTTCGGCGAGGATTCGCTGGGCGAGCTGCTCGTATTGAGCCAGGTGGTGCTCAGCCTGCAGCTGGGCTTCGCGGTGATCCCCCTGATCCACTTCTGCTCCGACCGCAAGCAGATGGGCGAGTTCACGATCAAGCTGTGGGTGCAGGTGCTGGCCTGGCTTACGGCGCTCATCATCGTGGTCCTCAACGCACGGTTGGTGATCCAGGAGATCGGTTCGTGGATCGGCATGGGCGGCGCTACCGCGTTCTGGGTGAAGGCGCTGGTGGTACCCATTGTCTGCGGAGCCTTCGCCTTGTTGCTCTACATCGCCATCAAGCCCTTCATCAACCGCTCGCGCCCAGCGCGCACGCACTTGGATGCAACGGCGCCCAGCCTGCTGCTGGCGGACCCCGGCCGTCCGCGCCGCATCTGCATCACGGTGGATTTCAGTGCGCACGATCAACGCACGGTGGCCGCAGCCTTGGGCCAGGGCGGCAAGGAGGCCACCTACGTGCTCATCCACATCACCGAATCGGCCGTGGCGCGCTACATCGGCCCCCAAGCGGACGACCGCGAGGCCATTGACGACGCCGCAAACCTGCAGCATTACCTGGACCAGCTTATCTCAGGCGGCTACAGTGCTACAGCGCGCACTGGCGCAGGCGAAGTGATCGGCAGCATCGTGGCCCTTGTCGAAGAGGAGCAGGCTGACCTGCTCGTGATGGGTGCGCACGGTCACCGTGGCATCAAGGACCTGCTGCTCGGTTCCACGCTGGATGCGGTGCGGCACCGGGTGAAGGTGCCCGTGCTGATCGTTTCGGCGGGGTGATCCCCCAAACGCGTCGGTCCCTCGGGCACCAGCCCGGCCACCACGAGTTGCTCCACGATCGCGCATCTTGCATGCGCGATGCTCTATCCTTTCATCAAGGCTTTGGTGCGGATCACCACCTCCGTCTTCTTCAAGCGGATCGTGGTGAGCGGTGAGCGGAACCTACCGGCGGCGGGCCCGCTGATCATTGTGTCCAACCATCCGAACACCTTGATGGACCCCTTGCTGGTGGCCTCCTTGGCGGAGCAGCGCATCGGCTTCGTGGCCAACGCCGGGCTGTTCACCAACCGCCTGCTGCGCCCCTTCCTGCGCTACTTCCACGCCATTCCCATTTTCAGAAAGAAGGATGTTGCCCCCGGGGAGAAGCGGGACAATGCAGAAGCCTTCTCGAAGTGCCACGAGTACCTGGCCACCGGTGGCACCTTCCTCATCTTCCCCGAAGGCAGCAGCCTGTACGAGCTCAACCTGCGCGAGATCAAGACCGGCACCGCGCGTATCGCGCTCAGCTATGAAGCATCCAAGGGCTTCGCGGGTGGGCTACGGATCCTGCCTGTGGCGCTGGACTATTCGGATGCGATCCAGTTCCGCAGCATGGTCGCCATCACTGTGGAACCGCAGCTCGAAGTGGCTGCCTACAAGGCGACGTTCCTGCGCGACGAGGAAGAAGCGGTGGACCTGCTGACCGCGGACATCCGCCGCGCGCTGGCGAAGAACGTGCCGTGGACCACCGGCAAGGAACAGGAGGATCTGCTGATCAAGGCCCATGCCTTCTACACGGCTTACGCGGCGCCGGACGCCGATCTGCACGCCGACCCGAGGCGTTCGCTGGAGCTAAGGAAGCAGCTGGCCGAGGCCCTGCACCACATCCGCGGAACGCGGCCGGATCTCTACGGCGAGACAGCGGCGAAACTGCTTTCCTTCTTCAACACCTTGGACACCGACCACCTGACGCCGGGGTTCTACGCCGAGCCCTTCCTTCGAAAGAACAAGGCCCTTGTCTGTGCGGGCTACCTGCTTGAGTTCGTGCTCCTACTACCCGTGTACCTCTTCGGCCTGATCACGAACTACGTACCCTACATCCTGCCATCGCTCGTGTTCAATGCGTTGCGGGCGGAACTGGAGTACAAGGCGCCGGTGCAGATGGTGGTGGGGCTCGTCACCTTCCCGCTGTTCTATGCGCTGGAGCTGTGGGTGTTCGGGCATTGGATCGGGACCTGGGGCCTGATGGTCCTTCTCTTCCTGATTCCCCTCACCGGCTATATCACCCTGTTCTATTGGACAGAGATGCAGCGCTTCGCGCGCGTGATCCGCTTTCTCTTCCTGGTGAAGGACGAACGCAAGAAGGCCATGCTGCGCGAGCGGGACCTGATCCTGACGCACATGCTGGACGCCCGACGCAGCCTGAGCGGGAGCTGAACGATGCGCACGGTTGTTCCTGTGAACGACCGGCGCGATGGCCGCAGCCCGTAGTTTCGCGCTCCGCCCGCAGCGAACCGATGGCCGCCCCCACCCAAGAGATCAAGAACCGCAAGGCTTCGTTCGAGTACCATCTGCTCGATACGTTCACCTGTGGCATTCAGCTCATGGGTTCGGAGATCAAGAGCATCCGCGCGGGCAAGGCCAGCATCAACGAGGCGTTCTGTGCCTTTGAGAAGGACGACCTGGTGGTGCGGAACATGACCATTGAAGCGTACGCCAACGCCAAGCACTACGCCCACGAGCCCAAGCGCGACCGCCGGTTGTTGCTGCACCGCACCGAGCTCAACAAGCTGCAGCGCAAGCTGAAGGACACAGGCATCACCGTGATCCCCGTGCGCCTGTTCATCGACACCAATGGCCGTGCGAAACTGGACATCGCGCTGGCCAAGGGCAAGAAGCTGTACGACAAGCGTGAGAGCATGAAGAGCCGCGACGTGCAACGGGACATGGACCGTGAAAGCTGAGCCCAGCACCGCACGCTGGATCCCCGGCACACCCGCCGAACGCCTGCTCCTGGCCCTGCTGCTGCTGCTCGCGCTCATCCTCCGCGCCTGGGACCTGCCCCATCTGCCCTACGTCCACGACGAGCTGAGCGCGCTGATCCGACTGTACCCGACCCTTAGTGAAACGCTGGCGAAAGGCGTTGTGGGTGTTGACACCCATCCGCCCGGCGTGCAGGTGTTCCTGTGGGCTTGGACGTCGATCGGCGACCAGAGCGAAGCGTGGGTGAAGGCCCCCTTCATCGGCGCTTCCCTGCTGGCACTGGTGTTCCTGTACCGCATGGCCGTGCGGCTTACGGACACCTCGGTGGCGCTGATCATGATCGCCGTATTGGCCACCCTCCAATACACCGTGCTGTACGGTCAATTGGCCCGCCCCTACGCCTTCGGGCTGCTCACGACCGCGTGCATGGCCGACAGCCTCTTGCGTTACCGCGACGGGGGAAGCCGCCTTGCGTTGATCGCTTTCTCGCTGGCAGCGGCGGCTAGCGGTTACGTGCATCACCTCGCCTTGTTGCAAGCCCTGCTCATCGGCATCGCTGTTCTCTGGCTGGTGGCTCCAGCGCAGCGCAAAGCCTACCTCCTGGCAAGCATGGGCGCCGTAGCGCTCTACCTGCCCAACGTGTTCCTCTTGTTGAAGCAGTTCGCCTGGAAGGGGTTGGACGAATGGCTGGCGAAGCCTTCGCTGGGCTGGTTCGTTACCCATGCCCGCTTCATTACGCATTGGTCATGGGCATTCGGGCTGCTGCTGGGGGCCTTGGTGGTCTGGGCACTGGTGCGAGGCTTCCGCAACAAGACCTTCTCAAAAGAACTGCTGGTGCTCGCGGTGTGCTGGGGCCTGCTCCCCTACCTGATCACCTACGCGTACTCGGTGTGGCGCGCCCCGGTGCTTCAACATTCCGTGGTGCTCTTCGCCTTCCCGTACGTGCTGTTGCTTCTGCTGTCAGGGCTTCGCGGCTTGGCCTTCCCCCGCACCGCAACGCTCGCCGGCTTGGTGGTGCTGGTCTCCGTGTCCACGCTCATCGGTGTCCGCAAGCACTTCGCTGTGGCCTACCACAGCCGGTACGAGGCCATCACCAAAGGCATCCTTCAAGCGAACAGGGACGGCATCCCCGCGCTATCCGACGCGCCGGAACATGTGCTGCGCTTCTACTTCGATCGCTGGGGAACGACCAACGAACTACGCAAGCATTGCGACCTCACCGGCCTCGATGCCGCGCAAGTGGCGGCGGTGCTCGACAGCTTGAAAGCGGAGCGCGCCTTCTTGGGCATTACCCTGCAAGCCCCGATCGATCGGCTGGCGCAGGTGCAGCAGCGCTTCCCCTTCCTGTTGGAGCGGCACGACATGGCCGAGGGGCAGACCTTCGTCCTGGGCGCACGCCCCGCGCAAGGCAGCCTCAACGACATCACCTTCAGTTCCATCCTGGGCCCGCAAGCTGTGGAAGGATCCGGCTGGACTGTGGACGCGAGCATCCCGTTGGTGCAGGACACTACGGGCCCGGCCTACGCGCGGGTGCGGCGCTGGGACCTGGGCGGTCGCGAGTTCGGCATTGAACGGAGCGGCTCGTTGGACAGCCTCGCACCTGTTGGTACCGAAGTGCTGGAGGCGCACGTGGAACTGGACGGCCCCACCGCAACCAGCGTGGTGATGGTGCTGGAGGTGAAGCGCGGGGACGGGACCCTGCTCTACAGCACCAGCCCGATCACAGCTGCGAACGCACGCATCGCCACGCTCTCGCTGGCGGAGATCTCCGGCTCCCGTTCGAGCTTGGTGGTGAAGACCTACCTCTGGAACCCCGAGAAGGCCCAGTTGCGGGTGGCCTCGGTCGACTTGCGAGTGCGGACCGGGAACGCCGTGCAGTATGCCATGCTCGGGCCCGTTCGGGGGCCCTGGCTATATCCCTGAAACAACAACGGCCGCACGAGGCGGCCGTTGCATGCTTGCGAAGAAGAGGTCAGAGCTTCAGCGTGACACCCACGCCCAAGGTCTGCTTGAACTGTACGCCAGGACCCGGATCGGGCACCTTCGTGGTCACGCCGTTCACTGTTTCGTCCTTCAGGCGCGGCACATCAATGTCGTGATCATAGATCAGCATGGTGCTCAGCGTAGCGGCGAACCACTCATTCACTTTGAAGGTGAACAAGGTTTCCCAGTTCACGTCGATGTTCTGCGGGTTGCGCAGGTAGTTGCTGAACAGGTCACCGCGGGTCATGAAGGCGATGTTCTTGGCCAGGTCGGTCTTGTAGGTCAGGCGCAGGTATCCGCCCAGCTCCATCTCCGTGGTGTTGCCGTACTTCACGCCGTACACGCGGAACTCCGGGTCGGTGTTGCCGTGCCACAGCGTCTGGTCCGTAACGATGGTCATCTTCATTGTGGCGGGGGAAATGAAGGCGGAGAAGTGGTCGTTGGGGCGGTAGTCGAAGCCCAGACCCATGATCAGGTAGGCCGGCGCGAAGGCGTTCGAAATGCGCGTACCCGTTGCATCGAAGCCTTCTGTGAACTGGGTGCGGAACTGGGCGAGCGCGGATGAGAACCACGGTCCTTTGATCTCGCGGCCCCACTTGCTGTTCAGTTCAATACGGTCATCGGTCTTGATGGGCGAACCGTCCGCGTAGCTCACGCCCTGTGCGGCCTGCAGCTGGCCGCCGAAGGCCAGGGAGAGCGAATTATCCCACACGTATTTGCCCTTGTGGCGGTTGGCGAAGCCACTGAACTGAGCGATGCCACCGATCGAATTGAAACCGCCCGCAGCCCAGTTCGTAAGGCTCACCTGGGTCAGGTTCACCTGGAACAAAGCGCCCTTCGTCCAGATCTTACCAGTGGTATCGGCCGCCGAGAACGTCGTAAGCTCCTTCGCGGCAGCCTCGCGTTGCGCTTTATCCTCTTGCGCCATTGCGGGAAGCAACGAGGTTGCGAGTAAGAATGTGGTAAAGATCTGTTTCATGCCTGTCTCTTGTTTTTCGGTTGATCGACGAAGGTCGTGGTTGGTTTGGACTGTACGGTGTAGAAGGATCATTGCACCTCTTTCAATGAGGCCGGCAGTACGATCATTGCTGCAAGGCACGAACGATATCTTGTTTCGAGTGCAGAGTTCATGTTAGTTCTCGATCTGTTCGGGGTCAGCAAGACCTGCGGATCCAAAAGCACATCCGTTCTTCCATTCCCTGAGGACACAGAGTTCCGTATCCCCCTTGCATCGAACAGATGTTCATGGATCCGGCTGGATCATCCTTCTGCAGTAAGATCGTCCAAGACTTCGATGCGTTCGGTAATGAGCGCCCGCGTGGGGATCAGCACGAGGCGATCCGCTGTGCGGAGGGTGATGTTGATGCTGTCCACCTTCTCGACCACGCCTTCATCGTTGCCGATACGCACGCGCATGCCTGGTTGGAACCGGTCCTTACCGTAATAACTGCTGAGGATGTTGGTGAGGATATCGCGGGCAGCAAACCCGTACGCGATGGCGAATGCGATCAATACGCCGCCGAAGACAATAAGGATGTTGGACGTGATGAGCGTGGTATCCACACCGGCCACGTTGAGCGCGGTGATCGACATGAACAACATGATGACCGCAAAAAGCACTTTGGCGATGGCCTTACCCCCACCAAGCCCTACCGATTCGGTCATCGTCGATACGGCAACCTTGACCTTTTCAGCACCCCAGAGCCCCCCGACGAAAATGGCCAACGCGGTCAACAAGGTGGGTAGGTACCCGAAAAAGGAATGGAACGCATTGGTGACTCCGGACAGGTGCATGATGTCCGCCGCTGCAACGATGAAGATGAAGAGCGTGAGCATGTACACCAAACCGCAGATGAACTTCGACACGGTCAACCCGCCGAGCTTGCCCAACACAGCGTTCAGGCCAGCTCGTTCGGCCATTGCATCGACACCTGCTGTGCGCACCACCCGTGCAACGATGGCCCGCAGCAACTTGGCGACGAGCCAACCGATCAACAGGACGATAAGACCACTGAGAACGGCAGGCAAGGATGCCACAATGCCGCTCAAATAGGTTTGAAAGGCTTGCATCAAGCTGGCTTGGAGGAGAGAAAGGTCCATGGGAAGTTGGTTCGGGTTACTTAAAGGTCAGGTCCGGAACGGTCTTTACCGGAATTGGCGGAAGGTTGACCATCGCTGCTGATGTGACGGACCTTGTCGAACATGCTCATGCCAAGATCGGCCACGAAAAGCTGCACGAAACGCATCATAAGCATCACGAACTTCACGCTGCTCATCACGTCTTTACGCAATGATTCGGGCGGTTGGTCCGTGGGCCGGATGATCTTGAACGGGTTCTCGCTCATGGCTCTTCCGGATAGAGTTGAACATAGAGTCGCAATGCACGTTCACGGGCACGGAGAATGCGCATCTTCACCGCACTTTCCTGAAGGGCCATCACTTCCATGATCTCCTTCACGGAAAGGTCCTCCTGGTATTTCATGAGCAACAGGGCCCGGTCCGACGGGTCGAGCTGGGCGATCACAAGGTCAAGTCGGTCGGCACGCAGACCAAGCAGTTTCGCCTCGTAGGCCTGATCGTCGATCACCCCATCCTCTATGCGTTCATCGATCTCCTCGCTCCGGGTGCGCTGGCCCTTGCGCAGGGTGTCCAGGCAGTAGTTATAGGTGATGCTGTAGAGCCAAGTGCCGAATTTGCTCCGATGGTCGAACTTACTGAGGTTCATGAAGGCCTTCAGGAAGATGTCGTGGGTCAGGTCCTTCGCCAGGTCCTTATCGCGTGTCATGCCCAGGCACTTCTGGTAGACCTTAGTGGTATAGCGATCGTACAGAACACCGAAGCGCTCAGTATCCATGTGCTTCTGCAGCGCGGATACCAGCTCTTCGTCGTTCAGCGCGTCGTCCTTGTTCTTTGACCGCTTGGAGAACACTTAGCCCGTGAGAGTGATATTGTGACGGTGCAGCTCGAGCTGGGTCACATCAGGGCACAAAGACCTGGTCGGTGTAGCGGTTCTCCATCGGCACCTGCACCTGGATCATGGGGTGGCCGGTCTCCCGGTGGCAGGTGTTGCAGGTGTTCACAAGGCCTGCGTATTGCTCGGTGAAGCCCTCCAGCCCTTTCTCCTTGAAATGGGCCTTCATACCGTCGATGGTGCGGATGCCGTACAGGCTCATCTTCTCGCTCACGTTGATGCCGTCCTCCACCACCCCGGCCTTCGCCACCTCTTCCATCACCTCCTTGATCTCGTGGCGGTAGAACTCGGCCAAGGGCAGGTTCTTGGCCATGCCGGCCCAGTACAGCTTGTGTATGTACACTTGGATACGGCCCATGTAAATGGCCACTTCGAAGTCCGGGGCGGGGGCTGCCTGCACCAAGGGTGTGGGCCGCCCTTGGACGTTCTCGGCGGCCCGGAGGCGCGATTCCAAGGTGCCGATGCGGGTCATGGCGATCACCAGCCCGGCGAGGACCAGGATGGTGAGGAGCGTATGAACGTGTTTCATGGTCTACGAAGGAAAAAGCCCCGCCCCCGCTGTGGGGGACCGGGGCTTGGCGTGAACGGGCCGCCTTGCGGATGCCGTTGGTGGACGTTACTGGGTTCGAACCAGTGACCCCTACCTTGTCGAGGTAGTGCTCTGAACCAGCTGAGCTAAACGTCCAAGGAACAGGTCCGGCTTTTCCGGATGGGCGGCGAAGGTAAGCGTTCATTCCGAGCCACCACCACTGCGGGTATCTTCGGCGGCACATGCGGTTCCGCGCGGCCCTGCTGCTCACCCTACTGACCTGCGCCCGCGCGGCGCTGGGGCAGGTCTGCTTCACCGTGGCGCAAGCGGACGACCTGCGGCCATTGGTGGGCTGCGTGGCGCTGGACGCCCGGCGCGTCGTGCTGGCCGTAAGCGATGCCCAAGGGCGCCTGTGCGTGAGCGCTGAGGTGGACTCCGTGCATCTGGAAAGCGCGGGACGGGAGCCGCGGTGGGTCACCATGGAAGCAGCCGTGCCCACGGGAATGGTGCTGTTGCGCGCCGCGCAGCATGAACTGGAGCCCCTGACCATCGAGCCCTGGCCCACCACGCAGGACCGGTTGGCCCTTGCTTCCAGCCACGCACCGGACAGTGCGACGTTGGCGGGCTTCGAGCGGAGCAGCCTACGCAGTGCCCTGCTGTGGGCGCCGGGCGTGCAAATGGACCAGCGCGGGCTCGGGGGAAGCACACGGCTCAGCATTCGCGGCAGCCTGCTGCGTTCACCCTACGGCGTGCGCGGTGTGAAGGTGTACTGGGGCCCCTTGCCACTGACCCTTGCCGACGGTAGCACGCCCTTGGAGCTGCTGGACCCGGCCTTGGTGAACGGGATGGACGTGGTACGCAGTGTGGGCAGCCCTGCTTACGGCAGCGCCCCGGCCGGCCTTGTGCTGGCCCGACCCTACCTGCCCGTGGACCAGGAACCATCGGTGAGCGGCGAACTGATCGGGGGGCCGAACGGCTACTACCGCATGGCCGTGCAAGCTGCCAACGCCACGCCCCGCGGAGCGACCAGCGCCGGGCTGGTGAAGCAGGGCAACGACGGCTACCGCCAACAGGAATGGAGCGACCGGGTACAGGGCTGGCTGGTAAGCCGGTGGCGGGGGAAACGCAGCATCACCCAAGCCTTCCTCACGGGCCAGCAGGCCAACTGGGCCTTGCCCGGCAGCGTGGACAGCCTGACCGCCTACACGGACCCACGCGCTGCCCGCCCCTATTCGGCGAAGGTGAACGCCCATGTGGAAAAGCAACAGTTCTTCGGCGGCCTACAGAACGAACTCCGGCTCGGCGACGCGCTGCGCGTGCGGAGCAGCGTTCACGCCCAGGTGATCGACAAGCTGAATCCCTATGGCACCAGCGCCGCGGCCAGCGGCTACAAGGACGAAGGCATTGCGGCGGGCGGTGGCAGGCTCTCACTTTCCGGCGAGCTCCGTCCCCAAGCGGTGGACCTGGCGTGGGAACTTGGCCTGGAAGCGTTGGTGGAACGGGACCGGCTGGCGGAACGCACCTATGCGGACGGCGTGATCGGCGACCTGCGGACCCAGGCCGTATCGCGGGTGGGCAACCTCAACGGCTTCGCGACGCTGCAGGCGCACCGGGGCCGGTTCACGGTGATGAGCGGCGTCGGCTTCGAGCGCACCCTTTTGAAGCACGAGGACGAGCTGCGCGACACAGTGCTCACCTCACAGCAGGACCCGGTCGTGTACCCGTCCATCGGTGTGCAGGCCCGTGTGAAGCGTGACTGGCTGTTGCATGCCCGCTATGCCGAAAGCGTTTCGCGGCCCACGCTGTGGGAGCTGCTGGGCACGGCGGGGATCTTCAACAGCACCCTTCGCCCCGAGCACGTGTCCGAGGTGGAAGCGGGTCTGACCATCGGTAGCGACACGGCGATGTTCCCCTTCAGCGCGGTGATCTACTGGCGCACCACCGACGGCCTGATCGTGCCCCGGACCGCCACGAACGGCGTGGACCAGGAATACGTGAACGCCGGCACGGCCCACCAGAACGGCTTCGAGCTAAGCATGGGGGTGAACGGACGCACCGCGCATGGCAACTGGATCCGCATCGACGGGTTCTGCGGCATCCAGGAGCATACGTTGCAAGTGGAGGCCTTGGGTGTGGAACGGCCCGTGCCAGGAGTGCCGGGTGGAACGGCAGGTGCCAAGGGCTCCATGCGCTTCCCCTTCGGCCTGAGCGCCGAGCTGGGCTACCGCTACGTGAGCGAGCTGCCTGCTGACCTGGTGAAGAACACCATGATCCCCAGCTACGAGCTGCTGCACCTCCGCACCAGCTGGACCTTCCGCTGGGCAGGGAGCGCGTTGACGGCCTTCGTGCATGTGGACAACCTGCTGGACCAGCGCTACACCGCCTTCGTGCAGGTGAACGACCCAGGCAGCCGCTACTACAACCCCGCGCCGGGGCGCAGCCTGTTCCTGGGCGCGGCCTTCACCTGGGGAGCGCGGGGTTGACGGATATCAATGCGACCGGTGCTGCGATGGTTACCTTCGCGCCGCATTCAACAAGCACCATGGCCACGCGACACGTACCGGGCGGCGGACGCATCTTCAAGAGCCCCATTCTGGAGGCGCTCACCAAGACGCACATCGCCATCCCTCTTTCCCTTTTCTGGACGGCCGGCATCGTTACCCTCTGGTATTCCATCGCGAAGCTGGACGTAAGCTGGACCAGCGCCCTGCTGTTCTTCTTCCTCGGTGCCTTCTTCTTCACGCTCATTGAGTACGTGATGCACCGCTACCTCTACCACATTCCCGCGGACACCGAAAAGAAGCGCAAGTTCCAGTACACCATCCACGGTGTGCACCACGACCACCCGCGCGACAAGAGCCGCCTGGCCTTGCCGCCGATCCTGAGCGTTGTGCTGGCCGTGCTCTTCATCAGCCTGTACCGCCTGATCATGGGCGACTTCGGCTATGCCTTCGGTGGTGGCTTCCTGTTCGGTTACAGCACCTACCTGGCGGCGCACTACGCCATCCACATGTACAAGCCGCCCAAGAACTTCCTCAACATCATCTGGAAGCACCACAACCTGCACCACTTCGTGGGTGACGATGGGGCCTTCGGTGTAAGCTCGCCCTTCTGGGACTACGTGTTCGGCACCATGCCCTCCAGCCCCAAGCGCAAAGAGGCCGCGAAGGAGAATCTGCTCTGAACGCAACCGCTTTCCGTTGACCCCCGATCTTTCTCGAAGGATCGGGGGTCACCTATTTCAGGCCCCTGCATTCATGGTCAAGAACAACAGCTTGACCGATGAGAACGCCCAAGACCCTCCTGATCGCCGGCACCCTGGTGCTGGTCAGCCTTTCCTCCATCTGGTGGAACCAGCGCACTGTCGCTACCCAACACACCCCGTCGGTCAGCACCACGACCGCGCACGTTGCTGAACGCATTGTGACCCCGAAGATCACTGCGCTACCTGCCCCTGCCCCTGCTCCTGCCCCTGCTCCTGCTCCTGCTCCTGCCCCTGCCCCTGCTGCTCCCATAAAACCCAAGGCCCTGCAGTCCCCGCAGAACATCAACGCCCAGCACTTCCGCGTACGCGCCGACCGCGATACGCTGCTGCACAGTAAAGGCGGCTGCACGATGAAGGTGCCCGCGAACGCCTTCGTGAACGCCCAAGGCGCCAAGGTGAAAGGCGCTGTGGACCTGCAGCTTCGCGAAGTGCTGAAGCCGGTCGACTTCGTGATGGGCAACATGGTCACGGTGTACAAGGGGAAAGCCCTGGAGAGCGGCGGTTCCTTCTGCTTGGAAGCGCAAGCCGGCGGTGAAGCGCTGGCCCTTGCGGACGGCAAGCTCATCGACATGGCCATACCCACGCGCGGTGCGAAGAGCGGCATGAAGGTGTTCCCCGGAAAGGTGGAGGGCGACAACGTGGAGTGGCTGCAGCCAAGGGACCTGATGATGCCAGTGGCGGAGGCAAAAGATGTCATGGTGGACATGCCTATGTGGTCCTCAGAGTCATGGGTCGAGGCCTTAGGAAAGCGGACGAACGTGCGGTACTGGGTCGAGGGCTACAAGGATGCATCAAAGGCCCCCGAAAAGGTGCATCAAGCGGTGGGCGAGCTCTGTTGGAAGGGAATTGGGCTGCAGCTCGAACAGGACAGCGTGGTCCGCATCGAAGAGAAGACAGTTCATCTGACGCTGGTGAGCGATACGCTGAACGGATGCGCCTGTTCCCCGTTATGTACCAGCCTGGGATGATGCCTGCCAGGTCGCTGCGGCTGTTCCAAGTGGCTCGGGGAAGAACAGCGCTCCCGCCACAAAACCAGCGGTCGGTTCCAACCAGTTCAAGGTCGACCCTGCCGCCAACTACGTCTTCCAAGTGAAGGAGCTGGGCTGGGCCAACATCGACCGGCTGATGTACGACAAGAGCGCCAAGCCTGTGGACATCGTTACCCGCGTGGACAACAAGGACGTGGGCGAGGTGTACATCAGCATGGTGGTGAAGAGCCGCAGCATGTACCTGCCCGGGTACGAGATGAAGAACGGCACCTACAGCTTCTCCCACGGCGACTTCGAGAAGATGCAACTGCCCATCGGCGCGAAGGCCACCATCCTGGCCACGGCGTATGCGGACGGCAAGCCCTACGTCTCCATCCAGGACATTGTGATCGCCGAGAAGCTGAACGTGGACCTGCACTTGGAGCCTACCACGAAGGAAGGGTTGCGCAGCACCTTGGAGGCGCGGCTCTGAGCAATAATGCAATAGCCCGGAACAGCATTGCGTTGGGGTGTTGCGCGACGATCCTGTCGTGCAACACCCCAACCCTTTTTCGCCAATGCGCAAGATCCAATGGGCCACCGCCGCGGTGGTCGTCGGCTGCCTGTGGGCAGCTTGTTCCAACCATGACCGAAGCGAAAGCGCGGAGGCAACACCGCGGACGATCGACGTGATGTTGGATAAGATCGTCGAGCCTCCGACCGCTGCCGAAGCACCGGAACAACCCGCGGTCGCACCGGTGGAACAGCCCCCCACCCCCACCAGTTCCTTGGCAGCTGTCGTGGACCCACGCGACACCCTTCACGTCTTCGTGCGCACGGCCGATCTGCGTTGCCGCGTGCCCGATGTTGTGCGCGGCACCTATAGCGTTGAGGATATCGTGCGGCGCAATGGTGGCTACGTGGCGCACACCGAACTGCGCACTTCCGCAGCGCGCACCGAACGCATCACCATCGCAGCGGACACTGCGCTGGAGCGAAGCTGGAGCACGGTGCACAACACCTTGCTGATCCGCGTACCCGACGAACGGCTGGACAGCACCCTGCTCGCGCTCGCACCGCTCGTGGACCAGCTGGACCACCGCGTCGTCGACGCCGACAATGTGAAGCTGCAACTGGTCGCCAACGCTCTTCAGCAGCAACGGCTGGCAAGGCACACCAACAGGCTTTCCGGCGCGATCGACCGTACGGCGGGCAAGCTGAAGGACGTGGCCGCCACCGAAGATGAGCTGCTCAACAAGGAAGCACGCAAGGATGAGGCACTGATGGAGCGCTTGGCCCTCCAGGACCGGGTCGCATTCGCCACAGTGCGCCTGGACCTGTATCAGCGTGAAGTGATGACGGCGGCCTTGCTCCCCGTTGCACCGCCCATCGACCCGTACCGTCCGGACCTCGCCGTCTCCATGCAACATGCGGTGGCACAAGGCTGGGGCATGGTGCGTGGCTTCGTGCTGGTGCTGGTAACACTGTGGCCACTGGCCTTGCTCGGCTTGGGCGTATGGCTGGGCATGAAGCGCTGGGGTCGCCGTACCGCGGTGGCGTGAACAGCGCCCCGTTAACGATCATACCGGACCCCGCCCGTGGCATACGGACGGGGTCCGGTATTTTGCGGCATGGCCTGGACCTACCTCCTGCTCGCCGGCATCTTCGAGATCGGCTTCACCACCTTCCTGAAGCTCAGCAACGGCTTCAAGGACCTGCGCTATGCGGCCCTCTTCCTCCTGTGCTCGCTCATCAGCTTCTTCTGCCTCAGCAAGGCGATCAAGACCATTCCGTTGGGCACGGCCTATGCGGTGTGGATGGGCATCGGCATCTTCGGCACCTCGGTGATCGGCATCGTCTTCTACGATGAACCCAGCCATGGCCTGCGCGTCGGCTTTCTGGTGATGCTGCTCGTGGCCCTGATCGGCCTGCGCGTCACTGGTGCCTGAACGGCACGATCAGCATGAAGCCGCAGGTCCGCGCCCGCTTCACCGGCCACAAGGGTCCGGTGTATGCCTTGGTGCAAGGCCCTCGGCCCGGCACCTTCCTCAGCGGCAGCGGCGATGGGCATGTGGTGCTGTGGGACCTGCAGCGACCGGACCATGGCGAACTGCTGGTGAACGTCGGCCAGCCCGTCTTCAGCCTGCACATTAACACCGCAGCAGAGCGTCTGTACATCGGCGCGGACAGCGGCAGCTTGCATGTCATCGACCTGCGGGACAGGAAGGAGATCCAGCTGTTGCAGCACCAGCACAAGGGGCTTTACGCGATCCAACAGCTGCCCCACGACCGGCTGGTGTGCGCTGGTGGGGACGGAACGCTTGCTGTGTATCAGCTAGGCGACAGGCTCATGCACCTACGCACCATCCCCTTGATCGAGGGGAAACTGCGGGGCTTTGCGGTCCATGGTTCCGGCACCTTGCTGGCGGTGGCCTGCGGCGATGGCACGGTGCGCGTGCTGGACACCGAGCACTTCAACGAACGGCAAACCCTTCAGGCCCATGAAGGCGGAGCGCTGAGCGTGGCCTTCCACCCCACCAAGCCTGTACTGGTAAGCGGCGGCAAGGACGGGCACCTGCGGCTCTGGCATGCGGAGGACGACTGGCGCGAAGTGGTGGCACTGCCCGCGCACAAGTCCAG
Organism: Flavobacteriales bacterium; assembly: GCA_016721825.1. Taxonomy (GTDB): domain Bacteria; phylum Bacteroidota; class Bacteroidia; order Flavobacteriales_F; family PHOS-HE28; genus PHOS-HE28. Next base: position 79,147 of record JADKHI010000005.1, read on the forward strand.
CATCTACCGGATCGCCTTCAATGCCGAAGGAACCATCTGCGCCACCGCGAGCCGCGACAAGAGCGCCAAGTGTTGGGCTGCGGACACCTTCGCACCCTTGGCCCGGCTGGACCGCCCGGTAGGAGGTCACAGCCACAGCGTGAACGCCCTGCTCTGGTCGGGTGAGGCGCTGATCACCGGTGGCGACGATCGCACGGTCTTGGCCTGGTCCTGACTTCTGATCATCTTCGGGATATGAAAGCGGACTGGAAAGCGCTGGCGGAGATCAGCATGTCGCATCTCGGAAGCACGGTAGGCAGCACGGCCAGTGCGGTGGGCATCGGCCTGCTTGTCGGTATCGCGCTCTGCATCCTGTTCTGGAAACTGGGCCTGTTCCGGCGCCCGGTGAACAAGTGGTACAACGGGCTCGCGAAGCTGTGGATCCCGTTCATCCTGGTGGTCTGCATGATGATCGGCGGGCAGATCGGACTGTACCGGTCCGTGTACAGATCGGTGATCGCCAGCAACGATGCGGCCATGGCGGCGCTGTATGAAAGCGCGCTCGGGCCGGCCCTCGGTACACCGGAGAAGCGACAAGCCTTTCTGCAAAGCGTTCAGGCAAGCGCCAAGGATGGGCAGAACCTCGGCAAGGCCTTCACCACGGCCATCAAGGACCTGCTGCATAGCCGCATTCCACAGGACCGCACCATGGCGGAGGATGGAGCCGTGCTACTGGCCGACTGGGCGATCGAACATTACGAGGACGACATCGCCTCGGCCATCCTCTACGGCATCTACCTGAAGACCGGTGGCCACCTTCAGCTGCATTCCAACGCAGGCGAACCGATGGAGTACGGCGAGTTCCACGACAACGTGGAGCAGTTGCTGAAGATCGACCTCGGCCAGATGGAAGCTGCCATCAAAGGCAACTTGGGCGGGCTTACGCACGGGCTCATTGAGAGCCAGTACAAGGGCATGGTGAAGGGCGCCCTGTTGATGGGCCTGTTGCTGGTGTTGTTGCCCGTGATCGAATGGGCGATCTACACGCTCGTGATGAAGCGCAAGCTCGCGGTGCCTGCACCAGCCACCGTTCCGCCCGTTGAACCGGATGTATTGAAGGCGGACGATCTCTAAGGGTCTGTCCGGTGCGGTGGCGCTCAACCCAAATGGGCCGCGTACCAAGCCACCGTGCGGTCCAAGCCTGTCGCCAGGTCCACCGGAGGGTTGAACCCGATCAGCTGCCGGGCCAACGTAATGTCCGCCATGGAGGCGCGCACATCCCCCGGACGATCCGCGAGGTGTTGCGCTTCGATGGTGCCGATAGCAGGATCATTCACCGCAAGGCGTTCGCGGATGCCGTCGAGCAGTTCGAGCAAGCTGGTGGAGTTCCCCAAGGCGATGTTGAACACGCGACCGATGGCCTGTTCATCCTCGGAATTCAGCGCTGCACGCACCGCTTCCACGGCATTGCCTACGTGGGTGAAGTCGCGCGTCTGGCCGCCATCACCATGCACTTGCGGGGCCTCGTGCTTCAGCAAGGACTGAATGAAACGGGGGATGACCGCGGCATAGGGCCCCTGCGGGTCCTGCCGTTCGCCGAACACATTGAAGAAGCGCAGCCCGATCACCGGCAGTCCGAAGAGTCGCTTGTACAGACCGGCGTAGGCCTCATCCATGGCCTTGGTCACCGCATAAGGTGAAAGCGGATGCCCCTCCTCGCCCTCGCGCTTGGGCAGCACCTGCGAGTCACCGTAGACACTGGAGCTACTGGCGTACACCAAGCGCTGCACACCGTGGGTCCGGCAGGCTTCGAGCACATGCAGCGTACCCGTCAGGTTCGCAGCCTCACTGGCCAGCGGATCGGCGATGGAGCGCGGCACGGAACCCATGGCGCCGAGGTGGACCACCTTGTCCACGCCTTTGACGGCCGCCAGCACTTCGGCATGCACCCGCAGGTCGCCGGTCACCAAGGTGAAGCCTTCACGCCCTTCGAGGTGGGCGATGTTCTCGAGGCGCCCTGTGGCGAAGTTGTCGAAGCACTTCACCGCAACGCCCTCCGCCATCAAGGCGTCGCAGACGTGGGACCCGATGAAGCCCGCGCCGCCGGTAACGAGGATGGTGCCTTGTGCCATGAGCGCGGCGAAGATAGGATCGGTCAGGGAGCTGAAGGCTGATGGGTCAGCGGGGCCTGGCCATGTACAGGTCGATCAAGGCCTTGCGGTCGGTCTTGTGGCTGTTGTTCACCGGAAAAACGTCCACGAGCATCAGATCGGCGGGCACCATGTAAGCCGGTAGCGCAAGGCGAAGCTGGGCATTGATGGCCTCGATCAGCCCAGCCTGTTCGGCACCAGGAGCAGGGCGCACGAAGCCCACGATACGCTTCACCGTTTCGCCGCTTTTCAGGGGCACGGCGATGGCGTCGGCCACCCCGGGTACAGCAAGCATCTGGGCGGTGATGTCCCCGAGCTCGATGCGGAAACCGTTCAACTTCACCTGCTCATCGCGCCGCCCGTTGAAGAACAGGATGCCGTCCTGGAACCAACCGTAGTCGCCCGTGCGGAAAACGCGTTGCCCTTCTTCCTCCGCGAACTTCTCGGCGTTGAGGTCGTCGTTGTTCAAGTACCCGATGCTCACGTGCGGGCCGATGATCTCGATCTCCCCGGGTTCAGCCTTCGTGGCCTCGCGGCCATCGGGCAGCACGGTGCGGACCTGGCCCTCGCGCTTCGGAAAACCCACCGGCATCTCGGCGTAGCGCTCCAATACTTCGCGGGTGACATCGATGAGCGTGGTGGCGACGGTGGCTTCGGTAGGGCCGTAAGTGTTCAGCACACGTGCCGCAGGAAAGCGGTCCAGTAGGCGTTGCGCGGTCACCTTCGGCAGGGCCTCGCCACAGAACAGGAAGGAGCGCAGCGAAGGCACCTGATCCCCGGTGAACGAAGGCTCCGTGAGGTAGAGGTAGGCGAAGGTGGGCGTGCTCACCCATACCGAACCGTGGTACTGCTTCACCCGGTCCAGGAAGGCGGCAGCATCCTTGGCGGTGGCCGCGTCGTTCAGCAAGAGCGTGGCACCCAGCTGCAGTGAGGTGAACAACTCGTACACGCTGAGGTCGAAGCTGAAGGGGGCCTGGTTCACGAAGACATCGTTCGCCCCGAAGCCGAAGTCGGAGGTCATCCACCGCAAAAAGGCCGCTGCTGCTTCACGGGTGATGCGGACGCCCTTGGGTTCGCCCGTGCTGCCGCTGGTGAAGATGATGTACCGGATCGGGTCCTCGGCACGGAACGGAATACCCGCTGAAGCAGCGACCTGATGACGGGTCAACGCACCCTGACCGTCCAGCACATGGGCCACTGTCGATGGGAAGACATCTCCGCTGTGATCGATCACCAGCTGTGAGCCCGTGATGGCGAGGATGCGCTGGACACGCTCCATCGGCACCACCAGATCGAGCGGTACATAAGGATGGTCCAAGGTGATGCACGCCGCCATGGCCACCACCATGCCCGCTTCCTTGTGACCCCGCACCAGCACCGGATGCCCGGCAGGCAGGCCCAATGCCTTGATGCGATCGGCCGTCACCTCCACTTCAGCTTGGAACGCGGACCAGGTCAGGGACCGATCACTACCGACCACCGCGAGCTTCTCCCCACCCGAGGCCAGATCCTTGAAACGTCCGGTCTCAATGTCGAACCGCATCGTGAACGCCTTTTCGTAGTGGAGGTAAGAGTGAGCTGCCTATCCGTGGATGTAAGGGAAGCGCCCGCTGAAGATATAGAGGGCGAAAACGGCCAGGTGGATCATGATGGCGATGGACAGCACCTTCACCACGGTCGGATGAACGCCTTTCCAGATGTCCCAGCCCAACTTCTTGCGTTGGTGCTGGTAGCTGTTGTACACCACCGAGTAGAGGCCGAACAAGGAACCGCTGATGATGTAGTGGGCCTCGAGCCCGTTCCAGCAGCCCATCAGCAGGAAGGTGGAGAAGAGGGCGATGTTCTGCCTTAGCAAGGGCCAGGTGCGCAAGCGCTGCACGCCGCTAAGGCTCTTGTAGATTGGCCGGAAGAAGTAATCGCGCAGCCAGTCGCCGAGGCTGATGTGCCAACGCTTCCAGAACTCCGGGGCGTTCTGCGTGAGCCAAGGCTTGTCGAAGTTCTTCGGCAGCTCCACGCCCATCATCCGCCCCAGACCGATGGCCATGAGCGAGTAGCCGGCAAAGTCGAAGTAGAGGTAGGCGGTGTAGCCGTACATGTCCTTCAGCATGGGCCAGGCCTCCGTACAGCCTTCGCATTCCGAGAGCCAGTAACGGTCCACCAGCTCCGCCAGCACGAACTTGTGCAACAGGCCCAGGACCATGAACTCCCACCCCGACAGCAGCGCGCCGCCGTTCAACCGGGACCAGCCTTGGTCCATGTCGCCCTTGAAACGTTCATAGCGATCAATGGGGCCAGCGAGCAAGCTGGGTGTGAAGAGCAGGAAAGCGATGAAGTCGGCGAAGCGGAACTTGTCGCGGAGCAGATCACCGTCCAGGTAGACCTGGATGCAGCGGAAGGTGATGTAGCTGATGCCCGCGAAACCGATCACATCCACGTTCCAATCCAGCTTCACCAGCACCATGGGCAGGGCCAGCAACAGGCTGCCGAGCAGCTTGTGCAAACGCTTCCACCGGAACAGCAACAGCCAGGTGAACAGGCACTGGTAGGTCGTGAACAGCAGGATCTGCCAGGGCTTGGGGAAGTAGGCCACGGCATAGAACAAGCTGATGCCGATGAGCACCGATACCAGCGACACACGACCGCTCAACAGCGCTTTCAGCCCGTACAGCAACGCCACAAGAAGCGCGAACAGCAGGTAGAAGTCGATGTTCGCGAAGGGCAGCATCGGTCAGAACTGCTGGTAGACGAATTTCACGGTGCTGGCGGCGGCGTCCATGCTCACATCGCGTGGGTCGTGCAACCAGAGCATGCCCAAGGCGAGCGCCGTGTAGATCACGGTCCACTTGGCGATGCGGAACAGGCGGCTGTCGGTCTTCATGGGAAATAGGTGGCCATGGCACTATCCACACGGTACCAGCCCAAGGGCCCCAGATGCATCACGTCGGTGAGCGTACCAGGCTGGAAGTGGTTCGTATCGGAGACCCAGAGGTCGAAGTAGCGGAAGTCACGGGCATCGAGTTCCTGTCGGATGCGGTCCATCGTGGGGTCGATGTCCTTGAGGTTCGTGTACACGTAGGGGTTCAGCGGTTGCAGGATGAAGTAGGGCTTCGCATGCGCGGCCGTCAGGAAGTTCAAGAGGCCGATGAAGTCCTGAAGCTCGCGGTTCTCCTCGAACGCATGCGGTTCCAGCTGGCGGGTCTTGCCTTGCACGTGCTCCGCGTAGTAGGCGTCGTTGACGAAGACCTTGTTGTTGGTGCACTGGGCCAGGTGTTCGGCAGCCGCCTCCGTGGTCCGGGCGTGCCAGTCGATCGGGTCCACAGGGGCGCGGGGTGACATGGGTTCGTCCACATGCACGGGCTCCTTCATCATTTCAGCGCGGGTCCGGTGGATGATCGCCGCGTTCCAAGGTTGGCTGAAGGCGTAGAGGTAGCGGCCCGTTGGGGAGGCGTTGCGCGTGATCCACTGGGCGATGGGTTGTGCCGACCCCAGTTCCGCCTCATGTTCGGCCATGTAGGCGCTCACCGGCGCGGTCAGCGGGTCGCCCTGCTCGATGCGTTCCTGGATACGGTAGAGCGAAGGCGAGGGCTGATACTCCAGAAAGGCAGCGAGCTCTGTTCCCTTCAGCCCGGAGTTGTCCACGAACCAGCTCGGCGACACCAGGATGGCCAGGCGGGCGTTCGCGAGCTCCGCCCCGGCGGCGAGCAACTGCGCATGGATACTGAAGTTCTGGTTGCCGGCATGACCGAGGGCCAGCAAGGGGACGTGCAGTTCCTTGTTGAAGAAGTTGACCGGCTTGGCCGGGTGATCGGTGGTGGTGAGCTCCGAAGAACCCATGAGCACGATGCTGGAGCCTTCCTCGAACGTTCTCCCCAACGCAGCTGCGAGCCTTGGGTGCTGGGAGTAGTTATCGAAATACCCGTGGAGCGGGAACTCGAAGTCGGTTGTCGGCGGCATAGCGCAGCCACAACCACCGAACGGATCCCAATAGACCACCACCCCAACGCACACCAGCGCACCGGCCACCAGTGCAAGGCCATGGTTCAGCCAGCCGCTATGGGCCGGGCCGTTCATCCCTTCTTCAGAAGCACATAGGCCGCCAGCGCGTTCACGCTTTGGAAGTGCTGTGCATTGATGTCCACGAAAGGGATGCTAATCCCGAACGCGCCCTCCAAGGCCACCGCAAGGTCCACGGCCCCCACACTGTCAAGGATGTTCTGGTCCAGCAAGGCGTCCTCATCGTTCACAGAGGTGAAGGTGACGTTGCGCACCTCTTGCTTGATCAGCTCCTTGATCTCGGCTTCGGTCATGGTGCTTGGCTGTGCGGTTCTTCCTGGCAGTCTACTTGGCCACCGAGACGGAGCGCTTCTCGCGGATCACGGTGATCTTCACCTGTCCGGGGTAGGTCATCTCGTTCTGGATGCGCTCGGCGATGCTCATGCTGATGGAGTCGGCCTCGGCGTCGGTCACGTGGTCGCTCTCCACCATCACGCGCAACTCGCGGCCGGCCTGGATGGCGAAGGCCTTCGACACGCCTTGGTAGCTGAGGGCAAGGCTCTCGAGGTCCTTCAGACGCTGGATGTATTGCTCCACGGCTTCGCGGCGCGCACCGGGGCGGGCACCGCTGATGGCGTCGCAGGCTTGCACGATCGGGCTCAACAGCCCGGTCATCTCGATCTCGTCGTGGTGAGCACCGATGGCGTTGCACACGTCGGCCTTCTCACCGTACTTCTCGGCCAGCTTCATGCCCAGCAGAGCGTGCGGCAGTTCGGGTTCCTCGTCGGGCACCTTGCCGATGTCGTGCAGCAGACCTGCGCGCTTGGCGGTCTTGGCGTTCAGGCCCAGTTCGCTGGCCATGATGGCGCTGAGGTTGGCCACCTCGCGGCTGTGCTGCAGCAGGTTCTGGCCGTAGGAGCTGCGGAACTTCATGCGGCCCACCATGCGGATCAGCTCGGCGTGCAGGCCGTGGATGCCCAGGTCGATGCAGGTGCGCTTGCCGGTCTCGATGATCTCCTCGTCCAGGTGACGCTTGGTCTTGGCCACGATCTCCTCGATGCGACCGGGGTGGATGCGACCGTCCTTCACCAGCTGGTGCAGGGCCAGGCGGGCCATTTCACGGCGAACAGGGTCGAAGCAGCTCAGGATAATGGCGCCGGGGGTGTCGTCCACGATGATCTCCACGCCCGTCAGCTCCTCCAGGGTGCGGATGTTCCGGCCTTCGCGACCGATCACACGGCCCTTCACATCATCGTTGTCGATGTGGAACACGCTGACGCTGTTCTCGATGGCGTGTTCCGTGGCCACCCGCTGGATGGTCTGGATCACGATGCGCTTGGCCTCCTTGTTGGCGGTCAGCTTGGCTTCCTCGGTCACCTCCTTGATGTGGGACATGGCGGCGGTGCGGGCCTCGTCGCGGAGGCTGTCCATCAGCTGTTTCTTGGCGTCGTCCGCGTTCAGGTTGGCGGCCTTCTCCAGGATGCCCACCTGCTTCTGGTGCATCTTCTCCACTTCCTCCTTACGCCGCTCGATGCCTCCGAGCTTCTGCTCCAGGTCGTGGGTCAGGTTCTCCACCTGCTTCTCCTTGTTGGATAGCTCCTGCTGCTGGCGACTGATCTGCTGCTCACGCTGCTTGATCTTCTCCTGCCCTTGCTGCACCTGCTTTTCGCGGTTGCGGACATCCTTCTCGTGCTCCTCCTTCAGCTGCAGGAACTTCTCCTTGGCTTGGATGATCTTCTCCTTCTTGATGTTCTCCGCCTCCAGCTCAGCCTCTTTCAGGAGCGAATCGGTCCGCTTCTTCATGACGCCGTTGAGCAACACATACACCAAGCCTCCCCCAGCGGCCACGCCTGCCAGGATACCGATCAGAATGCTAGTAAGGTCCATTCGTCCACTATGTTTTAGGGACCATGGGGCCTGCGGGCGGAAGCTGCGTCAGGAGATCAGGAGCGGAGGCCTTCCAGCAGTCGTTCCACCTCGGCCAGTTCGGCGAGGGCTTCGGAATGCTGTTGGGGTGGCACGCTGTTCAGGGCTCGCGTGGTCACCTCCAAGGCCGCCATGGCCAGCAGGTCCTGCTTGTCGGTCAGCGGATAATGCTGCTTCAAGCGGGTGATGCTGTCGTTGATCTCCTGCACCGCCTTGCGGATGTTCACCTCCTCCTCCTTGTGGATGGTGAGGGGATACGCCCGCCCGGCGATCTCTATTCGGATGGATAGTTCGTCCATGTTCGGTGTATCGCTGATCAGGTGTTCAGTAACGCCAGACAGCGATCGATCTCGTTCACCAACTCATCGATCCGTTGCTTTGCTTCCGGCTGACCCTCAGCACGTTGTTGAGATGCTGGGCGGGTCACCCGTAGGACCTCGTTCTCCTGTTCAAGTGCTGCGACCCGGGCTTGGAGCACCTCGGCATTGCGATGGTGCTCGCGGAGCTCATGTTCCAAGGCACCGATCCGGCGCTTCGCCACCTCCCGGTCCGCCACAAGGCGGGACACGTGAAGGTGTACGGCACGGATACGGCTGGCCAGGTCGCTCATTGCTTGTTCAAAAGAACCAGTTCATGGTCCGCACCAAAGATAACCGCACCTCCCAAGCCAGCACACAATTTGTTTGAACGCGAAGGTGTTGATCGCCCTTGGCTCCACCGCACCCGATCGAACACCCCCACGAATAGCTTGCCGTCCATGACGAGGCGCTCCCCTGGATCGAGACCGATCCTTTCAATCATACTTGGATCAACGAGGCATAACTCAATGATCTTCTGCGCATTATGCATATCAACATTAAGTGTTGCACAGAGCCCTAGGACCGGCTTTCTTCCTCCCTTGGACATCCCCTTGGAACTGTCCGGCAACTTCATGGAGCTACGGAGCGACCACTTCCACTCGGGCCTCGACTTCAAGACCTTGGGGCGGGAAGGGCTGAACGTGAAGGCCGTGGGTGATGGCTGGGTATCGCGGATCAAGATCAGTCCGTGGGGCTATGGCAAGGCCGTGTACATCGACCACCCGAACGGCACCACGTCGGTCTACGGGCACCTGAAGGAACTGAAAGGAGCGATCGCAAAGGCCACGCTCGATGCCCAGTACAAGGCCCGGGACTACAGCATCGATATTACGCCCGAGGCCGGAGCGTTGCCGGTAAAGGCCGGTGAAGTGATCGCCCTGAGCGGGAACACCGGAGGCAGCACGGCGCCCCACCTGCACTTCGAGATCCGCCGCACCAGCGACCAGCATGCCCTTGACCCTGAGGCCTATGGCATCGATCTGCCCGACACCACGCCCCCCCTGCTGCTCGGCCTGCGGATCGAAGCGTTGGAACCCAATTCACGTGTGGCACCCTACCCCCTGAAAGCCAAAGGGCTGGCCTTGCAGAAGCTGGACTCCACCTACACCTTGAAGACCGGGACCGAAGCCAAGGCCCTCGGAGCCATTGCCCTGAGCCTCAACGCCATCGACAAGTACGACAACAGCGGCAACAGCTGCGGCATCCGGTCCATTGAGCTGTGGGTGGACGGCGTGCCCACCTTCAGCTGCCACCTGGACGAGATCGACTTCGGGCTGCAGCGCTTCTGCAACGCCTACATGGAATACGACCTGTTCAAGCGCAACGACCTGAACTACAACCGCTGCTACCGCCTGCCGAACAACAAGCTGGCGGTCTACGGTCCGGAAGCAGCCCAAGGGCGGATCGTTCTGGCGTCCGGGGAACAACGCGCGGTGCGCTTCCGGGTAACGGATGCCAATGGGAACGTGAGCATCCTGCGTTTCACCCTAGTCGGAGCTACCGCCACCGAGGCGGCCGCCTGGTCCGTACCGACCGAACAAGGGGAGCTCTTCAGCTACAAGAACGAGAACACCCTGCAACGCCCCGGCCTTCGGTTCAACCTGGGGCCCAACGCCTTGTACCAGTATGAACGCATCACCTACACCACTCGACCTGCACCGGCCAAGGCGCTGACACCCCTCCACATCGTGCACGACCCACTGGTGCCGTTGCACATCGCTGGGGAGCTGGCGGTGGAAGTGAGCAAGCCACCCGCGCGGACCGACAAGTTGCTGCTGGTGAAGGTGGCGGACAACGGTGCCGTATCCGCACAAGGCGGGCATTATGCCAACGGCTGGGTCACCAGCAAGGTAAAGAGCTTCGGTGCCTACACGGTGATGCTGGACACCATTGCACCCAAGATCACGCCCCTGGACCTGAAGGCCGACATGAAGGGGCGTAAGACCTTCGGCCTGAAGGTGGCCGATGACCTGAGCGGACTGGACCAATGGTCCGGCACCTTGGATGGGGAGTGGATCCTGCTGGAGTTCGAGCCGAAGTCCAAGACGCTGCGCCACACCTTCGATGACCGGAGCAACGCACCCGGCAAACACACCTTCAAGCTGGAGGTGAACGACGACCGGGGGAACCGGAACAGCTACACCACCACCTTCACCCGTTAGGTCGGCGCGACTTTCCGGGGTGAAAGCGCCCTTGGGTCATTGGGATCGACTACTTTGATCGGCCATCCAGTCCTCCCATGGCCGTTCAGCAGCGCATCATCACCTTACCCCGCGGACCGGCTGGTCCCATACCTGAGCGGCTCCCGTCAGGCACTGGGTCTTCGCATGCCACCGCTGCGGACCTAGGGGAAACCACCACGATCGTTCATCCTGCTACCATTCACGCACAGGCCCTGCTTCCACAAGCTGTCGCGCGAAGGGAAGTGCTGCTGGGTTTCTGGGACAATGTGCCACAACGGGCGGTGGAGATGGAGACCCGACCCAAGCGATCGGCGCCTGCAGTGGTCGTCAAGCAACACCTGCCCAGCCGCTTCGATTCGCCCATGGTGGAAGTGAGCGTGATGTTGTTCCTCACCATCATCGCCATCCTGATCGAGCGCCTCGCGATCTACTGGTTCATGGTGCCCTTCTGATGGTGATCGGTTCTCCGGTATGACACTGCCATGATGGACCGGCGGCAACCGTTGTTCAACGATCCACGTCTTCAACCTGTGTACGGATCCTTGGCCGTTACTTGCACAGGAAGGACCTGATCCATGAACTTTGCACACCCCGGAACGGATCTGGCCCCAACAGCACCGCTCAACGAGGCGACCTCTCACATCATCGCCACCTTAGCGCATGTCCCCTAGCGCGGAACCACTGATCTCCACCAGCTTCGCCCCGCCCCCACCGGGCACGGTCGAACGTGTGCATGGGCATGGTGCGCAGGCACCGATCCTGCACCCGGCGGCGGCGCTGGCCACGCAGCAAGCCCGCATGGCCCTGAAGGAACAGGAGGTGGTGCTCGGCTTCTGGGACAGCTGCCCGCTGGACGAACGCGACCGACCCGGAGGCATGGTGCGCCGTGGCATGACCACCGACCAGTGGCGCGAGAAGCAGAAGGAAATGAGCATCTACGGTCCGGTGGCCGAAGTGGGCCTGATGATCATGCTGACCATCTTCGGTGTGATGGTGGAGCGCGTGGTGGTCTTCTTCTTCTCCACGAACGACCTGCAGTTCTGAGGCTTTCCGGGTGAGCACCCCTGCCCTATCCCGGCTCATCGATGGTGAGGGGAAGCTTCAACCGGCGATCCTGCTAGCGCTTGCGCGTGTTACCCGCGTGGACCCTTCCCTGCTCGAAGCCTGTCGCATCCGTCCGGCCGCCCGCAACTGGCTCCGAGTGCCGTGGTACCATCCGGGCAAAGGCGGTGGCGCCATCACCTTGGGGCGAAGCATCTACTTCAACCGCAACTGGTTCAGCCTTGCCGGAGCTGGTGCGCGTGGCGATGGCAGTTTGGAAAGCACGTGGCGCTGGTTCAGTCACTTGGCCCATGAGGTGGGTCACCTGCCGCAAGCGGAACGGTATGGCCGGGGCTTCGGGGGAAGAGCGAGCTACGTGGCGGCTTTCACCGGGCAATACCTCTGGCGGGCCTTGAGCCTGAAGGGTGAGGTACACGATGGCGCCGCATTGGAGCGCGAGGCTGACCGGGGCCGCTGGGTGCTACACAGACTGGTCGGCGCGAGGCCCTTGATCCACCCGCTGGTGCAAGCGGTACACGCTGGCGATGTGGAAGCCGTGAAGACCTGGTGTCTCGCCAACGCTTCCGCGATCGAAGCCGCGCACCGGGCCTACCCGTACTGAGCGTTCACGGGCACACCTTGTCCGACACCTTATCGAACGAAGCGCAGGGCTCGCCGGTAATGGGGATCGGTGGCCCGAGGAAGCGGGGTGACGTGCCCAGCCACACATCCGTACAGGCCTTCAGGCACGCCAGTGGTTCACGCACCCGGCTGCCACCGCACACGCTGCCCTGGGGTGGATCGGCCCGCATGCCGACCACTTGGATGCCTGCCGCCTTGGCCAGGTAGATGGCCCGTGGCAGGTGGAAGGCCTGGCTCACGATCACCGCATCCTGTACCTGGAACACCTTGCGCGCCCGCACCATGGTGTCGTGCGTGTCGAAGCCCGCATGGTCCAGGAAGATGTGGTTCACGGGCACACCGCGTTCCACCAGCCACGCCTTCATCGCGTTCACCTCGTCGTACTGCCGTTGGCCATGGTCACCGCTGAGCAAGAGGCGCTGCACACGACCGGTTGTGTACAGTTCGAGCGCCGTTCCCAAGCGTTCCTCCAAACAGCCGGAGACGGCCTCCCCGTTCACCCGGCAACCCAGCACGATGGCCGTGGTGGCCTTCACCTGTGCATTGCGGTCCACCAAGGCATCCGCAGCGGCCCCTTGAACCACGCGATACGAAACAAGCAAGAGCAGCAGGCCCAGCAGCCCGCCGATCACCGCGACCCAGAGCAGTTTCCGCAGCAAGTGCTTCTAGTGTTGCACGCTCAAGCGGACCGTGCGCACCTCGCTCCTACCCGTGACCTGCAGCGTGTACAAGCCACTGGCAAGGCCGGAGACATCGAATGACGTGTTCCCCTGACGACCCGTCGTGGGAACGTTAAGCACCGTACGCCCTTCGGCATCCAGCACCTGTGCGCTCACCGCATCCACGGGCAAGGCCACCCACGCCAGCTGATCGGCCGGGTTCGGCATCACCCGCAACGCGCGGTCGGAGTTGATCACCGTGTTCAAGCCGGTGGCGATGGTCGTGGGGTCGTAGTAGAAACGCGCACCCACCGGGTTACCGGCCAGGGTGGTAATGGTGAGCACGGGCGCGTCCATGCCTTGGGCAACCCACTTGTACTCGATGGTCTCGATGGCAGGCAGCTGGAAGCCGATGCCGAACTGGTCCACGTAGATGGTGTCTGAACGACTGATGCGGCTTTCGACACGAAGCACTTCGAAGGTATCGGCCGGCAGGTAGAGCGTGCCCCAGCCATCCACCGTGTTGTGCCGCCATTGCTCCTCACCGAAATACAGGATGGTGGGCACCGACACGTTCCAAGTGCTGAAGGAGCTGTCCACGTTGCCGTAGTCCATGGGGAAACGGAAGATGTGATCGACGGGGTCGCGCTGCACCGAGCTGGGCAGGCCGTTGATGGTGGCGCCGAAGCCCACGTTGCTGAACGCCGAACCGCTCTTCTTGTAGTAGTCGTACAGGTCCTGGATCTGCAGCTGCGCGAAGCCGATGGAGGCGCCCTTCATGGCGTAGTCGGCATCCCAGTCGGGGTAGATGAAGGGGTTATTGAAGAAGAACTGGTACAACAGCGGCGTGCTGGCCACCGTTACCGCCGTGTCCGCGCCCTCACCTTGCGGTACCAAATTGCTGAAGTCCCAGATGTGCCCCGGTCCCGTATCCCCCGCATCGAAAGTGGTGGGCGTGTCGTTCTGGTACCGCATGGTATCGCCCGCCGAAGGCATGTCCGCCTGCCCGATGGTGATCTGGGCCTGGCCCAGGGTTGCTGTTGTGAAAAGGGCGAGCGTAACGAGTTGTTTCATGGGTCCGGTGCTTCGAGCAAAGCTAGACCCTGCGCTCCACTTCCTCCACGGCATGTGCTTTGGTACCTGCGCCCCACCCCCGCCAAGCTACTTTTGCACCATGCGTCCGCTGCACCTCCTTCTCTGCCTCCTGCTGCTCACCGGTGTCCATGCCCAGAACACCGCGACCCAGCGCGAGCTGTTGCAGTTCAGCGGCGTGGTGGTCACGGGCGACAGCCTCGATCCCGTGCCCTTCACCAGCATCCTGATCAAGGGTTCGTACCGCGGTACGGTCAGCGACGTCTACGGCTACTTCAGCTTCGTGGCCGAGGAGGGTGATACGCTGCAATTCGCGGCGGTGGGCTTCAAGCGCGGCAGCTTCGTGATCCCCTCCGATCTGCCGGACAACAAGTACTCCATGATCCACCAGTTGTATCCGGACACGATCATGCTGGGCGAACACCAGGTGAGCCCCTGGCCCAGCAAGGAGCAGTTCGCCGATGCCTTCCTGAACCTGGAGCTGAAGGAGGACGACTACCTGCGCGCCATGCGCAACCTGAGCCCCGCACAGATGATCCAGCACATGGAGGACATGCCGCCGGATGCCGCAGGCAGCTACCAGAGCCTGGCCATGCTCAACCAGACACAACTCTATCAGCAGGGTGGCATGCCCACCATCAACCTCATGAACCCCATCGCCTGGGCGCAGTTCCTGCAGGCGTGGCGCAGCGGGGCGTATAAGAAGAAGAAGTGAGGCTGGCCGACGGGAAGGGCGCTGGAAGGAATTTCCATCAGGGTCACACGAAGTGGACCCTGATGCCGAAAGAACCCTTATGAAAGCGAACGCGTCCTTCTTGAGAGGACGAACATTGCACGCCAACCCTGTTACCGGCAAATGGGCCTAGGCCGATCGCACAACGGACTATCTTCATTCCAGCACATCATTCTATCCCACAGGGGAGAAACACCATGCACCTGTCATTCACTTCCAGGACATTCTGATCGGGGATGCGTCGGCCTCAGGGTCCCTGCGGAGACCCTGAGGGAAAATCAAAATGAAAATACGCACATGCCTCGCAAACTCTCACCGCAAGAAAGAAAGGTTGCCTTTTCACACACGATTGATCAGGTTCAAGGTTTGAAGCTTCAGTTCACGGCTAACCAAGCAGACAAACTGTGCAATTATAATCAAGCAATCGATGACGTCAAGATTGCAATCGATTGTATTAAAAAAGTCGTGTTACTTCAACGTAAAATAAAGAGGTTGGACGACCTCATCATTTCTAGCCTTTGGCAAAAAGCCATTATGAGTTACGGACGGTGTTTCAACAAACCTCTTAGACTTCAGGCAACGAAGGTTTTTAAGTCTACAGAATCACTAACATATCATCAATCCGTTCAAGCATTACGCGATCAGTACATCGGACATCAGGGATCACACCCTAGGGCTGCACGAGAAGTCATAGTCATTGTGCGAAACTCGAAGAATGGATACTGGCCAGAGTTCCACGACACAGGTCTCGTTCAAATCGGCAACTACCTCAACCCGACGAAAACACTTCGGCATTTCAAATTGCTCATTGCTGGAATGGAAGCAGAAGCAAAAGAAATAGTGAATGTCTTGGGAAAACAGGTTATGAAAGAACCCAGAGTTCTAAGGTGGATTGTTCAGCGTGAAAAGGCAAGTGGAAGCAAGCTCTTTGATCACATTCAATTCGACTTGTTACCTAACGATTAACCCCCCCCAACGCAGCAACCCCCGCCTTGTGGGCAGGGGTTGTGCATGGAGGAAGGGAGAGACTCCGGGCCATCCGCTCGTGATGGCGCGCGGTGTGCTTAGGCGGCACGGCCCATGGCGGGGTCGCACTGGGCGCCTTCACCGGCCACGCCGATGGCGCTGACACAGAACCAGTAGGCTTTGTAACTGTCCAGCGCGGTGACCAAGTGGCGGACGCGGGTGGTGTAGCCAACGGCTTCCCAGTTGCCATCCACAGCGGGGTCCTTGTCGGTCATCCAGATCTGGTAACCGTGCGCGCCATGCACGGTGGCCCAGCGCAGTTCCAGTTCGTTGCGGAGGCCGGTAAGGCGCGCCTCCATCCGCTTGCTGGTGCCGGGGATGCCGATGGGCTCCCGCTGTTTCGCCAGTTCGAAACCGCTGGTGCTGAGGATGGCCGCATCGCCATTGCCCACACTGCGCACATAGTCCGCCGTGCTGGTGAGCTCCGCCTTGGCGTAGGTGGTAAGCTTGTTGCGGTCAAGCTTGCTCTGCTGGCTGCCGTTGGTGGCCAATTCAATGGCTGCCTGCAGCGCGTTCCCACGTGCGGTCAGATCGCTGAGCTTCACCGGTGGGTCGGGGAAGTGCGTGTTGCCCGTCAGCTTGGTCACCACGTTGCGGAGCAGCGCGAGTGTCTTCAGGGCGTTCATCAGGGAGAGGCCAGTGCGAATGTTCGCTTTCATTGTTCTTCCGGTCTTCGGAGCCCCCTATCCGGCACAGGGTTGTGTGAGTGGATCCGGGGTTTGCAACGGGCCGTTCCGGAATTAGTTGATCCGGGGGCCTGCTTATTCCGAACGGCATTATTGCCCCCTTACAGAACACATATTACACGCGGCTTGCAGGCATTCTAATTCCCACAGGAATTATATTCCTGATGGAATAGTGGCCTTGATGTGCCGCAACCTTGCCTTGATCCAGGGTGTATGTTGATCAACATCGTGGGCCATGTTGATCAACATCGTGGGCAACGTTGATCAACATCGGGGGCACTGGTGATCAACATAGAGGGGACTGTTGATCAACATCGGGGGCACTGTTGACCAACATCGGGGGCAACGTTGATCAACATCGGGGGCACTGTTGACCAACATCGGGGGCAACGTTGATCAACATCGAGGGCACTGTTGACCTACATCGGGGGCAACGTTGATCAACATCGAGGGCACTGTTGACCTACATCGGGGGCAACGTTGATCAACATCGAGGGCACTGTTGACCTACATCGGGGGCAACGTTGATCAACAACGCGGGCCATGTTGACCAACATCGTGGGCAATGGTGACCAACAACGAGGGCCATGTTGACCAACATCGTGGGCAATGGTGACCAACAACGAGGGCAACATTGATCAACATCAAGGGCAACGTTGACCAACATCGAGGCCTCCATGCCGTGCCTCAGCTGTCACTTATCCCTTGCTCAGGCTTAGGGCTGGGCGTGAGCAGCTCTTCGAGGGATCGCTTGAACAGGCGGGCAAAGCGCAGGGCCACGGGTGCATCGGGTGGGTACTTGCCGTTCTCAAGCTTGCTCACGGCCCCTTGGGTCAGGCCCACCTCCTCAGCCACGTGGTGTTGCGTGTAGCCTTGTTCGATGCGGAGCTTCCGGATGTTCTTTCCAAACATGGTCTTTGCGATCGGGTTATGTGGTCCGCAGGCCAGTGCCGACGGCACCGGCAAGGTGGTACAGGGGCATGCTCCAGAAAATACCCGGAAACCGGTATTTTTTGGGTGTGTTGGGCTCAGATCGGCCTCTTTCTAACAGGTTCTAGTGGTTCGACCGGGTTGCCTTGGCGGGCGAAGGAGCGCCCGCACTGAGGAGCTTCTCATCAACCACCGAAGGTTGGGCGGTAACGACGAACGGCCCCCGAAGGAGCCGCTCGCCATTGAAAAGGAACTGGATCTCAGCGCTCGTTCAGCTTCACAGCCTTCTTCACAAGAGGCTCGTCATTCACATACAGTGTGCAGAAGTAAGTGCCCGCCGCCAGTTGCTGTGTGTTCCACTCGTAGGTGAAGCTGCCCGTAATGCGGGTGGCTTCCTCCAGCACCTCGATCACGCGACCGGTATTGTCAGTGACCTCCAGGCGAATGCGGCCGGGGGTGCCCACCGTATAGAGCAGTTGCGTGCTGGCAGCGACCGGGTTGGGGACGATGCGGAGGTCGGTTTCCAGGGTGCCCCCGCCACTACTACCTGCACCTTGTTGCATGGAATGCCCGTCAAAGGCACCGGCGTCGCAGCATTGATCAAGCTGTTGTTGCAGCTGGTCGATCCGGGCGTTCTGTTCTTGCATGGCAGCGACCAGCAAAGGAATGATGGATACATAGTCCAGAGCTTTCACTGGCATTTCCATAGCGACCTGGTTGCCGAGCGAATCGAACGCCGCAGGTATGGTGACATTGCTGACCAGGCCAGGCAGAACTACTTCAACATCCTGCGCTAGAAAACCCATATGATCACCAGTCGGCAGTTCGAGGTCCGGGTGAACGCCTTGAATGAACGAATAGGTCTTGGGCGAGAGCTGCGCAAGAACAGAGGAAGCGTTCAGCAAAGGTTCCACATTCTGTTTCAAGTTGGCATCGCTCAGCTGAAACACTGTATTGATGTACAAGCCCCCACTTTGAATGTTCACGTTCCCATCGAACCACCCCGCCCAGTTATTGGTGCCATTTGAGGCACCGGCCCTGATGCCATAGTTTGTGGTGGCCGCTTGGTTAGCTAAGGCATAGACCCCGTAAGAACTTGTTCCTGTACCCTGCCCGTATGCCCTCAAACCATAAGTGGCAGTAGCTCCTGCTAATGCTTGAAAAAAACCAGCATCGTTCGTTGCCGTGCCGCCGGCGGTACGGCTCCACACCCCAACGCTGCTCGTTGCTGGACCAAAAGTGTTGAACTCACCCGCACGATTGTTCGTTGCGGCGCCCGATACACCGACCACATTGGCACTTGCCACGAGGCCTCGATTTGTCGCAGTGGTCGTCGATGTTTCCGCTGTTACGCTCGCAGCGGTAGTAGTCGTTGTACCTCCCTTGGCCACTACGTCCAAGCCGGTGCGAACCGGGCCAGTCGTATAACGACCTGAGTAAGCTACAAGGCCAGTGGTGCTTGAACTGGCTAAGTCGCTGTCGAAGAGACCTGCTACAGGGATGTTGGTGGTATTCGCGAACACATGCAGCTTGGCATTCATGGTCGTCACACCAATACCCACCTTGTCATCCACGTCAGGACAGGAAGGTGAACTAGCGCCTACCGCTGTATACACGTTGTTCGGCGCCGTGGTGCTCATACTCCATTCACAGTTGTCCGGCAGGTTGGCTATGGGCCGGTGTTCAATGACCCCGTTGGTCATGTTCACGGTCACCATCTCGGTGGATGTGCTCACCGCGTCTGTTGGTAGGCTTCGGACCCTCACTTTACCGTTCAATAGGTCTAACCGCTCCGTAGGTGCCGCCGCTGCTGTCGTCCAATCTCCAAGACCGAAGTATCCTTCATCCAAGCTGACATCGGGTTGAAAACGGCCCATTTCAAGGCCATTCGCTCCGCTGGCCGTATTAGAACTACCGTCTGCACCGGTGTAAATGAACTTGTAAAGGCCTGGGCCTTGACCAATAGAAGCGTCACGAGACCAAACGGCACCAGCATCACGAAGCGTTCCATTTACAGGGTCCGCGATCAGTCCCGTGTAGAAGAAATCCAGGTCACGGCTTCCGCTCAGGCCCTCACGCATGCCAGGGCGATAACCCTCTACGTTCTGACCATTATTATCCGCGTGGAACAGGGTGTACGGTTCATCCACCGTGCCATTGAACGACCCTACTCCAAAATGACCTGTTATCGATTGGTTATTGTTTGAACCAATGGAGATCGAAACATTCTTCTTAAGTCGAGCACGCTGAGCGACATTCGATTGCCCGTCGTTGGTCCAAAAGCGTAGATCACCTGCATTTGCCCGGACATGAAAGTTCTCATCCGCCCATAAGCTGAAGATGTCACCAACCGGCAAATTACCTCTCTCTAGACGCCAAAAATTGTCCGCATTGTTAGGCCCTCTAGTTCGAAACACTTCGCCTGTCGGCGTGCCCATCTGATCGCCGCGAACGATTAATGCGGAGCCTGCGGCATAGACGTTCCCGATTGTAAAACTGGCTGGAGGATTGGCTGGGTCTAAACGATATTCGCCGAATAAGGAATTCTGCACCTGGCCGAAGGAATGCAGCGTGGTAACGCACAGCGCGGCTGCCAATAAACGCCCATAGGTTCGCTTGTCCATGGTTCTTGTGATTAGGGTGATGCGTGGATGATCCTGATCGCTTGTAATGGTCTGGTATTCGCACTAACCAAGAGGATGTATTGCCCATCGGCCAGGCCGGCTAACGACCAGCTCATACCCAACCCACCCACCGGTACAACGCCTCTGCGCCACACTCGGCCGGCCATGTCCAATAACCGTAGGGAAGCTCCATTCAAAGACGCATCGAGCTGAACATACAGATCGTCACCAACAGGATTTCCTCCTCGAAGTATGACAGCCGTTGAGGATTCCTCGACCGAATTTGAAAAGGAACAATCCCATGGGTCCGTTGAAACGCAAACGGCATCGACGAACGCATACGCTGCATTCACCTGACCGGTAGGATCCAATTCCTCTGCCACTATCTGCGCATCCCAAAGGAAACACCCAAAGGCAACGTACTCGTAGGCAGAATCTGGAACATAGACTCCGCTCACTTGTATCCAGGTTGCCGTATCGCTCAGCACGTTGCCCAAGGACAACGCATTATTTCCTGACCAGACCGTCCACGTGGTATGGGCCTGCATGGAGAACTTCACGCCAACGCCACTCGATGCAAAGCGGAGCGAATTGCTACCTGGGTCATTCCCGAATCCACCAGGCGATGCCATCAGAGAGATATAGACAGGCACTCCGGGTGTCAATGGCGCAGCGAGCGGCCGTTGTATGCACTCGCGATACGTCGGTATGCCCTGATGGTAGGTTGCCATACCCATATATGCATCCCCATGGAAGGGCTCTTGATAGCCAGCGATGTTGTACGGCACATCAACACTGTCGTTACTATTACACCTGTTGAAATAGTCAGGACTTTGCGAAACAATAGACCAGCCATCGGCAAGGAGGACCTGACCCGAATTCGAGGGACAAAGCGTGTATTCCTCGAAGCTCGGGTTAGGCACCAAATTCTGCCCGCTCACATGACCCAAGCAGGCTAAGCCTAAGATGATCGCCAGTGCAATCTGTCCACTAGCTGGTAAACCCACAACACGTGAATGTCCTTTATGCTGTAGCATGGTTGAACTAGCGTGCATAGGCATAGAAGGTTTGAGTTCAGCCCTGTGAAATTAGCTACCGATGGGCGCGATCGGTTCTTATCCTGCCCTCTATTGTTTTCAACCTGCTGCGAACAGGTTGTGAACCGCTATCGATATCAACCAACTCTCAGTAGCGTGCCCCTCGCAAACGTCCTTGGCGGGCGAAGGAGCGCCCGCACCCAGGAGCTTAAAGGCCTGGGCTCAGGCTCAGAAGGCACCTAGGCTGTTAGGCCTTGAAAGCCGGGCGGCCGTTGACCTCTGAGCTGCTTAGGTCGGTGGCTCGGAAGTAGCACAGCGCAGAAGCCATATGCAAATGCCTCTGGCGGGCGAAGGAGCGCCCGTGCCGAAGAGCTAGAAGGCTTGGGCTCAGGCTTAGAAGGCACCTGGGCTGTCGGGCCTCTGAAAGCTGGGCGGCCTTTGACCGCTGAGCTGCTTGGGCCTTTGGCTCAGAAGTTCAGGTCAAGAGTTGGTAGGTCGCGTGAGCGAAAGGCTTTGATGGCTTAGAGGCCTTTAACAGCCACTGACCTCTGAACCGCTTGGGCCTGGGTTTAGAAGTTCTTTTCAAGGGGTAGGTCGGGTGAGCGAAAAGGCTTTGAAAGCGTAGGGGCCTTGTACAGCCGCTGACCTCTGAGCCGCTTGGGCCTGGGCTCCGCAGTTCAGGTCAAGAGTTGGTAGGTCGCGCGAGCGAAAGGCTTTGATGGATTAGAGGCCTAACAGCCACAGACCTCTGAACCGACATGGTCCAAGGCTCAGAAGTTCAGGTCAGGGGTTGGCAGGTCGCGGCAGCGCAAGGCCTAAAAGCAACCGTTTGACGGGGCCACAGCCCCTTAGTTGAGGACCAAAGCTTTCAGCCGTGCAACGGGGATGTTACTGTCATCCACGCCTACCACGATATAGGTACCGCTTGCCAAGGCATCCACCCCCAGGTGAATAGAACCGGGGCCTTGGACCTGGGAGGCTTTGACCAACCTACCTTCTGAACTGTACAGTAGGATGGAACTGACAGAGCCATCGACGGTTAAGTGAAGTGGTTGGCCGGAATATGCAACGGAGTTGAGCAGAACGAGCGGTCTTGCGTGGCCATTATTTTCCGACAGCCCAACAGGCGAACCGCATGTATCCACGTAGCTGACGCCGATGAACTTAGCCGAGTTGTTCACATACTGCCCATCTGCCGTATCGCCACATGCGACGAACAGCGTATCGCCATAGAAGTCCATGGAAGAAACGTAACCATTCTGCGAACTGGTGAAGTCACCATGGACGCCACACCAATTCGTGCCATTCCATGTTGCCACCCCATGGGCCTCAACACCTCCAGCATAATTGAACCCACCGCACACCCAGAGTAAGCCATCATGCACCTTCATATCCGTACATGTGGAGAATGAATACAGGTTGCCGAGCTCCCATTGCAGGCCGGTGCCGACCGCATGGAATGAACTTCCATCCCAACGCATGATCTCCTGGCCGGCGTTACCCTCGGGAATGGAGATCTGACCACCTACGTAAAGGTCGCCTTGATAAACAGCTAAACATGCCCCCCCCGAAACGCCACCGACGAACCCAGGGCCCAGGGCTGACCACTGATTACCCTCAAATTGGAAGATGCCCCGCAGCCCATTAATGTAACCATTGCCAATCGCAACTAAGCGGCCTTGGTACTTGATAACGTCCAACATCAACACATCAGGTTCCTGAACGGTTCCAACGGGCACCCATTGGCCGCCGACACGTCGCGCGATTCCCATGGTGGGCAGTCCATCCGCGTTATGGAAGCCGCCCGTGGCATATAGCGTATCATCTAGTACACGCAACTTACGTACCTGGTGCTCGAGGTTTCCAAAAGGATGCCAAGCCCCATTAGCCCAATAAAGTATGCCCTCACAAGGCGATCCGTCCTCTATGAAATTGAAGTTACCACCAATTATCAGAGTGTCATGGTATACCACGATGGATTCGATAAAGCCCCACTGCACATAGCTCAACGTATCCCATGCGCCGCCAGAATAGCGCATGACCGGATTGAGGGGATACCAGAAGGCCGAAGTGTCCAGAATTATACGACCCACGATGTATAGCTCATTTCCAACCGAATCCGGAGCATATACTTGGCGCATGGGATTGCATCGTTCAGGCAAACCGGTAGCTGCCCAATACGGCTGTGCCATGCATGACGATATCCACAGGCCACATGCCAAGAGCAAAACACCACGGATGGAGGAGCAAGTGGCCATGATAGGTCAGTGCTGTACAACCAGAACCTTGGCCGAACGTTCACCGATGCGCAAGACATAGGCACCAGGGGAAAGTGAGGCAGTATTGAATCGCAAAGGCGTGTCACTGGGCACGCGCATCTGGGCATGCTGGACAACACGGCCAGCAGCATCGCAAATGAAGAGAGGCTGCAAACCTGGTGTACCTCCCATAACAGACCACCAGCCCCCGTCATCAACCCAAGCTAGCAGAGAGGAACCACCAGTGGCCTCGAAGTTTGGCAGGCCTACCGCTGTAGGCGCAATGCAGAACGCCGCTACAAAGCCATCCGTTCCAGGTTGAAAGTTAGGATTGAACCAAGAGCCCGGTATTAACTCATCCGACAGCGGAAAGAAGTCATTGGGCCCGTTAGGCGAGTTCGTTTTACCGCATGTGTAGAGGCGTTCAGTCCCGCGCAAAGCGATAGAATACACTTTGTCGATAGTGCCCGGTGTATCACCTCCGAAATAAGTTCCCCAGAGATAGTTGTGATCAGTGTCGAAGCGCATGATCACTCCATCTTGGTCACCGAGCGGAGCATTGCTTTCATATAGGCCGCCCATTGGTTGGGTCTGAAAACCAGCGTGTGCATAGCCAGCGATGAAAACACTGCGGTCTTGGCCGACCCGTACGGCGTCTAATCCGCCCGTGCCGCTATTGCTCACGTACGTAATCCATTTACGGTTCCGGGTACTGCTGAATTCCGCGATGAAGCCATTGGCGTTGCCACTTGGAGGCGTAGCGTCATGCCAATCGGTCGTATACAGCAAGGGCAAATTGCTGCTCCGCGTATACCCGACGATATAAATATCTCCCGTAACAGGGTCGATATCCAAGCCGTGATAGCCAGGGTCCTCTATGTCGTTACCGCCGAACAGCGTTCCCCATTGCTCATCCCCGTTCTGATTGAACTCAATTATCATGATATCGGAGAAACCAGCCGGCGTGCTTGAGTTCTGATTACCTCCACCATTGAGAGCTTGTGGGAAAGTGGTACTGCTCGAGCTGCCGACTACCCCGATCGTATTGCCTCTAGCCCGCACAGTAGTGGCGCGGTCCAAAAACGTGCCCCCAAACGGCGTACTCCACAGCACGCGGTCGCTCAAGTCGAACATGGCAATGAAGCCATCCTCGTCCCCTCCGAACCCCCACTGTTCAGCTCCCGCTGGCAAGGGAACTTGGTGTAATGGTAGGATACCCGTGGTCTGACCAACGACGATCAACCTACCTAACGGGTCAATAGTTATGTCCTGGATAAGGACCGTCTCATTCCCGAAGTAGGTCGCATGCTCCAGAATTCCTAAATCGTGGTCTAGGCGAACAATGAATCCATTGTTATAGCCGCTGCCCGAAGCATCGAAATAGTCGTTCCCTGGATTGCCATTCAGACAATAGAAGTTCGTGCATGCGGTCCAACCACCCACATACACCTTCGGGTCGCTGCCATTCCTAACATCTATGCCCCAGGCTATTTGACCGGCACCCGAGCCACCGAAGAAATCTTTCCAAACCACGTGGTCCATGTTGTCCATCCGACATGCAAAGAGGGACGGATAACCCATGAATATGTTATTACCTACAGTGCCTGGAAAATTTGTGAACGATGAGTAGGTATTCCCTGTAACGTAATGATTACCACCCATATCGATAGTGTTCGCCGTAATTAAGTCGTAGCCATTACCTCCAAAATAAGTCGAGTAGCAAACCCCGGGTGTGAAGGCAGGCGGATCAATCGCCACCGCGCCGATGAGCAACACCAACGGCCTGTTGGAATCGTATGCATCGAAGGTGAAGCCCACCACGCCTGTATTGTTGTTGGGCACATAGTCCGCAGTCCAGTTCAACATTTCCACATTGTTGTTGCCGTCCACTTGATAAGCCACGGCTTGGGGTAGTACGATCCACTTGTTGGCAAGCAAGATCTTCAGGTTCCCCCAAAAGTCAAGGCTCAGTTGATTCTGCCCATTGAGCAAGAGTTGGAGGTCTTCAGGGTTCCCTCCCGGTCGCACCACGAAAGCGATCTTCTGGCCAGAACGGCCACTATAAACGTGAAAGTCGATGAACGGATAGATGTTCTCGTAGACCACCCGGTTATAGCCGTGGACATTCGTCACTCCATTCGGACCGCACCAAGGCAAGTAGAAGTTCTGCACGTAGTCCTTCATTTGGTAGGCGACCGCATCTGGCGTTTGGGCTGCTTCACCGGTGAAGGCAATGTCCAAGCGGTTTGCCGTATCCGGTGTTGAAATACTTGTATCCACACTCGCCAGAACTAATGAGAACTTGCCACTCTTCCGGAAGTAGGCCCTTGGCTCTGCGCCTTCCGTGTAGTACTGGATATCGGGTTGAGGAGTTTGACTCGGGCCAACGACCTGCCCAAGTTGCTCCCATATGCCATAACTCACTCGGAGCGCGTCATTGTATGGGTCAGGCGGTGTGTATGTAGGCTGTGCAGATAGCGCTAGTACGAGGCCAATCGAAAAGCAGGAAAAAATAGTGCGTGTCATTATAGTTCGTTTTGAGCCACGTCCGAAGCTATGAATAATACCGAATCACCCACGCCTATGGATCTAATCGTATGGGCTACAGAGGACAGAAGCGTGGCTCATGCGCAACAGAAAGATCGCGCGCAGCGGCTAGTCGGCATCAAAAGACAGCAGAGCAGCCACATTCGAACACCATCGCACGGACAAGATGCGCGATCAAGCTCCACGCTTTTCCCCACCCACTGAACTTCCTGCCCCCTCGCCTGTACCGGACGTCAAACTCCGAACAGATGCGCTCCTTCCGAACCCTGCTCGCCGCCACCGGCGTCCTCTTCAGCCTACACGCCCTGCCCCAGGCCATGGGCAACTTGATGTACGAAGAGCAGAACCGCCTCTTCTTCCAGCAGGCCGAACAGCCGGTGAAGGCCAGCATACAGGGCAACATGCTGGTGCTGGAGGTGAACGCCATGATGAACGCCACGGCGGACAGCTACTTGGCGATCTTCCACATCATACAGCTGGGGCAAAGCGCGGAGGAAGCGGATAGCCTGATGAACAGCCGGGTGAACAGCCTGATCCGTCGCGTGGCCAAGGACGGCGTGAAAGAGGCGGACGTGTTCACGGACATGCTCTCCTTCATTCCGGTGTACGAGATCGAGACCACGCGCAAGTTGTTCAGCCGCAGCTACCAGGAGATACCGGCGGGCTTTGAGATCCAGAAGAACATCCACATCCGCTTCCGCGATGCGCGGATCCTGGACCGGCTGGTGACCGCCGCTGCCAAGGAGGAGATCTACGACCTGGTGAAGGTGGACTTCTTCGTGGAGCACCAGAGCGCCTGCTACGACACGCTGCGCATGTTCGCCACCAAGCTCTTGAACAAGAAGCTCGAGAACTTCAGTTCACTGGGCCTGAAGGTGTCCGAGAGCCACCGCACGGCCGCCGAGCAGAACGGCGCCTACTTCCCCCTGGACCGCTACACCGCCTACCAGACGCGCACGCAAAGCTCCCTGAACAGCCGCCGTAAGGGCCAGCTGATCAACGACGTGCGCAAGCCGCAGACCCTCTTCTACAACAAGGTCCCCTACGGCAACTTCGACATTGTGCTGCACGCGGAGATCACCGAGCCGCCGGTGCAATACACCTACAACCTGGTGGTGATGTGCCAGCTGCCCGAGGCCTTCCCCAAGAAGGACGTGAAGGAGATCATCAAACACGTGTGGATCACGGACAAGGGCGAGGCCAAGCTCCTGGACCTGCCCTGAGCTGACGATCGTTACGGGGAAAGCGGTGCGGGCAACAATACCTTGGTACCGTGAAGCATACCCTGTTCGTTCCGGTCCTCCTGCTCGTTGTTTCCTGCGGGAAGAAGGCAGAGACCATCACCCCCACCATTGGCCCGATCACCGAAAGCGTCTACGCCAGTGGCGTGGTGAAGGCGGAAGGGCAATACCAGGTGTACCCCACCGTGAACGGCACGGTGACGGTGCGGCTGGTGAACGAAGGCGATACGGTGAAGGCCGGGCAGCCGCTGTTGCGCATTGACGACCGCAGCAGCAGCGCCAGCGCCCGCAACGCCGACGCCCAGCTCCGCCTGCTGGAACAGAACGCCCGCGACAGTGGCCCCGTGCTGGCGCAGCTCCGCGAAGGCGTGCTGCAGGCCCGCGACAAGTACACGGTGGACAGCACCAACTACGCGCGGCAGCAGGCCCTGTGGAAACAGCAGATCGGCAGCCAGAACGAGCTGGACCAACGGGAGCTGGCCTACACCACCAGCAAGGCGGCCTACAACCGCGCCAACAAGGCCCTGGCGGAATCGCGCGATCGCCTGCGCACCGAACTGGAGGTGGCCCGGAACAACCTCGCCATCAGCGCCGCCGGCAACGACGACCGCACGCCGCGCAGTTTGATCGACGGCATTGTGTACGACCTGATGATCGAGCCGGGCGAGCTGGCCACCACGCAACGGGCCGTCGCCGTGATCGGCAGCGCGGCGGACCTCTATCTGGAACTGGAGGTGGACGAGTACGACATCACCAAGATCAAGCTGGGCCAGCAAGCCTACATCTCGCTGGACAGCTACACGGGGCAGAGCTTCGAAGCCACGGTAACACGCATCGTGCCTTTGATGGACGAACGTTCGCGCACCTTCAAAGTGGAAGCGCGCTTCAAGCAACGCCCCCCCGCGCTCTACCCCAACCTGACCTGCGAGGCCAGCATTGTCCTACAGAAGAAGGCCAAGGCGCTGACCATTCCGGCGGCCTATCTGATCGAAGGCAACGAGGTGCTCACCGCGCCCGATGTGCGAACACCGGTGAAGACCGGCGCGCGCGACATGGAGAAGGTGGAGGTGCTGGAAGGCATTGATGTGAACACCGAGTTGTACAAGCCCTGAATGGACCGCAACGACACAACGTTCGCAACGTGATGTGCCCACACGACAATGCACCCGTTGCGCTCTTCGCGCCGTTGCGGTGAACCCTGAACGATGAAACTGCTTCTCTCCATCGCCCTCAACCTGCTGCGCGCCATACACCCGTTGCGCTCGTAGCGCCGTTGCGGTGAACCCTGAACGATGAAATTGCTCCTCTCCATCGCCCTCACCCTGCTGCGCGCCAAGCTGCGGCAGAGCATCGTGGCGGCCGTGGGGGTCACCTTCAGCATCACCATGTTCGTGACCCTGCTGGGTTTCATGAACGGGTTGAACGCCATGTTGGACGGGCTGATCCTGAACCGCACCCCTCACGTGCGGCTGTACAACGAACTGAAGGCCTCCCCCGAGCAACCCATCGACCTGACGACGGACACGGCCACGCACCACTTCGTGCGCTCGGTGAAGCCCAAGGACGAGCTGCCGCGCTTGCGCAACGCCGAGGCCATCATGGATGCCCTGGTGAAGGACCCGCGCGTCCTGGCCATTTCGCCCCGCTTGGTGTCGCAGGTCTTCTTCAACGTGGGCACGGTGGACCTGAACGGCCAGGTGAACGGCATTGATGTGGTGCAGGAGGTGCGCTACTACCAGTTCATGGACTACCTGGTGCAAGGCGACCCCGAGGACCTGGCCACGGGCAACAACACCATTGTGCTTGGCAAGGGCCTGGCGGACATGATGGCGGCCGGCATCGGTGAAACGGTGCAGGTGACCACGCCTACCGGAGAACGTTCCCTGCTTCGTGTGGTCGGCATCTTCCAGAGCGGCATTGCGGACTACGACAAGGTGCAGTGCTACGCGAACATCAAGACCGTGCAGAAGCTGCTGGCCCGGCCGGGCAGCTACTACACCGACATCAACGTGAAGCTGCACGACCTGCTCACGGCCCCGGCCCTGGCGAAGGAGCTCTCTGCGCGCTTCGACGTGGATGCGGTGGACATCCAGACAGCCAACGCGCAGTTCGAAACAGGCAGCAACGTGCGCAGCATCATCAGCTACGCGGTGGGCATTGTGCTGTTGGTGGTGGCCGGCTTCGGGATCTATAACATCCTGAACATGATGATCTACGAGAAACTGGACGCCATCGCCATCCTGAAGGCCACGGGCTTCAGTGGGCGCGACGTGCAACGGATCTTCCTGCTGCTGAGCATGGTGATCGGCATCGCCGGTGGCGCTGCGGGTCTGGTGTTCGGCTTCGTGATGCAGAACGTGATCGACAGCATCCCCTTCATCACCGCCGCTTTACCCACCGTCACCACCTTCCCGATCGACTACAATCCGAAGTACTACATCATCGCCGTCACCTTCGCCTTGCTCACCACCTGGGTGGCGGGTTGGTTCCCGGCGCGCAAGGCGGCGCAGGTGGACCCGGTCGAGATCATTCGCGGCAAATGATACCGATCCTTGCCACGATGCCTCAGCAGCGGGGCTTAGGAGCGGTACATGCCGCCATTCAATACTTAGAACAGGATCGATCATAGCGGCATGAGCGGCACCGGCAACATCCTCGAAGTGGTGAAGGTCAACAAGTCCTTCCACGACCCTGTGACGGTACCCGTGCTGAAGGATGTGTCGCTTTCGGTGAAGCGCGGCGAGTTCGTGAGCATCACGGGCAAGAGCGGCTGCGGCAAGAGCACCCTGCTCTACATCCTCAGCACCATGGACACCGACTATGCCGGCGACGTGATGATCGACGGTGAAGCCACGCAGGGGCTTTCCGGTTCACGGCTGGCGGAGATCCGCAGCGAGAAGATCGGCTTCGTGTTCCAGTTCCACTACCTGCTGCCGGAGTTCAGCGTGCTGAAGAACGTGATGCTGCCGGGGCTGAAGCTGGGCAAGTACAGCGCGGAGGAAGTGGAGCACCGCGCGATGGAGCGCTTGAAGGAACTGGACATGCACGAGCATGCCTTGAAGGGCGCGAACCAGCTCAGCGGCGGACAGAAGCAACGCGTCGCCATCGCCCGCTCGCTGATCAACGATCCGCTGATCCTGATGGGCGACGAGCCGACCGGCAACCTGGACAGCAAGAACACGGCGATCGTGTTCGACATCTTCAAGCACATCGCCTCGGAGCACAAGCAAAGCCTGCTGGTGGTGACGCACGACAACGATTTCGCCGCGCGCACGGACCGCACCATCGTGATGGACGATGGCCGCGTGATCAGCTAGGCTTACTGCTTGGAAGGACGCTGCTCGCTGGCCGCCTTCATCGGCGTGGAGCCCCGCTTATCGATGGCATCGTGCACCACCTGCTGGATGCGCGGGCGGATGTTGAGGTCCTGCAGCTTCTTGTTCGTCGCACTGGGATACACGCGGTTGCTGAGGAACACGTACACGATATCGTCCTCGGGGTCGGCCCAGACCATGGTGCCGGTGAAGCCGGTGTGCCCGAAGCTGCTGTAGCTCACGCAATCGCAGGTGGGGCCTTGCTGGCCCTTCGGCGTCGGCTTGTCCCAGCCCAGGCCGCGGCGATTGGTTCCCCCTTCCGGCTTGCAGAAGCGGCAGGCCGTGAACTGCTTCACCACCTCATCCTTCAGGTAGCGTTGGCCTCCGTAGGTACCTCCGTTCAGAAGCAGCTGCATCAGCACCGCAACGTCGTTCGCATCGCTGAACAGACCGGCATGTCCGGCCACGCCGCCATAGAGCGCCGCACCGGGGTCATGCACATCACCCCATACCTGCCGCCCGCGGAAGTCGAGGTCGTTCTCCGTCGGAGCCACACGCTCGCGTGAGAAGCGCAGCCAGGGTCGGTAGCCGATGGTGCTCAGCCCCAAGGGACGGTAGAACTGTTCATCCAGGAAGCGGTCCAAGGGCATGCCGCTCACGCGTTCCACCACCTCCATCATCAGGTACATGCCCATGTCGCTGTACACGTAGGTGCCCGGCGGCCCCACGGGTGTATCCAGCACCCATTCGTACAAGCTGTCGCGGTAGCTCTTGTTGATGTAGAGACCATCGGCCACCCGCAGGTCATGCTCGGCATTGGTGGTATCGCTGGCCACGCCGGGCTTGAACTTCCCTTCCTTCATGAGCCGCGTGTAGAAGGGCACGTAGGGCTTCAGGCCGGCCTGGTGCGTGAGGATGTCGCGGATCAGGATGCGGGCGTGGGCCGGGTGGGTGTTCTTCAGTTCCGGCAGGTAAGCGGAAAGCGTGGTGTCCACGTTCAATTTCCCCTGGTCCGCCAACTTCATCAGCGCCAAGGTGGTACCGGCGACCTTGGTGACACTGGCGAGGTCGTAGATGTCGTCGGTTCGGGCCTTGCGTTTGCTCTCGTAGCTGGGCGCGCCGTAGGCCTTGTTCCAGATCACCTGGCCGTGGTGGGCCACCAGCACCTGACAGCCGGGATACGCCTTCATCGTCAAGCCTTCCTTCGCGATGGCGTCGATGCCTTTCAGATCGGCGGTCAGCACCCCTTCCGCCTCGGGCAAGGTGTAACCGAAGCGGTCGGCCGTGCTGCTGTGGATGCCGTCACCCGCGTTGAAGTAACTGCTCGCGCTCACCGGCAACTTGCCCTTCGCGCCAATGCCACCGAAAATGACCTGCGCCGCCAGGTCCTGCGTGTCCTCGTTCTCTTCGTAGGTAACCACCAAGCCCGCCAGGCGTTGCGCGCCATAAGCCGTTGACAGGCGGTACGGATTGGCGAAGAGCACCAGGGCGGTGCGCTGCTGGTCGTTCAACCGGCGCACCAGGTCCAACGCGATCTGCGGCACACCGAACTCCTTCTCCACCTTCGATGTGGTGCCGTGGATGGACACGATGGTGAGGTCGTAGCCCTTCAGCCGTTCAAGCAGCACGTTCGCGCTATCGCGCTGGATCACCTTGTCGCAGCGGAACTCATCCACTATCGCGTAGCGCTCCAGGCTGCGCTGAAAGGTGTTGTGCAAGGTGTCGCCGATCACCAGGGAAGCGATGCGCATCTTCTCCAGATGCTGCACGGGGAAGAGCCCGTTCTCATTCCGCAGCACGGTGATGGCATTGGCGTAGAGGCGACGACGCAGCAGCTTGGCTTCCGCCGTGTTCAAGGCATCTCCGAGGCCGTTCACCACACGTGGAGCAATGCGCTTCAGGCCGGCCCACTCCTTTGCGCGCAGCACCTTCAGGCACTTGTGGTCGATCATTTCGCGCGGTACCAGGCCACTGTCCACCGCCAGGCGGATGCGCTCGATGGCCTTCACGGGGTCTTGGGGGAAGAGCAGCACATCGTTGCCGGCCAGCAAGGCCCGCAGTTCGATCTCGCCCGGCTTGTCGGCGTTGGCCACGCCCTTCATGTTCAAGGCATCGGTGAACACCAGGCCTTTGAAGCCGAGCTCGTTCTCCAGCAGGTCGCTCACCACGTGGTGGCTCAAGGTGCTCGGCATGCCGGGGTTCGTGTCCAGCGCAGGCACCTCCAGGTGGCCCACCATCATGGCGCTGAGGCCTTCGCTCACCATCCGTTCGAAGGGGTAGAGCTCCAGCGAATCGAGGCGGGCGCGGGTCTGTGCGATCAGCGGCAGGCCTAGGTGACTGTCCGTATCGGTGTCGCCGTGCCCGGGGAAGTGCTTCGCCGTAGCGATCACGCCGCCCTGTTGCAGCCCCTTCATGTACGCGATGGATTTGCGGGCCACCAGCTCACGGTCCTCCCCGAAGCTGCGGTCGTTGATCACCGGGTTCGCGGGGTTGTTGTTCACGTCGGCAACCGGGCTGAAGCTCACGTGCACACCGAGCAACTTCATTTCGCGCGCGATCTCCAGGCCCATGGCCGTGATCAGGCTGTCGCTCTCCAATGCGCCGAGCGTCATCTGCTTGGGGAAGCGCATGGTGCTGTCCAAGCGCATGGCAAGCCCCCATTCCAGGTCCATGCCGATGAGCAGGGGTGTGCGGGCGAGCTTCTGGTAGCGGTCGGTGAGCGCGGCCTGGCGCATGGGTCCGCCTTGGAAGAAGATGAGCCCGCCGATGTTGCGCTGGCGGATCAGGTCCTCGATCTGGCGTTCGTGGTCGCGGCCCTTGTTGCTGTAGGCGGCCACCATCATCAACTGGGCGATGCGCTCATCCAACGAGAGCGTGGTGAGCATGGAATCCGCCCAGGGCGCGGAGGCTTCCAGGAAGGCGGGCGTGCGGTTGGGCACAGGCCGCCCCCCCAGAAGGAGCACGGCGGCACCGGCCAGCAACGGAAGAACGAGGACTCTTTTCATGCGGGAGAAGGGACCGGAGAATGCACGAAGACCCTTGAAGGACAAGGCTTTTCCGGTCTTGGTCGCGAAGCTACCCTGGAGCATAACGGAGGAAGGCCATGATCCGTGCCAGTTTTGAACAGCAACACCGGGATGAACGCTGGTGCTCTGCACGATGGAAGTTCCATTGGCAGCTAATGCGTCAAGGTGACGGGGGAAGGGGCGTCGGCCACATCTTTGCAGTTCGCCACCGCACATGTCCGACATCATTCGCCTGCTGCCCGACCACGTGGCCAACCAGATCGCGGCCGGCGAGGTGGTGCAACGGCCCGCCAGCGTGGTGAAGGAGCTGCTGGAGAACAGCGTGGACGCCGGTGCCACCCGCATCACCTTGGTGGTGAAGGATGCCGGGCGCACCTTGATCCAGGTGATCGACGACGGCCGGGGCATGGGTCCTGCCGACGCGCGCATGTGCTGGGAACGGCACGCCACCAGCAAGATCACCCAGGCCGACGACCTGCAGGCCATCCGCACCAAGGGCTTCCGCGGGGAAGCGCTGGCGAGCATCGCCGCCATCGCCCAGGTGGAGCTGCGCACCCGCCCCGCAGAAGATGAGCTGGGCACCCGCGTGGTGATCGAAGGCAGCCGCGTGAAGCTGCAGGAGACCGTGGCCTGCGCCGAAGGCTCCTCGCTGAGCGTGCGCAACCTCTTCTTCAATGTGCCCGCACGCAGGCAGTTCCTCAAGAGCGACAGTGTGGAGCTGAAGCATGTGATCGACGAGTTCCAGCGCGTGGCCCTCGCCCACCCTGAGATCGCCTTCGACCTGCTGCACAACGACAACGAGATCCACCGCATGCCCGCCGGACAGGAGCGCCAGCGGATCGTGCACGTGTTCGGTCGCAAGTACGAGGAGCGCTTGGTGCCCGTGGAAGAAGCCACCGACTTCGTGAGCGTGCAGGGCTTCGTGGGCAAGCCGGAGTTCGCCAAGCGCACGCGGGGGGAACAGTTCTTCTTCGTCAACCGCCGCTTCATCCGCAGCAACTACCTGGAGCACGCCGTCCGCAAAGCCTACAACGAGTTGCTGGCGCGCGACAACTACCCCAGCTGGTTCCTGTTCCTGGAGCTGGATCCCGCGCAGATCGACATCAACATCCACCCGACCAAGACGGAGATCAAGTTCCGCGATGATCGAACGGTGTACGCCATCGTGCATGCGGCGGTGCGACGGGCGCTGGGTCGGCACAACCTCACCCCCAGCCTCGACTTCGAGCCGGAACCCGCGATCATGTCCGCCTTCGCCGGTATGCCCAGTGTGCCCACCGTCGCTCCGATCACCCCCGCCCCTGTCTGGCGTCCGAACGACATCGGCCAGGCACCGAACCCCAGCGGCTGGCAGCGCCTCTTCGACCTGCCCGACCAAGCCCCGGTGAAGCAGCACAACGAACAGCTGCCCGGCACGCCCACACCGGACCGCATCGTACCCATGCGCGAGCTGGATGAGCGCATCGGCACCCGCGCGGTGTTCCAGCTGCACGGCCGTTACATCATGGCACAGCTGAAGAGCGGCTTCGTTGTGGTGGACCAGCAGCGGGCGCACGAACGCATCGTGTACGAATCGGCCCTCCGTACGCTCGAACGCGGCAGCGGTCCCAGTCAGGCCCTGTTGTTCCCGGTGACCTTGGAGCTGAACGCCGCCGACCATGCGCTGTTGCTCGCCATCATGCCCGAACTGCGGGCCTTGGGCTTCGACCTGGAACCACTGAGCGGCCGCAGCATCGTGGTGAACGGCATGCCCGCTGAGGGCGCCAACGACGATGCCGGTCGCCTGTTGGACCAGCTGCTGGAACAAGTGAAGAACGAACGCGGGGCCCTGAAGGCCGAACGCCACGCTACATTGGCCCGCAGCATGGCGCGCAGCATGGCCCACAGCCACGGTTCCATGCTGAACGAAGCGGGCATGCACGACCTCATCGACCGCCTCTTCGGCTGCGAAATGCCGTACTTCTCGCCGGGTGGCAAGCCCGTCCTCATCACCTACGGGCTGAAAGAGCTCGACGAACGCTTCGAACGCTAAATGTTCAATCAAAGCACCGGCCCCCTGGCGAACACGCCCACCGTGGTGAAGAACCTGGTGATCATCAACGCCTTGTTCTTTCTGGTGAAGAGCCTTGGCAA
The DNA here is from genome assembly GCA_016721825.1 of Flavobacteriales bacterium. Lineage (GTDB taxonomy): Bacteria > Bacteroidota > Bacteroidia > Flavobacteriales_F > PHOS-HE28 > PHOS-HE28. Next base: position 114,726 of record JADKHI010000005.1, read on the forward strand.
CGGGATGTTCATGGGCCAGCACATGGACACCCTGCTGGGTCTGCATTACATCAGCTCACCGGACTTCCGCCCGTGGCAACTGGTCACCCACATGTTCATGCATGGGGGCTTCTGGCACCTCTTCATGAACATGTTCGGCCTGTTCATGCTGGGCTCACCGTTGGAATACCGTTGGGGATCGAAGCGCTTCCTCACCTACTACGGCATCTGTGGCATTGGCGCTGGTCTCCTGTACCTCGGCGTTCAGGCCTTCGACTACAACGCGTTGATGGCGCAGCTCAGTCCGGAACAGGTGGCACAAGTGCGTTTGCAGGGGCGCGACTACCTCTTCAACAACGACGCGATGAACGGCTTGGCGCGGCTCTACTTCGTGGACCTGGTGGGTGCTTCCGGCGCGATCTTCGGTCTGCTGGTGGCCTTCGGCATGCTCTACCCGAACGTGGAACTGATGATCTTCCCGCTGCCCATCCCCATCAAGGCCAAGTACTTCGTGCTGCTCTATGGAGGTTACGAACTGTATGCAGGCCTGGCGAACCACTCGGGCGACAACGTGGCGCACTTCGCGCACATCGGCGGCTTGGTCGTCGGCTTCATCACGGTGATGATCTGGCGCAAGCGTCTTCCGTATATGTAGATGGTACCGGTCCTCGTTCTCCAACAGACCTTCATTCACGCATAACCTTCCGAAGCGGATCTTTGCACCATGGGGTTGATGGATGAGCTGAGGATGCACTGGCGCACGGAGGCTGGTCCTTCGCTTGGTCTTGGTCAACGTCGCCATTTTCGTGGCGTTATGGCTGACCTTCATGGTACTTCGCCTCTCCACGGGCGGCAAGGAGACTGCGGTTCTCCTGCTCGATACGCCGGTGATCCTGAACAACCTGAGCACCTACATCTGGTCCGACCTAATGCTACGTAAGCCCTGGACAGTGGTCTCTTCGTTATTCATGCAACTGGACCCCTGCCACCTCTTCTGGAACCTGGCTGATGTTTGGGTCTTGGGCCGCCTGTTCATGGACCTGCTGGGAGGACGTCGCTTGGTGGGACATACCTGCTGGGCGGATCAGCGGCGGGCTGCTCTTCGCCCTGTCCCACAATCTCTTTGCCCGGCCTGCGTGCCTACTCCGACGGTCGCGACATCCTCGGCGCCTCTGCGGCGGTGATGGGCGTGTTCATCGGCATCGCGAGCTTCCGGCCGAACATGCTGGTGAACCTTGTTGATCGGACCGGGGAAGTGCGCTTGTACTTCGCAGCCGTGTTTCTGTTCCTGGTGATTGCATCCGGCTGGAACATGAGACGCTGGCGGGCACCTGGCCCACATTGGAGGAGCGCTTTACGGGTATCTGCCAGCCCTCACAATTGGAGCGCGGTCGTGATTGGTCCGGCGGACTGGTGAACAGCATCGAACGGATCGGCAGCATCTTCTCGCGGAACAAGGGGTCGAAAATGTATGTGGAGAAGATGGAACGCCGCAAGGTGCGCGTGGTGGAGGACGCTGAGTTCAACGCGGGCAAGCGCCTGAAGGAGGAGCGCGTGAACGCCATCCTGGATAAGATCAGCCGCTCCGGCTACGACAGCCTCAGCAAGGAGGAAAAGGACTTTCTGTTCCGCGCCAGCCATGAGCAATAGGCGGCGTACCGACCCTTCCGAAGCAGCGGAGACCCCGGAGGCGCCGCTGCCGCGCAAGCGTCCCTCGCGCTGGCACCGACCCTTATGGTGGCTGAACGTTGTGGTCGTGGTCGCGCTGCTGCTCTGTTACCTCAGCATCCACGTCAGCCCGGTCACCTTCTGGCCTCTGGCCTTCCTGGGCATGGCCTACCCCTACCTGTTGCTGGTGAACCTGCTGCTCATCGGCTGGTGGTTCCTGTTCCGCCGCAAGCGGATGCTGCCTTCGGTATTGGTGGTCCTGTTGGGCTGGAGCCATGTGGGTGAATACGTTCAGCTCTTCGGTCGCAGTGCGGGTCCGGATGGCGCCGGTGACGGGGTGAAGGTGATGTCGTACAATGTTCGCCTCTTCGACCTGTACAATTGGAGCCACAATAAGGAAGCGCGCGACCGAATCTTCGTAATGCTGCACCGGGAAGACCCTTCGATCCTGTGCCTGCAGGAGTTCTACAACCACGAGCGCGGCAAGGATGATGGCTTCATCACCAAGGACAGCCTGATGGCGCGCTGGCGCTTCACCGACTGCCACGATGTGTACACGGCCCATTCACGCTATGGGCACCACATGGGCATCGCCACCTTCAGCGCCTATCCCATTGTTAAGAAGGGCGTGATCCACTTCCCCGACGACCTGAACAACCTGTGCATCTGGAGCGACCTGGTGATCAAGCAGGACACGGTGCGGGTGTACAACGCGCACCTGGCGAGCATCCGTTTCGGTGACGAGGACTACCGCTTCATGAAGGACCTGGCCCCTGACACCGACAGCGACAGCCTGGCGAGCGGGGGCAAGCGCATCGCGGGACGCTTGAAGAACGCGTTCATCCGGCGGACCACGGAGGTGGAGACCATTGTGCGCCACATGCGGAAAAGCCCGCATCCCATCCTCTATTGCGGTGACCTGAACGACACGCCGATGAGCTGGGGCTACCACCACCTGCGCGACCTGGACCTGGAGGATGCCTTCGTGGAGAGCGGAAGCGGCATCGGACACACCTACATCGGCGCCTTCCCGAGCTTCCGTATCGACCACATCCTGCACAGCGAAGCGCTCACCAGCTGGGACTTCAACACCGTGGCCGACGAGCTCAGCGACCACCGGGCCATCACGTGTCGGGTGGCCGTGGAAGAGCAGGACTAGCAGAGGGTTCGGCGAAGGCTGGCTAAGGGAGCGGCTTCCAGGGAGCCTGCTCAGGCAACGCCTGCTCGCGCACCACCGGCAGCACCGTGTAACCCAACCTGCGGAGGTGTTCGATCAGCCCCTGCTCACCAGGCAGGTGGGCGGCCCCAACGGCCACGAAGACACCATGGCCTTGCATGTGCGCCTGCAAGCGCTCGACCATGCGCACGTTGCGATCCTGGAGCAGCGCCTTGTCAGCAGGTCCTCCCAAACCATCGTCCACCATCTGCGCCAACAACGCCTCAAGGTCGCCTTCCACGTAGTTCTTCAATGCGCGTTCAGCGTCTGCGTGGTGTCCCTTCATACGCGCTTGCTGAAGCAACATGCGAGCTTGTTCGTCAAGAGGGATAAGATCCACGGCATCGATCTGTTCCTTGATCGTTTCCAGACCCACCACGGACTTGTCCATGGCCCGCCCCTGCTTCTGCAACCAATCGTCCAGGACCACGGAGCTATCCTTGCCCAGCTCCACTTCGCTCAACATGGCCATCAGGTAGAAGGGGCGCATCTTCGCGCCCATCACGGCCAGGGGACCGAGTTCTTCGCGGAGCGCCTTCATCACCTGTTTGTACTCCCGCTTCGAATAGTACCGGTCCAACGTGGAACCGGCCGGCAGGTACATGGCACCTGCCAAGGTCGAACCCAAGCGCTTGGTCTCCTCCATGTCCAATTCACCGGCCACGACATCACTGTTGACGAAGGCCCGCGAGACCTCGGGACCGAACTGGAAGGCCCTGGCATCACGCGTGTGCATGGTGCCGAACAGGTAGCTGGTGTCACGCATTGCGGGCTGGGTCACCTGCCAAAGCAGGGCCTGCTGTCCCCCCTGTGCGCAGAGGAGAATGTGGTACGCGCTGAGAAGGAGGGTGAGGGATCGCCGCACGGCCCGAAGATAGGCCTGCGGGACGGCCGGTTCAGAGCACGAGGTAGGCGAGGCAGAACAACACGACGGCGAGCACGGCACTGACGATACCACTGGTAAGGATCAGCTGCGAGCGATCTGCGGAAGGGGTGCGTTGCATGGCGATGTCGATCAAGAGTAACCTTTAGACGGAAAGTGCTGAAAAGGGTTGCCAATGGTGCTCGAAAGGAATTTCCGACCGCCTGATCCTCAGCGGGATCCGAGGCACATCCGAAACGGCGAAGGCCCCGCTCAAGAGCAGGGCCTTCGCCATTTCAACACCCTACAGGGCATCTATTTCGTCGAATGGTCGCGAGAGGTGACCTGCACCACCCTGCGAACGTTATCACCCTCCCGTGGGCCGGGAGCGCGCAACGTGGGGTTCTCGGTATCCCGGGGTCGTGTCGCGATGTGTGGAGCTGCGACTGGGCGCTTGTAGCGTGCGGCACGTTGCGCATCCGTTGTGGAGCGGGTTACGATGGGTTCGGCTTGCTCCTTTCCATGATCACAACCGCACGTCGTGGCCAATTTCTTGGAGACCTGGCCCACATACACAGAGCGCGTTACATGCCGACCCTCAGCATCCGAGATCGTTACGCGGACCATCCCTGGCATCGCGCTCACTGCGCTGCAAGTAGCTTCGGGCATCCCATGCCAATCGTAGCGGTAGGGCGGTGTTCCGCCTTCAACAGCGACCTCGACGCTTCCGGGGAAGCGGAGTTCCTTCATTGCAAGCATATCGGATCCACCCTCTGCGGCCAGTGGAGCATCGCCATAGCCCACGCACTGGTGGACCATGACCACCTTTCCCGGATTCGTGATCACCGACACCTTCAAGCGCGAAGCCTGTATGGGCTGGGCAAGGACACAGACGGAAGCGATCAGCAAGGCTCTCATGGTCAGGAGGTTTTGCGTTCAACGAAGCTAGCAAGATCCACGCCGATCCCCACAGGCGGGACCTGACCCTTGGCACTACGAGAAGGGCGATCCACATTCCCCCGGTCCCGGTACCTTTGCGGCCCTTTGAAGAAGGTGGCAGCGGCAGCAGGCAGGTAGGAGCGTTTCTCCGCAAGCTGCAACTGCCTCCTGCCCCTGCCGCCTGCCACCTGACCGAATGGGTTCCACCCGCACCGCCGCATACCACACCTTGGGCTGCAAGCTCAACTTCAGCGAGACCAGCACCCTGGCCCGTTCGCTGGAGGAGGCGGGTTATGCCCGCGTGAAGGTGGAGGACCGGCCGGATGTGTTCGTGCTGAATACCTGCAGCGTAACGGAGAACGCCGACAAGGAATGCCGACGGCACGTGCGCCGTTTCCAAGCCATCAATCCGGAGGCCTTCATTGCCGTGGTGGGTTGCTACGCGCAGCTGAAGCCCGAGGAGATCGCTGCGATCCCTGGCGTTCACCTGGTGCTTGGAGCGAACGAGAAGTTCGATCTGGCCGCCCACATCGAAGCGTCGGATGGCAAGCAGGAGCATGGCAGGGCGGTTTTCGGTGCCATCAAAGAGGTGAAGCGCTTCATCCCCAGCTGGAATTCCGGGGATCGGACCCGCACCTTCCTGAAAGTGCAGGACGGCTGCGACTACTTCTGTAGCTTCTGCACCATTCCACTGGCCCGTGGCCGCAGCCGCAGCGGCACCGTGGCGGAGACCGTCGCACAGGCAGAGGCCATCGCTGCACAGGGCATCCGCGAGGTGGTGCTCACTGGCGTCAACACTGGTGATTTCGGGCGTTCGCACGGCGAGGACTTCCTTCAGCTGATCAAGGCCTTGGACCGGGTGGAAGGCATCGACCGTTTCCGCATCAGCAGCATCGAACCGAACCTGTGCAACGACGAAGTGATCCGCTTCGTGGCGCAGAGCAAGCGCTTCGCACCGCACTTCCACATGCCATTGCAAAGCGGCAGCGACGTGATCCTGGAGCGTATGCGGCGGCGGTACGACACCGCGCTGTATGCTGAACGCGTCAACGCGATCAAGGCGCTTATGCCACACGCTTGCATTGGTGTGGACGTGATCACGGGTACGCCCGGTGAAACGGAAGAGGAGTTCCTCAGGACACACGCGTTCCTGCGTTCGATCCCGGTGGACTACCTGCACGTCTTCACCTACAGCGAGCGCGCCAACACCACCGCCGTACGCATGGACGACAGCGTGCCGATGGAGGTCCGTCGCGAGCGTACCAAGCAGCTTCGCATCCTTGGCAGCAAGCTGCAGCGTGCCTTCTACGAGAAGCACCTAGGCACCATCCGCCCCGTGCTGTTAGAAGCGGAAGAAGCGGAAGGCCACATGCTCGGCTTCACCGACAATTATGTCCGCGTAACCCTCCCATACGATCACACATTGGTGAACACCATCGTGCTGGTGACCTTGGGCCGCATCAATGGCGATGGACACATGACCGGTTCGATCGACCCAATGAACGGTTCAGCCACTGCTTCCTGCTTACTGGCCACTGCCAACTGACATGTACCCCACCCTCTACCACGCCTTCGTCGACCTGTTCGGGATCGAGCTCAGCGGCCTGAAGTTCCTGAACAGCTTCGGCTTCTTCGTGGCCCTCGCCTTCCTGGCCGCGGGCTGGACGCTCCGACTGGAGCTGCAACGCCGCACTGCGCTCGGCCAGATCGCCAACACCACAACAACGGTCACCGAAGGTGCACCAGCGAAACCGCTTGACCTGTTCCTCAACGGGCTCATGGGTTTCCTTCTCGGATGGAAGGTCTCCTACATGCTTCTGAACTGGGGTGAAGTGACGGCCTCACCTCCCACCTTCCTGCTAAGCGGCAAGGGCTACTTCCTGCCAGGGCTCCTCGTAGGCCTCGGCTTCGCGTACTGGATGTGGCGCGATGCACAGAAGAACCGGCTGGCGCAACCCAAGCAGCGCACGGTAACACTCACTCCAGCTGCACATGTGGGCAACATCACCCTTACGGCGGCGCTCTGGGGCTTCATCGGGGCCAAGCTCTTCCACTGGATCGAGACGCCGGGCGACTTTCTGAAGTTCATACAGAACCCCAGCGGTGATGGCATCATCAGTGGCCTTACGATGTACGGAGGGCTCATCGTGGCGGGCTTCATGGTGATCCGCTATTTCCGCAAGCACGGTCTTGCTGTGCTACCCTCCATGGATTCCGCAGCACCGGGTCTCATGCTCGCCTACGCCATTGGTCGTATCGGTTGTCAGGTCAGCGGTGACGGCGACTGGGGCATCGTGAACAGCGCCTACCTCACCAACCCCGATGGAACCGTTGCCACCGCCACCATCGATCAGGTGCGTTCCGAGATCGAGGGTCACGCAGCATTCTACGCGCATCACTTCGGCTCCACCGAGTCCGTACCGATGAAGGCCGTGGTCGCACCCTCCTTCCTGCCTGAGTGGGCCGTGGCCTATGCTTATCCGCACAACGTGAACAGCGTCGGAATGGAAATGGACGGATGCGAGGGCACCTTCTGGGGCGACCATTGCGCGGCGCTGCCCCTCCCCGTGTTCCCGACGCCGCTTTACGAGGTCATCGTCTGTGGCTTGTTCGCGGCGTTGCTGTGGGCCATCCGCAAGCGGCTGCGTGTTCCGGGGATGCTGTTCGCCGTGTACTTGATGCTGAACGGCTTCGAGCGCTTCTGGATCGAGAAGATCCGCGTGAACGAACCATTCCTCGGTCCCATCACCCAGGCTGAAGTGATCAGCACGCTCCTCTTCCTGCTCGGCGTTGCCGGGCTTCTCTGGCTCAAGCGCCGTGCCTCCCATGGACCTGAAGCAGCTCACTGAAGACGTTTCCATGCTCTGCGGGGAAGTGGCGGAGTTCATCCGCACCGAAGCCGCACGCTTCACCGAGGCGAGCGTGGAGAGCAAGAGCCTGAACAACCTGGTGAGCTACGTCGACAAGACCGCTGAGACGCGGCTGGTCGAAGGACTTGGTCGCTTGGTGCCCGAGGCCGGGTTCATCGCAGAGGAAGGCACCGGCGAACGCAAGGAAGGCCTCAACTGGATCATCGACCCGCTGGACGGCACCACCAACTTCGTGCACGGCGTGCCCTGCTATTGCATCAGCATCGGTCTTGCAGAGGGCAACGACATGCTGGTCGGCGTCGTGCTGGAGGTTACCCGGAACGAGTGCTTCAGTGCGTGGAAAGGCGGTGGTGCCTGGCTCAACGGCAAGGGCATCCGCGTATCGCAGCGTCCCCGGTTGCAGGATAGCCTGCTGGCCACCGGCTTCCCCTACGACGATTTCGGCCGCGAGGCGCAGTACATGGACTTGCTGCGCGCCTTGATGCACAACAGCCGCGGTATCCGGAGGCTCGGCAGTGCTGCGGCCGACCTGGCCTACGTGGCCTGCGGGCGTTTCGAGGCCTTCTACGAGTACGGGCTCAACCCTTGGGACGTGGCCGCTGGCGCGCTGTTGGTGAAGGAGGCCGGCGGTACGGTCACCGACTTTCGAAATGGCGACGAATGGCTGTTCGGCGAGGAGCTGGTGGCCAGCAATGGCAACATCCACAACGAGCTGATCGGTCCCATCGGGAAATTCTTCGGGAAGTGATCGTGATGATCTTAGCGCCATGATCATCGGCGTCGTAGGTCATTGCTCAGCTGACCAAACCTGAAGTGTGGCAAGCGAATTTCGCTGCCCTGAAAGCCAACCCGGAGTGGGACAGGACCTTCGATGCACTTCCCCCCGTAACTGGGGAACGACAAGCCATGACCCTGCACCATCCGCCCCACTTCGGCACTAGTGAACACGGGCTTCGGCGACCTTCGCTCTTTACCACAACACGCGAATGAAACACCGCGCCATTCTGATCTCCGCTGCCTTGTTCGCGGCTTGCCACAACCCCACACGCACGGACGACCCTGATGCGTTCATCATGCGCCATGTGGAAACGGGTCTCTGCACACCTGTGGTGATCGAAGGCGACAGCACGTGGACGATCGAGGAGCGCATGAAGCACTACGGCGTTCCGGGCATGAGCATCGCCATCATCGATGACTTCAAGATCGCATGGGTGAAAAGCTACGGCGTGATGGACAGCACCAGTTCGCGACCCGTTACGGACAGCACCTTGTTCCAGGCGGCGTCCATCAGCAAGCCCGTGTTCACCATGGCCGTATTGAAGCTCGCGGAAATGGGTGCGCTGAAGCTCGATGACGATGTGAACGCAAAACTGCGCTCCTGGAAGGTCCCTGAGAATGAGTTCACCGCCACGGAGAAGGTCACCTTGAAGCGGCTGCTCGGCCACGTTGCCGGCACAACGGTGCATGGCTTCGAAGGCTATGTTCCAGGTGAACCATTGCCGACGTTGAACCAGATCCTGAACGGTGAAGCGCCTTCAAACTCACCACCGGTCGTGGTGGATCAGACACCCGGAAGCAAGTGGCGCTACTCCGGTGGCGGCTACTGCATCGCTTCACAGGTGGTCCTTGATGCGAAGGGTGGCACCATCCCACAGCACATGGATGAGCTCGTGCTGAAGCCGCTTGGCATGTCACGCAGCACCTATCAGCAACCGCTTCCGGAAGCTTGGGCCCACAACGCAGCAAGCGGTCACCTTCCCGACCGATCACCGGTGAAGAGCAAGTGGCACGTGTACCCGGAGCTATCACCCGATGGCCTGTGGACCACCGCCACCGACCTCGCGCACTTCGTCATCGACCTGCAGAAGACCATCGCCAGTGATAGTGGCAAGGTGTTGAGCCGCACCACGGCTATGCAGATGGTGGAGCCTTTCGTGGAGCCCTTCGCTGCAGTGGGCCTTACCATCGAGGACAAGAAGGGCCAGCGCTACTTTGATCACGGCGGTTGGAACGAGGGCTTCTGTGGTTGGATCGTCGGACATGTCGAGAACGGAAAGGGCGCGGTGATCCTCATCAATGCCAACCAGACGGAGTTCATGGGCGAGGTGGTGCGCTCGATCGCACGCGCTTACGATTGGCCGGAGTTCGTTCCCGTGCGGAAAGCCCAACCGCTGGACAGCACAGCGCTGGACGCATTCACCGGCCGCTATCGTGTGGGTAGCGATGACCTGGTCACCATCACCCGGTCCGGCAACAAGCTGATCCGGCAACCGCTGCGGCAAGAGCCCAATACCCTCGAACACATCGGTGACAACGTGTTCGTGAGCCGCCTGGATGAGCGCTTCCGGAAGTTCGTAAAGGACTCCATAGGCGGCATGACCATCCGGGTGATGGATGCGATCGACGCCACGACCTACGGCACCCTGCGGCGCATGAAGGACGACGAGCACATCCCCTTCGAGGCCATTGAACGCGGGGATCGGGACGCCGCCGTTCGGGCGTACTCCGCGTTGAACCCGACCGACCCGGCCGTGCGCGAGGAGTGGCTCAACAACCTCGGCTACCAGTTGATGAACGAAGGCCAGGTGAAGAAGGGCCAGTACATTTTCTTCGTGAACATGCAGTTGTACCCAAAGAGCGCGAACGCTTACGACAGCTACGCCGAGGCGTGCCTGAAGCTCGGCGATAAGGAGCAGGCACTGGTCAACTACAAGCGTGCACTTTCCCTGGACCCACAGAACACCAACGCAGCGCGGGTCGTGGCAGAGCTGGAAAAGGAAGTCATCGGATCGGCCAGGTGAACCTCGTCACTCGTGACGCAGCGCCCGCACCGGATCGGTCTGCGCTGCTCGTACCGCACGGAAGCTTACTGTGAAGGTGGCGATCAACAAGACCACGAGCGCCGCGAGCACGAACACGAGTGGTTCGATGGCTGTGCGGAAAGCGAAGTTCTCCAGCCAACGGCCCACACCGAACCAGGCCAATGGCATCGCGACTACCGCACCGATCACCACCAACAAGAGAAAATCGCGTGTGACCAGGTAGGTGATCCGCAAGGTGTCGGCCCCCATCACCTTTCGGATACCGATCTCTCGCGTGCGTTTCTCCGCGGTCCAACTGGCCAGTGCGAACAATCCCAAACACGCGATGAAGACGGCCAACAGGGAGAAGATACCGATCAGCTTCGCCAGCCGACCTTGCGCTTCGTACTGGCCGTCCAGCTGCTCATCCAGGAACTGGTACTCAAAGGGGAACTCCGTGGTACGCGCGTTCCACTTCTGCTTTGCCGCAGCGATCACCGACGCAGGATCACCGGCTTCCAGACGCAAGTACAAGTAGCGGATCCACTGCTCCCGATCGTTGGGCTGGCACATGTCGAAGACGAAGGGTTGAACCGCTTTGAAGAGCGGATCGAAGGCAAAGTCCTTGGCCACGCCGATCACGCGCTCCTCGCCGTTGGGCGTATCCATCCGTTCGCCGATCACTTTCGTGGGATCCTCGGGGTGGACCTGCTTGGCGAAGGTCTCGTTGACGATAACGCTGAGCGAATCATCACCCGGGAACTCGCGCGAGAACCAGCGGCCAGCCAGGAGCTTGATGTCCATGACCTGCTGGAAGTCGGGGTTGCAATAGAGGGCGGGCAGGTAGGTCCACTTGCCTTGCTCCATGGTGCCCCAATTGAACTCGTGGGTGTTGTGTTTCTTGCCGATGATGTCGTTCGACCACGACACGGCCTTCACGCCGGGAATGTTCTTCAGCTCAGGAAAGACCGCCGTGTACACATCGGCCATCGGTCCGCGCACGGGGATCAGCATCACCTTTTCCTTGTTGAAGCCGAGGTCCACGGTGCGCAAGTGATCATGCTGCTTCTTCACGAAGACGGTGCCGATGATGAGCACCAGTGCGATCGCGAACTGCACCACCACCAAGGCCTTCCGCAGCGCCTGGCCGCGCGAGGTGCCAGCCGCGTTGGCCTTCAGAACCACGGCAGGCTGGAATGATGAAAGGAAGAACGCCGGGTAGATCCCGCTGAGCAGACCGACGATGACAGCAAGCCCGAGCACGCCTGGCACAAGCAACGGAGGCAGATCGATCACCTCACCGGCCAGATCATTGAACGCGGGCATGAGCAGCTTGATCAGCGCCAATGCGAACAAGGCGGCGATCATGCTCATGAGCACGCTTTCCAACAGGAACTGACCGATCAACTGACCGCGCGTGGCACCGGCCGACTTGCGCACACCGACCTCGCGGGCCCGATAGGCGCTCCGTGCAGTGGCCAGGTTCATGAAGTTCACCCCGGCCAGCAGAATGATGAAGAACCCGATCACCCATAGAATGTTCACGCTGCCAGCATCACCGTTCTGGTGCATCTCGAAGTCGAGCTTCGAGGTGAGGTGGATCCCGAGCAAGGGTTGCAGTTCATGGCCGATCTGGTCCTTGAGGAAGTCCGGATAGTACTTCTGAATGAAGTCCGGGAAGATGCGGTCCACTTCGGCCTTGCCGATCCCATCCTTGAGTCGCACGTACGTCCAGCAAGGGTTCCAGACCCAGTTGCGCGTTTCAATGTTCTTCCAATACTGCAGGATCGTGCCCATGCTCACCAAGCCTTCGAACCGGATGTGCGAGTTCTTCGGGATCTCACCCAGGATGCCGGTGACCTGCACATCCATCGCACCGTCCCACTTCATCATCTGCCCCATGGGATCGGCATTGCCGAAGTACTTCCTCGCCAGCGCTTCGCTCAGTACGATGCTTCCCGGACGCGCCAAGGCCGTCCTCGGGTCGCCCACCTTCAACGGATAACCGAACATCTCGAAGACAGTGCTATCCACCAAGTAGAGCCCTGTCTCCGTGAAGAGCTTGTTCGTGCTGAGGCTATCGCCGACCTTCAACGAATGCTGCGGATCCTGGAAGTCGAACCAGCGACAGTAGCGTTCGACCAGCTCTGGATGATCGTGGTACAACGTGGGGCCCAGTCCGAACACCATGCTGCTGCTGTGCTCCCCCTGCCCTTCCATCTCGATCTCGCCCACCACTCGGTACACACGTTCGGCAGCTGGCACGAAGTGGTCGAAGCTGCGCTCATGGTCCACATACAGGCCGATCAGCACGAAACACGCCAGCCCTGTGGCCAGGCCCAGCAGGTTGACCAGCGTGTAGAGCTTGTTGCGCGCCAGGTTGCGCAAGCTGGTGAGGAGGACGTTCTTCAGCATGACATCACTCGTGCCTAAGCGCCTTCACCGGATCGGCGACCGCCGCTCTGTATGCCTGCACGCTCACGGTCAGCACCGTCACCAGAAGTGTGAGGAGCAACGCGACCGCGTAGAGCACCAGTGAAATATCCGCGTGGTAAGCGAAAGTCTCCAACCAGCGGCCGATGGCGTAGAACGCGAGCGGGAAGGCCACCAGCAAAGCGAACCCGAGGAGGATGACGAACTCGCGGTTCATGCGCCGCACGATGTCGATCAGCGAAGCTCCCATCACACGACGGATGCCGATCTCGCGTGTGCGCTGCTTCGCCGTGAAGTAAGCCAGGCCGTAAAGCCCCATCACCGTAAGCACGATCGTGAGCACCGCGAAAGCAGTGAAGACGCGGAAGAGCTTGTCCTCCGCCTGATAGAGCTGTGCGATGCTGTCGTTGAGAAAGGTGGCATCCCATTGGGCATCGGGCTGCAGGCGCTTGAAGCGCGCTTGCAGGGCAGCGAGCTGGCTTTGCACATCGCCGGGAGCCATCCGCACCATCAGGTTGTTCACGCCGTAGCGCGGGTCGCTCTGGAAGATGGCAAGCGGTTCAATGGGCGTGTGCAGACTTGCGTAGTGGAAATCCTTGACCACACCGATGATGCGGAATTCCTGGTCCGGCTGTGGCGGATCGGCTTGCGCATCACCGGGGACGTAGAGCAAGCTGCTCAAGGGGTCCGTGAAACCAAAGGACTTCACGAGGCTCTCGTTCACGACAATGGCTCCCGTGCGGTCCGTCGGGATGTTCGCGTCGAACATGCGGCCGACCGTGAGCTCCATGCCGATCAACGCCGGGTAGTCCGCATCACAGCTCATGGCGGGCAGGGGCTTATCCACGACTCCATCCTTGGTCTTGGCGCGAAGCACCCAACGCTGGGTGCCTCCACCCGGAGTGAAGTCCGTGAATGCCGAACCCTGCACGAAGCTTTCCCGAGCCAGTTCTGCCTTCAACGGCCGGATCGCGTCCCAGGCCAGTGTGTCCTCGGGGTGTGGCTGAGGCATGCGGATGGCGAGCACGTTCTCCTTACGCAGGCCCATGTCGTTGTTTCGCAACCAATGCAGTTGTGCGAAAACGGCCAATGTGCCCACCACCATGAACAGCGCGATGCCGAACTGGGCGCCCATCAGCACCTTCCTCACGCGTTGCTTACCCGCACCGCTGGCCACGCCTTCCTTCAAAAGCAACTGGGGCGAGAACCGCGACAGGAAGAAGGCCGGATAGCTTCCAGCCAGCACACCGATCACGAGCACGATGAGCGCGAGCACAGCGAGGAAGCCCCCATTGAGCACGCGACCCATGCTGATCTCCTTACCGCTCAACTCGTTGAACACAGGCAGCGCAAGTTTCAATAGGACCATGGCCAAACCGATGGCGATCAGCGCGATCATCACGCTTCCACCGATGAACTGCGCGACCAACTGCCCGCGTTGCGCGCCGCTCACCTTCCGCAGCGCCACCTCCTTCGCGCGGCGCGTCGCGTCCGCCGTGCTCATATTGATGTAGTTGATGCACGCGATCGCCAGGATGAGCACCGCCACGATGATGAACAGCGTGACGTAGGCTTTGTTGCCTTTCTTCGGTGAGTCGTAGATCAAGTCGTTGTTGAAGTGGACCTCGCGCAAGGGCTCCAGGTTGAACCGCATGGTGCCTTCGAAGCCGATCTGCTTCCAGAACGGCAGGATGAACTTGTTGGTGAACGCGTCCATCTTCGGCTGAAAGGCCACCTCATTCACTCCGGGTGCCAGCACCACGTAGTTGTAGCTGCTCACCTGGCCCCAGGTCGTCATCAGTTGTTCCTTCGCTTGCGGAGGCATGCCCAACAGGCTCAGGAAACACCCCACCGGTATGTGCGTATTGTAGGCACGTTCGTCGATGACGCCTGCCACCTTCAGGGTGCGCCCGTTCCGTTCCACCAGCTTGCCCATGGGTTCCTCACTTCCGAAGATCTCGCGCGCAAAGCGTTGCGTGACAACAAGCGCATCGGGTTCGTCCAGGGCATGCGGCCCACCGGATATCCACTTGTAGTCGAAGGTCCGGAAGTAGGCGGTATCGGCATAGTAGCCATCATCGACCCGATAGCTCTGTCCCTTGTAAGTGAACTGGCATTGGTTCAGGATGTAGAGCAAGGTGCCACCTTCGATCTCCGGATACTCCTTCAACAAGGTCGGCACCATGGGGAACTGTGTGATGCCGAAATCGTCCTGTGTATCGCCGAAGTTGAAGTGCCCCTGCACCCTGAAGATGCGGTCCGCCTTAACATGGTGCGCATCGAAGCTCAGCTCGTCCTGCACATAGATGTGGATGAGCATGCAGGCCACGATGCCCAGCGCTAGCCCCAAGATGTTCAGCGCGGCGAAGAGCTTGTCGCGCTTCAGGTTCCGCCAGGCGATGAGGAGGTAGTTGGTGAGCATGTGACCAAGCATCAGAGCAACGTAGAGGCCGGCACCGATCCGTCGACGACCCTACCGTCCAAGAGCTTGATGGTGCGCTGTGCGTACCCGGCATCACGTAAGCTGTGGGTAACGATGATGACGGTAGTGCCCGCCTTGTTCAATTCAGTGAGCAGGTTCATCACCTCTTCGCCCATGGCGCTGTCGAGGTTCCCTGTGGGTTCATCGGCCAGGATGAGCTTCGGCTCGTTCACTACGGCGCGTGCGATGGCCACACGTTGCTGCTGACCCCCGCTGAGCTGCTGGGGAAAGTGCTTGGCGCGGTGCGCGATGTTCATGCGGTCCATGGCTGTTTGGGTGCGTTGCTTGCGCTCGGCCTTTCCCAAGCCCGTATAGATCAACGGCAGCTCGATGTTCTCGGCCACGGTAAGCTCATCGATCAGGTTGAAGCTCTGGAACACGAAGCCGATGGTGTTCTTACGCACCTCGGCACGCTTGCGCTCGTTGTAACCGCTCACGTCCTCACCGTTCACGAAGTAACTGCCACTGCTGGGCGAGTCCAGCAGTCCGATGATGTTGAGCAAGGTGGATTTCCCGCAACCGCTGGGTCCCATGATCGCAACGAACTCGCCTTGTCCGATGGTGATGTCCACGGCATTCAGTGCAGTGGTCTCCACAGTATCCGTGCGGTAGACCTTGGAGAGGGCGGTGGTTCTGAGGAGGCTCATGGTCGTTGGTGTTGGTTGGTCCGGCCTTATTGGATCATCAGTTCGTCGGCATCATTGAAAGGCGCATAGCGGCTGGTGACCACACGATCACCCGGGACCAGGCCCTCGAGCACTTCGTACATGTCGGGGTTCTGGCGACCGAGCTTCACATCACGCTTGGCAGCCTTGCCCTCCGCATCGATCACATAGACCCATTGCCCGCCAGTGTCTTGGAAGAAGGGACCACGCGGCAACATCACGGCCTGCATATCCTCGCTCAATTGCAAGCGCACTTGAAAGGTCTGTCCACGGCGGATCTCCGCAGGAGCAGTTCCTACGAAGCGGAGGTCCACGTCGAACTCGCCGTTGCTTACCTCGGGGTAGACCTTGAAGATCTCGATCATGTGCTCCTTACCCGCATGGGTGAAGGTGCCATGGAGCCCGATGCTCACACGGCTTACGTAATGCTCGGGAATGCGGGCGCGCACCTTGAAGCCGTTCAGTACATCGATCTGGGCGATGCGCTCACCACGCTGCTTCGTTTGCCCCAGTTCTACGTTCAATCCGCTCAACTGCCCATCGATCGGCGCCTTGATCACCAAGTTCTGCAGGTTGTCGCGCAGGAACTTCAGGTTCTGATCGATCAGCATCAGGTTGTTGGTGATGGAGCCGACCTGGCTGAGGCGAAAGAGCGAGTCACTGCGCACATTGGCGGCCACCAGCTTGCGCTTCTCCCGCATGTAGTGCAGGTTCTCGCTGTTGCTGAGGAAGGTGTTCTGCGCCATAAGCGAATCCTTCGCCAGGCGCTCGTCGATGCGCTGGTCGCGCTCCAAACGCTTGAGGTCCTTTTCCAAGTTCAACAGCTCATCGCGCAGCCGGGTGGTCTGCTGGTCCATCGCGAGCCGCGTGTTGCGCAGGTTGTTCTGCTGATCGAGCAGCTGTGCTTCGCGATTGATCGCGTCCATGTGCAGCTGTGGGTTGTTGAGTTCAATGATCGGCTCACCGGCCTTCACCATGTGCCCATCCTCAACGAATCGCTGCTTAACTGTCCCGCCTTCCAAGGCATCCAGGAAGACCGTCTGGATCGGCTGCACCGTGCCGGTCACCGGAATGAACTCACGGAACAGGCCCTTCTCCACGGTGCCGACCTGAAGCTTCGCCGCTTCGACGCGCACGCGACTGGTAGAGAACGAGCTCGCCCAGAAGACGGCCGCCACCAGCACAAGGCCGCCTACGCAACCGATGGCGATCAGGCGTTTCCGACGGGCAGGACGGGGATCGATGGAACGGTCCATGGTGCAACACCCACCGCACGGCCGGTGGAAAGGGGTGCTCAAAAGTGGACGGCCTGCCAAAAGGGGGAAAGGAATATGTGCGGATCGGCAAGGAGCGTGATGAACGGTTGGTCTCCGAAAACGAGCGAAGCCCATCCTTTCGGACGGGCTTCACCACCCACAAACCCAAAACAAAACGCAACTACAAGCTCTGCAACTGCTGCTGGTACTGGGCCAACGTGGTGGGCTGCAGATCGATCAATTGCTGCATACCGTCCGTAACGGTGATCGGCGTGAACGAGGAATAGTACTGTCCAGCCTCTTCACGCAACGCCACGATGGTGCCTTGCAGACCGATGCGCACCGGCATACCGGCCTTCACACCACCGGTGATGTACTGTTCCATGTACACCATGCAGTTGATGCTGGGAAGCACGATCCACACCGAGGTGCTCCAATCGTTCGTGCCCTGTGGAAGCAGGATCGTCACGTCGGTACTGTCGCCACCGGGTGGCAGAGGATGATCGCAGTTCATGAAGGCATAATCCGGCCATGTGTCGTTGAAGCCGTTGCTCGCAGGCCAAGGTTCGTTGTAGAAGTTGCCGGGGATCCAACCACCACCTCCTCCACCGATCGAATCGAGCACAGCGACACCAGTATCCTGGGCCAGTTCGCCCACATCTTCCCACAGGATATCACCGTCATCATCCTCTTCACCCAGGAAGGCCCGCATGAGCGGATCGAACTGGTCTTCGGGGAAGAACACTTGTGCAAGGCCAGGTGCAACGGTCACCTGTTCACCGTTCACCTCAGCGCGAAGACGGATCTCGCCACCGCTCTGCAAGGCCACTTTCTGTGAGCCCGCCTGCGCCACTGTGCGCATGTTCAACCACACCATGTCCCCAAGGTCGTAAGCTTCGAGGAGCTTCACGGTCACGTTGCCGCTCACCACGTTGCCGTTGTCATAGCGGAAAGCATTCGGTGCAAGGGTGATGATGGTGCCCTTCGATCCGAAGATCTGCCCACCCGTGGCGGCATTCAACACGTTCTGCTGTTCCGCAGCGGCGCGGTTCTGCTGGATCAACTGCCGGATGGGGTTGATGCCGTTCGATCCTCCGCCATCGCCTTTCTGGCAAGCGCCCAGGAGCAGCAGTCCGGCCGCGGCTCCATACATCATGATCTGCTTGTTCATGTCCGGTCGTTCAAGGGTTTATATTCCCATGACGCAGGTCCGGATCGGAACGCTGCCCGGACCTCCTCAGAACTTCGCGCCCAGCGTGAAGTAGGCATTGCGCCCCATGCCCGGCAGCAGGCCGGGACCCGGGTAGCCGCCCGCACGGCGCGTGGCATACATCTCGTCCATCACGTTGTTCACCCCGCCGGTCAGGCTGATGTGCTCGCTCAACGTCCAGGTGAAGCTCGCGTCGACCACGCTGTAGCCGGGGATCCAGCCCACGGTTGCCGCAGCGTTCGGCGTTTCCGTGTTCGCCGCATCGGTGTACACCCCATCGATCACGTTCGCCTGCACCGTGGCGCTGATGTGCTTGTCGCGGTACGTGAGTCCGGTGCGGAGGATGTTCTCCGGGGCATACTCCACGCGCTTCTCCGCGATGCTCTTCGTCGGATCTTCCGCGATGGCCGGGTTGTTCCAACGGGTGTAGCGCGCGTTCACATAGGCGTACGAAACGAACAGGCTCAGGTGTGTGGTGGTGCTGCGCCCGCGTATCACGCGCAGGAGGTCGCTTTCGGCATAGGCCTCCGCACCAGTGCTCACCGAGGTGCCGATGTTGGTCTTGAAGTTAACGCCGTCCTTCAGCACCGCACCGATGCGGTCGTTGTAGTACAGGCAGAAACCGCCCACATCGAAACGCAAGGCTTCACCCAGCGTGCCGCGGTAGCCACCGTCGATGTTGTAGCCCGAGGCATCCTGCAGGTCCGGATCGATCACGTCGGTGGTGGCCGAGGGCGTGAGGTCGCTGTAGAGCACCGGACGGTAGGCCTGGCTGAAGTTGGCGTAAGCCTGGGTCGAGCTGGTCACTTGGTACTGCGAACCGAGCCCGAAGAGCGGCACGAAGCGCGTCCTCTCCCCGCTGTCTATACCACCGGTGCCGGTGGTATTGATGCGCCCGTCCACACGGCTCTGGATGTGTTCCAGCCGTACGCCGGGCACCACGCTCAGCTTGTCGGTGACGCGGAAGAGGTTCTCCACGTAGAGCGCCGCATTGCGCGTGCCCAGGTCGAGGTCCTTGGCGAAGTCGCCCGTCGTGCTGAGGTCGGCGTCGCTGCCGGTGGTGCCGGGTGCCTGCTGTTGCCGGTGGTTGTCCGCACCGTAGCCGCGGATGCCGGTGGACAGCAACGCCTCGCGCCCGAAGGCCGTCCAGCTGCGCCGCACGCGCACTTCCACGCCCATGTTCGTGAAGCGGTCCAGGTCCACCTGGCGCGCTGCGTAGTCGTTGGTGGCACTGTTGATGGTGTCCGGCTGGTTGATGGGCTTCACGAAGCCCACCTTGTTCGCCTCCGCGATCACACCGTACACCTTGGCATCCACAAGCGTGCGGGCGTTCGGCCGCCAGTCCAGGGTCACGGCGCCCACGTTCCAGGGCAGCACCATCCAGTTGCGGGCCCGGCTGGAACTGCGGGGATCCACCGCGAACTCGGCATCGGTGAGGCCACCGGGCTGCTGCTGCTCCACCTGGCTGCGCGTGTACTCCAGGCCGAGGCGCATCCGCGGGGTCACCGCGTATCGCACACCTCCATGGACCGTGGTGGTCGCATAGCGACTGTTCTGCCGCCAGCCATCAGCGCTGCGGTGGTGCAGGAAGCCGTAGTAGTTCCACTTGCCCTTCGTTCCGCCCAGTCCGTTGTAGCTGTCGAAGAGACCATAGGCGCCCAGCGTCTGGCGCGTCTCAAAGGCCAGGGGACGATCCGCCACGCCCTTCTTCATCACGAAGTTCACCATGCCCCCGAACTGCGGGCCATAGGCCAGGGAAGCCGCGCCGCGCACCACCTCGATGTGCTCCACCGCTTCCATGGGCGGGGTGTAGTAGCCTTCGGGATAACCGAACGCATCGGCCGCGATGTCGTAGCCGTCCTGCCGCAGGTTGAACTCCCACGAGCGGTTGGGACTGAGGCCGCGCGCCGCGATGCCCAATTGCACGCCACTACCATCGTTCTCCCACACGGAGATGCCCGGCACCTTGGCGAAGACCTGGCGGGCCACGTTCAGGCTCAGGTCCGCGTCCAGCGCGGCGGGTGTGATCACCTCGGTCTTCTTGCCGGCCATCAGCACGGCACCGAGCGTATCGCCCATGGCGCGCACGCCGCTGCGGTAAGGACCGACGATCTCCGCGGCGCGCAGTTCACGGGCACGGGTGGTATCGGATTGGGCGGTAAGCGTAAGGGCCGTAAGAGTGGCCAAGAAAAGGGAACAGGCTCGGCACGGATCGATCATCATCATGGCCGCAAAGGACCCCAAACCCTTCCGCCCCCCCAATACACCGATCGTGGTATTCTGCCCCCACCCCCTAACGATCGATCGTTGATCGGCACCAGGGAATGGTAGAACCACAGACGAACACGGATGGACACAGATGGCGCATGGCCACTTGACACTTGACACTTGACACTTGTCCCTTGTGTCTTGTCACTTGCTCTCCACAGGCAGCACCGCCAACCCTGCCATCGTCAGCGCCGCATTCACCAGCAGCACTTCGAAGCCCATCTGGTAGCCGAGGAACAGGGTGGTGCTGTAGGTCGCCAGCACGTAGGTGAGCACCGGGGCCAACACGCAGACCAAGGGCACCATGCTATCCTGCGGTTTGCCTGTGCTGAGCAGACCGAACGCATACAGCCCAAGCAACGGACCGTAGGTATAGCCCGCGATCTTCAGCAGGGTATCGAGCACCGTGCCGCTGTCAAGCCAGGCGAAGAAGAGGATGCACACCATGAAGAGGACAGCGAAACCGAGGTGGACACGCTGACGGACCTGCTTCTGCCGGGCCTCGGGCCAGCCGCGGTCGAGCGTGCCGATCAGGTCGAGGCAGGTGCTGGCCGTGAGCGCTGTGAGGGCACCGTCGGCACTGGGGAAGAGCGCACTGATGAGGCCGATGATGAAGAGCAGGCCCAGCCAGGGCGGGAAGTGTTGCAGCGCCAGTGTGGGGAACAGGTCATCGCCGCGGGCCGGGGCGGTGATCCCCGCATGTTGCACATGCAGATAAAGCAACGCCCCCAGCAGCAGGAACAGCATGTTCACGCCGAGCAGGATCACGCTGAACACGCGCATGTTCTTCTGTGCATCGCCCAGGGTGCGCACGCTTAGGTTCTTCTGCATCATCTCCTGGTCCAGCCCGGTCATGGCGATGGTGATGAAGATGCCGCTGAGGATCTGTTTCAGGAAGAACCCATCGCTGCGCCAGTCCGTGTTGAACACCTTCAGCATGCCGCTGGCGGAAAGCTCAGTGCTCCAGTCCGCCATGCCCTCCTGCCCGATGATGAAGAGCACCGTGCCGACCAGCGCCGCCAGCATGAACAGGGTTTGCAGCGTGTCCGTCCACACGATGGTCTTCACACCGCCCTTCAGCGTGTACAGCACGATCATCAGCAGCACCACCGCGCTGCTCAGCCAGAACGGAATGCCGAGCGCGCCGAGCACGAAGAGGTGCAGCACGTGCAGCACCAGGTAGATGCGGATGGTGGCGCCCAGCGTGCGGCTGAGGATGAAGAACGAAGCGCCCGTGCGGTAGGTCACTTCGCCGAAGCGCTGCTTCAGGTAGCCGTAGATGCTGGTGAGCTGGAGCTTGTAGTAGAGCGGCAGCAGCACGCCCGCCACCACCCAATAGCCGATCACGTAGCCCAGCACCACCTGCAGGTAACCCCAGTGCTTCGCGGCCACCCCGCCCGGCACACTGATGAAGGTGACGCCGCTTAGCGAAGTGCCGATCATGCCGAAGGCCACCACCCACCACAGGCTCTTCTTGTCGCCACTGAAGAAGGCGTGCTCTCCGGCACCGCGACTGGTGTACCAGGCGATGCCCAGCAGGACGAGGAAGTAGCCGAAGACGATCGAGAGCAGCAGTGTGGGGCTCATGAACGCGAAGGTGGTCGGCGCGGACGGGAAGGAAGCGGGTACCGTGGGGAAGTTGTTCGTGCACCGTTGTTCGTGGCCCTCTCCGAGGCTTTACCGCTTGGAAGGAAACCGGCAAGCTCTATCTTCAACCCACTGAGCACCATCAGCAGGAAAGAAGACGAGATCTATACCCATGTCAGTACCAAAGCCATCGGCAAGATCCGCAGCCCACTGGATGACCTGGACCTGTGACGAGCAGCTGGGCTTTTGCTGCCGCAATCGTGCAATTGTACCCACTCCCCACTCTGACCAAGTCTGGAAATAAACCCCACACTGGGTACAACCAACTAGTTAGGTTCAATTAAATAAAGTAATGGGAAAAACATTTTCACTTTTAGGATTCTTGATTTGCTGGTTGACTTGTTATTCGCAGAGTTCAAATTGTAAAATTAAACTTATAAAAGGCGTCTATTATTCTGTATCAGTTACAGATAACAGTGACACTACATTTCATCAAATCTCTGATAAGAAATTTATTGGATTTAGCATGAATACCAGTTTCTACTACGAGAACAAACTGACTTGGAAAGACTCATGCAACTTTAGGTCAGAGCATTTTAAAAATAACTCTGAAATGGGTCACTTTGCAAAAGGGACAGGATATCAATGTCAATTATTAGAAGTCCAAAAAGACTTTTTTCGATTTTCCTATATTGGCGAAGAAACGGGTTCCACCGGTGATTTAATATATCACAAGTATTATGGTAACATTCCTAAACGGTATAGAAAAATTAAAAAAATGAAACATAATCCGAAAGGATAAATGAACCTAACGAAACCTAATCTGCATTAAACGCAGTTTAGCCAAAACGTTGACCGCCATTCCGCCAAGAGCGCGGAACGCCGTTCAACTTTCGGAGTGACGACCGCTGTTGAGGTTCACTTCTCCTCCGCGCCGCGGCCGCTCGAGAGAGCACTTCGGACGGCGCACGCGTGAGTAATGATGATCCGCCACAGGCGTTAGCGCCATGCGTCATCACCGTCCATGATTGGCCGAACTTTGGGCGATCTTGTGCATCGCACCACGCACAGGTTGAACCATTCGCCTATGAGCTACCCAGAACGCCCGCTCGACCGTTCAATGACCACCAGCACCAGCGCGGGCACTAGCCGGCACTGGCCGTTCCATCGTTCGGTTCGGACCGGATCGATGATCATGGGACTGCTCGGGTTGCTGTCCCTGAACAAAGCCCATGCACAGGACCTGAGCTGGCAGAATCCGTTGCCGCAAGGGATCACGCTGACCGACCTGTGCTACCCCACCCCCGACTCGGGATTTGCCGTGGGCCTGGATGGGACCATCCTACGGACCGCGAACGGCGGCCTGGATTGGACCGCGTTGAACAGCAGCACCACCGCCTACCTCGGCACCGTGTTCTTCACCGATGCGGATACCGGATATGCCGGCGGTTCCTCGTCGACCTTTCTGAAGACCACGAACGGTGGCGATGATTGGGTCCAGATCCCCATCGGATCACCGCTCCTCACCGGGCTCTACTTCACCAGCGCCAGCGTCGGTTATGCGATCGGCACGAACGGCGTTGCTGCCGTGATCCTCAAGACCACCAACGGCGGCTTGAACTGGGTGACGCAGCATACCGGCACGGTCACCGTCTACAACGCCATCCACTTCGTGAACGACAGCACGGGCTTCGTGGTCGGCGGGGGCGGCAGGATCTTCGGCACCACGAACGGCGGAGCCACCTGGACGCAGCAACCGAGCGGTGTAACGACGAACCTGCTTTCCGTGTATTTCACCGATGCCAACAACGGCTACGTGAGCGAATACGGGAGGATCCTGCGGACCACGAACGGCGGGCAATCGTGGTCATACGTGACCATCTTCCAATCCTATGAGCTCTACTCCATTCGTTTCACGGATGCGAACACCGGGTACGCCGTCGGTCGATCCGGGAAGATCCTGAAGACCACGAACGCCGGAACCAGCTGGAGCTTCCTGACCAGTGGTACGACGCAAACGTTGAGGTCGGCGCGTTTCACCGACGCGAACACAGGCCACGCGGTGGGCGAGAACGGCTTGATCCTCAAGACCATTGACGCGGGTGCCAACTGGACACCGATCACCACGGCTCCATTCTACACGCGGTTGAACGACGCCAGCTTCCCCAGTCCGTGCGTGGGCTACGCCGTAGGCGACCAAGGACGTGTACTGAGCACCACCAACGGCGGAGCCACGTGGAGCTTGGGAGCGAGCGGCGTGACCGAGAACCTGCAATCCGTGCATTTCAGTACCGATGCGATCGGCTATGCGGTCTCGAACGCGGGAACGATCTTGAAGACGACCAATGGCGGAACAACGTGGACCTCCCAGAACAGTGGGCTCACCACCGCCCTGAACGCTGTTTTCTTCACGCATCAGGACACAGGCTATGTGGTCGGCAACGGCGGAACCATCCTAAAGACCGTGGATGGTGGCGCCACTTGGCTCCCCCAGGTCAGTGGTGTTACGCAGAACCTGACCTCGGTCCATTTCGCCGATGCGAACACCGGCTTCGCTGTGGGGTCCTCCGGCAGGGTGCTTCGCACGCTCGATGGAGGAACGACGTGGACCATCCAGTTCAGCGGGACCACGCTCGATCTGCGGTCGGTGTACTTCGCCGACCCCGACACCGGGTACTTGTCCGGTGTCTCCGGACACATTCGTAAAACGGTCAATGGAGGGACCAACTGGACCCAGCTGACGAACAACATCAACCGCGTGATCACGGCGCTCGCCTTCAGCGATGGCAATAATGGTCATGCCGTTGGGTACGATTACGGCCAGGACGGATACATCTACAGCACCACCGATGGTGGGAGCAGCTGGTCCGTGCGGTCCATTTCGGAGGAACATGAGCTCTACTCAGTTCAGTATGCCGATGCGAACACCGTCTTCATCATCGGGGACAATGGCACGATCCTGCGGACGGTCGTAGGCGCCACCGCCCCCATCAACAACGGACCGGTCTGCGAAGGAGCGCCGCTCACCCTTTCCGCGCCGTCCATTCCAGGTGCCCAATACCTGTGGTCCGGCCCGAACGGCTTCACCTCCACCCTGCAGAACCCGACCGTGAGCAGCACGACCACGCTCGCCATGAACGGTTCGTATGCGCTGACGACCACGGTGAATGCATGTACGAGCGTGTCGGGGACAACTACCGTAACGGTCAATGTCATCCCCCCTTCTCCGGTGGCCGGCAACAATGGCCCCGTGCTGCTGGCCGATACGCTGGACCTCTCGGCCGACTCCATTCCCGGTGCCACATTCGCCTGGTCCGGCCCGAACGGATTCACCTCCACCGAGCAGAACCCGACGGTGAGCACCAACGCCACCGCTGCCATGGCCGGCGTGTATGAAGTGGTCGCGACCGTCAATGGGTGTGCGGGTCCTGCAGCAAGCACGACCGTGATCGTGAACGTGAACGTTGGAACCACCGAACAAGCCAACGCAACGCCACCGCGCATCTATCCGAACCCGGCTTCGGGAACGATCACGATCGACCTTGCCGAGCAGGAACAAGCGCAGATGTCCGTGTTCAACGCATACGGCGCATGCGTCCTACAGCGCACGGTAACGGGCAGCAAGAGCGCGATCGACATCAGTGGCCTGCCATCCGGGGTGTACATGATCCGCTCAACGAGCGGCGAAGGGACGTTCCAGCAGAAGTTGATCAAGAACTGATCCCGACGAAAAAGCCCGATACCGTTGACCGCCCTACCGCCAAGAGCGCGGCCCGCCGATCAACTTTCGGAATGACGACCGCTGTGGAAGGTCATTGATCTCGCGCACAGTGCTGCCCTGCTCTATTTTCGGCCTATGCGAAATGCCCGGCCGCTGTTCCCAAGATGGACACCTTTCATGCGCCGAACGCTGTTCCTCGCTGTTTGTACCGCGGCTGGGTTCGGCGGTCTGGCGGCACAGGATGTGATCGAATGGGACGGCACTTATCAGTTGGAGCTTACCGACTTCCGATCACCGGCCACACGCATTGGTGAGGGCAACCTGTACAGCTTGCAGAGCACTGCTGGCTTCGACTTCCTGTTCCACATGAGCCAGGGCGAGTTCATGTTCACCAAGAACTTCAACAGCAAGGTCAGCTGCACCTTTCGACGCGAGGCTTCGGCGCTGGTGGCACCGGATAGCACCATCGCCCGGCAAGTGCTCGCCTTCGCACGGTATGAGTTCGACCTGTACGAGCTCTACGCGCGGAAATTCCGGAAGCGCATCTACGAGGAGAAGGGCGCCTTTTCCGATGCCTCGTTCTTCCGGCCGGCGTACGACGAGCTGCAGCGCGAGCTGGTGACCCGGCATTCACTGGCCGCATCAGATACCGACCTGGGTCGCAACGAGGTCATGCTGCAGGAACGTCATGCGGCGGTGCTGGCCGAGATCGCCGTGCTGAATGACTTCTGCAAGGCCTGCAAGCCGCCGAAGAAGGCCAGGTAGGTCTGTGTTGCCGCTGGATGATCACGATCCAGAACGGAGCTTGGAGCGTCTTTCTCCGAGCATCGATCGGCAACAACCCATCGCACACGCTACATTTGCTCCCTGGGGCAAGTCCCGTACGACCAGCTCCCACTGAATCCCCCAGGGCCGGAAGGCAGCAAGGGTAAGTGGTTGTAGCGGTGCGCTGCGGGTCGCTTGCCCCTCTTTTTTGGGGGTAGCTGAAGTGGGAACGCCCCCAGCAGGAACGATCCCGGAAGTCCGCACCTTCGCAGCATGTCATCGTCCTCTTCCTTCGTCAAGGTCGTTCTGGTCACCGGCGGGTCCAGTGGCATCGGGCAGGCCATCTGTGTGCGGCTGGCGGCGCAAGGCCACCGGGTCTTCGGCACCACGCGCAAGGCCATGGAACAGCCCAATGGCTACCGGCTGGTGGACATGGACATCACCGACGAGGCCTCCGTACAGCGCGGTGTGGAGGAGGTGTTGCGCGAAGCTGGTCGCATCGATGTGGTGGTGAACAACGCGGGGCTGGGGATCCAAGGCCCGGCCGAGGACATCACCCCGGAGCTGGCGTTGACGCTGTTGGACACCAACGTATTGGGCGCGCACCGGGTCTGCCGGGCGGTGTTGCCGGGCATGCGCGACCGAAAGGCCGGGCTCATCATCAACATCAGCAGCCTCGCGGCGAACTTCGGCCTGCCCTTCCGCAGCTTCTACAGCGCGAGCAAGGCGGCGTTGGAGCGCTACACCGAAACGCTCAGCATGGAGCTGGAGCCCTTCGGCATCCATGTGGTGAGCCTGCAGCCGGGCGAGTACAACACCAAGATCGCCACCAGTCGCCTGAAGCCGGCCACGATCAGCGCCGTGTACGAGAAGGCCTATGCCCGCACTATGGATGTGCTTGGCAGCAGCTTGCACTACAGCCGCGACCCGGACGAGGTGGCGGTCATGGTCGCTGAGATCATGGTCACCGCAAAGCCGAAGAGCGTGTACCGCGCGGCCCATGGCATGCAGTTGTTCTCCATCCTCGCCAAGAAGCTCTTTCCCGGCAGGCGCTTCGAGCAGATGGTGATGAAGCACTACAAGTAGGAGTGCCGGCCGCAGAGGCGCAAAGGCGCGGAGGAATGCGCCTTGTGCCAATGTCACGATGAGCTCGTCGAACCGGTTCGACACCCTCAGCGTGACCCGTCAAAGAGATCCACCTCGGCCCAGGTCGGCGTGGTTGACGGTGTCCATGGGCGTTCAACGCCTCCGAACGTGATGACCTTGGTCGCTGTCCACGGCTGTTGATAAGGAAACCGGGAGGCGCAACGCGCCCCGTCTACCTTTGCGGCACTTCACCGAACCCATGAAATTCTTCATCGACACCGCCAGTCTTTCGCAGATCAAGGAAGCCCAGGACCTGGGCGTGCTGGACGGCGTGACCACGAACCCCAGCTTGATGGCCAAGGAAGGCATCAGCGGCGAGGAGCGTGTGATCCAGCACTACATCGACATCTGCAACATCGCCAGCGGTGATGTGAGCGCCGAGGTGATCAGCATCGACTTCGCCGGCATGGTGAAGGAGGGCGAGAAATTGGCTGCCTTGCACCCCAGCATCGTGGTGAAAGTGCCCATGACCCGCGACGGCGTGAAGGCCATCAAGTACTTCAGCGGCAAAGGCATCAAGACCAACTGCACGCTGGTGTTCAGCGCCGGGCAGGCCCTGCTGGCGGCGAAGGCCGGCGCCACTTACGTGTCGCCCTTCATCGGTCGCCTGGATGACATCAGCACCGACGGTGTGCAGCTGATCGAGCAGATCCGCACCATCTATGACAACTACGGCTACGCCACGCAGATCCTGGCCGCCAGCGTGCGCCACCCCATGCACATCATCCAGTGCGCGGAGGT
Organism: Flavobacteriales bacterium; assembly: GCA_016721825.1. GTDB lineage: Bacteria > Bacteroidota > Bacteroidia > Flavobacteriales_F > PHOS-HE28 > PHOS-HE28. The sequence continues at coordinate 143,335 of JADKHI010000005.1, forward strand.
AGGTGCAGATGTGGCCACCTGTCCGCTGAGCGCGATCGTGGCGCTGTTCGACCATCCGCTCACGACCATCGGGCTGGAGAAGTTCCTTGCGGACCACAAGAAGGCCCAACAGGCCACCGCCGCGAAGGCTTAAGAATGCTCTTCGCCGTACATCCGAAGAACCCCGAACCGCGGAAGATCCACACCATTGTGGAGTATCTGAAGGCCGGTGGCGTGGTGGTCTGCCCCACGGATACCGTGTACGCCTTCGTCTGCAGCGCCCACAACGTGCGGGCCATCGAACAGGTGGCGAAGCTGAAAGGCGCCAAACCGAACAAGGCCGAGCTCTCGTTGATCTGCAAGGACCTGAGCCAGCTGTCGCTCTACGCAAGGGCGATCGACACGGCTTCCTTTCGGATCATGAAGCACGCTCTACCTGGACCGTACACCTTCATCGTACCGGCCAGCACCGAGATCCCCAAGCTCTTCAAGAACAACCGGCACACCGTGGGCATTCGCGTCCCGGATCACCCGATCCCGCTGGCCATCGTCGCTGAGTTGGGGCATGCCTTGGTGGTCGCCTCGGTTCACGACCCGGACAAGGTGGTCGACTACACCACGGACCCCGAGCTGATCGACGATCACATCGGCCATCAGGTGGATCTGGTGATCGACGGCGGCATTGGAGGGTTGGAGGGTTCCACGGTGATCGATCTCACGCAAGGAGCGCCAGTGGTGCTGCGCGAAGGGAAAGGCCCGATCGACGGTCTACTCTAAGTCCCGGACCCGTTGCCAGGCATGGGGAAGTGCATGGACAAGGTCCATGGCCGTCATGCCGTCCATGCCGAGGTGCTCAGCGGCCAGATCACCAGCCAGACCATGCAGATGGTTGCCGAGCCAACAGCTAACCTGGGCCGTATAGCCTTGGGCACGCAGTCCGGTGATCACGCCGGTCAGCACATCACCGCTTCCACCTTTGGCCATGCCAGCATTCCCGGTATCGTTGAAGACGATCTGCCCTGTGCGGTCGCAGGTGGCGCTGGGTGCGCCTTTCAGAACGATGCACACGCCGTGCTTCATGGCCATTTCGCGCGCCTTCAGCAGCCGTTCGTACCCGTTGGCGCAGGGCCCGAAGACCCTATCGAACTCCTTGGGATGCGGTGTGAGAATGGTGTCCTGTGGCAAATAGGCCAGCCAGGTCCGGTTCTCACCGAGGATGTTCAGCGCATCCGCGTCAAGGACCAAAGGGACCCGCGCTTCCTGGATCAGCACCTTCACCAAGGCGGCCGTTTCACGCTCTGTACCCATTCCCGGCCCTACACCGATCGCCGTGGCCTTGTCCAGCTTCGGCAAGGCACCGGAATGCAGAAGTCCCGGATCCAAGCTCACCAGTGACTCGGGAACGGCGCTATGAATGAGGTCGGCTTCGGTGGCAGTAACGTGTGTCGTCACCAATCCCGTTCCACTGCGAACGGCCGCAGAAGCAGACAATACCGCCGCCCCCATCATTCCCTTGGAACCCGCGATCAGCAAGGCGTGTCCGAAATCGCCCTTGTGTCCTGCGCGGGGGCGGCGCTTCAGCAAAGGCAACAGGTCTGCGGACTCCAGCAACCCTGTTGTGCTTCCAAGAGCTTCTATGAAGCTCCGGTCCGATCCAATGGGGATAATGTGCCATTCACCCACGAACCCGGCATGCTCACCGAGCAAGAGTGCCAGTTTGGGTACTTCGAAGGTCAGTGTGTGCGTGGCCCGAACAACGGCTGAAAGGTCGTTGGCACTATTGTTCTCCGCGAAAAGTCCACTAGGAAGATCCACGCTGATGATCGGAGCCCTGGAAGCGTTCATTGCCCTTACGATCTCTGCAACTTGACCAGAGAGCGGCCTTGAAAGCCCGGTCCCGAACAACGCGTCCACGATCACTTCCCCTGGCCTCAACGATGGAAGTGCCACCGTCGCGCCAAGTTCAAGCACATCGACACCAGCTTGTTGCGCACGTTCTACGTTGATCGACCTATCAGTTGAAGGTGTTCCCACGCCCGTAAGGGCCAGCCTGACATCAACTCCTCGGGAGTGGAGCAAACGCGCGATAGCGGCACCATCACCGCCATTGTTGCCAGGTCCAGCGACGATCAGGAACCCGGTGGCTTGCAGACGTCCTGTACCCAGCAAGCGCTCGAAGATGAAGGCGACGCAGGCGTTGGATGCCCTTTCCATCAGATCGATGGAAGCGATGGGCTCCTGCGCGATGGTATGCGCGTCAGCAGAACGGACCTGTTGGGCTGTGAGGACGGGGAGCATGGCTGGGAAAGATACCGCTGCTTGCGTGGGGGGAAAAGAAGAAGCCCCCCGTTTCCGGAGGGCTTCTCAAAGCTTAGCGCTTCTGCTTACTGGAAGTAGAAGTTCAGGCCGATGCGAGCACCGCTCACACCTGTGTCGATGCCGAAAGAGCTTCGCTTGTCCACGCCGTTCACATCACCATCTCCTTCGATGGTGGTAGAAGCAACAGCAGAACCATTCCAACTTTCGGTGGTGGTCTCACCAGCACCGCTGCTGGTCATAGCGAGGCCCCAGGTGTACTCACCGCTGAGGGAGAGCTTGGGAGCGCAGAACCACTCCACACCGGCGAAGGCGTTCAGGCCGATGCCGAAGGTGCTACCTTGCTTCTCTTCGGTAGGACGGCTCACAGCGTTGTCGTTGCTGAGGGCGTTACCGTACTCGTAGGAGGTCTTGCCATTACCGAAACCGATGTTCAGTTCAGCACCGTACACACCAACGATGCGGCTGCTGCCAACACGCTTCTCGATACCAGCACCGAGGTTGATGGCCATGAAGCCGTTCTTCACCACATCTTCCACCGTGGCGGCAGGTGTAGGAGGAGGAGTAGGCTGAGGAGCCTGGTCCACGAAGAAAGTCTCCTTCGTGCTACCGAAGCCGATGCGCACGCGTCCACGGTAAGCCGTGTTGGCGTCGATCAATTTCTTACCGGCGATGACCACATTGGAGCCATTCGGGCTGTTCCACAGGTTGTTGAGCTGAACCGTGTTGGCGCCATTGGAAGCACCATTGAACAGGTTGCCAGCATAGTTGAGCAAGGGCTGGGCGTCGAACGTGAGACCCCAATCTCCATCTTGCGACAGCCAATTCTCTCCACGGTTGCTAGTGATCTCGCCCGTTTGAGCGTTCACGGCCGACGTAGCGACGAGCGCTGCAGCGAACAGTACAATCTTCTTCATGACGAACGTTTTGGTTTTACGTGTGCGTTGCGTTTGTAGTGACCCTTGCGGCCAAAGGTATCCGATGTCGGCGGCAAACTTATGAACATCTCGGCTCGATTTCAACAAAAAATTGTTGACTCACCGCTGGTTCATTCCTGTTCATCGCCTTCCTGGGCACCTTCATCCCCTCAGAGCGGGGGCGAAAATAGAACATTCCCCGAACGTGCAAATGCTCAACGGGCCTTATCCGCCAGCATGGGTACGAACCGAAAGGCCCCATGTGTCTGACGTACAAAGACTTGCGGCTCTTTTTATCGATGCAGAGCATTTGCTGCTCCACCCCTTCCCCGACCGGGATCACCAGTCTCCCCCCCACTTTCAGCTGCTGTAGTAAGGCTTCCGGCACCTCCGGAGCGCCACAGGTGACCAACACCTTATCGAAGGGCGCGAACTGCGGCATGCCTTTGAATCCATCGCCATGCAGCAGCTGCGCCTTGCAACCTAAACGCTCCAAGCGTTGGCGGGTCTCCAAGTAGAGAGGTCTGTGGCGTTCAATGCTGAACACCTTAACCCCGAGTTGGCAGAGCACAGCGGTCTGGTAACCGCTTCCTGTCCCGATCTCCAGCACCTTCTCCCCTGGTCGAAGACCAAGAAGCTGCGTCTGGAAGGCGACTGTATAAGGTTGCGAGATGGTCTGTCCACAGGCGATCGGGAAGGCCTGGTCGGCATAGGCATGCTGCAGAAAGGCTGAATCGTCGATGAACAGGTGGCGAGGCACCATACCGATCGCCTCCAAGACCTTCATGTCCGTGATCCCCTTCCCTTTCAGCACCTCCACCAGCTGCTTGCGCATGCCCTTGTGGCGGTAGTCATCACCCGTCTGCTGCATGCCTCAAAGGTAGAAGCGGGCCGGTGCCTTGGCAGCGAAGGGCCACGGGTTACTTTTGCACGCCTTTCATGGAAAACAAGCTAACGATCGGGGTTCTGGGCGCCGGCCACCTTGGCCGCATCCATCTTCAGCAGTTGCTCACACTGCCTGAATATGACGTCACCGGGTTCTTCGACCCCCACCCCGAGAAGTGCGCGGCCATCACCAAGGAGTTCGGGCTGGCCCCCTTCGGTTCCATGCAGGAGCTGATGGACCGCAACGCCGTTGTGGATGTGGTCACCCCCACAACCGCGCACCACGCCTGTGCCACAGCAGCCATGCTTGCTGGTCGCCATGTGTTCATTGAGAAGCCGGTGACCACCACCCTGGCCGAGGCCGAGGACCTGTTGCGCCTTGCGGCCGAGCGAAAGGTGCACGTGCAGGTAGGCCACGTGGAGCGCTTCAACCCTGCGTTCATTGCCGCACGGCCCGCGCTGAAGAACCCGATGTTCATTGAGACCCACCGGTTGGCCCAGTTCGACCCGCGTGGTACGGATGTGAGCGTGGTGCTGGACCTGATGATCCACGATATCGACATGATCCTGAGCGTGGTACAGCAACCCGTGGCCATGATCAACGCCAGCGGCGTGGCCGTTGTGAGCGACACCCCTGATATTGCGAATGCGCGCATTGCTTTTGCCAACGGCTGTGTGGCGAACCTCACCGCCAGCCGGATCAGTTTGAAGCGGATGCGCAAGACCCGCTTCTTCCAACGCGATGCCTACGTGACCGTGGACATGCTGACCAAGGAGGCTGAGATCGTTCGCATGCGTACGGTGGACCAGCCGGACCCTTTCGCGGTAACCATCGACCTGGGTCAGGGTCGGGGTTTCCGTGAGATCTCGTTCGACAAGCCCGAAGTGCCGCCCAGCAATGCCATCCGCGAAGAGCTCCTGTCCTTCGCTCGGTCCATTGCCCAAGGCACCCGGCCTGTGGTCAGCCTGTCCGACGGTGTGGCTGCGCTGGATGTGGCGCACCGTGTACTGAAGGCCATGGAGACCGTTCCCTTGTAAGTGCGCATACTGATCCCATCGCCGTGAACGTTCACCCCTGCGTATCCATGTTGTCCCGCACCACCGGCTTTGGCTTGGCGCTGCTCCTGCTCTTGTCCGGTTGCAAGAAGGATGGTGGCGTTCCTTCCTATATCCAGCTCTACCCCATCACCGTAAGCACCGAGGCGAACGAAGGCAGCGCCTCCAACCGCATCAGTGATGTGTGGGCCTATGAAACGGACCGGTTGCTCGGCGTGTGGGAAGCGGGCGGGCGCATTCCAGTGCTCAACAGCGGCCCGACCAACATCAAGCTGATCGCTGGCATCCGCCGGAACGGTGTGACCAGCGACCGGGTGCAGTATCCGTTCTACGCCACATACGAGACCAACATGGACCTGGTGCCGGAGATCACCTTGCCGCTTGCACCCGTGTTCCAGTACTACGACGGGCTGGAGTTCTGGATCGAGAACTTCGATGGCAACGGCTTCCTGTTCGACCGCGAGGCCGCCAGCGATACGGTCCTGTACGTGTGGGACACCATCCAGCATCCAGTTTCGGAGATCTTCGAAGGCAGGGCCAGTGGCGCCTTCTTCCTGGACAACGACCGCTCCTTCTTCAGCTATGTCTATGACGGCACGCCCTTCAACCTCGCGCTGACCGAGCCGGTGTATCTGGAAATGAACTACAAGAGCGATGCCCGCTTCTTGATCGGCGCATACATGACCAATAGCGACGGCAACGTGGAGCGCATACCCTATCTGTACGTGAGCCCCACCAAGGCCGACGATGGCACAATGCCTTGGAAGAAGATCTACATCGACCTACAACCCGCATGGGGATACGGAGGCACCTACGACAAGAAGTTCTACATCGAGTGCACGCTACCCAGCGGACAGAGCACGGCGCAAGTGTACCTGGACAACATCAAGGTCGTTAACCGGTGAAGGACAGGCGCTCACAGGTAGCGAAGTACCTGGTGGCCGACCTCTTGGGAACGGCGCTGGCTTGGACCGTGTTCTACTGGTTCCGCAAAGTGTATCTGGAGCCCATCAAGTACGGCTACAAGGTGCCTGTCACCTTCGACGGCAACTTTTGGGTCGCCCTGGTGTTGGTGCCCTTGTTCTGGATGGGCCTTTACCTCTCCATCGGCGGCTACAGCGATGTGTACCGCCGCTTCCGGATCAAGGAACTGGGACAATGCCTGTTGATCTCCTTCATCGGCACCGTGGTCATCTTCTTCGCGCTGCTGCTGGACGATGAGGTCGCGAACTACCGTTACTACTACCGGTCCTTCGTGGCGCTGTTCCTGCTGCACTTCGGCATCACCTTCACCCTGCGTTTCCTGATCACCAGCCGCACGGTTCGGAAGGTGCACGACCGGGAGATCGGCTTCAACACGGTGCTGGTGGGCGGCAACGAGCGTGCGGTGGCCATTCACCAGGAGATCGAAGGCATGCCCAAGAGCCCTGGCAACCGCTTCGTTGGCTTCGTGAGCGTGAACGGCGGCGATCAGCAATTGGGCACCTCAGGCCTTCCGCGACTGGGCAAGTGGCACGAGCTGCGCCAGGTGATCGGCAGCCACCAGGTGGAAGAGGCCATCATCGCGGTGGAAAGCAGCGAGCACGCGCACATCAGCCGCATCATCAACGAGTTGGAAGGCACGCAGGTGCGCATCAAGATCATTCCGGACATGTACGACATCATGGCCGGCAGCGTGAAGATGACGAGCATCTTCGGGGCACCGCTGATCGAGGTGAACCCGCAGATCATGCCGGCGTGGCAGTTCGCCTTGAAGCGCCTGATCGACATCCTGTTCAGCGGTGTGGCGCTCCTGCTGCTGCTGCCCTTCCTGGTGATCATCGGCATTCTGGTGAAGACCACTTCGCCGGGTCCGGTGTTCTTCCGGCAGGAACGCATCGGTCGCTTCGGCAAACCCTTCCGCATCATCAAGTTCCGCAGCATGCAGGTGGAAGCGGAGAAGCACGGTCCACAGCTCAGCAGTAGCACCGACCCGCGGATCACCTCCATCGGCCGCTTCTTACGCCGCACGCGGCTGGACGAGCTGCCCCAGTTCTGGAACGTGTTGAAGGGTGACATGAGCCTGGTGGGTCCTCGGCCCGAACGGCAGTTCTTCATCGACCGCATCACCGAGGTGGCCCCGCACTACCGCCACCTGCACAAGGTGCGCCCCGGTATCACCAGCTGGGGGCAGGTGAAGTTCGGCTACGCGGAGAACGTGGACCAGATGGTGCGCCGCCTGAAGTACGACATCCTCTACATCGAGAACATGAGCCTGGCGGTGGACCTGAAGATCCTCGCTTACACGGTCATCATCATGTTGAAGGGCGACGGCAAGTAACCCCGCTGCTCCCCTATTTTCACACCCCTTTCCTTCCCATGAAGAACATCTCCGTAATCGGTGCCGGCCAGATGGGCAATGGCATCGCACACGTCTTCGCCCAAAGCGGCTACAGCGTCACCCTGATCGACATCGCGCAGGAACGGCTGGACAAGGCGGTGGCCACCATCGGCAAGAACCTCGACCGCCAAGTGGCGAAAGGCAGCCTCACCGAGGATCAGAAGAAGACCGCACTGGCGAACATCGCCACCGCTACGGACATGGCCGCCGGTGTCAAGGCCGCCGATCTGGTGGTCGAAGCTGCCACCGAGAACGTGGACCTGAAGCTGAAGATCTTCAAGGACATCGACGCGAACGCCCCGGCGGGCTGCATCCTGGCCACCAACACCAGCAGCATCAGCATCACACGCATCGCAGCGGTCACAGGCCGTCCGGCGCAGGTCATCGGCATGCACTTCATGAACCCGGTGCCCGTGATGAAGCTCGTGGAAGTGATCCGCGGCTACAACACCACCGATGTGGTCACGAAGACGATCATGGACCTCAGCACGGCCATTGGCAAGGTGCCTGTGGAAGTGAACGACTACTCCGGCTTCGTGGCGAACCGCATCCTGATGCCCATGATCAACGAGGCCATTGAGACCTTGTTCCAAGGCGTGGGCGGCGTGGCCGAGATCGATACGGTGATGAAGCTGGGCATGGCGCACCCGATGGGTCCGCTGCAGCTCGCCGACTTCATCGGACTGGACACCTGCCTCGCGATCATGCGCGTGCTGCACGAAGGCTTCGGCAACCCGAAGTACGCGCCCTGCCCGCTGCTGGTGCAGATGGTGACCGCCGGCAAGCTCGGCGTGAAGAGCGGTGAAGGCTTCTACCAGTACACTGCCGGCAGCAAGGACCTGGTGGTGGCAGCCGCGTTCGCGAAGTGACCCTCCGCGAAGCCACGGCAGCTGACATTCCCTTGATCCAAGGGGTGGCGCACGCTACCTGGCCGGTGAGCTATGCGGCCATGATCAGCCCCGCACAGATCGCCTACATGCTGGAGCGGATGTACAGTACTGCTGCACTGCGAGAACAGTTCGGTCCGAAGGGGCATCGCTTCTTTCTAGCTGAAGAGTATGGAACGCCTGTCGGTTTCGCTGGCTTCGAGCATGGGTACGACGGCACAACGCGCACGCGATTGCACAAGCTCTACGTGTCGCCGCGGAGACAAGGCGGTGGCATGGGCGGTGAGCTATTGGCGGCCGTGATCGCGGAAGCACGCAAGGCGGGCAGCACGGCCGTGGAACTGAACGTGAACAAGCACAACCGGGCCAAGGGCTTCTACCTGCGCCACGGCTTCACTGTGGAACGTGATGAGGTGCTGGAGATCGGCGATGGCTATGTGATGGATGATCACGTGATGGTGAGGTCGCTGGAGGTCTGAGCTAGCAACGACCCGCGCATTCGGTTCCTTTGCACACGTGGAGAACACGGCCCACTATATCCTACCTATCCTGCTCGGCATCAGCCTGGCTGCCGCTTGTGGCCTGCGCGTCTTCCTGCCGCTCTTCGTCACCAGCTTGCTCACGTACTTCGACGTGGGCGGTGTTGGGCTTCGGGACGGCTTCGGCTGGATGGGCGAATGGCCTGCACTGATCGCCTTCGGCGTAGCCACCGTGCTGGAACTTCTCGCCTATTCCGTGCCGTTCTTGGACCATTTGCTGGATACCATTGCCGTTCCGTTGGCCACCGTGGCGGGCACACTGGTCGCTGCAAGCACCTTCGTGGATCTGCCGCCGCTGTTCACTTGGAGCTTGGCCCTGATCGCAGGAGGTGGCGTGGCCGGTCTCATCAGCGCAGGCACGGCGACCACTCGTGTCGCCAGCACCACCGCCACAGCCGGACTGGGCAATCCCCTGTTGGCTTTGGCGGAGACCGTTGGCTCACTGCTGTTGAGCGTGCTGGCCTGGTTCCTTCCTGTGGTGGCGGCTGTATTGGTGATCACTGTGCTGTGGGTGGTTCGGCGCCTGTGGCGCAGGGTCCGGGATGCTGCGTAGCGTCGATGGCGCCGGTTAGCTTTGGCGCCCCACCTATGACCCTTGCCCACCACACGGCCTGTCTGCTCTGCGGCGACCAACGGATCCCGCTCCTGCCCGGCTACGAGCGCCATGGGCTGGTGAAATGCCAAGGTTGCGGCTTCGTGTTCATGGGCCGCATACCCACCGATCGGGAACTCGCCGACTTCTATGGCACCTACGCCTACAGCGAGGACAAGCCGCTTTCGCCACATACCGCCAAGGTCTACGACCAGCTGTTGGATGGGTTCGAGGCCTACCGGAAGACCAACCGCTTGCTGGATGTGGGCTGCGGAACAGGCCATTTCCTCGAACGGGCCAAGCTTCGGGGTTGGGAAGTGTGGGGCACTGAGTACTCCGATGCCGCGATCCGTATCTGCGAGGCCAAGGGCATCCCCATGGTACAGGGCGCACTGGATCCAGCGAACATGCCCATGCAACCCTTCGACGTGATCACTTCGCTGGAAGTGTTGGAGCACGTGACCGATCCGCGCGCGGAGATCGCAGCGATCCATGCGCTGCTGCGGAAGGGCGGGCTGCTGTATTGCACCACACCGAACTTCAACGCCGTGCTCCGCTACCGCTTCAAGGCGGCCTACAGCATCATCGAGTACCCCGAGCACCTGAGCTACTTCACGCGCGCAACACTTACCCGGGCCTTGAAGGCACAGGGGTTCCGAAAGCAGAGGTTCCTGACCACCGGCATCAGCTTCACCCGCCTACAGACCTCCCTTCAAAGCCCTGACGGACCGATGGCACTGCCCAACGACCCGGATGAGGAGATGCGCGACCGCATCGGGGGTAAGTGGTACTTCAACGTGGCGAAGAAGGGGCTGAATCACCTGCTCAGCTGGACCGGCACCGGCATGACGCTGAAAGCGTCGTTCACGAAGAACTAGAGGATCACCAGCGCTCAGTTCGCGCTGACATGACCGTAGGCGAGGCCATACTTCTTGAAGAGCCGGGCCTTGCGTTTCTCGAGGCGGGCTTGGGCCTTTTCGGTGCGAGCGGCGCGGGGCGCTGTCACCAATTCACCGTTCTCGATCCGGCGCACCACGCTTTCCACCAGCGCATCGTCCCCTTCCGGATCATAGTCATCCTTGAGGTCGTTGCCGAAGATGCGGGCCACGCCCTGCCAGAGCCAGGCCTGAAAGCCGCCGCGCAGCTCCTTCACCAGGTCGTAGCTCGTGCTTCCCGTCTCGCGGTCGATGAGCTTGATGAGCAAGCGGCCCTGGCTGATGGTCATGTTCTTCACCTCCTCCTCGAACTCTGCGCGCAGCTCGGCCTCGGCGAGTTTCACGTACAGGTCCTTGTCGTGCTCCTTCTGGATCTGTGCGAGGTCGTTCTCGTACTCGGCCAGCAGCTTGGCGGTGACCCTGGCGTAGGGGTAGACCTTCAGCACGTTGCGGGTAAGCTTGTCGGTCTTCTCCTGGCGGCGACGGGCTTTCGTGCTCATCACACCATCCACGGTATGGTCCTCGAGCATGAACAAGGGAACCGTGTCCGTGCCCTCCACCTGAACGGGCACCATGGCCGGACCTTGTGCTGCGGATGGCACCACAGCACAGATCAACAGCAGCACCGGGAAAATGGCGCGAAAGAGGATCATGTTCGGCCGACCTTGCGGAAAGGTACAACGCAAGGGAAAGGCCTTTCGTCCTTTCTTACTCCTGATTCATCGCTTTAGTTTCCACGGGGATACCTCGGCGGCGGCGCCAACGGCCTGTGTCACAGGGCGGTTCGAGCGGTCGGTGAAGAGTTGGGCGGCCACAAGAGCGGCAGCTTCAGCCTCACTGGGATCATTACCCAGCAGCAGTTCCGGCCGGAAATGGTCCCGCACGAAGTGGGTGTCGTACTGGCCCTTGCGAAAGGTCTCGTGGCCCATGACGAAGCGACAGAAAGGCAAGGTGGTCTCGACCCCGGCGATAGCATAGTCGTCGATCGCCCGCTCCATGCGCGCGATGGCCTCCTCACGCATGGCACCGTGCGTGATCAGCTTGGCGATCATAGGGTCGTAGTAGATCGGAATGGTCATGCCTTCCTCGAAGCCATCGTCCACACGGACACCGGGGCCCTGCGGCGGCCGGTAAGTGGTGAGCGTGCCGATGTCGGGCAGGAAGTTGTTCGCGGGGTCCTCGGCATACACCCGAACCTCGATGGCATGACCGATGATCTTCAGGTCGTCCTGCGTGAAAGGCAGCTTCTCCCCTTCCGCCACGCGGATCTGGAGCTTCACCAGGTCCAGGCCGGTGATCATCTCCGTGACCGGATGCTCCACCTGCAAGCGGGTGTTCATCTCCATGAAGTAGAAGTTCTTCTGCTCGTCCAGCAGGAACTCCACGGTACCGGCTCCGGTATAATCCACACTGCGGGCCACCGCCACCGCCGCCTCGCCCATGCGCTTGCGTAGTTCGGGGGTGAGCACGGCACTGGGGGCCTCTTCCACCACCTTCTGGTGGCGGCGCTGGATGCTGCATTCCCGCTCGAATAGGTAGCACGTATTGCCGTGCGTATCGGCCATGATCTGCACTTCGATGTGGCGCGGACCGGCCACGTACTTCTCGATGAACACGCTGCCGTCGCCGAAGGCGTTCTGGGCCTCGCTGATGGCGCGCTCCAGCCCTTCCTTCAGCTCGCTCTCCTGCTCCACGATGCGCATGCCCTTACCACCGCCACCGGCCGCGGCCTTGATGAGGATCGGGAAGGTGATCGTCTTGGCGACCGCGATGGCCTCCTCCAACCCGCTCACCGCGCCTTCCGTACCGGGCACCAGGGGAACACCATGGCCTTTCACAGCTTCCTTGGCCGCGAGCTTGTCGCCCATCACCTTCATGGCGTGTGGCGAAGGGCCGACGAAGGTGACGCCCGCTCTCTCCAGTGCGCGGCAGAAGTCGCCGTTCTCGCTAAGGAATCCATAGCCGGGGTGTACCGCATCCACCTTCAGGTCCGTGCAGACCTTGATGATCTTGTCGAATACGAGGTAGCTCTCCTTGCTGGCGGCAGGCCCGATGCACACCGCCTCGTCGGCGAAGCGCACGAAGGGGGCATTGCGGTCCGCTTCGGAGTACACCGCCACGGTCCGGATGCCCATCTCACGGGCGGAGCGCATCACGCGCAGGGCGATCTCGCCACGGTTGGCGACGAGGAGCTTCTGGATCTTCTTGTTGGCCATCACGGGTTCCAATTCCCTGAAGGGACAGGGAGCGCGAAGATGCGAAGGCTTGGCCTGATGTTTGGCAACCTCGCGATCATGCGCCTGCCGATCAGCCTGGTCCTCTTCCTGACGATATCCCTCCTGCATGGCCAGGGGCGAACACGTACGGTGGAGACCGACAGCGGACGCGTGGTCCTCCACTACTTCACCACGGGGCAGTTAAGCACGAAGGAATGGACGGACAAGGACGGGCGCTGGGGCCGGAGCTGGGCTTATGACCGGAGCGGACAGGAGATCTTCAGTTATCAAACACGGCGGTTCGCAGGGCATGCCAGCGCACATTTCGAGTACCATTCCAACGGGGCCGTGCGCAAGGTGGAGGTTAGCGATGCACCGGACGGGGGGATCCAGTGGTACCGCAGCAGCACCACCTTCGACACGGACGGCAACCAAACTGGTTTCTGGGAACAAGGCCACGACAACGACGGCTTGATCCCACGCGTCACCGTGCGACCCGAGCCAACGGTCGAACAGCCGCAGGAACTTCCGCTGCCACAGGCGCAGCAGATCGTGGAATGCCAGAAGATACTCGTGAACGAGGTGTTCGTGGTGAGTGGTTCTCTAAGGCCAGTGGGAGATCACTGTGGAGGCGCATGACGCATCGCCTGCCTTGTCAGGAGCAGATCCTTATTGGCTCCGGATGAGAGCAAAATGATGGGGCCCGATCGTATCGGCCCGACCTCGTATCGCCAGCGCATCGTATGAGCGTGACCGGAACGGTCTCGAACAAGCGTGCGAAACAGCGTCAGGTCGGTCAACAAGTGATGGAAGAACGCTAGGTGGATCCTAAGCGGAAAGCCTGGTTCTACCATGTGATGCCCACCGGCGGGCGTGTGGGCTTCGGCGAATGGTCGGCCGTATGGTTTCAAGCAGCGGTTGGGCAACGATGATCCACGATCCGGGCTACTTTGCGTCCGCGAACCAATGGGTTCGGCCGTGCATGCCCAAACCGAAACCGGACGCTCGTTGCAAGAATTGTGGAGAAGCGCTCCATGGGCGCTTCTGTTCGTCCTGCGGGCAGAAAGTGTACACCGCGAAGGATGATTCGGTGCGTGGCATGGCTACGGAAGCCCTGCATTTCATCACCCACTTCGAGGGTAAGTTCCTGACCACGGTGAGGACGATCTTCTGCAAGCCTGGGCAGCTTTCAGTGGACCATGCGAACGGGATGCGGCAGCGATACTACAAGCCCATTTCGCTTTTCCTGATGCTGGTGGTCCTGTACCTGCTCTTCCCGCTCTTCCAAGGGCTGAACATGCGTATGACCACTTATGAGCACATCCAGGCGGGGAGCTACTTCACCGCCATGATCGATGCGAAAGCGGAGGCTCGCGGATTAACCGTTGAAGAAGTCGGTGAACGGTTCGACCATCGTTCCGGCACCACGTCCAAGGCCTTGCTGTTGCTGCTCATCCCCTTGACCGCACCGATCCTTCGTGTGTTGCTCATCGGTAAGAAGCGGAGGTGGTACCATGATCTGGTCCTCGCCACCGAGGTGAACGCGTTCTACCTACTGGCATTCTATCTGATCGCGCCCCTGGTGGTCTGGGCTGTGATCTTGATCGTTCGAAAGGAGATGAATGAAGAGATCCTCGGAATGGCCTTGTTGGCGCTCTTCACTGTCTATGGTGCGGTCCTGATGCATCGGGTACAGCGGGAGGCACGTTGGCGTTCGGCCCTCAAGGGGCTGGCATTAGCGGTGACTCACACCCTGATGCTCACCTATCTCTACAAGCCCCTTCTCTTCCTCGTGACAATGGCATTGATCTGACCTCACGGACGAAAATACGTGCGGGGCTGTTGCCTTTCGGGAGTACTCCTGTCCGGTCCCGGACGCAGGTCGTACTATCTTCAGCACGATGACCCATCTCCCCGATCTGATCGCCGACCTGGGCCTCATCCTCTCGGTCGCCGCCGTGACCACCCTGGTCTTCAAGCGGATCAAGCAGCCCTTGGTGCTGGGGTACATCGTAGCCGGCATCTTCGTGGGACCCTACGTCGCCTTCATCCCCACCGTACTGGATGAAAGCAGCATCAGCACCTGGTCGGAGATCGGTGTGATCTTCCTGCTCTTCAGCCTGGGGTTGGAGTTCAGTTTCAAGAAAGTAGCGAAGGTGGGCGGAACCGCGAGCGTCACGGCCATCACCACAGTGGTCTTCATGCTGGTCGCCGGTTTCACAACGGGCCAGGCCTTGGGTTGGGCCTTCATGGACAGTGTGTTCCTCGGCGGCATCCTCTCGATCTCCTCCACCACCATCATCATCCGGGCCTTCGATGAGCTTGGGCTGAAAACGCGCGGCTTCGCCAGCGTGGTCGTGGGTGTGCTGGTGATCGAGGACCTTGTGGCGATCCTGTTGCTGGTGGTGTTGAGCACGGTGGCCGTCACCCGCCAGTTCGCCGGTGGCGACCTGTTGTTCGAAATGGGCAAGCTCGCCGCGTTCCTCGGCGTGGTCTTCATCGTCGGCATCTTCCTGATCCCGACCGCGCTGCACCGCACACGGAAACTGATGAACGAGGAGACCTTGCTCGTGGTCTCGGTGGCGCTCTGCCTCACCATGGTCTTCCTCGCGGTACAGGCCGGATTCAGTGCGGCGCTGGGCGCGTTCATCATGGGTTCGTTGCTGGCCGAGACGGTATTGGCTGAACGGATCGAGCATGTCGTCAAACCGGTGAAGGACCTGTTCGGTGCGATCTTCTTCGTGTCCGTAGGCATGATGATCGACCCGCTGATCCTTGTGGACCATTGGTTGCCGGTGCTGGTGATCTCCATGGTCGTGGTCATCGGACAGCCGATCAGCAGCATCGCCGGAGCCTTGTTGAGCGGCCAGCCCTTGAAACGATCAGTGCAGGCTGGCATGAGCCTCTCGCAGATCGGCGAATTCTCCTTCATCATCGCCACGCTCGGTGTTTCGCTGAAGGTGACCAGTCCGATCCTCTACCCGATCGCGGTAGCGGTATCGGTGCTGACGACCTTCTCCACCCCTTACATGATCAAGGCTTCCACCGGCGTTGGAGCGTGGCTCGAAAAGGCGCTGCCCGCGCGTTGGGTGGCGGCGATCGATCAGTACAGCACCCAGGCCGAACAGGTGAAGGTGACCAGCGACTGGCGCATCCTGTTGCGGGCGTACGGTTTGAACGTTCTCGCCTTTTCGGTGCTGTGCGTCGTCATGATACTGCTCTCCTCGCGCAACCTGGTACCCTTCATCGCGGAACGCCTTCCGGACATGAACGCGCGACGCATCGCAGGCCTGATCACCCTGCTGCCCTTGTTGCCCTTGATCTGGGCGATGTCCATCCGCAGGATCAAGCGCGCGGCGTACCGGCACCTGTGGCTGAACAAGCGCCAGTTGCGCGGTCCGCTCGTGGCCATCGAGGTCGCCCGGGTGATCGTGGCCGTGCTCATCCTCGGCTTTCTGGTGAACCAGTTCTTCAGCACAGGCTGGGCCTTCGGGGCCACCGTGCTCTTCATGGCCATCGCCCTCGTGATCTTCCGCCGCCGGTTGAACCTCTTCTACCAGCGCATCGAAAGGCGTTTCATCACCAACCTGAACCAACGCGAACAACAGAAACGCAGGCCGCACCTTGCACCTTGGGACATGCACTTGGCCGAACTCGAAGTGAAGGTGGATTCCATCGCCGTAGGCCGCAGCCTGCAGGAATTGCAACTGCGCGAAAAGCACGGCGTCAACATCGCCTTGATCGAACGCAACGACAGGAATATCCCTGCCCCTAGTCGCGATGAGCGCCTGCTGCCTGGGGACAAGCTCGTGGTGATCGGTACGGACGAACAGCTCGCCGACCTGAACACGACGATGGATGCAACGATCCCCGACAACGGAGCCTACGACCTGGACAAAGACGACATCGCGCTGGAGAAGTACCGCGTGCTGCCGCGCTCACCATTGATCGGGACCACGATCCGTGCCTCGCGCTTGCGCGAAGAAGCCATGGCTCTTGTCGCAGGCATCGAACGCGGTGATCAACGCCTGATGAACCCCGAGAGCTTCACGAGCTTCGAACAGAATGACCTGGTATGGCTCGTCGGGAACACAGCGCGGATCCACGCATTCATGGACGGGTGGAAGGCGGTACGGGAGTGAAGATCAGACGATCAGAAGGTCGAACTCAATACGAAGTCGTTCCGACCCTTCATTTTCGGATCACTTCAGCACCTCCTTCACGCGGTCCGCAGCTTCCTGTAGGGCCACGGCGCTCAGCACTTTCAGTCCGCTCTTGTCGATCAGCTCCTTGGCCTCCACGGCGTTGGTGCCCTGCAGGCGTACGATGATCGGCACCTTGATGTCGCCGATGCTCTGGTAGGCATCGATGACGCCTTGGGCCACACGGTCGCAGCGCACGATGCCACCGAAGATGTTGACGAGGATCGCCTTCACGCTGGGATCCTTCAGGATGATGCGGAAGCCTTTTTCCACGCGGGCGGCATCGGCCGTACCTCCGACATCGAGGAAGTTGGCGGGCTGACCACCGCTGAGCTGGATGATGTCCATGGTGGCCATGGCGAGGCCGGCACCGTTCACCATGCAGCCCACGTTGCCGTCGAGCTTCACGTAGTTCAGGCCCGCTTCACCGGCCTCCACTTCGATCGGGTCCTCCTCGGTCTTGTCGCGCATCTCGGCGTAGTCCGGGTGGCGGTACAGGGCGTTGCCGTCCAGGCGCACCTTGGCATCCACGGCGATCACCTTGTCGTCGCTGGTCTTGAACACGGGGTTGATCTCGAACATGGCGGCATCGCAGCCTTCGTAGGCCTTGTACAGGGCGGCCACGAACTTCACCATCTCCTTCTTCGCGTTGCCGGTAACGCCCAGGTTGGTGGCGATCTTGTTGCACTGGAAGGGGCGCAGGCCCACGCGGGGATCCACCGTTTCCTTCTGGATCTTGTCCGGGTGATGCTCGGCCACCTCTTCGATGTCCATGCCGCCCTCGGTACTGTACACGATCACGTTCTTGCCCGTGGCGCGGTCCAGCAGCACGCTCATGTAGTACTCCTTGGTCTCGCTGGGGCCGGGGTAGTACACGTCCTCCGCGATCAGCACCTTGTGCACCTTCTTGCCCTGAGGGGGCGTCTGCGGGCTCTTCAGCATCATGCCGATGATGGCGTCGCTCTTCTCGCGCACCTCATCGATGCTCTTGGCCACCTTCACGCCGCCACCTTTCCCACGTCCACCCGCATGGATCTGGGCCTTCACCACCCAGAACTTGGTGCCGGTCTCCGCCGCGAGGCGCTTGGCCTGATCCACCGCCTCATCGGCGTTGTAGGCCACGAAGCCACGTTGGATGCGGACGCCGTATTGGGCGAGGATGCTCTTTCCTTGGTACTCGTGCAGGTTCATCGGGGAAGGGGGACTGTTGAGGGGGCGAAAGTAAACCCCGCGTCCGAAAGGTCCGGGATGCTTCCTTTGCGACCATGATCCAAGCCCTTGCCGTCCGGAAGAAATTCGGTGACCTGCAGGTCCTGAAAGGTGTGGACCTGCACGTGGCCAAGGGTGAAGTGGTGAGCATCGTGGGCGCCAGCGGGGCCGGCAAGACCACCCTGCTGCAGATCCTGGGCACCTTGGAGCGGCCGGACAGCGGCACCCTGACCATCGGCGGGCAGGACGTGACCCAACTGGGCAGCAAGGCCTTGAGCGCGTTCCGGAATAAGCACATCGGCTTCGTGTTCCAGTTCCACCACCTGCTGCCGGAGTTCACTGCCTTGGAGAACGCGATGATGCCGGGCCTGATCGCCGGACGGAGCATGGCCGATTGCGAACCGCGCGCCAAACAGCTCCTGGAACGCCTGAACATCAGTGCCCGCGCCGAGCACAAGCCTTCGCAGCTGAGCGGTGGCGAACAGCAACGCGTGGCCGTGGCCCGGGCCCTGTTCAACAACCCCAGCGTGGTGCTGGCCGATGAGCCCAGCGGCAACCTCGACAGCGCCCATGCGCGCGAGCTGCACCAGCTCTTCTTCGACCTGCGGACGGAGCTCGGCCAGACCTTCGTGATCGTGACACACAACGAGGAGTTAGCGGAGATGGCGGACCGGCGGTTGGTGATCAGGGACGGGGTGATCTGAGTACATTGCCCATCACACTGGAACGATGAGAACATCTTGCTCATTTCTCGGAGCAGCCATCATGGTCCTTTCGGCATGTGGCAACAGGTCTACACCGAATGACGTTGCTCCAGCGCTTTCGAGCGAAGCAACGCAGCAGGCACCTACCGCTCCGATGACCTCACTGTGTCATACCTGGAATGGTGAAAACCTGACATCCAAGGGAAAAGCGGATCCCGAGCGGGACATCAAGGGCAAGGTGCGTTTGGAGTTGAAGTGTGACAGCACGTTCCACATGTCCGACTCGACTGAAGGAGCTTTGGAAACGGTCACTGGAACTTGGGGATTCACTTCGGATAGTGTCCTCGTTCTGTCCATCCCGAACGAAGGGGAATTGACCCGATTCAAGGTGAGAGCTTGGGACGACCACTCCTTGACCACCTACCTGATGGAGATTCCTGAAGAGGATGTGATCGTGACCTACTCAGCCGAGTGAGCTGCTGCCAGGTCCTTGATCGCCGGTGCGGCCATCACCCAACCTTCGCCGTATGCGTTCACTCCTCGCCTTCTCTTGCCTGCTGATCTTCTTCAGCAATGCCGAGGCCCAGGAGGTCCAGTTCGAGCATTGCAGCTGTGTGGAAGGCGGGATCCCTTCGGACAGCACCTTCACCTTCCGCGGTCGCTTGAGCCTTTGGAACGGGAATCCCGCTTTCCGGATCTGGCCCGCAGGCAGCAAGCGTCTCTTGGGGATCCGAGGCGTCTGCCTAAGCGCCCTGGTACTCGGAACCTGGAACCCTTACCATGACCACGAGCTCTGGGCCGACTTCACCGTGAGCGCAGTGACCCCACAGGAGCCCGGTGTCATGCAGTTCGTCTGCATCCGTTCGATGAAGGCGCCGTTCCTTCGCAAGAAGCCCGACTGACCTTCGCCCCATGCGCTTCCTTCTCCTGCTGCTTTTCCTGTGGCACAGCACCAGCCTTTCCGCCCAACCCGAGCTCGAGGGCGAACTGAACACGCTGCCCACCTGGATGCAGCATCTGATCTCCACGGAGAAGCCCCAGCCCTATATCCTGCCGAAGCGTGTGCCGCTGCACACCAACGCCTTCATCGGCACGTGGAGCGTCCAGAAGCAGGGCGGATACCGGTACGACTTCTGGAGCGACAAGCAGCGGGTGGTGATCCAGGAATTCGACCTCAAGGGCGAGCGCCGGAAGATCATCTACATCGACCTGGCCTCGAACGTGCGCATGACCGCGGGCACGGATGAAGAACGAAATGCCTTTCTCGTGGAGGACCTGTACATCCCTCAGGCCGGTTACTTCCACGAGCTGTGGAACGATTCCGTGCGAGCTACAGGTCGTGTGGAGACCATGTTGGGAACAAGCTGCCGCGAACTGCTGGGTATCGACGGCAACAAGGACACCACGTACTACTGGAGCACGGACCTTCACCCCGACCTGTTCGCGGACGTTCTGGAGTGGGGCGAATGGCTGTGCCGCGAGGGAGAACTGGAATACCTCACGGCGCTCAGCGATCGCAATGCGGGTGGCTCCTTGCGTGTGGACTGGCCGAAACGCCGCTTCGGCTCTGGTGCGGGCAGCATCGCTTTCCTCTCCATCACGCCCGGCGCCACGCCCATGCCCGTGCTGGAGCACAAGCCCTACAAGCTGTTCGAGCGCCGTTTCCAATGGATGAACAACTCGGGCATCGGTCGCCTCCCTGGGTGGATGCGCGCGTACCTGACAACACTGCCGCCGCATCCCTTGCCGGCGGAATACACGCCGGAGCCCGTGGACCGCGACCTGCCGGACAACGCGTTCATCGGCACGCTCACCGCTGAGACACCGACGATGATCCTCGGCCTGCCGGACAAGACCACCGGTCGCGACACCACGCACCGCCTGGCCAGGTACAGCTACTGGGCCGATGCGCGCAGGGCCGTGCTTCAACTGGACGACCCCGACGATGAAGGCTACATCCTCTACGCTGTGGACCTGGACGCGGATGTGGCGATGGCGGCGGTGAACGAAGGCCACAGCTACGTGATCCCCAAACTGTACATCGGTGGTCTGGAGGAAGTGGGGCTCAGCGAATTCGGACGTGGCCTGGAACTGTCCTTCAGCCCGACCGGAAAATACCAGACCATGCTGGGGCGCACGTGCGAGCTGAACACCACCTACGAACGCTACCTCTCCCGTTTCTGGTTCCCGAAAGAGAAGGTCCTCAATCCGGTCTTCGACATGAAGAACTGGATGGTGCAGCGGATGGGCCAGAAGTTCAAGGACCTGATGGTGTTCGGCGTGGCCGACAAGCCGATGCCCATGGCGGTGATGGGCACACACCTCACCAGCTACAGGCCGGGCAAGGTGAAGCCACCGGTGTTGGACCTGAGCAACTACAGCGTGCGCGACCAGCGGTTGAACAAGCGGCGGGAAAGGGCAAGCGAAGCGGAGATCGCGGTGCGGGAGTATTCGGGGGGCAGTGGCCAAGGAATGGGCGATGTGACACAGGATATCGGCTATGATGTGGCCGTACCGAACGAGGTGGTGATGGAGGATCTATCGGAATCGGTGGTGGCGGTCCAGGATGAACCGCCACCACCTCCCACCGCCGCCGCTCCTTTCCTGGAGAATTACCTGAACACGTCTGTGAACCGCTTCACCGGTTCAGCCACGCTGCTGTTCAAGTGGGTCCAGGACAACAAGACCATCACTTGGACGGTGCGCTACTGGAGCACTGCGGAACGAAGCGTGTTGATCAGCACCAGCAGCGAAGCCCTCCCCTCCATTCGGACACGGGCCTGGATCATCGACCGCAAGGCTGGGACGGAGACGGAATACGAGTTCAACAAGGATTCGATCGTAACGCCCTATTCACAGGCACTACGTACCTCCTTCCTGTCAACCGCCCCGCCCTTCCTATTGGATACCGCGATCGGCCCACGTCAGACCGTGCTGGACCGCTCATGCATCTATCGTCGGCATCAGGGCACCCTGTACCGCCGCGATGCGTGGTGCGATGCGGAGACCCCCTCGCTCTACATGGACCTCTACGCCGCGCGCAAAGGCTGGGAAGGCATGGACCACATCCTCTTCGGCCAGCAGCTCGGGACATGCGCTTACACCCAGCCCCTGAAGGTGGACTACGTGGGACCGAAGGACCAGATCTCGATGCGGGTCGTGAGCATTTCGCGCGAGCCTGTCGACCCGAACGTGTTCAAGATCACCAAAGCCAGCTTCACGCCATGATCAACGGCACCCGCTACCTCATGATGGCCAGCGCTGCGTTCATGGCCGTGATCGGCCTCGCGCTCACCTTCGCACCGCAGGAGATCCTGCACCGCTTCGATAGCCACGCCTCCACTTGGGAGCAGACCGTTGCCCAGTTGTGCGGTGCGTTGTACTGCGGCTTTGCGTTGATGAACTGGATGGCGAAGGTGCCACGCTCGGTGGCATCTACGGTCGACCGATCGTGATCGGGAATGTGGTGCACTTCACCATGGGCGTATTGGTGGTGGTGAAGATGCAAAGCGGACCATCGTCCTTAGCGGCGCAATGGTCGCTCGCTGGGATGTATCTGGTCTTCGCAGTGCTCTTCGGATACGTGACGTTCACGCACCCGGGGAAGTCGGCCTAGAGGCCTGGCGGTTTGGTGGTGGGGAACGGCTTCCCTGTTCGCTTGGAGCCGTACTCGGCCGGATGCTGTTATGTTCGCGATCTGACCGCTCCGGTGGTCGATCACCATGTTCTTCAACTCCATCGACTTCGCGATCTTCTTCCCGATCGTGTTCGTGCTGTATTGGTTCGTCACGGCACGGTCGCTGAAGGCGCAGAACGTGCTGTTGCTGTTGGTCAGCTACTTCTTCTACGGCTGTTGGGACTGGCGCTTTCTCTTTCTTCTGGCCTTCTCCACGTTCCTGGACTATTACACGGGTCTCCGGATCCATCGTGCTGAGCGACCCACTGCCCGAAAGACCTGGCTGGTGATCAGCGTGGCACTGAACCTCGGTTCCTGGGCTTCTTCAAGTACTATAACTTCTTCGCCGACTCCTTCGCGGCCTTGTTGCTGCGTTCGGGGATCTCCATGCACCCGACCTTGTTGAGCATCGTGCTGCCGGTCGGTATCAGTTTCTACACGTTCCACGGCCTTTCCTATGTGTTCGACATCTACCATCGACGGATCGAACCGCGGACGAACGCCGTGAACTATGCGCTCTTCGTGAGCTTCTTCCCCTTGCTGGTGGCTGGCCCGATCGAACGAGCCACGCACCTGCTTCCCCAACTGGAGCGACCGCGCCGGTTCAACAAGGATCACGCGATCGACGGTCTGCGGCAGATGCTGTGGGGTCTGTTCAAGAAGATCGTGATCGCCGACAATTGCGCGGAGCACGCCAACGCCATCTTCGACCACTCCGACCAATACTCCGGTGTCACACTTCTGCTTGGAGCCTTCTTCTTCGCCGTTCAGATCTACGGGGACTTCTCTGGCTACTCCGACATTGCTCTTGGCGCAGCACGTCTGCTGGGCATCGAACTGTTGAAGAACTTCTCGTTCCCCTATTTCAGCAGGGACATCGCCGAGTTCTGGCGTCGCTGGCACATCAGCCTCAGCAGCTGGTTCCGCGACTACCTGTACGTGCCGCTCGGGGGCAGTCGGGGGGAGTCGGATGGCCATCCGCAACACCTTCATCATCTTCCTGGTCAGCGGTTTCTGGCACGGATCCAACTGGACCTTCATCGTGTGGGGCGCTGTGAACGCACTGTACTTCCTCCCCCTACTGTTGGGAAAACGGAACAGGACGCACCTGGATACCGTCGCTGCCGGCCGGATGCTGCCCAACCTGAAGGAGATCGTGCAGATGGGGTCCACCTTCCTGCTCACGCTTTTGGCCTGGGTCTTCTTCCGGGCCACGGATCTATCACATGCGTTCAACTACCTGGGCTCGCTGCTGAAAGGCCTGTTGGACCCGACCTCCTACCGCGCTGCGGCAGGCTATGCACTGAGCGGTGATGTGCCTTTGCTCGCAGGGGTGGTCGCTTTCTTCTTTCTGGTGGAATGGGCCGGACGAGAGCGGGCTTTCGCCCTCGCCGAACTGGGATCACGTTGGCGCACTCCGCTGCGCTGGACCTTCTACTATGCGGTAGTGGCCATGATCCTGACCTTGTCCGGCAGTGAGCAACAGTTCATCTACTTCCAGTTCTAACGCGAGGGCATCCGCATGAAGCGCTTCCTCCTCCGTATCCTGATCTTCGCCATACCCGTGTTGGTGTTGCTGGGTTCCTATTTCGTCACCGACCCCTTCAAGGTGCTTCGTTCCTATGCGGACCCTTCCAAGGATCACGTGGTCACCTTGAACAAGGACCACATCGGCACAACGACCTATTTGAACCTGAAGGATGAAGTGCACTACAACGCTTTTCTATTCGGCAGTTCGCGTACGTTGGCTTTCCGACTGAAGGACTGGAAGGCCCATCTGCCTGCGGATGCTGTCCCCTTCGCGTTCGACGCCAACAAGGAAAGTCTGTTCGGCATTCTGGGCAAGATCAGGCTGATCGATGCCAGCGGGGGCCCCTTGGACCATGCCATCGTGGTGATCTGTCCACTGCACACCTTCGCACCGTTCCGGAACAGCGAAAGTGCGCTGTACATAAAGGATCCGCGGGTGTCCGGGGAAAGTGCCTACGCTTTCCAGAAGACCATGCTGGCCGCCTATTTCTCCGACCTGTTCTTCGTGAAGTATCTGGACCACGCCCTTACCGGACGACGCAAACCCTACATGGACGATGTGCTCACATTCTCCAACAGGAACCAGTACGATCCGGTATCACTGGAACGGTTGATGGCCGTTGAAGCCACCATTCAGGCCGATCCGGAGCGTTACTACCGCGAACACAAGGACCTTTTCCCGGCGCGGGACACCACGAGACACGACAGCTATCCCGCGATGATCGGTCCTGAGCATCTGACGGCGTTGCGCGAGATCAAGACCATCTTCAACAAGCAGGGCACCGACTATGCCATCGTGATCAGCCCGCTGTATGATCAGAAGGCCATCGCCACACGGGACCTGGCCATCTTGAGAGGGCTCTTCGGAACAGGGCATGTCTTCGACCACTCAGGGAACAACGCATTGACCTCCGACATGCACAACTACCTGGAGAATTCCCACTACAGGGCCTCCGTAGGGCGTCGGATCATGGACGAGATCCATCGGTGATCGTGCTTCCCGGAAGCCGACCGCTTCCTATATCGACCATGCCATGCTTACCGGAACATCAGACCTCCGCGCCGTGCATTAACTTTCTTGCACCAACACCCAACGACCATGCGTGCCTCTCTCTGCTGCTCGCCCTCACCGCCATCAACGTGCTCACCGCCCAAGTGAACATCGGCAACATGATGCCCAAGCCCGGCTCCAGCAAAGGCGTCAGCGTGGAGGACGACAAGTCCCCTTTCGTGCCGAACAGCTTCATCGGCAGCTTCCGGATGGAGAACCACATGTTCAGCAAGGGCGTGGAGGAGAAGAACAGCCCCACCACCATGCGCTATTGGAGCAGTGCGGAGATGACGATGACCAAGATGGAGATGCCCGATGCCAAGGGTCAGGACATGCGCATGCTCACGGACCTGAAGGGCAAGTGGCAGTACATGATGATGGTGGACGAGAAGGGCAAGAAGACCGCCATGAAGTCCAAGAAGAAGACCATCGGTGCAGGATAATGGCAAGAAGCCAGCGCCAGAAGTGACCGTGACCGACGAGACCAAAGTGATCGATGGACACACCTGCACCAAGGTGATCGTGAAGAGCACCGACGGCACCTGGACCGGCTGGGTGGCCAAGGACATGCCGGCCCCTTTCCAGGACATGATGCGCAACGTGAAGACCGGCGACCCAGGCATGACCAAACGGATGAGCGAGGTGCAGGGCTTTCCCCTCGAATTCGAATGGGCGGACGCCAACGGCAAGGACCGGATGGTCTGCTACATGAAGGATGTGGTGATCGGCGCGGTGGATGAAAGCGTGTTCAGCCTTGATGGCTATGAGGTGACGGAGATGCCGAGCATGTCCTTTGGACAATGACCGCAGCAACCACGGCTGATGAGCGCCGTCATTGTCACATGAAAACGATCTCCCGGACGTTGAACGTGGTGCTCGCGTTGAGCACCTTCTGGAGCACGGCAACGGCACAGACCACGTTCCATCGCGTCCATTCCTACGGCTTCGCCCCCGGCCTTGAACATGTGCTGCGCCTGCCTTCAGGGCACCTGATGCTCTACGGTGGTGGAATGTCCCCGACCTCTGGTAGCTTGAGCAAGCTGGCTCCGGACGGCATGATGCTCTGGAATGAAAAGGTGGAGATGTCCGGCCTTGGCTTCGAGATCCTGTTGCATGAAGGCATCCTTGATGCACACGGAAAGCTGGTGTTCGCAGCACGGAGCGTCTATCCTGCTAACGGAGCGTTGATCCGAATGGACACGAACGGGGTGGTGCTCTGGGCGCTGGACCTCGAACATCCGGCAGGGGATGTCATCGAGGCCAGCGACGGAAGCTATGCTGTGGCATCGGGCGCCCATGTGCCTGCGGAACCTTCGGACTGGGACCTCAACTTCACCAAGGTGGATACGACTGGCACTGTGCTGCTCCAAGCGCACTATACGGATGCCACATGGACCACCTACGCAGCAACGAGCAAGACCGCATTCGACGCTGTGCAGGACAGCACCGGTGCCTTTGCGATCGCCTACCTGGCCGGGGAAGATCTTTGGGTGTTGAAGGTCAATGCGCTCGGGGCACCCCTCTGGCACCGTAAGCTGTTGGCGAACGTGTCCGGTGCAGGCTTTGGAACCAACGCTGAACATCCTTGGCGGATGTTCCTTCATGCGGATGGGAACCTGACCTTGCTAGGATCGACCAGTGAGATCACTCCCCCACGTGACCTGGTGGTGATCCGCATGGACCAGAGCGGGACGGTCATCAGTTCCAACCGGATGTCCACTACCGATGGCCTTCGCCAACGTGATGCGTTCCAAGCTACGGATGGCACGCTCTGGTCATGGATCTTCATGTTCAATGTGGGTGCTCCGTACAACGACGCGCTGGTCCATTTGACCGCCGATGGAGGGCTGATGAGCACCACCCGCATCTTTCATCCGTTGGGAGCTCAGCTTGCCGGAGCCTCGGTGGACAGCGATGGGGGCATCGATCTGCTCTACCCTGGGCCCACGGATTCACTGGGAACGACGATCCCACGGGAAGTGGAACGAGTGAACGCCACCTTCCTGCTGGAATGCTCAACGACCGACCAGCCCACGCTATCACAGCTCTCGGGTACTGTTTCGGTATTGGATTCGTTCCCGCTTTACGCCTACGCTGGGGCCATGCCGCAACCCGTCGCGATGATCATCACGGACCGCATCAGTATTGAGCTTCAGACCTGCTTGAGCACTGCCCTTGATGAATCGGCACAGCCCACGCCTACGCAACTGGAGATCGCCGGGACCTTGCTTCGCATCCGTGGTGGTTCAACCGAGAACGTCACGTACTTCCGATCGACGGACGCCCTAGGACGCTTGCTCATCGATCATTTCCCATCGAACGGTGAACTGCAGCTGGAGGGATCGCGACCCGGACCGGTGTTCTGGTCCATTGGCTTTACGGATGGCAGCTCGCAGAGCGGTAGAACGATGATCCCGTGACATGCTGAACATCGGGCGTCGTGGGCTGAGCACCCTGTTCATTCTCACCGGCATGCTGTTGGCCCGGAGCGTAGCAGGGCAGTTCGACGACCTCGCAGTTCGCCTCCATGCCACCGACCGCGACTCCATGGTACATGTCGACAGCACGCGGTTCCGGGCGCTGGTCGAACACCTCTGCTTGAAATTCAAGGACGCTCCCCTGGAGACCTGGTCGGTCGAGGACCATATCAACCTGATGCGCTGTGCCAACACCATGATGTTCGAGCGCAGGGTCGGCGAACAGTTCGCCGGTGAGCCGTACCAGCGTCTTGATGCCATGATCGACGCGCAGAACTACGTCCACTGGATCACTGAGCGCTATCCGAAATGGATCCCGAACCGGGGCATGGGCCTGTACATTCCGGACCTTGACATGGAGATGGGAGGCACTCCTTCGCTACGTGGACGGTTCAATGTGCAGTGACCTGAAGATGGCCTCCAAGCTCGATACCCTTGAACGCGTTGAGGTCACAAGCCGGTCCCAATGGCGTGCTTGGTTGAAGAAGCACCATAAGCGCAAGGAGGGCATTTGGCTTGTGACCTGGAAAAAGGCCACACCAGCGAAACATCTGCCTTACGCGGCCATTGTGGAGGAAGCGCTCTGCTTTGGCTGGATCGACAGCCTGCCTCGCAAGCTGGATGAGGAACGCACCATGCTTTATATCAGCCCCCGCAAGCCGAAGAGCGTGTGGAGCAAACTGAATAAAGAACGCATTGTGAAACTGGAAGCGACAGGGCTGATGACCAAGGCCGGACGGGCGAAGATCGAAGCTGCCAAGCATGATAGGACCTGGACGATCTTGGATGCGGTGGAAGCGATGGCCATGCCCGACGAACTGACCAACGCTCTGGCGCGCGCCCCCCTTGCAAGGAAGCACTTCGAGGCCTTTCCGCCAGGCAGCCGCAAGATCATCCTGCAATGGATCAATAGCGCCAGGACAAGCGCCACACGCGACAAGCGGATCAGCGAGACCGTGACCTTGGCCGCGAAGAACATCCGGGCGAACCAAGGCAAGCCGACATGAAAAATGCTCGGTTGAAGGACCTCCTCAACGAGGCCTACGATCGCTACGCACGGCCGGAGTTCATCGCCAGCGATCCGATCCATATTCCACGTGGCTTCAGCACCCGCGCCGATGCGGAGGTCATCGGCTTCCTTACCGCCACGATCGCCTGGGGCCAACGCGTCACCATCATCAACAACGCGAAGAAGCTCGTTCAGCTGATGGACGAGGCACCCAACGACTTCGTGTTGCACGCCACAGGACAAGACCTTGGCCGCTTGGACCGCTTCGTTCATCGCACCTTCAACGGCATTGATGCCCGGCAATTCGTGCTCGGCATACGGCACCTTTACGTCCACCATGGTGGCTTGGAGGAGGCCTTTCTGGAGAATGGGAAGCTTGGCGACATGGGCTCGGCGATCGAGCTTTTCAAGTCCCGCTTCTTCGAACCGGAGCATCAAACCCGTACCCGCAAGCATGTGGCCGATCCGTCCAAGGGCAGTAACGCAAAGCGCATCAACATGTACCTGCGGTGGATGGTGCGCCCCAACGACCGGGGTGTGGACCTGGGCCTCTGGAAACGCATCAAGCCGGCTGACCTGATGGTGCCACTGGATGTGCACACTGGTCGCGTGGCGCGTGAACTGGGCCTGTTGAAACGAAAGCAGGATGACTGGAAAAGCGTGGTCGAGCTTACGGAGCAACTCCGCAAGCTCGACCCGAAGGACCCTGTGAAATACGATATCGCGCTCTTCGCCCTGGGCGTGAACGGGGGCCTTATTCGATGACCAAGCGCAGGGTGCGGCTCATTCCGTTCGCCGAAGCGCGCAGCAGGTAAATGCCTGCCGACAGCCCTTGGCGATCGAAGGAGGTACGGGTGCCACCGGTAGCGGCCCAATCACGTACCAAACGACCCATGCCATCGGAGAGCGTGAGTTCCACGCGGCCATTGAAGCCTGCACCCAGCAGCAAGCTGGCCTCCTGTCCAATCGGATTCGGATAGACCGACACTTCACCGTCCATGGTCATCTGTTCGTTCACTCCGACCGTTCCATAGGTCAGGGTGTTCAATACAGTATTCGTGATGATGGCCGGGTTCAGATCGAAATAGATCGACGCTGTGTTGGTGAGCTCAGTGGCCTCTGGCAAATTGGACAAATGGTCGATCGCGAAGCGCACGTAGCCTTGGCTTCCGACCAGGTCCGATGCGCTATCGGGCAACTGGATGTTCGGGAACTGAAAGCGCACCTCTCCTGTTGGGGCGATGGCCGTGCGGAGCGTGTGGCTCGTTGACAGCACGCGGAGCGTCGACCAGTCGAGATCCGCATCAAGCTGGTCCACAATTTCCACATCCTGTGCAGAGGCGTTACCGGTGTTCTGGAAGCGCACTGTGTACGTCAGCTCCGTACCCATGGCGGTCCAATGTTCCGTGCCCTCACCTTCGGGCATGACCTGCTTGTCGTTGGGGTCGTAAGCGCAAAGAAGTACGGGCTCATAGGTGTTGACGAAGGAGCCCTGGCTCACCCCGTTCACGACCGAGGAAACGGTCAGGAGATCATGCAGTGTTTCGCCCAAGTGAGTTGGTCCCGGCAGCAGAACGTTCAGTTCGATGGAACGTTGGTGCGAGGGCTGTACGTTCTGGAAGGTCCAATGGGCCACGCCGGATTGCACAGTGGCCGAGGGCAGCGTCATTCCAAGCGTGGACAGGTCGTCAAGGTCCAAGGCCACTTCGATATCGCAAGTACGGTTGCCCGCGTTGCGTACGTTCACCCAGTAGCGGACCTCTTCGTTGCAGCGCATGGCACCGCTTGTGAGTTGTGGCACAAGGCTGTGCACATTACCATCGGCGACGAACCCGAAATCGGTGTGGACGGCAACGACGGTGTTCGCCACCGAGGCTGTGCGTGAGGTCGGCGTCGTCGGTGTCCAGAGGGGATCCGAAGCCATGCTCACCACGATGTTGCCCGTGGGGACGTCCATCCAGTACATGCCGCTATGGTTCGTATACACGGAGCCTACACCGTCCAGGTCGACACGGAAGCCGTTCATGCCATGGTCGGTTCCGTTGAACAGGCCATCGCCATTGATGTCGTTGAACACACGGCCCAGTACGCGGCCTGTGGCATAAGCAAGGTTCTCGTAGGTCGAGATGCGGTTCAGGGTGGCGCTGGCCACGAACACTTCGGCATCACCGTCGCCGTTCACATCACCAGCTGTGAGGGCGGTAACTCCTGGCATGGCCACGTCGATCACCTGGCGCGGGCCAAAAGCACCTTGCCCGTCGGTGTTCTCATACCACACCACTTCATCCAGATCCGCGTCGCACATGACCACATCCTGGTCGCCGTCGGCATCCAGATCGGCAAGCAGTAGGGCTTCGAATTCCGTGTAAGCTGTTTCGATCGGTGAAGGGCTGCCTAGCGATCCACTTCCCGTGGTGTTGCGCTGCCAGGCCATACCGGAAAGGGCCGAGGCGCTGACGACATCCGCATGGCCATCACCATCAAGGTCTCCTGCACCACCAATGTCACCGCTGACCAAGGCTACGGGCGTTGCAAAGGTGCCCCCACCCAGGTTGTGGGCCATGGTGAACTGTCCGGCGATCGCCGAGGACCAGAGGATATCGAGATCACCATCACCATCTTGGTCGTTCGCTTGCAAGGAACGCCCGGCACCCGCGGCGACCAAGGTCAATGGGCCGAACTGACCCTGGCCATCATTGATGCTCCAATGGATGTTCCCGGTCTCGGAAAGCAAGAGAAGGTCTTGGTCTCCGTCCCCATCGAGGTCGGCGTGTTCCAACTGAACGGTGGAATAGGAGCTTGTCAACGTCACCGGCTGACCGAACAGGGCACCACCGATGTTGGGGTACCACCGAATTCCGCCACCGAATTGGAG
This sequence comes from Flavobacteriales bacterium, assembly GCA_016721825.1. Taxonomy (GTDB): domain Bacteria; phylum Bacteroidota; class Bacteroidia; order Flavobacteriales_F; family PHOS-HE28; genus PHOS-HE28. The sequence continues at coordinate 174,770 of JADKHI010000005.1, forward strand.
CCCTGCGACCAAGTCCACGGCTCCATCACCGTTCACATCGACCGCGCGTGCCATCAGCACCAAGGGATCGATCAGCACGGGACCGGACCAGGTGCCCTGGCCGTCGGTGTTGGTGCGCAATACAGCTCCCTCGCGACCCGCGGTCAGCAGATCAAGGTCACCATCATCGTCCACATCAACAAGGTCGATGGAACAAGGGCCTTCGCTGAACTGAAAGGTCTCCGGCCCGAACTGGGCGAAGATGCCTGTGGGAAGTGTGAGGCCAAGAACGAGCGCGGTGAGAGTATGAGGAGAGCGCATGTGCAAGCGGTATGTGGCCGCTGATACGCACGCTTCGGTCGACAAGTTTCACCATACTGTCGACCAATTCTCAAAACCGACCCACGAACCCGTTAGCGATGGCTGTAGTTCGGAGCCTCCCGGGTGATGAAGACATCGTGCGGATGGCTTTCCTTGACACCGGCCGTGGTGATGCGGATGAAGCGCGCCTGCTTGAGGGCCTCCATGTCCTTCGCACCACAATAGCCCATGCCGGCCCGCAGACCACCGACCAGTTGGTGCACAACTTCGGACAGCTTGCCCTTGTAGGGAACCCTTCCGCTGATCCCCTCGGGCACCAGCTTCTTGATATCGTCCTCCATGTCCTGGAAATAGCGGTCCTTGCTGCCGAGTTGCATGGCTTCGATGCTGCCCATGCCACGGTAGGCTTTGAATCGGCGGCCTTCGTAGATGATGGTCTCTCCAGGGCTCTCTTCTACACCGGCGAACATGCTGCCCACCATCACGGTGCCGGCACCGGCCGCCAAGGCTTTCACCACATCGCCGGTGTAGCGAATGCCGCCATCAGCGATAACGGGAACGCCGGAACCTTCGATGGCGCGTGCACAATCGAACACCGCCGTTAGCTGGGGTACGCCAACACCAGCGATCACGCGGGTGGTGCAAATGCTACCGGGTCCGATGCCCACCTTCACGGCGTCGGCACCAGCCTCCACTAACGCCAAGGCGGCCTCGGCAGTGGCGATATTGCCTACTACGACATCCAAGTTGGGGTAGGTCCGTTTCACCTGCTTCAGCATGTCGATCACCCCGCGGGTGTGGCCGTGTGCGGTGTCGATCACGATGGCATCCACACCGGCATCCACCAAGGCCTTGGCGCGTTCGATCGAATCGCCGGAAATGCCGATCGCTGCCGCCACACGCAAGCGACCCAAGTGATCCTTGCACGCATGGGGGCGTTGCTTCAGCTTGATGATGTCCTTGTAGGTGATGAGGCCGACCAGATGTCCTTCCTTATCGACCACCGGGAGCTTCTCGATCTTGTGCTCCTGAAGGATGTCCTCGGCCTGGGCCATAGTCGTCTTCGGCTCTGCGGTGATCAGGTGCTTGCTGGTCATCACCTCGGTCACGGGGCGGCTCATCTTCTTCTCGAAGCGCAGGTCGCGGTTGGTCACGATGCCCACGAGCAGGTTGGCGCCGTTCACCACCGGGATGCCCCCGATCTTGTTCTCGGCCATCAGCTTCAATGCATCGCCCACCAAGGCTCCTTCGTCCAGCTTCACGGGATCGAGGATCATGCCGCTTTCACTGCGTTTCACGCGTCGCACCTCGTTGGCCTGCTCGGCCACCGATTGGTTCTTGTGCACCACGCCGATGCCACCCTGCTGGGCGATGGCGATGGCCAGCTCCGCGCCGGTCACCGTGTCCATGGCCGCACTTACGATCGGGACATTGAGCGTGATGTTCCGGGAGAAACGGCTCACGATGCTCACCTCGCGAGGAAGCACCTCGCTGTACGCGGGAATGAGGAGCACGTCATCATACGTGAGCCCTTCGCCTGCGAACTTATCGGTGGAATGAAGGCCGGTGCCGGAAGAGGAGCGGGCCGGGCGTTGTGCCGGGGTCGCGGTAGCCTGTGGATCCATGCACAAAAGTACACATCCCGGCGGAACGTTACTCTTGCCCCCAGATGAAGGTCACCGTACCGCGCTTCTCCTGCCGCTGACCAGCGCCGTTCTGGAACGCGCAGTAGTAGGCGTACACGCCCTGCGGAACATACTCGCCATTGTAGGTGCCGTCCCAAGCCTTGTCCGGATCATCGGTGGTCCAGAACGACTGTCCCCAGCGGTTGAAGATGGTGAGTTCGTAGTTCACCACATCCACGTAGGCGATCACCGGCTTGAAGGAGTTGTTGTACCCACCGGCGATGAAGGCGTTGGGGATCCATACCTCCGCGTTCTGCACCGCACAGGCGGTATTGCTCACCGAGATGGCATCTTGTCCGGAAGGATTACCAGCTTCCACGGCCTCGATGGTGTAGCAGAAGTTGCCGTTGGTGGCGATCAGCGCACGGACATCATCCTCGTGGTCCCAATCCAGCGATGACGTGGTGGCGATCAAGGCTTGTGGATCGTTGCCAATGCTGCGGTAGACGTTGTAGCCACTGACGGTGCCTGCCCAGTCCTCGTAGCCGTTCCAGCGCAAGCGGTTGAACCCGTCAAGACCGGCTTCGGCGATCAGATGGATGGTGTTGCCCGTGTTGCTCTGGAGCACCTCGTTCCCGCAGGAATCGTCCACCAGGATCCGGTAGTTGTAGCTACGCAGATCCGTTTCCACGTCCTCGTCATTGAAGACCACCACGGGAGCCGGACCTCCGGGGGCTGATGCGATCTGTACCCAAGGTTCACCGTTGAATGAGCGTTCCAAGCGGTAACGGCGTACCTGCGCTGAGATGTCCACTTGATCCACCACCTGCACCAGTTCAGGTCCGAGCACAGTGGCCACGCTCAGGTAGTTCGACAGCGGCACAGGTGGATAGTCCGTGGTCCGGCAGATCTTGTTGCTGAGGGACGTGCGGGTACCGCCAGCTTCCAAGGCCTTCACTACATAGCAATACTCGTAGAACGGCTGCACGTTGGGGTGTGGCGCGCTGACGGCGGATGAAGGGAAGGTGCCGAGCAGATAGACCGCTCCCTCGTTGAACTGTGCGTAGACCTGGTAGGCCTGAACCGGGAAACCGACGTAAGGTGTCCAGTTCACGGTGATCTCGCCCCCGCACTTGTCGTAGGCAACACTGGCGAACATGGTACTGTGCGAAGGCACGGGCGCAGCGCTGGTGTTGGGGCTCGGCGGCGTGCCGGTCAGGCAGGTGTCGAACGCGGCGATGGTGTACGACTCCACCCCCGCCCCGGCCGTACTGCCTGGCCACACATACTGGGTGTTGTTCTGGCCGAAGATCGTGTCGATCACGATGTTGCCGCCCGAGGTGATCAGCACCAAGATATAACCGTCCGTATCGCCCTCAGGGCTGGCCGCCCAATCCACAATGGTCTGGTTGGTGGCCGTGTCCACGGAAAGCCAGGACATCACCGGGATCGACGGTGGGGTTACATCCTGGAACTGGCCACCGGCGAGATTGCTGTTGCTGACACATCCGATGGCGTCCGTCACGCTCACGCGGAACGTCAGTGAATCATCGCAGACGCTCACCACTTGTTCGTAGTAGCTCAGCGGGTCGTTCACTGTTCCCACCTGGGCCCATGTACCGATCGGATACTCCATGGAGATCGCCTGTGCGGGGTTCGCCGTGGGCTGAAGCGGGGTGCTCATCACGGTCCAGTCCACCACTGCGCTGCCGAGCGGGGTGCTCTGGTTCACGGTCAGGAACATGGATGCGATCACCGGACCGGGTAGGGAGGCATTGGGCGGCGGCGAAGTGCTCAACGTGACCATGTAGTAGTACTGGGGCGCCAGGTCCGCCCCTGCGCCGACATGGAACCACGTGTTCTGCCCGTAGACCGGCTCGGAATGCACCAAGCTGTAGGGTCCTGCGGAAGCGCTGGAATGGTAGATCTCGTAATTCGCGAAGATGCCGTTCGGGTCGGGTGGAATGACCCATGTGAGGATGACATCCCCGGCAGGGCTCACCGATACGCAACGAAGCGAGGGGGGATCGAGCACCTGTGCGGCAAGCCCGGTCGCCCATAGCAGGCCCAGAGGCATCAGTAACCTCAACACGAAGGTGGAACGCAGGCCGGACATGATCAGTACCTGCAACCAAGACGTTCGAAGCCTGCGGAATGTTGCCATGACAAGGGTCCTAGGCACCGATCAAGGGCGAGGAACAGAGCGCCTGGCGTGCTACTTCGTACTCGGCCAGCATGCGCTGGAGCACCTCCGCCGCCGGAAGTTGGTCGCGGATCAAGCCGCTCACCTGGCCGATCTCGAGCTCCCCTTCCACCAGGTCGCCTTCGAACATGCCCTTCTTGGCCCGGGCACGACCGAGCACCTCCTTCAGTTCGTCCACGGTCGCACAACGCTGATAGGCCGCTCGCAGGTCTTCGAAGAACTTGTTGCGGATCAAACGCACAGGTGCCAATTCCTTCAGGGTCAGGACCGTATCACCCTCACCGACCTCCGTGATCCGTTGCTTGAACGCGGGATGGGCGCTGCTCTCCTCCGTACAGGCGAAACGGCTTCCGACCTGCACACCGTCCGCACCGAGGGCCATGGCAGCCAACATCGCGCGGCCATCACCAATACCGCCTGCGGCGATCAAGGGCACGTCGATCGCATCGCGCACCATGGGGATCAGCACCATCGTCGTGGTCTCTTCCCTTCCGTTGTGGCCACCGGCCTCAAAGCCTTCGGCCACCACGGCATCGCACCCGGCATCCACCGCTTTGCGGGCGAACTTCACGCTGCTCACCACATGCACCACGGTGATCCCGTGCTGCTTCAGGTGACCCGTCCAGGTGCCTGGATTCCCGGCGGAAGTGAACACGATCGGCACGTTCTCCTCCACGATGGTGGCCATGTGCTTGTCGATGTCCGGATACAACATGGGCACGTTCACGGCAAAGGGCTTGTCGGTGGCGGCCTTGCACTTTCGAATGTGCTCACGGAGGACATCGGGATACATGGATCCGGACCCGATGATACCGAGGCCACCTGCATTACTGACCGCTGAGGCCAGGCGCCAGCCGCTGCACCAGATCATGCCGCCTGCACCACCGGGTAGCGCACCCCGAAAAGCCGGGTGAGGCGATCATTCATGGGCGGCGAAGGTAGCCTTGGTCGAAGTCTTGTGCACGATCACCTCCAGATCGTTGAGAACCAGCACTATTCAGTGCTTCGGCACGTGCGTTCTTTTGCTAAGTTTGCCCATCGTTCCGTATTGGACGAACAGAAGCAGTATGCGCGCACACTTGACCAAAGGAGTTCTGGCACTGGCCATCACCGCACTGACCGCAGTGGGCGTGCAGGGCCAGTACAATTGGGATGTCGGTGTTCACTTGGGCGGTGCCAACTACCTGGGTGAAATGGGTGGCAAGGACCAGACCCGCCGGGATTTCATCTGGGACATGAAGCTGGGCCAGACCCGTTGGGCCGTTGGCCCCTTCGCCCGCTACAAGATCAACCGCACGATCTCGGTGAACGCTGGTCTGCTCTACATGCGCATTCAAGGTGCCGACGCCAACAGCACCAACCCACAGCGGGTGGGCCGGAACCTGAATTTCCGGAACGACATGTTCGAGCTTTACGTGCGTCCGGAGTTCACGATCTTCCAGGACAATGACCTCGGTGGGCGCGGCCGCTACCGCACGGACTTCCGCCTCTTCGGCTACGTAGGCGCCGCCGTTTACTACCACAACCCGAAAGGGCAGATCAACCGCACAGGCGATTTCTACGCGCTACAGCCCTTGACCACCGAGCTGGTCTCCTACTCCAAGTGGGGTTTCGCTGTTCCTGCAGGTCTTGGCTTCCACTTCACCATGAAACGCCGTCACCGCATCGGCTTCGACTTCGGCTGGCGCACGACTTTCACGGACTATCTGGATGATGTGAGCACGGATTACCAGAACCCGGCCCTGATGCCTGAAGGCGTGGGCGGACTGGCCGATCAGCTTGCCGACCAGAGCCTCTACGTTCTCGATCTGGACCTCAACGCGCCCGGCGTTCAACAGAACCCCGACCTGCCGAGCCACTACCAGTACGGCTGGGAAGAGAACGATAGCGACGGTCGCCTGAACAAGCGTGGCGATCCCACCCACAACGACAGTTACCTCACCATGACCTTCACGTACAGCTACGTGCTGAAGGGTCAGTCCAACTTCTACCGACAGCGTTACAGCTGGGTACGTGGCAAGAAGCGCATCGGCCGTAAGAGCCGTGCGAAGTTCTAAGCGCACACACGATCATGCGGAAAAGGGGGCTTCGGCCCCTTTTTCATGCCCCAGTTTTCTGGAGCCTTATCAGGAACTCAGGCTTCGATCGAATGGCGGTCCAGCCAATCGGACAGCACCACCAAGTGCCAGACCCGGCCCCAAGGAACGAGCTTGTCCCCTGCAAGGAAGCGGTTCCATAGTGCGTCGACGGCGCGAGCATCGAACAGTTCTTTACGGCCTAAGGCTTCGAGCCGACTGGCGCAATAGCTCCGTAGTTCATTCCGCATCCATTCGGCCCATGGTAGCGTGAAGCCCATCTTCGGCCGGTTCACGATCGAAGCCGGCAGCAATTCGCCAAGGCTCTCCACCAACAGTTGTTTAGGGCTGTGGGGGAACTTCTGTTCATCGGTCACCCCGAGCACGAACTCCACCAGGTCGTGATCCAGGAAAGGCACGCGGACCTCCAGCGCATGGGCCATGCTCATCTGGTCGGTATCGCGCAACAGCACATTCTGCATGTAGGTGCCCATCTCGGCCAGCGACACCTGGCTCAAAAAAGGCAAGCGATCGCCGCCTTCTTCATGGAGCAAGTGCGCTACCTGCTGGCGGACGGCGTTGGGCGGCACGACCTGTCCCGGGCGCAAAGCCTCCAGCTCCCGGTCTGTAAAGAGCACGCGGGAAAGCGGATAGGTCTCCTCCAGCGCGAACGACGGAGCTCGCAAGAGCTGCGCGGCCTTGGTTGAAGCGTGCCCTGGGCGAAGCACGGCGAACAGGTCCCCGGCAAGGCCTCGCAAGGGGCGAGGTACGGCGGTGAGCCAGTTGCGGCGGCGCAAGGCCAGCGAACGTGTGAAGACCGGATAACCGGCGAACACCTCATCCCCCCCCAGGCCGCTCAGCGCCATGGTGATGCCTGCCGCCTTGGTCACCTTGCTGACCACGTAGGTGTTCGGTCCGTCCCCGCTGGGATGGTCCATGGCATCCAAGGCATCGGGCAACAGCCGCAACATGTCGTCGGGTTGCAGGCGGATCGAGGTGTGCTTGGTGTTGAACTTGGCCGCGATGATCCGCGCGTAGCGCTCCTCGCTGAACTTCTCCTCGTCGAACACCACGCTGAACGTATGGACCGGTGCGTTGCTGGCCTGCGCCATCAATCCGACCACAGCGCTGCTATCGATACCGCCGCTGAGGAAGGCCCCGAACGGCACATCGCTCACCATCCGCTTCTCCACCGCGCGACCCAAGCGCTCGCGCACTTCCCGAAGAATGATGTCGCGGGGCAGGTCGGCGGCTTCGGTCCGGGCATTGCGCACCGGGTGCCACCACACGTGCTCTTCCACCGCTCCCGCCTTCCACCGCAACCGATGACCGGGCATCAGCATGCGGACATCCTGTACCAAGGTGGCAGGTGCGTGCACGGTCTGGTAACGAAGATGATCGGCCAAGGCGACTTGGTCCACTTTCCGGGGAACAAGCCCTGAGGCCAGCAGGGACCGCAGCTCACTGGCGAAGAGCAGGTGCCCGTTCTGCTGGGTCAGGTAAACCGGCTTGATGCCCAAACGATCACGCACCAGATGCAACTCGCCGGAACGGGCATCCCACAAGGCGAAGGCGAACATGCCCTGCAAGCGATCGAGGCAGGCGATGCCCCATTTCGCATAAGCCGCTAGAAGTACTTCGGTATCGGATCCAGTGCGAAAGGTGTGCTCTGGCAATTGGGCGCGTAGCTCGCGGTAGTTGTAGATCTCGCCGTTGAAGACGATGGTATAGTGCCCATCGGTACTGTGGAACGGCTGATCGGAGGCCGGGCTGATGTCGATGATGCTCAACCTGCGGTGGCCTAGCACGAGGTCCGGGCCGCGCCACCAACCTTGGGCGTTCGGCCCGCGATGCGCCATGGCATCGGTCATGTGGCCAACGATCACCTCCGGCGTGTCAAGCCCGGCAAGGCCTACGATACCGGTGATCCCGCACATCCTGTTCCGCTGAAACGTTGATCGATCAGCGCAGAATGAAACGCGTGTCCGCGAGGATCCGCTCCAGCCCGGAACGTAGCGGTAGCGGCTCGCGACCCAGCAACTTGTGCATGCGGCTCACATCGGGCATGCGGCGTGTCATGTCGCCCTCTTCCAAGGGCGGCAGGTGTACCACCTTGCTCTTGCTGCCGGTGATGTCGATGATCAGGCTGGCCAGCTCCAGGATGGTGATCTCCACGTCGCTACCGATGTTCACCACGTCGTTCACCACCTCGTTGTTCCGCAGCGCGTTGAGGCAAGCGTCGATGTTGTCGTCGATGAAGCAGAAGGTCCGGGTCTGCAGGCCATCGCCATAGACCGTGATATCCTCGCCATTCAGGGCGGCGCGGATGAACTTGCTCACCACGAAGTCCTTGCTCTGCTTGGGGCCGTACGTGTTGAAGAAGCGGAACACCGTGTAGTCCAGGCCGTACTCCTTGTGGTAGCTCCGCAGGAAGGCCTCGCCCAAGTTCTTCACGATCGCGTAGGGCAGCTTGCTATTGAGCGGTGTGGTGTGCTCGTTCTGCGGGATCTCCACCGGTTCGCCGTACACCTCGCTGCTGCTGCTGAAGAAGACCCGCTTTACACCGGTATTCTTCGAAAGATCGAGCACGTTGCGAATGCCATCGATGTCGCGCAGGACCATCACCGGATGATCGGTGGTGCGCTTCACCCCCACCACGGCCGCGTAGTGGAACACGTACTCGAAGCGGTACGCGTAGAACACGCTGCTGATGTCCTCGAAGTGGTTGACATCGCACTTGATGAAGTGCAGGTTCGGATGCTCGGCGACGGGCAACTTCCGGAGGTCGCCGGTAAGCAGGTTGTCCACGGCCACCACCTCGTTGGCGGGGTCCTGGGCCAGGCGCAAGGCCAGTTCGCTGGGGATGAAGCCGGCGCCGCCGGTAACAAGGATGCGTGCCATGTGGGTTGCGAAGCTAAGCTGCCTCTGGTAGAAGAAGTTCAACCACAGATGCACACAGATGGACACAGATAGCAAGGGGCATCGGCATCAACATCCGTGTTCATCAGTGTCCATCCGTGGTTCGCTCAGCGGCGAAGCAAGCGCCGCACGAGCAACACGAGTAGCAGCATGAGGCCGGCGCCCCACCAGAAGGCCCGATGCAGAACCGTGGTCTTCACTAAGTAAGGCAACAGCTTCCAGTTGAAGCCTTCGCTGTGGCCGAGGCGGGCCCTCCACCAGGCAGCATCGTAGGCCTCGGGGGCCAGCAGCTTCTGGCCGGTGAGCGAAAGGGCGCTCCACTTCACGGTGTCCGGGTACACATCGGCGATCAGCAGGGCATCGCGCGGCTCGTCGCGGATGGCGCTCTGGATGAAGGTGATGTTCGGCGCGTGGGGCTGGAAGAAGATGCTGCTCTGCGCCGTTCCGCCCATGCTGCCGCTGATCCAATACACATGCGCATGCTTGGCGATCTGCTCCAGCAAGGGGTACACATCCTTCTGGAAGTTCGTGCCCAACACCGAGCGCGTGTTCCCCTGGAAGAGCGGGCTGTACTGCGGATCCTCTTCAGCCCAGATGGGGCGATGGGAGATGATGAATAGTGTCCTTAATGCGCACGAATCCATGGAGAGTGCATCATCAAGCATATCGTTCAATCGCGCGAACTGCTGGTCCGTGATGCCGCCAGATAATTCAGTGTCTAGGAAAAGACACTCAATTGGACTCCGATAGTCCCAAGACCGGCCTGGATTGTCGGAGAGTGTTGTCCCCGATGGAACATCAGGAGCTTCTGCCAGACGTTCGGATGTACATCTTGAAAGAGGAACGTAGTAGGCTCCTCGTGATGACTCGCTATCTCCAACATCATGATTCCCCGGCGCATTGAAGAAGGGCATCTTCAACTTGCTGAAGAAGGCCTTCTGGTAACGGGGCAGGTCGTTCACCGGATCCATGAACAGGTCGCCGGTGCTGAGGAAGAGGTTGGCGCCGAGGCTGTTGATGGTGTCGATGTTCGCGAGCAAGGTGGCCGCCGGATAGCCGCTGCGGTTGGTGCTCTCCCCGTGGAAATGCCCGCCGATCAGGATGCGGTAGTGGCCATTGCTATCCGCCGGAAGCACCTCCAGTCCATTGAAGGGGGAACGTTGGGCAGAGAGGATGATCGGAAAAATGAACGCCAACAAGAGCCACGGGCCGCGGGCCTCGGGCCACGGGCTTGAATCGCGGTCACGCCCGAGGCCCGAGGCCCGAAGCCCGAAGCCAACGCTGCATCTGCGATGGATCCAGGTCATGTTCCCTTCGCGGCTTTGGTGGCGCTCAGCTTCTTCCCGTTCACCACAATGCTGCTGCCGGTGCCGCACTTGCTGGTGCTTTCCGCGTTCGCGGCATCCACATCCTTCAGTTCCACGGTCACGGGTCCGTAGCGCATTTCGTCCTTGCCGGCATGGATGGCCTTGGTGGCCTGGAGCGTTCCACCGGTCATGACGATCGACGCGCCCTCGCGACCCTCGAGCCCGATCCCAAGATCCTTTAGTTCCGAGCCGCTCAGGACCACTTTGGTGTTCACAGTGGCCTTCACCCCCACCCCTCGCGCACCTGCGATCATGCTCAGCGAAAGCGACAGTCCACCACCTTCCACACTGATGGCATCATCCTTCGCCCCCTCGAAGCGCGTACCCGACACCTGGGCGCGCACGAAATGCAGCTCGAGTTGGTCCGAAGCGCCGGTGAACGTGCAAGAACGCAGCTGTGCTTCCCCGAGGGAAAGATCCACCAGCGTGGCACTTGTCCCAGCGAAGCGGCAATGCTCCAGGCTCACGTTGGAGCGGTAGAAGCTGAGCTCGGCCGGGCGGACCTGGTCGTAGGCATAGCGCATCAGCCCAGTGAAGTGAACATTGTCGAGGCGGCTCTGTCCCGCAGCTTCGATCACGTGCACGCCCAGTGAACTGCTGTCCGGGCTCGTCACCACGATCGGCATCTCATCGGTTCCGATCCAACGCAAGGGCGAGCGGCTCACCAGCTCGGCACCCTTCGATAGCGACAACTTCAGCGGGGCGAGGGCTTCCACCGTGTAGCCACTCGGGATCACGAGGTCGCGGTCAACGATCCATGCACCGGGCCGGATCCGCACCACATGCGCCTGATCATCCACGTCCACGAAGGGGAACGAACGGAAGGTGGCCGCCTTCTGACCCGGCATGGCCAGGCCTTGCACCGTGCGCAGACCGAAGGCTTGCACCGGTACCGTGCGCACGACCGAAGCCCCGAGGAAACGGCATTGCAGTTCCACCTTGTCGACCAGCAAGCTGTCGTTCACGGGGCCGGTGAGGAAACGGACTTCCACCGGGCTTCCCACCCCACCCCGCGGGCGACAGGGAACGATGGTGCGTGAGCGTGGCGCGAAGTGGCGGCCATCGGGCAGCACCAAGCTGTCCACCTGCACCGGCAGGGCGTCCGAAGGCACCACCATCAGTACGAGCGTATCGCCTTGCAGCCCTTGTGTGTAGGCGTTCAGCGGGCGTGGCGAGGCCATCAAGCGGCGGATCGCCTTCTGGTTGGCGTAATACAGCGACCGGTCCAGCTCCTTGTAGGGGAACTCGCGGTAGATGGTGGCACTGGCGGTATCGAGCGGTCCTTTCAGCGCAGCGAACGAACTGTCCAGATAGGCGGTAACGGAGAGGCGCTCCAGGTGATGCACATAGGCCGCCATGATGGCCGGATCGTTGAGGAACTGCGTGTGCAACTCATCCTTCTGCCGGAAACCACCGGTGTAGCGATAGGCTCCGGCAAGCTCCTTGGTCGGGAAGGCGCTGAAGCTCTCATAGCTCACGGGTTCCAGGCGCTGGGCGCCCGGGTCGTAGTAAAACTTCACGTCGCTCCAGTCCATGCTATGGTGTCCACCCACCAGATCGATCAGCGCCAGGCGACGACCGATCAGGTCGGCATGGAACACTTCACCGGCCGACTTCTCGCCACGGCGGAAGGCATCCACCAAGGCCAGCGCCTGCTCGAACTGGGCCTTGCCTGTCGGATCCTTTGCAAGGTCGTCCGTTCCGTAGGCATCGAGGGCCGCAGCTTGGTAGGCACCGTAGGCATCGTTCACCTGCACACCGTCCAGACCGTTCAGCCGGTGCTGCCAGAACAGGGCCGGATCGAAGCGCAACAGCGGACCGTTCAGGCGGCCGTTGTTCTGCAAGAGCTCGGGGCCGAAATGCTCTTCGTAGGCGTAGACACCAAGGTCCTCTCCGTTCAGTTCCACGCGGCAGAATCCATAACGCAGCGCCACGATGCCTTCGCCCCGGCTCAGTTGATGGTAGAACCAGTCACAGAGGTAATTGCGTGTGCCTGGGTGTTGCAGGCTGAAGCGCTTCATGCCCAGGAAACCGCCATCCTTCTTGGCGATCACGCGGAAGCTCCACTTGCGTCCGTCCACATGGTCGGTCATCTTGCCTTTGATCCGCACCTTCGCCTTGAAGGGTGCGTTGTCCGCCTCGACCTTGGCGTCCACGTAGTCGTTGCCTTCCTGCTCGATCACGCCCCGTTCCAGCGCACGGTCCACCACCTCCTGGATGAACTCCATGTCCTTCTCATCAACCGTGAGCTTGATGGTGGGCGGTTCCACGGCGAAACTGGCCGGGTAGTTCACCGCCCACTGCTTCACGAAGCGACCCAGACCAGGATGGCCGCGCTTGTGCAGAAAGGCGTTCGTGGCCCACGCGGCCGAAGCGATGAACATGAGCACCAGTAGGGTGCCGAATAGCCACTTGCGACGCTTGGACATGGGGTTGAACGGGACGCGAAAGTAAGCGGGTATGTCAGCGACGAAGCACCACATCGCCGATCAGCGGCACCACCTCGGCATCAGCGCCTTCCTGTTCCAGCTTCGCCTCCTCCTGTCGGCTCAAATAGTGCACGATGTCGTCCTCGGACAGCAGCGTCATGATGATCACCAGAATGATGGAGAAGGGATTGAGCGAGCCGGTGAGCCATGATTCGTAGAGGACGGAGAACATGGACGAGAACATCACTGCGAACGCGACCGGCACGAGCTTGTTGGCCTTGAAGAAAAGCAGCATGTAACTGCGGAAATAGAGCAGGATGCCGACCGCCCCGGTGTTGAACCACATGGTGAGGTAGGAGTTGTGCACCCCCCCGTGGTGTCCTTGTGAGCGCAGGAACTTGTAGTTGTGGCGCATCACCCACTCATCGTTCCCGAAGCCACCTCCGAAGACCAGGAAGCCGCCCTTGTTGATCTGTTCCCAGGCGAAATTCCACGCGAAATAGCGGCCAGAGCCATCCTCGAGCGTTTCCACGCGGAAGAACTTCTCCAGACCGAAGGCCATGACAATAACGGCCAGGTTGGACGAGACAAGCTCGGCGATGCCGATGGAGGCGATGAAGGCCACGAAGCCCAGGAAAGGAGAAAGACTGAAAAAGCGCCCGAACACGAGGAACATCGACGAAGCCACCACCGACGTGCGGGACCCGCATTTGATGAGCACGAACCCGATGACGCCGAACACGATGATCTTGTCGATCCGGCTGAACAAGTGCGGATTCATGTAGTTGACGACATAGGCCAGCATGAAGGTGACGTAGCAGAAGATCCCCAGACCGTTGGGGTTGCCGAACAGGCCGCGGAAACGGCCGCCGATCATCACCCAACCCGGCTGCACGTAAAGAATGGCGTAGCCGAAGGCCAGGACCGTCACGATGAAGAACAGGAAGTTCCGCATGAACAGCCACCCTTGGCGCCGGAAGTTCATCAACACGTAGTTCGGGATGATGAGGTAGAGCAGCGCGTAGGAAATGGTCTTCGAAACGCCGTTGAGCACATCGCTGCTCTGCATGAGCGGCAGGAAGCTGTACACGAAGAAGGGCAGGAAGATCGTGAACACCCGGCTCAGGGGCATGAAGCGCTGGGTCTCCAGCAGGAAGATCAGGCTGAGCGCGATGATGTAGGTGTACTTGGCGCTCTTGATCTTCCGCATCTGGAAGAACTCCGGCGACATGTCGGAGAGGATCAAGATCAACAGGAAGCCGAAGATCATGTCCGCCCACAGATCGCTACGGCGGAACAGGAAGACAGTGGCCGGCAAGATCAGGTAGATCAGCGGGCCTAGGTAAAGCGTGGTAAAGAGCCAGACGACGATGATGCCGAGGAGCTGGGTGTGGGCCTTGAGGAACTTGATCATGACCGCTCTGCGACCAGTTCGTTCAAATGCAGAGTAACGGCCGCGTTCCGCGCCGAGGCATAGGCCAACAACACGGCCACCTGTTCCCTCCAGCGGTCCATGGTCAAAGGTCGACGCCACCGCGCAATGTGCATCGGCATCTCTGGTTCCAGCTCACGGGCCATGGCGGCCACCTGTTGCATCATCCGTTCTGTGGAAAGGGCTTCGCGCTGGAACGACCGCACCCGCTCAACGAAACGACCGCGCAAGCTGGGCGAGGCCAGGCAAGCCCGGAACAACCGCGACAAGGGGGCCTGCCGAGAGCGCAGGTGGGCGATGGTGTTGAACTCCGGCCCCAACGGATAGCCATAGCTCAGATCGCTGTCGCCCATCAACATCCGCCAACGACCATCGCATTGCGTCACGCCCGGCCTCGGATCACCGGAATAGCGCCACAGCTTCACGTTCTGCTCCGGCCAATCTGTGTTGCTGATGATGACCTGCGCCGCCAAGTAGGAGATCAGGTCCTCGGTGTCCATGAAACGTTCCATGGTCGGCCCCGGATCGGTCCCGGCCTTCACGTGTTGGTCCAGTTCATTCAACGCACGCATGAAAACGTCCAGATCCTCTTGCGCACCCTCTGCGAGGATGCCGCGGTCGGCAATGATGGTGACCTCCTTGGCCTTGCAACCGGCCCGTCTGGCCATCTCCTGATCATCATGGCGTTCGCGCAGCTGGTGCAGGCCCCAATATGCACCGTTCAAGTAGACCACGCAGTTCCGCACGGCCGAGGTACCGAACCCAAGTCCTTCGCACATCCGGTGGACCAGCGCATCGCGCATGAAGGCCTTGTCCTGGTCGTTGCCTCCCGTGCGCAGCACCAGTGTGCGGTGGCCCTTGCCTTGCTGCGGTGAGAAGAAGGTCATGTCGTCCGTGGCACCATCATCCAACCTCAACCGCAGCGCATGCTGGGGGAACCCCCGGGTGTTGTTGCCATTGATGCGGATCCGGGCGTCACCGGCCCACGTGGTGAAGCCATCAGGTTCGTCCCACACCACTTGGGCCGCGCGCTCCCAGGTCTTGCCCCGGAACTGGTAGTTGCCAGGGTAACGCCACCAGCGTTGATACTGGGGAAATCGTTTCACCGCCTCCTCTTCCTGATGGAAGATCCCATGGCCGACCACGTAGATGCCGGTATCAGCGTCGAAGAACGCGCCTTCGGGCACCGCGATGGACAGTACGGGCAAAGCATGCTGGAGACCTCCGAAGCTGCGCGACACCACCGGACCGCATCGGCCCTCAGCGTCAAAGGCCCTGTACCGGACAGTGGTCCGCTGTGGGAAGTCGAACAGCTCGGGGCTTCGCCATTGCGGCGAGGTGGGTGTGCGTAGAAGTCGCTCGATGGCAGCATCGTTCGGGCGAAGCATCGTCGAGGCTACCCAGATCGGTGACCCCGGACCCGGAATGTCCCCGTTGAGCGTATAGCGGACCAAGCATCCCGGGGGAACAGTGGGTTCGCCGGTAGCGTGTATGGAAGGTATGGTCAATGCCGGGGCCGGCACGGACGATCGCAACTTGACGGGTCTGAAGGCCGCAGCTACCAGCACCAAGCCGCTGAGGACCGCTGCCATCCCTAGGATGTCGGAACGTCCCTTCCCCACGGCCGGCTTCATATCAGGTGGACTTGCTGACCAACGCCCAGCGGAGCAGAAGGACCACCGGCACGAAACAGACCAGCGTGATCAACCCTGCACTGCTACCACAGCCCACACCCACCAGCACGGCGGCCAGGTTGAGCAGAAAGTGACGTTCTGAAGTTCCCTGACCTTCACGGCGTAGTAACAAGGCCACGCCTACGAAAGCGATGCTGAGCGGAACAGAGGCGCGCACCAGTCCCACTGCCATCGCGCTAAGCCCGGCCCATACGGCAAGCGTCCTCGGCTGCGCGCCTTGAAGCGGAACAACGCGGCCAAGCACGAGGCCTAATAGCGCGGCCAGACAGAGACCGATCAACGCCCCAAGGATGTCGTAGGGCGTGAACAATCCCATCTGGTCAGCGAGCAGTCCTTTCAGGTCCATGGGCTTGGGTCGAAGCGCCAAAGTTAACCGGCGGGCTGCATGCTTCCTGGCCGTGTACTACTTTCGCCACGTGCCCGTGAACACCCGCAATATTCTCCTGGCGAGCGTGCTGAACCTTGCGTTCTGCGCGGCTCAAGGACAGAGCGTGCTTCAGTCGGGGACCACCTTGGTGGTGGACGCGGGAACCGTGTTGCGGATCGAGGGGCAGGGAACGGTCGCCACCACACCCGGAAGCACCTGGGTGAACAATGGAGAGGTACAGCTTGGTCCGCAAGCGCTGTTGAACGAGGCGAACGGCGCGCCGATCTCCGGCACAGGTACTGAGCGCTACACTGCCACCTACACGGACCCGCTCAGCAACACAGAGCCAGGTGGTCTACGGTTGGTGGTATCCACTGTTCAAGCTCCCCAAGGCGTAACGCTCGTTCGTGGTCACCAGCCGATCACGGAACCCGGCGGAGCGGTCGGCACGGCACGGTGGTACCAATGGGCCAGTGATGTGAACACGGGCCTGGATGCTGAGGTGCGTTTCGGCTACGATGAAAGCCAGCTGAACAGCGTGGTGGAGACCGACCAGGTGCTGCATGTGCTGCAGGCCAACACCTTCTGGTTGGCGATCCCCTCCTCGGTGGATGCCCCGAACGACCGTGTGGATGCGATCAACTTGGACAGCATCGGCACGCTCACCACGTTCAGCGGCGCCCTCACAACGGGGCTAGCGGACGGCTCGAACCCCTTGCAGGCCATGCTCTTTCCCACCGTCACCGACGAGAGTGTTATAGTGGTGGTGGGCAAGTCGAGCCTCCTTTCCGTGGAACTGCTCGACGTGCAAGGTCGCGGACTCCGCTCCTACACATCACCTGCGCCATCCCGGACCATGCGGATCGATGTCAGCGGGCTTAGTGCTGGCGTCTATTTGGTCCGCGTCAACGGTGGCCGGGCCCTTCGATTTATTCGATCATGAGGAAGGGCGCGCTGGGTCTCCTCTCCTGCTTGTTGGCGATGACGGCTGGCGCCCAATGGGATGTGCCGGCCAAGGTCCAATTGAACGGTAGCGCTCCGAACGATCGGCAAGTGACGGGACTGTCCGCTCCCGATGCCCAGGATGCCGGAGTGGCGGTCGCCAGCGCACGCACCCTGAGCACCAACTATGCATTGGCCCAAGGACAGGATGTTCTGACCGCTTCGCTCACCCCCTCGATCACGGCCTACTTCCCAGGTCTTCTGATCACGCTCGTTCCGACCCAAGCGAACCATGGCGCGGTCAGCCTCAGTGTGGACGGCCTCTCCGCCTTGGCCGTGCATAAGTTCGTTTCGCTACCATTGGATAGCGCTGACCTTCGCCCCGGCATTCCGGTAACAGTGGTGTTCGACGGCTCCGCGTTCCAGATCACCAGCCAACTGGAACCAGGCTGCCCGGCGGGCACGATCGCGTTCACTCGGGACGCCTGCATTGAGGCCGCTACCCGCGATTCCCTGACCTTCTACAACGCGAACTTGGCGTGTGTGGCTGCGAACGGACGGCTCTGCACCATGAACGAGTGGACCAGGGCCTGCCTTCAGGTGCCGGGGTTCACCAACAGCGTAGCAGCGTTCGAATGGGCCGATGATGCGGCCAACTTTTCAGGCAATGCGAAAGTGATGGGTTATGACGGGGTGTCACCGCTACCGAATTGCCGGTCAGGCGGGCACACGGACCCCTTCGGTCTGCGCCCTTACCGATGCTGCTTCGACCGATGAACAGGTTTCTATCAACCCTTTGCGCGGTGATGAGCTGCCTGTGCGCAGCAGCACAGGTCCATTTGGACAAACCGCTGAACCTGACCGCAGCCCAGGACAGCTTGCGGCGCATTGAGGGTCTTGCCTCACCCTTGGACGCCACCTCCCTGATCACCTTGGACAATGCCCAGCAAGCCGCTTCGAATTGGTACACGGTGACCGGTGGCACCACGGTGACCCAACTGGCCGGTTCGCCGCCGGCACTGGCCTACACCAACGGTATGCTGATCCGTTGGATACCCCTGGCCGCGAAGTCGGGGAACGTGAAGGTGAACGTGGACGGCCTTGGCACACGGGCCGTCTACCGCACGGACGGTCTGCCCGCCACGGAAGGTCAGGTGGCCGTAGCGAAAGCAGTGGAGATGATCTATGTGGACACAGCCTTCTTCATCATGGGGCGGTCCATTACGGATTGTCCATCGGGCTTCGTACGGATCAGCGACGAATTCTGCATTCAACAGAACGACACGTTGTCAGTGAGCATCTTCACAGCTATCAGCCACTGCTACGCTCGTGGTGCGCGGCTGTGCACGTGGGACGAGTACACGATGGCCTGCACCGCATATGGCGCTCAGCTCTCCGGACTGTTCGACGATTGGGAGTGGGTGGATGACACCAGCGATCATACCCACACTGCGGACCAGGTGGCACGGTACAGCTGCAATGGAAATCGTGCCGTGAACGCAGTCGAGGCCACGGCCAGTTTTGGAGTTGTGCGCTGTTGTTACCGCATCCGATGAAGACACGCTTGAACCATCTGCTTTCGGCGCTGCTGGTCTTATCGGGACCATGCGGAACGGCCATGGCCCAGGTCATCGTTGACCGCTCGATCGAACTGAACGGAACCACCGATGGCGAACGACAGGTGCATGGCCTGAGCGATCCAACATCGACCGCGGAAGCCATGAACGCGCGAACACTTCAAGCAGGCCAGTACCGCTATGCTGAAGTGTCCGGTAGCCAAACATGGAGCGCTGTACTGACCCCGGCACCAGGCCCTTTGCAGATCGGTGCCATGTTGGTACTGCACAGCCAGAATGCGAACAACGGACCGGTGACCTTGAGCGTGAACGGACAGGGCCCTTACCCGGTTCATGTGGGCAACGGCCAGGACCTCGAGGTCGGTGATGTGCTCGCTGGGGCGATGGTCACCGTCGTTTACGATGGCAGTGGCTTTCAGTTGACCTCTGGAAGGGCACCGACGGTAAGGCCTTGTCCTTCGGGCTATGTGGCGGTGAACGAGCAATACTGCATCGAAGTGGACCAGCATGACACCATGTCCTTCGATTCGGCGGCCGTGCTTTGTAGCACTTTGAACGGCAGGCTCTGTACCTGGGGCGAATGGTATGCCGCATGCTTCAATGCCAGCAGCCTTGGGCTTGCGAACATGGTGGGCGACTACGAATGGTCGAACAATGGCGGGAACGCTGACAACTACGTGCGGGTGGTGGGGCGCTTCTCCTGCAATACTGGTGCGGTGGGCAGTGCCTATTCAGCCCCAGCGCGCAATGTCCGATGCTGCGCGCGACGATGAGGACGCACGCCGCCAGGCTCGACCTTCACTAAGCGCATGCTGTTCAACAGCTTCGTCTTCGCGCTCTTCCTGCCGGCGGTCTTCGCGCTGTACTGGGGTGTGTTCCGCAAGCTGCGGGCACAGAACCTGTTGTTGATCGCTGCGGGCTTCCTGTTCTATGGTTGGTGGGATTGGCGCTTCCTGCTGCTGTTGCTCGCCACCAGCCTCACGGATTACTTCGTCGCGTTGGCCATGGGCCGAAGCGCTTCACCCAAGCGGCGGAAGCTGCTGCTGGGCATCAGCCTGATCGGTAACCTCGGTACGCTCGGCATCTTCAAGTACTACGACTTCTTCGCCCGTTCGCTGGCTGCCGGGCTGGCGGAACTTGGCATCGCGCATGATCCGTTCCTGTTGAAGGTGATCCTGCCGGTGGGCATCAGCTTCTACACGTTCCAAGCGCTGAGCTATACCATCGACGTGTACCGTGGTCGGATCGAGGCCGTTCGACAAGCGGACACCTTCCTGGCCTTCGTCAGCTTCTTTCCGCAGTTATGCGCAGGCCCGATCGAGCGGGCGAGCCACATGCTTCCTCAGTTCCAACGGGCACGGACCTTCAATACGGCCCAGGCGGTGGATGGGCTGCGCCAGATGCTCTGGGGCTTCTTCAAGAAGATCGTGATCGCGGACAACTGCAGCCGGTTGGTGGACGGGATCTTCAACTCCAGCGATACGCAACCGGGTCCTGTGCTGATCATCGGCGCGGTGCTCTTCGCTTTTCAGATCTACTGCGACTTCGGTGGCTACAGCGACATTGCCATCGGCACCGCGAAGCTGTTCGGCTTCGACCTGATGCGGAACTTCGCCTTCCCTTATTTCAGTCGCGACATCGCTGAGTTCTGGCGGCGTTGGCACATCAGCCTCAGCAGTTGGTTCCGCGACTACCTCTACATCCCCTTGGGCGGCAGCAAGGGCGGTCGGGGCATGGCGGTGCGCAACACGTTCATCATCTTCCTCGTCAGCGGCTTCTGGCACGGGGCCAACTGGACCTTCCTGGCCTGGGGACTGATCAACGCGATCTACTTCCTGCCTTTGCTGCTGAGCGGACGGCACCGCAACAACCTTGGCATTGCAGGGGAAGGCCGGCGCTGGCCTGCGTTCGGGGAGGTGCTTGCCATGCTCGGCACCTTCGGGCTCACTTGCGTGGCCTGGGTCTTCTTCCGCGCCGCCACGATCGGACAAGCCCTGAGCTACATACGTGACATGTTCATCCACCTGTTCGATGTCGGGCACTGGAGCCGCACCGCACAGTACATCACGGACCGCGCCACCTACGGCCCGGCCATGGCCTGCATCGGCTTGTTGTTGCTGGCGGAATGGCTGCAACGGAACCGGCAACATGCCTTGGAGGCGTTGGTGTTCACGCGCCCGCTGCGCTGGTCGCTCTACATCGGCTTGGTGCTATTGATCGTGTTCGTTGGTGACCACGCGGAGCAAACGTTCATCTACTTCCAGTTCTGAGATGAGCACCTTCCTCCGCCGCCTCGCGTTGTTCCTGGTCGTGCTGGGTCTTGTGGTCTGGGGCTTGGACCGCACACTGAAGGCCGGGCTGCGGGCACGGACCACCTTCACCCTTGGCGTGTGGAACCGCTTGGTGGACGGCAAGATCCAGGCGGACGTGCTGTTCTGCGGAAGCAGCAGGGCACTGATGCATTTCGATGCGGCGACGATCGGCAAGGCCACCGGGCGGTCGTGCTACAACATCGGCATGGACGGCAACCAGCTGAACCACCAGTTGCCTTGGCTGATCACCTACCTCAAGTACAACCGACCACCCGAGCTGATCATTCAGAACGTGGACATGATCTCGCTGTCGCCGGACACCGATGTGTTCTTTCCCAGCCAGTACCCGCCCTACCTGAGCGAGGATGCGATCTACGAGGACCTTCGGAACACCGCGCCCGACTGGTGGAAGGACCGCTACATCCCGCTTTACAGTTTCACTCGCTTCGGCTACGGGTACGCAGCTCTGGGCGTGAAGGGGCTACTGGGGCTGGAGGATACGTTGCACGACCCGTTGCACTTTGGTTTCCAGCGGAAGGACCTGAACTGGGACGGCGGCTTCGACCAGTTCAAGAAGCGCTTCCCGAAAGGGCTGCGCCGGTTCAACGAGGAAAGCGCGCGCAACACCCTTCGCGCCATCATCCGAACGGCCCAGGAGAAGGGATCGAAGGTGGTGCTCGTATACACCCCTGAACTAGGCGAAATGCAACGGCTGACATTGAACCGTGAGGAAGTAATGGACGTGTACCGAGGCATCGCGGCCGAAAGCGGGATCCCGTTCTGGGATTTCAGCACGGCGACCTTCTGCGAGGACCGGAACTATTTCTACAACTCACAGCACCTGAACGCGCGCGGTGTCGACCTGTTCACGCCGATGATCGCGGACAGCATCGCCGCCTACGTCGGCAACAAGCCCTGAGCTATGCCAGCGCCTGATCGTAGAGCGCAGCGATGCGGGCGTTGCGCACGTCGATGTCGAACTTCTCGCGGACCACGGCCAGGCTGTTGCCGCTCATGCGTGTCAGTAGCTCGGGGGAATCCATCAGCGAACGAAGCTTCTCCGCGATCTCGTCGGCAATGGCATCGCTGGGCCGGTCGGTCACCTCCAGCAACCAGCCGTTGCGGTCGTGCTCCACGATCTCCGGTATGGAGCTGATGTTGGACGAGATCACGGGCAACTGTGCGCCCATGGCCTCCAGCACGGTGTTGTTGAAGGGGTCGGCGAAGGTGGTGCTCACGAACACATGCGCACGCCGCATGAACTGCAGCAACTTGTCATGGCCCAAGTCCCGATGCAGGGTGATGCGGGGATCATCCGCGATGGTGCGCTCGGTCCATTGCACGTCCGCCGGCGTCGGCACTACGCCCCAATCCACCTCCAAGGTGCTCACGATCACCAACTGCGCATCCGGTCGGCCCAGCCGCTGGAAGGCCTTCAACAGTTCCACGCCGCCTTTGCGGTAGAAGCCATTGCCCGCGAAGAGGATGGTGAAGCGCGAAGCCTCCTTGGGGCCGGGCAGGTATTGCTCCACCGCCCGGTACAGCACCACCATCTTGGCCGGATCCACACCAGCGGCCACGAGCTTGTCGCGGTTCATCTGGAACGTATTGCGGCTGGTGAAGATCAGCCACTTGCAATCATCACCGGCCAAGCGCCGTTGCCCCCACTTGAAGAGCGGATGGCTCTCGCGCATGGGCTTGTACCGCGGTAGGTAGCTCTCCACCTCGATGACCCAGGGCCGATGGTTCGCCACCACGCTGTTGTAGGTGTGGTAGATGTCCACATGCTTGAGCGGCAGGAAGCACTTGGTGTGCGCGAGGAACTGGTTGCGCACCTTCAGCACATGCCAGGGAATGTCCAACCCACGCGTATAGCGGTATCCCTCTGGGGGATTGCTGAACGCATAGTGCTGCCAGTAACGGGTCTTGTTGCTGATGCCGACTACGCGCATGGAAGAGCCTGTGGTAACACGGCCGGCGAAGATAGACAAGCCCCCCGCGCTAGTCCTGCGCTACGCGAGCCGTGTGGTACCAGGAATGGAAGTGCTTCAGGCCTTCCGCCAACGGCGTGGACGGAGCGAAGCCAAGATCACGACCGGCCCTGGACACATCGGCGAAGGTCTGCGGCACATCACCCGGCTGTTCCGGTCTCACTTCAACAATGGCCTTGATGCCCAGCTCAAGCTCTACGGCGGCGATCAGCTCAGAGAGCGTCACGGTGCCGGAGTTGCCCAGGTTGTAGGTCTCGTAAGCTCCTCCCTTGGTGCGCTCCATGGCCGCATGCACCCCAGCGATGATGTCGTCGATGTAGGTGTAGTCGCGGCGCGTGCTGCCATCGCCGAACTGCTGAATGGGCACCCCGGCCTCCACCTTGCGGAAGAACTGGTGGATCGCCAGATCAGGGCGTTGACGGGGACCGAAGACCGTAAAGAAGCGCAGCACGGTGACATGCAGACCGTGGAGCTGGGCATAGACCCGGGCGAACTGCTCGGCAGCGAGCTTCGATGCTGCATACGGACTGATGGGCACAAGGCCGCGTTCGGCCTCCTTCCACGGCACGTTGGGGTTCTCCCCATAGACGCTGCTGGAACTCGCCAGCACGAAGCGGGGGATCTTCCGGTGCCGGGCCAGTTCCAGCAAACGTAGCGTACCGGTCACGTTCACGCGGTGGTAGGCCAAGGGATCCGCGATGCTCGGCCGCACGCCCGCCTTCGCAGCGATGTGAACGATCAGGTCGATGGGGTCCGGGCCCAGACGTTCTTCAAGATCAGCATCGCACAGGTCGGCCTCGATCAGGCGATATCCTGGGGCGCCGATGTGGCCTGCGATGTTCGCCTCCTTGATCCGGCGGTCATAGTAAGGGTCGAAATTGTCGACCACTGTCACTCGCCAGCCCTTCTCTGCGAGCAGACGGTCCACCAGATGGCTTCCGATGAAACCAGCACCACCCGTGATCAGCACATGACCGGCCATAGACATTGCGTAAGGGCGCAAAACTAACCGAAGCCCCCGACCACGGGCAGGGCTTCCGCTACCTTCGGCCGTCGATGGCCCCTCCCGTTCCGGTCCTGATCATCTGCCACACCTTTCCCCCGTTCAAGGGCATCGGTGGGCGCCGTTGGGCCAAGTTCGCCAAGGCGCTGGCCATGCGGGGGCACGCCGTGCATGTGATCCATGCGGATGGCGCGGAGGAACTGAAAGGCTCGCTGTGGACCGCCGATATCGGGCACCCAGGCATCCACGCCTACGCACTTCCGCAGCGCTACCCCACGGCCCTCTTCAAGCGACCGCTCACCGCGTTGACCGAGAAGCTCGCGCACCGTTTCTGGAAGAGCGTATTGCCATGCGTTGTGCGTGGCAACTGGCTGGACCGGTCGGTGTTCTGGCGGAAGCAGCTTCTGGAGCAATGCACGGAACTGATGAAGGCGCACGGCATCCGCCACGTGATCGCGTCGGGCGCGCCGTTCCGCTCGCTGACCTTCGCGTTGGAGCTGCGAAAGGCCTTCCCGGACCTGCGCTTGATCACGGACCTCCGCGACCCGTGGACCTGGGGCGATACCTATGGCATGCGTTCACTCTCAGCGGCGCGACTGGCCTATGAGCAACAACTGGAACACGACGTGATCGCCGGCAGCGACAGGGTGATCGCACCTGCGGAAGGGATCATCGACCACTTGGAGAAGGTCCATGGCGCGGATCCGGGAAAATTCGCCGTGCTCCCCCACCCCATCGACCCCGATGACCTAGCGGCAGGACCGGTGCTTGAGCGCGACGGCATTTACCGCATCCTCTACGCAGGCAGCATCTATGGGGAAGCCTCCTTCGCGGCCTACTTCGACCAGGTATTGCTCGCGTTCCGCGCCTTGGGGGAACACGACCCGGAGCGTCTGGCCCGCGCACGTTTCGACCTGTACGTGCCTTCGCACGATATGGGACGCTTTGCGCGCGCCGTGACCGAAGCTGGGCTGCAAGAGCGGATCCACTTCCACGGGGCCATTCCGCCGTCGGAACTGTATGCGGAACTGCGCCGCGCCGACCTGGTGATGGTCTTCCTCCCCGACGATAAGAAGGACGTACTCACCACCAAGTTCAACGAGCTCTTCCACCTGCGTGTGCCGCTGCTGCATGTCGGAACACAAGGTCGCGTGAGCGAGACCCTTGAGCGTCGAAGGTTGGGGCTTTCGATCCGCCTGAATGAAGTTCAGACCGTTCTGCCTAGCGTGATCCGTGGCGATCGGTCGATCCCGCTGGACCCGAACGCGGAGGTGAACGAGCACATGCTGGATACTGTGTGCGATCAGCTCGAAGCACTTCTGATCTGAAGCATTGGGAACGCCGATCTTCGCCGCACGCCACCTGAGCGACATGGCAGAACACCTCTGGGATCTTTTCCTGCGCCCCTTCACCAGCACTCCGGACAAGGAGGCCTTGGTGTTGTCCGAGGGAAACTTCACCTATGGGCAGCTCGGGCAGGCAGCCTTATCGATCTCCACACAACTGAAGGCGGTCGGTGTTGAAGGCCCCTTCGTCGGTCTCTACACTCACCGCGACCTTACCACCTACGCGGGCATGCTGGGGATCCTGCACGCTGGTCACGGATACATGCCCCTGCACCCTGAGCTGCCACAGGAGCGGCTCGCGGCCATTCTCGAACGCTCCGGAACACGTGCGATCCTGACCTCCCGAGAGCATGCCGACGGCGCGATCGGCTTGGCTGAACGCAGTGGCTCGAAGCTCCATGTGATCATCGCCAATGCCGAGGTGAAGGGAGAACGGTCGATCGAGCCCTGCATCCAGAGCCCCTATGCCTACTTGCTTTTCACCTCCGGCAGCACCGGCGTCCCGAAGGGTGTACCCATCCGTCAGAGCAACGTGCTGGCGTATCTGAAGGAGATGGAGCGCATCGCAGCACCGACAGCCACCGATCGCTTTACGCAGTTGTTCGAGTTCACCTTCGACCTCAGCGTACACGATATTTTCCTGTGCTGGGCGGCCGGTGGAACGCTGGTGGTGCCTTCGCGGGAACAGCTTCTCGCACCGGCGGCCTTCGTTCGCGCGAACGCGATCACGTGCTGGTTCTCGGTGCCTTCCATGGCGTTGCTGATGGACCGCATGCGCACGCTGAAGCCCGGGGCCATGCCGACCTTGCGCTTCAGTGCGTTCTGCGGTGAACCCCTGCCAGAGGACCTTGTCCGAAAGTGGTCCGCAGCAGCGCCGAACAGCCGGGTCCTGAACCTTTATGGTCCCACGGAAGCCACGATCGCCATCACCGCCCATGAATGGAAAAGCGACCAGGAACGTGGGCACGTCGGCATAGTGTCCATCGGCAAGCCGTTCCCATCGGCGCAGGGTGTGGTGCTGAACGAAGCCGGTGTTGGAACAGAGGAAGGTGAGCTCTGGCTGGGCGGTCCGCAGGTGGCCGAAGGCTATTGGCAGGCTCCGGAGCAGACCGGGCAAGTCTTCCAGTTCCTTCCATCCGACCCCAGCGCGCGCTACTACCGCACCGGTGATCGGGTACGGAAGGACGAGCACGGCAACCTCTACTTCCTGTCGCGCACGGACCAGCAGGTGAAGGTGCGAGGACACCGGATCGAGCTGGAAGAGATCAACCATGTGCTTCGCGAACAAGGCGGTGCGGCCTTCGCCCAGACCGTGGCATTTCCGATCACTGACGGCATCGCCTTGGGCCTTGTGGCCTTTCTACCGCTCGATGTGAAGGACCAAGCGAACGATCTGTTGAACGCGTGTCGAGCACATCTTCCCGAACATATGGTCCCGGCCCGCCTGATCTTCCTACCTGACTTACCCACCAACTCCAACGGCAAGGTGGACCGCAAGGCCCTGCTGGAACTGTTGAACAGCGAACAACGAACGGGCAGCAACGACTCCAAGTCGTGAAGGGGTAATTTCGCCGCGCACCATGAACGAGAACGAGGTCCTGCTCCGCCTACGAACACTGCTGAAGCCACGTCTGGCCCAGCTCGGTGTGGCGGAGAAGGATGTTGCGGACACCCTTAACCTGACGCGTTCGGGCGTACTCGATTCCTTCGCGCTGATGGACCTGCTGGCCGAGGCGGAGACCGCTTTCGGTGCGCAACTTGATCTGGATGTGCTGGCCGTGGAGGACTTCGCCACACTGCGCGGCATGGCCCGCTCCTTCGCCAAAGCCCTGAAGCCCTGATGGAGATCCGGAGCCTTGGTGCCGACATGGACGATGCCACACGCACTGCTGTGCTGGCACAGTTCACAGCGCTGTATGAGCACATGGGCCGGTTGGGGCTTTCCACGCCGTTAGTGGCCGACGGTGCTTCCTTGTGGTTGGGGTCTGTGGCACCGATGTTCGGTCGCCTCACCTTCGTATTGGTCGCGGAGGAAGACGAACAACAGCTCGGCTTTGTGGCGGGAACGATCCGCAGCACACCCCCGCATCTGGGCAGCGAGCGCGTGGGCATGCTCACACACATCCATGTGGCTGGTGAAGCACGAGGACGGGGCCTCGGAGAACGACTGGTGCGATCGCTTCGCGCAGCGTTCGCCGATCGAGGTGTGTTGCGCATGGAGACCGATGCACTGAGCGGCAACACCCAAGCCCAACGCTTCTTCGAAAAACAAGGTTTCGTAGCCGATCACGTGGTGTACCGCTTGGACGCAGAGCGATCCTAGACCTTCCTCGCTCCGCCGATCTCGCGGAACAGCGCCACGAACGCAGCGGAGGCCACGGGCCAACTGAAGCGCTCCTTCACGCGATCGTAGCTGTAGCGCCCCATGCGAGCGCGCACCTCCGGAGAACGCTCAGTGAATGCCATGATCGCTTGGTAGAGGGCCTCGGCATCACCGGGGGGAAGCAGGTAGCCGTTGTGCATGTTCACCTGTTCGGCCGTCGCGCCCACATCGCTCACGATGATCGGTTTCGCTTGGGCCATGGCCTCCAACACCACCGTGGGCATGCCCTCGAAGCGGGTGGGCAGGATCAAGGAATCGCAACTGGCATAGAGGGCGTGAAGCTGGTCGTCGTTCACCCGGCCGCAGAGGTTCACGTTCTTAGGCAGCCCGCGTTGCTGGTAATCGGCCAACAGTGGTCCATCGCCGGCAAGGTCGAAGCGAACACGGTCCTCACGCCCTTCCTGCACGAAGCGTCGAGCCACGGTCATCAGTACATCAAGACCCTTGTTGAAGGCGAAGCGACCGACGAACAGCAGGGCCAATGGCCCCTTGGATGCCGAGGTGCTTGGAGCTTCGGAAGGAACCTCCGTGGCATTCGGGATCACCACGACTCGACAGGCGGAGCCTTTCGCCACACCTTGCAGAATGGTGGTGAGCTTGCCGCCAAGGCTGACCACCACGGTACTGCGCCGAACGATGTGTTTCAATGCAGCACGGAAGGGCCAGCCCAGGAAACGCTCTTTGCGCGTGAGCATCTGGAACATCTCCAGCCCGTGCGGATGCACGATCAACCGGTCACTGAAACGCGAAGCGCCCTGCCACACACAGAAGCCTTGCGACATGATCACAACAGGCTTCAGCTCTTCCAGCTTCGCTCCCACGCGCACACTGTAGCGCCAGAGCTCACCCAGGTAGAACTTGCTCTTGTCGATGTCGGGGACGTGGACCTCCGTGATCCCGAGCGAAACATCGAAGATCCGCCCCTGATGCGGGTGCAGGACGGTCAGTTCGATCTCTCCGGAACGAGCCAGGTGTTCTGCAAGCAGGCGTGAATGCCGTTGCATACCGCCCATCGCAAGGGGGTAGACACCGTCGGTGCAGAGCGCGACCCGCAGTCTAGAGGTCGACATCCTCTTTCAGCAAGGTGGCCACGCCCTCATCGATGCTCCAGTTCGGTTCCCAGCCGGTCACCAACTTCAGCTTACGGACGTCGGCGAGCAAGTGCATGCGCTCCACCTTCCGGACACGGGCCTGATCCACTTCAATGGTGAGCTTCTCACCCAGCTGTCGCTCGAAGGCTTCCACCACCTCGCGCACGCTGTACTCGATACCGCGCCCGATGTTGAAGGTATCGTATCCCTTGATGCCCTGCCCCAGCAGCGCGCTCATGGCACAGCTCATGTCCTCCGTATGTATGTAATCGCGCTTGGGATCGAGGTTGCCAAGCTGAAGCGTGCGCGCATCGGCGAGCACTTGCCGTTGGATCTCGGGGAAGAGGTGCGGGTTGGTCTCGTTGGGTCCGAAGGCGTTGAAGAAGCGACCCACGATCGTAGGGATCTGCGACCGCAGGTGGAACTCGCTTGCCAGCTTCTCCGTGGCCAGCTTCGTGGTTCCGTAGATGTCCATCGGCCCCAGCTCGTGTTCCTCGTCCATGGCGCCATCTGCGATCGGGTAGACGGCCGCAGTGCTGGCCACGAACACCTGCTCCACGCTGCCCTTGGTCTGCGCGGCATCGAGCACGCTGATGGTGCCGTTGATGTTGATGTCCGCCGCCTCTGCGGGGTGCTGGTTGCAATAGGGAATGAAGTGAACAGCGGCCAGGTGCAACACCCAGTTCGGTCGCGTGGCATCGAACACCTCGTACACCCCTTTGCGGTCCCGGATGTCGCACTGGAAGAACCGGTCATCCGGAACACCGGCCAGCTGACGGCGCCCGAAGCTGAGGTTGTCGAGCACGAAGACATCGTGACCGAGCTCCTGCAGGTGCTTGCTCAACGCGGAACCGATGAAGCCGGCACCGCCGGTGATGAGGACTTTCTTGGACATGGGTCTGCGAAAGTAGAGTGTCCACCACAGAAGCCCGAAGACCAAGCCTAAGTCAATGGCTCGCCGGCTTCTCCTCTTCGCCGAGGGGTTCAACCGCTCGAATAGAACCAAGAACAAGCACGGCCCCACCATGCGCCAAAGCGATCAACACTCTCAACGTCAAAGTCCATTCGTCTTGTGCAACGTAGGGCCACGACTCGGGCATCCATGGTAGCACGATCCAAAAGACCAACACAGCGGTCATCGCGACCACGGCATCAACAAACGGCCTGCGCTTCGGCCAGATGCTCACTACGGTCAACAGAAGGATCAGCCAGAGTGGGAACACGCCCAACTCAATGATACCGCAAGCCACCGACACGAGAAGCGCACCTCCGGGCGGAAATGTCTGTGACGGCAGGGTCAAGCTGAGGTATACCGCTACGATGCTGAAGACCAGCCCCAGGATCATCACAAGTAGGGCATAGCCAAGAAGATGAAACGCTCTTTTCATGGCTCACGCCAATTGATCGAGCACATGACGGTAGTTCGCGTCGAACGCATCCTTGGTGAAGTGCTCCAGCGCAAAGGCCCGCAGCCGTTCCCGTTCAGCGTGTGAGACCTGCTTCAACTCCGGCAAGGGCTTTCCCGCTTGCACGACAAGCCCCAGGTCGTGCGTCGGTACCAGGGCGCTGAAGTCTCCAAGGCCCTCGTTGGTGATCACGCGCAGGCCGCTGCTCAGGTACTCGGCGAACTTGGTGGGACTGGCCACGCGGTTGGTGATGGTCCGCTCGCGCACCATGATGCCATGGTCGCACTCGGCAAGGGCTGCCGCCACCTTGGCATGATCTAGCCACTTCACTGCCACCCTCCCTGGATAGGCGGCCTCCAATGCGCTGTTGTTCACGTCGCGCTTGCTGAGGAAGAGGACCTGTACGTTCGGCTGCGTGTCAAGCACTTGGGTGAGCAGAGGCTTCAGCAAGTCGAAGGACTGCCAGCCGGCAGTGCTTCCGCTGTAGACCAGCGTGACGCCTTCGCGACGATCATGTTGTGCGCGTTCGCTGGTCCGGACGAGTTCCCTCCCCAGCGTACACGGGATCACGACATGGGCTTGACCAGCGTACCCGTAGCGTTCGCGCCAATGATCCACCAGCGCTTGGCTCACGGCGATCCGGACGTTGCTCTGGTTCACGGCTTCGTTCTCCAGTGGTCGGAACTGCGCGATGAGCGCGTCGTCATCAATGATCCGGTACTCCTCCCATTCCGCAGCATAGGCACCACGGCCATCGAAGCAGACCTTCTTGGTAAGCCCACGCTCCCGCATCCGCAAAGCCATCCAGGTGGCGAAGGGGCCGCGACAGATGAGGCCCGAGGGTCGCAACAGGCGGCACACCCAAGCCAGGATCGCCGTGTTCTGTTTCCACCGCTTCATCTGGGGCACCATCGGCAGCACCCAAGCCGAAGGGGAATGCGCCCTGATCTTCTTCCGCGTGCTCAGGAAATCGCGCCCACTGACGAGCGCGATCAACTTCACCTTCGGACCACCAAGCGCGTTGAGGTGTTCGACCACGTCGGTCACCTGGCTCCAGTAGACACCGCTGGGCTGGTCGTTGTAGGTGAGGTAGAGGATCACGGGTTGGGGACGCAAAGGAAGGGAACAGACGATAAGGAGATGAGGGGATGAGCGCCTGTACTCGAACTTCGTACCGTTCTTCATTGACCTCCCGACCATGCGAGCCGCACTGCAGCTTACTCTGGCCATTCTCCTGCTCTTCTTTGGTTGCACTGCGCCAGGTGATCCAGCCTTCCGACCGGACGAGATCCACCGGTCCGAGACGCTCAGAGTGACGCAGGTCACCCCGAACGCCTTCGTGCACACATCCTACAAGCGGACCGAGGACTTCGGGAACGTCCCCTGCAACGGCCTGGTGGTGCGCAGCGATGGGGAGGCCATCGTCTTCGACACACCGACCAACGATACTGCTGCGGCAGAATTGATCCACTGGGTTCAGGACAGCCTGCGCTGCCGGATCACGGCGGTGATCCCCACCCACTTCCACGACGACTGCTTGGGCGGGCTGCAGGCCTTCCACGTGAATGGGATCCCCTCCCACGCCCACGACCGCACCATCGAGCTCGCCCGTGCGAACGGCATGACCGTGCCCCAGAACGGCTTCTCTGCGCCGCTTTCACTGAAGGTGGGGATGGAGACCATCACGGCGACCTTCCACGGTGAAGGCCATACGAAGGATAACGTGGTCGGCTACTTCCCCAGTGAACACGTGCTCTTCGGCGGCTGCCTGATCAAGGAGCTGGAGGCGGGCAAGGGCTACCTGGGCGATGCGAACGTGGTAGCCTGGTCGAGTACGGTGGAGGTGGTGAAGGAGGCGTATCCGGAGGTGCGAGTAGTGGTGCCCGGGCACGGTGAACCAGGCGACAGGGACCTTTTGGACTACACCGTGCGATTGTTCCGGGAGCCGCGTTGACACGGCCGGAAAGTCATTACCCGGACGATCTTTGCCGGTGCCGGAGCACACTTATTGGGACCGTTCAACACATCAACCATGGAAGCCAACAAAGACTACGCCCGAATGACCACGGAAGAACTCCTGGTCGAAGAGAAGAAAACGCGGAACGAGCTGATCATCGCTGCTGTGATGATCGGCTTCTTGATCGGCGTCATGGTGTTCGGCTTCGCAAGAAATGGGTTCGGCATCCTCTACACAGTGATCCCGCTGGGGCTGATCTACCTGACGCATCGGAACTCGAACACGAGCAGGGAGAAAATGGCCAGGATCAAGGCAGAGCTGACCAAGAAGAGGGTCTCCTAGACCCTTCTCTATTGCTGAGCGCGGAACCCTTACAGCACCCGCTCCAACACCTCGATGATCCGCTCGGTGGCATGACCGTCCCACAGCGGTGGTACTTCGCCCTTCCGGAAGGAACCGTTCTCGATCCGTGCGATGGCTTCGCGTACAGCGCGCATGTCCAAGGGCACCAGTTCGTTGCTACCGATGGTGACGGTGCTGGGCCGCTCCGTGTTGGGGCGTAGGGTCAGGCAGGGCACACGGCGATAGGTGCTTTCCTCCTGGATGCCACCGCTGTCGGTGAGGATGAAAGCGCAGGTAGCGATGAGCTTCTGGAAGGCGAAGTAGTCGAGCGGTTCGGTGAGGACAAGTCCCTTGATGGCATCAGCCTTGGCCTTCAGCCCAAAGGCAGCAATGTTCTTCACGGTGCGCGGGTGGATCGGGAAAACGACCTTGCGGCCGGAGGCACACACATCCGCGATGAGGTCCAGCAGTTCGCTGAGGCGATCGGGCACATCCACGGTGGCGGGGCGATGGATGGTCATCAGCACATGACTTCCCTCTCCCAGTCCCAATTCGTTCAGCACGGGTGACGCCTGCACCTGCACTTCAAAGGCCACCAGCGTGTCGATCATGGTGTTGCCCACGAAGTGCAGCGCCTCTTCCGGTCTTCCCTCCTTCCGAAGGTTATCCAAGCCGCTCTGCTCGGTAATGAAGAAATGATCCGTGAGCTGATCGGCGAGGATGCGGTTGTGCTCCTCAGGCATGGAGCGGTCGAAGCTCCGCAATCCGCTTTCGAGGTGTCCGATGCGCACACCCATCTTGTTGGCCACAAGGGCGGCCGCGAGGGTGCTGTTCACGTCGCCCACCACCATCACCATGTCCGGGCGTTCATCGGCGATCACCTGCTCGAGGCCGGTCATGATGGCAGCCATCTGCGCGGTGGGGCTTCCTGCGCCGATGTTCAGGAAGAGATCCGGGGTGAGACCGAACTGCTCGAAGAACACGTCGGCCATGTTCGCGCTGAAGTGCTGGCCGGTGTGCACGATGCGCACATCGATCGTGCCTCGTTCAGCAGCGACCTTCTTGAAGCGGGTGACCTTGATGAAATTGGGCCGCGTGCCGACGACGATGAGCACTTTCTTCATCCGAGGGTCTTCTTGTGGCTGCGCGTGGCGATGATGAACTCGCGGCTGTCCGTATCGCTCACTTTGCGGGCGGGTGCTCCGGCAATGGTCATGTTGCCTTCAGGGAAAGAGCTGTTCACCACGCTGTTGGCGCCGATGGCCACGTTGGGGCCGATCACGATGTTGCCGAAGAGCTTCGCGCCCGGGCCGATGTAGCAGTTCTCGCCGATGGTCGGCACCAGGTCATCGGGACCGGGGCGTGTGCCGATCACCACATCCACATGGATGCGGCAGTTGGGACCGATGCGGGCGTCAGGGTGCACCACGATGGTGCCCCGGTGGGCGATGCTAAGGCCGGGCCCGAACACGTTGGGCGGAATGTCGAACCCGCAGCGTACGGACTGGGCATGGAAGCGGATCGACCAGTACTTGTAGATGAGCTTCCCGAGGAGCCCGTTGTTCTTGCGGCAGTTCAAATAGTACTCCACGCGACGCAGCAAGCGCTGGAACTTCCAGACCTCGTCGAACATCATCTGCGAGGAATAACTGCGGCGCAAGGCGATCCGGTCCGCTTCGCGGTAGGCCAACAGATCTGATCGGGAGTTGATCATGGAGAGCGGCGGCGCTTGAGCCAATGGGTCACCCGTTCAGCACCGGTGAACCCGAGCAAGTTATACAACACGGCATAGCGCTCGGTGATGGCCCTGCTGACCTGCGGCCTGAAGCCTTTGCTGATGCACCGATCGAACATGGTCTTGGCCCACGCCGCATCATCCACCGCCACGATGCGCAAGGCCATGAAGATGTACTGGCGCAGCAGTTCGATCTCCGCACTGGAGCCCACAGGGTCCGTGGCCTCCAGATGCTCCTTCATGTCGCAGCGCAAGGTGATGTACCGGCGCCAGTTATCGAGGATATCGGTCTGACTGATGGATCCCGAAGGACGCTTCAACACCTGGGTGCGCACACGACGGTCCCATGCCACCTGTCCACCGTGCTTCAACAGGCGGAACATGAGCTCGTAGTCCTGGCTGCTGGCAAGTGCTTCGTTCCAACCGCCCAGCTGCATCAGTGTCTCACGCTTCCACAGGGCCGAACTGGTGGTGCCTTTGCGCGTACGGATCAGTGCTGCCCATGGCTTGTCGTGCAACGCTCGGACGGTGAGGAGCAGCCCGTTCGGCATCACCTGCTCGTAATCACCGACCACCAGGTCAGGTTGGCCCTGTTCCTCCACCAGACGCACCTGACCGCTGATCTTGTCCGGGAAGATCACATCATCCGCATCGAGGAACTGAACATAGTCGCCGGTGCAGGTCTTCAGGCCAACATTCCGCGCGGCAGCCGCTCCCTGGTTGGCTTGCACGATCAACTGGAAGCGGTCCGGGAAGCGGTGCACATAGCGATCGATGACGGCAATGGTGCCATCGGTGCTGCCATCGTCCACCAGGATCACTTCAAGCGTCGGGTGGTCCTGCGCGAGGACCGAATCGAGCGCATGCTCGACCAAGCCTTCCACATTGTGGCACGGGATGACGACGGAGACCTTCATACCTCGCCGAAACTAGTCGGTTGAGGGTTGATGTGGTCCGGCCTCCTTTCGGAGCAACGGGATCAGCGCTTCGTTGAACAGCCGCACACCCGCGAGGTTCAAGTGGTTGTGATCGTAGAAGTGGTCCTGATCATCCAACTGGTGGGCATAGGCCAGATCGAGGTACGGGACCTTGAACGGCGCGCGAACGCTGTCGATGGTGGCGCGGAAAGCCTCGTGCGCGACCCGGTCCGAGGTGCCGGGATAGTAGTGCGTGACCAACACCACTGGAATGCCTCGCTGCTGGCAGAGCTCCAAGCACTTCCCGAGGGAGCTCAACTGTTCCGGACGGCATCGGATCGCCGAATGGCGTTTGGGGCTGATGGGGGTCTTCAAGCTGTCCGTGCGCTCCGCGAAACCACCCGTACGGTAGGTGCTATCCATGAAGTCCGGCCCCACCCCTGTCCTGGACCAGCGCAAGGCCAGAAGGTTCAACCCACGTAGGTCGTGCAGGTCCATCACCATGCCAATGGCCGCCCGCTCCGAGGTCATGTTCATCACCAGTTCAGAGGTGCTCTCCAAGCCTTCATTGATCATGGCGCCTTCGTAGAGATCGATCACCAGCTGGCCGCAGTTTGCGGCCGTCACGTATTCCTTCAGCAGCCAGTAGGTGTTCAGCGGGGTCTGCGCGCTGGAACCCAAGTTGAACATGCGCAATCCGTGGGCAGCGAAGACGCGCGGATCATAGCCGCGGTAAGCATGAGAGGACCCCAGCACGATCACGTCATAGTGTGCCGTCCGATCGTACTCCTTGAACTTCTCGTAGGCGATACCGCCTTTCAAATGGTAGTATGAACCGGTGCGGTAGATCAACGGATGTCCATGGAGATCCACACGGGCGAGCACCAACATCGCCACTGCGTACAGCGCCATCGCTACTGCGAGAAAGACCAGGCCCTGTCGGAGGAAGCGCCCCATGATCAGAACTGGAAGTAGATGAAGGAAGTGGAGCCGAAGAAGCCGAACAGCACGATGGCCGCAGCAAGCGTTCCGAACACCGCGTAGGAACGGGCGCCGTTCAAGGTGCGCTCCTGCTTCACCACGGCGTCCATGAACGGATCGATGAAGAGGAAGAGCACGGCCAATAGCAAGGTCATGTCCACCTCGCTGGTGCGCATGTCCTTCAGCAGGCCCAGCACATCTGCCAAATGCCAAGGCGTGGTGGCAACGCGTTCGAACAGCAGCGCGGCCGTACCGATGTCCGGTGCCCGGAAGAACACCCACGCGACCAGCACCAAGTGGAAGGTGAGCACCACGTTGAACCAGTGCACCAAGCGGGAAGGGCGCTGCGCAATGGCTTCCCCACCGCCCTTCCACAACGAGGCCAACACAAGCGCCATCACGAGGTAGAAGCCATGGATGCCCCCCCAGACCACATAGGTCCAGTTCGCGCCA
This sequence comes from Flavobacteriales bacterium, assembly GCA_016721825.1. GTDB lineage: Bacteria > Bacteroidota > Bacteroidia > Flavobacteriales_F > PHOS-HE28 > PHOS-HE28. The sequence continues at coordinate 211,617 of JADKHI010000005.1, forward strand.
TGCCACAGCCCGCTCACAAGGAAGACAAGGAGCAGGTTCATGTACCAACGCCAGCGCACCACGCGGTTGCCCCCCAACGGGATGTAGAGGTAATCCCGGAACCAACTGCTCAGGCTGATGTGCCAGCGGCTCCAGAACTCACTGATCGAGGCTGATCGGTACGGTGTGCGGAAGTTCACCATCAGGTCGAAGCCCATCACCTTCGCCGCACCCAATGCAATGTCCGCGTAGCCGCTGAAGTCGCAGTAGATCTGGATGGCGAAGAAGTAGGTGGCGAGCAGGAGGCTGAGGCCTTCGTAATGATCGACCTGACCGTAGACCTGATCCACCACGGCCGCACACCTGTCCGCGATCACCAGCTTCTTGAAGAAGCCCCAGAGCATCTGTTTCAGACCGTGTACCACGCGCACCCGGTCCCAATGCATGGGAATGTCCAACTGCCGCAACAGGTTCGCCGGGCGCTCGATCGGGCCAGCCACGAGCTGGGGGTAGAACATGACATACAGCGCAAAGATCCCGGGCCTTCGCTCGGCGCGCTGATGGCCTCTGTACACTTCAATGGTATAGCTGAGGCTCTGAAAGGTGTGGAACGACAGGCCGATCGGCAGCAGGATACCGAGGTCCGGCACGCCATAGCCCAGCCCTGCGGCACGGAACAGCTCGCCGATGTTCTGGTTCAGGAAGTTCCAGTACTTGAACACGGACAGCACGCCCAAGTTGGCCACGATGCTGGCGATGAGCCAGGCTTTTCGCTGGGGACCCTGGCTTCGCTCGATCAGCAGGCCTGCCGCGTAGTCCACGAGGATGGTGAAGGCGAGGATGAGGATGTACACCGGCACGAAGGCCATGTAGAACCAGCAGCTCGCCAGCAGCAACAACAGCCAGCGCCAACGGTGGGGCAGCACGAAGTACAACGCCGTCACCAGCGGAAAGAACACGCAGCAGAAAGCGAACGAATTGAAGAGCATCAGCTGCCCTACCTCGGTGAGCAGAGCTCAAGCACCCAGCAGGAGGTCGCAAAAATGACCAAAATTGGCGGGTCCTTGATAGCTCGCCGACCATTGCTCGCGCACCTGAAGGCGGGCTTCGCTCGTGGCGAAGGGGCCTTGGCGGAAGCGGTCCAGTTCGGTGGCCACTTGCGTAGCGCTCGGCTCGGAGGGCAACAGGATGCCGGTGGCGGGGCCCACGATCTCGCCCACCCCGCCCACATCGGCGGCCAACAAGGGTATGCCGAAGCTCGCGGCCTCTTGCAGCGCGACAGGAACACCGCCTTCAGTGCTGCTCAGGTGTACGAACAGGTCCACGGGCTGGGTGCGGTAATGCTTCAGCACCTCGCGGTTCGCTACGGCCCCTTTCCACTGGCACTGCACGTGCGGCGGCAGCGTGGCGCTCAAGGCGCGCAGCCTCTCCTGTTCCGGTCCGCCTCCGTAATGTGTCCACTCCACCGCTGTGGTGGTGAGCCGCAGTGCTTCGATGAGCAGGTCCACGCGCTTCAGTGGGATCAGGTTCGAGCACGACACCACGCGCAAAGCAGGTGCCGGTTCCCAAGGCCCCGCGCCATGGTCCGTGGTACCGAGGCGGGCCAGAAAGAAGCGCCCGGCCAGTTCAGGATGGCGTTGCTGCATCACTTTCAACCCGGCTGCGGAGCTGGTGAAGATGCGTTGGAGGTGTTGCAAGGTGAAAGCGCGGAACGGGAAATGCCCCCAAGGACTTCGTTCGGGATACAGATCGAAACCGTGTACGCGGGCCACCGCACGCCATCGAGCGTCCAGGGCATGCATGGCCGCCACCATGGCCGCCTGATCGAACATCCAATAGGCGTAGAGCAACACATCGTCGGGAGCGCGATCCGCGAGCAGGCGTGCGCGCAGCACGTCCACCCGCGCCAGCACTTGCCGGGCCAAGCTGAACGCATCGCGCCAAGGCATCGGTCGCGGACCAGGACCACGGGCCCCGCGCAGCAGCTGAAGGAAGAGGCCCGGGCGGCGCAGCATGCTGCCCACAGAAGCTGGTCTCCCTGGGTCTGTCGGCCAGTGCAGCACGTCCACGTTCGGAGGCAAAGCCCGCAACAGTCCGCGCTCGTTCAGCGGCACCACCACCACGCGGCGGAAGCGTTCGGCCAGCACCGGAAGTTCCTGTTCCAGGTACGATTCACCGCTGCCATAAGGGAATGCCGTGGTGAACAACCACAGCTCTGTGGGCACGACGGTCGTGGTGCTCATGGCTGCGAAGGTGCCTTACCGGACCCTAGCGCCTCGAGACAGAAACGGTCGAAGACGGTGGTCGCATGGAAGTGGCTTTGCCAGTAGGCGCGGACACCGGCCCTGGCCTCCGCGGAGCACCATCGGCTTCCTGCGAACGCATCGATCCAGCGGGCCACCTCCGCGACATCGGGGTGCGTGGGCAGTAACAGGCCCGTGTGTTCATTCACCAGGTCGCGGACGCCGCCGGAGTCCGTCACCAACAGCGGGATGCCGAAGCTGGCTGCCTCTTGGGCCGCCACCGCCACACCACCCTCCAGCTCGCTGAACAAGGCGAACAGGTGTACGGGATGTGCTGCGTACCAGGCCATGATCTCAGTATTGCTCTTCCCGCCCATCCAGGTAACGCGCACATGGGAAGGCAACGATGCGGCACGTGCTTCCAGCAAGGCGCGCTCGGGGCCATCGCCGAAATGGGTCCATTCCACCGGCACCGTCACCCGGCTCAGTACATCGATCCACAGGTCCACACGCTTGCGCGGGATCAGGAACGAGCAGCTAACGATGCGCACGGGCTGAGGATCGGTCCACGGGTTCATCCCATGATCAGTGGTCCCCAAGGTGGAGAGGGCGAACTTGTTCGCATGTGCCGGATACTGCTCGCGCAAGTATTCCAGCCCGGCGGTGGATACCGCGTAGTTGCGCTCCACATGGCGCAACTGGTAGTTCCGAAACGGGATCCAGCCGCGGGCATGCTGGTGCTTGTACAGATCGAAGCCGTGGGCCCTGGAGATGAAGGTGACGCGTGGATCACCGGCGCGGACCAAGGCGAGCGCCGTGGCATGATCGTGCGACCAATAGGCATAGAGGACCGGAGCATCCGCGGTGCGCAACATGCGTTCCAGAAAGGCAGCGCGATGCACGGCCTGCAGCACCCTGTTCAACAGCCATCGTCGCTCCTTGGTGATGGCCTCCGGTGCAGGAGCATCTTCCCGCAACGAACGCCAGAGATCAAAGGCACGTGTGAAGTAGCGGACGAGTTCCCATAGCGTAGCGCGCTGGTAGGGTGAACCTTCCGGATCACGCACGATCGCGTACGCGGGCATGGAGCGCCGCGCTCCCTCCACGAACTCTGGCATCACCACGACACGCTCGAAATGGCGGCACAGCACTGGCAGTTCATTCTCGAGAAAGGCTTCGCCCTTGCCATACGGATAGCGCATGGTGAAAAGCCAGAGCTCTTTCTTGGCGCTCTTCATCAGGGTGTTCTTCCGAGCAGGGTGTTCACCTTCCACTTCACCAGGAACAGCAGCCGCTTTCTCGGCCAGGAACCGCTCAGGCGAAGGTGCTCCAGCGAAGCGCTCATGCTCTGTGCCGGCAGCCGGTAGTACAGGTCGTTCCACGCTTTGCCAACGCGTGCCGCGAAGGCCGCTTGCGGGAACAGTGCGCGCTCAGCGTTCAGCGCAAGCAAGTGATCCAGCCAGGCGCGCAGCCTGCGCATACTTGCGGCATCGGCCGGTGCGGTGAAGTACGTGAGCGCCATCAGGTGCGTGTCAATGTCCTGCGCGGTAGCCTTGATGCCGAGCATGTCGAACACTTCCCGCAGGATCACGCGGTGCGTGGCCACCTTGTTCTGCCCGTGGCTGATGTTCTGTTCGCCCCTGCGGTACAGGGTCAGCACATCATCCAGGTTGTTGAAGCGCGATACTTGTGCCATCCGTACCCAGAACAGCCAGTCCTCCCCCACCCGTGGCCAGCTGGGCGCATACCTGATGGCGTGCGCTTCCAGCACGGAACGGCGCAGGATGGAGGCGCCTTGCGATACCGGCACGCCGAAGAGCAGCTGTGCTTTGCAAAGCTCATCGGTCAACGGAAAGCTCCAGGTGTGGCCGCTGGCGCCGAAGAGCTGCAAACTGCCGCTGCTGGCGCCGATCTCGGGATGGGCATCCATGTGCTCCACCTGCCGTTGGAGCCGGTCGGGTACGGCAAGGTCATCCGCATCGAGGCGGACCACGTACTCACCGCGACAGGCGTCAAGTCCGGCGTTGGCCGCACCACCAGGCCCGAGGTTCTGCGGTAGCTCGATGATCCGGAGGCGGGGATCCGTCTCGGCCTTCAGGATCGCCAGGCTGTTGTCGGTGCTGCGGTCATCCACCGCGATGATCTCGAAGTCGGTGAAGGTCTGCGCGTACACACTGTCCAGGCATTCCCGCAGGTAAGGCGCCTTGTTGAACACAGGGATCAAGACGCTCACCCTCATCGTCCCATGTGCTTGAGCTTGCGGCGCAGGCGGAACGTGAACCATGTGGAACCGGCGATCTGCTTGTCCAGCGCTACCCAACGCGCGGCCATGGCCTCGTTCACGAAGCGCAGGTCCGAGGGACGCACGGCACGCTTCAACGCCTTCATGGCCGCAAAATCCTCACGGCGATGCACTTGTCCGTGCCACTTCAGCAGAAAGTGAACGGCCATGTTGCGCACCATTGCTGCTTGCTCTTCTCCCACCGGCACACCCCGAAGTCCTTCGATAGGCTTATGGGCAACGGCCAGGGCCAGGGCCAATGCGGCCTGTCCGGTCGCCATGCACATGCCATGGAGCAGCGATGCCAGTTCATCCAGAAAACCAGCGTGTGCGGTCGTGGTCTTGCTGGTGGCATGCAAGCGGAACATGGCCAATTCCACCGGCTCGAAGCGCATGTGCTTCACCCCATAGCGGAACATCAGCCGCCACCAGAGCTCCACGTCCATGACGTAACGGAGGGCGGGATCCACTCCTCCCACAGCACGTACCGCGTCGACCTTGATGAAGGTGGCGGGTTGGTTGATGACCGGGTCGCAGAAGGAACGAAGCTCATCGGAAGCGTCGTTCAGTGGCTCGAAGGTGCGGTCGCCGGTGGCATCACGAAAGATCAGGCGCCCGCCAAAGACCAGGAGATCGGGATCCTTGGCGAAAGCCTCGGACACCTTGGCCAGGGCTCCGGGCAGCAAGGCATCGTCGCTGTTCACCCAGGTGAACACCTCACCGGTAGCGTGCGCAAGGCCCTTGTTGATCGAGGCGCTCTGCCCCCCATCGGGCTCGCTGCACCACCATTGCAGTCCGGCGGCATGCTTCTGGATCACGGCCTTCGAGCCGTCCGTGCTTCCCCCGTCCATCACGATGTGCTCCACCTCCGCACCTACTTGCTGCCGGACGGAGAGGATGCACTCTTCGAGGTAGGTGGCCTGCTGGAAGCTGGGCGTAAGGATGGAAATTCGGGGGTGCTTGCTCATCGGACCGCCTGCAAAAGAAGCGCATGCATGCGGTCGGCGGTGCGTTCCACGCTGAAGTTGGCCGCCGCGAAGGCTTGGGCACGCCGCCCCATCTCCTGTGCACCCACCAGGTCGGACATGATCCCCGACATGGCAGCAGCCAGCGGTCGGACCCCACCGGAATAGAGCCGGCCGGTGGAACCGTTCTGGATCAGCTCTGGCGTTCCGCCACTGTCGTGCCCGATCACCGGAAGGCCGGAGGCCATGGCCTCCACCACGGTTCGCCCGAAGGCCTCGTCGCGAGAGGTGGACAACAGGACGTGGCATCGTTTCAACAAGGCGGGCACATCATCCACGAAGCCGGCCAGTTCCACCGCGCCCTCCAGACCCAGTTCCGAGATCCGCTGCCGCAACGGCTTGTCGCGTCCGGTACCGGCGATCACGAGCGTGGCCTGCGGAAAGCGGACCCTGACCTGCGCCAAGGCTTCCACCGCCTCCACCTGTCCCTTGCCGGGATGGATCAGACCCACCTGCACGAAACGGAACGGGGAAAGCTGCGCCCATCGTTCCATCATCACCTGCCGAAGCTCCTCATACCGCGCCCGAGGAAGCACGCCGTTGGGCACCACTTCAATGCGGGTGTTGGCCTGCACGTAGCGAAGCACATCGTGCTTCACCGCCTCGGAGATGGCCACCACGCAAGCGGAAGCCCCGAGCGCCCTGCCATAGGCGTTCCTTCCGGCATCAAGGTGCAGTCTGTAGTGCAGTTCCGGTAGCTCACGGATGTGCCACACGTGCGGCATACCGAGCGCGCGGGCCACCGGATGCCCGATGGGCACGGCTGCTGAATTCGAGAGGACGACCTGCGTGCCGTGCGCGCGCAACCTGTTCACCGCATCAGGTACCAGGGCGGCATTGTGGGCGGCCCTCACGCGTGCGGCCTTGCGGTAGGCCAGGTACTGCATGATCCGGTGGTGCGGGCGCCCCATGTAGTTGCGCTCGGACATCCATGGCTCGAAGGGCACCACGGCATACGGAATGCCGATAGCTTGGAGCGACCCGGTCAGCGGCCCTTCCTTGGGCAGTACGACCAGCGGATCCAGAACGCCCCTACCCCGCAGCTCCACGACCCACTCCAACATGGAGCGGTTGGCGCCATAGAGCTCGGCGTAGTGTGTGAATATCGCGGTACGAAGGGCCATCGGTGCAAGGTGCACGAATGTACCGATCACGACCGGGTGGCAGCGGCAAGGATCCCTTGGAGCTGTGCGATGCGATCCTGTTGACGATGGTCGCGTTCCGCTCGAGCACGTCCGGCCTGCCCCATTCGCAGCGCAAGTGCCGGATCCCGGGCCAGGGTCAGAAGATGCTCGCCCATCACATCCACTTCACGCTCACCGCAGAGCAGTCCGCTCACGCCGTGTTCCACCACATCGGGTATGCCCGCATGGCGCGTGGCCACCACCGGCATTCCGCTGGCCATCGCTTCAAGAACGCTCAAAGGCGTCCCTTCATGATCATTATCCGCCGTTACCACGCTGTGTTGAACGAAGGCGCGCGAGGCGGCCATGAGCTCGGCCACGCGATCATGGGTCACGGCACCGGGCAGCTCCACCGCTGCTTCAAGACCCAAGGCTTTCACGAGCTGCCGTGTGCTTTCCCACAGCGGTCCGTTACCTGCCATGGTCAGTCGCATGGACCGGCACTGCTCCCAGGCCTTGTGGAACGCGAGCAGCGTCAAGGCAGGGGCCTTCTTGTCAACGAAGCGCCCAACGGAGAGGAAATGCGGCGGCGCCTGATCCGGCCGCTGGGCTTGGAAACGGTCCAGCTCAACGCCATAGCGGACGTAGTGTAGCCGGTCCCTTGGCGCACCGAGCTCCAGCAACTGCTCCTCCATCTCATGGCTCACCACTACGAGCGCTGCTGCATTGGGCAGCGTCCGGGCATAACCCTTGTTGTCCGCCAGCAGCTTCACGTGAAAGGCGTCGATACCGTGGAAATGGACAACGAGCGGAAGGCCCATCCGTTCGCAGATAGGCCACATGGCCTCTCCAGTAGGGCCGTACTCCGCCAATACGACGTTGATCCGATGCGCTTTCAGCAGCTTGGCGACCCGGGCGGAGAGCGCCTGCTCGAAGGAGGTTCCGCTCACCTTCCGGCGCACACGCTGCCACAAGGCTTCACTCAGGAGAGGCTCACCGGTGGCGGTCCGCTTCGGAAGGTGGCCATCGGTGAGCACCAGCTCAACGGCCTGCAAGCGTGCGATGTGCGCGGCGATGAAGGTCTCGCTGTAGGCGTTGCGGTTGGGTGATATGATCGCGATGCGTGGGGTGGACATCCTTGAAGCGGCGCAAAGGTGGCAAGTATCCGGCGCCCGATAAGCACCGCTGGTTCAGCCTCGCTGACGACGGTATGCCTGTCGGGCGGTCCACTTGTAGCGTAGGAAGCTGAGAAGGAAGGCCAAGCGCGAGCGACCGCTGAGCCGGATGGCATCCACCTCCATGGACAGCCAGGAGGACACTGCAAAGAGCTTGGCCCAGGCCGCATACAGGGTGGCTTCCTCCGCACGCTGATCCACGCCGGGCACCAACGCCAGTTCCTCACGGACGAGGCGTTCCTCCAGCAACCGACGTTTCTGCCGCTCCGCCGTGTGGTGGAAACGTGACACGGCGGCATGCTCCCGGAAATGGTTCAGTTCCTCCGCTACGAAGCCCACTTGGGTGCGCGACGCCAGTCGCACCCAGAAAAGCCAATCGCCACACATGCGCATGTTCTGGGTGCCTTCCCAGATCCGCGGGACATCAAGCAGGTCGCGTCGGAAGATCACGGCGCTGGCGTTGGGCACCACGTTCTTCACCTTCAAGAAGCGGTGCACGAATCCGGCACCCGGCATCACCAGGTCCTGTGCGAAGGGGTTGGGCGTGAACGATACCGTGTGTTGCAACATGGAACCCTTGCGGATCCCGTCCTCATCAATGATCCGCGACTGGGAGTAGCGCAATCCCACTTCGTCAGTAGCGTGATATTTCAGCAGCCGTTCAAGCAGATCGGGCGCGCAGCTGTCATCGCTCTCCGCGATCCACACCCAGGTGCCACGCGCCAACGCCATGCCCTTGCGCCATTGATGGAAGGGACTGCCGCTGTTGACCTCGTTCACCACAACATGCGTCACACGCGGATCACTGGTGAACGCTCGCATCACCAGCACGCTATCGTCCGTGGAGGCATCGTCCAAGAGGATCACCTCCAGGTCCGCAACCGTCTGCCCAAGCACACTGCGGATACGTTCACGCAGGAAGGCTGCGTGGTTGAAATTGGGAATGATGACGGAAACGAGCGGGGCGGCCATGTGCAGCGTGCTCAAGGCGTGCCCTTGCCGCCCAAGGTCCGTTTGAACTTGGCACGCAAACGCTGCGTCAACAGGTCCACCAGTTCGCCGTTGCTCAGGTGCTCGCGTGAGCCGCGCTTCAGGCGCATGAACTGTTCCCGCAACGGGGCCAGGAACCGCAGCTGCGGCTTCGCGAAGATGTACGCCACGAGCTCCGCTTCACGCTTGCGGGTGTCGTGGATCATGGAGCCAGCGCGCACGCGGTAGTCGAAGAAAGCCTCTTCCACATACCGGAACTGAACACCGGCCACCGAACAACGGAGCCAGAAGTCCCAATCCTCCCAGCCCATGTGCGGCATGTGCTCATCGTAGCCCCCCACCCGCTCCCAGATGGACCGGCGGTAACAGGCGCACGCATCGATGTAGTTGCTCTGCACCAATCGCGTGAAGTCGAAAGCGCCCACCTTCCATGGCCCGGTGCGGCCCTCGAAGTACACGGCATCTCCGTACACCACCCCCACTTCCGGTTCACGGTCCAGTACCGAGATGGAACGCTCGATGAAGGCCGGATGGATCCGGTTGTCCGCGTCCAACGATATGATGTAGGACCCCGTGGCCAGTGCGATGCCGTTGTTGCGCGCTTTCGCCAAGCCCATGTTGGTCTGCTCAAGCACCGTGCAGCGGCTACGATCCAACCCAGCGACCACGGCGCGCGTGGCAGCATCGGTGGAACCGTCGTCCACCACGATCACCTCCAACTGCGCGGGGCCGGTGTATGCCGCAATGCTGTCCAGGGCCTCCTGCACATAGGCGCCCAAGTTGTAGCAGGTGACCACGATGGAGACCTTCGGGCTCATGCTTGGTGCTTCAGTTGCAGGTACTTCTTGAAGACCCACTTCTTCCTGGGGTTCACCGGGTAGCGCTCGTGCGCCATCCTCTCCAGTATCTCCGCCCGCTTGGTGGCCACGATGGCGCGTTGCGGAGCGGTGAGCTGCGGGAAGATGATCCGGTAGAACTCGAGGTAGCTGAGGCGTTGCTTCGCCACGCTCTGCTGCGACCAAGCGCCAGCGGCCACTATTCGGTAGACCGCCATCGTATCCGGTAGGCAAGTGACCCTGCCTTTGCTGGCATGGATGTGATGCAATGCGAGATCGCCGAATGGGACCTGCCAGAACCAGTCAGGCAGCTCATCGACATCGTTCCTAAAAACGACACTGGCGGTTGCGATGAAATTATAGGTCCTCAAGAGATCGTCCGACCGAACGTCATTCAAATCCACCTCTGCAGGGATCACATGGGGCTCGAACGCATCGTTCCTGAGCAACAGGCTGCGGTGAAAACACATGTAGACATCAGGCTCGCGCTCCAAGTGATCCACCTGCTTCTGCAGCTTGCTTGGGTCCGTCCAATAGTCGTCCCCTTCGCACATGGCCACGTATCGCCCTGTGGCTGCTTGGAATACCGTTCGTGTGACGCGGCCTCGCTCCTTCCTGTATTGGTTCTCGGTTTGAAAGATGGGTTTGATGATAGCCGGATACCGTTCAGCGTAATCGCGAATGATATCGGCCGTGCCATCCGTTGAAGCGTCATCATGCACGATCGCCTCGAAAGGGAAGTCCGTGACCTGCGATACGAAGCCCTCTAAGGTCTGACCAATAAAGGCCGCATGGTTGTACGTGATGCAGCAAATGCTCACCACGGGCTTCTGCGACATGACCTATGCCAACTTACTGCGCAGAATGAACACCGGGCGATTGCGGAACTCGCCGAGCGCATCAATACGCGCAACGTTATCACCACTCAGTTCGTGATACTGGGTGACCCCGTCCGATACCTCCGGAATGCCTATGGCCACTTCCTCCCAATGATCCTTGATTCCCTCACGGAACATCGCGATCATCTCCGCCTTCGTACCCTGCTCAAACAAAGGCAGGTCGTAGTTGGTCTTCCAGCTGAAGCCTATCTGTAGCACCAAATACCGGGTCTTGTCCGCGAAGTAGTTCAAGTTGTCGATGATCGCCTGCTTAGCAGCGGCGATGGTGATCGTGCGATCTCCAAAATCGTCGCCCACGTGATGGAGCACGTTCAACAAGAGGACGATATCGAATGGGCTACCCGGGATCTCGCCTTTGAAATCCAAATATCCCTCGACAAGTTCGACAGGCTTGTGAAAGAGCTGTGCGGCCGTTCGGAGGAATTCCGCATGCTCGGCGTTGCCTTCCACTGCGACCACCTTCGAAGCACCTGCTGACACGGACCCAAAGGAGAAGAAACCAGTGTTCGCTCCAACATCCAAGACCTTCTTGCCGCCAAAGTCGAGATGTCGGGTGAAGTAGGCCATGCGTTCCTTCTCAAAGCGGCTGTGCTTCTTATTAAGGGTGCTCGGGTCCACGAGCTCAGCTAGAAAATCGGGCATGATCTGGTAATGGGAATGCTTGGTGGTCTTCCCGTAAAGCGCCTTCATACGCTCGATCCGCTCACGTGTCTCGATGTCGGTCAACGTCTGTTCCATGCTCAGTGGGCACTCGCCCGAATAGTGTGTTCGGCGCTGTCGGCAACGCCTTGGAAGGATCGGTAAAGGTAGCGAACTGGTCATGCCAAATGAGCTCTGACGCAGAGGAGTTCAGGCCCTCAGCGATCGATAATGGAACTTAGACAACGGCCTCTGCCCCACAAGTGTCTGGGGCCCTCGTATCTTCGGAACCTGCCTCCCAAAGCACCGCCATCAATGAATATCAAGGGTAAGAAGGTCCTGCTCAGAGCCATTGAGCCACAGGACCTGGCGCAACTCCAACAATGGGCGAACGACCCGGAGATCCAATCGGGACTTGGGGGCTGGCACTTCCCATCAAGCTCGGAGGACCAACGCAAGTGGTACGCTTCATTATCGCTAGGCTCTATTAACCAACGGTTCGCCCTTGAAACGCCCGACCATGGTCTGATCGGCACGGCGAACATCGTGGACATTGACTGGAAGAACGGGAATGCCTTCCACGGGCTGATGCTGGGCGACAAGGAGATCCGAGGCAAGGGCTACGGACTAGATGCTGTAATGACCATAATGCGCTACGCGTTCGAGGAGCTTGGACTCCACCGACTGGATGGCTCCATGATCGAATACAACGAGGCTTCGCTCGGACTCTACATCGGCAAGTGTGGTTGGAAGGAAGAAGGGCGCCAGCGCGATTGGTACTTCAGGAAAGGAAGGCATTGGGATCGTATCTTGGTGGGGGTCACAGCTGCTGACCATAAGGAGCTGGTCGTAACAACCAAGTACTGGGCTTCATGAACCGTTCATGCCGGGCACACACGTGTTGATCGTGCTATGGAGGGTCTGTTTGATCGCATCGAAGAGCAGTTGGATGCTGACACAAGTCCTGGAGCTTCGCTGCGTCTAGCCTTGGAGCTGCGCGCTGCGCCGGATCGCACAAGAGTCTTGCATGCTCTTCGGAAGCGGGTGCTTGCCCGGCCCGATGATGTAACAGCGCGCATCCTGCTGATCCAGGTCTACAGCTGGATGAAAGGACCGGAAGCATCCAACACCCACCTGAAGGCGCTTCTCGCGCGCACTGGTTCGAATGTGTTGCGTTCTGTCCAGTCGAGGATCCTTGCCGCAGAGGGAGGCCGGAACTGTAACATCACGTCAAGGCATGTCTGTTTCCCGGAGTCGACGATCCAAAACATCGGGTTCTGGTTCCATCAGTTAACGGGGCCGCATGGCACGAAGGAGGTGATCACCAAGATCATGCACGTGGACCATGTGGGGACCGAGCTCTTGTTCTATAGTACTATTCGATCAGCTCATCCAAGTCTTCCCCAAATGTCTCCAGGCTTCATCGACCTCATGCAGTTGGAAGACCTGCCTGTGGTGCTACTCACGATCGAACGTGCGGCCGGGACGATCCTTGACCCGACCACTTTGAGCGCGGACCAAGTCGATGAACTTGTCCTAGCCTATCGAAACATCTCGGACATCCCGCATGGCGCAGTAGCACGTCATTTCGGTCCTCCTGTCACTTCGAATGGCCTTAGCCATGGGTACCTCGCCTCAGCCCTGCACGGCGTGCATACACCTGATGGCTTCTACGCCACAACGACCTGGCTGCGGGAGGCGGTCATCGGCAAGGGGTACTTGGACCGTTCGGCCCAAGCCGTGCTGGCCTGTATCGACCACATCGAGCGGATCTCGCTGCATGAGCAAGTAGTGCCGGACCTCCACTATGCGTTCCTGCACGGCGACCTTCATCGGCAGAACGTTCTGTGGGATCAAGGCCACACGGCCTTGCTGGATTGGGCGCGATGCACCACTGGCCCCCGGGGCATTGATCTGGTTGTGCTCCTGCGGCGGTTCGGGCATGCGCGCCTCATGGAACTGGCTGCACGCCATGAGGTCATCGCAAAGCATGATCACATCGCACAGGCCCTGTTCGCCTACGCAATGATCATCGTCAGCGTGGAGATCGACCTACCGGCAATTAAGAATGAGGCTCCCGAACACTTGTTCGTCCCCGCTGCACAACAGGTGATTAAGTCATTGTCTTGAGCAAACAGGGCGCAATCCGCCCCTGGACCAAAGGCGCATCGCTCTTCGATCGTTGATCGGCCGCCATTTCAGCAAAGCTCATAGTCATCCATCATCCGGAGTACTTCAGAGGAGCTATTGAACATGAGCACATCGATGATGGAAAGGCCAGGCGTGAAGCTGTCGGACCATTGCTGATAGACCGGCAATAAGCTCCTCAAGAAGAACAACTGCGTACCATTCGCCAAGAACCGGTCACGATCGTATAGTTCGATGCCGCCGATCGGATTGTGGTAGTGGCTTGCTTGTTCCTGTCCACAGATATGCAAGATCCGCTCCTGCCCTTTCAATTCACCGGCATTGTAGATGGCACTCGATGGGATGATAACAGTGGAGATGCCAATGTGCTTGCAAACCGCGCGTATGGCCTTGGTGTTCAACTCAGAAATGGTGCAATCCGTCGCCGACAGCACCTCTTCTACCAAGCTCATTACCGGAACGTAGCATGGCGCCTTACCGTAGCTCATAGCCAAGGTGCGCAGCAACCTTGACTTCCAATCCCCTTCGTTCGAGACCTGGATATCCTTGATCGTTCGATTCTGGCTGGCGCCGAGCAGAGGCACGGTGAAGAGCAAAGGCGCTTCATTCACGAGCAGGTTGTTGCGGTTGACCCAACCCTTCTTGATGAAATTGACATCATCGAACACCACGAAGCGATCCACGGAATGGATCAACTGAAAATACCCCAGATAGGGGAACAGGTAGGGCTGCATGATGGCCAGCTTCATCATCATCTTCCCTTTCAGTTATTGGTGGAATGGTGTCAAGGCGTCCTGTCTTTCAGCCAAGGACCTCCTTCAGTACGGAAGTGATACGCTGAATGTCTTGGACCTGCAGATCAATTTGCAAGGGCAAGCAAAGCACACGTCCCGCGACCGATCGGCTCACCCCACAAGGTGCGGAGTTCACATAGGGCAGCGCATCAAGAGAAGGATAGAAATAGCGTCGTGCGAAAATGGCCTGCTTCGCCAAGTGGTCAAGCACACGCTCACGTGTCAACTCATCGGTAAATAGCACGGGATAGTACGCGTAGTTGTAGACCGTCCCCTCTGGCAGTGACGGGCGTTCGAGCGGTAGACCGACCAAGGCACTGTCATAATCCTCGAAGACACGCTTTCTCTCTGCGATGATGTGCTCCACATGCGGCAGCACGGCCATGCCCATAGCGGCATGCACCTCGCTCATCTTAGCGTTCATGCCCAAGGAGAAGTGTTCATCACCAACATGGCCAAAGCTCCTAAGCAATCGCAGGCGCTCATCGGTGGCGGCATCGTTCAACACCACGGCACCACCCTCCACGGTGTGGAAGAGCTTGGTGGCGTGGAAGCTCAAGGTGCTGGCATCGCCGTAGGCCAGAATGCTCTTGCCCTTGTGGATAACATCGAAGGCATGGGCAGCATCATAGATCACCTTCAACCCGTGCTTACGGGCAATGGCATCAATGGCATCTACGTCGCAGGGGATACCATAGACGTGCGTGGCCAGGATCGCCGTGGTATCCGCATCGACCAGGGCCTCAATGGCTGCCGGGTCGATGCAACAGGTGTCCGGTAGGATGTCCGCAAAAACGGGTGTGCATCCCTCCCACAGCAGGGCGCTAGTGGTGGCCACATAGCTGAAGGGGGTGGTGATCACTTTGCCCTTGACGCCTAGGGCGCGAATGGCCAGTTGGATGGCTAGCGTACCGTTGCTCATCAAGCGCAGGTACGGCACTCCGAACCGGGCACGCAGTGCCTCCTCCAGTTCGCGGTGGATCGGGCCGTTGTTCGTTAGAATACCAGTGGCATAAGCCTTGCTTAGCCACATGAAGTACTCCTCCTCGGGGGGGAGGAAGGCCTTGGTAACGTGGATAGGGACGTGTGTCACGGGCGGTGAAAGGATCAGAGGTGCTTGCTGAGATCAGATCCAATTGATCGAATCCAAGCGCCCACCCTTCCGCACGAACACCAGCTCAACCAACCAGAGCACGGGCTTTTCCCAGGGGCGGTTCAGGTCAGTGATGTCGAACAGGCAGTATCCCTTGGCATCCATGTAGGAGACCATCTCGAGCACGCTGTTCTTGAACGCCTTGTTCACGATGGCGGCCTCCACCATGAAGACCTCGGTGCGACCGAAGAAGTCGCTGGCACCTTCGAGCACCTCCAGGTCCAGCCCTTCCGCATCGATCTTGATGATGTCGGGGCATGGCAGGTCGTTGGTGGCGATCAGCTCGTTCAAGGTCACAACGGGGATCTCTCTTTGCTCCAGGCCACGTGCCTTGGCTTCTTCGGGCGTGAGCCTGAAGTTGCTGCTGTCATCCCGTTTGGCGATGGTGAACTGGAAGGATCCGGCCTTGCGCCCGGCGCCCACGGGGAAATAGCGGACCAGTGGATCCTTGTCCAGCAGGTCCTGGAACTTGGGCTGCAACCAGCTCTGGGGCTCCAGCATGGTGATGCGTGCGTGGGGGAACATGGCGCGTGCTTCGCGGGTCCATGCGCCGTGGTTGGCCCCCACATCGACAATGTGGCCTGGCTGGAACGCGGCCTTCTGAAGCACGGTGTAAAAGCTGTGGAGCAGGTCGTTCTTGCTGTTCACCTCGGGTGCCTGCGGGGCCTTCTTGGCCGCTGCGGAACGCGTGTAGCCCAGGCGCGTGGCCACCGGGTGGAACATGGAGCGGATCATTCTCTTCACCATTGCTGCGCAGTTCAATTACTCTTGGGCGTGGCTCCACTGGAACCGGGGCTTGATGAAACCGGGTTCCCTTCCCAGCCAACTGCCCACCGCCCGCTTGCCTTCCTGGATGTGGAAGGCCAGGATGTCGTCCTCGCGGAAAACGGTGCGGGCGTTGTCCTCGATCAGGAAGAAGGACAGATGGTAGCCCCCCACGTTCAGGAAACCTTTGGGGAAGGTACAGACCAAGTGGTTCAGCCCGTTGCGCAGTTGCGCGTCCGACTGTCCGTTGGAGAAGGTGAAGTACTCGATGCCTTCCTCGTTGGACAGCACGAATGTCATTTTCCGACGGTCGGCCGCTTGTTTCATTTCCAAGCGGACGTGTATCTCGACCTCGTCGTATTCATCCAAGGGCTCCTCGTAGGAACGTCCCTTGGGGTTCAGGCGTACTTCGATCAGCTTGAAATCGTCGGTGTTATAGGCATCACCGAAGTGGCGGTAGTTGTCCACGTCGGCATCGCCCTTCAGGTAGCTGTTCACGGCGCCGGCGGTATCGCCGTTGTAGCGCACTTCGCCCTTCTCCAGCAGGATGGCGCTCTGGCAGAGGCTCTTCACGGCGGCCATGTTGTGGCTCACGAACAGGACGGTGCGCCCCTCTTTTGAGCTCACCTCCTTCATCTTGCCAAGGCACTTCTTTTGGAATTCGGCGTCCCCTACGGCCAGCACCTCGTCCAGGATCAGAATGTCGGGGTCCAAGTGGGCTGCCACCGCGAAACCGAGGCGGACCTTCATACCGCTGCTGTATCGCTTGATGGGCGTATCGATGTGGTGTTCGATGCCGCTGAAGGCGATGATCTCATCCAGGTGGCGTGCCACATCGGCCTTGCGCATGCCCATGATGGTACCGTTGAGGAAGATGTTCTCGCGTCCGGACAGCTCCGGATGGAAGCCGGTGCCCACCTCCAACAAGCTGGTGACCTTGCCGCGCATGCTGATGGTGCCCTTGGTGGGGTGGCTGATGCGCGAGAGCAGCTTCAGCAGGGTGCTCTTGCCTGCTCCGTTGCGCCCGATAATGCCGAGGATATCACCTCGACGCACCTCGAAGTTCACACCCCGTAGCGACCAGAAATACTCGCCTTGCTTCTGGCTTTCGCCGGGGGCGGTGATCTGCGTGCGCGGATCGGGGCGGCCCATGGAGCGGGCGAAGAGGCCCTTGATCTCATCGGCCAGCGCAGTACGTCCGATGGTGCCCAAGCGATAGCGCTTGTGGACATCCTCCACGCGTACCACCACATCGCGATCGCTGCCCATGGTCATACCACGTCCGCGAAGGAACGCTCCATTCGTTGGTAAGAGGCGACACCGACCATGAGCATGACCATACCGATGACGGCGGGGTACCACAAGGCACCCAGGTCGGAAGGTGTATTGAGCAGCGCAGTGCGGAACGCTTCGATCAAGGGCACCATGGGGTTGGCCATGATGAAGGGTCGGATGGGGCTGTCCTGCGAGACACCGGACAGGGGAAAGATCACGGCGCTCATGAACATGAGCAGCTGCACCGCAAAACCGATCAGGAAGCCGAGGTCGCGGTACTTGGTGGTGAGGGAGGCCACCAGCAGGCCGGTCCCGAAGGCGAGCATCACCATGATGAGCAGTAGCACGGGCAGCAACAACAACGCAAGGCCGGGGTTCCAGGCGTAGTTGCCCGAGACCTTGTAGCCGATAGCGATCACGAAGAAGGCGCCGAGCTGGATCAGGAAGCTGACGCCCGTGGAGAGCGTCGTGGCCATGGGTGGGATGAGGCGCGGGAAGTAGACCTTGGTGGTCAGCGCGGCGTTGCCGGTCAAGGTGGTGGAGGTGCGGTTGATAACGTTGGCGAAGAAGGTCCACGGCACCACGCCGCTGAGGTAGAACAGCAGGGGCGGAATACCGGCCGGTGCCATGCGTGCCATCATCCCGAAGATGGCGGCGAACATGAGCGCGGTGAGCAGCGGTTGCAGCACCTGCCAGAGAGGTCCGAGCAGCGTTTGCTTGTAGGTGGCGGTGAGGTCACGGCGCACCAAGAGCATCAGCAGGTCGCGGTAGTTCCAGATCTCACGGATGCCGAGCTTCCACCAGGTGCCGGTGGGCGCGATCACCACGTCCCAATGCTCGGTGTGCTTTCCGCTTCCCATCACAGCCCTTCTACTGCTTGGGCACTACGCCTCTGGGTTGTTCTTGTCCGCGTCATTGGCATTCTCGCCCTTGCGACGCCGGCCGTAGCCGTAACCATAGCCGTAACCGGTACCGTAGCCGTAGGCATACCTATAACCGTAGCCGTAGTTGGTGTTGTAGTAGTACTTCGACTTCTTCATCCGGACACCGTTGAGGATGAAGCCGAAGTTCTTCGCCGGGCTGTCCTGGATTGTCTCCATGGCGCTGCGCAGGTGGTCACGGTTCGCGAAGCGCGTGTTCACTACGAAGAGGGTGGCGTCCACATTCCGCATCATCACGAGCGCATCGGTGATCAAGCCCACAGGCGGCGTATCGATGATCACGTAATCGTAGATCCGACGGCTGTCCTCGAACAGCTGGGCCAGGTGCTTGCTGAGCACGAGCTCGGAGGCGTTGGGAGGTGTTGGGCCGCTGAGGATCACGTCGAAGTTCTCGATCTGGGTGTGCTGCACGCACTCCAGCCCTTTGACCTTACCTGAGAGGATGGCGCTAAGACCCACGGAGGTGCTCATGTTCAGGGCCTTGCCCACCTTCGGCTTGTGCAGGTCAAGCTCCAGCAACAACACCTTCTTTCCCGCGCGGGCCAGAATGGCGCTCAGGTTGACCGAACAGAAGGTCTTCCCTTCGTTGGGCCGGTAGCTGGTCACCAGAACCACACGACCAGTGTCCGGAAGTGGTAGGTACTCCAGATTCGTCCGCACGGTACGGAAGCTCTCCGTAATGGCGCTCTTGGGGTCGCTATCGACCACCACGTAGTTGTCCTGGGCCTTGTCGCTGGAGATGATCTCGCCGAACACCGGCAAATGGGTGGCAGCCTTGAGCTGCTCCGCGTTCTCCACACGGTCGTAGAACATCAAGCGGATAAAGACGATGACCAGGGACAGCAGCACCCCCCCAAGGATGAAGGTGTACAGGATCTTCATCTTATCAGGACGCACCACCCCCAGGGAACGCGCGGCCTCGATCACCTTGGTGCCGGGAATGATACCGGCCTTGGCAATGATGGTGCTCGCGCGTTTCTCGAGCAGGAAAACGTAGAGCTTCTCGTTCACCTGCACCTTGCGATCGATGTTCAGGATCTCGCGCTGGTTCTTCGGAACGCCGCGGATCATGCCCTCATAATCCGCGATCTGCTTCTCCATCTCGACGATCTTCTCCTGAAAGGCCTTGCGCGTGTTCTTGATGTAGACCAGGAGGTTGCCACGGACCAACTTCAAGGTGGAATCGTTCCGTTGCACCACGGGGTTGTACTCCTTGGCATCGAAAAGATCCTTGTTCCGCTCCATCTGCATGCTATACAGCGTGGACAAGGTCTTCTCCAAGTAAGCGTCATCCTGCAGCACGTAGGCGGAAGGGGGAAGCAGTTTCTCCGACTCATCGAGGTTCAGAACGTAGTCCTCCAGATCGTCAAGGCTGGCGATCTGCAGTTCGTAGCCACGTTTCTTGTTGTCGTAGACCACCATTTCCGAGTAGTACCGGCTCTGTTCCTTGTTCAGGTCCAGAATGGCATTGTCCTCCATGTAATGCTGCAGATCATCCTCGTATCGGTTGAGGATCTCGGTCACCTCATCCAACTGCTTGTCGATGTAGGCCAACGTCTTGTCGTTGATCTCATACTCACTGCGGAGGTTGAACTCCTTGTACTCTTGACTGAGGGTATCCAGGAAGAGCTTGGCGCGCAGGGCGATCTCATCTTCGGACCGTACCTCCAGAATGGTCGTATAGTCCAGGTTCTCTACACTGATGCTCCTGGCGTACTTGCCCACCAGCCAAGGCCTGCTGTGCCGCACGAACTGGTAGTCGCTCTCGCCGAGCTTCTCGATGCTGGCAGGCGAAAGCTGGGCGGTCTTCCGGATGGTGAGCACGAAATCCGGCTCAATGACCTCTTTGTTGAACGGGAACTGCTTGGTGATCACGCCCTTTCCGGGGTCGTAGCTCAGCTCGAAGTGGTCCGGGTCGATCAGCTTGATACAACCTGGCATTCAACAGGTCGATCTTCACTTCGAAAGGGAGCGACCCGTAGACCTCACTGGTCTTGAAGCGTCCAATGATATAGTAGGACACATCGAAATCGAGCTTGCTGAGGGCCCGATCGATCATGTCATAACTGGTAAGGACACGCTTCTGGTTGACGATGTCGCCATAGGCGGCCACGTAACCGATGTCCTTGTAGACCTGGGTCTGGTAGTTGTAGATCTCGCGGTCCTTCAACAGCAATTGGGTGCTGGCACCGTAGACCTCGGGGATCTTGTAGCTGTACAGATAGGAAAGGATGGCGGAAAGGACGATGGCCACCACCACGAAATACCAGTTCTTCGAAAAGATCCGGAGGAAGAACCGGAGATCGTTGACGTCGATGATCCCTGACTTGGGAGGCGGGGCAGCTGCCATGGAGTGGGACCGGACGGGATCGTTGGATGCTGGGGACAAGCCCCTACGGAGGGCGCCAAATATACACATCCGCACCACCGCTCTGGCGGGTTGGGCGCCCGCTCCGTCCAGCTTTCGGCCCGGTTCATCGGACGGTGCATATCTTGGCTGGGTCCGGTAGACCCCCATTGGGGGATGTTGCTACATTTGGCGCTCAATCTCAGTGACTCGAATTAGAATGAGGGTATTACTCCGCATGCTGCTGATCGCCGTTGCGTTCATCGGCCCTGCTTGTGCAGACCTTCTTGCCCAGGGAGGTCCTCCCGTGGGCGGGCCCCCACCTTGCTGGCCTCCGCCCTGCATTCCCATTGACGGCGGCATCAGCCTGCTGATCGGTGCCGGTGCCCTGCTCGGTGGCAAGAAAGCCCTCGACGTTCGTCGCGCTGCAAAAAGCGCCAGCAACTAGTCACGCTCCGCACCAACGGTGCTGAAACGCGACCCTCTTCTCCGGTTCCTCGTTCTCGCTGCAGGCCTCTATGTGGTCTGGTATCTCCTCTATGAGCTGATCGTGCATCCATGGGGCCGCTTGGACCGTGCGATGATAGACAGCTTAATGGTCATCTCCGGCGGGCTGCTTCAAGGCTTGGGATATGAGCTGATCCCCGAACCTGCGTTCGACCTGAACCGGTACATCGGTGTTCAGGGTGGTTCGCAGCTCTGGATCGGGGACCCCTGCAACGGTGTCAGCCTCTTCGCGGTATTCATCATCTTCCTTCTGTCCTATCCGGGACCGTGGAAGCATAAGCTCTGGTTCGGCGCTGTGGGCTTGCTGTCCATCCACTTGATCAACGCGCTGCGCATCGCTAGCCTATGCATCATCACCACCATCGACTACGAACTGCTCAACTTCAACCACGACTTCACGTTCTATGTGATCGTGTACAGCTGGGTGTTCGGCCTGTGGTTGGCGTGGATCAAGTGGTTCGGTCCGCGCACGGTGTCGCCACCCTCCCCATGAGCCGCGCCGTGCTTTTTCGTCTGGGCGTGCTGTTGGCGCTGGCGATCGCCCTGAGCAGCTTGCGCGAGTTCTGCTTCCACAACCTCAACTACCAGGTCTCCTTCGCTTCCGGGCAAACGGACCGTTCCTATGCCCACAGTCTGGTGCGCCACCACTTGGAAGGCTGGGGCCTGCAGGGACTCCTCCGCTTGAAATGGTTGCTGGCCCTGGGCTTTGCAGCGCTGATGGGCACGCTCACCTTCCACACCGGCCGCGCACTGTTCGGCCAACGGCTGGACCGGATCATCATCCTAGGCTACCTGCTGATCGGTGCCGTGGCGCTCCTGTTGCACCTCAGCGCCCACTGGCTGCCCTTCACGGCCAGTGCCGGAGTGAAATTGCTGCACCTGCTGCAGTATCCCATGCCGTTGGTCTTCCTGATCATCGCGTCGTTCCTGCCCGGGCAACGCGACGTGTCGCGACATTAGGAAGGTGGCCTCGCAGTGCTGACTTTTGCGCTGCCCCCAATTCCGGCCCCCCTCCCATGTCCAACAGCCAGACTCCCAAGCGCGATACTGCCGTCTTCGAGATCATTGAGAAGGAAAGTGGCGCCAGACCAAGGGCCTGGAGCCGATCGCGAGCGAGAACTATGTGAGCGAGCAGGTGATGGAGGCCATGGGTTCGGTGATGACCAACAAGTACGCCGAGGGCCTTCCAGGCAAGCGCTATTATGGCGGCTGTGAGTTCGTGGACGAGACCGAGAACCTGGCCATCGAGCGGGTGAAGCAACTGTTCGGCGCTAGCTGGGCCAACGTGCAACCCCACAGCGGTGCGCAGGCGAACGCGGCGGTGATGCTGGCCTGCCTGAAGCCCGGCGATACGATCCTCGGCTTCGACCTGAGCCACGGTGGGCACCCGACGCACGGCAGCCCCGTGAACTTCAGCGGCAAGCTGTACCGTGCCACTTTCTACGGTGTGGACAAGGCCACGGGCCGTGTGGACATGAACACGGTGCGCGAGGTGGCCCAGCGCGAAAAGCCCAAGCTGATCATCTGCGGCGCCAGTGCCTATAGCCGCGACTGGGACTACGCGGCCTTCCGCGCCATTGCCGATGAGGTCGGGGCTTTGTTGCTCGCTGACGTGAGCCACCCCGCCGGCCTGATCGCCGCCAAGCTGCTGAACGACCCCCTGCCCCACTGCCACGTGGTGACCACCACCACGCACAAGACCCTTCGCGGACCGCGCGGTGGCCTGATGATGATCGGCAAGGACATGGAGAACCCTTGGGGCCTGAAGACCCCGAAAGGCGAGATGCGCATGTTCAGCAGCCTGCTCGATAGCGCGGTGTTCCCTGGGACACAGGGCGGCCCGTTAGAGCACGTGATCGCCGCCAAGGCCATTGCCTTCGGTGAAGCGTTGACCTCGGACTTCACCACCTATGGGCAGCAGGTGATCGCCAACGCCAGTGCTGGCGGCCGCCTTCGTGGAGAAAGGCTACGATGTGGTGAGCGGCGGCACGGACAACCATTGCATGCTGAACGACCTGCGCAGCAAGAACGTGACCGACAAAGAAGCTGAACGTGTGCGCGGGCTGGTGGACATCACCGTGAACAAGAACATGGTGCCTTTCGACACGCAGAGCCCTTCGTCACCAGCGGCATCCGTGTCGGTTCCGCAGCCATCACCACACGCGGCGTGAAAGAGAGCGAGTGCCGCCAGATCGTAGCCGATCGATAGCGCGTTGATGCACCCGAACGACGAGAGCGAACTGATGCGCATCCGCTTTCAGGTGAACGGCATGATGCGCCTGAAGCCCCTGTATGGCTGGAGCGTGACAAGCTAGGATGGAGCTACAGCCCCCCTTCCGCACCAAGGTCCACCTGCGCTGGGCGGACATTGATGCGAACTTTCATGTGCGCCATTCGGTCTACTACGACCTGTGCGCACAACAACGCACCGAGGCCCTGAGGTGCTGGGCATCACCTTGGACATCATGAAGGAGGGGCATTTTGGTCCGGTGCTGTTCCGCGAGGAATGCACGTTCCGGCGCGGATCAAGCTGCACGATGTGATCCTGTTGGAAGTGCGCATGCGCTCGCTAAGCCGCGACCATTCACGCTTCGCCTTCGAACATGTGTTCCTGAAGGAGGACGGTACGCATTGCGCGAAACTGATCGTGGAGGGTGCCTGGATCGACACCAAGCTCCGCAAGCTTTCCGCCCCACCACAGCTCGCCGAACAAGCCATGGACCACGTGCCCCGAACTGAGGACTTCATCTGGACCTGAGCGATCCTTGTTGTTAGTTTTGAGGAAGATGCTGCTTCGAACTTCCCCTAGGCCCTTTGGGGCTTGCGCTTGGAGCCGTTGCGATCCTGTACGGTTGCAAGAAGGACAAGGATGAACCCAACGGGGGAACCTTGGACCGTCCGCTCTTCCTGCATGTGGATAGCGCCTGTGTTCAACTGCCCAACGTGTTCACGCCGAACGGTGATGGGATCAACGACATCCTGGTGGCGCTCGGCAACAACACGGACCAAGTTCACGTGGAGGTCCGAACGTTCAGCGGCGACCGATCTGGCAGGGAAGTGGGGCGTGGCCCGGCTGGGATGGTCGTAAGGATGGCGTCCTACTTCCCAATCGTTCCTACCGCGTCACGCTCAACGCAACCAGCCTTTCGGGCAACGCATTGAACGGGTCCACCAACGTGTTCCTTGGGTGCATCCGGCACACACATGTTTCAGCAGTATCAGCACCATCACGGGCGACATGTTCGACCCACGCCAATGCGCCCGACCATTTCACCAACGATCGGTTCTGCACGAACCCGTAGTCTGATCCTTGTGCATCCCACAGGAGCGCTATCGCTCTACCTTCGCCGCGCGAACGTTGGTTCGCTCGAGACCATGCGCCTTCGTTCCTTGCTCTTCTCCATGTTCCTCGTTGGGGGTGAGCTCTGCGCACAGGTCCCCGGGACGCCGGCCCCGAACGGCTCGTTGTTCGTGTACTGGGGCTACAACCGCGCCGGCTACAGCTGGAGCGACATCCACTTCAACGGCCCGGACTACGACTTCACACTGCGCCATGTGGAGGCGGGCCTGTGACCTCACACTGGAGGGCTACTCAAGCCACAGAACATCTGGCTTCCGCAGTACAACTACCGCGTGGGCTGGTTCCTGCGCGACCGGTGGAGCATTTCGCTGGGGCTGGACCACCTGAAGGACGTGATGGTGCGGGATCAGTCCGTTCGCATGGATGGCTATGTGGAGAGCAGTCGTTCCGTCGACTATGCGACGGGCGAAGCCTCGCAGCAGGTCAAGCTCACCAACGACTTCCTCACCTACGAGCATACCGATGGCCTTAACCTGCTGAGCGTGGACGTGGAGCACTACGATGGCATCTGGGCCAGCGCCAATGGTCGTCAGCGCTTGCATGTGTTCGAGGGCATCCACGCCGGGCCGATGATCCCCCGCAGCGATGTGCGCCTCTTCGGCGAAGGCATGAACAACGTGTTCCACGTGGCCGGCGTTGGCGTTGGCGCACAGCTCGGGTTGCACTTCACCTTCCTGGACCACTTTTTTTTCCGGGCCACGGCCAAGGGCAGTTGGGTCGACCTGCCGAGCGTGCTCACCACCGGAACCGCGGACGACCGCGCCAGCCAGCATTTCTGGGCCTACCAGGGCAGCTTCGTGTTCGGGGGGCAGTTCCGTCTGTGTGGGAAGAAGGACGCTGCGCCTTCAAACGGAACGGGAGAGCGTCCGTAGCCTCAGGGCATCGGCCTCCCCCTCATCCAACCAGATCGCATAGCATGCGATGAAGGCGAAGGCCATTTCGGGAATGCCCATCCACAGCGCGGTACCCAGGTGGAAAAGCCCGCCGAAGGCCATGAACGGAAGCTTCGTTCGATTGAACCATACCGCGATCGGGAAGGTGAACTGAAAGGCGAGTAAGGCCCAGGTGATCATCGCCGAAAGCGCCGGTAGATGGGCCAACCACGGGGGACCGAAGAGCGGATCAGTGCTCACAATGCCAACGGCTGTTCCATCGAGCCAGCTGGTACCTGTGAGCTTGTGCAGGCCAGCGATCAGGTAGGTGAAGATGAGCCTTGATCCGAATGGCCCAGAAGGCCAGTTCTGCGAGGAGGGAACGGGGACCTTCTGAGGAGCCTACTGGTAGGAAGATCATCCAGAACAACACGTTGTTCATGAGCAAGAGCCCACCGCAGGAGGCTAGCCAGGCCCGTTGCACAAGGCTGCGAAGAACACCCACGAGAGGAAGGCCATCCACACCGGTTGTGGCGGAACAGGCCGTAAACGGCGAACAGGATCAAGACACCTACGACCGGCAAGGCAAGTCCACCCGGAAGCCAGGTAGCGAAGGCGTTCATGAGGTAACCCAGCGGCCCGGGGACGGGAAGCGGGGGCGAGACCGGAACATCCCAGAGCCATTCCGAAGCAGGCAGGGCCGTGATCAGATAGCCAAGCAGCCAGAGGTGTGCGGCGCGCTGGAACAGGCGGATGGTCACCGCGTTCATGGCTTGGGAGGCTTCATTAACACGATGGGCACGATCCGTTCCATGCGGTCCAGAGGCCGATGATCGTCGATGACACAACGCTGCACGGCACGAAAGCGCAGGTCAGGCACCTCGCGCCCAAGGTCCCGCACCAGCCCCAGCATGGCCTGTTCCATCAGCGGTTCCACATAGAGCGTATCGACGAAAGGCACGGCACCTTCCAGGTAGGCAGCGATGTTGCGCGACATGCGTGTGACCAGGTAGTGATCCTGAGGGGCATTGAGCGGTCGCCAGTCCTGCTCGTTCAGTCCGACCTGCAGCTCACACGAGCAGCGCGGCGGATCAGGCGCGAAGAGGTTCCAACCTTGGTGGAACAGTGGCCTCGCGTAGGTGACCGACCAATAGTACAGGCGTTCGGGGACCCAGGTGCGCGGCAAGGTGTAGCAGGCCAGCAGCGCGAAATGCAGCAGCAGCACACCGGCGATGAGCCCCTTCCTTCTCCCGTCCATGGCGCTGTGAAGATGGCGACCACGTCCGTACCCTAGGCATGGCACCATCGCCCAGCCGAAAATTGGGCCCGCTATCTTGCGCGAAGCGAACCAGACGCCGATGGCCGGAAAGCACTCGGGAAGCACAAGGCAGCACCCACACGCGCACAGGAAGTCGGGAGAGGAAGCCCCCGCAGCGTCGAAGCTGCCATTGCCGATCGTGATGGGCCTGTTGTTCTTCGCTGTGTGGTTAGCCTACGCTCCCGCCTTGGACAACACCTTCGTGAGTTGGGATGACCCGGACTATGTGACCGAGCGGCCCGAAGTGCTCAACCCAACATCTGCGAACCTGGCAGCGCTCTGGCGCAAGCGTGTCGTTGAACTACCACCCGATCACGATGATGACGCTGGCGTGGAACAGCCACAACGCCACGCGCGACCGCCTGACAAGGTTGCCCGAAGCGCGGCCCTTCATCGCCACCAACATCTTCCTGCACGCGCTCAACACCTTGCTGGTGCTGCTCTTCATCCATCGCCTCACGCGTGGGAACCTGGCCGTTGCAGCCTTCACTGCGTTGGTGTTCGCGCTGCACCCCATGCATGGGATCGTTGGCTCTGGCTGGAGAAAGTGCCTCTTTTCGCCATTGCGCTCTTCTTCGGGCTGCTCGCCATGGACATTCAATCGGGCAATGACATGCACGGGTTGTTGGAGATGAACAGCGAACTGGGTCGCACGGTGGCCGTGGCCGAGACCGCACAGATCCCTTTGCTCGACCGCCTACTTTCTGGTGGCTACGGCTTCACCATGTATGTGGTGAAGTTCCTGCTGCCCGTGGGGATCAGCACCTTCCACCCCTACCCCGACGGCGGCGTGAAAGGTGCGCTCTTCGTGGGCTGTGCGCTGTTCATGGTGGTCGCACTGGCGGTGGCTGTGTGGTCATTGCGCCGCGGAAAAGTGGTTTCTTCGGCGTGGCTTTCTTCACGCTCTGTCTGCTGTTGGTGCTCCAGTTCATTCCTGTGGGCCGCGCGATCATGGCCGACCGCTACACCTACCTCCCCTACATCGGGCTCGCGTTCCTGCTCGGCAGCGGCATAGACCATCTGCTGCGCAGAACAGCGAAGCACGACCGCAGCTGGATCCTCTTGACCGCCGCCACCGGGCTGATCCTGTTGCCTTTGACGCGCAGCCAGGCGGATGTGTGGCAGAACACGAGCACCTTGTTCCAGCCGGTGATCGAACAGTATCCGAAGTCACCGGACCCGTACGCCATTCTCGGAAGCTGGTATGGCAAGCGCAGCGTGCGCGAAGGGCGTCCGCAACTCCTCGATTCCGCGGGCATGGTGCTGTCCCAAGGGGTTCGTGCCGGTGCCGCCAGTGGCCCCTTGTTCGAGGCCATGGGCACCTACTACGGCAGCCAAGGCCGCACGGACTCCGCGCTCGTCTACTTCAGTCGTGCGGTGGCCATGGGACCGGTGACCGGGCAATTGCTGCACAACCGTGCCACCGCCCGGCTCGAAACGGATCCCGCAGGCGCCAGTGCCGACCTCACCCGGGCCATCGCCATCGGTCATTCAGCAGTTGGTGAGTCGTACGTGTTGCGCAGCAAAGCCAACTACCGCTTGCGCCTCTTCAACGAGGCCTACCAGGACGCCGATGCCGCGATCACGCGCTACCACATCGAACGCGGGGAGAGCTACATGATGCGGGCCCTCAGCCTGTTCGAACTGGGTCGGCGCGACGAGTCGAAGAAAGACGCGCTCACCACCTTGAAGTTGGACCCCAACAACGTGCAGGCCGCCCGCTTGATGGAATCTGGGATCCTGAGCGAACTCCCTGGACTTCGGGCAAGTGCTCTTCGCTCCGCGCACCGCACCTTTGCACCCCGATGAACATCCCTGCCAACGACCCCGCCCTGCGCTCCTGGGTGAACGTACCCGCCAACAGCGACTTCCCGATCCAGAACCTGCCCTTCGGTGTGGGCTCGCGCGATGGGGAGGACTATTCAGCCTACACCCGCATCGGTGACATGGCGGTGGACCTGTACATGCTGTGGGAAATGGAGCTGATCCCTTCCGTGGTGGAACAGGAAGGCACCGAGTACATCGACCGCCTGAACGGCTTGCTGCTGGAAGGTCCGGAACCTGTGCGTGCATTGCGTCAACGCCTGTCCGAGCTGTTGCAGCACGATGTGCACCCGGCCGTGCAGGAGAAGGTGCGCAAAGCGATGGTGCCCGTGCACGAGTTGATCCTGGCGATGCCTATGCACATCGGTGACTACACGGATTTCTACAGCAGCCGCCAGCACGCCTACAACGTGGGCTGCATGTTCCGCGACCCCGCCGAACGCGCTCCTACCCAACTGGCTGCACCTGCCTGTCGGCTACCATGGCCGTGCCAGCAGCATCGTCGTAAGCGGCACCCCCATCCGCCGTCCCATGGGTCAGTTCGCCGAGCCCGGA
Source organism: Flavobacteriales bacterium (assembly GCA_016721825.1). GTDB lineage: Bacteria > Bacteroidota > Bacteroidia > Flavobacteriales_F > PHOS-HE28 > PHOS-HE28. Next base: position 240,668 of record JADKHI010000005.1, read on the forward strand.
TGCGGAACCCATCTTCGCCGCCACGCGCCAGTTGGACATGGAACTGGAAGTGGCCTTCATCACCTACGATGCCAACGAGCTTGGCGACCGCGTCAGCACCGCTGAGGCCGAGGAACGCATCTTCGGGCTGGTGCTCTTCAACGATTGAGCGCGCGCGACATCCAGGCCTGGGAATACGTACCGCTCGGCCCCTTCCTCGGCAAGAACTTCGGCAGCAGCATCAGCGCCTGCGGTGACCTTGGACGCCCTTCAGCCTTTCCGCGTCGCTTCGCCCGCAGGACCCTCCAGTGCTCCCCTACCTGCAACAGGTCGGCGACCACCACTTCGATATTGCACTTGAAGCCGGATCGCCACGGCGGATGGCAAGGAGACCACGATCCGCCGCAGCAATTTCAAACACCTGTACTGGAGCATGGCCCAGCAGCTGGCGCACCACACGGTGAACGGTTGCAACGTCCAGTCCGGCGACCTCATGGCCAGCGGTACCATCAGCGGCGATACGCCCGACAGCTACGGTAGTTTGCTGGAGCTGACATGGAAAGGCACCAAGCCCCTGAAGCTGCACGACGGCAGCGAGCGGAAGTTCCTGAACGACGGCGACACCCCTGGTGATGCGCGGCCACTGCGAGAAGAACGGCGGCGCATCGGCTTCGGGAAGTGCGGGGCCGATCCTTCCAGCGAAATAGTAGCACAGGCTCCTGAGCCTATCCGAAGGACCGCCTGTGACCGGATGATGGTTAGCGCGCCGTCTGCGATCTGACTTTGCAGGCGCCCCGCAGCAGTAACTTGCGGCCAATGAGCACGGCCCCGGAGCGTACGCCCGCCCCGGTCATCGACCTGGAGAAGGAGAAGGAGGAGATCGTCAACCGCTACAAGGGGCTGTTGCGAAGCCTGCGCGGTGAGCGCACGTCCGAGGACACGCGTCAGATCCGCAAGGCCTTCAACATCGCGGTGGAGGCCCACAAGGACCAGCGGCGCAAGAGCGGCGAGCCTTACATCTATCACCCGATCGCCGTGGCCCGCATCTGCGCGGAGGAGATCGGATTGGGCACCACCAGCGTGGTTGCGGCGCTGTTGCACGACACCGTCGAGGACACTGATCTGACGCTGGACGAAGTGCGCGACCTGTTCGGTCCCACCGTGGCCACCATCATCGACGGGCTCACCAAGATCAGTACGGTGCAATGGCAGACGGACAGCATGCAGGCGGAGAACTTCCGCAAGGTGCTGCTGACCCTGGCGCAGGACGTCCGCGTGATCCTGGTGAAGCTGGCCGACCGCCTGTCACAACATGCGCACGCTGGAGAGCATGGCGCGCGACAAGCAGCTCAAGTCGCCAGCGAGACCCTCTTCCTCTATGCACCCCTCGCCCACCGCCTCGGCCTTTACAACATCAAGACCGAGCTGGAGGACCTTTCCCTGAAGTTCAAGGAACCGGAGATCTACGCGGAGATCGAACAGAAACTGAAGAAGGGCGAGGCCGTGCGCAAGCGCTTCATCAGCCGGTTCACCTTGCCCATCCGCGAGGCTTTGGACCGCGAAGGCTTTCCATACGAGATCAAGGGCGGCCGAAGAGCATCCACAGCATCCGCAACAAGATGCTGAAGAAGAACGTCAGCTTCGAGGAGGTGTATGACGTCTTCGCCATCCGTATTATCATCGACACCAAGCAGGAGCTGGAAAAGGCCGATTGTTGGAAGGTGTACTCCGTGGTCACCGATTACTACCAGCCGAACCCCGACCGCCTGCGCGACTGGATCAGCATTCCCAAGGCCAACGGCTACGCGAGCCTGCACACCACCGTGATGAGTCCCGGCGGTCGTTGGGTGGAAGTGCAGATCCGCAGCAAGCGCATGGACGAGATCGCCGAGATGGGCCTCGCCGCGCACTACCGCTACAAGGACGACGACGCGCACGCCGGCGCGCTGGACGCCATGCTCACCAAGATCCGCGACATCCTCGGCGACCCCGGCAACAGCGCCCTCGACTTCGTGAACGATTTCAAGCTGAACCTCTTCAGCGACGAGATCATGATCTTCACCCCGAAGGGCGAAATGCGCAACCTGCCCGTGGGTTCAACCGCGCTGGACTTCGCCTTCGACATCCACAGCCAGGTGGGCCGCCAATGCATCGGCGCCAAGGTGAACCACAAGCTGGTGCCGCTGAGCCAGCCCCTGCGCAACGGCGACCATGACGAGATCATCACCAGCAAGAAGCAGCAGCCCAAGGAGGACTGGATGTCCTACGTGGTCACTGCCAAGGCGAAGCAGAAGATTGCCAGTTGCGCGAACAGAAGAAGAAGCTCGCCGTGGTGGGTCGCGAAACGGTGCAACGCATCCTGCGCGGCTGGGGCGCCCGCATGGACGATCAGAACATCAGGACCCTGGCCGAATACTTCCGCGCCACTTCGCCACCGACCTCTTCTGGCAGATAGCCCGCGGCCGCCACGACCTCACCGCCTGGGCCAGCCCACCGTGAAGAACGGACGCTTGGTACTGCCCCGCGTGAAGCCCAAGGAGGACGAGCGCACCTGGAGGAAGTGGTGGGCGAAATGCGCGGGCAGACCAACAGCACCCTGAGCATCGGCGACGACCTGCACAAGATCGAGTACAAGCTCAGCCCCTGCTGCAACCCGATCCCCGGCGACGATGTGTTCGGCTTTATCACCGAGACCGAGGGCATCCGCATTCACCGCGTGAACTGCCCCAACGCCGTGCAGCTCATGAGCAACTTCGCCTACCGCATCGTGAAGGCGCGGTGGAAGGGCAAGGACAGCGTGGAGTTCTCGCCGGCATCACCTTCAGCGGCACCGATGCGGTGGGCCTCGTGAACAAGATCACCACCATCATCAGCCATGAGCACAACCTCAACATGCGCTCCATCAGCTTCGAGAGCAACGACGGCATCTTCGAAGGCAAGGTGATGGCCACGCACACGACGCCGAACACCTGCGCTCACTGATGGACAAGCTGCGCGCGTGCGCGGCGTGCGGATGGTCGAGCGGATCGATCATTGAGGCCTGATCCCTCGCTAGACGCTACCTTCGCCCTGCCATGGCCACCCCGGACATCAGCCTGAACGTCCAGCGGCTCTTCTCCGACGCTATTTGCGAGCAGAAGGGCCACCGCAAGACGCCTGAGCGTTTCGCGATCCTGACGGAGATCCACGACCACGACGGGCACTTCGACATCGAGCGGCTGTACACCCGCATGAAGCGGAAGAAGTACCGCGGAGCTGGGCCACCTTGTGCAACACCATGGACCTGCTGCTGGACTGCCAGCTGGTCCGCCGCCACCAGTTCGGGCGGGCACAATCGCAGTTCGAGAAAGCCTATTCCTTCCGCCAGCACGACCACCTGATCTGCACCGACTGCGACAAGGTGATGGAGTTCTGCGACCCACGGATCCAAGCCATCCGGAGCACCGTGGGCGACGTGATGGACTTCAAGGTGGAAAGCCACGCACTACATATCTACGGCCTGTGCAGCAGCCGCCAGGCGAAACGCAACCAACAATGACCGTGACCGACCGCCCCACCTTTGACTGCAGGTCTCCGAGGAGAACGGCTGCAAGGTGTTCCACCTGCATGGCCGCCTAATGGACCAGCAGCAGGCCGACAAATACGATCGGCACCTTGACCAGGAGCTTGGGCAGGGCCACACCGCCGTGGTGCTCGACCTGGCCGCGCTGCAATACATGAATAGCACAGGCCTCAACATCTCCGATCAACGTGCTGACGCGCACCCGCAACGCCGGTGGTGACGTGGTGCTGCGGGCTTGTCGCAAGGCGTGAAACAGCTCTTCGTGGTCACAAGCTCGACTCGGTGTTCACCATCACCGCCGACGTTGCTCCGCCATCGCCCACTTTCGCGGTTAAGCCAGCATGAGCGCACGTGTTGACGTACTGCTCGGCGCCCAATGCGTGACGAGGGCAAGGGCAAGGTGGTGGACGTGATGCCCCGGGCTATTCCAAAGCGCATCGCCCGTTTCAGGGCGGTCCGAACGCAGGGCACACCTTGCTGTTCGAAGGCCGGGAAGCACGTGCCGCACACCATCCCCAGCGGCATTTTCCGAGATGGCGTAATGAACCTGGTGGGCAACGGTGTGGCGATCGACCCGTGACCTTTCTGCGCGAAGTGGATGCCTTGGCGAAAGCCGGCGTGGACGTACGCGATCGCCTGCTGATCGGCCGCCGCGCGCACCTGATCCTGCCCACGCACCGTGCCTTGGACGCCGCCAGTGAGGCCGATAAGGGCAAGGAGAAGATCGGCAGCACGCTGAAGGGCATCGGTCCCACCTACATGGACAAGACCGGCCGCAACGGGTTCCGCATCGGCGACCTCGAGCGTTCGGACATGAAGGAGCGATACCAAGTGCTCGTGCGCAAGCACGAACGCCTGCTCGGCATGTACACCGAGGCGTTCGACTGGAAACAGCACGAGGCCGAGTGGCTGGACGCCTTGGAGCGCCTGAAGACCTACCGCTTCGTGGACAGCGAGCATTGGCTGGACGAGCAGCTGAACGCGGGGAAGAGTGCTTCGCAGGAAGGCGCGCAAGGCACCCTGCTGGACGTCGACTTCGGCACCTACCCGTTCGTAACGAGCAGCAACACGATCTCCGCTGGTGCCTGCACAGGCCTGGGCGTGGCCCCCACCCGCATCGGTCGGGTCATCGGCATCTTCAAGGCTTACTGCACCCGCGTGGGCAGCGGCCCTTTCCAACGGAGCCTGACCGACGAGGTCGGCGAGCGTGATCCGCAAAGCGGGCAGCGAATTCGGTAGCACCACGGGACGTCCGCGTCGCTGTGGCTGGCTGGACCTTCCGGCACTGAAGTACGCCGTGACGATCAACGGCGTGAGCGAGCTGGCCATGATGAGGCCGACGTGCTCAGCGGCATGGAGACCATCCAGCTCGCACGCACTACCAAGTGAACGGCCAGCTCACCGACAGGCTGCCCTACGACATCAGCGGCACGGTGGAACCCGTGTATACCACAGTACCCGGATGGGGCGAACTGTCCGTGAACGCCTCCTGCCCGAAGCACTGGAAGCGTACATCCGTACCAGCGAAACGGCCACCGGGCGTTCCAGTGAAGCTGGTATCCCTGGGGCCTGACCGCGCGGAAACGCTGATGCGCGAAGCCGCCGCCGCCACGCTCTGATGGCCCGCAAGCACCGCCCCCTCCCGGCCCTGTTCCTGTGCCGGACGCTGCGCGAACGGCTCTTCCTTCAATTCGGCCCGAGGCGGAACAGGTCCTGGCAGCGTTGACACAGCTTCCCCCGTCAGCATCCGCTTGAACCCCGGCAAGGTTGGTGAGTCCTGAAGGTCTGCCGGTACCGTGGTGCGCTACAGGTCGCTACTTGCCGGAACGGCCGGTCTTCACGCTCGACCCCTTGTTCCATGCCGGTTAAGTTGCTACGTGCAAGAAGCTTCGTCCATGCTATTGAGCAGGCCTTTCTGGCCAGCGGGCTTGCAAGGAAGAACATCGCTGCGGTGGACCTGTGCGCTGCGCCCGGCGGAAAGTCAACGCACCTGGCGACGCTGCTTGGCCCCACTCTTGCCGGTGAGCAACGAGGTGGACCGGCGTAGGCAGAAAGCCTTGCTGGAGAACCTCTGGAAATGGGGCGCGAAGGCCACGTGATCACCGGGGACACGCCGGAACGCTTCGCCGGGCTCGGCCACTGTTCGACCTCGTGGTGGTGGATGCCCCCGCTCCGGCGAAGGCATGAGTGCAAGACCCTTCGCGCGCCAGCAATGGTCGCCAGCCTTGGCGGAAGCAATGGCGAACACGCAACGGGACATCCTTCGCCATGCCTGGGACATGTTGGAAGCCCTGGCGGCGCGCTCATCTACAGCACCTGCACCTGGGCCGAGAAGAGGACGATGGTTCCACTGGCCGTTATGGTGCGCGAAGAACGAGCTGAGCCCATCGCACTTCCGGCGCTCGCGGAAACGGGTCTTCGCCGCACCAACTTCGGTCTGTTGGCCCTGCCCCACCGCGTCACCGGTGAAGGCCTTCTTCATCGGTGCCCTGCGCAAACCCGGGGTCCGTGCGGAGCCCGTCGGTTCCCCACAGGGGATGGAGGAGTTCGTGCAGGCGGATATCCTCCACCATGCGCCGTCCGCTTAGCTTCAACAGTGCGTCTCCTTGTCAGTGGGCTTCGGGTGCTGTCGGCGGAACACCGGTCAGTGCTGTTGGGCCTCAGGGCAGCACCGTTCCACACGCGGCTTGCGCTTACGCGAACAGGCCTGACGTTGGCGTGGAGGACCTGGAAGTGGGCCGTCCACGCCTTGACCTTTCTGCGGGGCGAAGTGCTTCGGGCCCGAAGCGCCGGAACGGCGAATACCGACGGATCACGTACCAAGGCTTCGGGCTGGGCTCGTGCGCGGCGCTGGCAACCGGTGGAACAACCTGCTTCCAACGGAATGGCGCATCCGCATGCGGTGATGGGCTTCGGAACGTAACTTTCCCGCCTCTCAACACGCGTCGGGCAAGGCTTTTGCGTACAGCACCATCATGTGGACCAACTTTCTGGACTGGTTCGACCGGAACAAGCTGGGCATCGTCGGTTCGCTGATGCTGCACACCGTGGTGCTGTTCGTGCCGCCTTCCAGAACCCGCAAGTGCATCAAGAAGGAAGAGGATACACCGGGAGAATGATCATTGAAGTGGCCACGCCACCGCATCGAGCAAACGCCGGAAGAACTGCAAGAGCAGCGCGTACCATGCGCAAGAGGTGAGTCGTTGAGCAGCAACGTGAGCGCCGAGCAGAGCCAGCAACGCTTGAGCGCCCGAGCACAGGAACGCATCAGCGAATCGGTCGAAGAGGACCTCAGGGAGATGGAACGGGAGGAGTTCGAGCGCCTGCTGAACGGGACCGCGCGTGGCGAGGACATAACCGCTCGGCTTTGGACCCCAGCAAGTGGGACCCCAAGAAGTCCATGGCTCACCGAGGACATCCTGCAAGCCCACCAAGGTGGAAGGTGTGCCATGGTGGAATACGACCGGAAGGACCGAAGCGATCAGTACCTGCATCGGCCGGGGTTCCAATGTCGTGGTGGTGGTGTGGTGTCGATCCGTGTTTCGGTGGATGCCGGTGGTCACGTCACCAGGCCGAGCCTTCGATCTCGGCGCGAGCACCACGACCGAGGATCGCCTCGACCGAAAAGCGTTGGGCTTCGGCCCGACCGCCAGTTTCAGCGCATCCTCCACGGCTGCCGACCCGCAAAAGGCTGGATTGGCACATCTTTAGGCGTCAATAGCGCCATATTGGCGTTTCTCTTTCGCACAACCAGCCGTATTGGCGCATTATTTCAGCTGGTATCGGGTTTCGATCATCGGGGTCGTCGCACAAACAGTGCACACCAAACGAAACCAACCCCATGACCATCACGAAGTACCGCCTCCCAAGGCACCGCGCTGCATCC
>JADKHI010000006.1 GCA_016721825.1 Flavobacteriales bacterium
ATATCGCGTTCCACCCGAAGAAGGCATAGATGTGAGCCTGATACGCGAGGTTCAACTGTTCCATCGTCCGATTGTTCCTCCACAGCGGCTTGTTGCACCATTGAACTGAACGCAACACTGCCGTCCGCCTGCCGCAACCCAGAGTCTTCAGGATACCTCATAACGGGGGAGAAATCTCGGGCGACGTGAAACTGCCTACCCCTTCTTCTTTGGAGACCTTTTTCGCTATGCGGGGTGATTTCTTGACATTGCTTTGCGCGCAGCGAGAATTCTGTCGTTGAGGTCGGGTCCTGTGGTACTGTAGTTTTCGGGTTTCACTTCTTCGGCGCTTTGTTCTTGTCCTACCGGAATAAGTGCACCGATGTCGCAACGCCCACCACCGTGCCACCAGGACCGAACCGGGAACCGATGATGGCACCCAGCGCACCACCTCGCTATGGTTTTTGCCGCGGTTTCTGCGCAATACCTTCGAGCGAGTATGGCGCACGGCTCTGACCGTCTCCGGCTTCGCGCGGTGCGGCTGCTCCCAACGCTTGGACCGGTTGCACGAGATGCCAGCCCGATCAGGTTGCTGCCCGTGACTGGTCCCAAATGTGCTATCGGCTTGGAGTGTTCGACCTCCCACGCACCGCGCTCGCCATACTGCGCGTAGTTCTTGTAGGAGAGCTTCGTGGCACAGGTGGCAGTATCCCACCGGTGCCGTATCGTAGGGGCGTTCGAGTCGTTCGTTAGGTAGGCCATGGTCGTTCAAGCTGAAGTGGAACCCGGGATTGCCGCCATTTCAAGTTCGAGCCCATGAACCAGCGCAAAGCGATGACGAAGACGAGAGCAATGAGTGCGAACACGGCCGCCCACGGACTAATGCCCGATTGACCCTGCGGGGGTGGAGCGGGGGCGCAGCTCGTGCCTGCCTGTCAGACTCGGCCTTCGCCTTCTTCGCAGCCCTCTGCCTGTTCTCGATACTTGCGCTGCGCATCCGCGGCGCTTGCTGTGACCGGCTACAAGGGCGGTCGTACGCCGCCTTCACCTTCCGGAACATCTCCGCTGCGTCGGGGATACCGCCGTTCTTGTCCCGGGAATTGCCGGCAGCCTCATGGTAGGCCTTCTCGATGTTCTTCTACCTGTGGTTTGGTGTGCGGTACTTCGGGAGTAGATATGAATATGCATGTGTCATTTGGTAAAGTAGATGTGAGCAAGTGTCGACCGTGCCGGATCGATGTTGCCGTGGAGGGGGATCGACTGATCGGCGAACTACACTTCCATTCACCGCTGTCAGTTCATAACCATATGTGTTCGATCAGCCGACTCACTTTTCTCCCCATGAGTTCCGTGGACGTAAACGAATCCACGGACTTTGAATCACACGCGCTCTTCCGAAAAACTTATGACAGATAGGCCACTGATGTAGAGAGGTCTGTTCTAGCATTTGATACTTGGAAGTCCTCGTCGTGAATCTGTTTGACCGCCGAAGGGGATGGGGTCTTTGCCTGATCCGCTACTTCCAAGCCGACCGAATTGCCCTCCTGGAGTCCAACTGAGCTGTTTGTGCCTCTTCGGAAGACATGCTTCCATCGCACCATATATGCACCAATGATGGGAAGATGTCATTGTGCCTTCGCTCCGAAGTGGAATGCTCTGGTGTGCTGTGTCGTACATACCTACCGATGTCGCGGTTAACGCCCTCCTTCTCACGGGACATACTCGCTCAGGTCAAGGCCAAGACGCCTTGCGCGCGCTCGTCGCTGATCTGGTAGTACGCCACATCGGATTCTCATGACTGAAGTCCACGGACCCAATGCCTTGCACGAGCTTATCGCCCGGTTCTCCGGTGTATTCCAGTCCGATTCTTCTCAATGGAAGTCGCGCTACCACAACTTAGCCAGCGCTTTCAAGTGCCACGGGCTGAGGTAACACAGTCTTTTGCTTCGCATCGTTCAGCTGTGGCGTCCTTCAACTCTGGGACCATCGACCAAAAACTCGTTGCCATTTCCCCGGCGCAGTTCGACGTCCTTGGGGCTAAAGAACTTCGCTGAACGGTGGTCGATTGAGAAAGAGTATAGCATTGATGGCGATGAGGTCCTTCCGAGAGGTAAGCCCGCTTCCTAGGATACGGCTCCAGTTCACTTTACGTCATACTGACCGAGGAAATGGCATCCCAGCGAAGACCCCATCCTTCAGTTCTTCCTTGACGCATAGACATTGATCGGATTGACCCATCGGGCACCTGGAAACGCAAGCCCCTTCTCCACCTTCTTCTTCGCTAGGGAATTCTACTCCGGGTCTCATGGAGGGTTGTCGTTCCTGGTGAATGTTCAGACCCAGGTGCACCCTCAAGCGTAAGTGTGCACTTCTTCGTTTAGCCAACACGCCTCCCACACGAGTAATTCAGTCGGGCTCAGGTCTTCCTTGCATCTTCCTGCTCTCAGGAAACTAGGCGCACGCAGCGCCGGGCAACGGCGATTTGTGCGAACAGCATCCCAGGAACCAAAAACCAACTGCACCCCCTTGAACGACGATGTTGCCCATCCATGACCCAGAATACATCACCATGCGGTTCACGAAGATGTTATAGCTCGCCGGTTTCATCGCCAGCTACAATGCAGAGGAGGACTTTCAAGTTCATCCCGTTCTCACCCTTTCCCGAAATGGTGTGTCCAATGGCGGATGGAGATGATAGGGCGGGTTGCTCGCCCATCGCTTTGATGACGCACTCATCTCTCCCTCCGTCAGCGGCCTTCTTGTCTTCTCTCGTGTATGGAGAATCGCGTTGCGTACAGGAGCCCTTTCAGCCCTATGTAGCGACCGATCCCTGCAGCATGGCTCAGGTCCAGTTTCCGCTGCGCCTTTAGTTCGGTGTTGGCGCTTCGCTCGTTTTCGCCACGCCAGTGTACTTCTCCGGAATCTCAAAGACGACATGATCAGTACGAACGCGTTCGCTACCGCTATTGCCAACGAACGTCTTGACTGGCATGCGGTACTGTTTCTGTTGGTTTTGAGCGCGTCATCGAGGCGGGTCAGCCAAACTGCTGGTTTTAAGAATTGATGTTTGGTCCATGGATGGGCAGTGTGACAGGTTAGAACGGAGGCAAAGATAATACTGGAACTCTGTGCTTTTACCACTAGACATCCGGGAGAAGCTTTTGCTATTCGCTTTCAGGCCACGTTAGATGTCTTGCCTGGAAGAAGATAATGGTCTTCAGGCTCGAATAGAGCGCCTGCAGATAAGCCAGTACGACGTCTGCACAGTCCGCTCTGCTTGACGCAGGCCTGCACTCCGCGATGGGGCGCGAACCGGGCCGGCACTTTACGGGGCCCACATCTTTGGGGTCTCTGGGAGCCTTGTCGGCCTGCGACCGTTGGCTGCAAAGCCTTTTCGCGGTAGCGAATGTTGAGTCTGGCCGTGCCGCCCTTTTGAGGGGCCCTAGAGCTTACGGTCAAAGGCGCATTCAGTGGTTTAGGCACGCCAAAGGCTGGCCAGGCCTGTTACGGCCTGAAGGATATTCGGCGCGCGAGCTTCCTCCATCTGCAGGGCCACGAGCCAGGGGCCCAAGGCTTCAGCGCCTTCTCTGGATGCTTCACGGCGTTGGCTGCTGAGCCTTGGCCTTCTACTTCAGCGGGTCGGGCGGCCCACCGCCCCCCTTGTCATTCGATCGCGGTGCATCGTTGTTCGTTGTTCGGAATGCCTGGCACGCGATGCTGCTTCCGATGAGTTTGCTCGGAGCAACACGAACAACGAGCAACGAACAACGATGCACGAACGAACCTTCGCTCAGCCTTTCAACGGGTGTGGTCGGGCGCTCCTTCGCCCTCCTGACCAGCAGCGGTGTCCTCAGGGTCCTCCTGACCATCTGGGCAAGCACAAGGCATTGGCTGGGGAGAGACCCGGAGGGAAAACGTGCCCTTGGTGCGACCACATCGTACCCATAGTGCGACCGCATCGTGCCCTTGGTGTCCTCAAAAAGGAGCTCTTTTCGATGGCATCGTACCCATGGTGCGACCGCATCGTGCCCTTGGTGTCCTCAAAAAGGAGCTCTTTTCGACCGCATCGTACCCATGGTGCGACCACATCGTGCCCATGGTGTCCTCAAAAAGGAGCTCTTTTCGACCGCATCGTACCCATGGTGCGACCGCATCGTGCCCATGGTGCCCTCAAAAAGAAGCTCTTTTCGATGGCATCGTACCCATGGTGCGACCACATCGTGCCCACGATGGGCTGCCAAAGGACTTGGATCGCCTGCCAAACTGACCTTACCTGGGGCCGTGAGCTTCACTTTTCTGGGATCACGGCGCTGGCTGCTGAGCCTTGGCCATAATCCATCGGGTCGGGCGGCCCACCGCCCTCCTGACCAGCAGCGGTGGCCTCAGGGTCCTCCTGACCATCTGGGCAAGTACAAGGCATTGGCTGGGGAGAGACCCGGAGGGAAATACATGACCATGGTAAGGCCGTACCCTGACCTTGTTAAGGTCGCACCTTGATCTTGTTAAGGTCATACCATGACCTTGTTATGGTCGTACCCTGATCTTGTTAATGCTCGCACCCTGATCTTGTTATGCTCGTACCATGATCTTGTTATCTTGTTATGGTCACACCCTGACTGTTATGGTCGCACTGATCTTGTTATGGTCGCACCTTGATCTTGTCAAGGTCATACCATGATCTTGTTATGCTCGTACCCTGATCTTGTTATGGTCGTACCATGACCTTGTTATGCTCGTACCCTGATCTTGTTATGGTCGCACCTTGATCTTGTTATTGTCGCACCTTGACCATGGTATGGTCACTTCGGCCATCCAAAACCAGGCGTTTGGTGGCCATGCGTGGCGCGATATCCCGGTGGCTCGGGGAGCGGAAGAAACCCCGGACTGCGTTGGCCCGTTCAAGGGGCACGAAGCCATGATCGTTCAATCCCATAACGGATGCCTGGTGGACAAGAGCTTGCGCATGGTGCCCCAGCTTCACGCGTACCGTTCGCCGGAGGGGAACAACTGGCTCGTCGGCATGCTGCCCACCAAGAAGGTGCTGAACATCGTTCCCTTTGTGTGGTACCGCGGCACCGACGGCTACTACCGGGCCGCGCGCATCGTGCAGGACGGCGTGTGCCACCACATCAGCCACCATGTGCTGGAGCAATACGAGGATCGGTTCAATCGCACCATTGATGGCCTTACCCGCTTGAAAGAATTCCTTCGCGAGAACATGTGCTTCGGCACAGAGTACTGTTCGCAGAGCGGCGAGGTGCGCGTGGGCGTGACCCAAGGCTACATCATCGGCACATGGGTGGTGCCGCATCAGGTGGCGCAGCTCATCACCTTCGTGGACCACGGCAAGTTGTTCGAGGAGCAATTGGAGCAGATGGAGCGCTTGGACCAACAACGGTTCAACAGCATCCGTCCGGTTCGCATCCCTGGCAGCAACGTGAAGCCGTGGGACCTTCCGCGGACGAACCTGTAGCCTATCCAAGGTCTGCCGTACGAACGGCGGTGCCTTCCCTGCGTGACCCATTCGCTCATGCGACCGTGGCCCAGCACTTCCAAGCCTATGAGGGCAAGCCACTGATCATTCCCGCCGAGGCTGCCAGCCTGAAGCTTGAATACCTGAAGTGGCATCGGGTGGAATTGTGCGGGAAGACCTGAGCCATCCGTTGCTCTGGATCACTGCCAACTCTGGGTAATTTCGTTCCATCATGGCGAACGAACTTCTTCACTACTCGACCTTCGGGTCTGGCGATCCCATTCTATTGTTGTCGGGTGGTCCGGGCTTCGCGGCTGGCTATCTACAGGCGCTTGCGGAACGATTGTCCGGCGCGTACCAGGTGATCCTGCCGGACCAACGTGGCACAGGAGCTTCCACTAGCGCTGGTACTACAGAGTTGGCGCTCACATCTTACCTGAGCGATCTCGAACGCTTGCGGGTTCATTTGGAGATCGATCGCTGGACCCTGGTAGGACATTCATGGGGCGGCATGCTTGCTTCTGCCTACGCGGAGCGCTATACCGACCGTGTTCGGTCATTGGTCCTGATCAACATCGCTGGCCTATCCGCACAGGTCTTTGATACGCTGCTTCCACATCTCTTGGCGAAGTTGGATGAGGCAGAAAACCAAAAAGCGAACGAATTGCTTGGAAGCCTTGCCACAGCTGTGATCCCAATGCCGTGCTCCTTGACCTCTTCCTCCTGCTGCAACCACCTACTTCGCCGACAACACGCACGCCGTTGAATTCACTCGGTGGCTTGGTCCTGGCACCATGTCCGTTACCACCTATAATTCGTTGGTGGCCGACTTGAAGAACATCGGTTTCGACCTAAGGCAACGGATGGGCCATGTGAAGGTGCCTGTCATGCTCCTATCGGGGACCGAGGATCCATTTGGCGAAGCGCCGATCACGGAAGCACGCTCGGTCTTTCCTCAGGCGTCCTTGGCATTGATCCCGGCCAGCGCGCACTATCCAATGCTGGAGAATTTGGACGCCACCGCGCACGAACTACTGGGTTTCCTGCGCGACCCGATGCGCAGCGCAGGCCAGAGCGCCATTGACGTGACCGGCGCGTGGAATGTCACCGCTCATCAAGAGGTGAACGGAAAGATCCTCGAGATCACTGGATCGTTCACGTTCAACAAGGAAGGCGATCGGATCACGGATCGGGCACCTTGGACTTCAAACGCTTCAAGGGAGATATCACCTTTGTCACCTCCATTCTGACAGCTCCCCAGAACTATGCGTTCGATGGATCGATGAAGGATGAGTTCGTGTCTTTCGCATACCGCAACGTGGTGAATGACGCAGGCCAATATGGCCATATGATGTTGCGCGTGGATCCGGACGGAAAGCGCATGGAAGGCAAATTCCAGGGTTTTGGTCCGGAACATCGCAAGGTGATCAATGGTGCAGTGGTTTGTGAACGGCCCGCCTGAAAGACCCTGCGAGCGCTTCCATTGCGACCGTAGCTGAACATTTCCAAGCCAACGAGGGCAGGCCACCTACCATTTCAATGGAGGCTGTCACCGGAGCACGGACCATCGGTTCCGATGCACAGCGCACCGCCGTAAAACCAGGGCGGGCCGCAGCTACATTTGAGGGAAAGCGCTTCCGCTAACGCAACCCGCACCGGCCTGCCCGATCCACACGTAGCAAGTTCCGTGAACGTTCGGTGGCGCTGCCCACCAACGGCAACGGCGGTGGACAGGTGAACCGGTGGAACACCATCCCCCATGCGTCGATATCATGCACTTCTATTCGTGATCACCCTCCTGCTGCCGGCGTTGGGCATGGCGGGCGGCCTGGCCGCACCCCAAGAGGAACCGACCGAGGAGAACCCGCACGTGAACTACGGGTTGTTGCCCCCTGCCCTGCACGCCCTGCCCGGTGCGCCCATCGTGAAGCGCGGACCCTCCTTCACGACCTCTTTGCCCAGCAAGGTGGACCTGAGCCCCTGGTTCCCACCGCCGGGCAACCAGCACCAGCAATACAGCTGTGCGGCATGGGCCAATGCGTATGGCGTGCAATCGTATTGCAGCAACCGCCGCAACAACCGCTACGGGCGCCGCACCGGCGTGCCCGATCCGGACGTGGCCTACAGCCCGGCCTACCTGTTCAGTTTGTTCAAACAGACCTTCGACACGCTGCCCTGCAACTACGGCGTCAACCTGGACGCGTTCCTGGGCTTTACGGACATCGCCGGCCTGTGCACCATGAGCGAGGCGCCCTACGATACCAGCCGCACCGGTTGCCACGTGCAGATACCATCCTCGCTGATGAGCCTGGGCTCGAGCCTGGCGGTGCGGGGCCTGGTGCCCAAGCCCACGTACCTGAGCCAGAACGACCTGGACCAGTGGAAAGCCCACCTGGCCGCAGGCGAAGCGCTGATGGTGCTGTTCGTTGTGGACAGTGTGTCGTTCAGTGCGGCGGGTTTCGAAGCCGCGCGGGAGGAGCGCCCGTTCACGTGGGACCTGGCCACCTTCGACGGTGTGAACTCCGGTGGACATGCCATGGCGTGCGCGGGCTACGACGACAGCGACAGCACCTTGTGGGTCATGAACTCGTTCGGACAGAACTGGGGTTCCCTGGGCTACGTGAAGATCCCGTATGCCAACGTGCGCAAGAAGAGCTTCGGTGCCTACGCGTTCCCGATCCACGGTGCCGGCAAAACGCCCGTGCTCAACGCCAAGGGTGTGGAGGACAGCGTGCGCACCGGCTTGGACACCACCTACATCACCATGCACACCAACGAGTTCGTCATTGTGAACGGGGTGAAACTGATCTTCACCGGACTGACGCCCAACGGCATATTCGCCAACGTGGCGGTGTCGAACATGGGCACGAATGATGCGCCCTACATCTTGCGCATGAAAGAGGGCGAGGAGTGGACCTTCTTCAACTACGGGAAGAGCATCACCTACGCGTGGAGCGGGGCCGTGGGAACGGGCGATGAAGGGAACTTCCGGGCCGTGAGCGTATCGGCCACGGACGATCCTGCCGTGCGCGCCTTCCAGCAACAGTTGCGCGAAGCCGGGCACATTCAGCGCTGAGTTCGGTGCTGTAACCACTGCGGCGGACAGCGATGCACTTGCTGACCGCTGCTCGCTACATTTGGTGAAAGCGCTTCCTCTCCAACGCGACCCACACCGGCCTGGCTGATCCACATCTGAAGGAAGGTCCGCGAACGGGTGGTGTCTGTGTCATCAACCTCAGCGGCCAGTGGATAGGTGAACGGGCACATCCCCCTCTCCCATGCGTCGACCCTTTTCGCTCCCCTGCTCGATCACCTTTCTGCTGCTGGTCCTGCTCACGGCCTGCAACGGTGGGGAAGCGCCCTACCAGGACCCCGCACGGCAGGACCCAGAGGTGAACTACGGCCTGGAGCTCCCTGGGTCGCACGAGCTACCGGTGGTGCCGATCGTAAGGCACGACACCACCGCGCTGGACACGCTGCCGCGTCGTGTGGACCTGAGCGCATGGTTCCCACCGCCGGGCAACCAGCACCAGCAATACAGCTGTGCGGCGTGGGCGTGGGCCTATGGCGTGCAGACGTATTGCAGCAACCGCCGCAACAACCGCTACGGCCGGCGCACCGGTGTGCCGGACCCGGACGTGGCCTACAGCCCGGCCTACCTGTTCAGCCTGTTCAAGCAGGTCGGCGACAGCCTGCCGTGCAACAAGGGGGTCAACCTGAACAACTTCGTCGGCTTCTGCGGGTTTGCGGGGCTGTGCACCATGAGCGAGGTTCCGTACGACACCAGCTTGACGGGTTGCAATGTGGAGGTACCCTCCTCGGCCATGACCCTGGGCATGAGCCTATCCTTTGGAGGTCAGGTGCCCGCACCCACGTATTTGCCCCAGAGCAATTTGAACCAATGGAAAGCGCACCTGGCGGCCGGTGAGGCGCTGATGGTCCTCTTCGTTGTGGACAGCGTCTCGTTCTGTGCGGCCGGTTTCGAAGCGGCACGGGAGAACCGACCCTTCACCTGGGACCTCGCGACCTTCGATGGCAAGAACTCCGGTGGCCATGCGATGGCCTGCGCCGGTTACGACGACAGCGACAGCACGTTGCTGGTGATGAACTCGTTCGGGCAGAACTGGGGCACGCAAGGCTACGTGAAGATCCCGTACGTGAACATCCGGAAGAAGAGCTTCGGCGCCTACGCCTTCCCGATCAATGGGCCGGGCAAAGTGCCCCACTTCAACGCCACACCCGTGGCCGACAGCATCCGCAGTGGGCTGGACACCACGGACATCACCATGCGCAAGGGCCAGTACGTGATCGTGAACGGGATCAAGCTCGTGTTCACCGACCTCACGCCCAATGGGGTGTTCGCCTTGGTCGCCGTGTCCAACACCGGCAGCCGCAACGCCCCCTACGTGCTGCGGATGCAAGCCGGTTCCGACTGGACCTTCTTCAACAACGGCATGAGCATCACCTACTCGTGGAACCGACCGGGAGGAGCAGGCACGGACGTGGTGTTCCGGGCCATCACCGTACCGGCCACGGACGACCCGACCATCCGCGCCTACCAACAACAGTTGCGCGAAGCCGCGAACCTGCAGCAGTGAGCTGCGCGTTGATCCACTGTCAGTCGTTGCGGAAGGCGAAGTACATCTGCATGTCGCCTTTGCCCTTGGCGGCCACCATGCCGCGTGCCTCGAACCGGAAGCGGGGGTCGTTCTGCAAGAGCGCGTAGGTGGCACCGCTCACGTTCACGCAACCCACGGCCCCACTGCTCTCCATGCGGCTGGCGGTGTTCACGGTATCGCCCCAGATGTCGTAAGCGAACTTCTTCACCCCGACGATACCGGCGATCACCGGACCCGTGTGCACGCCCACCCGCATCTCGAAATACGGACGGCCTTCAGAACGGCGCTGCGTTGCGTACGCGGTCATGAACGCTTGCAGCTCGAGTGCGGCCAGCACCACATCAGCCGGGCTTCCGTGGGCCGGATCGGGCAAGCCGCCCGCCGCCATGTACGCATCGCCGATGGTCTTGATCTTCTCGATGCGTCGCGCGTCAATGATGCCATCGAAGGCCTTGAAACAGTGATCGATCTCCGCCACCAGATCCGATGGCGTGAGCAGTTCGCTGAGGGCGGTGAAGCCCTTGAAGTCGGTGAAGAGCACCGTGGCCTGATCGAATTGCCGCGCTTCGGCCGCTCCGTTCAACTTCAGTTCGGCAGCCACCTCTTCGGGCAGGATGTTGAGCAGGAGGCCTTCGCTCACGTCCTTCTCTTTCTGAATGGCCTTGCGTGCGCGCTGGGTGATGCGCAAACGGCCCCACAGGGCACCGGCCAGGCCCAGCACCACAATGGCAGCGAACAGGTAGATGTTCCGTGTGCGCTGCAACTGGGCCTTGTCCAAAGCGGCGCTCAACTTGTCCGCTTTCAATCCGGTGATCTCGCGTGCCTTCTTCTCGCTTTCGTACTTCTCCTGCATGTCGGCCATGCTGCGCACCTTCTCGATGTTCAGCAAACTGTCCTTGTAGTTCACGTGCTGCCGCATGTGTTCCATGGCCTCCGCGTGTCGGCCCAACTGACCGAGGTTCCAAGCGTAGCTGCGCTCTATGCGCACCAACAGGTCCAGGTCACCGGCTTGTTGTGCGAACGTTTCGGGCGGAATCGAAAAGGGCCAAGGCCTTCACGTTGTCTCCACGTTCCTCGGCCAGACTGGTCAGGTTGGCGTACTTGCGCGCGATGCGTTTGGTGAAGCCGTTCGCGATGTCGTTCCGCAAGGCCGAGCGCCAGTAATGCTCCGCACTGTCCAGCTCACCGAGGTTGTACATCAGGGTCCCCAGGTTGCCGAGGGCTTCGTCGATATCGAACGCATCGTTCGCCTGCAGGCTGTAGCGGAGGGCATCGCGGAACGCGGCTTCCGCGCCTTCCAGGTCGCCCATGTTCGCCCGTGCGATGGCCGAGTTGGTGATGAGCGAACGGTACACACCGGGAGCTTTCCAGCGGTCGTTCCACAGGCCAAGGACCTCGGCACAAAGCGAGTCGACCTCTTCGAAGTGTCCCAGTTTCAGGTCGATGAGGGTGTTGGCGAGATAGGCACGCATCACAATGGTGCTATCGCAGCCCGCATGGAAGTAGGTCAGGGCACGTTGTGCAGCGGCCAGCGCTGAATCGAGCTCACCGAGCTGGGCCAAACTGGCGCTGCGGAATCCGCAGGCCTCGGCGATGATGCAGGGGTCGCGGCGAACGAGGTCGGAACCGAGGATCATCCCCGTGGTGCGCACCGTGGCGCGGTCATTCCGTGCACGATCGGCACGCATGGAGGCCAAGGTGCTGTCCGCCCATTGCTTGGTCACCACCACCGACGTCTGAGCGTTGACGGATACGCCGGTCACAAAGACGGCGAAGAGGGAAACAAGAAAAGGGAGCCACGCACGGGCGTGCGCAGCTCCCTTGCGGTTCTTCTTCATGCCATCAAGCGCCACCGGGGCCACCGCCAGTTCCTGCGGAATAGGTAACACCACCGCCCTTGCCATCCTTGGTCGTACGCGCTCGCACCGTCCAGTTCAGGTTGCTCACCTGGCCAATGCAAATGGAACAGTAGACACCACCGGATGTGTTAGGGTCGAACACTTCACCAGCGTTATCAGCTGTGGGACTGGTCTTGGCCATATTGGCCGAGGCTTGGAGTACGATCCAAACATTCTTGCTCGCATCGGTGTTCGTGCCCAGGTAGGAGAATCCGCCGGTTGTCGATCCCGTGGGATAGCCTCTTGCCAATGCAGGCGAGTTGCCATCGATGCTGGGCTTGGTGGTACTTACTGAAGCATTACTGACAGCGCTCATGATCTGTGGGAGTTTGGTTGTACAGGTAAAGCTAGAAGGAGCGCTGAACTATGCAAGGGGTGCCCCCCCGATATCACCCTTTGTGGGGAGGCAACACCATGGCGAACCGTTCGCACATGGGTCGGAAGGACCGGGATCCCGGTGAACGTTGGAAAAGGTGCGGTGTACCGATCGGCATGCGAACCTTGAGCCTCCTCGCCACCCTGCTGATGATGCACGTGCTGCACGCCCAGTTCCTCTTTCCCCGGGCCCGGATCCCGCGCATGCCTGATGTGAAGGTGAAACCCCACGTGCAGCTCGCGCCCGCAGCTCACGGTCTGCCGGTCCGCGATACATTGTACACAGACGACACCTTACGCGTGATGGTGATCGGGGAGGTGATGGTGGTGCCACCCTTCGACCCGCGTGTGCCGGTGCATGGCTTCCAACGCAAGGTGAACGGCGAATGGCAGGAGCTGCAACCGCTGCCGCACCGCATCCGCAAGCGCGACCGGTACTACCGCGATACGGGCTGGCCAACGGTAGGCTTGGTGCCGGCGGCGGGCCATCGACCCGCATCGGGCGGCTTCTGGACGCCGGGAGAATACCGCGTGGTGCTGTTGGAGCGCGGGAAGAAGCCCTTGCTCGGACCACCGTTCCATGTGGTGGCGCGCTGACCGGTCTGCGAGGAACTTTTGCCCTTTCGTCCGTATCCGATCCGCCTTGGGTGGGGCCACTACAAGAGGAACCACAGATGCACACGGATGAACACGGATAGGGTCGGGATGGTCTGTGTCCATCTGTGTGCATCCGTGGTTGTCTTCTGCATGGTGAAGGAGGTCCCATTGAACCGATGCGCTGGTGGTGTGTACCGGTGGGCATGCGTCCCCTGCTCCTACTATCCTCCCTCGTGTTCGGACATGCGCTCAGCGCACAGCCCGGAGACCCGTCCATCTTCCCTCCAAGGCTGAGGCTGGAGCCCTCGATCTCCCACCGGGCCATCCGCTCCGGTCCGCCCACACCGGCGTTCTACTACCTCACCGACACCATCGAGGTCTTGATCACAGGCGATGTGAAGCTGGACGGAAGCTGCAGCGGTGGCACACCCCTGTACGGCTTCCAGCGCAAGGAGGGCAAGGAATGGACGGACTACCTGCCGCCCTGCAACGTGCAGCTCTGCTGCGGCATGCCGAGCGCGTCGTGGTACCAACGGCCCATCGCCTTGATCCCCGCACATGTCGCCATGCCCGGGCGTGGCAGGCCCTGGAAGCCCGGCGAGTACCGCGCAGTGGTCCTGCTGTCGGGAGACAAGGAACTGGTGGGTCCGGCGTTCACCGTGGTGAAGGCGGAGTGACATGTCAACTGGTCGACCGCCGTGCACCATCAAGCTCCAGCAACCTTTCGAGCACGCAGCCTTGCACGCGTACATCAAGAGTATGGACCAATGCTTCGGCTCCGAAGGATCGGACCATCCCCATCTTCGGTGTACCAAAGCCTGATGCGCCACCTCCTTGCCGTTCTCCTCGTTGCCCTGTGCTTGCGCGCCGGAGCCCAGTATGACCGGTTCTCGTACCGCCACAACTTCGCCTTCATCGAGGATGGCCCCACGCTCGTTCCCCTGAAAGGCGACTATCGCGTTGAGCAGATCACGCGCGGTCAATACTGGACCGTGACGGACACGCACGCGCCCGTGAACCATCCAGGCACGCCACGCCGCTTGACACCTTGCCTAACTGTGCAAGGCACCCCGTTGCTGGTGGTGGAAATGGCCCACTCCTCCGGCTACCCGGACAACAAGTTGCGCGTGGTACGCGGGGTGGATACCATGATCGTGGACCTGAACCTGGACGGGCGCGTGGAGCAGCACCTGTTGGACCGCATGGCCAAGCTGGGTGCCCCACCGCGACCACCGGTCCTCCTGCCCTTCCGCAAGGGTTGGTTCACCAACATCGACCTGGTGCAGGAAGCGCAGACCATCGCGAACACCGAGCAGCTCGATGCGCTCTGGGCAGCAAGGCGCAATGAGGTCCTCGCCCTCTACGACACCGCGCGCCATTCGTTCTCACTTGAGATGGACGGCTTGCACACCGGACCATTGTCCATCAACATCGATCGCGACCCCAACTACGCGCGGCACCTGCTCGAGTTCCCTGCCAGCGGACCGGGCACCCGTTTTGAGCTGTACCTGAACGACAGCCTTGGCGTCGCGAGCACCACCTGCTCACTGCGCGTGGACATGCCGGCCGGTGGAGAGACGAGCACATGGGTGGATGTGACCGACATGCCTTACGGCAGGTACACCGCGTACCTGAAATGGGAGCAGGAAGAGAGCCTGTTCTACTTGGGCTTCGGATGGTGAGCGGATGGTGAGGACCGATGGACCAGGACCCGCGACCACTGCATTCAGGCGACCGTAGCCCAGCAATTCGAAGCCTGTGACGGGAAGCCCTTGACCATGCCAGCGGAGGCGTCCGTTCCGATGGCCGTTCCTTGGAGCTCCCTCAGCGCTCAACAACTGTGAAGCGGACCACCGTTCCTTTGCAGCATGTGCTACAGCACCAGCCTCGATCGCGACCTGAAAGCCCTGGAACGGGCCATGCACAAGAAGATGCTGGAGGAGAGCAAGCGCGTGGACCTTCCCTACCAGGTGGAGCTGCCCATGGGCGTGACCAGTGCCTTTGCACGACCGGCCTGGCCCGTGGTGACCACAACGGCGCCGGAGCGCATCAGCGTGCTGCGCTGGGGCCTGCTGCCGCGCTACATCCGCACCGAGGAGGAGGCGAAGGACTTTCTGAAAAAGGCACCCACCTTCAACGCCATCAGTGAGGAAGTGGAGGCCAAGCGCACCTTCAAGGCCGCCTTCGAGCACGGGCAGCGCTGCCTGATCCCCGTCACGAGCTTTCAGGAATGGCGGCACGAAGGCAAGGTGAAGATCCCTTACCGCATCGGCCTGAAGGACACGGAGATCTTCTGCCTCGGTGGCCTGTGGGAGAAGGGCGAGGTCATGGACACCTACACGGTGCTGACCACGCGCGCCAATCCGCTCATGGCGCACATCCACAACACCAAGCAGCGCCAGCCGGTGATCATTCCACCGGAACACTACGAGACCTGGCTGAGCCCCGACCTGAGCCCCGAGCAGGTGAAGTCCCTGTGCGAACCCATTGCTGAAGAGCGCATGGAAGCGGTCCGCAAGGAAGCGCCAGCGGCTCAAGGTTCGCTCTTCTGATCGCCACCTATCTTATGGACGCCGAGATCGACAGCGATGGCGTCAAGCAGGATCACTCCCTTCCCTATCTATGGCTGGGTGCCCTTTCGCGGAAACCTGTACCAGATCACGCGTGGCGAAGTGTTCCGCGGCGACCGCTTGTACAACCTGGGCCGCTACGTGGGCGAGCGATACGATGAGCGCGTGCTGGTGAACCACTGGACCTTGCTGGAAGGCATCGAACAACGGGCGCGCTTTGCCGTGGGCAACAATGTGCGCCACCGTGTGCATGGTCCGCTGCGCGTGGTGAAGCGGATGTGGCGCTTCCGCGAAGGACGCGTGCATTATCAGCTCGTGGGTGCGCACGACCCGCAGCAACAGGTGACCTGCTATGAGGAGGAACTGGTATGAGCGCTTTGGACCGTACGCAATGGACGGTGCTCTTCTTCGAGAAAGCGTCGATCACCTGGTTCTGGAGCAAGGGCAGCTTCCACCAGGTGTGGACCGGGGACTGATCAGCGCAATTGCACACCCTTCAGCAACAAGCGCTGCCAGGCGGGGTGCGCGCGCATGTAGGCCTTGATCACGGGATGGGTGGGGATCAGCTTCCACCGCTTCTCCTCGACATAGGTCAGCACCTTCTCGATCAGTGCATCCGTGACACCAAGGGGTTGCAGAGCCTTAGGGATATCCAATAAGGTGAGGAAGATGCGGTCTCCATTACGTTCGTACTCCACACGGGCACGGAGGTCACCCACCCGCGCCACGAACTGACGGTTCTCGGGTTCATCGCGCAGCTCCAGTTCAGCAGGGTCGAATGCAAGGACTTTCTTGGACATGGCCGCAAAGGTACTGGGCTGCACGCGGATCGGTGGTGGCAGGTATGGTCGACGCAATTCACATGAACGTAGAAAGGGGACCCGTTCCGGTCCCCCTCCTCTTGTGATCGACAACGCTCAATCCTCTGCAGCACTGCCGTCGCCGCACATGCGCACCACCTTCGGTGTGAACGAGCCGATGATCTCCACCAGCTCACGTTGGCTGTTCATCACCGTGGCAATGTCCTTGTAGGCCATGGGCGCCTCATCCAACCCACCGCCGATCAGGTCGATGCCGTGCTGTTGCAGATGCTGTTTCACCTGCGCTGGATCGATCATCTCCTTGGCGCGCGTGCGGCTCATGGTGCGCCCGGCGCCGTGACTGGCACTGCTGATGCTCTCCACCACACCGGTACCACGCACGATGAAGCCCGGAGCGGTCATGCTGCCGGGAATCACGCCGAGCACACCTTTCCCAGCCGGTGTTGCACCCTTGCGGTGAACGATGACCTCACGACCGCCGTGGATCTCCTTCCACGCGAAGTTGTGGTGGTTCTCCACCATGGCGGCAGGCTTCTCACCCAACGCTTTCGCGATGCGCTTGTGGATGTGGTGATGACAGGCCGATGCGAAGTCGCTAAGCGAGGTTCATGGCCAGCCAGTATTCCTGGCCTTCCGCGTTATCGAGTGACAGCCACGCGAGGTTCTGCGCTTCCGCAGGCAGCTTGCACAGCTCTTTCGCCACCCGTGTGTAGTGTGCGGCGATGCCTGCGCCCATGCCACGTGAGCCACTGTGCGAAAGCAACGCGAGGTATTCACCCACGGGCAGCTTGAACTCGTTGCGCGCGTCGGTGATGGCCACAACGCCGAACTCCACGAAGTGGTTGCCGCTGCCGCTGGAACCGATCTGCATCCAGGCGCGGTCCTTCAGGTGCTTCACCACCGCAATGGTGTTGAACTCCGGACGCTCCAGTACGGGGTCATCCATACGCTTCTCATGTACTGCACGGCCGAAGCGCGTGTGCTCGACAAGCAGGCGCTTGAAGCTCGCCCGGTCGTTCTCCATCACGTCAGGTGCGATGTTGAAGATGCTCAAGCACATGCGGCAGCCGATGTCCACGCCCACACCGTAGGGGATCACCGCGTTCTCCACAGCGAGCACACCCCCGATGGGCAGGCCGTAGCCCTGGTGCGCATCGGGCATCAGCGCGCCGGCCACGGTCACGGGCAGCTTCATGGCCACCTCCATCTGGTGGATGGCGCCTTGCTCGATGTGCTCGCTCCCGTACGTGCGGTACTCCTTGCGCGGCACGAGTTCGTGCATGGCCTCAGCCTTGCGGTCGCGACCGGTCAATGCATCCGCGATCGGTGCATACAGTTCATGTTCGCTGAAGGCGTCGGGATCCACAAGGATCCGCTTCAGCAGTTCGAGCGCGTCAGTGACGCTCCACTTGCGGTGGTGCTTCAGCATCACGTTGATGGCAATGCCGATCGCACGTCCTTCGGGGTAACCGATCGCGATCAGGTCCTTGCCGTGTAGTTTCAAGCCTTTCATTTTCGTAGTTGCTAATGTTCACTTCTTTGGTGGATGGACGGGCTCGAACCGTCACCAACTGCCTCACAAGCAGGCGTGCTACCGTTACACCATATCCAACATGTTGTGGAAGTCGTAGGATTCGAACCTGCTTAGCCCGAAGGCTCCGGTTTTACAGACCGGCCCAGCTCTCCAACGCTGGCGCACTTCCCTGTGGAAGAGGATGGGATCGAACCATCACCTGCCGGGCTTCAACCGGCCGCTCTACCCGAGAGCTGCTCTTCCATTCGTTGGCCCACCCGGACTCGAACCGGGACCTTCCGCTTAAGAGGCGGGTAGTCTTCCAAACGACCTCTAGGCCAATACGCGGTGCCGACGGGATCGAACCCGTGAACTCCCGGTAGACAGCCGGGCATTGTACCGCTCAACTACGGCACCGTTGTGACGGGTATGGGACTCGAACCCATGTGAACGCCTTGAAAGGGCGCTATCCTGGCCCACCTAGATGAACCCGCCATTGTTGCCAGGGCTGGATTCGAACCAGCATAGGCGGCTCCAAAAACCGCTGTCCTGCCGTTAGACGACCTGGCAATTCGACCATCAGGAAGGACTCGAACCTTCATCCTCCGCCATCGCAAAGCGGTGCTGGCATCCATTTCAGCTTCTGATGGAGATGTGATGTGTGAAGTGTTAGCTGTGATGCGTGAGGTCGTACGCCCCTTCACACTTCACCATTCACACCCCACGTCACCTTTCATTCAAGGACCCTTGCCCGAAGAGAAGAGCTCCTTCAACTGGTCAAGGACCTTGGCGTTACCGTTGATGGAGAGCGTGTTCACCTTTTCGGCGATCTTCTCCACGTACTCCATCTCCTTCAGCTTGAAGAGCATGGCGTTGTCCTCCATCAGCTTCGCGGTGTTCAGCAGGCTGCGTGTGCTTGCCGTTTCCTCGCGGCGCATGATGGTGTTGGCTTCCGCCTTCTTCTGCGCGATCAGCACCTGGTTCATGATCTCCTTCATGTCGCCAGGAAGGATGATGTCCTTGATGCCGTTGTACTTGATCGCCACACCGATGGCCTCGGCCTTCTCCTTCACGGTGGCGTCCACGTAAGCCGTCACCTCCTCCTTGTTGCCGAGGATCTCGTCGAGCGTCTTCGTGCCGATGAACTCACGCAGGGCCAGCTGCACGGTCACATACAACTGCTTCTCGAAGTCCTTGGTCTCCAACAGCGCCTTGCGGATGTCGGTGACGCGGTACTGCGTGTTGAAGTTGATGCGCAGCGCGGCCTTGTCCTTGGTGAGGATGTCCTGGCCGTTCACTTCCAGTTGGAGCAAACGGAGGTCCGCCTTCAGCACTTGGATCACGGTGCTGTTCTTCGCATAGAAGTACACACCGGGCTGCAGCAAGGCTTTGGCTTCACCGTCCACCATCAGGATACCCTGCTCATGCGGGTCCACGCTGTACACGCGGATGTAAGGCAGCAGCGCAGGCTTCATCAGCAGGTCGCGATCGATCTCCTTCGTGATCTCGATCTCGCCCAGGTCCATGGTGATGAACGTGCGCTTGACGAGGCTATTGAAGAAGGTATAGCGGCCCGGCTTCAGCACTTCCACGAAGTTGCCGTTGCGGTACATGAGCACCAGCTGGTTGTCCGCGACCTCCACCACCGTGAGCATGGCAGCGAGCTCGGCATCACGCAAGAGCAGCTCCAGCGCGATGGTCGGGTTGAAAGGCAGCGCCGTGTCGTACACGCGCACCTCGTCGAACAGGCCGATGAAATGGAAGCCGGGCTTCAGGACGCGCAGGTAGTTACCGTTGCGGAAGACGAGCGCGACCTTGCCTTCCTGGATACGTATGGTCATCATGGTACATCAGGTGTTGGCCAGCGCATCGCTGTACCGAGCGAGACGTTGGTGAGTGATGGTGCCGCTTCCGGTGGGCACCGTTGACCGGATATTTCAAGAGTGAATGGATCACTCGTGTTGTTCAAGAGAAAGCGATGAGGAGCCACCATCCGCGTTCGGCGGGGAACTCGTTGCGTGGTGTTGGCCGAACGTTGACCGATCACCATTGTGCATCATTGCCACAGCACACATGCTGTCGTGGTCCCGATGCGCTCGGGTAAAGGGTGTTCATAGGCCGCGACCGTGCAGAGCGAGTTCCGCAGGACGGACGCCGATCGTTCCATGCGCCCATGGGCAGCGCACAGGACCGGTGGACCCAACATCGCTTTCAGGGGTCGGGTGTTTTTATGGAAGTACCCGCCTTCCTCCTAGAAACTGGATCCTAAGCCCAGCGCGTCTGCCATTCCGCCATACGCCGTGAAGCGTAGTGGGATTCGAACCCACAATTCTTGGTGCTCTAGCCATATGAGCTAACTCGACGTGTTAGGTCAAGTGTTGGATTCGAACCAACTCTTCCAATGGAGAGGAACAGAACTCTTGTGCGGCGGCATACCGCGAGCGAAGCGCTACGGCACCATGGGGCGGTGAAACCCGCATCTGGTCCGACACATTCGGCCTTTCCTCGTGCTTGCCCTTTTCGGGGCAAGATGTTTTGTGCTGAAAGCACAGTATGTAAAGAACGTCTTCGTGCCCGGTGAGGGACTCGAACCCCCAGCTTCCTCGTTCTGAGCGAGGTGTGTCTTCCGGTTTCACCAACCGGGAGTGGTATGAACCGGTGATCCCCGCTGTCCTGTCCTCAGGACGTTTGCCATATGCGGGGATCCCCTTCGCGTTTCGTCGTGGCCAGAAAGCAGCGAACCCGGCCTTGTCGGGACCGGGTTCGCGTGCGGTGAGCTGTGGTCACATCATCGCTTCCGGACACCGGTCCTATCATGTATCAAACTGTTTGGCGCGCTCGCTATGCTGCTGTTCAGTGGTGCAACCATTGAGCGCACGCTCCATCCAGTTCGCTCCCTGGTCGGGGCGATAGCTGATGATCGTATGTGAGATGGCGCGGGTCATCGGTCTCGGGATGTTGATCGTTCTACTCGATTTTCGTGAACGCGGCTTCCGCATTCGGACCTCTAGACGGCAGGGTTGCGCGGATGGTTGCTTCGCCAAGGAAAAATAATTTGGATCGCTCATCCGACCCGCAGGGTGTGTGCGACCCGATCGAACCATTCCCCATCTTCAGTGTACCGCCGAGCGATGCGCACCTCCTCCTGATCCCACTTCTGGTCCTTCTTGGATCCGTCCACGGCCAGCACCTGGACCCCGACCAGCAGCCCTATTGGACGCGTTACACCTTCGTGGAGGACAGCGCCGTGTTGGTCCCGTTGAAAGGTGACTATCAAGTCTTCTACTTACAGAGCGGCATGTGGTGGACCTATATGCCGCCCGACCATCGCATCCACGGTCTGCCCGAAAAGGGACTGCGACTGCAACCCGTGTTCAGCGCCGAACTGCCCAAGTTCCAAGCCACACCGGCACGGGGAACGGAACAGCCGGAGGTGAAGGTGGTGGTGGTGCGTGAACAGGACACGATGGTGGTGACACTATCCACCTACTATCAAGGCATGGATCCTCGTGAATGAACGCTGCAAGAAGATGGATTGCACACGCAGGCCACCTGTCGTGCTACCGTTCCGTCCAGGCCTCTACTTTCCCAATGGACGTTCTCTCTACCAGGATACCGAAAGTATCGGCGATCCGTTGACCACCTCGCTGACCGAGCAGTTCGATGCCCTTGGAAGAAGGCGATGAAGGAGGGGCGCGTCGTTCCACAGCTGAACACGGATACGTGCCAACAGGAGCTCGTCCTTCCCCCGGACCCGGAGCCGAACAAGACACCGATGCGCGATGCGTGGGTGATGCGCTCACCGTACTGTGGAACGCACTTCGTTCACTTCCCGCTGAAAGGGTCGCGGATGACCTACATCATCACCTTCATCCCTTACCAGCCCAATGAAGTGATGGACCCCGTCACGCTTGGTACGAGCGCGCTGGATGATGTGAACTACTGGCTGGACATCACCGATTGGCCCATTGGTGATCACCCAGTTCGCCTGGTGGCCGATGGCGTTGAAGAGTCCTTCACGCTGAAGTTGAGATGAGCGCTTTGCGTTCGTTCGGCTCGCTCGCCTCTATCCTGTGCGTTGCGATCGGGTTTGCCCAACCGGGCGGTCCCGACATCAGCTTCACGCTCGTTTCCGACGCCAAAGGAAAGCCGATGCCGGGTCTTTTCGCGGCGGACATGATCACACGCCATGATCTCGGCTAAGCAGGGCGTGGAGTCATGGTCGGTGGAAGAGCACTTCACATCCCAGAGCCCGTATGAACCGGAGCGGAATGGAGAGCACATCTCATGGATCCTTCAAGGAACTCAACTACCGGGTCCGGGCAAAGAGCGCTTGCAGTTCCGCTTCATCGACTGCTGGTGTACGGACCATTACATCCGCGTACAACGCGGCAACGAAAGCATGCGCATCGACCTGCCCGATGCATCGGCAGAGCGGTGGGCCTTGGTGCAGCACGTTATGCAACGCTCCGGGGACCTGCCTTCCCCGGAGGTGATCCACTTCCGTCCGGGCCGATACACGTACGCCGAACTGATGAACGACACCGACTTCGATGAGCTCGAAGCACGCCTTGCAAAGCGACTGAAGGAAGCGGAGAACGCGAGCTATCAGAAGCAGCTCGTTGAATTGGAGGAATACTACCGCACCCATCCACCGACCCCACCACCTGCCCCACCTCCGCCCCCCTTGCCGACGCTTACGCAGGAGCAATGGGAAGCGGAAATGGCCAAGCAGCCCGGCCTGGAGAAGGTGGAAGTGGATCGCATGAACGCGGACACGGTGTGGGTGCGGATCACGGGCCGGGTGATGCTCGATGGCGGCTGCGCGAGCGGTATGCCCTTGTTCGGTGTGGAGATGCTTACGGACAGCGGCTGGGTGCAACGCATTCCCTTTGACCTGACCCAGATGGATTGCGGCATGCCGACGGCCGACTGGGACCAGCATGTGGTGATGATGCCACCGTTGAGTTGGTGGGTGGGCGCGCACCAACCCGAAGGCCACAAGGAGCTCGCCACGGGCACCTACCGGCTGCTGTTCGTGGGCGGGAATGGCAAGGAAGCGACGAACGATGCGTTCAGCATCGGGGAATAGCGTGGCCTTGTCCTTGAAGGACGCTTGCTACATTGTCTCCGTGAACTTCCGCCGTGGTCGATCGTATGCGCTTCTCGCGCTGGCCGCAAGTGCGCTGTGCTTGCGGGTTCATGCCAACGGACCCGTGCGCGCTGGTGCGGACTCGGTGCTGATCGACGCACTGAACGATAGTGCCTTCAAGCTGATGAGCAGGGATCCTGCGGAGGGCCTGCGCATTGCGGAAGAAGCTCGCCAACGGTCGCGCGAAGCCAGCTGGCCCCTTGGCGAAGCGCGATCGTTGCTTTCAATGGGGCAGAACCTCTCGGCCTTGTCCCGGTATCAGGAAGCTGCTCACCGACTGAACGAGTCCCTCTCCATGGCGCAACAGCTCGGTGATCCGAGGCTTGAAATGAAAGTGCGTATTGCACTGGGACTGCACTGCTCGAGGGACCACGATTATCCGAGAGCCTTGGAGAACTATCAGTTGGCAGAGGCCCTGGCCGACCGATCGAACGACAGAGCCTTGAAAGCCGCTTCGGTGGGCAACATGGCCGCTGTCTATCACAACTTGAAACTTTACCCCGAAGCCCTGGAACGCTACCGCACGGCCTTGGTGCTCAATCGGACCTTGGGGAACGATCGGAGCGCAGCCTTGAACCTGGGGAACATCGGCATGGTGCATTTCGACCAAGGCGGTCTGGACAGCGCCTTGACCTGCTTCACTGAAGCGCTTGTGCTGAACCGCAAGGTCAACAACCGGACGGCCATCGGGCAGGCGCTCACGAACATGGGCCGGGTCCATACGCGCTTGCGTTCCTTCTCCGAAGCCACCTCAGCGTTCGCGGAAGCACTAACGATCTTCACCCAACTTGGCGATCGTTATCGTATCGGTTGGGTGCGGATGGAACAGGGTCGCCTGCTCAATGCCCTGGGCGACCATCCCGGAGCCGCACGCGCCTGTGAGGAGGCTCTGCGCATTGCCGATGAAGTGCATAAGCTCAAGGAGCGGTACGAAGCCTGCACCTGTCTGGCCGAAGCCTACAAGGGCTCCGGCGCATCACTGCTGGCCATGAAGTACATGGAGCAGGCCACCTTGGCACGCGATTCCCTTGAACGCAGCGAAGGCCGCCAGGAGGTGGGACGGCTCACACTGAAGCATGCCCTGGAGCAGCAGCACCTCAAGGACAGCCTGGAGCAAGTGGCCACCACGCGCGTCGCCACGCTCCAGCACGAAGCGGAGATCGCATCCCAGAAAGCCCAGAAACGCCTGTTCCTATTGGGCGGCATCGGGGTGCTGCTCCTTGCCGCAGGCTTGTGGAACCGGCTTCGCTTCATGCGCCGCTCCAGGGCCAGTCTGGCCTTGGAGAAGGACCGAAGTGAAGAGCTCTTACTGAACATCCTGCCACGTGATGTGGCCGACGAACTGAAGGCCAAGGGCCGTTCCGAAGCACGTCACATCGAACAGGTCACGGTGCTCTTCACGGACTTCAAGGGCTTCACGGAAGCCAGTGAGCGGCTTTCCGCCAGTGCATTGGTGGCGGAGGTGGACGCCTGCTTCCAAGCGTTCGACGGGATCATGGAGCGCTTTGGTGTGGAGAAGATCAAGACCATCGGCGATGCGTACATGGCGGCAGGTGGGCTGCGTCAAGCGACCGGTGGCAGTGCGACCGATGTGGTGCGCGCAGGCCTGGCCATGCAGACCTTCCTGATCCAACGAAAGCTGCACCACGACCAGCGGGGAACCACCTGCTTCGATATGCGCGTGGGCATTCATACCGGGCCAGTGGTGGCAGGGATCGTTGGTGTGAAGAAGTTCCAGTACGACATCTGGGGCGATACCGTGAACACTGCCAGCCGCATGGAAAGCAGCGGCGAGGTGGGTCATGTCAACATCAGCGAAAGCACCCATGCTCTGGTGAAGGATGAGCCGGAGTTCACCTTCACCACGCGAGGCAAAGTGCTGGCAAAAGGCAAAGGCGAACTGCACATGTTCTTTGTTCACCTGCAGGCGATCCCGACGACGTAGATCGTTCCTGGAGACCGGGCAGGTGTGCACATGACCCCAAGCCTGTAGAGGCATGGTCCGACTTCTCAAGGGACCCCACCCTTAAGGTCCCATCACCTGATCTCACGCAGCGGGCCCTTGCCTTCCATGGCCTCCACACGCTGCACATCCCCCAGTCGGAAGAGCACGGGGATCCGCAGGTGCCGCTCCAACTGCACATCCAACTTGCAGAACCAACCGAGCCGTTCATAGCTCCATGGCGTCTGCATCCGCAACAGGTCCATCGGCGCCTGACCAGCCCTGAGCAACGTGGTGGCGCTCGGCACGACCACGCCCCTTGGCAACAAGGAAAAGCTCCCCTGCTGTGCCTTCGCCAGCCCACCGAGCAGGATCACAACTGCCCACAGGAACATTCGCCGACCGTGCATCGACCAAAGGTAGTTCGCACCATGCCGATCAAGCCCGCAAGGCCGCGACAGTATCCGCATAGGTGATCCGAAGTGCGAACTGACATGGACGCAGCGCCCCTCTCGGATCACCAACACCTGTGGCGACTCGTGCTCAATGCCGTAGCGCTCCGCGACAGCGTTCGACAGGGAACGGTACTTGAGCAGGTCGAGGTAGTGAACGGAAGTGGTTCCGGGATCCGCAGGGGTCCAGGCGCTTTCCAACCGGTTCAGCGCAGCACTACTGATGTTGCAACGGGTGCTGTGCTTGAAGATCAGGACAGGACCTTGCTGCGAGGCCAGATCAATGGCATCCAGCTGGTAAGCTTCTGTGAGCGCGGTCCAGTTCATAGGGAATGGGCAGCAAAGATCGTGCATTGCCCTCCCCTTGCCGATCGAGGGTTGCAACACCTTCCCCGCTTGCCAACCCTCGCCTACTTTCGGACCATGGACGGCTCCATGCTCGATCTCAGCTACCTCGAACGCCTGTACAAGGGGGACCGGTCGCGCATGGAGCAATGGATCCGCATGTACCTGGAGGTGGCTCCAACGTACTTCGCGAAGCTCTCTGATGGGCTGGAGAGCGAAGATCCAAAGGACCTGGCCTTCGCTGCACATGAGCTGCGACCACAGGCGCACTACTTGGGCGCTCCGCGCCTGCTGGAAGTGCTCCTTGCCCTTGAACAGTGCGCCCGCACGGAGGGTGTTCCTTCCTGTCGGCCACTGGTGGACGAACTTCTGGCCCTAGGCCGAGCGGTGGACACTGAACTTCGGGCTTGGCTCACCGTCGGATAGAACTGGTGGAAATACGGGGTATCAACTGCATCCACCATACGACCTTTCCGCCATGATCCGTTTGGCCCTTGCCGATGACCAGCTTCTCTTTCGCCGGGGCATGGCCATGTTGTTGAGTGACATGGCCGGCGCGCAGGTAGTGCTGGAGTGCGCGAACGGAGAGGAACTGCTCACCAGCTTGAAGAGCACGTCCGTCGACATCGTTCTGTTGGACCTGGAGATGCCCGTGATGGACGGCATGGAAACGATGCGCCGCCTGCGGCTGAAATTCCCTGCGGTGAAGGTCATCGTGCTCAGTTCCCACGACGAGGAGAAGTTCATCGCACACCTGATGGAGCTTGGCGCGAACGGCTACATGCTCAAGAGCGCCGAGCCGGACGAGATCGATACCGCCATCCGGTCCGTGGCGGAAAGCGGCTACTACTTCAGCGATGCGGTGAGCAAGGTGATGCTGCATACCCTGGTGAAGAAGAAGCAGGTGAAGCCCACCTTCCACAGCATCGATCCGTTAAGTGAACGCGAACTGGAGGTGCTGCGCGGCATCTGCCAGGAGCTGACCACGGCGGAGATCGCACAGCGGATCTTCGTAAGCCCGCGCACAGTGGAGTTCCACCGCAACAACCTGTTGTTGAAGACGGGAGCGCGGAACGCAGCGGGTCTGGTGGTATACGCCATGACCCAAGGCCTCTACACGCCGTGACATTCGCATGGCGCATAGCGGTGCTGGTCTTGGTCTGCTGCGCCTCCATGGTTGCCCGCGCCCAAGAGGACACGCTCGTACTTCCATTCCGCGCACTCACCATCGAGGACGGCCTCTCACAGGGCATGGTGAGCAGCATCCTCCAGGACCGGACCGGTTTCATGTGGTTCGCCACCAAGGACGGTTTGAACCGCTACGATGGCTATTCCTTTCGGGTGTTCCGCCACGATCCAGCGGACAGCACCACCGTACGCGACAATACGATCGAGGCGATCTACGAGGACCGTTCGGGGTTGTTGTGGGTGGGCACGAACAGCGGGCTCGACGTGTTCGATCCCACGACCGAGGTCTTCCACCATATCCCTTGTGCTGTTCCGGCATCCAGCCCGCCAACTGGCAACGCAGGCCCGTTCTCGCCAATTGGCAGTAACCAATGTGCGACGAAAGCCATCACGCAAGACGCCGCTGGGCATCTTTGGGTGTCATCGGGTCAAGGGCTATATCGTATCGATCCGGATCGCATGGGATCCACCCTTATGTGACCAGGCACGCGCGTTGAACTGGTCGGGATGTTCCCGGGAGTGAAGATGCAGTGGTTGGCCGTGGATGGATCGGGTGTATTGCTCGGGACCTGGTCGTCGATCGGCACTGAACTGGACGTGCGCACCTTCACCTTGGATACCCGCGATGAAGCGCGCATCGCGGCCATGATCGCGGATCCGCAACTGCTGCCGTCCAGCCCGGTCGTTGCCGTACAAGGAGAAGAGGACTTAGCCTCCTTTGCTGCTGATACCGACCGACATCTTACCTTCTGCTTGGGTGCAGCACTGCTGGGAGCGCACGATGACGCGAACAAGGTGACCTCCACCACCAAGCTCGCCCCCCCGGGTTGGGTCAATGTGATCCGCCCAACCACCGACGCCAATGGAGCGCTGTGGGCCACGGACCACCGTCTTTGGCGGTACGACCCACGGACCCGCCGCGTAACCCGACTGATGCCGACATCCCCCGACCTGAGGATCGAAGCACTGCTGGTGGTCTGCCTGTACCGCGATCGCAGCGGTGTGATGTGGATGGGAACGAACGGCTACGGTGTTCTGCGGTGCGACTCACGAAGGGAACGCTTCCACAATGAGCGGTTGCCGAGCATGCGGATGATGGCACCCTTGCGGGACGGCCGGATGCTCGCGTTCACCTGGGGTTCCTTGTACTACATCTTCCAAGAGAATGACGTTAAGCAGTTCCCCATCGACAGCCGCGAAGAGGGCTGGAATCTGGATGCATTCGAACTCTGCGTGGTGGAGGAAGGCCAAGGAGTGTTCTGGACGAACCTTGGAGATGCGCTCACACGCTACGACGAACGGGATGGAATTACGCTGCGTTTTGCCGACCCGGACCTGCCGGTCCGCTTCCCGCTCCACATGCAGGGCGACACCCTCATCAGCTTCGGCAGTACCAAGGCTCTCGGCCAGTTCAACACGCGCACCGAACGGTTCAGTAGCATCCCGTATCCCATCCCCGCGCAAGGCGGCACCTATGAATTCGTGCAGGCCATTGTGCAGGACGCACAAGGGATCTTCTGGCTCGGTACCATGCAGGGCCTGCTGCGACTGGACCCGGCAACCAATGGCTGGACCCACCATACCAACAAGCCGGACGATCCGCGTTCACTTTCCGCCGATGTGATCTTCTGTCTGCTCAACGATCCGAAGGACGCGAACATACTGTGGGTGGGCACCAACGGCGGCGGCCTCGACCGCTTCGACAAGCGCACGGGGCAGTTCACACGGTTCAGCACCGCCGACGGCCTGCCGAACAACGTGATCTATGGCCTGCTCGCCGATGACGAAGGCCAGCTCTGGATGAGCACCAACAAGGGCCTCGCGCAGTTCGATCCGATAACGCATGCGGTGCGCAGCTTCGATGCGAGCGATGGCTTGCAAGGCGATGAGTTCAACCGCTATGCCTTCTGCAAGACCGCGGATGGCACGCTCTACTTCGGCGGCGTCAACGGTTTCAACAGTTTCCGTCCGGAGGATCTGCGCCCCGATACGCTGCCCGCCGAGGTGCGCATCACGGACATCAAACTGACGAACCGGTCCATCGCCTTCGGTGCGGAGGGTTCACCGCTCACGGCCCCCACGCACCTTACGCGCGAGCTCGTGCTCCCGTACGGCGAGGCGGCCATGATCACCTTCGAGTTCGCCACCATGGAGTTCAGCGAACCCGAGGAGCACCGCTACCAATACAAGATGGACGGCTTCGACACCGATTGGATCATGGGTGGCACCGACCGCAGTGCGGTGTACACGAACCTCGATCCCGGCACCTACACGTTCCGCGTGCGTGGCGATAACCGTGATGGCCTCTGGGACACGCAGGAAACCACCGTCCAACTGACCGTGTTGCCGCCGTGGTACCGCACGTGGTGGTTCTATGCGCTGTGCGTGCTGGCGGTCGGAGGCGGTGTCCTGCTTTACATCCGCTCGCTCACCCAGCAGAAGAAGCACCTGGAGCGCACCGTCGCGGCGCGTACGGCGGAATTGAGCAAGGCCAAGGAACGCGCCGAGCACAGCGAACGGGTGAAGCAGCAGTTCCTCGCCAACATGAGCCACGAGATCCGCACGCCGATGAACGCCATCGTGGGCATGAGCAATGCGCTGCGCCGCGATGCACCTACGGACGAGACCACGCGCTCGAGCTACGTGGATGCCATAGCGACCAGCAGCGAGAGCCTGCTCGGCATCGTGAACGAGATCCTGGACCTGAGCAAGATCGAATCGGGAAAGCTCGAACTGGAAAAGGTGAAGATGGAGCCGCGCGGCGTGATCAAGAGCGTGATCGAGGTGCTGCGCTATCGGGCTGAGGAGAAAGGACTGACCTTGGATGCGGTGATCGCGAACGACGTACCGGCCACGGTGTTGGGTGATCCTGCGCGCTTGCAACAGGTGCAGATGAACCTGGTAGGCAACGCCATCAAGTTCACCGAACGGGGATCGATCCGGATCCACATGGATGTACAGGAACGGTTGTCCGATGCGATCATGCTCCGCTGTACCGTTACTGACACCGGTATCGGCATCGCACCCGATCGCCTGACCCGCGTCTTCGATGAGTTCACGCAAGCCGAGAGCGACCACACGCGCCGTTTCGGTGGCACGGGACTGGGCCTCACCATCTGCAAACGCCTGGTGGAAATGCAGGGCGGCACCATCGGCGTTACGAGCGAGGTGGGCAAAGGCAGTAGCTTCAGCTTCACCGTACCGTATGCCATTGCCAAGCAGCGGGAGGATGCGGAGATCCCGTACGGGCGGGAAATTTCCCGCCCCCACCCATTGCATGACCTCCGCATCCTCCTCGCCGAGGACAACAAGCTGAACGTGATGGTGGCCCGGGTGGAGCTGGAGAACATCATCCCCGGTCTGCACCTGGATGTGGCCGCTAACGGCCAGCTTGCCCTGGACATGCTGCAAGACAACGCCTACGACCTCCTCCTCATGGATGTGCAGATGCCCGTGATGGACGGCTACGAGGCCACACGTGCGATCCGTGCGATGACCGGGGAGAAGGCCCGCATCCCCATCCTGGCCATGACCGCCAACGTGATGCAGGCCGAAGTGCAGCAGTGCCTGGATGCGGGCATGGACGGCTTCGTGCCCAAGCCGTTCAGACAGGAGGCGCTCGTGGAGGCAATCCGAAAGGTGCTGCCCGCCGCGAAGGGGAGATCCGCGCGCTGATCGCAGAACCGGTATTTCTACTAGGTGTGGGGTGGACCGGTCGTGGGACCTTCGTTCCACCTATCCAACCCCTTCCACAAACGCCTTCGCCGAGCTACGGTGCATAACCCATGAAACACGGTACACATCCCAAACCCCGCCAAAGCCTGCTCGCTACGGTGGCCACTGCCGCTCTGGCACTACTGCTGTTCGCGGCATATCTGACACCGCTGTCCAGCGCTGCCCAGAATCCTTTCGCTCATAAAGGCCTGTGCGACACGGATCCCTTAACACAACCTTGCGGCGATCAGGGGTTTTATTCATGTGGACAGATCGACTTCCATCCTTACCCGGGGGGCATCACCACAACCCTGTCGCTGACCGATACGATGTTGTACACGAATACGCCCGAATACACGGATACGTGCAAGGCGCCGTTCAAATTCTCGTGGTCCCCTCATAACGCACCCTTGGGCAACTCCTCGGGAACGGATGTGAGCAAGTACCCCACCATGCGCGGTGGTCCGGGATCGCATACGTTCTACATCACGTTCGGCCGCCAGGCGACCACTTGGGTGGAAAAAGATTGGCTCATCCTCGCCCGGTTCCCGAACGCGAACACCATCTACTATTCGGCAACGCAACGGCTTGTTAGCTGGGATCTCTTCGTGGATGGCGTGCAGAGCGGCACGGTCGAGCTCGTGCCAGGAACACAGGAATTGGCGTACCCGGGTTTTTGGACGTGGGACGGGTATCAGCCTTTGTGGGTCAAAGGTGTCTGGAAGGTCACGTACACCCCAGGCTCTGCCTATGGCCTGCCCAACAACGTGCGTGAATTCGCGCTGAGGCCCAAGATCCTGTACACCGTCAACGGCATCCCGGCTACGAGTATTGCGAGTGAAGAGTTCCGTTTCAAGGCCGTGATGGTGGGAACGAATTTCACGGACTCGCTCGGGACGTTCGATACGCCCGATGTCGCGGTCCAGATCCTTCGCGATCCCCCTGGTGATGCCAGCTCCACCAGCCTCACGTCATCCAACACGATGTGCAGAGGCGAAACCATCTCCGGGACGACCGAGCAAGGTGGCTCCGCCTTTGCCAAGGTGCGGATCGGGATCGCTGGTTCCGCCGGCCTCATCGTTAGTGCGAACTTTGAGATCTACGGCGAAGTAGGTGTTAGCACATCGGCCACTCGCACCCGAACGGCCACCGGGGATTACCAGACCTGCCTGACCACGGGGCAAACGATCTCCACCCCGACGTCTGGTGCACCAGATGATCTGTTCTTCGGCAGTTCGGTGCGCTACGCCTACGGTATGGCCCTTACCACGCGGCGCATTGGTTGCAATATGCCGACCGATTCTGCTGAGTTCATGATCGTACCCATTCAGACCCTCAGCAACTTCCGTTGGACCGAGAGCTATATCAGGAGCACGAAAGTGCCCGAGCTGGAAGCCGATGTCGCCTCGCTCGTGGTGGGTACGGATGGTTGGAAGGTCGCCAACAATCAACTCAACGTGTGGCGCCAGACCCTTGCCATGAACGATTCCATCAAGGCGAACGCGAACTATACTGGTACCCTCGAGCAATTCAATAGCGGGGGATTTGTTGACGATGTTTTGGAAACCACGACCTCACAATCAAGGTCGATCGATTACAACGTATCCCTCTCACAAGGTTTGAGCGCTGAATTCGGAGTCAACTTCGGCGGCAGTGGTGTTACCGTCGGTGGCGAGGTCACCTTCCGGCAGGAGTACGGTAATAGCGTGAGCGCTTCGAACAGCGGTACCAACACGTTGGTGTACCATCTGGAGGACGTAGGCAATGGGGACAACTTCGACGTGGAGATCAGGCAGGACAAGGTCTTCGGCAGCAACGTGTATCGCCTGCGCTCGACTTCAAAGACCAGTTGCCCATATGAAGGCGGTTACCAATTGGACCAACCCCTGTTGCTCGTAGGCGGAGGTTCGCACATGCTGCTCAATCAGGTACTTACCCCAACGGCGACCTTCCCGATCACCGTGACGAACAATAGCAATTACCAACGGACGTACCGCTTCTTCGTGAACGGCACCACGAACCCGGGTGTCACACTCTCCGGTTATGGCGGGATCAACCCCATTACCCCGGTATCTCTTACGATCGCCGCGAATACCACGTTCACCGGGAACATAGTCGTTGGTCCACCGATCGGTACGGACAGCATTGCCGACCTGGAGATCATCCTCTCCGATAACTGTGGGGAGGAGATCACCTCCAGTATCACCCTATCAGCGTACTTCGGCACAGGCAACTTCGGCGGCTATTGTATCCCAAGCAGCGCGAACGGCACAACGGATGGTGATTGGATCGACGGGGTGCAGATCGGCTCCATCAACAACACCGGCACTGGAGGCATCACGGGCCCCAGCTACACCAATTACGCGGCACAGTACAGCACACCGCTTTCGCGCAACGCGCAGAAGATCATCACCATCACTTCGGGAGCGAACGCGGGTGTCCGGTTCGCGGCGTGGATCGACTACGACCGGGATGGCATGTTTGAAGCTTCGGAGAAACTCGGTGAGTTCGAGAACAGCGCTGCTAGCGAGACCCAGAACATTGCATTCACCGTTCCGATGAGCGCGCAAGTAGGTTCCACGATCATGCGTGTGCGTGGCATACACCTGGGCATCGGCGAACCCGCACCTGTGGACCCGTGCTACAGCTACCAGACTGGTGAAACGGAAGACTACGGCGTGGTGATCAATGCGAACACCCCACAGGATTGCGCGGGCGTGAACAATGGCCCGGCGTTGCCCGGTACCGCCTGCAACGATGGCGATGCGAACACCGGGAATGATACCTGGAACGCCAACTGCACATGCCTCGGCCAGCCGTTGGATTGCGTGGGTGTGCCGAACGGCCAGACCCTGCCGGGCATAGCCTGCAACGATGGCAACGCCAACACCGCCGGTGATGTCTATGACGCGAATTGCCAGTGCGCTGGTCTGCCCTTGGATTGTCTGGGTGTTCCAGGTGGAACCACCGTGCAAGGCACAGCCTGCGATGATGGCGATGCCGCTACCGGCAACGATGTATACGACGGGAGCTGCCTGTGCGCTGGTCAGTTGATCGATTGCGTGGGCGTGAGCGGTGGCACCACCTTGGCCGGTTCGCCGTGCGACGATGGCAACCCCCTGAGCGGCGGTGATGCGTACAATGCGAACTGCGAATGCGTTGGCGCTTTCACGAGTGATTGCGCCGGTGTTGCCGGTGGAACCGCCCAACCAGGCACTGCCTGCGACGATAACAATATCGCCACGGGCAACGACACCTACGGCGCGAACTGCGTCTGCGCTGGTGAACTGTACGACTGCGCCGGAACACTCGGTGGAACCCAGTTGCCCGGAACGCCATGCGATGACGGTAATAGCGCGAGCACCAACGACACCTTCAACGCAGGATGCGGCTGCATAGGCGAATTCGCGAACGATTGCGCTGGAGTACCGGGTGGTACCGCACTGCCTGGAACGCCTTGCAATGATGGTAACGCCGCTACCGGCAACGATGTGTACAACGCGTTCTGCACCTGCGCTGGTGAACCGATCGACTGCAATGGCGTGGTCGGTGGCCCCACCCAGCCCGGCTTCCCCTGCGATGACGGCAATGCGGCCACCGGCGGCGATGTGATCGACGCCAATTGCCAGTGCGCTGGCCTTTTGCTTGACTGCCTAGGCGTGCCCGGTGGTACGGACGTGGTCGGAACGCCGTGCGATGACGGCGATGCCAACACCAGTAATGATGTGTACACCGCGAACTGCGTTTGTGCCGGAACGCTCGCATTGGATTGCGAAGGCGTAGCTGGAGGAACCGCACAACCAGGTGCCACCTGCGATGATGGCGACGCGACGACCGGCAATGATGTCTACGGCGCCAACTGCACTTGCGCGGGACAGCTGATCGACTGCGAAGGCATTATCGGCGGTTTCGTGTTGCCCGGAACCCCATGCAATGATAGCCTGGCCTGCACCGTCAATGATGTGCGCGGCACGGATTGTGTCTGCAGCGGAACCACCATCACCATCGGGGCTGTGATAGGTTCCACCATGGTGATCGGGAATACCTCTAACGTATACCTGGCAACGCCCGTGGCTAACGCGAACAGCTACAACTGGACTCTGCCGAACGGCTGGACCACAAGCGACAATAGTGCCTTCGCACTGGTGGCGGAAGTGAACAACACACCCGGTGATGTGGAACTGTGCGTAACCGCCATGGTCGGCGATTGCGAAGTCACGAGCTGCGTCACGGTAACCGTGGACTTCAGTACGGGCATCACTACCACAAGTGCGAGCAGCGATGACTGGATCACCGTACAGCCGAATCCTTCCAACGGCATGTTCCAACTACAGAGCGAAGGTGGCGCTCCGATGAGCATCACGGTGTACGATGGCACGGGTAGGATCGTGACGGCACCCTTCCAGTTCACCGGAACGGGATCAACTACACTCGATCTGAAGGATGTCTCGCCGGGTGTGTACTACCTGATGGCCACCCGCAACGGTGCACACCAAGCAGTGAAACTGATGATCGAACATTGAGGCATCGCTGGCCGGTCGAGCTCCCCGATCGGTCCGCACCTTCGTTCATGATCTCGATCCAACTGGAGACGCACAAGTCCCATTGATGACCGGGGTTCGTTCAGGGAAATTCCAACACCTGTGGGTCACCGTCTCTCCCTCCGCCTTGGCCGCAACGCCGAGGCGGAGTCATTTTCCACCCCATTGAGCGGCCCCCCTCCACCGATCGCTACCAAGCCGGCTCGCCTTAAGCATAGGTTCCGACTGACCGAGGGGGTCAGGGTCGGACCCGTTCATTCCGCAGCGATATCTTATCACCGTGCCGGCTGACGTTTTTCACGTCAGGATGCCCGGAGCCGTTCCGTTCACCACTAACCCATGTCCATTGATGTAGCGCCACACGACCACATCGATCGCTCCACCCGAGCATTGCCACTTCAGGCAAGCACAAGGAGCATCCCGCCGACGAAGGCGATCTTGCACCCTGCAAGAAGTCCCATGGAGATCGAAGTGACCGAAATGGCCACGACCGCCGCCGCGTTCGTTAACAGCACCGACCGGCATGTGTTCCTCACGGGCAAGGCGGGTACGGGGAAGACGACCTTTCTGCGGCAGCTGGCCGAGCGTACGCATAAGCGCTATGTCATCCTCGCCCCTACGGGCATCGCCGCGCTCAACGCGAAGGGCGTGACGCTGCACTCGCAGTTCCTGTTCCCGCTCGGATCTTTCATTCCGGAACGCAACGCTCCAGAGGAGGTGAACGCCCTTGGCAGCTTCTGGGACCGCGACAACCTCACGCGCAAGCACCCCCTCAATGGCATGCGGCGCAACGTGTTGCGCGAAGTGGACCTCTTGATCATCGACGAGGTGAGCATGCTGCGCGCT
Organism: Flavobacteriales bacterium; assembly: GCA_016721825.1. GTDB lineage: Bacteria > Bacteroidota > Bacteroidia > Flavobacteriales_F > PHOS-HE28 > PHOS-HE28. The sequence continues at coordinate 36,026 of JADKHI010000006.1, forward strand.
GACCTGCTTGATGCGGTGGACCATCGCATGCGCTGGGTGAAAGGGCGGTATGATCGCAGTTTCGGTGGTGCGCAGGTGCTGCTGATCGGCGACCTGTACCAACTTCCGCCCGTGGTGAAGGACCACGAATGGAGCGTACTGAAGCGTTACTACAAGAGCCCGCATTTCTTCGAGGCGCATGTGCTTCGCCCTTACTCCGACGGAAGCGGTGGCTTCGTACACATCGAGCTGGACAAGATCTTCCGCCAGCAGGATGAACGCTTCATCCGCATCCTCAACAACTTCCGCAACAACACAGTGACCGCAGAGGATGTTGCCGCGCTCAACCAGCACTACCGCCCGGAGGTCCGCAAGGAAGATGAAGGCATCATCACCCTTACCACCCACAACCACAAGGCGGACGAGCTGAACCGACGGGCTCTTGACCGGCTTCCAGGCCCTTCAAGCACCTTCGAAGCGGAAGTTGACGGTGAGTTCCCCGAAAGCATGTTCCCCTTGAACCCCTCATTGGAGCTCCGCGTGGGCGCCCAAGTGATGTTCACGCGCAACGACCCTGAACGGTCCTACTTCAATGGCAAGCTGGCCCAGGTGACGCGCATCGAAAAGGAGTCCATCGAAGTGGCGATGCACGACGGCGGCACACCCTATGTGCTGAAGAAGGAACGCTGGGAGAACAAGCGCTACAAGGTGCTCGATGACACCAAGGAGCTTATGGAGGACATCATCGGCGTCTTCGATCACTACCCGGTCAAACTGGCGTGGGCCATCACCGTACACAAGAGCCAGGGCCTCACCTTCGACAAGGCCATCATCGATGTGGGACAGGCCTTCGCGCCCGGGCAGGTCTATGTGGCGCTCTCGCGGCTTCGCAGCCTGGACGGGCTCATTCTGCGCACCCCCATCAACCCCGGCGTGGTGAGCAGCGATGCGGAAGTGGTGGCCTTCACCGCTCGCAAGGAGGACGCGTCCGTGCTGCCCGACCTGCTGAAGGACCAACAACAAGGCTACGTGCGCGAGGTGCTTTCCACCACCTTTCACCTGGACCCACTGCTGAAGCTGGCCGAACGGGTCTTCAAGGCGCACGAGAACACCTTCTTCGCCGACACGGCCATCCGGCAGGGGCTTGTGGACCTGGTCGAGGAGCTGAATCGGGAATCGGAGAACACCTTGAAGTTCCGGGGACAGCTGATGCGCTTGCTGGCCGCTCGTACGGATGCGGAGCTGTTGAACCGGCTGGAGAAGGGCGGTGCCTACTATTCCGACCTTTTGCTGGCCCGGGTGAAGGACCTGCTTCGGAACAAGGCCGTGCTGGAGCGTCTTACCGGCACCAAGGCTTACCGTGAGGATCTCGACGACCTGGATTCGGCGCTGATGCGCAAGCTGGCCGCGATCGGCAAGGCGGGTCACATCACCCAGTGCATATTGAACAACAAGGAGGTGACGCGCCACGAAGGCGTGGAGAAGCGACTGCACGACAAGCGGCAGGCAGTGTTGGAACAGGTGGCGGCTTACATGGCAGAGCATCACCCAGTGGGTAAAGGCAAGAGCGGCCGCGTGCGGAAGAAGCGAGGGGAAGGCGGCCCGGAGGGCAAGCCGCAGAAGGGGGACAGTTACAAGCTGTCCTGCACCCTCTTCGCTGAAGGGCTGAGCCTGGAGGCCATCGCCGAAAAGCGGGGGTTGACGAAGACCACCATTGAGAGCCACATGGCCCCGGGGATCCGCAGCGGGGAGGTGGACATCACGCGGATCCTGCCGAAAGAGGACCTGGAACGCATGGCCGCCCGCATCGCCGAGGAACCCGAAGCGAACACGAAAGCCCTGCACACGCACTTCAACGGGGCTTACTCCTACGGCCAGATCCGGATGGTTCAGGCCTGGTCCGAGCACAAGGGCGTCTGAGGGGGCGAAGGGGGGGAAGACCTTTATTCGCACCCGATCGTCGGCGGGGACGTTCAATGCCGCTACTTTTGCGCCCTAATGCATCGGTGCTTTTACCGATGCTCAACACCAAGTAGTACAATGGCAAGTGGTAAAGTAAAGTTCTTCAACACGGAGAAAGGTTTCGGGTTCATCACCCCTGACGAAGGCGGCAAGGACGTATTCGTCCACAAGACCGGCACCCGTGACGCCCTCTGGGAAGGTGACGCTGTCACCTACGAAGTGGAAGAGAGCCCCAAGGGCCTCAACGCTGTGAACGTGAAGAAGGCCTAAGGCCCCATCTACGATCCAAGAACGGGAAGCCGGTCCGCAAGGACCGGCTTCTCTCATTCCGGCCGGTCTGTCGGATCGGCAGCTTCACCCTTGCGGCACGTTCCCTGCTCAGTGCGCCCACCGCCATGCGCTACCGCATCACCACCCTCCTACTGCTGGCGCCAATGCTCTCCTTCGCCCAAGCACCCATGACCGACACCAACGCCACCCGCACCTCCATGCTCACCGTTCAGATCTGGAGCGATGTGGTCTGCCCCTTCTGCTACATCGGCAAACGTGAGTTCGAGAACGCCCTGGAACGCTTTCCGCACAAGGACAGTGTGCTCGTTGAATGGAAGAGCTTCGAACTGGACCCCAACGCTCCGGCCACAAGCAACGAGAACACCTATACCATGCTGGCCCGCAAGTATGGAATGAGCATGGATGATGCAAAGGCCCGGGTGACCAGTGTGGCCGATCGCGCACGCAGTGTTGGGCTGGACTACAACTTCGAACGGACGGTGATCGTCAACTCCTTCCAAGCACACCGCTTGATCCAACTGGCAAAGTCCAAGGGCCTGGGTGATGCTATGGAGGAACGCCTCTTCAAAGCCTACTTCACCGAAGGTGCGAACATCGGCGACCCGACCATATTGGTACGTCTGGGAACGGAGATCGGTCTGGATGCGAACGAGGTGAACGACCTGCTTGCTGGACAGGGCTTCAGCGAGGCCGTGCGCACGGACGAATACGAAGCGCAGCAGCTGGGCATCAGGGGTGTGCCCTTCTTCGCCATCGATCGCAAATACGGGATCAGTGGTGCGCAGAGCGCCGATCATTTCCTGAGTGCGCTTGAGCAGGCTTGGAAAGAGCGCCCTGCCACGGAGTCGCTGGGAGGTGCCGTGTGCGAGCCGGGCAAGGCTGACTGCCTCCCTGGGGAGTGAGCGAAGGCAGCGTTTCGTGCCCATCTTCGGTCTTCATTCCAAGATGATGCGCCACCAATTGCTCCCCATCGCCGCGGCACTCTGCTTGAGCACTGCTGCCCAACCCACGTCCTCGGGCACCGAATTGTGGGTCACCTACATGGAGAACCTGGATCTCCAGTTCAACACCCCGCCGTACTTCGAACTGGTCATTTCCAGCGATGTGGTCACGCAGGGAGAAGTACAGGTGCCCGCCACTGGATACGTCATTCCCTTCTCCGTGCCTGCGCAGCACGATACGGTGATCACCCTGCCGACGAACATCTACTATCCCGAAGGTGACGAGGACGTGTTCGACTTCGGTCTTCGTGTGGTGGCGGATGATCCGGTCAACGTGTATGCCTATCACCATCGGCTCTACTTCTCCGAAGCGTGCATGGCCCTGCCCTACGACCGATTGGGAAGCGAATACCTGGTGCTTGCGCACGAGGATGCCGTGAACACCTCGCCTTCTGAATTCGTAGTGCTCGCCACCGCGGATTCCACCGTCGTTGAGATCGTGCCTTCGGTGCTGACCGTAGGATTTCGTCCTCCGGGTGTACCGTATACCGTGTTGCTCGATGAAGGACAGGCCTTCCAACAACAGGCGTTCGGAGACCTCAGCGGAAGCCGCGTGCGCAGCCTGGACCCTACGAAACCTGTTGCCGTGTTCGCCGGAGCACGACAGGCCCGTGTGAATTGCCAGCTGAGCGCGGACGATCACCTCTACCAGCAGATCGAACCCGTCGCCAATTGGGGTCGGCTGTTCCACATCGTGCCGTTCAAGTTCCGCGGAGGGGATGAGTTGCGCGTGCTTTCCGGCAGTGACAACAACACCATCAGCATCACCGGTCAGGCCCCGGTCGTGTTGGACAGCGGCGAGGTGGCCGATGTATTCATGTCCGCTCCAAGTGCCATCAGTGCGACCGCACCTGTGGCCGTGGGCCAGTTCAACGAGAGCCAGAACTGCAATCCCGCCAGCGGTGATCCTAGCTACCTATGGATACAACCATCCACATTGCAGGATGAACGGGCGGTCTGGAGCGCCTTGACCGGAGCGGGCACACCGGAGCACTTCGTGAACGCAGTGGTGGGTGGAGAAGCCGGTGCACCGGTCCTGTTCTTGGATGGTGTGGATGTCAGCGCGCAGTTGCAGCCGATGAGCGGTGTACCCGGCATCTTCTGGGGCCAATACAGCATCAGCGCTGGCGAGCACAAGCTTGAGTGCACATCTGGCATGGAAGCCTGGGCCTACGGGTTCGGCGACTATAACAGCTATTCATACCCGCTTGGTTACGGAAGTTCCCCGCTGGCGAATGGAATAGAGGACCTTCCGGGAGGGACGCAACTCGTCACCACCTTGTTGCTCACTCAAGGCAGCACGTTCGAAGGAGCACGATGGGGACTGGACACAGGCTCCCAACAGTTGGTCATCGATGCCACCGGGCGGGTTGTATGCACCCTCGCCCCTGCTGAACGGTACACGATCGGGCTCGCATCCGGACACTACGTGCTCCGCAGTGCGGATGCGAACGAAGTCAAGCTCCTTCGATTGATCATCCAATAACGCCTACCGCACCTTCAGCATGCTCTTCACCTGCTGGCGGCCCATGTTCTGGAAGCGGCAGTAGTACACGCCCGTCGGCATGTCGCCGAGATCACAGTCCACGGTGAAGGTGCCTGTCGGTACGATCTGGTCGACCAGTGTCCGAACCACCTGCCCCTGCTCGGTGAAGACCTGCAGGACCACGCGTCCACCGGTGGCCTGGTAACGAACGGCCGTGCGTTCGACGAACGGGTTCGGGTACACCTCCAGGATCACTTCACCCGCGCCCTGGTTCAGTTCGTGCACGCCGACATTGATGCAGCCTTGGGGGTCGATCAAGGCCAGCGGCTGGTAGCTGTTCAGCAGCACGGTGTCCACATCGCTCTGTTCCATGCAGAACCAATCCTTCAGCACCGAGGCGTACACGGAACGGAAGTCATACTGCATGGCGAGGTTCGTGCTCGGCGTGGTGTTGGTGGGAATGACAGGGTTGGTGCCAAGCATACCGGGGATCACCTTGTTGCCGAAGAGGAACATGGGCAGGGCGCTTCCATGATCCGTGCCACCCGATCCATTGCTCATGATGCGCCGCCCGAACTCGGAGAAGGTCATGCCTGTCACACGATCGGCGATGCCAAGGAGTTGGAGATCATCCTGGAAGGCATGTATGGAGTCGCTGACGCCTTGCAGCAGGTTGGCATGCATGCCGATGGTGTGGTCCACGCTGTCGGTCTGCTGCGCATGCGTGTCAAAGCCGGTGGCGCTGACCCAATAGATGCGCGTCTTGAGGCCACCACAGATCAGCTGAGCCACGATCTTCAGTGCTTGTGAGAGCTTCGCTCCGGGCTGGTTGCCGGTCGGATACAGCGTGCTCATGTTGCACCCGGGCAGCGCTGCGTTCTCGATCACATCGCCGTACAGGTCGGTCTGGCGCTGCACCGTCCGCGTGAAATCCAACTTCGAACCCTTGCAATCCGCGGTCACCGGATCCACGAAAAGATTGCCCGTGAGGTTGAGCGGATCATCGGTGTTGTAGATGGACGCGCCCATGCTGATGCCCATGTACTGGAGGCCGATGGTCACCGGTCCGCCAATGCGGATGGCCAACGGATCAGGCATCGTGGCGTTCGGATAGCCGACCGGGTAGTTCGGATACTCTTGATGCAGGTAGCGACCGGTCCAACCGCTATCGAGCAATTGGTTGCTGTCCGCACCGGTCTCCCAGATATCGGTACTGCGGAAGTGTGAGAACTCCGGGTTCGGATAGCCGACGCCTTGCACGATGGAGAGCTTGCCCTGGTCCCACAGCTCCTTCATGCCGTCCATGGCCGGATGCAGGCCGGTGGCACCGCCGAGCCCTTGCAGCGGAAGCACCTGCCCCTGCGGGATCATGATGTTGCTACGGAACTGGTTCAGCAAGGAATACTGGTCCAGCGGGATCACGGTGTTGAGGCCGTCGTTCCCACCGTACAGCTGCACGATCACCAGGACGCGGTCCTCGGCGGCGCGATCGAACATGGGAGCCATCAGCGGATTCGCGATGCCACGCACGGCCAGTCCACCCACTGAGGCGGCAGAAACGGAACGAAGGAAGGTTCGTCTTTGCATGGCTCAGAAGAGGTGATGTTCAGCGGCCTGTTGCATGTCACCGATCAGCCAATGCAGGATGTCGGGCACCAGCTGTGCGGCCATATCGGTGGTGTTCGGATCCGCCAAGTAGGTCTGGTAGGCGTCGGTCCAGTATTGATCGTTCATCTGCCCAAGCAGCAGGTACTGGATCTTCAGGTCATCCATCACCTGAAAGGAAATGGGGGTGACATAGAAGAGGTCGGCCAGCTGCTGGATCAAGGCATTGGGATCCTCGGGCGTCACCAGTTGCTGGGTGAAGGCCATGAAGTCCACCTTGAACTCAAGGTTGGCGCTGGCCGCTTGCACCGTGGCCGCAGGTGTGTTGAAGGACCCGTACGTTATGCCCAGCAACGAGTTGTTCCGCGCGGGATAGCTCGCCGTATCCAGCCAGAGGTCATCGTATGAGGGATACAGGTAGTAGGCGGGCCACCCGGCCACGTTGGGGGGGTCGGCGATGTTCTGTCCTGCATAGTCGATCAGCCAATAGAGGTCGCGCCAGGTGATGTACTGCGCTTCGAACAGGCTGTTGTCCGGGAAGGGCTGACCGAAGAGGCGCAGCTCGCCGATCACCAGGTCCACGGGCGGCTTGATCATGCAACCCCGAATGTCCGCACTGAAGAAATGATCACTGGTGAGCAGGGCCCGCACCACCGTACGCATCTGGTCAGGCTCGTTGAGGTTGTCGCGGAAGAGCTGTGCCAAGGGCTCGATCACGTCGGTTTCCACGGCAGCATCGATGGAGCCGTGAACGAAGAAGCGGTAAAGCTCGCGGCAGACGAAGAGCGAGCACTCGTCCTTCGCCAGGATCATGTCCAGCAAGGCGTTCAGTTCGTTCTCACCAGCGTTCGGCCCGTTCTGCCCAGTGATCACCGTGTTGTTGAAGAAGGCTGAGAACTGCTTGTCCGTCTGCGTGTGATTGAAGGGCAGGAAGATGGTCTGCGGAAGCACCGGCACCCCACCGCTCTCGTCGATCACCGTCCAGCCGGTGAGCACGCGCGCAGCGGCCTGTACATCCGGTTCGGTATAGCCCGACCCCTGACCAAGCATGAAGAGCTCCATGAGCTCGCGTCCGTAGTTCTCGTCCGGTGCGCTGGCCACGTTCAGGTACCCGTTCAAGTAGACCATCATGGCCGGCTCCAGCGTCACGTCGTAGATCAGCTGCTTGAAGTTGCCGATGCATTGTGTGCGGAGCACCTGGTTCAACGTGTAAGAGGCCTCGGAGTTGAACACGATGCCGATCTGCGTGGGCATGTGGTTGTGCCAGAAGAGCACGAGCTTTTCGCGCAGGGTGCGGTCCTGCCCCACCATCAGTCCCATCCACCAGCTGGCCCAGGAGCCAATGCGCGCGCTGATCACATCCGAGTCGTTCGGAGGGTTGCGGGGCGTGTTCACCCAGGTTGAACCGAAGGGTACGATCGCGTCGATCAGGTTCGGGTCCGGGTTGTTGTTGCCATCAGGCGCACTGTATGCCTTGATCGGTGGCGCCGTACTGTTGGTGAAGGCGAGCAGCTCGTCGATCACCTGATCCAGCGTCATGCCTGCGAAGTGCGACAGGTCGCCCGGCGTGCAGCCGAAGAGGGATCGACGCACCAGGTGGCTCAGCTCTGGCGGTCCATGTTCCGTTCAAAGCAGTGGACGCACGAACGGAACGAAGGTTCGATCGCGGCATAGAACTTCATGCCAAGTTAAAGTCACCTTCATCCAACGTTCCGCGACCTTGGAACCGATCATCAACAGCCGCATCTTAGCGGTCCGCTCGGCGCATACGCTTTAGTGGACCATGTATGAAGCTTATCTCTTTCAATGTGAACGGCATCCGTGCCAGTGTGGGTAAGGGCCTGCAAGACACCCTTCGGCAGCTCAACGCCGACATCATTTGCTTTCAGGAAACGAAGGCCACACCCGAACAGGTGGCCGCGGCGCTTGGCGGGGTGGACGGCTACCACGTGAACGCCTATGGCGCGGTGAAGCTCGGATACAGCGGCACGGCGATCGCCAGCAAGGAGAAGCCCGCCAAGGTCGACTTCGGCATCGGCATGCCAGGGCACGACGACGAAGGCCGGGTGGTGACCTGCACCTTCAAGGAGGCCGTCGTGGTGTGCGTGTACACCCCCAACAGCGGCGAGGGCATGAAACGCCTGGACTACCGCGGGGATTGGGATGTGGCCTTCCGCAGCTACGTGACCAAGCTCGCCAAAGGCAAGCTTCCCGTGATCGTTACCGGCGACCTGAACGTGGCGCACCAGCCCATCGACATCGCGCGACCGAAGGAGAACTACAACAAGACCAGCGGCTACACCCAGCCGGAGATCGACGGGATCACGAGCCTGTTGGAAGCTGGCTTCGTGGACACGTTCCGCCACCTGCACCCCACCGAAGTGAAGTACAGCTGGTGGAGCCAGCGTTTCGGGGCCCGCGCCAAGAACGTGGGCTGGCGCATCGACTACGTGCTGGTGAGCGCGGGCTTCGAGAAGCAAGTGAAGGATGCTTTCATCCTCAACGAGGTGATGGGCTCGGACCATTGCCCGGTGGGGATCACGTGGTGACCACAACACGTTGTTGATGAAGGATAACCCTACCTCTTGATCGGGGCGGGGGCGGATCCTAGTTTCGGCCCGTTGATGGCCAAGGGCAAGAAGCACATCCGTGTGGCGGAGCTGTTCGCCGGCGTGGGCGGGTTCCGTGTAGGGCTCGAGCGCGCCAGTGACACCTTCCGCGTGGTGTTCAGCAACCAATGGGAGCCCAGCACCAAACGCCAGGACGCGAGTGAACTGTATGTGCAACGCTTCGGCGACGAAGGCCACAGCAACGTCAACATCGCCGAGGTACCGGCCAAGGACATTCCGGACCACGACCTGCTGGTAGGGGGCTTCCCCTGTCAGGATTATTCGGTCGCCCGCACGTTGAACCAGTCGGCGGGGCTCGAAGGGAAGAAGGGCGTGCTCTGGTGGCAGATCCACCGCATCATCAGCGAGAAGAAGCACAAGCCGAGCTACCTGCTGCTGGAGAACGTGGACCGGCTCTTGAAGTCGCCTGCACAACAGCGCGGTCGAGACTTCGCGATCATGCTGGCCTCGCTGGCCGACCTGGGCTACGTGGTGGAATGGCGCATGATCAATGCCGCCGACTACGGCATGCCGCAACGCCGCCGCCGCGTGTTCTTCCTCGGCTACCTGAAGGACACACCGCTTGCCAAGGCCTCACGCAAGTGCAAGGAACCGCTCGACTGGCTGCTAGAGGATGGCGTGATGGCCACGGCCTTCCCTGCCGTGTTGAAACACCCGCGCGAACCTGAGCTGTTCGAGGTTGGTGGCGACCTAGTGGAGATCAGCAAACGCTTCAATGCGAAAGAGCGTCGAAGCATCAGTCCCTTCCTCAGTACCGGCCTGATGATCGACCGCAAGGTGTGGACCATTGACACCAAGGCCGTCTACGATGGTCCGCGCAAAACGCTTGGCGACATCATCCTGAAGAACGGCAGCGTGCCGAAGAAGTTCTTCATCACCAAGGACCAGGTGGCGAAGTGGAACTACCTGAAGGGCGCCAAAAGCGAACAACGCACCAACAAGAGCAGCGGCACGGCCTACAAGTACTCCGAGGGTTCCATGGTGTTCCCCGATCCGTTGGATAAACCTTCGCGCACCATCATCACGGCGGAAGGGGGCGCAACGGCCAGCCGTTTCAAGCACGTCATCAAGGACGCCAAGGGCCGCCTGCGCCGCCTCACGCCCCTCGAGCTCGAACGCCTCAACATGTTTCCCGATGATCACACGGCCGGGGCCCGTGACGAGCGCCGCGCCTTCCTGATGGGCAACGCGCTGGTGACCGGTATCGTGGAGCGGATCGGGAGAGAGTTGGTCGAACGGATGGGCTCTAGCGGCAAGTAAGCGAGCGGCAAGCGGCACCTACCTGATGCCGCCGCTCACCAACATGCCGCTCGCCTCTCAGGAACCTGAACCCAAACCTTGAGCAAGAATCATGAAGACCCTCCTCAAGCTCGAAGAAGCGGCGCAATTCCTGGCCTGCTTGTTCCTGTTGTTCAAGCTTGACTCTGAATGGTGGTGGTACCTGCTCTTGGTGCTGGGTCCGGATATCGGTATGTTGGGCTACCTGGTGAACGCGCGCATCGGAGCGGTCACCTACAACCTCTTACATCACAAGGGCATTGCCCTATTGCCATTCGCCTTTGCCTTGTGCGTGTCACTTCCCGATACCCATATGGGTGATCGATATTTCGGTGCAGGAGTTCTTACCAGCATCATCCTCTTCGGCCACGCCAGCATGGACCGCATGTTCGGCTACGGCCTCAAGTTCGGGGACCATTTCCAGCACACGCACCTGGGTTGGATCGGAAGACCCAAGGAACAGGGGCAGGCGCAGGGGCAATGATGCCTTCACTACATTACCAACGCACCCGTTCCTGTCCCTGTCCCTGTTCCTGCTCCTGTCCCTGAACATGCGCGTTCTTCTGCTCGACAACTTCGACAGCTTCACCTGGAACCTGCATCACCTGCTGGAACCATTGGTGGAGACCGTGGACGTGGTGCGCAACGACGCGATCACGGTGGACGGGGCCGCCAGCTACGACCGCATCGTCCTTTCCCCAGGACCCGGTCTACCGGCCGAAGCAGGGATCATGCCGGAGCTGCTGACGAAGTTGATGCCCACGCACCCGATCCTCGGCATCTGCCTGGGCATGCAAGGCATCGTGGAAGCCTGCGGCGGAACGCTCTTCAACCAGGCCCGCGTGATGCACGGCGTTGAAGTGCCTTGCCTGATCGAGCAGCCGGTGGATCCGCTCTTCCTTGGACTGTCCTCACCGTTCACCATTGGCCTCTACCACAGCTGGGCCTCCGACCCCGCCAGGCTACCGGCCGAGCTCCGCATCACAGCCCGCAGCGAACAAGGCGTGATCATGGCGCTGCGCCACTCACGATACAACGTATGCGGTGTGCAGTTCCACCCCGAAAGCGTGATGACGCCGTTGGGTTCGCGGATCATGGAGAACTGGGTGAAGGAAGGCTGATGGGCGATCGGCGAAGGGCCAAGCCTGACAAGATCTTCCTTCTTCATCCTTCAACCATCTGCGATCGCCCATCGCCCCTTTTCAAAGGTCCCCCTGTTGATGGTTCGTTGCTCCATGGCAAGGTCCTTGCCCATGGCCGCCCGATAGCTTTGCACCATGCACTTCCGTTCCCTCTTCCTAGCCGCGTTGATCGGCCTCACCGGCTCAATAAGCGCCCAGAACGTGCTTCAGCGCACGCTGAACAACGACACCATGCCGAACCTAGTTCCCAACCCGGGCTTCGAGGTCACCAAGAAGGTGCAGTGCGCTTGGACCCAGCAAGCGCGCAAGTTCAATGAGGAGGTGATGGTGGACTGGATGTCGCCCACGGAGACGACGCCGGACCTGTTCAGCACCAACGCTGACGCGACCTGCTGGAGCCATCCGGCCCGGCGCACCAACGGCAAAGCCAGCCCCCATGGTGGCAGCAACATGTGCGGACTGAAGGTCTACGGCCGCGGCAACACGCCCACCCACTGGCACGAGTACCTGCAAGTGGCCCTGCCCGAACCCTTGCAAGCCGGCACGCGCTACGTGGTGGAATGTTTCACCATGCGCGCCAGCTTCAGCAACGAGGCCAGCAACAACGTCGGCATCCTGCTGAGCGATGTGCCGGTGAAGACCCGCGACTGCCTGCCGCTCTACATCACCCCGCATGTGAACGAGGACCGCATGGTTAAAGGCGGCTGGCAGAAGGTGAGCGGCGTGATCGAAGCCACGGGCACCGAGCGTTACCTGCTGATCGGCAACTTCTACGGCGACGAAGCCACCATTCACGAACGCCAGCCCGAGGGCGAACGTGGCGCCTACTACTTCATCGACGATGTGAACGTGCGCATCGCTCCTGCAGGCATGGCGGTGACACCTAAGCCCAAAGCCAGCGTGCCTCCGCCACCCAAGATCAAGGCCGAGGACCACGCCAGCAGCGCCAAGGTCGACATCCTGAACGTGGAGCCTGCGGTGGGCACACGCATTCGCCTGGACAACATCTTCTTCGACTTCGACAAGGCCACCTTGAAGACCGAGAGCGAGGCGGAGATCGAGAAGATCGTGGACCTGCTGACCGATTACCCGCACCTGCGCATTGAGATCGAAGCGCACACCGACGACCAGGGCAGCGATCCGTACAACCTGAAGCTGAGCGAGGACCGCGCCAAGGCCGTGGTGGACGCTTTGGTGAAAGAGAAGATCGAGGTAGAGCGCCTTACATCGAAGGGCTACGGCGAAACGAAGCCGCTGGCGCCCAACACCACTGAGGAAGGACGTGCGAAGAACCGCCGCGTGGAGTTCCGGGTGGTGGAGCGTTAGTTCCAAAAGAGAAAGGGACCCGTTCCGGTCCCTCACCCTTCCCTGCTGCTACGATCAGCAGGACGTTGGTGCGATCACGCGTGCACCGGCTCACCCAAGATGCGCCGGGCGATGTCCAGAATGCGCGTATCGTCCAAAGCCACCACACCACCTCCGGCGCCGGGCTCCAGGTGCACTCCCATGGTACTTCCTTGGGGGTGGCTATAGCCGCCGAAGTAGTTCCAGACCGTCTCCACGTTCAGGTCAAGCTCCTTGGCAATACGGTGGATGCTACCATCGGGTAAGCTGTCCTTGATCTTGCGGAGCTCATTGAAAGTGATGTTCATGATGCGTTCGGTATTGGTGGGACACATGGAAAAGTTAAGCGCGTCTTTCGTGAATGATCCTCCGAGCGGCACTTTTTTTGTCATGCCCCGGCGCCGACCGGCAGCTACCTTTCCGATCATGCCCCGCCTCTCTCCTGCGGTACTGTTGCTTCTGTGCGGTTTGGCACAGCAGGTAGCCGCGCAACAATACGACCTGCGGGTGTTCAGCGTAGAGGACGGCCTCCCCAGTGCCACGGTGCGATCGGTCACGGAGGACGGCCAGGGCTTCCTCTGGCTGGCAACGGATGGTGGTGCATGCCGCAGCGAAGGGCGTGCCTTCCAGACCCTTGATGAACGACAGGGTGCGCCTGGCAGCGCTGTATCCACGCTCCACCGCAGCAGCAACAACATCCTGTGGGCCGGGCTTGCGGATGGGGGCATTGCGCATTGGGACGGGCACCGCTTCATCGCATTTCCGGGGAGGCTGAACGCTCGAGTACGTTCCCTGCTCGTGGATGAGGAAAGGCGCGTTTGGGCGTGCGACATCGAAGGCCATGCCCGGGTCTTCACGGCGGACGGCAAGTTGGCGCAAGCGTTCACCGATCATCTCGCGCACGTGTGGGTGAACAAGTTGGTCGCAGATACGAATGGCGACATCTGGGCGGGCACCGATGATGGGCTCCTGCACTACACGGCCAAGGCCTGGCATGAAGTGAACGAAAGCGACGGGCTTCCGAAAGGACGCATCCTTGATCTGGCCGTGGACAGCAACGACCTACTGATCGGTACCACGGCAGGGCTCGTGATCCGTCAAGGCGGCCATTTCGCCGTGCTCGACAGCACCTCCGGACTTCTGAGCAACCGGGTGCAGGCCGTGCTTGAAGGGCGCGATGGCGCACTGTGGCTCGGCACTCCCGCTGGCCTGGTGCGCATCCTTCGTCGGGGTAACGATCCCAAGGCTTGGCGGATCACCACCGTGACCGAAGCGAACGGCCTAGGGCACAACGATGTGCGCTGCCTCTACCAGGATCGCTCCGGAGCCCTCTGGGCCGGCACGGCCTACGGTGGCGTCAGCAAGTTCGTGAGCAGCGCCCTGGCCCACGTCACGGAGCGCGATGGCCTGCGATCCCGCATCGTCAGCGCGGTCCGTCGCACACCGGACAGCACCCTCTGGTTCGGCACCTTCGGAGGTGGTGTAACACGCGTCGAGGGGTTGAAAGTGAACAACTACGGTGTGGAGGAAGGGCTCAGCGACCTGTTCGTCCGCACCCTGTGGAACCTGCCCAGCGGCGAAGTGATCGTGGGCACGGAGCACAGCGGCGCCTTCGTTCTCCGGAGCGGTCGCTTCTCACCCATCGCCCCCATGGTGCGCGGCCGTGTGAACGTGATCGTCAGCGATCCGGAAGGACGCATCTGGGTGGGCGGTGAGCGTGGTGTGGTCTGCGATCCGGGCGATCACGTGGGTCTGGCCGTGGGCGCATCCATCAACGTCAACGCCATCGTATCAAGCGGCGACAGCGTGTGGGTGGGCAGCGACAAGGGACTGCATGTGATCAATACGCGCCTCTTGCCCTGGACCATGGTGCCTGTGGCAGCCGTGCCGGAGCGCCCCATCACCTGCCTGACGCGCGATGTGCTCGGCAACCTCTGGATAGGTACGCATGGCGAAGGGCTGTTGCGGCTTACGGGTCGCACACTTCAACGCTACGGAACAGAGCAGAAGCTCAGCTCCATGTATGTGGAACAGGTGCTGCTGGATGCCTACCAGAACCTGTGGGTGGGCACGCGACAGGGCGTGGACCTGTTGGAGTTCGACCCGATGCAGGAGGAATTGCTCGACGTGGACCATTACGGCCGCGAGGAAGGATTGATCGGCATCGAGACCTTCCGCAACGCCTGCTTTCTCGATGTGGACAGCGCCCTGTGGTTCGGTACGGTGCGCGGTGCCACACGCATCGATCCATCCAACGCGCAACGCGACGAGGCTGAGCCCATCACCCGCATCTCCGACATCACCCTCTTCTACCAGCAGGTCGATTGGTCGCCTTGGTGTTCAGGCATCGACAGCTTGACCGGTCTGCCCATGGACCTGGTGCTTCCCTATGACAAGAACCACCTCACCTTCTCTTTCATCGGCATCTCGCTGGCGTACCCGGAGAAAGTGCGCTATCAGTTCATGCTGGAAGGGCACGACCCCGACATGAGCCCCATCGGCGCCACGGACCGCATCACCTACAGCAACCTGGCGCCCGGCGACTACGTGTTCAAGGTGATCGCACGGAACGCCAGCGGCATCTGGAACCAGCAACCTGCGGAGTTCCGCTTCACCATTGAACCGCCGCTGTATCGCACTACGCCTTTCATGATCGGGGCCGGAAGTGTGTTGCTTCTTGGCTTCTGGGGCATCGTGCGGTTACGCACGCGGCGGCTGCGGCGTGAAAGTGAGCGGCTCGAGCACATGGTCACCGAGCGGACGCAGGAGCTGGAGAAGGAGAAGCACCGCAGCGAGGAACTGTTGCTCAACATCCTTCCCGAGGAAGTGGCGGAAGAGCTGAAGGTGAACGGTCGAGCAGCAGCGCATCGTTTCGAGCACAGCACTGTGCTCTTCAGCGACTTCAAAGGCTTCACCACCTTCAGCAGCAACATGGACAGTGACACGCTGGTGAGCGAGTTGCACCACTACTTCGGATTGTTCGATGCACTTTGCGACGCGCACGGACTGGAGAAGATAAAGACCATCGGTGACGCCTACATGTGCGCGGCAGGGATCCCGCAGCCCACGAAGACGCATGCGCTGGATGCAGTGCTCATGGCCTTCGGTATGCAGGAGGCGGTGGAACACAGCAACAATGAACGCCGAGCAAAAGGCATTCAGGAATGGCCCATCCGCATCGGCATGCACACAGGACCCGTAGTGGCCGGCGTGGTGGGCACGCGCAAGTTCGCCTACGACATCTGGGGCGACACCGTGAACCTGGCCAGCCGCATGGAAAGCAATGGCGAGGCCGGCATGGTGAACATCAGTGGGCCGGTCTATGCACAGGTGATGGAGTACGTCGATGTGCAGCCCCGCGGGCCGATCAAGGTGAAGGGAAAGGGCGAGATGCAGATGTACTTCGCGCTGCGTTTGAAGCCGCAGTTCAGCGCGGATGCAAAGGGGCGCGTGGCGAACGATGCCCTTCTCGCGTTGCGCGCTCAACTGCTGAAGGCCATTGCCTAGCGGCGAATAACGAACGAGGCCTCTGGCATCGGCATGTCGCGTCCACTGACATCCTGAGCCACCACTGATACAGTGAAAGGTGTTCCGTCCGGCAGCTTGGATACCATGCTGCGCATCTCGGCCGTCAATCCTGCTCCTTCATTCTTTGCAGTAACAGGCTTCCCATTGCAGTCCTTGAAACGCAATGTGCACGCGACGATGATCGGGGCGGCAGCGCAACCGTGCACCTCGACCATGCGCGTGGCGTTCCAGGTGGCACGCGTGATGTCACCGCTGCTCAGACCGGAGAGCACAATGTGCTGAGGTCCGCCGTCAACCAGCAACGCGTCCGGTATCCGAGTGGCTGCGGTCAGCAACCCGAGGCAGACGATAGGAAGTCCAAGGAGGAAGAGCGTGCGGGTCATGGGATGAAGGGTGTTGGTCCGAAGGTTCCAATGCCGATCCCTCAGCACGGTAACAGTTCCGTGGCGAACGGTTCAACGCAAGCGGGCGAAAGACCTCATGGTACGGCATCCTGCCTGTCCATGGAGTTCTTGATGCACGGGCAAGTGCCGGTGCTCCTCTAGCTCAACCGCCGACCACGCCCAGCGTCGAACGCTTTTCCGGTCTGTTCCGGAGGGAGGCTCAGCGCACCACCATCAGCCGGGCCGACCGCACACCTTCACCGTTGGTGGCCCGCATGAAGTAAAGACCGTCAGCGACGGCCGGCAGCTCCATCACCTGTGGGAACGGGCGAGTCCAGCGTTGGACCAGGGCGCCCTGCGCGTCCAACAGGAGCAGATCATGCATACCCGAAAGGCCCTCCACCTGGACGCGATCGACCGCCGGATCGGGGAACACCCGGAGCCTGCCGCCGACCTCCGGGATCGCACTCACCACAGTGCTGATCGCACAAGGGTCCGAAACGGTCCAGGTGATGGTATCGGGCAGGATCTGCGCCGTGATGTCCTCCACTGTAGGAATGAGCGGGATGCGTACGAACGAGGAATCGAGCCCATGGACGATGCTGTCGGTGAGGACCGGCACCGTGGAGCTGCCGCAGGGAAAGGGGTTCGCGGGATCCCAGCGGGCGATCAACGGGACAGCTTCGGCTACGACAGGGTCGACCCGGTTACCATGGAGCAACAGGTCCCCATTGTCCAAGGCCAGAGCCCTGATCGGCAGCGCCAGCGCGGTGTCCTGCACGAAGCGTGCGGATGGCTCCGGTGAGCCCGTGCTATCCATTGCGAACAGGACGGTCCCGTTCATGGCGCCCACGTATGCGCACGCGACCATGGTGCCGTCCGAAAGCCGGTCCAGGGAGCACGCCGAGTAGCCACCGCTGCTCTGCTGATCCGCCCAGATGCGCGTGTTGGGACCGATGGTCCCGTCCGCATCCAACTGGATCAGAACGGGCGCGCCGGACAACACGCCTTGCTGGATCATTTGCTCAGCCAGCACGAGCCATCCACCATCGGCCCGTTGGATCGCCTGCACCGGGATCAGCTGACGCGCGGCAAGGGAACGCCCCCATTCCATGGCGCCGGCGCTGTCCAGCTTCACCACATGCATACCCGATGAATCCACGCTGGCGAACTGGCTGCCGAAAAACAGGGTTCCGCCGTCGGTGGTAGGCTTCGAGAACCGCAGCGCGCCCTGCATACCTGGGATCCGGTCGCTCCACGCATCCACAAGGGCACCGCTCGCGTCCGTGCGTACGACCCAAGGCAGCTGCTGCCCGCCGGTCCTGCACCATCCGAGCACCATCAGCGAACCATCAGGCCGGACGAGCACATCGGTGAACCGCTCCCCGAAGTTCGACATGGACATGTGCGTAGCAGCCACCAGGTCGGCGTTCGCATCCACGCGGATGAGCACTGCCCGCGAATCGAAATGGCCGACCAGTGCCAATCCATCGCCGGGAAGAGGCGTTGCTCCGTGCAGCATCAACCATCCACCCGGGTTCGGGAATCGAAGGTCATTGGCCACGAGCAACTGTCCGGCGGCGTCGAGCTTCCGGATGTGAAGGCGTGAGGTCCAGGGCGATGTTCGGGTATCCTGGCTGGCCCAGGCCGCCCATACCTCCCCGTTCGGGAGGACGCTGACCACCGGTGGCTCACCTCCAATGGTATCGTTCGGCAGGTGGTGTTGAACGAACTCCTGTCCGCGGGCTGTGCGCAGGCTGATGAGGACCAGCGCGGTGATGAGGAAGCGAAGACCCATGACACCAAGTTATTAGCTCACACTATGACGACGATCCGGCGTGAGGTTGCTTGGCGTAGGCGTCCCACCTGTTCGCATCCCCAAACCAACGTCCGGAAGCCAATGACACTTCGAGGGCGATCCGCCTGCCCCGGCAGGATGCTGAGCGACTTCAGCTCAACCCGCTGATCACCCCGTTGGCATCGATGTCCATCCCTTCGGCGGCAGGGATCTCCGGCAGACCGGGCATGCGCATGATCTCGCCGCAGATGGGCACAACGAAACCGGCACCAGCGCTGATCTCGATGTCGCGCACGGTGATGCGGAAGCCGGTGGGCGCGGCGCGCAGGGCCTTGTCGTCGCTGAAGCTGTACTGCGTCTTGGCCATGCAGATGGGCACGTTGTTCAGCCCGAGCTTGTCGATGCGGCGCAGGGCGGTCTCGGCATCAGCGCTGTAATCAACGCCATCGGCGCGGTAGATCTCGCGGGCGATGGTGGCGATCTTCTCCTTGATGGGCAGTTCAAGGTCGTAGAGCGGCTTGAAGTTGCTCTGACCGGCATCCACCACACGAAGCACGGCCTGGGCGAGATCGGTCATGCCGTCGCCGCCTTTCGCAAAGCCCTGGCTCAAAACGGCTTCGGCACCTCGTTCGGAGCAGTAGGCCTTGATCATGTCGATCTCCTCGGCGGTGTCCGTGGGGAAGTGGTTGATGGCCACCACGGCCTTCACGCCGAACTTGGCCACGTTCTCGATGTGGCGGCCCAGGTTGGCCAGACCCGCCTTCAGCTTCTCGGGCGCGGCGGTGTTCACGTCCTTCACATCCACGCCGCCGTGGTAGCGCAATGCTCGCACCGTGGCCACGATCACCGCAGCGCTCGGTTTCAGGCCTGCCGCGCGGCATTTGATGTCGAAGAATTTCTCCGCACCCAGATCCGCACCGAAGCCGGCCTCCGTCACCACGTAATCGCCGAGGCTGAGGCCCATCTTGGTGGCGAGCACACTGTTCACCCCTTGCGCGATGTTGGCGAAAGGACCGCCGTGCAGGATAGCGGCATTGTTCTCCAAGGTCTGCACAAGGTTGGGCATGATGGCCTGCTTCAACAGGATGGCCATGGCGCCTTGGGCGTTGAGGTCGCGGGCGTACACCGGTGTGCGGTCCCACCGCTGCCCAACGTAGATGTTCCCGAAGCGCTTCTTCAGGTCGTCCATGTCGGTGGCCAGGCAAAGGATCGCCATCACCTCGCTGGCGGGGGTGATGTTGAAGCCATCCTGACGGGGGATTCCGTTGCCGGTACCACCGAGGCCGATGGTGATGTCGCGCAGCGCGCGGTCGTTCATGTCCATCACGCGCTTCCAGGCGATGGTGCGCGGATCGATGTTGAGCGTGCGCTTGCGGTTCTGCAGGTTGTTGTCGATCAGCGCGGCGAGCAGGTTGTTTGCCTTCTCGATCGCAGCGAAGTCACCGGTGAAATGGAGGTTGATGTCCTCCATGGGCACCACCTGGGCATAGCCACCACCGGCCGCACCACCCTTCATACCGAACACCGGACCGAGGCTGGGTTCGCGCAACACCACAATGCTCTTCTTGCCGAGCTTGTTCAAGCCCTCGTTCAAGCCGATGCTGGTGGTGGTCTTCCCTTCACCTGCAGGCGTCGGGCTCAGCGCGGTCACCAGGATCAGCTTGCTCTTCGCCGCCTTCGCATCGTCGATCAGGTTCAGCGGCAACTTCGCCTTGTTCCGACCATAAGGCTCGATCACCTCCGGGTCGATGCCCAACTTCTGAGCAATGGCGGAAATGGGTTTCAGCTGTGCTTTCTGCGCGATCTCGAGGTCAGATGGAAATGCCATGGGGGGAGGAAGTTGTGGGATCACTGGTCCCATGTGCCCATGTGCGGATGTGCCCATGTGGCCATGTTGGACCGACGCAAAGTAATCGGGGAAGGGATACGGTCACCGGACGATCACGCGGGATCCCTGTCGCGCTCCAGAAGCGGTGGAGAATTGGATCAAGTAGGTGCCTGTGGGTACGCGTTGGCCTTGTTGACCACGAAGGTCCCAGGTCCAACGGTGGTTGCCGAGCTGTCGTTCGCCCAAGGAACGTTTCAGAACGACGCGTCCATTGATATCCAGAACGGTGACATCGAGACGCTCTGTGCGTGCCAGGTAGACCATCGTGTTCACCTCATCCGTGGCAGGATTGGGCCAGGGTTTCGCTACGGACAGAGCGGTCTCGGTCTCGGTGATGCCGACCGGCGCTGCAGGCAGGCTCGCGCTGTACACGCCATTGCCATGGGTGCCCACAACGATGGTTCCATCGCTGCCACGCGCTGCGATCATGTTGACGGGCACATTGCCGATGGTGTTCGCTCCCTCCTGCTCCCACACGGTGTTCACGCTGTCCATAACGGTGGCGCTGTACAGGCCGGTACTCGTACCCACGAAGTAGCGGTTCTCCGCGCCGTCCCATGTGGGGTAGATCAGCGCCCAGAACACCGCTGGTCCATTGCCGGTGCCATCAACGTTCTGCTCCAGGTTGGCGCTAACGTCCGTCCAAGTCGCACCGCGGTCGGTGGTGTGGTAGATGCTGCGCAAGTTGTAGTTGCTCACGGTCATCAGCCACTCGTTGGGGTTGAAATCATTGGCGGCCACGCAGCTCACGTACGCCTGCCCCAGGGTCGTGCTGCTCAACAGCTGGGTCTTCACAGGGTTCGTGTTCAGGCTATCGCATCGCCACACTTTGCCGTTCGTGGTACCATAGATCATCGTTTCAGGATCCGCAGCGCTGATGTCCAGCGATCCGATCCGCTGACTGGTGATGAGCGTAGCACCATCAATGAGCTCCCAGTTGGTGGCGATCTTGTTGTAGAAGTTGTTGGTGACGGGAATGCCCCCCAGGTCGTTGTTGCGCCAGATCTTGCTCGCGCTGACCCAGTAGACGCGGTTATTATTGCCCGGATCCAGGATGAAGGGGTTGATGAAGTTGTAGCTGTTGGTGCCGAGCGTAGGGTCGATGCGTTCGTACCCTGTCACGTTACCCCCTCCATCAATGGTCTTCTTGTAGAGACGGCCGCTCTGGCTGCTGCTCAACTGGAAAGGCTGTCCCTCGGGAAGAGCCACGTAGGCACCGTCATCCTGGTGCACGTACTTCCAATCGCTCAAGGCCTGATCGTTCATGGCGTACCAACAACCGTTGTCCTGCAGACCGCCGATGATGTTGGGGCTGGTGGCGGCCCCTTCCTCGATGGCCACGGTGTAGAACTGCGTGGTGATGTAGCCGTCGTTCAGGTCGTCCCAGATCACACTATCGGCCAAGGCATCGGTGGTCTTCTGAATGCCCCCATCGTTGGTGCTGAACAGCGTGTTCGGATCGCTGGGATGGAACTGCATCCAATGCTGATCGGGATGGTGCAAAGGGTACACGTAGCTCTTGGGGTCGGACGTGTTGCAGCGGTATCCGCCCATCCATGTGGTGCTGCCCGGAGACGTGAAGCCATCGGTGCTGCGGTAGATGTTCGTGCCGCCGATGTAGATCGTGTTGACCTGTGTGGGGTGTGCAACGATGCACATGTCATAACCGTCCTGCGTGTTGATGGGCCCGAAGTTGAAGGTGAAGTAGCCTGTACAGTTGTCGTTCGGCAGGTTGGTGCTCAGGTTGGTCCACTGACCACCGGTGCCACTGCCATCACCGCTGAGGTAGGTGTACTTCCACAGCGAATGCCCATTGGTGCCCACCCCACCGGTGACGCCGAAGAAGTGGACGACGTTCTCGTTCTGTGGATCGATGGCAAGCACCGTGCGCACCGCGTTCGCTGGCCATTCGCCAGCTCCGATCTGCGTCCACGTGAGGCCGTTCGTGCTGCGCCAAATGCCTTTCTGCGGACCAGGGTTGCTGAAGGCCGCATACCATACCCCCGTCGGACTGACACGCAGATCCGTGTACTCCTGGTATTGCAACACGGTCGTGTCCAGACCGAGCACTGCGTTCCAACTGGCGCCGCCATCGTTGCTGCGGAAGATCCCGTTGAACACCGCGGCCAGCACCACATCACTGTCGTTGCGCGTGGGGTCCACCTCGACGTGGTTGACCTGCTTGAAGCTGTAGTTGCGGTTGAAGCGGTTATAGTCCAGCGCTTCCGTCACGGGCAGCAGGTTCCAGCTCAGTCCGTTGTCCGTGCTCTTGTAGATGCCACTGCCACTGAGCAATGCACTGAAGCTGGCGCCGCTCATTACGCCGTAGTTCTCACCGGTACCCGCGTACCACGTGTCCTCATGACCTGCGCGCGGGTCCTGCGCGATGCAGCTGATGGCCTGCACAACCTGAGGCGCGAGGGTCTTGGTCCAGCCCTGACCACCGTTCGTGCTGCGCCAGATGCCACCGCTAACGCCTCCTGCGATCAGGATGTCCGCATTGCGCTTGTCGATGCCGAAGCCGCGTGTGCGACCGCCACGGTTGTTGGGTCCGCGATGGGTCCAGCTCAGGCTCTTGGTGGCGTCACGCTTCGGCTGGGTCTTCGCGAAAAGCAGTTCCAGGGCGCGGATGTTGTCGGGCACTTCACCGGTGGCCGGGTCCCGCATGCGTTCGACGCGCCAGCGAAGTGAGCCGCCGAACTCCTTGGGCGCCTCCGTAGCTTCCGACAACGAGGGTGCGGGCGTGGTGGAACAAGAAGCGACCAAACATGCAAAGCCGATGATCGGCAACAGAGAACGGTTCAGGGACATGGGCAGCGGATGGAATGTTCCGAAAGTACGAATGAGAGCTGGTGCTCAGGCAGAAGTCCGTGGGGCGCCCGCATCCGACCGCTCCACCTCGAAGCCGGCCTCTTGAAGATCCTCCCAGAAGCCTGGATAGCTCTTGCTCACCACGTCGGGATCATCCAAGGTGATGCTGCCAAAGACCAGTGCAAGCGGAGCCAGGGCCATCGCCATGCGATGGTCGCCATACGTGGGAAAGACGCGATCCGATGTAGGCATCAGCATGTGCGGGACCGAAGGGATGGTGAACATCCTGCCGTCCCAGGCCGCTGCGACCCCGAGCCGTTCCAAGGTATCCTTCACCGCAGTGATGCGATCGGTCTCCTTGCCAATAAGGTTGTCGAGGCCGGAGAATGTCGCTTGTCGACCCATTGCGGTCATGGTCAGTGCCAGTGGTTGGAACAGGTCCGGTGTGGCGCTCAGATCGATGAGCGGTGCCACGCGCGCAGCGGCATCCAATGGTAAGGACCTCAACCTAACACCTTCAACGCGTTCCGCCGTGGCCACCCGGTTCACCAGCATTCGGGCCACCTTCTGATCACCTTGCCAACCATCGCGTTTCAAGCCCATGAGCTCCACCTCCGCATCGTCAGCAAGCGCTACGATCTCGTACCAGAACGCGGCCGCGCTCCAATCAGCCGGAACCTCGAAAGGCATCGCTGAATAGCTTCCGGGCTTCACGTCGATCAGCGTCTCCCCTACCTCTATGTCCACCCCGAAGTGACGCATGGTCTTCGCGGTCATCTCCACGTACGGACGTGAAAGTTGCGTGCCGCGCCATTCGATCCGCAAGCCCTGCTCCATGGTCGGCGCCACTAGCATGAGCGCGCTCAGGTACTGGCTGCTGATGGGTGAATCGAAAATAATGGCACCACCAATGAGGTGTCCACCTTTCACGCAGTAACCTTCGTCCGTTCGTTCGATCGCTGCGCCAAGTTTCCGCAACGCATCGACCAGATCATCATGTGGGCGCTCCAACAACTTGGCGCTCCCTGTGACCACATGCTCCTTCCCTGGTTGCACACTTGCCCAGGCCAGCAAAAAGCGGAAGGTGGTGCCACCGAGACCACAGTCCATCAAACGCGGCCGATCGCGCAGTAGTTGGTGCAGGATCCGCGTGTCGTCCGCATCGGAAAGGTGCTCGATACAGGAAAGGTCGCCAGCCAGTGAGGCCGCGATCAAGGCCCGGTTGCTCACGCTCTTGCTGCGTGGCAGGTGCACCGTAGCACGGATGGGCCCTTCAGGCCTCCGGATCGTGATGCGCGGCATGGTGACGAACGAGCAGTCGGTAATGGTCCAGCGCCTCGCCCACCTGCGCTGCGTTCAAGGGCACGTTGACCACGGCGTCACCGATACCCCGCAGCAAGGTGAAGCGGAAGCCGCCCTCCGCATTCTTCTTGTCATTGCGCATCAGCTCCAGCATGCGGTGGTGGTCGTCGTTGTTGAACGCATAGCCTTTGAAGAGACCGATCAGGTGCGCTTCGATCTGGTCGAAGGAACCGCGGTCCAACAAGCCCTGGCGCCAGCTCAGCCAGGCCTCGCAGATCATGCCGATGGCCACGGCCTCCCCGTGCAACAGGCCCCGTTGTTGACCCTCCCAGGAATGGGCCTCCATGGCGTGGCCGATGGTGTGCCCGAAGTTCAGCAGCTTGCGTGCGCTCTGTTCATGCGGGTCGTCGTTCACCACGGCGCACTTGATGGCCACCGAATCGTGGATCAGTGGCGCCAGCACACCGATGTCGTGCAAGGGTGCTTCACGCACGGCGTGGTAGTGGTCGGCGCTGCGCACCAGGCCGTGCTTGATCATCTCGGCCACGCCGTTCAGCAGCTCACGCTTGCCGAGGGTGCGCAGGAAGGGCACGTGCACATATACACCGAGCGGGTCGCGGAAAAGCCCCACCAGGTTCTTTATGCCCGCCGCGTCGATGCCGGTCTTACCACCGATGGACGCGTCCACCATGCCCATGAGGCTCGTCGGCACGTTCACATGGCGGATGCCACGCTTGTAAGTGCCTGCGATGAAACCTCCGAGATCGCTGACCACCCCACCGCCGAGGTTCACCACCAGCGCACCGCGCTCCGCTTCCCGGTCGCTGAGGTGGCCCCAGATGGCGGTGCAGACCTCGATGGACTTGCTGGGTTCGCCGGGGGCCACTTCGATGGGCTCGGCATGCTGCAGGTGCGGCACATAGGTGAGCAGTTCGGGCAGGCACTGGCGTAGCGTGGTGCTGTCGCCCAGCACATAACACTGTTCCGGTGGGGCCTCGAACTCCATCCAACGCGCGAGCATGGGCAGCACATGGGCACCCAGATAGACTGGATGGCCACCTGCCCACAACTCCTCCACATCCTTGCCCGTAGTGGTCATTGGCTACTTTAGCGGCCGTTCCGAAAGGGTGTGCCTTGGAAAGGCCCGCTGCCCAAAGGAACGAACAAGCCCCGCACGCCGCAATGCAGCCCTCGGCCCCCGCCGCCCCGACGCTCCCCGACCTCAGCGACACCCGCATCGCCTTCGCCCACAAGAGCGACCACGAGCTCTGGAAGGCCCAACAGTTGTTCCGGATCATCGGCAACCCCACGATCACAGCGGTAGGCAGCGGGCTCACCAAGGCGGCGCTCGCCCTGCACCTGCCCATCAAAGGCATGGTGAAGGCCACCATCTTCCAGCAGTTCTGTGGGGGCGAGACCATCGAGGAAAGCCTGGCGAGCGCGAAGAAACTGGCGCAGAGCGGCATCGGTACCATCCTGGACCACAGCGTGGAAGGTGCGGATGATGAGGATGCGCTGGACCATACTGTTGCCGAGGTGCTGCGGACCATCGCCGTGGCGAAGGGGCGCAAGGAAATTCCGTTCTGCGTGTTCAAGCCCACCGGCATCGCGCGGGTGGAGCTCCTGGAGAAGGTGAGCGCCAAGGCCACCCTGAGCGCTGCGGAGCAAGCGGAATGGCAACGCGCTCAACAGCGCATGGAGCGCATCTGTGCCGCCGCGGCGGAAGCCCATGTGCCCACGCTCATCGACGCGGAGGAAAGCTGGATACAGGATGCGATCGACCACCTGGCCGAACGCATGATGGAACGCTACAACCGCGATCGCGCATTGATCTACAGCACTGTTCAACTGTACCGCTACGACCGGCTGGATTTCCTGAAGCGGAGCGCCGAACTGGCGCGATCGAAAGGCTACCACCTGGGCATGAAGCTTGTGCGCGGCGCCTACATGGAGAAGGAGCGTGAGCGTGCGGCGGAGAAGGGCTACACCGATCCCATTCAACCGGACAAGACCGCCAGCGACCGCGACTACGATGCCGCCTTGCGCTATTGCGTGGAGCACATCGGCACGGTGAGCATCGTGGCCGGCACGCACAACGAACAGAGCAGCCTGCTGCTGGCACGCTTGATGAATGAGCGTGGCATCGCGCACGAGGATCCGCGCATCTGCTTCAGCCAGCTGCTGGGCATGAGCGACAACATCAGTTACAACCTGGCCGCGGCCGGTTACCGTGTGGCCAAGTACGTGCCCTATGGACCGGTACGCGAGGTGCTCCCCTACCTGATCCGCCGGGCGAACGAGAACACCAGTGCCGCAGGCCAGACCGGCCGTGAGCTGGGGCTCATCCTCGCCGAACAGAAACGCAGGAAGAAGAAGTAGTGCGCGGCATCATCAGGGTCCACCATGAGACCCGGATGGAAAGCCAAGCGAAGTAGGGACCCCTTACTTGCTGCCGAAGACGCGCATGAGCAGGTCCGTGGTGCGCGCTGCGGGGTCCTTGCGGATCTTGGCCTCTTCGTCCGCGATCAGCGTGAACAAGCCTTCGATGGAGCGCTGGGTCACGTAGGCGTTCAGGTCCGGGTCCACGGCCTTGGAGCCGGTGAACGTCGAAGCCTTGTTGTAGCCGCTGGCCAGTGGCGTCCAGTAATTCGCGAGGGCGACCTTCTCGGTGGCACGTTCCACAATGGGCTTGAACTTGCCCGTGAGCAAAGGCGTGGTCTTATCACGCAGGTAGTTCGTGGCGGCATTGTCACCGCCCTTCAGGATCGCGAAGCCATCACCGATGCTCATGCCCTTGATCGCATCCACGAACACCGGCACAGCTTCCTTCACCGCTTCTTCCGCTGCACGGTTCATGGTCAGTTCGAATTCCTGCACCTGCGGCCCCATGCCGATGGTGGTGAGCGTGCTCTTCATCTTCTCCGCTTCCGCCGGGAACGGAATGCGGATGCGGTCGTTCTTCCAGAAACCATCAAGCGCGGAGCCTTTCGTCACGGACTGCTCGGCACCTTTCGTCAAGGCTTCCTTCAACCCGTTGATCACCTCGTCGTTGCTGAGGCCCATGCCTGAGCTGGAGCCGGAGCCGCCAGCGCTCATCGACTTGGCCGCGTCCTGCAGGCTCTTGGGGAATTGTGCGGAGCAAGCCGTGGCAGTGGTGAGTACTACTAGGAAGGAAAGGAGCTTGATCATAGGTGGTAAGGTGAGCGTTGGCGTACCAGCATTCGTGCCAAAGATGAGCCCGACCTCGAACCTCCGCGCTCCGAACGCGACCTAGTTCTTCACGAACCGCACTGTGCTACCGTTCACGCGTAGGCCATACATCCCGGGCCGAAGCATGGACACATCCACATGGCTCAGCGCCATGCGCTCGCTAGCCAAAACACGTCCATCCAAGCCGATCAGTTCCACTCGGTAGGGACCTGCGGACCCTGGCAAAGCGAAGTTCAGTTCATTGCTCACAGGATTCGGGAACACCCGCAGCCCCTGCTCCTGCTCCTGCCCCTGCACTTGGGTACTCGTCTCCGCAACAACCACCGCATCGTTGGTCCGCACAGGCGTGTTGAAGTCGAAGAAGATGTCGGCGTTGTTGCTGATCACCGTTCCGGGGAGCACCGGTTGCACCGGGCGAATGCGGAAGCTCACCAGGCCGTGGCTCAAAGGCTCGTTCGTATTGCTGTCGGGCAGCAGGATGTTCGCGAAGGTCCACTTCACAATGCGGCCCGGCAGGAACTGCACACTGAAGCCGTGGCTGGCCACGCCCTGCTCGAAGGTGCCCATATCTAGGTCGGCATCCAGAGTATCGGTGATCGCCACGGTGAACGCGGTATCCGTGCCGGTGTTCTGGAAACGGATCGTGTAGTCGAGCCAAGCATCATCCTCGATGATGTACTGCGTATCGCTCCAACCGGTGCTGGTGCGTACGCTCTTGTCGTTGGGGTCGAAGCTTCCGGTGACGGTCACTTGCCTAGCGCACACATCGTTCCCCGGGTTGCCATCGACCAGTGTATTGGAGACCGTGGCCGTATGCGTGAGCACCGTACCGAGCGGCGTACCCACCGGAACCTGAGCGCTAACGTGAGCTGTGGCCCCACCGAAACTGCCGAAGGCCGCCAGATTCCAGGTCAACGTATTTCCTACCACCGAAGTAGGCGTTGGGTTCACCGTGTTTATCACCAATGCGGGATCGATGACAAGAGTGAAGGTGACCGGACCTGAGAATTGCGGCGATAGGTTCGTGGCCGAAGCGTGAATGCTCACGGCGAAGCCTGGACGCGACGTACCACTTGAGACCATGGCACGCAGGTCAAGGGGTTCAGTGCTTCCGTTGGCCAGATCGATGGTGGTGGAGTTGGTGTTCACCGTGAACGGTACCGGCTGCGTGGCCGGGCAGATCGGCACAAGCGTTGGGTCCTGCTGCGCCAAGGTGTAGCTACCGTTCAGCAGAGGAACGTAGAAGCCACCATCCGGACCGGTCAGCACCAGATCGCCACCGGGCTGGATCTCGAGCGGGCTGTAGGGGATACCTACCTCGTTCGCGTCCTGTACGCAATCGGCATCCGCGTCAAACCAACTGGTGCCGTTGATGTTCCCGCAAGTGGGACCGAGGCTGGGCACGGTCACCCACAGGGTGTCGTAGACGCACGATCCGGGATCAATGCTCTCCGCAACACTCCCCAACCACCAGTGGATCCCGTAGGTGCCTGGCGGCAGGTCGGTGAAATGTGCTTCCAGCGCACCATCAAGACCTGTGGTCACATAGATAGGCTGGGCGTTCTGGTCCAACAGATTGAGATAGGTATAGGGGGCAGGCTGCGGGCCGGAGCTCAGCAAGTGGATCGCTCCGATATCCTCAGTGGTACAGGATGGTTCCACACTGGACAGGGATAGCGTTGGCCATGTGGTGATCTGCTCGCCGAGGATCCCACTGATCGTCCCGTTGCAACCATTGCCATCAGAGAAGCTCATGGTGAACGGGGAATTCGGTGCAGCGGATGGATAAAGCACATAGGTCATCGGAAAACCGCCGGGGAACCCGGGCGCTAGCGACAGGGGCGCTCCGTCCACATACCACGGGCCCACCGCACCCAAAGGCACCACATCGTCCATGAAAAGCTGCCCGCCTTGGTTGCAGAACGGAAACTGTCCGTTCAGCTGAATGTCATAGCCCAGAGAAAGAACGGTAACGTTCTCCACGACCTGAGCCAGGTTCGCGTCCGTCACCGTCAGCGAGTAGGAACCAGCGCTCAACCCAGAGCGATCCGCCACCGTGGGGCCATCGGCCCAGGCCAAGGTGTATGGCTGAAGGCCACCCGTGACACTGATCTCGATGGCACCGTTGGCATAGGTGCAGGTCTCGTGTGTCACGATGGAAGAGACCGTGAGGACAGCTCGCGCGGGCAGCGCCCACAATGCAAGCAGGAACGGGAGTAGAATGCGATGCATGCGGATGGCTTAGCTGCTAGTGGTGGATCAAGCGTTGCGTGAATGTTGCGCCTTCGACTGATAGGACCTTGATGAAGTAAATGCCGGACGGTACGGACGCAAGGTCGAAATAGGCGTTCGTACCCATGACTGGTAAGGACCTGATCATGCGCCCATCGATCGCGAGCAGTTCAACGGAACGTAACGGACCTACGCTGGAAACCACGAACACTTCTCTTCCGGCAGGATTCGGGAACACGCTCAACCCCTGCCCCAGTTCCTGCCCCGCCACCTGCGTGGTCATCTCTGCCACAACCACCGCATCGTTGGTCCGCACGGGCGTGTTGAAGTCGAAGAAGATGTCGGCGTTGTTGCTGATCACCGTTCCGGGGAGCACCGGTTGCACCGGTCGGATGCGGAAGCTCACCAGGCCGTGGCTCAATGGCTCGTTCGTGTTGCTGTCGGGCAGCAGAATGTTGGCGAAGGTCCACTTCACAATGCGGCCTGGCAGGAACTGCACGCTGAATCCGTGGCTGGCCACGCCCTGCTCGAAGGTGGCCATGTCCAGATCGGCTTCGAGCGAATCGGTGATCGCCACGGTGAACGCCGTGTCCGTGCCCGTGTTCTGGAACCGGATGACGTACTCAAGCCACTCGTCATCGCCGATGATGTATTGCGTTTCGCTCCAGCCGGTGCTTGTGCGCACGCGCTTGTCGTTCGGATCGAAACTTCCGGTTACCGTTCCGACCTCCGTGATCACATTGTCGCTCTGGTCCGCTTCGGGCAAACCAGCGGAAACCTCGGCTGTGGTGTTCACGACCGTACCAAGCGCTGTTCCGATCGGCGTAAGCACCTGAATGGACAAGGCTTGCTGCTGGTATGCGGTGAACGCACCGAAGCTCCAGGTCAGCACGTTGCCCGCGACCGTGGAAGGCGCTGGCGTGGCACCGACGTAGCTCAGCACGGGATCGAGCACCACCTGCAAGGTCACCAGCCCGGCAAGCTGGGGGGATGTGTTCCGCACCGTACCCCAATAGGTGCTCGTGAACCCCGGACGCAGTATGCCGCTGTTAAGCTGAACGCGCATGTTCAGTGGCGCGGTGCTGCTATCGGCAAGGTCGACCACCACGGCATTGGAGGAGATCGTGAACGGAACGGGAGCCGTGACCGGGCACAATTGCACCAGTGTGGGATCCGTCTGGGCCAACTGGTAGGATCCATCAACGATGTCCAGGCTGTAGCCACCAAGCGCGTCCGTGATCGTGTACACCGGGCCCGGCTGGATCTCGAGCACTTGGAAAGGAACGCCCACTTCGCTCAGATCCGCCACACAATCCTGGTCGTTGTCAATGAAGACCGATCCGCTAACGTTTCCGCAGAGCGGTCCCAGGTCCGGCACATCGAAGCCCACCGTGTCCAGGTCGGCGCAAGGGTATGCCGTGTACTGTCCTTGGGTGTTCCAGTTGCGGCCTACCGTATAGTGACCGGGGGCGATCCCGGCGAAGGAACCCGTGTTACCGGCACCCGGAACCGATTGAATAATGCTCCCGAACGCATCGAACAGCAGCAGGTCCGGGGGGAACCACCAACTGAGCCCATTGTAGATGTTGGATACCGCAACGCTCCCATTGCTACTGCCGCTGCAACTGCCCAGCACGCTCTGGATCACCATCGGTCCGGCGCCAATTTGTGGCTCCACCACGGTCTGCATGCCCGCACCGGAGCATCCCAATGCATCCGTGACCTGGATCAGCACCTCAGCGCCTCCGCACGTACCCGGGAAGATGAAGTAAGGGTCCCCATCACCATCAATGCCGTCCGGCGGTGGGTTGTAGGTATACGGCGCCACACCCCCGAGCTCGGACTCGATCACCTGCACCTCGCCCCAGCACTGGCCCGGGCAGTTCCCGTGGCCGTCCTGTGCGAACGGAGGGACGAACAGGTTCGGGTTGTTCTGCACGGTGTATGAGTCGGTGACTTGATCGGAAAGCGCATCGGTCACGATCACCGTATAACTCCCTGCGGGAATGCCGATGAGATCCTCGGTGGTGGCCCCATTGGACCACGTGTAGGAGTACGGTGGCACTCCACCTGCCACGTTGATATCGATCATGCCATTCGCGTTCCCGCATGTCTCGTTGACGCTCTGCCACAAGTACACAGCCAATGCCGGTGGCGCTTCCATGGCGAATGAACAGAGGGACGACGAGGCGAGGAAGAAGGAGATCACATTCTTCATTCGAGGTGAATTATGGGTGCATGCACCCCTATGACGCAGCTTCGTGGGGGTGGATGCCTTGATGAAGGTCGGTGTTCTTCACTCAGCTCTGGAAAGCGATGGATCGGAAAACATCATCCAGCGCTAATGAAAGGGTCAAATGGGCAGGATAGGTTTGATCAACGCTCAAGCTCGACCGACCACTTCGCCATGTATCCACAACTCCACCTGCTTCACATGGGCAGCACCAAGTTCCTGGTGGTCCTGCTCTTCGCATCTTACGTTGGTGAAGGCTTGTTCTTCTCGGAAGCACCATCGCTGGCACACGCTTCGTTGATCCCGTGTTCACCGCCACGGTCGGCCATGCGGGCACCTTCAGCACCGCCCCCCCCGAACACCTTCGTGTTCACGGCGAACGGCAACTTCCAATACGAGGTGAACAATGTGGTGAATCCTACGATCACGCTGACCCGCGGGGTCACCTACACCTTCGACCTCACGGCCATCACCGACGAGCATCCGTTCGTGATCAACAACCAGCCGGTGTTCCCCTTCGCACCCTACATCCTGGACCCGGCCTATGGGCAGCTCGTCACCTTCACGCCAACAGCGGCCATGCCCAACACCATCCACTACCACTGCACCGTGCACTACGGCTCCATGTCGGGCACGATCAACTTGGTCAATTGTCCGGGCGATCTGAACGCGACCGGCGCCGTGAACACCGCCGACTTCGGCATCTTCGTGAACGCCTTCGGCAATGCGTGCACAGGATGCACCTCCGACCTGAACAACGATGGCCAGGTGAACACGGCTGACTTCGGCCTCTTCGTGAACAGCTTCGGTACGGCCTGCTGATCACAGCTGTTCCTGGTCGATCTGTTCACGTTGACTTAAGCGTATGGTCGTGCGTGCACATGACCTTCGCGGCAACTTCATGCGACCCATCCTCTCCCACATTCTCGGCTGGCGCAGGTACTACAGGCTGCGGCAACGCCCGCTCTTTTTCTCCACCCTGCACTGTCCGCATTGCGGCATGCGGAACCGCGATCAGATGCCGGGCAACGCCAGCGTCCGCTTCTATGAATGTGCACGTTGCCACTTGGTGCTGAAGCCCAAAGCCGGTCACTGCTGCGTGTACTGCAGCTACGGAACAGTGCCCTGTCCTCCTCAACAACGAAGCAAGTGGGGCCGTGAACGGACGCTCACCCATTGACCCAGGCCGGGTAGCATGTTCGGGAAGGATCGATCGAAGGAACAAGATCCCATTGCCGACATTCGTTGCCATGGAACGATGGATGACCGCGGCGGAAGCCGTTCAATTGGTGAAGAGCGGGGACCGCGTGTTCCTTCACGGCAGCGCCGCCACACCCCGGACCCTCATCAGCGCTCTACTGGCGCGCCACGCGGAGATGGAGCGGGTGGAGCTTGTGAGCATCAGTACACTTGGCAAGCTGGACATCGACCGGCCGGAAGTGCAGAAGAGCTTCTTCGTGAACAGCCTCTTCGTAAGCGATAGTGTTCGCGAGGTGGTGAACGGTCCCTATGGCGAGTACGTACCCGTGTTCCTCAGCGAGATCCCCTTGCTGTTCGAGCGCGGCATACTTCCGTTGGATGTGGCGCTGGTGCACGTGAGCCCGCCGGACCGCCACGGCTACTGCACCTTGGGCGTAAGCGTGGATGTGGCCCGCAGCGCCGTGCGCAACGCGAAGCTCGTGATCGCCCAGGTGAACCCACGGATGCCGCGCACCCACGGTGAAGGACAGGTGCACATCAGCAGTTTCGCGGCCCTGGTGCAGGTGGATGAACCGCTGCCCGAGGTGGACTACGCCAGCCGCATCGGACCGGAGGAAGAGCGCATCGGGAAACTGTGCGCGGAACTGATCGAGGACCGCAGCACCTTGCAAATGGGCATCGGCGCCATACCCGATGCGATCCTGTGGAGCTTGCGGTCGCACAAGGACCTCGGCGTGCACACGGAGATGTGCAGCAACGGCATCGTGGAGCTGTTGCAATGCGGGGCCATCACCAACCGCTACAAGAAGAAGTACAAGGACCGCGTGGTCACCAGCTTCGCCATTGGCACACGCGCGCTGTACGATCGCATCGACGACAATCCGCAGTTCGCCTTCCTGGATGCGCAATATGTGAACGCCGGCCACGTGATCCGCCAGAACCCCCGCG
Organism: Flavobacteriales bacterium; assembly: GCA_016721825.1. Lineage (GTDB taxonomy): Bacteria > Bacteroidota > Bacteroidia > Flavobacteriales_F > PHOS-HE28 > PHOS-HE28. Next base: position 70,277 of record JADKHI010000006.1, read on the forward strand.
TGGTGGCCGTGAACAGCGCCATCGAAGTGGACCTTACCGGGCAGGTGTGCTCCGACAGCATCGGCACCTACCAGTTCAGCGGTGTGGGCGGGCAAATGGACTTCATGCGCGGTGCAGCGCTCAGCGAAGGCGGCAAGCCCATCATCGCCTTGTGCAGTACCAGAGGCAAAGGCGAAAGCAAGATCGTGCCCTTCCTGCGGCAGGGGGCCGGCGTCGTCACCACCCGCGCCCATGTGCACTACGTGGTCACTGAACATGGTGTGGCCTACCTCTACGGCAAGAACCTGCGCCAGCGTGCCGAACTGCTCAGAGACATCGCTCACCCCACGCACCGGGAGGCCTTGGACCGCGCCATCACCGAACGCTTCGGACCCAAGTTGGTGTGAGCCATTCGCGGCCCTATCTTCTGGGCCATGGACCTGACGAAATTGATGGCGATCGCCAAGTTCAAGGTGGGCGATACGGTGCTGAAGCTCGGTGAGCCTTACACCATTGTGGCCCGCTACTATAGCCGCAGCCGGCAGAACGTGGTGTATGATCTGAAACCACTGGACCGCGAACGCACGCGCATCGATCCGAAGATCGGCCAAGGGCTGTTGACCTTGGTACCGAAGCCTCAGCCCCCAGAGGAACAGTGGACGCCGGACCCGGAGTGGGAGGATTGAACACGACCGCTCGCCCCCTGGCCTGTGCACTTCGCACAGCGTTAGGCCCCCTTCACGGATCGGGGGATGGTATGGTGATGCGGGTTGCGAATTTTCGGCACACACCGAACATCCCATGGCCCATATCACCCTGAAGAACGAACAGCTGCCCGGCATCATCGGCCTCATGCACTACCGCCCCGAGACCGCAGCACCACTGAACCAACTTGCTGAGACCTTGCTGCGCGGACCGAGCTCCCTCAGCAGCGGCGAACGCGAGATCATCGCCAGCAGCGTGAGCTGGTGGAACGATTGCCACTTCTGCCACACCAGCCATGGCGCTGCCGCAGCTGCGCACCACGGTGGCGACCTCAACTTGATCGACGAGATCAAGGCCGGGCTGCCGGAGCGCGACCTCAGCCCGAAGATGCGCACGCTCCTCGCCATCGCGCACCATGTGCAACAGGGTGGCAAGAAGGTGACCGACGCGGACATCGCATCGGCCCGCAACGCCGGAGCCACCGATGTGGAGATCCACGATACGGTGCTGATCGCCGCCGCCTTCTGCATGTTCAACCGCTACGTGGATGGCCTTGGCACCTGGAGCCCGCAGCCCAAGGAGGCGTACAAGGAGGTCGGCGAGATGCTTGCTTTCCAAGGCTACCTTGACGCCATTCCTGCCTAGAGAACAGATGCCTCACATCAACTTACCTCCAAGGCATTCCCCCGGCATCAGCGGCCTGCTGATGTACCGGCCGGAGACCGCCGGCCCCTTGCGTGAACTGGTGGAGATACTGTTGCTCGGTCCCAGCAGCCTTACGCCCGGGGAGCGCGAGATCATCGCTGCGAGCGTGAGCTGGTGGAACGATTGCCACTTCTGCCACACCAGCCATGCCGCCGCGGCCTGCGCCCACCTGGGCAAGCCTATTGCCTTCATCGACGAGATCAAGGCCGGTCTGCCGAACGAAGCACTGAGCCCGAAGATGCGTGCGCTCCTTCAAGTTGCACATCAGGTGCAACTCGGAGGCAAGCACGTCACGGATGCGGACATCGCCGCAGCGCGCAGCGCCGGTGCAACCGATGTGGAGATCCACGACACGGTGCTGATCGCCGCTTCCTTCTGCATGTTCAACCGCTATGTGGACGGGCTCGCCACCTGGGCCTGGCCGGAGAAGGAGAAGTTCATGGAGATCGGGGGGAAGATGGCACATGAGGGCTACATGAAGCCGTACGTGCCGGAGAACCCGTGAGTTGGTTGGGGCCCATGCGTCCACCTATCCGATCGGGCGAAAGTGCGGGGGTGAAGGAGAACGATCCGCTATGGGCGTTCCGAAGACGAGAGCCGTGTGCCACCACCCCTGACCACTTCCGTCTCCGCCTTTACCGATGGTCACTTTAAGAAAGCTCGTGCTCCCCTCCTGCGAAGGAGGGGCAGGGGGTGGTGCGGAGACGAGTTCGATCAGCGACGGATCACCCATCCACTGGAACGCCCTACGTACCTTACCAGTACCATGTGGACGCGGTCGCTCTGGAGCCTGTTGTTGGTATGCGCGGCCTTGAGGCTTGTGGGGCAAGACCCCTTGTCGCGTCGGCTCACCATGCGCAATGGGTTGCCAAGCAACATGGTGTACACCATTGTGCAGGACCGCGATGGCTTCATCTGGTTGGGCACTGATGCAGGTGCGGTGCGCTTCGATGGCACCCACATGGTGCGCTACGATGTATCCATCGGGCTTTCGGACAACGAGGTGTTCCAGGTGGCCACCGATAGCCGCGAACGGGTGTGGTTCCTTACCGGTAACGGACGCCCCTGCTACGTGGACCGCAAAGGCTTGCACAACTGGCGCACGGACAGCACGCTGGCGCGGATCCAACTGCGCTCCGGCATCCGTTCCATGCACGAGGATCGCAAAGGCACCCTGTGGTTCGGCGGGCTGAAAGGGGAACTGGCGACCCTGTCGGCGAAAGGCACCGTGAGCACGCGCGAGCTGGCCGATCCGCGCACCGGCATCGTCGGTGGGCACATCACCATCGGCTCGGATCCGGACGGTCGGGTGCGGGTCTTCACCAATACCCTGGTACAGCGCTTGGCCAACGACGTTACGGCCATGCCACAGGACAGCATCGAGCAGCCGTCCATCACGCAATCGTTCCCGAACGATCGCGTGCTCAGCACCACCAAGCGTCGCGTGCTGGAGTGGCACAACAATGCATGGGTCACCCTGCTGGACCGATCGGAGTTGTCCGACGCAGGCGACTTCCGCCATGCCTATCCGCTCGGACCGGATGAGCTCTGGGTGACGCTATGGAACGGGGGCGTGCTCTGGCTGAGGCGCGAACAAGGGAAGTGGCATGCTGTGCGGGACATCCTGTTCCGCAGCGACCTGATCAACAATGTGCTGCGCGACCGCGAAGGCAACATCTGGCTTTGCACGGCCTACGATGGTGCCATCATGTTCACTGAAAGCGCCGCTCGCACAGCCTATTACCATGGGCAACGCGGAGGGCGGGAAGAGTTCATGCGCGCCCATGCCGGTGGTGCCGAGGCCGGTGGGGTGTGGTGCGGCACCAACCAAGGCGACCTGTACCGCTTGGGCGATGGGCTGGAGCTGGTGGACCTGCAACCTGCGGGCGAGGTTTTCTCACGTGTCACCAGCATTCGCACGTTCGGGCGCAACGTGTGGGCGGCTACGGACGTCCACCTTTTCCGTGTGGAACCCGAAGGGGCAGCGTGGCACAGCATAGAGCTCCTTTCCCTGGGCAGCTACCCGAACACAGCGGCCACTTCCAGCGGCATGAAGGCACTGACCATTGGCACCGAAGGCCGCCTGATCGGCACCATGTACGGAGCCTTCGAACTGAACACCGGTGATGGCCGGATGCACCGCTTCCCCAACACCACCATCCCTGATGTGCGGATCTACGCCCCGCATCTTGATGCGCGCGGCACGCTTTGGTATGAAGATCTGGGGCAGCTCTTCAGCTACACCACCGCCGGAGTGCAGCGTCATCCGGAGGTGGTCCTCGACCCCGGCATGCGCATCACGGACATCACCTCCTTCGGCGATACGTTGTTCATCGCGACCGATGGTGAAGGTGTGCTGGTGCGCGCAGGGGGACGTGCGTTGCGCTGGATCACCGATGCCGACGGCCTTTCCTCCAAGCACGTGCATCACCTCTTCGCACAAGGCGGTGAGCTGTTCGTTGCCACCGAACGCGGCGCCGACCGAGTGAGCGGACCCTGGCACACGCCGCAGGTGCATGGCTATGCGATGGCCATCGGGGCACTGCCGCAGAACGTACGCGATGTGGTGGCGGACAGCACGCACGCCTACGTGCTGTTCGCTGACGGGCTGTGCAGCTTGCCACGCGCCGAGGATGGCCGATCGCTCCCCATGCCAGTGCCCTATATCCGCAGTGTGACCGTGAACGACAGCGCCGCCCATGTGTCCTCAGTGATCGGTATCCGCCAAGGCAAGGACCGCCTTTCGGTGGAAATGGGAGCTGTACACTTCGCCATGGCGGACCGCGTGCGCCTGGAGTACCGCCTGGACCCTTCGGCCCCTTGGCAGCACACGCTCGGTGGCACGCTGGAGCTGACGGCGCTTGACGCTGGCAACCATGTGCTACAGGTACGTGCCGCCCTGCCGGACGGTGCATGGTCCAAAGCGGCAGAGCTGCGTGTGGTGGTGGTGCCACCGTTGTGGTCGCGCTGGTGGGCCCGCACGTTGATGGCCCTGGCCCTGGCCGCCGGTCTGTACGTCCTGTTACGCGCCGCCGCCTATGGCCGCTATCGCCGCAAGGAGCAACGCATGCAGCAACGCGAGGCCGTGGCCCAGGAACGGCACCGGATCGCCATGGACCTCCACGATGACCTGGGTGCCGAGCTCAGCAGCCTGTTGTTGCTGACCCGCTTGGAACGTGAGCGGCCGGGCCACGGTGGAATGGAGCGGATCGAACAACTGGCCGGCACCCTCACGGACAAGGTGAAGGAAGTGATCTGGAACACCGACCCCGGTCATGATACGCTGGAGGCCACGCTCTCCTTCATCCAACGGCACCTGAGCACGGTCTGTGGTCGGCACGGGCTGGCCGCGCGTACTGTTTTCGCCCCCGGACTTCCACCGCTCACGCTCTCCGCAGGGCTGCGCCGCGAGCTGTACCTGATCGCGAAAGAGGCCGTGAACAACGCCGTGAAACACAGTGGCGCGACCACGTTCACCTTCGGTGCGCGGTTGCAGGCCGGCCAACTGGAGCTCACCTTCAGTGATGATGGACATGGTGGTGCCATACGCGATGCCGAAGGCGTGGGCCATGGCCTGCGCAACATCGCAGGGCGCGCGGCCACTGTAGGTGCCGTGGTCGGCGTGGCCGATGTGCGACCGCACGGCACACGCATCACCTTGCGCATCGCCGTTTAAGGGTCATCGTCCGAACGGATGACCAGCGCTTGCAGCACACACACTAGTTTCAACCCACATGGACACTGTGTTACCCTTGAACGTGTTGCTCGTTGAGGACAACACCAGCTATCGGCAGGGCCTTACGACCCTGATCAGCACCACCCCCGGCATGCAATGCACCGCCTGTGCCAACGCGGAACAGGCCCTTGCGCTGTTGGAAAAAGACAGCTGGCAGGTGGTGGTGATGGACATTGACCTGCCCGGTATGGACGGCATCCAATGCACACGGCAGATCAAGGCGCGTTGGCCACAGGTACAGGTGCTCATGTGCACCGTGTTCGAGGACGACGGCAAGATCTTCCAGGCACTGAAAGCGGGTGCCACCGGTTACGTGGTGAAGCAGGCGCCCTTGGGTGAACTGCTGGATGCCGTGCGCCAGGTGCATGCAGGCGGCTCACCCATGAGCGCAGGCATCGCGCGCAAAGTGGTGAACACCTTCCACCAGCCCGCGCCAAACCACGAAGGCCTGACACAGCGCGAACAGGAGATGTTGCAACTGATCGCCGAAGGGTTGATCGTAAAGGAGATCGCCGATCGCACCAACGTGAGCACCAGCACCGTGCGCACGCACATCCGCCACATCTACGAGAAGCTGCATGTGCGCAGCCGCGTGGAGGCCGTGAACAAGCTGCGCGGCAGCTGAGCCCGCAAAATCATCCGATCGGACGATTGTAGAACGGCACACTGGTCCACACCTTTGAGTCCCTTATTCGTCAATTCGATGTGTTAGCATCTGATGGACTGAGGCCCACCTACCGGAGCACAAGGGCTTCGTCCTGAAGCAAAGACCCTCACAGCAATGTGGGGGTCTTTCCATAGGGAGCTATTGCGCCGTGCGGCAACTCCACTCCCGCCCAACGAAGGGGATGAACGGGAGCGATCCGCAAAGGACCTTGCGAAATTCAGTCTGGCATTCCTGCGCATCGCTGTCCTCGCACAAATGCTGAACCGCATTCCGCACCCACATTCCCGAACTTCGGTCCTCCGGCGCACAACCGTTCCACGATCACGGCGTCATGTTCCTAGATCGTACATCGACCACCGCATGGCTTCACGCTACAGCTCCTACGTCTGCCTGATCGTGTTGTCCATGTGCTGTTCCGCGCTGTATGCGCAGGTGCCGTGGTCCAGCTACTACACCACCACGGGGGATTCCCTCACGGCCACCGATCCGGTGCAACTGGTGCAAGCGGCCAACGGCGACCTGGTGGTGGTGTGCCGCATGGCCGATCTGCCGCTCCACGAACATGTCCGTTTCCTGCGGATGGCCGCGGACGGCACCTTGATCAGCGCACGCGAATACGTGTTCACCACTGGTGCCTTCATCTATACCCTGGCCGAACTGGCCGACGGCCGCTTCGTGGCAACGGGAGGCGAGCGCACCACCAACGATGCGGTGATGCTGGTTCTAGGCCCTACCGGCGACCTGCAGAGCTGTCGCACCTTGCAACTGGGCTCCACTGGCAACATCACCGCCGTGCTGCCCGAAGCGGATACCACCCTCACGGCCTCCTTCTGGATCAATGCGGGGGGCTACAAGGCGCTCACGGCCCGTTTCCATCCGGACGCCGCACAGGTCACAGCCACCAACGTGTTGATCGACGCATCACCGGGGGGCCTCTCGGTGAACGCGCATTGTGTCGATGGCGGGACCTACCACGGTGGCGCCATCTACCCCACCGGCACATCCGAGTTCAACCTGGCCCTCGCACGCACGGACATCGACGGCAACGTGCAATGGGCCGAGCACCTGATGGCCGGTGGCCTCACCTACGTGCAAGGCATGGCCGAACTGCCCGACGGCGGTGTCTTGGTCGGCGGCACCTTCGCACCCACGCCCGGTGATGGATACCCCTTCATCCTGCGCACGGATGTGAACGGCGCGCCGCTCTGGATGAAGTACCTCATGGACACCACCGGGGGCTCTACCGGTTGGGCCGTGCGCACAACGGAACTCCTGAGCCCGGACACCTTTCTGCTGATCGGTAAGAACGAGGACAGCCACGCCTTCCGGATCGCGGTGGATACTGCTGGCAATGTCCTCTTCGCGGACACCTGGCCGGAGGCCACCTACTTCGGCGATGTGCAGCAGGCGCCCAACGGAGATGTGCTGCTGACAATGGGTGGTGCAACACCGAACAGTACCGGACTAAGCCCCGGTGTGTTGCGCATGCATGCCGACCTGGCGATGGATTGCGCCCCCACACCGGTCGACCTCACCGGCGTAGCGCTCTCACCCACCGTCGCCAACACCTGGTCCGCCACCACCCTCACCATCCCCTGGCTGGACATCACTGCTTCCATCACGCAGACCACACCGACCATCACACCCTACGATCCGTGCATCCAGACCGTTGCCGCGGAACACATCACGGAAGCCCCGTTGCTACGTGCCTGGCCTGTGCCTGCTGCGGATCATGTGCTGGTAACAGGTCCTCGGTTCGAACAACTGGATGTGATCGATGCCACCGGACGCGTGGTGCTGACGCGCGCCTTCTCTGCGACCACCTTTCAGGAACTGAATGTCCGCGCATGGGCATCGGGGCTGTACCGCGTACGGGTGCGCGACCACCAGCGGTGGTATGCCGTGTCACTGGTGAAGGAATAGCGCGAGGCCGTTCACGCGCATCGAACGGCTGTTCGACGCTTCACCGGAAGGAGCGTTCGGCGTGGCGCACTTCGTTCACTTCAGCCTTTTCAGTTCATGAACGTACGATCGGTTCAATGCAGCGTTCCCCCATCTTCCCGATCGCCCGCCTCGTCGCTTAGTGCCTCCTGTTCATCCAGTTCCGCTGGGCTTGCTCCCAGCAAGCGCGGTTCTTTGTGCGCATCATCACCATTCGCTCCGATGCTTCACCGTGGCCCACTGAACAGGCATTCCCGAACGGCCCGCTTGCAATTCCACCCCTGCCCCATGCGCCTCCTTGCTCCCCTGCTGTTCGTGCTGCTGGCCCCCTCGGTCCATGCCCAGTACACCATCGATTGGTCGCACCCTGCTGCGGATACGTACAAGAACGGTGTGATGGCCGCGCGCGACACATCCGATAATGTGGTGGTGGTGGGCACACGCTCCAGCTTCGTGGGTGCCGCGCACATCTACACGCACAAGTACGACAAGGACGGCCTTCTGCTTTGGGAGCAGGTCGATTCAACGGGCGTGGCCTGGATGTGGGAGCAGCCCACCTGGGTACTGGCCACATCCACGAACGATGTGTATGTGACGGGTTACATGTACACCGGCACGAGCGACATCTACCCCGATTCCGTGGTCGCACTGAAGTACGACGCCCAGGGCAACCTGCAATGGAGGCGCACGCTGGGGCCCACCTTCTTATTCGGTGTGTACGTGCGGTGCGCAGTGGATGCGAATGACAACCTCTATGTGGGGGTGGCCGGACTTAACCCGGGTGGCTTCCACCTGATCAAGTACGATCCCAGCGGCAACGAGGTCTTTCACACCATGGAGGCGAATGCGATCGCGACCAACATGACCTCCATGCGACTGAAAGGAGACCGGATCGCTTTGGTGGGCACCGGCATCGGAGCAGTACATGGCGCCGTGGCGGTCTGGGATACGGCCGGCAGTTTCCTCTGGAGCCACTTGGTAACCGGTTACGGCGCACAGGATGTGGAAGTGGATGATGCGCTGAACACCTACGTGCTCACGTCCTACCCTGACCTTGTTGCACCGCTAAGCGGTCGCGATGTGGTGATCAAGAAGTTCGATGCCGCAGGGGATTCGTCCACGCAGTTCGCCCACGACTTCAGTGGAACGGAGCAGCCCGCCCGCATGACCTTGGTGAACGGCCACTTGACCGTGATCGGTTGGACCGTGCCGCAAGGCGGCGGCTACATGAACTGGACGACCTTTCGAACGGACCTGAACGGTGCGCTTCAATGGAATGCGACCTACAATGCCATGCTCAGCAATGATGAGATACCCGGCTGGGTGGCGGCGAAGGACAACGGCGATGTGTACGTGACCGGCAAGGGTGGGCCGCTCTACCAAGGCCAGTACCAGCAGTTCGTCACCCTGAAGTACAGCAACGGCGTGCAGCAGTGGGCACACACCGACCCCTACTACGGCTATAACGGCGTGGCCTGCGTGCTGGGCAAGGACAGTGCGCTATATGTGTTGGGGCAGGGATCCATGACGGTGACGCGCTACATCGACCAGCTCAGCACCGGAGGTGCGACCATGGCCTTGCGAACAGGTCTTCACCTGTATCCTTCGCCGGCCGATCAGCAGCTCACGGTGTCCTCCACTGCGCCGTTCGCAGGTCCCGAGCCGTACACCGTGTTGGATGTTACCGGTAGGGTGCTGCTGAGCGGTGTGTTCCGTTCGGCCACCCCCGTGCTCAATGTGTCAGGCTTCCCCAACGGAACGTACATACTTCGAACGCATACGGGCATCGCGTTGCCCTTCGTGGTGCAGCATTGAGCATACGCTCGCAAGACCTGGTGCACGCCCTTGCGTGAACCCGATCAGTGCGTTCATTCAACCCAATCGATCGAGCTTCGCTCAGCGATCGGCCTTGTCTCCCTTCCACGGGGCGCTGGCTCCTCACGCAGAACCGCCACGGGGAGAAGCGACCCCAGCCCGATAGTGCAAGCTGCAACTAGGCGATCGCCGCTAGGGATCACGCTTCTTCCACCGGTCAGACGGTGCCTACGCGCGGCTCTGGAACGCGCAAGGCCTTGGCCACCACTTCCAGCACACCCAGGTTGAAGGCAGGCAGGTCCTTGGGCGAGCGGCTGGTAACGAGACCTTGGTCCACCACCACTTCCGCATCGGTCCAGTTGGCACCGGCGTTCACCAGGTCCGTGCGGATGCTGCCGTACGAGGTCAGCTGACGGCCGCGCACCACATCCGCCTCCGCCAGCAACCATGGGCCGTGGCAGATGGCGCAAATGGGTTTGCCCGCGTTCGCAAAGGCACGCACAAAGGCCACCGCATGCGGGTCCATGCGCAGCTTGTCCGGACTGATAACGCCACCGGGTATCACCAGGGCATCATAGTCCTCCATCCGCGCTTCCTCCACCAGCACGTCCACCTGTTGGGTGCCATGCCAGTCGCCATCCTGCCAGCCTTTGATGCTGCCGCTCCGCAGGGCCACAATGTCCACGCGGGCACCCACATGGGTAAGGGCTTCCTTGGGTGAGCGCAATTCACTCAGTTCAAATCCGTCCGTGGCCAGAAAGGCCACACGGGCACCCGCCAGTTCAGTGGTGGGTGTGGGTCTGCTTTCGTTCATGGGTTCTAAGTTCGTGGGGTTATCCGGTCACGCCTGGTGCCACACCCCGATCGGGTACGAGTGGCTGTGGGGTTCGGTTCGGTTTCGGGGTTCGGTTCGGTTTCGGCCGCTGGAGCTTCCCTTTTTTCGCGGGAGGCTTGGGCGGTGCTTGGGGCAGTGTCGTGCTCATGACATGGCGCGCGGTTGATGTCGTGCGTGCCAGAAGGCGGGCAGATCGCGGGCCATGGCGTTGCGGCGCGCGCAACGTTGGTCGCTTCCGATCGAAAGCGAACGGAAGTGTTCTCCTGTGCCAAGCTTGAACCAAGACGATCGGCACGCACGTCTTAAGCACGACCGCATACGTCATGGACCTCAGCGCGCCAGCGGCCTAAGCGGTCGCCACGTCGCAGTGGCCTTCTGTGGGATCATTGTTGCTCCTCGCGAACTGCGGTCTTGAAACTCTCACTACCACATTCAACACCGACCGTCGCGAGGGCTCGTGAGCGACGAGCCCGAAGCGATCTCTTAGGCCGCCGGGCGCACGGATCACAACACGCAGATGCCTTACACGAATTGACAGTCTGATCCGTGCCATGCTTCTTCTCATCCCCGCGTCATAGCTGGTGGATCTCGTAGTGCGTTCAGATGTACAGATCCGTGGGCCACCACCCCTGACCCCTCCTTCGCAGGAGGGGAACCGTTGTTGTCTCCGCCGTTGCCTACTTGTCACCTTCAGAAAGCGCACGCGGTCGGGCCGATCCGAGCGGCTACCTGATTCGTCACCGGTATTGCCCGGCTCGGCAGAACAGCCATGGTGTTACAGCTGTGGATGTTATCTTTCATTCAAGGTCAGCGCTCCCCTGCCTTCCCTAGTGCCATTGATCGCCGAACGAGTGCCTTTCGCCATGCGGTTCCGTGACCTTGCTTTTGCTGCCGCTACGTTGCTGCTGGGCGGCCGAGCACAGGCCCAGCTCTGCGCCCTCGACGTCTTCGTGGCCAACGACCAGAGCGGGTCGGTGAGCGCGATCGAGAACACGCAGAGCCGCCAGTTCATCACCGCGCTCTTCAATGGCATGCAGCCTTGGGGGAACGGTGCCGGCGAAAGCCGCATGGCCATTGCCGATTGGGACAGCCCCGGTGTTTGGCAGCAGTTCAATTTCCCGGTGGCCGGTGTCAGCTACACAACGCTGCTCAGCGACGTGCTGGCCTACCAGACCGCGCCGCGTGCGCTGTTGGGCGGTACTGATCCCGTGACCGCGCTCACCAACGCCTACCAGCAGATCGGACAGGCGCCCATACCGGGTCGCGTGGCTCGGCCGGTGATCGTGCTGATGACCGATGCTGCATGCTCGCAGGTACCTGCGGGACTCACCGCGCTCGCTACACAGATCAAGAACGCCGGCGTGTATATCGTGGTGGTGGCCATTGAAGCGGCCAGCACCTGCCCTTCGTTGGCGGGTACGAACGTGGCGAGCCCCGGCGGTTATTTCAGCGCACCCACGTATGCGCAATTGGTACAGGCCAACGTGCAGTTGGTGCAGGACATGATCAACGCCGGTTGCACCGGGTCGGTGGATCCGTCCTACGACCTCACCATCGCCATCGATGCGTTCACGGCCAGCGGTTGCAACACCGGTTCCCCGACGTTCACTGCGGATTTCACGGTGACCAATGCGAGCCCGGTAGACTTCAACGGCGCGCTGGTGGTCTCCTTCTACGACGGACCACCGTCCGCTGCCACCACCGATCTGCTGCTCGTGCAGAACTTCGGTGTGCAGAGCATTCCCGCGACAGCAACGTACGCGGGCAGCGTAACCAGCATTCAGTTCGCAGCCACCACCATCCTCTATGCGGTGGTGAATTTCGATGGTGCGGCGGTCGGGAACGCACCACCCATCCCGTTCAACCTGGCCGGGGAAACCGTGGTGGCCGATGAGTATTCCACCTTCAACAACACCAGCGCTCCGGCCGATCGGGTGAGCGATCCGGTCACCTGTCCACCGCAAGCGATCATCACCACAAGCATCGTGAGCGGCGGAACGGGCTGCGAAGACCTGGTTCCTTACGAGATCACGATCTGCAATACAGGCGACGCTTCCGCATTCATCACGCCCACCTTGCCCATTGCTGTGCCGGGAGCCATTCTCGTGAACAATGTGATCCAACCCGGCGACTTCACCGGTGATCTGGATTGGGCCACGTATACCGGCGGTGACGCCGATGACGAAGCGTTCAGTGTGACCACCGATCCTGCGGGCAACGTGTACATCGCGGGAACCACACGGAGCACCACTGGCATCGGCACAGCTGGCGCGTACCAACCGGCCTATACCAATGGCCGCGATGCCTTCCTGGTGAAGTTCAACAGCAATGGCGTACGTCTCTGGGGCACCTATTACGGCAGCGACGATGATGACTACGGCATGGGCGTGGCGACCGACCCAGCGGGCAACGTCTATCTGGTCGGTTACACGGACAGCCCTACCAACATCGCCACGGCGGGGGCGCACCAGGTCGCGTTGAATGCTGCGGAGGATGCCTTCATCGTGAAGTTCAATGCGGCCGGTGTGCGGCAATGGGCCAGCTACTATGGCGGTGCGGATGCGGACTTCGGCTTTTCCGTAGCCACGGACGCGGCGAACAGCGTGTACCTAGCCGGCATCACTGAAGGCTCCACCACATTGGGCACGGCTGGCGGGTTCGACAACACGTTCAATGGCTTCAGCGATCAGTTCCTGGTTAAATTCAATACCACCGGTGTGCGGCAGTGGGCCACCTACTATGGTGGAACGCTGCGGGAGCTTGAAGCCAATGTGGCCACGGACCCCGCAGGTAACGTCTTCCTCGTGGGCCAGACGGAGAGCCTTGCAGGCATCGCTACAGCAGGCGCGGCACAACCTGCTTCCGGAGGCAACGCGAACCCCGATGCCTACATCGTGAAATTCAATACCGCTGGTGCACGTCAATGGGCCACCTTCTGCGGTGGTCTCGAAACGGAGGAACAGATCAGCGTGGCGTGCGACCCATCCGGGAACGCATTCCTGAGCGGCACCACGGACAGCGACAACGCCATTGCCTTCAACGCGCTACACCAAGGTTTCAGGGCAGGCAGTAAGGACGGTTTCGTGGTGAAATACACCGCCGCCGGCGTCCTGCAATGGGGCAATTACGTTGGCGGATCGGACGGGGATGAGGCGCGCGATGTTGCCACCGATGCCAACGGGAACGTGTACGTGACCGGAAGTACCACAAGCCCGGATCTCATCGCGACCACCTTCGCTTACCGCGACTTTCTGAATGGCATACAGGACGACGCCTTCTTGGTGAGGTTCGATGGCGCCGGGGAACGGATGTGGGGCACCTACTACGGCGGTGATGATGTGGAAGACTGCTACAGCGTGGCGGTCGACCTGCAGGGCAATGTCTACATCGCCGGCGCCACGGTCAGCCTCGCGGACATCGCCACACCCGGTGCCCACCAGATCGCGCTCGACACGGATGTGGATGCCTTCCTCGCGAAGTTCTTCAACGTGGAACTGCCCTACCTCTTGAACGCCGGTGAGTGCATCGTGCGGCAATACCTGTATGACTACAGCGCCGTGGCTGCCGGGACCTACAACCTGAGCATGGGGATCGTAGCTGCCGTGGTGAACGTGGGAGAAGACCCTCCGTTGGTGTTGCCCGACATCGGGTTCAACGCGGCCGCATTCCTGAACATCGACGGCTTCAACGGCGCCGTGCACAGCACCGATGATGCGGTGATCCCGGTCGCAGGTACCATTTGCCCGCCGGGCGATCAGATCAGCATCACGGTGAACATCCCTGCGGTGAACAGCTGCGGGAACGGCAACTATGCGCAAGCAACGGTGACGATCACGAACAACAGCGGCCTGACAGTAAGCAACACGGACCTGCACCTGAACCTCTCGGGTATAGGAGCTACCTACGTTGGGGAGATCTACAACGCCACGAGCGGACTCACCATCGCGGCGCCCAACCTGCTCGATCCGAACTATCCCTTCGTTCCCTACGCGGTGAATGGCCAAAGCGGAAACCAGTTCCTGCCCATTACATCCATACCCCCCGGCATCTCCACGTTCAACATCGATCTGAACATCGGCAGCACGCTCACCAACCTCTTTGCACGGATCGATAGCATACACACCGGCATCAACGCCAGTGGCCAGAGCAACCTGGCGTCCGATGTGGCAGGTGTTACAGCGCTGGTGGTGCCGGTGATCGACAACTTCAATTGCCCGGGTGCCATCAACGCCGGCAGCAACATCGTGTTCAACGGCATCAGCGTCATTGGTGCCACCTCCGTGCAATGGGCCAGCACCACCTTGCCTTCCGTTGCGGGCGGCGGTACGGTCTCAGCGCCCACGCTCACCTACACGCCCACGGCCATGGATGTGGCCAACGGCTTCGTGGCGATCAGCCTCACCGCCCTCAGTTCCTCCGGCTGCGATGCCGCCGTCACCTGCCAGGTCGACATCACCAACGTGCAGTACGACTACGGCGACGCACCCGTCGTGTACGACATGAACATCAACTATCAACCACCGGCTGCGGCGAGCACGCTCTTCTCCGGTCTGTTCCTCGGCGTCGTAGGCCCAGGCACGGAAGCGCTCGCCAACAACAGCGTGCTGGCCGATGGTGATGGCACCGAAGAGGATGCGCTCCTGAACAACCCCTGGACCGATCCATGGCCGCCAGCGGGCAGCGCCTACACGCTTCCAACTCGTGCTACGAACAGTTCGAACGTGAAGAGCTACTTGCATGCGTATGTCGATTGGAACGCCGACGGGGATTTCCTCGACTCGCTCGAGAGCTCGTTGAACACCGTCACCATTCCCACCCTGTCGGGTGCCGCGGTGCACCCTATGCAGTTCACCGTGCCACCTTTCGTGAACACGGGCAACCTGTTCTACATCCGCATCCGGCTATCCGTCGATTCCATGAGCACCACGGTGCCATACATGGCCGCGCCACGGGGTGAGACGGAGGACTATGTGTGGGCGTCCGTGGGACCGCTGCCGGTGGAGATGCTGAGCTTCACAGCCCGCGAAGAGGGTGAGGACGTGCGGCTCGACTGGACCACCGCGACCGAATCGGGCAGCAGCCATTTCGTGCTGGAGCGAAGCGCTGACCTGAACAGTTACACGTCCATCGGAACAGTGCAGGCTGCGGGTTCCAGCCAGTCGACGCTCAATTACGCCCTGTTCGATACCGATCCGCTCGAGGGCTTGGCATACTACCGCTTGGAACAAGTGGACCTCAACGGGGTGAGCGAGTACTTCGGTCCGATCGCGATCACCCGCAGTTCAAGCGGCGATGGGTGGATCCAATACCTCGGAGACGACCAGATCTCGATCCAGGGCAAGATCGCTGGTGGTGGTCAGGTCCTATTCCTCGACATGTCCGGCCGCATGCTTGTTGTTCCGGCGGTGTCGGCGAACACCTTCGATGTCTCGTCCTTGCCCACTGGGGCCTACGTGGCCAGGATAACCTCATTGCCCGGAGGCACGCAGAGTCTCCGGTTCGTTGTGCAGTGAACGTTCGTTCAGATCAGCGCGTGCCTGTCGCTGATCCCACGAAGTACATCTCCATTTCCCCCTTCCCCTTCGCCTGCACCTTGCCACGCGCAGTGAAGGTGAGCCCCGGTTCATCCTTCACCAACGCGTAGGTGGCCTCGCTGATGTTCACCTGCCCCACTTCGCCACTGCTTTCCATGCGGCTGGCGGTGTTGACGGTATCGCCCCAGATGTCGTACTGGAACTTCTTGACGCCAACGATGCCTGCGACCACAGGGCCGGTGTGGATGCCCAACCGCATCTCGAAAGCTGGCTTGCCTTGGTTGTCGCGTTCCGACTTGTAGCGCTTCATGAAGGCCTGCATCTCGAGCGCGGCCCGGACCACATCGGCCGGCGATCCCAGCTGTGGATCGGGCAGGCCGCCGGCCGCCATGTACGCATCACCGATGGTCTTGATCTTCTCGATGCGATAGCGCCCGGCTTGTCCAGGTACTTCGACACATAGCGGACCTGGTTCGACCGGTGCACCTTCATGAACCTATTGCCCATGTTCATCCGCGCATCGTTCACCCCCAGCGGATCCCTTCGTTCGGCCTTGATGACCACGGCACGCTCCCAGTGCTCCAGCGCTTGTAGGCTGTTCCCTTCGTAGTAGCGGATGACGCCGAGTTGATGGAGTACCTCTCCTTCGCCACGACGATCACCCAGCCTACGGGCAAGTTCCAATGCTTCGTTCACATAGCGGACGCTCTGCTCGAACTCCCCTAGCTCCAGGTAGGCATCGCCGATCGTCTGCAATGACATCACACGCCCGCTGTCCTGGGGGGCCTTGGACAGCACCTTGAGCAGCGAGGCAACATCAGGTTGCCCGGAGCTCTTCATGGAGAGCAGCATGGGCAGGAGCGCGCAGCAGAAGGCGGAACGCATGCCGTAGGTTCTGGGAGTATGCAAAAAAACAAAGTCCGCAGCATTGCGGACAGTGATATCGCTCGATCATAGGTGTGGCCGGGTACGGGTTCGCCCGCAGGGGATCCTCATCCACCTGCGGGCTCACCTCGGGATCATGGAGCGTACGCTTACTTGGCGTCGCCCGCAGCAGGGGTATGCTTCGTACCATCCTGCGCCGTAGTGCGGGTGGTATCCGGGGCTTCCTTCAGCGCGTCCTTCTCCGCAGGCTTCACAGTGCCAGGGGTCTCAGGTGTGGTGGTAGGTTTCGCATTGCCATGTTGGGTGGTGGCGATCGGCGTTGTAGGCGTGTTCGCCTTCTTGTCGTTTGTCTCTGACATGTTCGTAGGGGTTTGGATGTGGTGAACTGGCAGGTCCGCGCTCGGAGCTTCCGTCAGCCCTCGGCATTGGTCCAGCAAAAGATCATCCGCATCGTGCCCGGTCCACGGCCTACCGCTGCACGCCGCGCCAACCCTGCGGATCGTGGCGCATGGAACGCGATGAAGGCATCCGTGCCCCAAAGGAGGTTGGGGTGATCGCACCCCGAACGCTGCACCGATCGGGGCTTCTCGTCCGCCGTGTTACCTTGTCGAGATGCAAAAGATCTGCCTTGTTGTAATGCTGATGTTGGCTGGTGTCCGGCCACCATATGCCAACGCCCAGACCCCGACGAAGCCCCTGTTCCCTGGCGCCGAACACCTGGACAGTTGCGTGGTGGAACTGCCGCTTACGTACGCCAAGAAGGATAAGGAATGCTACACACAGGCCGCGCGCTTTCTAGAGGATGTGGAGCTCATCTACCTGAGCTACGACAAGAAGACCAAGGCGGCCACCTACACCCGGGTATATGTGATCACAGAGACCAAGGACGGCGGAGATCTCGTCTACATTGAGAACGCGAAGGACCACCTCCAGATGGACGGTGTGAAGCAGGCGTTCTTCCCGAAGTTCAAGGCCAGCAGCGAGCGCTTCTACAACGCCGACTGCTTTGATGCGCACGTGGCCGCGCATCCCGGACTGAAGGAAGTGTTGAAAGAGGCGCAACCCTGAATTGGCGCCGACACCGATGGGAAAAGATCAGCTCCCCGTGCGGGCGATCTCTTCCATCTGGGTGGCAAGCCAGGCGCGTGCACCCGCTTCATTGTCCGTGACGTGCACGCGATGCAACTGCGGGAAGTAGGAGAAGTACAGCTTGGTGAGCAGTTCGATCATGCTGGCCCTGGCCACCACGGCGCTGGCAAGCATCTGGCTTTGTGTGCGGTCCAGTCTCCCCTGGTCCTGTTGCATGGCGTCCATGCGGTAATCCACATCCTCTGGGATGATCGTCAGGGTCGCGTGCGGCTTGTTCCCCATCACTTTGCGCCGCATCTCCTGCACTTCGCGTACCGCCGCGCTCGTGAACACGATGCCCGGGTGGTAGTGGATCTCAACAAGGTCGGACTGCACCACGATAAGCGTGGCGATGCTGGTCCGGTACTCACGTGGTTCGAGGGTCATTGTGTGGTTACAGTTCGTGAGGAGAGCGCACTGGCCTGCAACACCAAGTTACGTCGCAAGGGTCATGCGTTCCCAGCAGGCTCAGCGGTTCATGTGGAATGCGATGCTGATCAAACCTCCTGTGATAGCCCGTGAAGCCACCACAACAAGACCACCAGCAGCGCCAGCGCGGTGGCGATCATAAGAAAGCGGGTGGCTTGCTTGCTCCAAGCGGAAGTATCGTCATTCCAGAACCAGCGATCGAAATTCATGCAAGTGAGGCAGCGATCGTCGTGCCACGCCGCAGCATGGGGTCACATCACCCCCATAGGCACACGCGTGCCACGCTGGCCATTGCATTTGCGTGTTCCCGCGCAAGAGGAGAGCAGCACCAAGAGGGTCAGGATGAGGGCGATGCGTTTCATACGAGCATAACGACGAACCCGGAGCATCATGTATGCTGGGCCCGAAGCTTCACGTGGAACGAGCCGCCAAGTTGCTCAGCGCTTTCGCGCAGGATTCGCAACGGGAGCGACATCGCCCAGCTGCTCCTGGTTATTGTCGACCGTACCGGGTTGTTCCCCAAGGGGATCGCTCTTGCTCGGACGCCGACCAAGGACATTGTCACGAACAGCGGGTGGGCGCTTCGTTGCCTTGGTCGCAACGCGTCGAACGCGTGTGGGCTTCTCAGTGGTGATCTTGCGTGGCATGGCTGGTGTGTTACTTGCTGGCTTGGGCGTGCGCCTCCACGAACCACAGCCACTTGTCGATGCCGCGCGACACTTCGGTGAAGAGGTCGGCCGTGTCAGCATCATTGAGCTCATCGGCAACATCGATGCTCTGGCGCACCTCGTGACCAAAGGCGGCGAGGACCATGCTTACCGCGTTCACGTGCGCGGTTCCTTCGGCGATGCCTTGGGGGAACTCAGGCAGGCGCGTACGCTTGGCAGCGATCCGCACGGTTCCTTCGGCGATGCCTCCGAGCTGTACAGCACGTTCAGCTATGCTGTCCACATACTCTCCTGTTGCAGCGTGCACCTTGTCGAAGAGCTCGTGCAGGCCGATGAAATTGGGTCCTTTCACGTTCCAATGTGCCTGCTTCATCTGCATCTGAAGGTCCACCGCGTCGGCGAGGCGCTTGTTCAACAGGTCGATCACCTGCACGCGCGAGCGTTTGGGCAGGTCGTTGGCGGTCTCGTACAGCGTGGCGGTATCGGCCTTGCCGTTCGTGGCTTTGGCAGCGGACTTGCGTTTGGCGGTCTTCATGATTGATGTGATGAACAAGGATGATCGAGTACCTGTGGACCAGTTGAGCGAGCTTGTTGCTGGCATGGACATACCTGGCGCAAAAGAGCGCCCCACAATCCGATACGCACTAGCAACGGATCCTGTGCCAGCTTGCATCAGCACGGACGAAAGGCCCATCGCACAAGGGTCCTGAATGCGGCGCAGTGGAATGGATCACTCAGGGCGTGGGGAGATACCACCCCCTTCGTTGCTATCCTTCCACAGAACGAAGCCTCTGACCGCAGAGGTGAAAGCTTCGCTGCCGGGATCCCAAAAGCACGACCGCGGATGACGCAGGCACTGAAGAACTTGCAAGCACGCCCCGGCAACCTGCCAGTGCGACTTCAAGCTGAAGAGGACCGCTGGGCCTCCGAGAACCGAACCACTGTCCTGGAGGATACCAAGTGACCACGAAGCACGACGGTACTTTTGCGGACCTAAAGCGATCGGCATGGCACACTTGGAACTGGGACTGGACACCTTCGGCGATGTAACGCTGGGGCCTGATGGGCAACCACTTTCGCACGCTGAGGTCTTGCGCAATGTGGTGGCCGAGGCCGAGCTGGCCGATCGCCTGGGTCTCCATTTCTTCGGCGTGGGAGAACACCACCGTTCGGACTTCGCGGTAAGCGCGCCCGAAGTGCTGCTTGCTGCTATCGCCGGGCGCACCGCCACGATCCGCTTGGGATCGGCCGTAACCGTGTTGAGCAGTGATGATCCCGTGCGCGTGTTCCAACGTTTCTCCACCTTGGATGCGGTCTCCAATGGTCGCGCGGAAGTGATCATCGGTCGCGGCTCGTTCACCGAATCGTTCCCGCTCTTCGGGCTGGACCTTGCGCAATACGATGTGCTCTTCAACGAACGCCTGGCGCTCTTCGCAGAACTGCTGAAGGAAGGTCCGGTGACCTGGAGCGGTCGCACCCGCAGTGCGCTGAAGGACCAGCGCGTGTACCCACCTACCGAAAGTGGCCACCTGCGGACATGGATCGGCGTGGGTGGGACACCCGCCTCTGTGGTGCGTGCCGCACGCTACGGCTTCCCGCTGATGCTCGCCATCATCGGGGGCGACCCGCGCGCCTTCGCGCCGTACGTGGAGCTTTACCATCAGTCGTTGGCCGAGGCCGGGCGTGGCGCGCTGCCCATCGGGGCGCACAGCCCCGGCTATATCGCTGACACGGATGAACAGGCGCGCGAAGAGCTTTGGCCGCACTACGCCGCCATGCACGACCGCATCGGTGCCGAACGCGGATGGCCGCCGCTCACACGTGCCGGCTTCGAACAGAGCGCCGGAGCCAACGGCGCCTTGTGCGTGGGTTCACCAGCGACCGTGGCCGCCAAGATCGTTCGCACAACAAAGGCGCTTCGCCTCTCGCGCTTCGATATGAAGTACAGCGCTGGCACCTTGCCGCATGCTTTGATGATGCGCAGCATTGAGCTGTATGGTGACCAAGTGGCGCCCTTGGTCCGCGAAGCCATGCAGGAAGGGGTGTCCGCGAACTCGCCTACCACCTGAGCGCCGTTGGCGGATCGTTCGGAAGCCGAAAAGCCCGGCGGTCAGCCAGGCCTTTCGGGTGATCGGTCGCCGTGCTTACGATGGGGTCACCGAACGCAAGGTGCATACGTAGGAGGCTTACGGGCCACCACCGGACCGATGTTACTTGGTCGTCTTCACACTCCGACCAGCGCACCACTTCTGCCACTGGGCATACTGATCAGTGGTGAGCGTGGCCTGGATGATGGCCGCGTGACGCTCCATTTCCGCTTGATGCGCATCCTTCTTCTCCGGGGTCATGGCCTCTTTCATGGCGGCGCATTCGGACTTGCAAGTGGCTTGGGCGGTCTCCACTTTGGCAAGCTGTTCAGCATTCAGGCTGAGGTTGGCCCATGTGGCCGCGTCACTGTCCATCATGCACGCATGATCGGAGATGAGCGACATGGGCTGCGTACCCTTCTCCTTGGGCGTAAGGGTGGGCGTCGTCTGTGCGGAAACGCTGACCCCACTGAGCAGGGCGAACGCGAAGGCAATGAGATTGAGTTTCATGGTCGTTGGGTTTATGGGTTCGCCTCCCTCGAAGGCAAGTCCGATGCCGGTACCACCAGCATTCAACCTTTCCCATACAGGCCGGTGGTTCCACGTGTTCCTGGCGCACTCGAAGTGCGGTCCTCCATGGGTGATCCGTACCCCACGGTGTTGCCAACACTACCCAGACGGACAACCGCCTCCTGCCTCGAGAACTGTCCCGGACCAGCAACGATGGGGGATACGTGGAACTGGCACGGGCCATGGAGACATCCACATCAAAACCCAACGACCATGAACAGCGTGAACGACAAGATCAAGGGCAACTGGAACGAGCTGAAAGGCAAGTTGAAGCAGCAGTATGCCGACCTCACGGACAACGACCTGCTGTACGTAGAGGGAAAGGAGGACGAACTGCACGGTCGCCTGCAGCAGAAGCTGGGCAAAACCAAGGACGAGGTGAACTCGATGATCGAGCGCCTCACTGCTACAGAGCAGTCCAAGGCCTGATCATCCTTCTCAGTATGAGCGGCCCGGGGATCGATCCTCCGGGCCGTTCTGCGTTCCCCCTTATCCACATTCTCCTCTTCAGATCACGGTGATCACCGGATGCCGGGGCGAGGAGCGATCATGGACCTTTGCACCCGATGAAAAGTGTCCGGACCGTACTTCGGAGCCTGATGGCGGCCGTTTGTGTGTTTGCTTTAGCGAGTGCGGCGTATGCGCAGCCTCCTTTGGTGGCCAACGCCGGTCCAGCCACGTTGACCATGTGCAGCAATGGTCAGGTGACCTTGGGTGGCGCCCCAACGGCCAGCGGCGGCCAAGGTCCCTACTCCTACTTATGGACACCAGCCGCGGGATTGAGCAGCACCACGGTGGCCAACCCGGTGTGCACTGTGAACACCACCACGCTCTACACCGTGACCGTGACCGACGCCGGAGGAGCCACGCAGACGGACAACATCAACGTGGTGGTGAACGCTGCTGCTGATGCAGGCCTTGTGCTACAAGCCCCCGCCGTGCAGACCAACTTCAACGGGCTGGTGACCTTCAGCCTCTGCGACCCTGCCCTGAGCTGGAATTTCAGCGTTGACGATGCCAGCACGGCCATTCCGGCAGGCAGCACCTTCAGCATCAACTGGGGTGATGGCAGTCCGCTGTACAGTCCTGCTGCGGGCGGATGGAGCACGACGCATACGTATGCGCAGGGTCTCCATACGCTCACCTATACCATCACCTCAGGCAGCTGCACGGACACGGAGCAGTTCCAGGTATTCCTAGGCACGAACCCCGGCGGTGGCATCAGCACTAATCCGAACACCAACATCTGCACCGGAGGCAGCCTGCCCTTCTTCCTGAACAACGTGATGACCAATACACCGGGCACCACGTACCTGATCGACTTCGGAGACGGCACGGACACCCTCTTGCAACAGCCGCCCCCTGCCGTGATCAACCATGTGTATAACGTGAGCAGTTGCCCTGGCGGAAGCTTCACAGTGATGTTCACCGCTCAGAACCCCTGCGACCAGACGAACGGGCAGATCAGCCCCATTCGCGTGAGCCAGACCCCTGTGGTGGACTTCAGCCTTAGCACGGACACGGTGTGCGTGAACAGCGTGGTGACGGCCACGGACGCGAGCCTTGGATTGCAGGCACCACAATGCACGCAACCGAAACACCTGTGGAGCGTGAGCCCAGCCGCTGGCTGGGTGCTCAGCAGTGGCAGCCTAGGCAACACGAACGGGCAGCCCGGCAACCCCGGATTGTGGACCGGTGGCAGCGCGAGCCTTGGTGTGCAGTTCACCGCGCCGGGCACCTATACCATTACCGATGTGGTGGGCAACGTGTGCGGTTTCGATACGCTAAGCCGCAGCATCTGCGTTGAAGCACCACCAGTCCCCGCCTTCACCCTCGCACCCAACCCCATCTGCCAGGGCCAGCAGGTCACCACCGACAACACCAGCACAAGTCCGAACAGCTGTCTCACACGTTACCAGTGGCAGGTGACGCAGACAACGAGCTATTGCAACAGCGGCAGCACCACTTCTTATGTGGGAGGCACGAGCGCCACCAGCTTCGAGCCGGTGATCCTGTTCAGCAGCGCGGGGGTGTACAACGTGATACTGCAAGCCATCAACAGTTGCCCGATCGTTCAGGTGACGCAGCCGGTTACCGTGGTCGGCCCGCCGCAGGTGAGCGTGTTCCCTGTGGGGCCGTTGTGCGCAGGGCAGAGCATCTTTCCGTTGGCCACCTTTCAGCAGTGCGGCGGCACATTGAACACGGCGCAGTGGACCACCACCGGAGGAAGCCCGGCCAGCGTGACAGCGAACAGTCCGGGCGGCATCAGCTATGCCAACGCGGGCAACTTCAATGTGAACGTGAGCGTGAGCAACCAGTGCGGTACGGCCACGGCAACGGCTCCTTTGGTGGTGAACCCCGTGGCCCCGAACGCGAACGCGACGGCCACCCCCACGACCCTCTGCGCAGGAGCCACGATCCAACTGGGCGCGAACACGATCCCGGGCGCTACTTACAGCTGGACAGGACCGAACGGCTTCACAAGCACGCTTGAGGACCCAAGCATACCGAACGCTACGGTGGCCATGAGCGGCACCTACACGGTCACCGCCACCATCGGCATCGTCTGTGCCGGTCCGCCGAGCTCGGTGGTGGTAACGGTGAACCCGGCGCCAGTGCTCACGATCACACCGAACAACCCGAGCATCTGTGCTGGCGCGAACGTGAGCTTGACGGCCAACGGCGGCAGTGGCTACACCTGGACGGCCAACGGCGCTCCGGCCGGTGTGGGCACTACCATCCTCGTGAACCCCGTGATCACCACTACCTACATCGTGAACGGTGCTGGACTGGGTTGTAGCGGTACCGCGAGCACGACCGTAACGGTGAACCCCTTGCCCGTGGTGAACGCAGGACCGGATCAGTCGCTGTGTAACCAGCCGATCGGTACGCAGCTGGTGGGCGTGCCTGCTGGTGGCACTTGGAGCGGAAGCCCGAACGTGACCGCAGGCGGCATGTTCACCCCGAACGGTGTGGGCACCTTCACGCTTACCTATACGTACACCAACGCGAGCAACTGCACCGCCACCGATCAAGTGGATGTTGTCGTGGCCCCCGTGAACGCACCGGCCAACGCGGGTCCGGATGTGAGCGTTTGCGTAGGCGCAGCGCCCTTCGTACTTGCGGGTGTACCTGCTGGCGGAGCGTGGAGCGGCAGCGCGAACGTAACGGCGGGGGGAACCTTCACACCAGGCACGGCCGGCACCTTCAACCTCACGTACACCAGCGGCAGCGGTACCTGCCAGACCAGCGATGTGGCCATCGTGACCGTGAACCCCTTGCCCGTGGTGGATGCGGGCAACGCCATCAGCGTGTGCTTGAGCGCTGCAACGGTGGCCTTGAACGGAACACCGGCTGGCGGCACATGGACCGGCACGGGTGTCACGGGCAGCACCTTTAACCCGGCCGCAGCGGGCATAGGCAGCTTCAACCTCACGTACACCTACACCAACGCGAACAACTGCACTGCCAGCGACATCGTGAACGCGACGGTGAACCCCTTGCCAACGAGCAACGCCGGTCCGGACCTGAACCTCTGCGACCAGCCTATCGCGACGCAGCTTGCCGGCGTTCCTGCAGGCGGCTCATGGAGCGGACCGAACACAACAGCCGGTGGCAGTTTCACACCGAACGGAACGGGCACCTTCACCGTGTACTACACCGTGACCAACGCGAGCAACTGCACGGCGGTGGACAGTGCTGTGGTGACGGTGAGCCCCGTGACGAACCCTGCGAACGCGGGTGCGGACCAGAGCGTGTGCGTGGGCAGCGCGAACCTCAACCTCGTGGGCCTACCTGCGGGCGGAACGTGGAGCGGTACCGGTGTAACTGCGGGTGGCGTGTTCACCCCGAGCACGGCGGGCACCTTCCTTCTCACCTATGCTGTGGGCAGCGGTACCTGTGTGACGCAGGACCTCATGCTCGTTACTGTGAACCCACTGCCAACGGTTCTGACACCCGGCAATAGTGTGCTCTGCGTGAACTGGCCGGTGATACAATACATCCCCACGCTCGCGGGCGGAGTGTGGAGCGGACCAGTGATCACCCAGGCCGGCGACTTCGATCCGGCGTTGAGCGGTGTTGGTGTCTTCAACCTGCTTTACACCTATACGGATGCGAACGGCTGCGTGGACGACGATGCCATGCAGGTGACGGTGAACCCACTGCCCGTGGTGAACGCAGGGAACGACCAGATCTACTGCGACCAACCCATTCCGCAACAGCTGGTGGGCACTCCGGCCGGCGGCACGTGGAGCGGTCCCAACGTGAGCGCTAGCGGCCTGTTCACACCGAACGGCCTTGGGGTGAGCACGGTGACCTACAGCTACACCGATGGCAACTTCTGTACGAACACCGACCAGGCGGACATCACGGTGATCCCCGTGGTCAACCCGGCGAGCGCAGGCCCGGACCAGTTCGTGTGCATTGGCAGCGCGGCCTTTCAATTGACAGGTCTGCCTGCAGGCGGAACATGGAGCGGCAGCGTGTACGTGAACGCGAGCGGTCTCTTCGACCCCAGCGTGGACGGCGTGTATGTGCTCACATACAGTGAAGGCAGCGGCACCTGTGTGACCCAGGACCAAGTGACTGTGACCGTGTACGCCCTACCGGTCGTTGACGCCGGGCCGAACGTAAGCGCCTGTTTCGATGGCGGCGTACAGACCGTGGTGGGCAGTCCAGCGGGCGGTACATGGAGCGGTGCGGGCATCACCGATCCGTTGTTGGGCCTGTTCGATCCTTCGCAGACGGGCCCCGGTCCCTTCGGCCTCACGTACACCTACACCGACCCTTTCACCACCTGCACGAACAGTGATGGCACCACGCTCACTGTGGAACCGTTGCCTGTGGCCGACTTCGGCAACGCTCCCATCGCCTGTGTGAACGCGCCTTTCCCCTTCACCGACCAAAGCATCGGCGCCACGGGCTGGCAGTGGGACTTCGGTGATGGCCTGGGCACGAGCAACGCGCAGAACCCATCGTACACCTATGCCGATACAGGCGTGTACGTGGTGACACTGATCGCGAGCACGAGCGCAGGTTGCGATGACACGCTCAGCACCACGCTCACGGTATGGGAACCACCGACCGTGGCCTTCAGCCTTGCTCCGGTGAACGGGTGTGGTCCGCTGCCGGTGAACTTCACGAACAACAGCACGGGCACTGGTATCGGGTACGCTTGGGACTTCGGCAACGGCATGGCCAGCGTGCTGCAGAACCCGCCCTCGGTGAACTATGTGGCAAGCGCATACGCCGACACGATCTACACCATCACATTGACCGCGACGAACCTCTGCGGCTCGGTGCAGGCACAGGACATCGTCACGGTATTCCCCACGCCCACCGCCATCTTCGGTCCGGACCTGAACACCGGTTGTTCGCCCTGGACGCCCACATTCAGCAACGTGACCATCGGGCAGGCGGACACTTACTTCTGGGACTTCGGTGATGGCACCACGCTAGCGAGCTTGGACAGTCTGGTGCAGCACACCTACACCACCGGCGTCAACGACACCACCTTCACCGTTACGCTCATTGCAACGAACGCTTGTGGCAGTGACACCGCGACCTACGATGTGACCGTGCAGCCGAACACCGTCACTGCCTTCTTCAACACCGACACCTTGCAGGGCTGCGCGCCGCTCACGGTGAACTTCACGCAGTACAGCATCGGCTCCACCAACTGGGGTTGGGACTTCGGTGATAGCAACGTGAGCACGCAGCAGAGCCCCACGCACACCTACACGGGCCCCGGCACCTACATCGTGCAGCTCTTCGTGGACAACGGTTGCAGCTACGACACCACGACACAGGTGATCACCGTGTTCCCCAGCCCCATCGTCGCCTTCGACTGGGCACCGGACAGTGTGTGCGCGAACGAACCTTTCCAGTTCACCAACCTGACAGCGAACACGGCCAACATCGTGTGGACCTTCGGCGATGGAACGGGCAGCGTACTCAGCAACCCCGTACACACCTATGCGGGCACCGGTACCTACAACGTCACCGCCACGGTGACCTCTTCGATCAATGGTTGTGAGGCTTCGCTCACGCAGCCTGTAACGGTAAAGACCACACCCATCGCTTCGCTCAGTCCACAGCCGAACAGCGGATGCACCCCTGTGGCCGTGCAGTTCCAGAACACGAGCACCAATGCCGATTTCTACACGTGGGACTTCGGTGACGGCAACAGCAGTGGCCTGCCTGCCCCGGCGCACACGTATGGCACAGCGGGCACTTACATCATCCAATTGATCGCGCAGAACCTGAACGGTTGCGTGGATACTGCTTACACGCAGGTGGTGGCCTTCCCTGTGCCTTCCGCGGCCTTCACCTACACGCCTGACAGCAGCTGCGTGAGCCCCGCGACCGTGCAGTTCAGCAACCAATCGCAAGGGGCCATCAACTTCGCCTGGACCTTCGGGAACAACCAGAGCAGCCCATTGAACGAACCGAGCGTGACCTATGCGGCACCCGGCACCTATGCGATCCAACTGACGGCACAGAACGCCTTCGGCTGCACGGCCACTGCAACGGATGTCTTCACCGTGTATCCAACGCCTGAAGCGCTCTTCACCGTGGAACCGCAACCCGGTTGCGACACGTATCCGGTCACCTTCCTGAACAACTCGGTGAACACCATGGGCCAATGGTGGATGCTCGGCGATGGCACCTTCAGCAGCGATCTGGAACCGGTGAACATCTATCCAGGACCTGGACTGTATGATGTGATGCTCGTGGTGAACGGTGTGGGGGGCTGTCTGGATACGCTCGCGGTGGATGATGCCGTGCTGATCAACCCGAGCCCCGTGGCCGCGTTCAGCTTCGACACGCTACTGACGCTCGACAACGCCCTTCAGTTCACCAACGGAAGCAGCGGCGCCAGCAGCTACTTCTGGGACTTCGACGATGGAGAGACGTCCCAGTTGTTCGCGCCACTCCACCTCTTCCCGGCCGATGGGGGCAGCCACACCGTCTGCTTGATCGCCATCAATGACCTGGGGTGCCCGGACACCACGTGCAAGTTCATCGAGGTGCCCGAGGACCCGCAGATCTTCGCCCCGAACGCCTTTACGCCGGATGGTGATGGTCTCAACGACAGCTTCCTGCCGATGCTGGACGGCTTCACCGGATCGCGTCCGCGCTTGTTGATCTTCAACCGCTGGGGCGAGGTGATCTACAACACCCTGCCGATCATTCCGTGGGACGGCAACTACAATGGTGCTCCGTGCAAGACGGATGTGTATGTGTGGAAAGTGATCGTGGATGACTACGGCGATGAGCGCGAGTTCATCGGGCACGTGACCTTGATCAGAGGCGACTACTGACCTACCGGGGTCCGTCACCTTGGGACTACAACGGTGTAGTCACATTGCCACAGGCTCGGCTCGGGGTCCGTGCGACCTTTGCCTACCGAACTAAAACTGGACACATGATGAAACCTTACGCACTTCTTCTTACGCTCGCTTGTACCACCACGCTCCACGCCCAGAACTGGGAGGTGGGTATACCGGTCGACATCCAGATCAGCACGATCACTGTATACGGCGGTGGTTGTGCGCCCGGTGTCCAGGCCACCCTGTTCATGCCCTTGCTTCCCGTGGACGGCATCACCTACTACTACCGCGTGATCAACACCAACGGCGGCACCTACACCATGGTACCCGGTCCGGCGAACGTTCTGAACGCGGGAGATACGGTACACTTCCCCACCACCCAGATCAGCGAGGTGTACAACGCTGCCAATCAAGGTGGGCTGGAAATGGAAGTCCGCGCCGAAGGAACGCCGACCACCGCTGGCCAGACGCATCCCTGCGCCTCGAACGATCTGTGGCTGAGCAACCTGCTGCTCTGCAACGAAGGCCTCACATCGCAGATCAGCCTGGGTTGCGAAACACAACCGAGCACCGTGGGCATCGACGAGGTTAGCACGACATTGGCCTTCATCGCACCGCTGGCCGCGAACGGTTTCCAGCTCCAGGTCCTCGATGCTGAAGTACGCATGGTGCGCGTGTTGGACGCGCAGGGTCGTGTGGTGTCCACGTCCAACTCGGCCACACCCCGCATGGACCTGAGCACGCAGCCCGACGGCGTTTACGTGCTGCAAGCAGAGCGCACCGGCGGACAGGTGCTCACGCAGCGTTTCGTGTTGGCGCGATAGTCGATAAGCTTCTTTCGAACGGCCCGGTGATCCATGGTGATCATCGGGCCGTTCGGCGTTGGGGCCCTTCGCTTGCTTCCGGTTACCGGTCCAGGTAGGGAAGGACGACTAGCTTCGTTCATCAAACTTCTGACATGAACTCGACCCTTTCGTTCCTCGCAATTCTGCTGTTGGTTGCCAGCTGCGGGACCTCCTCCGATCCCTCGACCGGGCACACCGGCATCGCCGATGCCATCTACTTCGGTGGCGACATCCTCACCATGGCAGGCGACAGCGCGCAATACGCCGAAGCGGTGGTGGTGGACAGCGGGCGCATCGTGTTCGTGGGTGCCATGCCTGATGCGCTGAAGCTTCAAGGGGACAGCACGGTGATGCATGACCTGCAGGGCAAGACCCTTCTGCCTGGATTCATTGATGCGCACGGACACTTGTGGATGTCCGGCATACAGGCACTGGCGGCCAACCTGCTTCCTGCGCCGGATGGAAGAGGCAATGACATCGCAGCCCTCATCGCCATCACCAACGAGTGGAAGGACAGGAACGCAGCAGTGATCGAAAAGACAGGATGGATCGTGGGTTTTGGCTACGATGAGGCTCAGCTGAAAGAGAACCGGCACCCGACCGCTGCCGAATTGGACCAGGTCTCCACGGAGTTCCCGGTGCTGTTCCTGCATCAGTCCGGGCATTTGGCGGCGGTCAATTCCAAAGGCCTGGAAGTTTCGGGGATCACCGCAGCCACCCCGGATCCCGCAGGAGGCGTGATCCAGCGAAAGAAGGGGTCACAAGAACCCAACGGCGTGTTGGAAGAGACGGCCGTGTTCGCCGCCGCCGCATCGTTGCTCGGCAAGGTTGACGATAAAGGCAACGAAGCCCTCATCATCGCGGGTCAGAAAGCGTACTCGAAATATGGCTTCACCACGGCGCAGGAAGGCAGGGCCACCAGCGTGGTCTGTGATACCTACAAGCGCATGAGCGATGCTGGCAGCTTGTTCATGGACGTGTATGCCTACCCCGACATCCAAATGGGTCTGGATTACATGAAGGCCAATGGCGTGCAGGCGGACTACAGGAACCACTTCAGGGTGGCCGGGGTCAAACTCAGCCTGGATGGTTCACCTTCAGGGAAGACCGCCTGGCTGACCAAGCCCTACAAAGTACCCCCGCCGGGCATGCCCAAGGACTACAGAGGCTATCCCGCCATACCCGATCCCGCGGACATCCAGGCTCATGTGGCGGAAGCCTTCAAGAACAACTGGCAGATCATCACGCATTGCAATGGCGATGCATCGGCTGATGAATACATCAAGGCGGTGAGCATGGCTGCGGGCCAGTATGGCAACGATGACCGCCGGACCGTGATGATCCATGCGCAGACCGTTCGGGAAGATCAGCTTGATTCGATGAAGGCCTTGGGCATCATCCCCTCGTTCTTCTCCATGCACACCTATTACTGGGGCGACTGGCATCGGGACGAGACCTTGGGTAAGGAGCGGGCTTACCGGATCTCACCCACCGTGTCTGCCCTTGAGCGGAACATGATCTTCACTGAACACCACGATGCGCCGGTCGCATTCCCTGATGCGCTGCGGGTACTGCACTCCACCGTGAACCGGGTGAGCCGCAGCGGCGATGTGATCGGGCCGGATCAGCGTGTCTCCGCCTACATCGCCCTGAGGTCCATAACCGCTTGGGCGGCCTATCAGGCGTTCGAGGAGGAAATGAAAGGAACGCTTACCGTTGGCAAACTCGCCGACCTGGTGATCCTCGACAAGAACCCCCTGAAGATCGACCCGATAGCGATCTCCGATCTGACCGTGCTGGAGACGATCAAAGAGGGCAAGACGATCTACAAGCGCTAAGCCCCTCACCTCCCCTTCAGCTCCCAAAGCGTCGCCGTGGAATCCGCGCGGTAGTCGCGCAAGGCGAGCACAGTGAGCAAGGCCTTGCGCCCAGCGATGGAGGCCTGGATGGAATAGTAGAGGCTGTCGCCACTGCGACGGGTGTCGTTGAAGAGCACCTCGGCACTGTCGATGGAAGCGCGGACGGCGTTGAGGTCCGTGGGCCACTGGGCCATCTGTGCTTCGGCTGTGGGATGAGCCTTCAGCAAGGTGCTCTTCAGGCGCAGCTTGATGCGGTCCTCGGGCATCCAGGCGGTGTTGCTGAGGCGGTTGCCGAAGAAGCCCCATGCCATGAGGCCGCCGAGAATGAGGCCGATGAGGTAGAGTTGGAGACGACGCTTAAGGTCCATGTGCCCATGTGTGCATGAGCGCATGTGCCCATGAATGAATGCACGGCAAAGGTGCGGGTTCCCTCGTCATGAGCCCTCATTGGAACGTCGTTCAATGGCGAGGCGCTCTGTCCATGTGCGAACAATGCATTTGATGGAAGGCCGCGAAGCCCATGCTTCCATTCATCCCCCTCGTCCTCAACGAGGGGGTGGAGGGGGAGCCACAACGCATGGGCTTCGCTCCGATGATCATCATGAGCGGATCGCATTGCCGCTCCCCCTCCACCCCCTCGCTGTTTCCGCCGGGGCGGCGGGCGCGGGGGATGAATGGCCGCGATCCGCGATCCATCACCAACTGCGGATCAGAAAGCCGCGAGCAGGATGTCCAGGTCTTTATAGGGCAACCGGAACGCTTCGCTGAGGATCTCGCTCGTGAGCGCGCCGTTGTACAGGTACACGCCGTGGCGGATGCCGAGGTCCTTCTTGATCAGCTCCTCGAAGCCACCGCGATCGCCCATGGTGAGCAGCAGCGGGCCGAAGATGTTGGTGAGCGCATAGCTGGCGGTGCGGGGTACCCGGCTGGCGATGTTCGGCACGCAGTAGTGGATGACCCCGAACTCCTTGAATACCGGATCGGTGTGCGTGGTGACGTGGCTGGTCTCGAAACAACCACCGCGGTCGATGCTCACGTCCACGATCACGGAACCGGCCTTCATTTCGCTCACCATGTCCTCGGTAACGACCATGGGTGTACGGCCGTGCTCGGGGCGTAACGCACCGATGGCCACGTCGGCCTGCATGAGCGCGAGCTTCAGTTCGTCGGGTTGGATAACGCTGGTGTAGATGCGCTGACCGAGGTCGCTCTGCAAACGGCGCAGGCGGTAGATGCTCTTGTCGAACACCTTCACGCTGGCACCGAGGCCCATGGCGGCGCGTGTAGCGAACTCGCCAACGGTACCGGCACCGATGATCACCACTTCCGCCGGGGCCACACCGCTGATGCCACCGAGCATGAGGCCCTGGCCGCCCTTGTCACTGCTCAGGTACTCCGCGGCGATCTGGATGCAGGTGTTGCCCGCGATCTCGCCCATGGCGCGGATGATGGTGTAGATGCCTTCGCGGTCCTTGATGAAGTCCCAAGCCACGGCGGTCACCTTCTTGTCCATCATCTTGCGCAGCGCATCCTTGGGCTGCACGGTGAGCTGCAGGGCGGAGATGAGGATCTGCTTGGGCCGCAGCAGCTCGATCTCCTTGAGGCTGGGCGGTGCGACCTTGATGATGAGGTCCGCCTTGAAGACCTCCTCGGCGCTTTCGACCACCTGGGCGCCAGCCTCGGTGTAGTCGCTGTCCTGGAACTGCACGGCCTGGCCCACTCCGCGTTCCACCAGCACATCGTGCCCACGGCTCACCAGCGTAGCGATGCTCGAAGGCGTGAGCGGCACGCGGTGTTCCTGAAAGCTGGTCTCCTTGGGGATGCCGATGAAGAGGTTGCGGCCTTTGCGGCCCACTTCCTGTACCTGTTCCTGGGGCAGCATGGCCACCTCGCGGGCCAATTGCTTGAGGAGTTCCTGGCTGGTGCTCATGCGATGGGCGCCGTTGCGGGCGGCGCGGGTGAGAGGTCCAACTGTACACTGCGTTCGCCATCGCCGAGCTGCGTCAGGCGCACCCATACCGTGTCGGTGGGCAACAGGTCCTTTGCCAGTTCGGGCCACTCCACGAAGCAGTAGCGACCGCTGTCCAGGTATTCGGTGAAGCCGATGCCTTCCAGCTCGTGCGCATCCTTCAACCGGTACAGGTCGAAGTGATACACCGGCCCGGTGGTGCCTGCGTATTCGTTCACGATGCTGAAGCTGGGGCTGCTGGTGCCGCCCTCCACACCAAGCTCCGCGCTCAGCGCCTTGATCAAGGTGGTCTTGCCCGCGCCCAGGTCGCCCTTGAAGGCGAAGACACGGCGGTCGCTACAGGAATGCAACAGGGCCGCGGCCATCTCAGGGGCGTCCTCGGGGCGTGACAGGCGAAGCACAGCGCTCATGCGTGATCAGCGGGGTTTGAGGTAGACCACCGGCACGATCATCTCCTCGAGCGAGATGCCTCCGTGCTGGAAGGTGTTCCGGTAGAAATTGACGAAGTGGTTGTAGTTGTTCGGGTACACGAAGTAGAGGTCCTTCTTGGTGAACACATACACGGTGCTCACGTTGGCGCGCGGCAGGAAGGCCTTTGCAGGGTCCTTGATGGCGAGCACGTCGCGCTCCTCGTAACTGAGGTTGCGGCCGAACTTGTAGCGCAGGTTGCTGTTGGTGTTGCGGTCGCCCACCACCTTGCTGGGCTCGGTGACGCGGATGGTGCCGTGGTCGGTGGTGATGATGACCCGTCCACCCTTCTCCGCAATGCCCTTCAGAATGTCGAACAGCGGACTGTGCTCGAACCAGCTCTTGGTGATGCTGCGGTAGGCGGCATCGTCCTCGGCCAACTCGCGGATCACTTCCATCTCCGTGCGGGCATGGCTCAGCATGTCCACGAAGTTGTAGACGATGCAGTTGAAGGGGTTGCCCATCAGGTTGCCGAGGTTCTCCGCGAGCTTGCGGCCCTGGGCCTGGCTGGTGATCTTGTGGTAGCTGTGCTTCACGTTCTTCCCCAGGCGCTTCAGCTGGTCGGCGAGGAACTCATCCTCGTGGGCGTTCTTGCTGCCCTCCTCCTCTTCGCTGATCCACTTGCCGGGGAACCGCTTCTCGATCTCGCTGGGCATGAGGCCTGAGAAGATCGCGTTGCGCGCATATTGCGTGGCGGTGGGCAGAATGCTGTAGAAGGCGCTCTGTTCCTCCACCTTGTAGAACTCGCCGATGATGGGTTCCAGCACACGCCATTGGTCCAGCCGCAGGTTGTCGATCAGCACCATGAAGAGCGGCGACTCACCCTCCTGGATGTGGGGCGCGATCTTCACCTTGAAGAGGTTGTGGCTCTGTAGCGGCACGTCGACGCCCTTGCCGTTCACCCAATCGATGTAGTGCTCGGCCACGAAGCGGCTGAACAGTTCGTTGGCCTCGCTCTTCTGCGAGCGGAGGATCTCGTGCATGCCGGGGTCCGCGCTGCCACTGAGGTCCAGTTCCCACCGCACGATCTCGTCGTACAGCGCGGCCCATCCCTTGGTGTCGTGCTTATCGCCCAGGCGCATGCTCAAGCGGCCGAACTGCTGCTGGTAATTCGTGCTGGTGCGCTCGCTCACCAGGCGGCGGCCCTCCAGGTGTTTCTTCAGGCTGTGCAGGATCTGGTTGGGGTTCACCGGCTTGATCAGGTAGTCGCTGATCTTGCTGCCGATGGCCTCTTCCATGATGTGCTCCTCCTCGCTCTTGGTGATCATGATCACCGGCGTGTGCTGCGCGATGGCCTTGATGCGGCTGAGCGTTTCCAGCCCGCTCAGGCCGGGCATGTTCTCATCGAGAAAGATGATGTCGTACTCCTTCTTCCCCACTTTCTCCACGGCATCGAGCCCGTTGTTCACGGTCTCCACGGTGTAGCCCTTGTCTTCCAGGAACAGCACATGTGGCCGCAACAGGTCGATCTCATCGTCCGCCCAAAGGATGTTCGCGCTCATCGATCGTGCCCCCACAGCGGTTATGGCCTGATGATCAACGCCAAAGGCGCCCGGCTTCCGCTAATTTCGGCCCGTGAATTTACGGCCTTTTCGTACCCCTCCCGACCTCACCCCTGCCCCACTCTAGGGGGAGCGGGTTTCCTGAGCCCCACCTGACCTGCCCCACCTTGGCTTCCAAGAAGAAGATCCTCAACGACCCCATCTACGGCTTCATCACCGTGCCCAACGCACAGGTACTGGAGCTGATCGACCACCCGTGGTTCCAGCGGTTGCGCTACATCAAGCAGCTGGGGCTGGGCCACCTGGTGTACCCCGGAGCGCTGCACACCCGCTTCCACCACGCCCTGGGCGCCATGCACCTGATGGGCCTGGCCATCGGCACCCTGCGCGACAAGGGCCACCCCATCAGTGAGGAAGAAGCCTGGGGGCGGCCATCGCCATCCTGCTGCACGATGTGGGGCACGGCCCCTTCAGCCACGCGCTGGAGCACAGCCTGGTGGAAGGCATCAGCCACGAGGACGTGAGCGCCTTGGTGATGGACGCGCTCAACACCCAGTTCGGCGGCAAGCTCGATCTGGGACTGAAGATCTTCCGCGACCAGCACCCGCGCCATGCCCTGCACCAACTGGTGAGCAGCCAGCTGGACGTGGACCGCATGGATTACCTGAACCGCGACAGCTTCTATACCGGCGTCAGCGAAGGCGTGATCGGCGGCGACCGCATCATCAAGATGTTGGAGATCGTGGACGACCGGCTGGTGGTGGAAGAGAAGGCCATCTACAGCATCGAGAAGTTCATTGTTGCGCGGCGCCTCATGTACTGGCAGGTATACCTGCACAAGACCGTGGTGGCCTGCGAGCTCATGCTGGTGGAAACGCTTCGCCGCGCCAAGCAACTGGCCATGGACGGCACCGGAGTGTTCGCCAGCCCCGCGCTGCTCCAGTTCCTCACCGCACGCCACGACCGCAGCTCCTTCCAGGACCCCGACATCCTCGCCGACTTCCTGCGGCTGGACGACCACGACGTGATGGGTGCCGTGAAGGTGTGGATGCGCCACCCGGACCCGGTGCTCAGCCGCCTCAGCACCGACCTGGTGGAGCGCCACAACCTGCGCATCCGCCTGCGCGATACGCCTTGGGAACAGGACCGCATCGACGCCCTGAAGCAAGCCGTGGCCAAGCACTTGAAGATCGACCTGGCCGATGCCGACCGCTTCGTGCTCACCGGCAGCATCGTCAACAACGCCTACGATGCCGGCTACGACCGCATCGAACTGCTTTACAAGGACGGCAGCGTGCGCGATATCGCCGAAGCCAGCGACAACATGGGTATCCAGGCCATGGCAAAGCCGGTCACCAAGTACTACCTGGCCTGGCCTCGGTGGTTGGGGGAAGGGTGAGGCACGCGGGGACACCAGAGCGCCAGCAGGCCAAGCCCCGGTGTGAACTCAACATGGTCATGATCACCCCGACCCTGTGGAGAATACGTCCGGTCCGCCCGCGCGGGCGGTGGCCTGTGGATCCCTCGAAGGGCACGTGCCGCTAAGGCGGCGAATGGTCGGAGCGGAACGGCATGGGGTTGGATCGGACGGTAGCGTCTTCACGGACCCCTGATCAAATCACCCCCACCCATGACCACGAAAACCAACGCCATCATCCTTCTGGCAACGCTCACTACCGGCGCCGCCATCGGCATGCTACTGGCACCGGACTCCGCTGAAAAGACCGGACGGAAGCTTTTGAAAAAGACCAAAGCCATGCACGGTCGCCTCCAGGATATGCTGGATGAAGGCTGTGATCTCATCGACACCCTGAAAGGGGATGCGACCGAGCTGGCCGGTGACGCCCGGCGCACCGGAAAGCACGCGGCCGGTGCCGTGCGCGATACAGTGCGGAACGTTACCCACAGCTCCTGAGAACACACCGGCGATGAGTCTACCTTGCGGGCCGCAACCATGGGTATCCGGCAACCACGCGGCAATGCACTACAACGGTTCTGGAACAAGCTCGGGCCGGGCCTGATCACAGGGGCTTCGGATGATGATCCATCGGGCATCGCCACCTATTCACAGGCGGGTGCCCGCTTCGGGCCACAGTTGCTGTGGACGGCCATCGTCACCTATCCGCTCATGGTGGTGGTGCAGGAGATGTGCGCGCGCATCGGCATGGTCACGGGCCACGGCCTCATGGGCACCATCAAGCGGTACTATCCCCGCTGGTTGATGTACGTGATCCTGGGGATCAGCTTCCCCTCCATCGTCCTGAACATCGGGGCCGACATCGCCGGCATGGGGGCGGTGGGCAACCTGCTCTTCCCCCAGGTGCCGGGGGCGGTTTTCTCGGCGGTCTTCACGGGCATCCTGATGTACACCATCATCAAATGGTCCTACCGTCGCATTTCGAAGGTACTGAAGTGGTTGTGCATCACCCTGTTCAGTTACCTGCTGATCCCCTTCCTCATTGATACGGACTGGTGGGCCGTATTGCGCAGCACGGTGCTGCCCACCTTCACCACCGATGCCGCCTACTACATGGCGCTGGTCGGTATCCTGGGCACCACCATATCGCCCTACCTCTTCTTCTGGCAGGCCTCCATGGAAGTGGAGGAGAAGCAACGGCGGCATTTGGTGGTTGACAAACAGCTCATCAGCGATGTGGAGCTCGACGTGCGCGGTGGCATGCTCTTCACCAACATCGTCTTCTACTTCATCATCCTGGCCTCGGGCACAGTGTTATACACCGCCGGCATCCACGAGATCGGCACGGTGGAAGAGGCCGCACGCGCCTTGAAACCGCTGGCGGGTGATATGGCCTACGCGCTTTTCGCCTTGGGTGTGATCGGCACGGGCTTCCTGGCCATACCCGTGCTGGGCGGCGCGCTCAGCTACATGATGGCGGAGGCCTTCGATTGGCCCGAAGGGTTGAACAAGAAGTTCCACCAGGCGCGCGGCTTCTACATCACGTTGGTGGTCTCCCTGCTCGTGGGCCTGGGCATCAACTTCATCGGCATCAGCCCCATCCAGGCGCTCATCTGGACGGCCGTGCTTTACGGCCTCACCGCACCGGTGCTCATCGGCGTCATCCTCCACATCTGCAACGATCGCAGCATCCTTGGCGACTATGTGAACGACCGGCGCAAGAACATCTGGGCCTTCATCACCTTGCTGCTGATGACCAGCGCGGCCGTGGCGTCGCTGTACTTCCAGTTCCTCGCCTGAGCCGTGGCTGTCGGCGTGCTGCATTCGCCCATGGCCTGGGCCATCATCAGCACGGGGGCGTCCATCGCGTTATTGGTACTTGTGCTCCGGTCGTGGCACAAGCAGCGCTCGCACCGTGCGGCGCTGAACGCCGAACTGGATGAGGCGCTGCGCAGGACGAAAGAACCGGGCACCACCAACGGTCCGTTACGCCTGCGGCACCGGATGAATTGAGCGACGGTTGGCCAGCCCGCCAGCACGGACGATCGGTGGGCAACGAACCGCAACGTATAGCCCGTTCGTCGGGATCCTTGTCGTGAAGGGCCTCCATGCCCCTCACCACCTCCATTCCGGCGCACGGGCCGGAACCCCTACGCAGACCGTCTTCACCCGCTTCAAAAAGTGCATATAAACCTCGCCAGGGTCTCCGAAGGGACCCTGGCGCTCTTCCAATGACCGCAGGGTCACCGAAGCGGAAGACCCTTCAGCGGTTGGATCGCACCACAGCCTGCAAGCCTCGGATCATCGGGGAACCACCCATGGACCAGCGGGGATCGGACAAACCGCCACCCCCGCCGTCAGCTCCGAGCTTCATCATCGAACGTTGACACGAGGTGGATAGGCTGATGCTTCAGCGATCCAGCCCTCGCCGCATTCAACTCAGCCCGCTGCGCGTCGATCCCATCCACTTACTTCGTACTTCCATCGCATCACCATGCACGTTCGCTGCTGCCTTGCACTCACCCTCGTTCTGGTACTTTCCTTTTCCATGTCGGCCCAAGTGCCTACCTGGACCTGGGGCGCCTCCTTTGGCACCGTTTCCGATGATAAGGTGAACTCCTTGGCCGCCGATGCCGCAGGGAACATTTACGCCACCGGCTATTTCCGCAACACGGTGGACTTCGATCCGCAGGCCGGTATCAGTAACCTCACCGCCAACTATGTTGATGTGTTCATCCTGAAGTTGAACAATGGTGGCGGGCTGGAATGGGCCAAGCGCATCGGTTCGACTTCATTTTCCGCTGCGGAATTGGGCCAGTGCATTGCGCTCGATCCGGTCGGCAACATCTATGTAGCGGGCCAGATCGGCATTGACACAGTGGACATGGACCCTGGTCCTGGCACGTTCTACCTCACCGGTACAAGCAGCCGCGATGCCTTTGTTCTGAAGCTCGACGCGGTGGGCGACTTGGTGTGGGCGAAGCAGATCACGGGACCCCAGGATGAACTGCCCATCGCCATGGTGGTGGACGTTGCAGGCAGTGTGCACCTCTGCGGTCGCTTCAACGGCACGGGTGTGGACTTCGATCCCGGCTCAGACACCTTGTTGATCAACAGTGCCGGCAATACGGACAGTTTCGTGATGAAGCTGGACCCGTTGGGTGACCTGGCCTGGGCCACCACCATGAGCAGTGCCGCGCCCGAACTGGAAGAGGCGCTGGGCATAGCCGTGGATGCGGCGGGGCATGTGTACACGACCGGCGTGTTCGCGGGAACGGTGGATCTCGACCCAGGGCCAGGTACAGTGAACATGACCGCCGTTGAGGACCTGGACATCTTCATCCAGAAACTGACGAGCGATGGCCAGTTGGTGTGGGCGCGGTCCATCGGTGGGAACGGTCCACAACGTGCGGAAGGGATCGCATTGGACGCATCAGCGAACATCCTGCTCACGGGGTCGTATCCGGACAGCGACACGGATCTCGACCCGAATGCCGGCACGGAGATCCGCAGCGCATGGCCCAACGACCTCTTCGTGCTGAAGCTCGATAGCGCGAGCAATTTCCAATGGGTGCGCACCATGGGCGAGGGCGCGCCCCAATACTGCAGAGGCATCGACATCGCCACGGATGACGACGGAAGTGTTTTCGCAAGTGCCTACCTCACGGACAGTATGGACTGCGATCCCGGGTCCGATTCCTTGTTCGTTGCTTCGGTCGGCCAGCAGGATGTCCTGGTCTTCAAGTTGAACGACGGAGGTGATCTGCAATGGGCCACCACCATACAAGGCACCTACAACGAGATACCAAGCGCCTTGGCCCTTGGCGATGCAGGCGGTGTTTACGTATCGGCCAATTACCACAGCCCACAGATCAGCTTCGGTGGCATCACCGTGAACAACGCGAGCGGTGGTTCGTCCACCACCGACATGGTGATCGCGCGGCTGGACAGCACGGACCTGGCGACGAGCTTGCCGACGAACACCGACACCCATTCGCCGGGTGCGGTGGTGTATCCCGTTCCGTTCAGCGACGAGCTGCTGGTGTCCGGCACCGATGCGAACGAACTGATCCAACTACTGGACGCGACCGGTCGTGTGGTGCTGCGCGCGCGCACGACCGAAGGCCTCACCCGGTTGAACACCGTGGCCCTGGCGCCGGGAGCGTATGTGCTCGCTACGGAAGGAATATCAGGTGCAAGGGCGCGCGTGTTGAAGTGGTGAGCCCACGCGTCGCGCACGACCTGTCGGCAACGACGAGAGAGTTCAACATGGGGGTGTTCGACGTGATCACCGGTTGAACCGGTCCCCTTTCCAATTGGCAGGATTCTCCGCGATGTACTGCGCAATGCGTTCGTGTTCCCCGTCATCGCGGATCACGCGGTCCCAATAATTGCGTTGCCATACGGGCGTGCCGTGGGGCAACAACCCATCGCGGTACGCCATGCGCGTAACCGCGGATTTGTACGCCCGAACGATGCGCCCCAACGAACCCACGGGTACGATGGGCATGGTGGGTTTCGGTGGCGCGTTGGCATCGGCGGGTGGGTGTAGGGGTCGATCATGATCGGCCCGTATCTGTCCGTCGGTCCGGCGTTGTGCGGTGGGCGCATTGGTCATGTTATTGTTCGGGTCATCCGTCGCGGTTTCCGGTATTCCGGTTTGCGGCGTTCCATCCGGTGCCGGCATGGTATCGGGCCGTTGTATGGCATCATCGTCCGGCATGGGGTCTGGCGTTTGCACGGTATCGGGCCGATCATGATCGGCCCCTACGGTTCCCGGGACGACCAACCGTTCCCGTATCATCACGATCCCATGCACATGGTTCGGCATCACCACGAATTCCCCGACATCCACATGCGGCATGTGTTCCGGTATCGCATCCCAACACCGTTGTGCCCATTCACCGATCGGTGATGGATGCATCACGCCGTCCGCGATCCGTCCGAACAGGTGTAACCGGTCCTGGGTGCAGATGGTCAGGTAATACGCGCCGCATTGGGCATAATCGTATCCCTGCCATCGAATGGTGGCGCGTTGCGGCAATTCGCGGGGCATGAACGAATATCGCCATCACCGGTTGAACCGCCCCTCGTCGATCCACCACAGGGGTTGCCCGTAGACGCCCCTGCGTTCTTCGGTCCACCCACGCAAGCGGCCCACAGCACCCTCATCACATCACCACGAACCGCGCACTACCCTGCCCCTTCGCCCCGCTCCAGTGCAGCAGGTAGGTGCCGGGCCTCAGGTCGCGAACGGACAGTTGCATCACGTGCTCCTGAGCGCTGAGGCGCATCACGGGGCGTCCGGCCGCATCCAGCACCTGCAGCGCATCGCCGCGCTCGAAGGCACCGGTGAGGGTCAGTTGATCGCGGGTCGGGTTGGGGTACAGTTGCAGGGTCGCGTGGGGCGGGGTCTCGCGCAGCGCGGTGGTCAGGTCCACGCCGTACTTCACCGTGTAGATGGTGCTGCCCGCATCCGAATAGAGGGAATCGGAAGGACCTGGATAGAACACGGCCGTATCCGAGAAGGTGCCCGTCATGAACACATTGCCCAACTGGTCCACCGCGGCGCCGTTGGAGGTATCGAAGCTCTCCGGGCTGTTCACCATGCGCACCCACAGGAAGTCGCCGGTGGCCGTGTACTGCGCGGTGAACACGTCGTTGGCCTGCAGGGGCGCCAGGATCGTCTCGCCCGGGCCCGGGTCGTAGTCCTGCGTTTGCGCGATGGCGCAGGTCACCACCACGCCGCCTTGCGGGTCCAGGGCGATGTCGCCCACGCAATCGAAGTGGATGTTGCCTTGCAGCTGGCGGGCCCACACCGCGTTGCCGCTGGTGTCCAGCCGCGCGAAGAGCGTTTGCGGATAGGTGGGCGATGGCGGCACCAGTTCCAGCAGGCCCGCACCGGGGTCGGCATCCACCGTGCCGCGGAACGAGGCGAAGACGTACACGCTGCTGTCCGTGGCGCGCACCACTTCCCCGCTCATGTCGCCCACGGCGCTCTGGCTCTTCAGCCACAGCACCTCGCCCGCCGTATCCGTCTTGCACAGGTAGGTGGCCATGGGGTTGCTCGGCAGGGTCAGCGTGTGCGTGCCGTTCACCGTGGTGGTGCCCTTGCAGGCGCCATAGAGGTAGAGTCGGTCGCCGGCGCAGGCCACGGAGAAGGCGCGTTGCATGCCGCTGCCCGTGATGCTTTTCGCCCACAGGAAGGCGCCGGCAGCGCTGTACTTGGCATAGTACCCGTCCCACACCCCGCCGCCGTGCTGCAGGGTGGTGTCGCCATTGCCGAAGCTCACGTCATCGCTGGTCATCCCCGTCACGTACACGTTGTTCGCCGCGTCCACCGCCAGGCCATGGTCCTGGTCCTCGCCGGGACCGGTGATGCGCTGCAGCCACAGGAACTGCCCGGCGGAAGAGAGCTTCAGCACGAAGCAATCGTAATAGCCTGCGCCGGGGGCCACGGTATCCGGCCCCATGTCCCAGTCGAAGTAGCTGCTGAAGTAGCCCGTCACCAGCACGTCGCCGTTGCCGTCCACGGCCACGTTCTTGGCGATCTCGGTGCCGCTGCCGCCCGCCACGTAATGCCACAGGTAGTCGCCCTCGTTCGTGTACTTCACCACGTAGATGTCGCCGTTCGTGCCGCTGCCCGGCGGGCTCAGCGCCTCCCCGGGTCCGGGGTCGAAGTCCACCGGTGTGTTCACATTGCCGCAGGCGTAAACGTTGCCCTGTGCATCCACGGCCACGGCCTTGCTCACCCCGTAGCCCACCGGCGCGGCCCAGGCAAAGAGCTGCGCGCGCGCAACGAAGGAGGACGTGACCAGGGCGAGGGCGAGCAGCGGGCGGAGGAACATGGAGCCAAAGTAAATAGCGACCAAGGCAAGTACACGGTGCGCCAACGTGCGTTCATCGGTGTGGGCGTGCCGACTCGAGACCCGCTTTCGCGCTTTCCGCAAAGACTCGCTGGATTACCGGCTGTGGGCTTTCCGCGAATCGCTCTCGCTATTTCCGCCTGACCTTTGCCTCTGTGAAAAAGGTTGGACGGAACGATCCATGCCCGTGTGGGAGCGGTAAGAAATACAAGAAGTGTTGTCTGGACACACCTGTCGTGCCGCAAACTCATCCGAGTATGGCCGACTTGATGGCAAGAATGAAGGCCGGGGCTTTTACAAAGAAGAGCCATGATCCTTCGGCATACTTCAAGGGGATTGATAACAACTCTCTTGTAGGGCTCTTAGCCCTACTCCAAGCCCTGCCCGAGAACCACGGGAAGAACATTCGTATTGAAGAGTTGCAGCGCAAGGCATTGCAGATTCGCTCACAGGCTCAGAACAGATCGATCGACAT
Organism: Flavobacteriales bacterium; assembly: GCA_016721825.1. Taxonomy (GTDB): domain Bacteria; phylum Bacteroidota; class Bacteroidia; order Flavobacteriales_F; family PHOS-HE28; genus PHOS-HE28. Next base: position 114,696 of record JADKHI010000006.1, read on the forward strand.
CCCCGAACTGCGGAAATACGTTCAGGAGCACTACCCACACAATTCGTTGGAAGACCCACCGCAGAATCTCTTCACCGAGAACATCATGACTCCTCTCGGGAACAGACTTCTCTTTGCCGGGATAACTGAGAATCAGATCTTCACTCTCCAGCAGTTCCTGACCATTCTTGGGAATCCGAACGTTGAGCTGCCAAACGAGTTCCGTGAGACAGCGATGGGGGCTGTGCTGCTCCTGTTGACTATTTCCGATCGGGTTGTGCAGGGCTTGGGCTATGGGCGTTACACAGTCTCGAAACCAGACGACGACAATCAGATCTTCTTCCCGTCCGAGGATTTCATCGCGCGGCACGTTGGCGCCTTCACATTCAGCGAAGCAGAGCTACATGCGCTTGCTAGCTCAATCGCGACACCTCCGGAATTGCTAGACCACTTTCTCCTCAGCCCAGCGCAAGCCGACTTGGATGTCAGTGATCACGAGGATGACCCACTGCTGTTCCAACCGATTCTCAAGGACGACAAGACATACCATCTTCTGTCTCCCACATCGATCGCTTTTGCTTGCGTCAATAAGGTTATCGACCTGGCAACACGTTATGGGGTGAAGAAGGAGTTCCTTGAACGCTATTCAGAGACTACTTGGACCTATTCCACCTTCATGCTTGATGATCTCGGGTACTCCCGATTGCAGTACGACTTCCCGCCTCACGACTTACCCATTCATGAGGGGCTATTTCAGCTTGACACCGACAAGTTCGCCTATGTCCTATTTCAGTACGACAATGGGGATCAGTACAACGCGGACCATCCCTTCACGCCCTACTACGACGAAGCCCTGAACGAGAAGGTGCAAGCTCGGAGGAAGGAAGTATTCCATGCGTTGAGAGGTGATTCTCGACTTGATCCTGTCCGCCTCTTTAACCTCAATCTATTCCTCGGCATTGGCCGCCCAACGCAGCACTCCTTCGGGCCAACTACCGCTTCTTGGCGTGTGCTTGGCTTCAATGTCCCCGAACTCCAATACCTCTATCGGTCGGGCTTGTGTCATAGCCTCACACTATGGAACTACAGCAATGCGTATGAGGCCAGCAATATCGACACTCCGTTCTTCCTCACGAACATTGCCTTCTATCTGACCCATGACGAGAGCTTCTACTTCGATGACGGGCATTACGACTTTATGACTCTTCAGGTCGGATTCGAACTCGACTTCCGGCTTGAAGCTACCCAGCGCTTTGATGCTCATTCAGCGCTGTATACCATCAATGGCAAGTCACGACATGTACCGCTAAGCAGGATCATACAGCCGGCAAGACTGCCACTCTACTCCACTGAGACCTCACCTGGCTTGCCCTTTTTGGTGACCCTCGATTCACTCAACGTGCGAGTCTGGATTCGGCTCATGAAGAATGAACATGACGAGACAGACGGAGGGCAAAGGGAGACCTCTTTCGCGAAGGAGGTTTGTACCTCCATTGCGTATTGGCTCAACGAAGCAAGCCTTGATATCAACCGGATTATTGGTGATGACACTCCAGATTCCATCATCATTGCCGTGGACTTGTCGAAGCAGGAAGACGCGACGGCCTACATGTACGAGACGCCCTCTACGGATGCTGTACTGAGGCCGATCACATGTGCCCTTTATGGCCGTGTTATTGAACTGAGACTTGACAAGTACTTCTACCACTCGCTCCATCGAGATGACAACAGGGGCGAGCAAAACTTGGTCAACGCGGTTATTCAGGGTATTGTAAAGATTCTCCGACCGCGATCCTTTGAATCGGAGGGGCTAGAGGAACAAGTGCGCGGTATCATCAGAGCTCGCGTTCCACTTGGGCGAATGAAGAAGCTCCTAGTCCAACTCGCCGATGAGGACATCCGGGTAAACTCTAGCAATGTGAAGGGAGTACGGAAGCTCCATCGGTACGATGTAAACCGCCAGATCGATGGCCTTGCCAAGAAGCTCACAAAGAAGCCATATCGTCCGAGAAAACGATTGCCTCCTCCTGAGAAGCAGACCTTACTGCATGCAGTCGTAGACGACTTCTACAATGGTCTTCGCTCAACGTTGAAGCGTTATGAGTCCAAAGATGTACTCATCAAGCTCCTCAAGTTCTATGAATCGGCGATTCAGGTACGGAAGCGCCAAGAATTCGAAGCTACTCCCCTAGCAGAGTGCTTTGCTCATCACTGTGACATCGAAGCAGTGATAGCAGAAAAGCGGAGAAGCAATGCTCAGTATTCCGTGACCTTACGATGCCTCATTGAGCACGTTGCGGCTGAAGCTTCGGACGGCAGAGATCCATTCGACTATGAGGGAGTTGACGGTACACTGGCGTACATGCTGAACATCGTCAACTGGGGTAGTCTCAGTGATGACTTGCGGTTTGAAATTGCGGACATCGAAGTGTCGTTGCTTGAATCAGGTCGCGTTGGGACAGACAAGAAATTTGAGATCACTCTGGCGGGTTTCCACCAAGCAAAGCTTATTGAGGACCTCGAGGACCTCGGGCAATCGTTTGGCAGTTCATTCAATCCGATACGGATAGACGCAGCACCCCCAAAGAGAAATACTGCGTTCGAGGATGCCTTTCACGACGAGTTCAATATTCCGTATTCCGACTTTCTCAACTCAGTCGACGCTGCCATCTACATGGCCTTTCAATGCGACGGGTCTGTGTTTAATGGTCCTGTTGAAGCTTGGAAAAAGGAGGTGGCGTCAAGAGGTGAGGTTTCAGAAGAGACCGTAACAGCAGTCATCAATCGGTTCAGCCTCTTCGAGCGCGGCGCAATTGACAACGTGGGAGCATTCGGACTACAAGAGGTCTACCCATGGCGGTTTGGACGCGAGCTTTCCCTCTTGAGGCGACCGCTTGTATTGCTCGGGAAGGACCGTGCTGAGGTAGCCTACGGAGCGCGCTCAGTCTATGAGTTCAAGCTCAACTTAGTCCATCTGATCTTTGAAGGGAGATGGCCCGCGAAGTCCGAAAGCATGAAGGCCTTCGTAGCCAATCGACGTGATCTTAATGGCAAGGCGTTCAACAAGACAGCTTTCGAGACAATCCGTGCGGCGCTTCCATCGGCCATTGTGCGGCCTGAGGTTGGCATTGGTCCCGGCAAGGAACTAGAGGCCCCTATTGACCTTGGCGACATTGACGTCCTCGTTATAGATACTTCCCTGAGGAAGGTCGTCGCGATCGAGTGCAAGGACCTTGTTCTGGCTCGGACTCCGTACGAGATGCACCTAGAGTTGCGGAAGTTCATTGAAGGCAAGAATGCTTTCCTTACCAAAGTTGAGAAGCGTTATGCCTGGCTCCAGAATAACATGGGGACGCTACTAGACCGATACGAAGTCCATGATATCTCGAAGTACTCCTTTGAGTACCTCTTCCTGACAAGCGAAGCCATCCCGCTTCCATTCGTGCGAAACAATCTCACGCACAACCGCTTTCTGACGCTCTATCAGATTCGTCAGGACATCGACCTACTCTTCAACTAGACTTCTGCGTAGACAATGAACTCTGTCTCGGCACTTGAACTATGCCGGACCAGTTCCAGCTTTTCCGCCGCAGTTGGACTCGCCGTCTTGCTTATCGCGATTCGGCGGACCCTGCGGTGGGTGAGACGATCCCACAGGTTCGGCCTGCTCCCTCAACCGCGCACCGTCTTCCATCGTGGCGCCGGCGATCTCAAGCCTCCGCATGGTCTCGCATGGACGAACCTGCGAAAGCCTGCAGGCGAAGTACTTTTCTCCCCAAATGCGTTGGGCCGCACCACTTCTCTTGCTGCCGTTGGCCTGCGTGCCGAAGCTCCCGGTAACGGAACCGGCACCCCTGGTTGAGGCGGGGCCTTCCAACGTGCTCACCGTGGCCGACATCCGCATCGCCGCCGAAGTGGACACCACGAACGCGGCCAACTTGGACGCGGTGAACTGCCTTCGGCGCTACCTCACCCGGAAGATGGATCCCGAGGCACCGAACGACTATTGGTACGCGCCGGACGACCTGTCCCGCCCCAGCGGGATGGAACACTACGGCGGGCCTTACGCCGAACTGCGCTACGCGGAGTACGACTCCGTGGGGGACCTGCGCTACCGCCCAACAGTACTGGAAGCGCGAGCCGCGGGGGAAGGCGAACTGCAGTTGAAGGTGATGTGGAGCGAGCAGACCGGAACGCCCGACACCTCCGGCGCGAAGTACATGTTCGAGTTCCTCGTGCGGTCCACGGCGGAGGGCGCACGGCTTTCCCTACCCCTCGAGCACAACACCGCCAGCTGGGAGCGCCGCACGGTGGGCACGGTCACCTACATCCTTTCGCCGCGGCATGTCTTCGACCCGGCAGAGGCGGAGGAGCAGCGGAGCATGATCGAGCGCTTGTCCGCCTTTTTCGAAGTGCCCACCTTCCCCATCACCTACTACTCCTACGCCGGCCCGGCCGACCTGTACGCCGCCCGGGGCTTCCTCGTGCATCCGTTGATGCACACGCTCGCTTCCGGTGGCATGGTGGACGGAACGAACAACGTGCATTCCGGGAACAACAAGGACATCTACACCCACGAGGTGGTACACCTGTTCTCCCAAAGCCGGACCCCGGCTCGAAGGAGCCACCGCCCTTGCTGGAAGAGGGCCTGGCCACCTTGATCGGCGGCAGCGTGGAACACGACTACGCCTGGTACCGCACGAACCTGCAGCGCTACCTGGCCACCGATCCATCGCTGGATCTCCGCGACCGCTGCACCACCACCATGCGCGACTACATCAACGCGGATACCAGCGTGCCCTACGTGATCGGCGCCGTGCTCTGCGAACGCATCCTGCGCCGGGACGGTAAAGCGGGGCTCTTCCAGGTGATGTCCGAAGGCGTGGACCCCTGGCCCGCCCTCGCGCGCTACGGCATCACGCCGGAGACCCTCACCCGGGAATTGCGGAAGGAATTGATGCTGGAACCCTATCGGGTTCTGTGAGCGGGCGGGCTTGGAGCGGATCGCCCGACGGCGCTGCCCCTGAAGTCTCGTCCTGGGTGTGCGACGGCACGCCTCCACACATCGACAAGCTCAGCTTGACAGTCGTGCTGTTACGCCACCGCCTTGTGATGCGCCATTTCCCCGGCGTAAGCCCTTCCCGGTTGCTAGGCGCGAAAGAAGGAGGGCGATCGGGGGCGAAGGGACGGGGCACCTTGGGATCCACTCCGTGTCGATCGAACTTCTGTGCAATTGCGGTGTACGGGCACTCCATCTCCATGATCATGCTACGCTCCACCTTCCTCGCCTTCGCGCTACCCGCCATCGGGATCTCCACCGCACAACTGCCCCCCGGGTGTCCGGCGACCGCTGGCCAACACTTGTTCGAGGTGAACGATCAATGGGCGGCCAGGGAGCCCTCCGCCTTCGCTGATGCGCGGCCCGTTCGTTTCCCTTCGGAGGCGGCGCGTATCGCCGAGCATCTCCATCGTGTGCGCCAACACCTGGCCCTGGATCCACCGGAGGGGTTGAGCTTGCCTGCACGTTCGCAGCGCTGGGCTTTGCTGGAAGCACTGGACACCTATGCGGACCGTGGCATTTTCCCGCTGAACGACATCGTCGCCGGACGTTCACCCGTGTTCATCGACAAGCTGGGGAACGCCTGCGCGGTGGGCCATTTGATGATCACCAGCGGCCATGCGGAACTCGCCGAACGCATCAGCGAGGAGTTGAACCTGGCTTACGTACACGACATCGCGATCCCCGAAGTGGCCGAGTGGGCCACAACGAACGGCTTCACGATCGATGAGCTGGCCTGGATCCAGCCGACCTACGATCACATGAAGATCCGGGACCCGAGCCTGGTCGCGACCTTCCAACTGGCGAACGGGGACCGGTTCGAGGTGCGCGGCCCCGCAAGCTCCGGGGCCGCACAGAAACTCCGCTTGTTGCGCAAGGACCTGGCCGGTGACAAGGTATTGGCCACCCTACCGTTGCTTTCCGGCGTGAAGATCATGGAATACAACGGACACCTCTTCATCGGCGGGATGCCACCGGACAACGGCCCATCGGCCGAACTCTATGAATGGACCGGCAAGTCGCTCCAAGCGCAGGATCCGTTCACGGGACGCTTGGGCATCGGTTCGATCAGCGTGAAAAACGGAAGGCTCACCATCGTTGGCTACGCACTGGGTGAGGCTCGACCGCAGGAACGGTACCTGACCGAAGCGGGTGAATGGAAGGAGGTCCCGCCCACACCGACCCCGGAACCGGGCGTTGTTATTCCTGAGGAGCGCCTGCCCTGATCGGTACCCTGTCGCGAAGCTTCGTTTCACGAACATCGACTTTTTCTCGCGCAGGGTCTCCCCAAGCGTGATCCCAATGAATGGAAGGGGACCCAGCTGCCAGCGATCCGAATGCCTCAGGGTCCTCCTTGGCCAGCTGCCCCAGCCCCGAATGGTCGTATGGAATGGACGTATGGCCATCCGTGCGCCAGCGGCTTGGGAGATCGCCACGCGCCCTGCGGGACGCTCGCGATGACGGCTTTCGTATTCACGTCATGGCGAGAAGGGCACACGTGATCCCACCACACCCAGCCCGCCGAAGCCATCTCCTGGGCCGCTGGCGCGCAGGGATCAATGGTCGTATTGAATGGCCGTACTGCCATCAATGCGCCAGCGGCTTGGGAGATCGCCACGCGCCCTGCGGGACGCTCGCGATGACGGCTTTCTTATTCACGTCATGGCGACTCTAGACTTGCGTCGATAGATCCACTGAAGAGGTCTGAGCAGGAAGGCAGGTGAACCATTCATGGCGATAGGACGCGGTCCTAAGCCCCTTATTGGAACCTGTCTTCCCCTCGGGTCTGAGGCTCAGATAGAATTTCAGGCGTGCAGGCCTATTAGAGTCATCAAGCACAGGACCCTCGCTCAGCCCCTCCAGGGATCATTGGTCTAACTCAAAAGTAGAAGGCAATGAAACACTGGATCGGGGTGGACGTGAGCAAGGCGCATTTGGATGTGGCCCTGCTTGATGAAGCCGGAGCACTACTGGCACAGGAGAGGATCAGTAACGAGCCCAAAGCGGTCAGAGCATTATTGCGGCGTTGGGGAAAGGAGTTCAGGCTGGACAAGAGCAGTATGCTGGTCTGCTTGGAACCCACAGGTCACTATGGCTACCGGTTGGTGGAGGAGTTGGTGCACCTGGCGATCCCCACTTGGCTGGCTCATCCGCTGGACATCAAGCACAGCATCGGTAACACGCGGGGTAAGAGCGACAGCATTGATGCCCTGCGCATTGCGGACTACGCACGTCGCTATCAGGATAAAGCCCGGCTGGTCGGCGCTGAGGCGTTGCGCATGAACAAGCTCCGGCAGCTGCTGAGCTGCAGGCGCCAGTTGGTCACCGAGCGCAGGCGGCAACAAGTGCGGATCAAGGACACCAACCGGCATATGGACCGTTCCCTTCAAAGCCTCTTCGACCGCATGAGTCGCCAACGCATCAAGCAGGTTGACCAACAACTGGTCGAAGTGGACGGCCTCATCCTGGAGTTCATACGGTCCGACCAGCAGCTCAACCAGCAGTATCAACTGTTACTCAGCGTTGATGGCGTTGGACCTGTACTGGCCTCCTATCTGTTGGCCTGCACCGAAGGCTTCACCCGCTTCCGCACTGTGCGTCAACTGGCTTGTCAGGCGGGCGTTGCACCTTACGAGCACACCTCGGGGTCGAGCATCAAAGGAAGAACACGCGTGTCACCACAAGCCGACCAGGTGCTTAAAACCCTCCTGCACATGTCCGCACTGGGGGGTGATCGCAAGGGCGGGCGAGTTGCAGGACTACTATCGAAGGAAGCTCAAGCAAGGCAAAGCGCCTATGTCTGTGATCAATGCCGTTCGATGCAAGATCCTCCATCGTCTGTTCGCCGTGATCCAGCGAAGCACACCCTACGTGCGTATGCCACTTGCACAGGTCATAGAATAAGAAGGGCACACGTGATCCCACCACACCCGGCCCGCCGAAGCCATCTCCTGGGCCGCTGGCGTGTTGCTGCCAGTGTGCAAGAACGGGGAATAACATGCCCGGCACCGTGGAACAATGCACCCTGATGCACCCGAACAACGTGCGCTGCACGCAGGGATGGCATACGGCACCGGCCTTGCTACCGCCGACCCGCAACGGAGCCCATGCGCTCCAACACACAAACCCCTTCCATGAAAAACCAAAGCATCGTCGGTATCCTGCTCATCAGCACCCTTGGGGCGCTCAGCACCGGTTGCGGCAAATACGAGGACGGACCTGACTTCAGCCTTCGTTCCAGGGCCTCCCGCGTAGCCAACACCTGGAAAGTGGAAAGCGCCCGCCAAGGGGGCAACGATGTCACTTCTGCCTTCACCCAGTACGAGCTGAACCTGACCAAGGACGGTGACGCCACCTTGACCGCCAACTACGCGCTGGGCGATGTGACCTTCGAGTTCGCCACCAACGGCACCTGGGACTTTGAGAACAAGGACGAGGACCTGAAACTCGACTTTGAGAACAACGACGCGGACGAGACCTACAACATCCTGCGGTTGAAGGAAGATGAGATGTGGTTGCGCGAGAAGGGCGGTGATCTGGAGCTGCACCTGGAGCCGAAGTGATCGGCCCCTCCGCTTCGCTTTCCCCCTACGGTGGGCGAAGGTTAGCGCTAGCTGCACGGCTTGGGGTCAGATGAGCCCGAGGCGTTTCAAGGCCTGGATGCTGTCCGCCGCGGAGGTGTGTTGCACGAAGATCCCTCCGGCGGCGGCCCATGCTTCAGCGTAGGTGTCGCGATCGTCCACAAGCACATCACCGTCCTCGCAATAGGTGCTCTTGTTGCGGGCGAGGGTGGTGATGACCTGCACGCCTGGGAAGTGGTGCGCCACCCACGCGCGCTTCTGCGGTTCAGCCCACTTGCCGATGGGCAGCCCGGTGAGGATGATGGGGTCCAGGTGTTCCACGGCTGTGAAGAGCTCCGTGGCATCGGGCATCAACGGGAGGCCACCGTAGAAATCGGGCGCTGCGGCCAGGCGTTTCCAGAAGCCACCTGGGCCATGCTTCGCCTGGTGGTCCTTCGCAGGCATCTTCAGCAGCGCCAGTGCGCCGGCTTCGAAGTCCGCGAGAACACCATCGAGATCGAGGAAGAGCTGGGCCATGGCCAAAGATCGCATGCGGCCGGTCGAACTTGGCGATCAGCGCAGGCACGAACAGCTCCGTTCAGGCTGAGCACCCCTGGTTCAGCGCGTCTCGAACGGAACGCTCACATCGGCTCATGCCACGAGCTTCCTCGCTTCGTCCATTGGATCGGTGCCCTTGTCCTTGGCCACCATGATGCAGACCTGCAGCGCGTAGAGGGGATCATCCTCCCCTTCCAGCACGAGGTAGTCGAACAGTTCACGCACCACCGCCTCCGACGTGGACAAGTGGCGGGCAACATCCGCGCAGCGGTTCGCGGGCAATTCGGGCGTGCTCATGTTCTCCAAGGTAGGTTGACACATGCGCCAGCCGACGATCCACTGGCCAAGACGCTTCGGATCATCAGCGATCTTCTCAGCGGCAACGTTGGCGGCGTTCCAGGCTGCGAACACGAGCGTGAGCAACACCGACCTTCACGCTTCGTCCTCTGAACGAACGGAGACGAGCACCCATGCCCAAGACCATCCTCATCACCGGCCGACACAAGGAACGGCTCGATGCGTTTGTAGCGCGAGCTCGAAGGCCTTTACGGTAGCATCGACGGGCACGACCACGCTACTGCCGCAGGAACCGCACGGTGGCCACACCCTGCTGTGTGGTGAAACGCAGCAGGTAGGCGCCGGACGCGAGGCCAGCGGGCAGTGCGAACTGCTGGCGATGTTCACCCGCGCCGAGCACTGCGGACCAAAGGGTGCGAAGCACACGGCCATCGCTGCTCAGCAGGTCCACGTTGAGGGGGCCGGCCTGCTGCATACGCCAAGCCAGCTCCACGCGATCCTCCCTGACCACGGTGCCCAGCAGCATGGGGGCCTGTAGGTTCTGCGGCGCATCCAATGTGCCTACGCTGAGGTCGATGATCACCTTGTAGGCCGTGATGGAAGAGCTGTTGCCCATGAGGCGGTGCGTGAGCACCCACACGTTGCCGTCGGCATCGCCGGCCATGTCGATGCTCTGGTTCTGCCCGTAAAGGAAGAGGGGGTCGTACAGCACGCCATTGGTACCGAAGCCGGCGGCGGGCTGGCCGTTGGGCAGCAGCAGCATCAGGCCCGCCTCCTCGACCTTGGCGTTCACAGCGATGAGGTCGTTGGGCAGCACCACCAAGCCCGCGGGGCGCTTGTTGCCGGGTAACGTGACGAGTTGCAACGTGGCGATGCCGTTGGTGCCGAAGGCCAGGTCGTAGGTGCCGTCCGCCAGGAAATGCTGCACCACCAGCTGGCTGATGTTGGCGGGCATGGCCACCAGTTCGCTGAGCACATAGACGCTACCGTCACTGGCCAATGCCACGCGGCTGGGCCACTGGAAGAAGGACGTGTCGTGCAACTGGGTGATGCCGCCGTTGCCGTAGCTGGCATCGACGGTGCCGTCGGCAAGGATGTGCTGCATGTACAGGCCGTTGTAGGCGTTGGGCATGGGCTTCCAGGCACCGGCCACGATCATGGACCCATCGGGCAACACGCACAGGTCGGCGGGGTCGTCGAACTCGCCGTTCACCATGCCGATGTAGGCACCGCCATTGAGGCCGAAGCTGGTGTCGAAGCTGCCGTCGGGCGCCAAACGGATAATGAAGGCATCGTACACGCTGCCCAGCGCCTGCCCCATGATCACCACGCCGCTATCGGGTTGCAGCGCCATGGCCCGTGGAAAGGTGGTCTCCCCGTTCAGCTGGAAGATGAACTTGCCGTTGCCCCAGAAGCTGGTATCCGGTGAACCATCCACATTGAGCTTTTGCACGTAGATGCCATCGTTGTCGTAGTCGGGGTAGTCCTCCAGCCCCATACCCATCACCTTGCCATCGGGCAGGGCCTGCAGGTCCACCGCTGTTTCCCATTGGGTGCAGATGTTGTGCTCCACCCAACCCTCGCCATCAAATGTGCTGTCGGGCGTGGCATCGGGCAGGGCACGCAGGTAGATCACCCGGCTGTCGTAGGGGATGGTCGCGTACTTCACCCCGAAGATGACCACGTTGCCAGCGGGATCCACCGTGATCCGCTTGGCATTGTGGCTCGTGACGATGCCCGGGTCGATGTTGAACACATGCGCCGGCGAAAGGCCGGGTTGGGCGGCTGCGATGAACGGCAGCAGTAGGCACGGAAGGAGCAAGCGCAGGCGCATGGGATAGCAGTTTGCAGATGCAAGATAATTGGGTCCAATGTGCGCGTTGCATCCCAACGCTCCCCTTTCCGCTTGCAGGTAACAAGGGGCAGCAGCTCGTCTCTGTGCGATGCGAGGGTCAGTTCCTCGTGCTCTGAACCATAACCCAGCCCGATCTTCGCTCCCTCCAGAACCCTTTCATGCCCAAGACCATCCTCATCACCGGCGCCACCAGCGGCTTCGGGGAAGCCACGGCCCGTCGCTTTTCGGCCGAAGGCCACCGCGTGATCATCACCGGCCGCCGCAAGGAACGGCTCGATGCGTTGCAACGCGAGCTCGAAGGCCTTTACGGTAGCATCGACGGGCACGACCGGGTGCACTGCCTGCACTTCGATGTGCGCGACCAGCTGGACGTGGAGAAGGCCATCGCCTCACTGCCGCCGGAATGGAGCACGATCGACGTGCTGGTGAACAACGCCGGACTGGCCGCAGGGCTGGACCCCATCCAGGACGGAAAGCTGGACGATTGGGAGAAGATGTTGGACACCAACGTGAAGGGCCTGCTTTACGTGACCCGGGCCGTGATCCCCGGTATGATCGCGCGGAAGGCCGGCCACATCATCAACATCGGCAGCACGGCCGGCAAGGAGGTGTACCCCAAAGGCAACGTGTACTGCGCCAGCAAGCACGCGGTCGACGCGCTCACCAAAGGCTTCCGGCAGGACCTGCTCCCCTACGGCATCAAGGTGACGCAGGTAGCGCCCGGCATGGCGGAGACGGAGTTCAGCGTGGTGCGCTTCGAGGGTGATGAGGCGCGCGCGAAACAGGTGTACCATGGCCTGCAACCCTTGCGCCCTGAGGACATCGCCGAGCTCGTGTTCTATGTGACCACATTGCCCGCACACGTCTGCGTGAACGACCTTGTGGTAACGCCCACGGCACAGGCGAACAGCAGCACGGTGTTCCGGGGGTGAACGCTAGGAAGCGGAGCGCATGCCGGCTCCCCCTCCGCCCCCTCGCTATTCCTCCCTGCGGTCGGGCGCGGGGGATGAATGGAAGCGCTCCGGTGCCGAAAAGTCCAAGCTTCAGCCTTCCCTCCTTATGCCGCGGCGCAGGCGAACAGTGCGACGGTGCATAGCGGGTGAACCTCGGGAAGCGGAGCGCATGCTGGCTCCCCCTCCGCCCCCTCGCTGATCCTCCCTTCGGTCGGGCGCGGGGGATGAATGGAAGCGCTCCGCTGCCGAAAAGAAGCCCGCGGTTCGCTGCTCGTGGCCCTGCGGAAGAAGGATGGTCCGCTGACGAATACCCATTGTCACTTGACACTTGCTGACTTGAACCTTGCCACTTGGCTCTTGCCCCCGCCTACCTTCGGCCCACCAACACCGCTCCACACACCATGAAATTCCTCAAGTGGTTCCTGATCATCATCGGCAGTTTGCTCATCCTGGGCTTTGCTGGCTTCAAGTACATGCAGTACAACACCAAGAAGGCCAGCCCGGAGGAAACCGTGGTGTACAGCCAGGGTGGCCTGAACATGGAGGTGTTCTACAACCGGCCCGGCAAGAAAGGCCGCGAGATCTTTGGTGGTCTGGTGCCCTACGACAAGGTGTGGCGCACCGGCGCGAACGAGGCCACCACCTTCACCACGAACAAGGACCTGACCATTGGCGGGAAGGTGCTGCCCGCAGGCAAGTACACCCTGTGGACCATCCCCGGACCCGAGCAGTGGACCGTGATCTTCAACAAGAAGATGTATCCCTGGGGCGTGGACTGGAACACCAACGCCAGCCGCGAGGCCGCTGAAGATGCAGTGCGTGTAGAGGTACCGGTGGAGCACGTGAACAATGTGACCGAGCTGTTCAGCATCGCTTTCCAACCGGAGCCACTGGCGCTGACGCTGACCTGGGACCAAGTGCGCGTTGCCGTGCCCATGGCGCCTTGATCCACCGACCGATCGTTTCGCCCTTTCCACTCACCGCACACCCCGATACCCCCTTCCCATGAACAACCCCTGGCTCAAGATCCTCGTGTTCAGCCTGCTCTTCGGAGCCGTCGGTTTCCTGCTCGGCCGCAACTGCTGCGGCGGTGGTCGCGACCGTGGCCATTGCGAGGCGGAAATGGGTGGCTGCGAGAAAGGTGGTGCCGCTTGCCACGGTAAGAGCATGTGCGACCATGGTGGCGTGTGCTGCAGCGGCGAAGGCAAATGCGAGATGGCCGATTGCGACCACAAGATGGGCGGCGCCTGCTGCAAGGGCATGGGCCATGGCATGGGCGAAGGCATGGGCCACGGCAAAGGCGCCTGCTGCAAGGGCATGGGCCATGGCATGGGCGAAGGCATGGGCCACGGCAAAGGCGCCTGCTGCCACCCCGGCAAAGGCGGAGCGGATCGTGCGGACGCCATCGTGGAGCAGCTCACCGCCGCCAACTTCCAAGGCGACACCACCGTGGCCATTGACGGAGGCACCGTGCAGGTAAGCCGCCACGGCGACAAGGTCGAAGTGAAGGTGGAGATGACCGACAGCGTCAAGGTGGTGGAGAAGGTCGTGCACGTGCACTGAGCGCTGAACCACGGATGGCGCTGATGCTGATGGGCTTGCGGGCTCGCCACCGCCCAGGGTTCAACCACGGATGAACACGGATCCACACGGATACGGATAGAGGCTCCGCTGCCGACAAGTACTGCCTACTGCCCCTGCCCCTGCTCCTGAACCAAGGGAAAGAAAGCTCCGCTCCCGAGAACCACTGATGACGCAGAGGACGCAGATGCTGAAAGGCTCGCGGGCTCGCCACCGCCCAGGGTTCAACCACGGATGAACACGGATACGGATAGAGGCTTGCTGCCGTGAACAAGCCCGTGGCTCGCGGCTCAAGGCTCGTGGCCAGAAGATGAAGAAAGCTCCGCTGCTGCGGACCGACCTGCCGCTCGCCACTACCGAACTCGCCGCTCCTGCTCACGCCCAGGGCTCCGCTGCCGACAAGTCCGGGCTGGCTATCTTCGCGCTCCCGCCTTTGGCGGACAGGCCCACATGCAGTTCTCCGCCGGACAGATCGCTGAATTCCTCCACGGGGAAGTGGACGGCAACGCGCAGGTGCTGGTGTTCGACGTGTGCAAGATCGAAGAGGGGAAATTGGGCATGCTGGGCTTCCTCTCGAACCCCAAGTACACCGAGCACCTCTACACCACCGCCGCCAGTGTGGTCATTGTGGAGAAGGGCTTCACCGCCACACGCCCCATCCCCAAGCACGTCACGCTGATCCGCGTGAGCGACCCGCGTGCGGCCTTCAGCAAGTTGCTGGAGATGCACGATGCCCACCAGTACGAGAAGAAGGGCTACGAGCAACCCAGTTACATCAGCCCGAAGGCCACGATCGGCAAGGATGTGTACATCGGCACCTTCACCCACGTGGGCGACGGCGTGGTGATCGGCGACCGGGTGAAGATCCTGCCCAACTGCACCATCGGCGACGGCGTGCGCATCGGCGACGGCACGCGCATCCACGCCAATGTGGCCATTTACAACAAGAGCGTGCTCGGAGCCAACTGCATCATCCACAGTGGCACGGTGATCGGGGCGGACGGCTTCGGCTTCACCATCAATGCGAAGGGCGAGCAGGAGAAGATCCCCCAGATCGGCAACGTGGTGATCGAGGACGACGTGGAGATCGGCGCCAACTGCACCATCGACCGGGCCACCCTCGGCAGCACCTTCATCCGCAAAGGCGCCAAGCTGGACAACCTGATCCAGGTGGGCCACAACGCGGAGATCGGCGAGCACACCGTGGTGGTCAGCCAGACCGGCATCGCGGGCAGCAGCCGCATCGGCAAGTTCTGCATGATCGGTGGCCAGGTCGGCATCGCCGGCCACCTCACCATCGGCGACCGTGTGAAAGTGGCAGCCCAGAGCGGCATCGGCTCCAACATCCTCGACGATGCCATCGTGCAGGGCAGCCCCGCCTTCGCTATCGGCGACTACAAGCGCAGCTACGTGCTGTTCCGCAACCTGCCCGAACTCAAGAAACAGATCGACGGGCTGAACGCCACCCAGCGCGCTTCCCGAAAAACCACTGATGAACACGGATAGACACGGATAAGGAGTTCACCGATGCGCACGGGTCATCATCATCTGTGTTCGTCCGTGTCCATCCGTGGTTCGCATTCCCTCCGGCAATGAACCCAGACAAGCAACATACCCTCAAGGGCAGCGCCACCCTGAAAGGCGTCGGTCTCCACACCGGCGAACCCGTCACGCTCACCCTGCGCCCGGCGCCCGTGGGTCACGGCCTCAAGTTCCAGCGCACGGACCTGGACGGTGAACCCACCATTAACGCGGACTGCGACCTGGTGGTGAGCACCGAGCGCGGCACCACTTTGGAACAGAACGGTGCCAAGGTCTTCACCACGGAGCATGTGCTGGCCGCCCTGTACGCGCTGCAAGTGGACAACGCCCTGATCCAGGTGAGCGGCCCGGAGATGCCCATCATGGACGGCAGCGCGCTGCCCTTCGTGGAAGCCATTGAGAGCGCGGGCCTGGAAGAGCAGAACGCCGCCCGCAACTGGTACGTGCTGCAGGAGCCCATCTGGTTCGAGACCAAGGAACGCGGCACCGAGATGCTCGGCGTGCCCGCCCCCGGCGGTGAGTTCCGCCTCACCGTGATGGTGGACTACAACAGCCCTGTGCTCGGCACGCAACACGCCAGCATGTACCGCGCGGAGGAGTTCAAGACGGAGATCGCCCCCTGCCGCACCTTCGTCTTCCTGCGTGAACTGGAGCAGCTCGCCAAGGCTGGCCTCATCAAAGGCGGCGACCTCAACAACGCCATTGTGCTGGAGGACCGCGAAGGCACCACCAAGGAACAGCTGAAGGACCTGGCCAATGCACTGGGTCGCGAATACCAGGATGTGGAGATCCGTCGCAACGGCGTGCTCAACACTACCGACCTCAAGTTCTTCAACGAGCCCGCACGCCACAAGTTGCTGGACATCGTCGGCGATCTCGCGTTGGTGGGCCGACCCATAAAGGGCCACATCCTCGCCGCGCGTCCCGGTCACTTCGGCAACACCAGCTTCGCCAAACGCATCAAGGAGAAGATGCGTGAGGAGGAGAAGAACGCCGTGGTCAACTTCGACCTCAGCAAGACGGTCTACGACATCAACGACATCGAGAAGATCCTGCCGCACCGCTACCCCTTCCTGTTGGTGGACCGTATCGTGGCGATGGACAACCAGACCATCACGGGCTACAAGAACATCACCATGAACGAGCCGCAGTTCACGGGCCACTTCCCGGGGAACCCGGTGATGCCCGGTGTGCTGCAGGTGGAGGCCATGGCGCAGGTGGGCGGCATCTTCGCGCTGAGCCAGGTGCCCGACCCGGAGAACTACACCACCTACTTCCTGAAGACCGACGGCGTGCGCTACCGCCGCAAAGTGATCCCCGGTGACACGCTGGTTTTCCACCTCAGCCTGCTCACCCCGATCCGCCGTGGCATCGTGCACATGAAGGGCATGGGCTACGTGAACGGACAAGTCGCTGTGGAAGCTGAGATGATGGCGCAGATCGCCCGCGACAAGGTGCCTGCGGACACGCCCAAGCCCGCCGCCAAAGCCACCGCCTGACCGATGAGCATCTCCCCTCTCGCCTTCGTTCATCCCGATGCACGCATCGGCAAGGACGCCATCATCGAACCCTTCGCCTGCGTGTACGGTGATGTGGAGATCGGTGAAGGCTCCTGGATCGGACCCAACAGCGTGCTCATGGACGGCGCGCGCATCGGCAAGAACTGCCGCATCTTCCCCGGCGCCGTGATCAGCGCCATTCCGCAGGACCTGAAGTTCGCCGGCGAGAAGACCACGGCGGAGGTCGGCGATGGCACCACCATCCGCGAGTGCGTCACCATCAACCGCGGCACCGCCGACCGCCTGAAGACCGCCGTGGGCGCCAACTGCCTGCTGATGGCCTACGTGCACCTCGCACACGATTGCCTCATCGGCAACAACTGCGTGATCGCCAACAGCGTGAACGTCGCCGGCCACGTCACCATCGACGACTGGGCGATCCTGGAAGGCAACGTGGCCGTGCAGCAGTTCATCCACATCGGTGCGCACAGCTTCATCGCCGGTGCCAGCCTCGTTCGCAAGAACGTGCCGCCCTTCGTGAAGGCCGCACGCGAGCCCCTCAGCTACATCGGCGTGAACGTGGTCGGCCTGCGCCGCCGTGGCTACGACGATGCCGCCGTGGCC
Source organism: Flavobacteriales bacterium (assembly GCA_016721825.1). Taxonomy (GTDB): domain Bacteria; phylum Bacteroidota; class Bacteroidia; order Flavobacteriales_F; family PHOS-HE28; genus PHOS-HE28. Next base: position 132,203 of record JADKHI010000006.1, read on the forward strand.
CGCATCGAGGACATCTACCGCGAGATCTTCGTGCGCAACACCAACGTGGACCGCGCCGTGCAAAGCGTGGAGCAGCAGCTGCCCCGCAGCCCCGAGCGTGGCCAGATCCTCGACTTCATCCGCAACAGTCCCAAGGGGATCATGCGGGGGCTGGCGGAATGAGCCATGTGCCCATTGACCGTTCACGCCATGGGCACAGGGGCACATGACCACATGGGCACATGGAAATAGCCCTGCACAACGCCACCAAGTCCTTCGGTCGCGAGGTCGTGTTCCGGAACGTGGAGCATGTGTTCGCCAGCGGAAGTCGCACAGCCTTGCTCGGTCCGAACGGTAGTGGAAAGAGCACCCTGCTGATGCTCGTGGGCGGAGCGCTGATGCCCAGCAAAGGCACGGTGGTGCATGCGATCAACGGCGCTGTTGTCGCAGAGGAAGAGGTGTACCGCCACATAGCCATCTCCGCGCCCTACCTAGGCCTGTACGAAGAGCTGAGCCTGGCCGAGACCGTGGCGAACCACGCGCGCTTCAAGCCCCTGAAGAACGGACTGACCGCCACCGACGTGGCGCGCATCGCCTACCTGGAGAACGCGCTGGAGAAGCCCGTGCGCAACTTCAGCAGCGGCATGAAACAACGCCTCAAACTCGCCCTCGCCATCCTCAGCGACACGCCCCTGCTGCTGCTCGACGAGCCCACCAGCAACCTCGACGCCAAGGCGATCAGCTGGTACGGCGACCTGCTCCGCGACCATGTGGACCAACGCACCCTGCTGGTGGCCAGCAACCGCCAGGAAGCGGAGTTCGCCCTGTGTACGGCGCAGCTGGAGGTGGAGCGGTGGAAGTGAGGGAGCGGGCCATCCGACGCAACCGAACTGAGCTAGCTTCGTCATAGCGATGCCCAACTCCTTCACGCCATGAACTACGCTACGCTACTCACTGTCTCGATCGGTTTGTTCTGGCAGATCGGATCGAAAGCCCAATTCGTGGACCAGCAGATCGCACTGGACACAAGCTCGACCACCGGGTCGGTCGTGCTTGACGGCATGGCTTCTCCGGACGGTGGTTCGGTCATGCTCTTGAAGCACCCTTCAGGATACAGCTTGAGCAAGTCCGACACGAACGGCAACCAGCTCTGGCGCCGTTCGGTTCCGGGTGGAGCATTGGGGCCGCAAGCGCCTTTTGCGATGGACTTTCTAGCCAACGGAGATCTGGTCTTTGCGAGGTTCATTGACGAACAAGCACCAGGCACCATGCCTCCTTTCCAGAACAGCATACGTGCGGCAGTTGCCCGGTTCTCGCCAAGCGGCGCGTTGGTTGGCGAACAGGAAGTCGAACTGGCCACGGAGACAATGGATGGCGTGTACACTAGCATTTGGATGGATGTGGAAGCTGAGCAATCAGGAGGGTGTTTCCTTTCGCTCTTCCTCGGTGGTTCTCAGAATGGCCGTTTGGCACTGCTCCATTTCGACAGCAACATGACCCTCAATTGGGCAGAGCAAGTCGATGCGATGGACCTGGAGATCTCGAGTTGGAGCTTCGTCAATCATGCCATCAAGAGTGATGGAGTGGGTGGCTGCTTTGTTGCAATAGAACCATTCAGCGGTATGAACCAAAGTCTGTTCCGCTTACTTCACTTCAACGCGACCGGAACATTGACCTCGATGAAGATCATTTCCTATGCTACTCCGCCTACGAGCGTCAACATGAAGGAACTAGTGGCTAACGGGAATGGTGGAGTGACCGTGATCGGCTCTTTACAGGTAACCCCTGGGTCCTTCATTTACACCATCTCATTCGATCCGAACGGGCAGATATTGGACGGTCATCTGTACGGCCCGAACATCTTCTTTCCCGGAGCTCTGCATGCCGAACGGCTACCGAACGGGGATCTGGACATCCACAGCACCACTGCTGACCCCGGCGAAGCGATCATTCGCCTTGATGCTGCGGGTGACGTGCTGCTAGCAAGAACTATGAAGCATATCCCCGTTGGCAGTGAGGACATCTACTTTCACCCAGTGACCATGGATCATCTGGGCAATGAACTCTTGGTGACAGGTGAACTGGTCCGTGTCGACCAGAATTTCGGCACCACTACCCGGATCCCTGGCACTTGGAGCACAGACCTTTCGGGGAACGAATGTCTGACCGAGGCCCTATTCGTCACCCACGATCCCATTCCCGGTCAGCTGCTTACCGTAACTCCTGTGATCACGCTGACCCAGCAGACAGCACAGATATCGGTGACCACACCTTCCTCCTCCATTGCTGCTCTGGGATCACTCGGCTCCACCGACATGTGCATTGGCCTTGTGGGTATCAGCAACGTAACCCCGAGTGGACCCGCATCAATTCAAATGCTTGCCAACCCGGTCGCACAAGGGGCGCCGATCCGCGTCACATGCGAGACGCAGATCGTGCTTGGATTGCTGGACGCCCAGGGTCGTGCAGTCCGTGCGAACAGGATCGGCGGAGCTGGTGCCATTCAGGAGATCCCCACCGACAACCTCGCCCCCGGCCTCTACATCCTTACAGCCCGGGACCTGAGCGGCGGCTTCATGGGCAGCGCGAAAGTGGTGGTGGAATAGCCCCGGATCGAGGTCAGCGGCCGTTCCCTACCTTCGCGCCCGCATTTCAAGACCACCTTCCCCATGGCCACCACCGCCGACATCAACATCGGATCGTACATCCGCTACAACAACGACATCTGCCAGATCATGGAATGGCAGCACCGCACGCCGGGCAACCTGCGCGCGTTCTACCAGGGCAAGATGCGCAACCTGCGCAACGGCAAGCTCAACGAGCACCGCTGGCGCAGTGGCGAGGTGATCGAAGTGCTCCGCGTGGAAGTGCACGAGCTGCAGTACCTCTACCGCGAGAGCGATAACCTGGTCTGCATGGACCAGACGAGCTTCGAGCAGAAGTACATCCCCGTTAGCCTTCTCGGCGACGCCCTGAACTTCATGAAGGAAGAGATGGTGGTGCAGATCGGCTTCGAGAGCGACACCCCGATCTTCGCCCGCCCCCCGAAAGTGGTGGAGCTGGAGGTGACCTACACCGAGCACGCCGTGAAAGGCGACACCAGCAACAAGGTGATGAAGTCCGCCAAGCTCGAGACGGGCGCTGAGATCAGCGTGCCCAGCTTCGTCGACATCGGCACCGTGATCCGCATCGACACCGAGACCGGCGAATACCTCGACCGTGTGAAGAAATAAGGGCGCCCGCGCCGCACCGGAACCCCGCCTCCTCCCAGGACGGCGGGGTTTCTCTTGTTCAACCACGGATGAACACGGATAGACACAGATACTGATAAGGGCTGTGCTGCCGCGAACAAGATTGTGGCTCGCGGCTAGTGGCTCGAGGCCCTACGAATGACCCAGGCTTTGCTGCCGAAAAGCAGAGGCTTCGTCCTTTCTTCCTTCTGCCCTCGCCCATCTGCCTTCTACAGACCCACGGTTACCTTTGGCCCACCATGCTCCTACCCCAGCCCATGACCGCCGCGCAGGTGGCGGCCCTGATCGGCGGCCGCGCCGTCGGTGACGTGGACCGCCTTGTGACCGGCATCAACGAGATCAACCGCGTGGGCGCCGGGGACCTGATGTTCGTAGACCATCCGAAGTACTACGACAAGGCCCTGAACAGCGCAGCCACCACCATCCTGATCGACAAGGAGGTGCCCGTGCCTAAAGGCAAGGCCATCATCATCAGCGACGATCCCTGTCGCGACTACAATGCCCTGGTGCGTCGCGCCATGCCGTTGCAGCCTTGGGGTTCGAAAGCTCCCGTGATCGGCGCGGGATCGGTGGTGCATCCCAGCGTGGTGCTCGGCGCCGACGTCACCATCGGTAAGGACTGCGTGATCATGCCAGGCGTGGTCATCTACGAGCACACCACCATCGGCGACCGCGTGATCATCCATGCCAACAGCGTGATCGGCGCTGACAGCTTCTACTACAAGAAGCGCGGTGGCGCCTATGAGAAGATGGCCGTGGGCGGCAGCGTGGTGATCGAGGACGACGTGGAGATCGGTGCGCTCTGCACCATCGATCGCGGTGTGAGCGCTGACACGCGCATCGGGGCTGGAACGAAGATCGACAACCACGTGCAGGTGGGACATGACACACTGGTCGGCAAGAACTGCCTCTTCGCAGCGCAGGTCGGCATTGCGGGTTGCTGTGTGGTGGAGGATGGCGTAACACTGTGGGGGCAGGTCGGCGTGCCCAGCAAGCTCACCATCGGCAAAGGCGCCACGGTGCTTGGCCAGAGCGGCCTCATCGGCGACGTGGAGGCAGGCAAGACCTACTTCGGCTCCCCCGCCGGCGAATGGAAGCAGAAGATGCGCGAAGTGGCACTGGTCGGCCGGTTGCCGGAGATCGTGAAGAAGATCGGCGCCTGACCATGACCCGATTGGACCGCCTGACCGAGCGGCTTGACCTGAAGGAGTTCCAGCTGCGTGCGCTGTTGGAGATCACCAAGGCCATCAACAACAACGTGGGCCGCAACGACCTGTTGCAGCTGTACACGGACATCATGAGCAACGAGCTCGGCATCACCCAGCTCGCGCTCTTCGAACATGGCGAACAGTGGAAGTGTGTGCGCTCGGTCGGTGCAAGCCCAGCCGCGCAGACCGTTGATGCCGGGTCGCTTATTGACCGCTTCCGCGACATCCAGTTCATCGGCGCAGAGCTGGAAGGCCAGTTGCACGGCTTCGATATCGCCATACCCGTGCATCACCTGGAGCAGCCCCTGGCCCTGCTGCTGATCGGCGACATCGACGACGGCGAACAGCGCATGAGCCCTTCGGTGAAGCACCTCAACTTCATCCAAACGCTCACCAACCTGATCGTGGTGGCGCTGGAGAACAAGCGGCTCGCGAAGCAGGCCCTTCAGCAGGAACGTGACCGGCGTGAACTGGAGCTCGCTGCGGAAATGCAAAGCATGCTGGTGCCCAGCACCCTGCCCAACGACGCCCGCTTGAAGGCCGCTGCCTGGTACCTGCCGCACCGGCAAGTGGGCGGCGACTATTACGACCTCATCCGCATCGGCGAGCACGAAGTGGTGGTCTGCGTGGCCGACGTCAGTGGCAAAGGCATGGCGGCCGCCCTGCTGATGTCGAACTTCCAGGCCACGCTGCGCGCACTGCTCCAGTACACCGAGGAGCCGCTCGACGCCCTGATGCACGACCTCAACGACAAGGTGGTGACAGCAGCGCGCAACGAACGCTTCGTGACCTGCTTCCTTGGTCGCATGGACCTGCGCACCGGACTGATGCGCTACGTGAACGCCGGGCACAACGGCCCTCTGTTGCTTAGCGATGGGACCATCAGCGAGCTCACCAGCGGAAGCATCGCGCTGGGCATGTTGCCGAAGTTGCCCTTCCTCCGATTGGGCGAAGTGACGATCAAGCCCGGCTCCACCTTGCTCTGCTACACCGATGGCCTTGTTGAGCAGGAGGATGCCCAGGGCACTTCCTTCGATACGGCACCGATCCACAAGGTGTTGAAGCAGTTCCACGCCGCTGGTCCACAGGCCATCAACGACACGCTCATCGCCACCTTCGAGGCGCACCGCGCGGGACTTCCCTACCTGGACGACATTGCGCTGTTGACCTGCTGCTTCAGCTGAGCGCAGGCACTTCGGCCTTCTTCGTAGCGTACTTGATATCGAACAGCACCACCATGATGGTGAAGCCCCAGAAGGGTACGCTCGCCTTGTCCAGGTCGAGGTAGTTGTTCAGCACACCGTGCATGTAGTAGGTCGCCAGACCGAGGAACGCCCCGACGAACAAGTGCCGGTCCTCACCCGCTGGCATACGCGGGTACAGCAGCAAAGCCCGATAACACGTCACCACCACCAGCAGGATCATGAGGACCATGCCCAGCACACCTTGTTCCGCCAAGGGGCCGAGGTATTCGCTATGCGCGTTGCCGTTGAGGCCGAAGTTCGTACTGATGATGGTGCGGTCCTCGGCGGCCTGGAAGGGCGCGTACTGGAACATGTAGGTGCCGGGTCCCCAGCCGAACACCGGCCGCTCCTCGAACATGCGCAAGGCCGAGTTCCAGCGGTTGATGCGCTCCAGGTTGGAAGCGTCGCTGCTGATGTTGCCCATCGAGCTCACGTGCTTCGCAAGGTCATCGCTGCTCTCGTCGCGGTTGCGCTCCAGCGCGATGGTGATCTGGTCCTTGTTCACCAGATACACGCCCCCCCCGGCCACCAGCACCACAGCCAGCGCCCACACCGGCACGCGCAGCTTCATCACCAGGTAGACGCCGATGGCACCGATGAGGCTGAGCCATGCGGCACGGGTGTAACTGAAGATGAGGCCGACGGAGATCACGAAGAGCAGCACACCGGCCATGGCCTTCCGCGTGCGCGAGTAGCCGGGCATGCCCACCGCCAGCACCAGCATGGGGATGAAGAAAGCCAGCACCGCACCGTAGCTCGTGTGGTCCTTGAAGAAGGGTTCCATGACCCAGTGCGCGGGGTCCTGTTCGAAATGGAAACCGGCGTGGCGTATCACGGTGTACACCACCACCAAGCTGAGCGAGATGCAGAAGAGCCAGAAGAAACGGTGCATGTTCCGCTTGTCCTCGAACAGGCGCGAGGCCACGAAATACATGGAGCAGATGAACCACAGGCGCGCCACGAGGAACTTGAAGCTGACCATCGGCATGCTACTGGGCACGATGCACACCGCCATCCAGATCAGCTGCGCCGCCATCACCGCCGTAACAGGATGGGTGAGCACCTCGCGTGACACCACGTTGCGCTCCAGCGCCAGCTTCAATAGGAACAGCAGCATGATGCCCACCATAAGCGGCTCCGTGGGCAGCGCGATGCCGATGCCCCCGAGGTCCAACTGCTCCAGGTTGATGGAGAGCGGTGTGGCGAAGACGATGAATAGCAGCAGCCGTTCCACCGAGGCCACCATGGCCCACACCACCACGAGCGCCACGGGCACCAGGTTCAGCCAATAGAACTCCTGGGCGATGGCCACCGTGTTGATCACGATGAACAGCAGGCAGACCGCTGCGATCCAGTTGTTCTTCAAGGCCTGCACCATCGGACCTAGCGACGTTGTTCGCGGATCACCAGCAGCACGAAGGCCAGGAACACCGCTGCGGCCGTGGCGATCACCACGATGAGCCAGCGGATGGGGTACACCTTCTTGTCCGGCATCTCCGGATACACCACCACGTTGGTGTAGGTGAGGTCCTTGCGCACATCGGTCAGGGCCTTCTCATAAGCGTTCTGGCGATCGATGAAGATCCCGCGATAGGCGTTGGCGAGATCCGATAGGGCGCGGAACTCACCACCGCGGTCACCGAGCGCCTTCAGCAAAGCCTTGGCCTCATCGCGACCGGCAGCACCGGAGCCACTGGCGAGCATGCGCATGTAACCACGCGTCACCTCTCCGGTCTGCGCGTCGTAGTTCAACAGGCCGGTCTGATGGCGGAGCGTATCGAGACGCACTTCCACGCTGTCGAGCTTCCGTTTGCTCAGGCGCATCTCCTGGTCGGCGATGTTCAGCACCTCCTCGCTCTTCTCGCGTTGCAGACGACGGGCCAGCTTGTCACCTTGATCCAGCAGGTCCAACACCATGCGTTGTGCGGTGCGGGGGTCCTCGTCCTCGATCTCGATCTGCACGCTCTCATAGCGTGTCTTGCTGATGGTGACGTGGTCGGTGAACTCGTTGTACAGGTAGAAGAGCCCCGGTGCCTGCGTGGTGTCGATCTCGTAATGTTCAGGCAGGTGGTGCAACTTGATCAGGCTGTCGCGGATGCTGTTGCTTTCCAGCAGTTGCAGCAGCTGATCGCTGCGGGTCTCCTGGGAGTAGCTCGTGAGGTTCACGGGGTACACGATGGCGCTGGAGCGGAAGCGCGGCTTCACGAACGTGGGCCCACTGAAAACAGCGGCCAGTAGGGCCGCTACACCACCAACGAGGACGAAGGTCTTCCACCGATCGCGCAGCAACAGGAAGAAGGACTGGAAGCTGAGGGGCTCAGGCATGGGAGGCTTTGATCTTTTTCACCTGTTCCTGCGCGACGATCAGGAGCAATGAGAGCAGCAGGGCGGAGATGGTGCTGATGGCCACCACGAGCCAACGGACCGGGTAGCTCTTCTTGTCGGCGACCTGGGCGGCGTTCACAATGAACTTGTGCGGCAGGTCGCTTTCGTAGTCCGCTTGGGCCTGTTCGAGCTTCATGCTCAACATGCTCAAGCGCTTCACCTCGTTGAACTGGCGGTCCTGCAGAGTTACGTAGGCGCCACCGTACTGGGCCAGCACCTTGAAGCGCTCCTCGAATTCCTTGATGGCACGCTGGTCGCCCTTCACGATGGCGGCGCCCATGTACTCGTTGTATCGCTCGGTCTGGGTGTGGTAGTCGTGCACGCCCAGTTGACGCAGGACGCGCATGCTGTCCTCGATCTGCTCGATCTCGTTCTCCAGCTCCTTCACCTTGTCGGCGACGATCTTCAGGCCCTTGCTGGCGCGTTCGCCGTTCATGTCCTTCCACACGCTATCCACTTGCGCGGCGATGTAGTTGGCCATCAGCGCCGCGGTATCGGGTTGGTGGTGCAGCACTTCCACCCGCACGCTGCCGAACTTGGTGTACTCGAAGGTGATGTGGTCCTTGAACGCCTCGCGCAGATCGGTGTTCCGCGTCTTGCTCTCAGGCTTGATCTTGTACGCCTTCATCAGATCGAAGTGGACGGAGGTGCGTTCGCGCACCAGATCGCTGTTCAACACCTGCAGCAGCTGTTCGGCATCCTCAGCATCGCCGAGCGCGAGAATGTCGTCCCGCCCGGTGCTCTGCTCGTTCAGCAGCGCCTTGGAAGCGGAATTGGTGATCGCAGGGAAGAGGATCACCTCGCTCTTGTACAGCGGTTGGATCACGTAGGCCGCAACGATGCCACCGAAGAAGCCGAGCAACGCAAGGCCGATGATGAGCTTACGACGGGCCCAGAGAAAGAGGACAAGATCGAACGACTCGACCTTGCTACCAGATGTTTCAGATACCATACCGGACAGGTGAAAGGGCCGCTAAAATACACCCTTGCGGGCCTACTAACGGCCCTTGGGAAGGGCTATTGCCTGCCGAAGGCCGCGCAGGTCGATGAGCCGCGTCGCGAAGGCCAGCGCCATCGCCCCGAAAGCCAGCACCAGCAAGGCTTTCCCAACAGGCCAACCAGCGCTCCACCAGGCCAGCGCGAGCAGTCCGGCCGCATAGGCAAGGGCACTGAACACACCCTTCCACGGGATCGCGAAGCGGAATTTCCGCGTGGCGATGGTCATCTGGACCAGGGCGGTGAGGCCTTGTGTGATGAGGCTGGCCCAGGCCGCACCAAGGGCCTGGTAACGGGGGATGAGAAAGAGGTTGAGGCCTATGTTCAGCAACATCCCACAGGCAGCCATCCAATTCAGCGCCTTCAGGTCTCCGGCGGCGGTGAGCAGGGTGCCGAAGATGTACGTGGTGCAGACAGCGGTGAAGCACCAGATCAGGACGGCGAAGGCCGGGGCGCTCTGTGCGGTGTTCTCGTCGTAGCGCAGGTCCATGATGGCGCGGGCATGGAAACTACCGGCCACGGCCACGGCAAGCGCGCCAGCGAGCACCAACCGATAGGCCAGTCCGGTGAGCGGTGCCACATCCTCTCGTTGCTTGATCATGCGGCTGAACATGGGTAAGAGCAGCCCGGCGAAGAGGTAACCCAGCATGTTGAAGGCCTCGAAGAAGCGGAAGCCCTGCGCGTAGATCCCCGCTTGCAAAGCACCATCCGGCAGCATCCGTTCCAGCATCACCGTGTCCGTGCGGTAGTAGAAGGTCATCAGCAGGATCAGCAGCGCGTACGGGAAGCTCTGGCGCAGCACCACCCACATGAAGGCGCCGTTCCACGTGATGCGCAACCCGCCCGCACGGCGCAGCACGATCACCAGGGCCACCAGCGCGGTGGTGGCATAGGCGGCGGTCTGGGCCCACACGAAGGCTTCGATCGGGAAGGGAACACCGGCATACCGAACCCAGAGCAGCCAACCGACAAGGCCGATCAGCAGCACGCGGTCCAACACGCTCAACAGGCTGTCGGTGGTGTAGAGCTGTGCCCCAGCGATGTTGCTGCGCAGATAGAGCACAGTGGCCACGAGCACCTGGTTCAGCACCAGTACTGCCAGCAAGCCCACCTGCTCCAGCTTGTAGCCGAGCACCCAGGCCGTCGCGAAGGTGACGATGGCGTACAGGCCCACCAGCACCAGCCGCACCCCGATAATGCCGCTGAAATGCTTCTTCAGCAGGTGCGTGTGCTGCGCGATGTTGCGCGTGTTGTAGTTCGTGATGCCCAGGTCCAGCAGGATGTTCAGCAGGAAACTGAGGCTGAGCAAAGCGGCATAGCTGCCATAAGCCTCGGTACCCGCCCGCACCTGCACCTCCGCGTCGATGCCCAGGATGAAGAAGGGCTTCACCAGCAGGTTCAGCACCAGCAGCAGGGCCAGGTTGGTGAGGAAGGTGCGTTGCATTGGGCGGCGTGAAGATCGGCAGTGCAGGCGAACCGCAGCGGAATGTGCATGGAACGGATGAGGGTACGGCTGTGGTGTACACCTTTGCGACCTAACAGAAGAGATGCGCATCGCCGTCAACACCCGTCTGCTGCTGGCCGACAAGCTCGAGGGCATCGGCTGGTTCGCGCACGAGACGCTGTCGCGCATCACCAAGGCGCACCCGGAGCACACCTTCCTCTTCCTTTTCGACCGGCCGTATGATCCGCGTTTCGTGTACGGGCCGAACGTGATACCGATCGTGGTGCCACCGCCTACGCGCCATCCGTTGTTGTACCGTCTGTGGTTCGGGCTGATGGTCCCGCGCATCCTGCGCAAGCACAAGGCCGACCTCTTCCTTTCGCCGGACGGCTTCCTGAGCTTGAGCACTGACGTGCCGCAGCTTTCCGTGATGCACGACCTGAACTTCGAGCATTACCCGGAGGATCTGCCGGCAGCCTACAGCCGCTACTACCGCAGCTTCTTCCCGCGCTTTGCGCAGAAGGCCGCGCGCATCGTCACGGTATCGGAGTTCTCCAAGCAGGACATTGTGAAGCACTACGCTGTGCCTGACGAACGCATCGATGTGGTACACAACGGAGTAAGCGCCGTGTATGCGCCGCTTGTTGTGGAAGAGCAACGCCTTGTGCGCGAGCAACGGACCGGCGGAGCGCCCTACTTGATCTGCGTAGGCTCCATGCATGCCCGCAAGAACGTCGCGCGGCTGCTGCTCGCTTTCGATCGCATCGCTGCGGAACAACCCGCGTTGCGCTTGGTCTTTGTGGGTGAACAGATGTTCCACGACCCGCGCATGGAAGAGGCTTGGGCACAGGTGAAGCACAAGGACCGCGTGGTCTTCACCGGTCGCTTGGGACAGAAGGAGTTGCGGCGAACGCTGGGCGCGGCGATGGCCTTGGTGTACGTGAGCTACTTCGAAGGCTTCGGCATACCCGTGGCGGAGGCGATGAAGTGCGGTGTGCCCGTGGTGTGTGCGAATGCGACAAGCCTGCCCGAGGTGGCCGGCGATGCAGCGCTGTACTGCGACCCCTTCAACGTGGACGACATCGCACAGGCCATGCGCACCATCACCAGCGATCCCTCTTTGCGCGAGCGCTTGAGCGCGGCAGGACTGCAACGCGCGGAGCGCTACACCTGGGACCGCACCGCCGAAGGCCTCTGGGCCAGCGTGGAGCGGATGATGAAAGATCAACGTACGACCTGAGCATGGCGCTGGCGGCCTACCACATCAAGGGCGTGCTCGAAGCGGGCTGCGACGAGGCGGGCCGTGGCTGCCTGGCCGGTCCCGTGGTGGCCGCCGCCGTGATCCTTCCGCCGCGCGTGCGCATTCCCGGGCTCGACGACAGCAAGAAGCTCACGGCAGCGCAACGTGATGAACTGCGTCCGTTGATCATCGAGAAGGCTGTTGCGTGGGCCGTGGCCGAGGTCTCTCCACAAGAGATCGACCGGATCAACATCCTGAAGGCCTCCTTCCTCGCCATGCACCGCGCGCTCGATCAGCTCGTGCAACGCCCCGAAGCGCTGTTGATCGACGGCAACAGGTTCGCGCCGTACGCTGGCATTCCTCATGCATGCATGATCAAGGGTGATGGCCGCTACCGCAGCATCGCTGCTGCCAGCATCCTCGCAAAGACGCACCGCGATGCTTTAATGGAGGTCTTGCACGACGCGCATCCGCACTACCGCTGGAACGTGAACAAGGGCTACCCCACGCTCGACCACCGCGCCGCCATCCGCGCCCACGGCATCAGCCCGCAGCACCGACTCACCTTCCGCCTGCTCGCCGAAGAACCCGCGCTGTTCTAAGCGTCTCTCGATCTCAAGTTTTTTCGGTTCGAACACAGTTCACCCTCGCGTCGGTTTGGCGGAGCGCATGGCAGCTCCCCCTACGCCCCCTCGTTGTTCCTCCCTTCGGTCGGACGCGGGGGATAAGTGGAAGCGCTCCGCCGATCCATACAAGCAAGCGCCTTCTTCCGTAACTCATTCTCTGATCGCCCTGCTTCCTGTTCACACGCACGTGTGTACATGCGCACCGCCCCGAACGCACAGCGATACGCCAGTGATCCTAGCTTGGCCGCGTCATGGCCCGTCGTCTTCCCGTCATCCTGTTGCTGCTCGCCATTCTAGGCGCTGCGGCCTGGACCCTCTTCCGCTGGAACAGTCCCACAACACGTAAGACCGACCCTTGGAAAGCGCTTCCGGCGCAGTCCGCGGTGATCATCGAACTGCCTGCGCCGCTCACCACGTGGGAACGATGGACCCACACCGCCCAGCTTTGGGATGCCGTCGCCCTCACACCCGGAGCCCGTTCGCTCGACGCGTTGCTCAAGCGCATTGCAGCCTTGGCGGAAACGCAACCGGCCTTGTTGGAGCGGCTGAACCAAGGCAACCTGCTGGTGGCCCTGGTGGGCAACGGACAGAACCTCGGCACCATCGCCATCTGGCCCCTGCACCGCGACACGCCCGGGTTGGAGCAACTCGGTGTTGCGCTCGGTGTCGACCTCGGCAAAGGCTCCGCGGCTTGGAGCGGAGGATCGATCGAGCTGAAGGGCGACACCGCTTGGGCGGGTTGCCAGTTCGCGTGGAAGGATGGCCTGGCCTTGTTGGGCAGCAATACCAACGTGGTGGACGAGGCCCTGCTCGCCATGGGCGGTGATGGCCTGCGCTCCGACAGCACCTTCGTGACCGCACAGCGCACCTTGGGCAGCGGTACCGATGGACACATGCTCGTTCACCTCGATCGCGCGCACCGCATCCTGGGTCACTGGCTCACGAACGATGCTGTGGAAGGACTTCGCTGGCCTGAGGGATGGCTGGCGATGGACGTTCGCATTCGACCCGAGGCCGCATTGCTGAGCGGGCTCATCTTCCCCAGCAGGAGCGACACCCTCATGCAAGCGCTCTCCGCCCAAGGCCTCTCGCGGAACGGTGTGACGCGTGTTCTTCCCGCCACGGTGACCACCTGCATTACGCACCAGGTCAGCGATCCGCAGCGCTACTTGGAAGAGCTGGGCGTACACAACGACAGTCTCGCTGCCGCGGGCTTCCTCTGGTGCCGTGGCGTGTTCGCCCTCGCCTCTTCACCCGATACCAGCGGTGCTGGTCAACGCGATTGGGCCGTGTTCCAGACCGATGATCCGCTCGCGCCCTTCGAGGCGCTTTCACGCCTGTGCCCGACCGGTGGCTGCGACACTGCGAACCACCGTGGCATCCGCTTGCTTCGCGCACCACTGGCCGGTATGCTGGGGCAGTTGCTGGGCCCGACCTTTGATCGCTTTGAGCGGCCATGGTATGCGGTGCTCGGGGACAAGGCCATCTGCAGCGACCAACGCGAGGCCTTGCACGAGGCGATCGATGCCTTCCTTGATGGCCGCACGCTCGCTGCGGACGAACGCAACGCCGACTTCCTTCAGCAATACGCCACCGACGCAGCGCTCACCGTTTGGGCCGATGCCGGTCGCTCGGATACCTGGCTGAGACCGCACCTGCGCGCCGACGCCGGACCCGCCTTGAACGGGGATCTCCTCCGAGGGCTTGGGCGCTTCCTGATGCAGGTGGCACCGGCACAGAACGGCGCCTTCCCCATCACGCTCTGTCTGCAACATGGTGCTGCCGTGAAACAAGAGGTCGGTGTGCTGTGGACCAGCGCGATCGGTCGCCCCTTGGTGCGCGGACCCTTCATTGTGCGCAACCACGTGAACCGCACGCAGGAGGTACTGGTGCAGGATGACGCGAACGTCATTCACCTGTTGAGCAGCACAGGTAGCGTGCTGTGGAAGCGTGAGCTCGACGGCCCGATCATGGGGGAAGTGCGGCAGGTCGACAAGTTCCGCAATGGCAAGTTGCAGCTGCTGTTCAACACCGAAGGGCGGATCCACGTGATCGACCGCAACGGCAAGGATGTGGGCGGTTTCCCGGTAAGCCTGCCGGAAAAGGCCAGCGCGCCGCTGAGCGTGTTCGACTACGATGGCACGAGAGAATACCGCGTGCTCGTGCCCACCGTGAACAGCACATTGCTGAACTACGACCTGAACGGCAAGCCCGTGCAAGGCTGGGTACCACCGCGCACACCGGCCACCTGCGCGGTGCCTGTGCAGCACTTGCGCGTGCGCGGCAAGGACCACTTGGTACTGGTGGACCATAGTGGCAACGTGACCGTGCTGGACAGAAAGGCCGCGCCTCGTTTCAACGCCTTGGTGAACGTGCCCGCGGGAGCAACGCCCATCGGTCTGCGGGCAGCCTTGGATATCGCTGGTTGTGCTGTGCTGTGGACGGACAGTGCCGGCCAGACCTTCAGCGGCACCTTCGACGGGAAACGCACCGGACCCTACACCGATCCCTTAACGGACGCAACGCCGGGGCTTTTCCTTTTCCCACGGAATTCGACGATCGGTAGTGCAACACCGATCACGGTAACACGCGACATCAACCTCGATGGAACACCAGAGTCGATCACGGCGAACGGCGACGGCCGCGTGGTGGTGCAACGCGCGCACCCATGACCGACATCGCGAACGCTGCGGATGTGGAGCGCCTGGTGAAGGCCTTCTACGACAAGCTGCTGGCCGACCCCGAGATGCGTCACTTCTTCGCGGACCTCGACCTGCCGCACCACCTGCCGAGGATCGAGGCTTTCTGGCGCGGCGTGCTTTTCGGTGACCGCAGCTACACCGGCGATCCGATGACCGCGCACATCGCGCTGAACAAGCGCCATCCGATGGAGCACCAACACTTCGAGCGTTGGCTCGCGCTCTGGAACGCCACGC
This sequence comes from Flavobacteriales bacterium, assembly GCA_016721825.1. Classification (GTDB taxonomy): domain Bacteria; phylum Bacteroidota; class Bacteroidia; order Flavobacteriales_F; family PHOS-HE28; genus PHOS-HE28. Next base: position 147,512 of record JADKHI010000006.1, read on the forward strand.
TCACCGAGCTCTTCAGTGGACCCAAGGCCGATGAGGCAAAGGCCCGCGCTGCGACCATCGCGCCGGTGATGGCGTGGAAGGTGAAGAACACCTGGGGGGAATGCCCGTCCGGGGCGCCGGGCCGGGGGGCGGAAAGAAACCCCCCGGGAGGGGGGTGGGTGGCTGCGGGGCTTGAAGAATAGCTGAACGTTCAGTGCATCAGGGTCCACTTCGTGAGACCCTGCTGGAAGAATGGGCTCAACGTGACATCGTTTCAGTCCCTCCCACAGTTCGCCCTCCAGTTCCTGAAATAGTCGTTGATGATGGTGTCGATATTATCCCGAGTTGCGCCGTCCCAATACCATTGATTCGCAGAATCTGATAGGTCGTCCTTTGCGTAGTAGAGATCATGAAAGTCGCGCAAATAACTTTCATACCCTACTTCAAAGTAGATGTCCTTGAGGGTCGCAAGGACCTGAAAACTGTCCATCACCCCGGCAAGCGACGTATCAATGAGGTAGCAAGCGTAGTTCTTAATCGTCTGGTCCTTGTCCGAGTAGTCGAGACCTAGTTCGGTCAGCACACTATCGACGAGTTCCTGCAGGTAGAACTGGTTGAATGGTTCGTTCTCTCCGGCAAGTATCAAGAGATGCTCGGTTTCGAAACCGGCCGTGAGCATCTCAAAGGCCCAATCAACCCAGGCCTTGTCAATGTCACGGTTGAGCGCTTTGAACGCCAAGATTTCAGGTGTCGACTTCACTGGTTTCATCGTGCCTGTTCTGTCGTAGCTATACTGGTACAAGCCGAAATACCATGAGGTCTCGGTAGAAGCACCGGGGCACACGCCTAACGCTTCGGCTTCACCAGCAGGATCTTCCGTCCGGGTTTCAGCGGTTCCGCGATGCCAATGCTGTTGTACTCGGCCAGCTTGCTCACCTTCACCGCGTAGCGCTGGCTGATGCCCCAAAGCGTTTCGCCCTGTTGCACGGTGTGCACACCGGGATCTTTGAGCTTGTTGCGCTTGCCCTGGAGGTAGACCACCTGCCCTTCCTCCAGCTTCTGGTCGGCTGCGCTCTCGTTCCACTTGGCCACGATGCCGCGCGGCAGTTCCATCTCGTCGGCGATGCTGCGGTAGGTATCCCCGGCCTTGGCGTGAATGAACTTCACACGGCCGTCCAGGCGCTCCACCTCGCGGGCGCCGCCGATGGTCACCACATCGCCACCATCCTTGGGCTTGCTGGTCTTCGGCTTGGTCGTGGTGGTCGTGGTGCCGGGCTTCTTCGTGTACTTCACGTCCACACCGCGGTCCAGCTTATCCAGTTCGTAGCGTTCGATCAGGCTGATGAGCTTGTCCGGGTACTTGGGGTCGGTGGCGTAACCGGCCTTCTTCAACCCGTGGGCCCAGCCCTTGTAGTCGGTGGGCTTCAGCTCGAACAGGCCGGCATAGCGGGGGCGCTCCAGGAATTTGCTGTGGTCCTCAAAGCTGTCCTCGGCCTTCTTGTACTTGCGGAAACAGTCGTCCTTCTTGTCGTCGTCGTGGTACATCTTGCCGCCGGTCCAGTCGGGGGTGCACTTGATGCCGAAGTGGTTGTTGCCCTCGCGGACCAGGTCGCTGTTCCCGTTGCGGCTTTCCAGCAGGCCCTGGGCCAGGGTGATGCTCGCCGGGATGCCGTGCTCCTTCATCTTGCTCACGGCCACGCCCTTCCACTGCGTGATGTACTCTTCGGGCGTAATGGGGCTGGCAGGCGGCTGTCCATCAGCGGCTTGGGCCGCCACGTGCGACAACAGCACGAGCACTCCTGTCTTCAACAATTGAACGATCCTCATAGCGAATGGCCGTAACTCGGCAAGGGACCAAACTACCGGCGTTCCAGCGCGTTCTTCCCGCCCCGGCCGCCGGGATCCCCACGGCACGTTGTGAATAGAACGCGCTCCGAATTCACATTCGTCTAACGATGTCCGATCTTTACAGTCCGGCGATCAAACAAAAGCTCTCGGCCGAGCGTTACACCAGCGTGAAGAACATGAGCCCCAAGGAAGACCTGGCCGGACAAGAGCCTGACCACGACAGGTCGGACCGCTTCGCGCGCCTGGGCCTGGAGCCGGGCGACTATTACTTCAGCGAGGAGGGCTACATGGTCTTCACGGAGCAGTACCACCGGAAACGCGGGTATTGCTGCCAGAGCCGCTGTCGGCATTGCCCCTACGGCAACGCCCCGAAGCCGAAGGAGCAGCGCGCGTGAAGGCCGCATACGATTCCCTCCTCTCAATTCGTTCTGTACCCGGTCCCCTTCGTGACGGTCCCGCATGACCGGCTGGCGCGAAGGGATACCGTCCACCGGTGAGGTAAGGCGCTGGTGGCGGAAGGATGACTGCCTGCAAGGTGATCATCTTCCGTGGGGGCGGAGGTCGAAAGGCCTCCGCTTCCTGTTTTGCGGGGAGCGACTGCCTGTAGGTCTTAAAACCATTGACCTCTCCTGCTAGATTTGCTTGACCCGGACGCCGACCTCATGATTGAGACCAAGGACGCTGAAACACCAGTGGTGTTCACACCAGACAACGAGCCATATCTCGGCCGACCAGCATTGCTCACATTCGACCAAGAGATTCCGTTCAGCCTCTGGGTCAGTTCCCATATTGCAGCCTACACGAAATCGAATCGAGACGACTTGACCGACCTCCAACGTGCGGCATGTCAGATTGTGCCCCAAGGCATCAATCTGGCTCTATCCATCCGCGAACTCATCCGGCAAGGATATCTGTTCGCGGCACTCGTCCTCATTCGCCCGCTAATCGAACGGGCTGCAATCATTGCGTATATCCACGACCATCCTGAGGCTATTGAAAAATGGAAAGATGGATGGCGATTCCGCGACAGGCCAAGCTTGAGTATAATGCTCCAGTCGATGGCCGGTGGTGTCGACCTTGAAACGGCCAAAGACATTTGCGAACACTACGGCCATATCGTCCACGGTGACCCGGTCGGTGCCGACTGGAACCGGGTTCCTTTGAACGATGGCTCTCTGGGCTATTCGGTCGGCAAGGTTCTCAACTCGCCAGAACTCTGTGATGAACTGTCCCTCCAAGGGTGGGCCTACTTGAAGGTTCTCATAGGTAAAGCGACAAGCTGTTTTCCCGAGGTCAACCCTCCAACCTCAATCAAGGCGCGTCAGCTATAGACTCTGGAGCAAGGTTCTTTGCAGCGTGCTAGTCGATGTGGGGTTTGACTGTGTTCGTTTGACCGAGCAAGCATTGGGCGTTGTGGATATTCAGCACCACTCCATCACTCAACAACATATCCATCATATTGAATGACAGTCCACCCAAACAATCGACCACACATCGTTGATTCGAAAACCAGCGAATTTCTCTTCGACATATACACGATTCTATTCAGCGCACCCGTCAACTTGCGCACCAAGCAAAGAACATTTGAAACGGCTGCAGATTCAAGGGACTCGTGGAGAGTTGTTTCTGTTTCTACGGCCGCCCTGCAACACATCAAGAAGAACAAGAATGCACGAGGGCTTCAACGTGGTCACGCACTATCAAGAATGGAGAGGGCGAAGTACCTATTCGAACGGACGATAGCCTTAACACAGAAAGAACTCTTAAACTATTTCTTCGAGCACGATACCGTCGCACTCGTAACCAAAGGGGAGAATGCCAAGCAGGGTTCCGATCACTGGAGCTCTCTGGTTCCAGTACCTGAGGGGTTCTTCACCGGCGGGTCATTCTCCATTTATGTCCGCAAGAAAAAGGAGTTGCCTTGGGTGGAACAACTGAACTTGGACTAAGCGCCCAACAAGGCATTCAATCGTACCGCAAAAGCAGGCGCAACACCGATCTTCGCGACATGACCACCGCGACCGCCAGCGACCTCGTCCTCTTCCAGCAGTCCATCCGCGAAGGCATCCCCGATGTCCTTCCCCCCGCACAGCCGCTCGACCCCAAGGTGAGCCACGCCCCCAAGCGCAAGGACATCCTGAGCGCCGAGGAGAAGAAGCTGGCCCTGCGGAACGCGCTGCGCTACTTCCACCCGAAGCACCACGCCACGCTGGCCCCCGAGTTCGCCGCCGAGCTGAACACCTACGGCCGCATCTACATGCACCGGCTGCGTCCGGACCACCCGATGCACGCGCGGCCCATCGACCAGTACCCCGCGAAGTGCCAGCAGGCGGCGGCCATCATGCTGATGATCCAGAACAACCTGGACCCGGCCGTGGCGCAGCACCCGCACGAGCTGATCACCTACGGCGGCAACGGCGCGGTGTTCCAGAACTGGGCGCAGTACCGCCTGGTGATGAAGTACCTGAGCGAGATGACCGACGCGCAGACGCTGGTGATGTACAGCGGCCACCCGCTCGGCCTCTTCCCCAGCCACGCCGACGCACCCCGCGTGGTGGTGACCAACGGGATGATGATCCCCAACTACAGCAAGCCGGACGACTGGGAGAAGTTCAACGCGCTCGGCGTGACGCAGTACGGCCAGATGACGGCCGGCAGCTACATGTACATCGGTCCGCAGGGCATCGTGCACGGCACCACCATCACCGTGCTGAACGGCTCGCGGATGATCAAGGACGGCAAGGGCACCAGCGGAAGGCTCTTCGTGACCTCCGGTCTCGGTGGCATGAGCGGCGCGCAGCCCAAGGCCGGCAACATCGCGGGTGTGGTGACCATCTGCGCCGAGGTGAACAGCATCGCAGCCCACAAGCGCCATGTGCAAGGCTGGGTGGATGAAGTGATCGCCGATGTGGACGCGTGCATCGATGCGGCACTGGCCTGGCAGAAGAAGGGTGAAGCGCACAGCATCGCCTTCCTCGGCAACGTGGTGGACCTGTGGGAACGCATGGCCGCACGCAACATCAAGGTGGACCTCGGCAGCGACCAGACGAGCTTGCACAACCCCTGGGCCGGTGGCTATTATCCTGTAGGACTGAGCTATGAGGAGAGCAATGCGCTGATGGTGCAGGACCCGGCCGCGTTCAAGCAGCGCGTGCAGGACAGCCTGAAGCGCCAGGTGAAGGCCATCAACAGCCTCACCGCGCAGGGCATGTACTTCTTCGACTACGGCAACGCCTTCCTGCTGGAAAGCAAGCGGGCGGGAGCCGAGATCGGTGGGCTGAAGGGCGAAGAATTCCGCTACCCCAGCTATGTGGAGGACATCATGGGACCGATGTGCTTCGACCATGGCTTCGGTCCGTTCCGGTGGGTGTGCACAAGCGGCGATCCGAAAGACTTGGCCACAAGCGACCGCATCGCGGGGGACGTGCTGGAAGCGATGCTGCATGAGGCACCTGAGGCCATCCGCCAGCAGATCGCGGACAACCTGCATTGGATCCGCAGCGCACAGCAGAACAAGCTCGTGGTGGGAAGCCAGGCGCGCATCCTCTACGCCGACAGCGAAGGCCGCATCCGCATCGCCGAGGCCTTCAACGCGGCCATCAAGGCCGGGGCCATCAGCGCGCCGATCGTGCTGGGCCGCGACCACCACGACGTGAGCGGCACCGACAGTCCGTACCGCGAGACCAGCAACATCCGCGATGGCAGCCGCTTCACGGCGGACATGGCCGTGCAGAACTTCGTGGGCGATGCCTTCCGGGGCGCCACGTGGATCAGCTTGCACAACGGCGGTGGCGTGGGCTGGGGCGAAGTGATCAACGGCGGCTTCGGCATGGTGCTCGATGGCAGCGCCGACAGCGACCGTCGCCTGAAGAGCATGCTGCACTGGGACGTGAACAACGGCATCGCGCGTCGCGCCTGGGCCCGCAACCCGAACGCCGTGTGGAGCATCGAGCAGGAGATGAAACGCGAGCCGCTGTTGAAGGTGACCCTGCCGAATGAGGCGGATGACGCGTTGATCAACGGGCTGGTTGGGTGAATATGCATCTCGACCCAACCCTTGGCCCCATACCTGCGTGTAGGGGTATGAACGACCGATCAGAAACCTACGAACGACCATGAGATCACTACTTCGCTCCCTGTTCCTCGTCACAGCCATGGTGCTGGGCGGTGGAACCTTCGCTCAGCTGCAATACTGGGCCACCGTGTACGGCCAGGTATCGGGATGCTACCCCGGCCAGGTGATCACGGTGACCTCCTCGTACCAGACCGTTACCGCGACGGTGGACCCGAACTGCTACTACTGGGCCAGCGTGTACACGGCACAGAACCCCGACACCATCATCACCTCCACCCCCTGCCAGGGCGCGATCCAGATGGTGATGAGCAATGTCACCTTCAACGGTGTGCTTGACTCGGCCTTGGTGAACATCAACTTCAACTGCGGTGGCGGCGGCTACGATTGTCTGGGCATCCTCAACGGTCCGAATGTTCCGGGCACGGCCTGTAGTGACAATGACCCGATGACGGTCAATGACGTGTGGAGCCCTAGCTGCGTTTGCAGTGGCACGCCTGTTCTGCCTACCTGTCAAGCGGCCTTCTCCATCGCGCAGACCGCTCCCTACACCATGCAGGCCACCAACCTCAGCACAGGCACGGCCCCGATCGTGTTCAACTGGTGGTTGAACGGCACCACGAGCACAGTGTCGAACCCGACCTATACCTTCTCCGGACCCGGCACCTACGGGGTCTGCCTGACCATCACCACAGCGGACGCCTGCACGAGCGTGACCTGCGATACGCTCTATGTGGATAGCGCCGGCACGATCACATACTCCCCGAGCTATTACGATTGTCTGGGCGCACTCAACGGGCCAAGCGTACCCGGAACACCTTGCCAGATCCCCGGAACCATTCTCCAAGGCTATTGGAGCCCGAACTGCACGTGCGATTCGAGCAGCGTGATCGTGTACGACTGTTACGGCTGGGCGAACGGACCGAACCTGCCCGGAACAGCATGTGCCGACACCATCAACGGAGTGCCCTACACAGGCGTATGGAGCGCCAGCTGCCTTTGCTTGACCAACGGACTGACGGACTGCCTCGGCATTGTGAACGGTCCGAACATGCCTGGCACACCTTGCAATGATGGTGATACCCTCACCGTGCAGGACATGTGGACACCGAACTGCGGGTGCAGTGGCGTGATCGCTAACTGGTATGATTGTCTTGGCATCTTCAACGGCTTCAACCTGCCCGGCACTCCTTGCGACGACCAGGATCCAGCGACGATCAATGACACGTGGGACGCGAACTGCGGCTGCGTTGGCGGCGTTCTCACGCCTTGTGAAGCCAACTTCTGGGTGCTACAGGGTGTAACGGTGGACAGCCTGAACAACCCCACCCCGATCCCCTACGAGTTGTGGATCTGGAACCTGAGCAGCGGCGGCAGCGGCACCTACAGCACCTTCTGGAGCTTCGGTGATGGCACGAGCAGCACGGCACAGTTCCCCACGCACACCTACGCTGGAAACGGCCCCTACTGGTTGTGCCTCACGATCGATGACGGCGCGGGCTGCCAGAGCACCTACTGCGACAGCGTGTCGATCGACGGCAATGGCCTCTACACCGGCGTGCTCGGTGGTGGCAGCGACCGCCAGAACGGATTCACCATCAACATCCAGGCGCCCCAGACCACCGGCCTGACCGAACAGTCGGTCGCCGATGGCATCGCCACCTGGCCCAACCCTGTGGCCGACGAGCTGAACATCGCGCTGACCAATGCCCTGAGCGGAACGGCGGATGTGACCGTACTGGACCTCAACGGACGTGTGGTAATGGCTGACCGCCGCATGCTGGCCAACGGCCGCAACCAGCTCCTGCTCCAGACCAACACCTTGGCACCAGGCCTATACACCGTGCGCATCGGCAACGCGGACCACAGCGTGAGCCAGCGCTTCGTGAAAGTGAATTGAGCAATTCTGGGTTGAGTTGAAGGGCGTCCCTCGAAAGGGGGGCGCCCTTCGCATTCGAAGTGCTCCTCACCGTGAACGGCTGTAGATTCACAAGGTCGTTCCATCGTCATCCGTGACTTTGAAGAAATTGGTCCCGGCGACCCAACCCCAAGCCCCCGTGTTGCGTGTATGGGTGTGAACGACGCTCCTAACTCACTCGATCGACCATGAGATCAACACTTCGCTCCCTCGCCTTCGGGCTGGCCGGCCTGCTCAGCGCAGGTGCAATGGCCCAGTTCCCATACACCTTGGTCGTGCAAGGCACCGTGGCCGGGTGCACCCCGTTCCAGCAGGTGACCGTCTCCACAACGGGTGGCACCAGCCCGTCCGTGAGCTACACATTGGAGATCTTTCCGCCGAACTGTACCTATGACACGATCATCCAACTGAACAGCTCCGTGGCCACCGTCATGGTCACCACGTTGTGCAACGGGTTGGTCATCACGGGCTATGATTCCACGACCTTCAACTTCATCAACGATTCAGCGGTGATGGTGATCGACCTGAACTGCGGAGGCGGCCCCGTTGATTGCATGGGCATCGCGAACGGTCCGAACATGCCCGGCACACCCTGCGACGACAACAACCCGAACACGATCAACGATCTATGGACACCGGCATGTACGTGTGTCGGTAGCTCTGGCCAGAACCTATTGACCGTCTCCGGCTTCGTTTCCGGCTGCACCGGCGCCACCCCCATCCATCTGATGGACTGGTGGACCTCACCAGTGCTTGACACGATCATCTACACCGACCCGAACTGCGGCTACTCGTTCACGTATTCACCGAGCAACAGTTCACAAGGCTGGATCATGGTGGAAGCATCCTGTGATGGCGGACTGAACTGGATGTTCGATTCGTCGGGCTATTCCTTCACGGGTGTCGACACCGTGCTGATCAACTTCACCTGCGGTGGCCTCATCACCGATTGCACCGGTGTACCTGGTGGGCCTAACATGCCCGGTACACCTTGCAGCGACAACAACCCCAACACGATCAACGACACCTGGACCCCTGGCTGTGCTTGTGTGGGCGTACCCTTGCCTCCGACCTGCCAGGCTGATTTCGGCATCTGGCAACCTTCGACCTGGGTGATGGGCCTCTCGAACGCAAGCACGGGGATGGGTCCTCTGGTGTTCAACTGGTTGCTGCCGGACGGCTCCACGAGCAACTTGAGCAGCCCGACGTACACGTTCACAGCACCGGGCACCTATGGCGTCTGCCTCACCATCACCACTGCCGATGCGTGCACAAGCACCATGTGCGATACGGTGTTCGTGGATACTGCTGGCGTGATCTCTCAAGCGCCTTACTACTTCGACTGCCTTGGCGTTCCGAACGGCACTGCTGTCCAAGGCACTCCATGCCAGATCCCGGGCACCATCCTTCAAGGGGTGTGGGACTTGAATTGCGTCTGTGACACCAGTAACGTTCTGCTCTTCGACTGCCTGAACATCCTCAATGGTCCGAACATGCCGGGTACGCCTTGCAACGATGGCGATACGCTCACCGTTCAGGACACATGGAGCATGAACTGCGCGTGCATCGGTGTGCCGGTGAATTACTACGACTGCATGGGCGTGCTGAACGGCCCTGATCTGCCAGGCGCGCCTTGCAACGACAACGATCCGCTGACCGTGAACGACACCTGGGATGCGAACTGCGCATGCACGGGTGGCGTGCTGCAGCCTTGCAATGCCAACTTCTGGGTGCTACAGGCCTACACCATCGACTCGTTGAACAGTATTCCTGTGCCCACGCCTTACGAACTGTGGATCTGGAACCTGAGCAGCGGCGGCAGCGGCGTGTACAGCTTCTTCTGGAACTTCGGTGATGGCAGCTCGAGCACGGACGCCTTCCCCACGCACACTTACGCTGGCAACGGCCCCTATAACCTCTGCCTCACCATCAATGACACCACCGGTTGCCAAAGCACGTTCTGCGACAGTGTTTCGATCGACGGCAATGGCTTGTACACGGGCATGCTTGGTGGAGGCACCGATCGCCAGAACGGCTTCACCATCAATGTGAAGATCCCGCAGATCAACGGCATCACCGATGCGGTGCTGGCAGAAGGTATCGCCACTTGGCCGAACCCCGCCACGGACGAGCTCAACATCGCGCTGACCAACGCGCTGAGCGGCGCTGCGGATGTGACGGTGCTGGACCTGGAAGGCCGCCTGGTGTTGGCAGAGCGCCACATGCTTGCCAACGGCCGGAATCAACTTCGCCTACCGACCACCACGCTCAGCCCCGGTATGTACGTGGTGCGCATCGGCAACGGAACCTCCTTCATCAGCCAACGCTTCGTGAAAACGAACTGAGCGATCACACCGAAGTGGAAGGGCGTCCTGAACAGGGACGCCCTTCCGCGCATCGCACCCGATGATCACCGACGCGCTCATCGCCCGCTGCATCCGGAGAGATCCGAAGGCGCAGCATGAGCTGTACACGGCGATGTACCCGAAGCTGATGGCCATCTGCTGCCGGTACGAACGCAACCGACAGGATGCGGCCGCAACGATGAACATGGGCTTCCTGAAGATCCTGGAGCGCATCGGGACGCGTCGACCGGAAGTGCCGTTCGAACCCTGGGCCCGGCGCATTGTGATCAACACCGTGATCGACTCCTTCCGCAGGAACAAGGAGCGAAAGGCGCAGGAAACAATGGACGTAACGATCGATGACGCCGACCACCGCGAGGTGAACGGCTACCTGAACCACATGGAGGCCGAGGCCTTCGCAGACCTTCTCCAACGGCTTCCCCCGATGTCACGCAACGTCTTCAACCTCTTCGCGATCGATGGCTATGCGCACGCGGAGATCGCGGAGCTCCTCGGCATCAGTGAAGGCACTTCGAAGTGGCACGTTAGCCACGCCCGCAGCATTCTTCAACAGGCGATCGCCACGCTGGCCGGATCGCGCACCATCAACGCTTCCATCCGATGAAGCACGAGAACGAATTCGACGAACTGGCCCGGCGCAAGCTGGAGGAACGGACGTTCCCCTACGACGAGGCCAACTGGCTGGCGGTGCAACGCGCGCTCGAAGCAGAGCGCCGCCGCCGCCGAGGCATCTACTGGTCGCTGGCTGCAGGGCTGCTCCTGTTGGTCGGTGTGGGCACCTGGTGGCGCGCCGCGAACAACACAGCAACCCCGGCAACGACCGAGGTCGCGAACACGACGGCAACGCCCGAAGTGAATGCCATACCTGAAGCGCCAACCGCAGAGAGCACCACCAACGCACCAGAAGCACCCGCCTCCTTGTCAGTGAAGGCGAGCGATCAACCTTTAACGCCGCAACGTACCAGTGCGAATTCGATCGACGCACCCGTGGAGGAGAAGACGAAGAAAGGGTCGATCAAACGCACGCCTGCTGCATCCGCACATACTTCCACCGCGAGCACGCCTGCACCAACAAAAGCTGATGTTCAGCAGCCAAAGCCAGCCGCTCAGCACGTGGAGCCTCCGGTGATCGACGCTGAACCTGCTACGCCACTGAACGCGGTGACCACAGAACCATCCGGCGGGAATTCAACCCCAGCGAACACGCCACCACTGGAGCCCGAACCAACGCCGAGCATCGCTGCTACGGCCGGAACATTGACACCGCAGGGAACCGACTCCACGACCGCGACGGTCGTTCAGGAACCAACTGTCGCCGACACATCCGCAACGCAGGACAGCACGTTCGCCACTGCTTCTTCCCCGCAGGACCCGGCCCTCGCGCCGCCCGCCTTGACGCCTAGTGCTCCGCTCCTTCCCCCAAAGCCATGGGAGATCACGGCCTTGGGCGGTCTGCTCGCATCCACGAGCACTTACACGGGCGGCACCAGCGCGATCTGGGGCGAAGCACTTACTGGTGAACGCACGTCAGGCTTCGGCCTTGAAGTGATGCACATGGATCGCCACTTCGGCTATGGTACCGGTCTGCACTACACCAACTACAGTGAGCGCATCAACAGCCCGGACAAGTACGCAGATGTCACCAGCTACCAGGATGTGTTCTTCCTGACACCGGTTGACACTACAGTGCTGGCGATCACGGACACGATCTTCCAGCAAGGCCAGTACTACTACGTGACCACCCCGATCACCACGACCATTTTCGTACTGGACCAAACGGTGGACAGCGTGATCACGAACATGCGCGTGCAGCAAGCGAAAGAGCATGTGAACACGCTGAGCTACTTGGAAGTGCCGTTGCTCTTTGATGCACACACCGGAAAAGGTCATTGGAGCTTCGGCGTGCGTGGTGGCCCCACGATCGGCCTGCTCACCGGCAAGCGCGGATCACTGCCGGACAATGTGCTGGACGGCTTCGTGGACTACGCCGATCAGCCCTTCCGCACGTATGCGCTCGGCTATGTGGCGCGGGCCTATGTGCGCTACGGGTTCTGTACAGCCTGGTCAGTGGGCATCGAACCCACGATCCGAGGCCACCTGACCGATGCCTACCAGGACTATGGGCTTACACGCCGCTCCTCGGGCTTCGGTGCGATGCTCAGCCTGAGCTACAGGCTTCCCTGATGGCCTACTATCCGGGAGGCGATGTTGTTCCGCATCTTCGCGGCTCTACAACAACGCCTATGACCGATCCGAAGAACCTGCCTGCCTTCAGTCCGAACGGGCATGTGCTCGCCGTGGTCGAGATCCCCGCCGGGACCAGCGACAAGCGCGAGTACGACGCGACCACGAAGAGCTACCCCGTGGATCTGCGCGATGGCAAGCCACGCCGCATCAGCTTCCTACCCTACCCCGCCAACTACGGCTTCATCCCCGGCACCTTGATGGACGAGGCACAGGGCGGTGACGGCGACGCGCTGGACCTCTTCGTGCTATGTCCCGCGCTGCCCGTTGGCACCGTGCTGGAGGTGGAACCCATCGGCATCATCGAGCTGATCGACGACAACGAACGCGACGACAAGTTGATAGCGCTACCCGTGGATCGCAGCCTGCTGACCATGGACGTGGACGACATCAGCGAATTGCCGAAAGGCGTGCAGGACATCCTCACCTCGTGGCTCACCAACTACGACCCGATGGACAGCGCGCGGGTGATCGGTGTGAAGGGAAAGGAGGCCGCGTTGGAAGCGGTGCGGAAGTGGCTGGTGAAGTGATCACTCCGCCACCAAGCGGGTAGTGAGCCGTTGCCTTCCTTTCGTGGCTGTAGCTAGGTAGATGCCTTTAGGCAGACCGCTTAGGTCCACCGTTGTCCTTGAGCCTACCGCCACACCGGGAGCGCGCAATAACTGCCCTAGGCCATCGTAGATCCGGAGCTCCGCACCCGCTGGCATGCCTTCGAAGATGACCTGACCGTTAGCGGGATTCGGCGCGACCATCAGCACCGCGAAGTTGTCCTCCTCAAAACCGACAGAACACTTCTCGCTCGCACAATAGATGATGCCTTGATCCACCGTGCCGGTATTGGTATCGATGAACGGAGGCACCGAAACGGTGGGCGTCTCATCGCAGAAGTCAAGCGTGCCGACCAGATCGCCAGCGTTCACGGTGATGCCGCTGACGCAAATGGCCCCACCACCCGTGATCGTACCGTCGTTCATGAAGTTGCCGTTCACGCGGATCAAGCCGCCACCACCGATGTTCACATCATCGTCGTTGAAGAAGTTGCCGTTCACTTCGATGATGCCCGGTGTTTCGAAGAGCCAGTCGATGTCCAGATCGCCGATGATGTAGAGTGTGCCTTCGTTGAGCACGGGCTGCGTGATCGCGAGGAAGCCCATGGACGCAAAGCCCATCCAACCGGTGGGTGTGATGTGCACCCAGGCGTTGGTGAGCGTAATGCTGTTCTGAATGGTGACGTGGTGGGAGATCTCCACGCTGTCCGCCACCGAGGGCACGCAGTTGCACGCCCAGGTGTTCGGATCGTACCAGATGCCGTCCTGCGCGGAAACATAGAGCTGTGCGCTCATTCCGAACGGCAGACCCAGGAATAACGCAACGATCCAACCACGCATGACCGAAAGATAGTCCACCTATTCCTTCACGAAGCGCAGGACCGCCCGCCTACCCTCGCTGCGGACTTCGGCGACATAGACACCCGGTGCGAGACCATCGAGCTGGAGCGTGAGGCGTCCGTCCCGCTGCTCCCAGCGAACGGCCTTGGTCGACCCCAACACATCGAGCATACGAAGGTCCACGTTCCCGTTGAAGGCACCTGTTAGCGTAAGCTCAGAAGTAGCGGGCACTGGATAGGCGTTCAGCTCCAGCCTAGCGGACAGGTCGTTCACATCCATTGCACAGATCGATCCCTGACAGAAGGTGATGTTCGGTCCCACGAAGCTCGCGCCACCATCCACAAAGGGCGGGACCGTCGTGGTGGGCGTCAGATCGCAGAGGTCGATGGTGCCCGTGAGCGGCCCTTGGATGTTGGAACTGTCACCCACACAGATCTGGCCATCCCCATCAACGGTGGCGCCAGCGGCCTGGGTGAAGTTGCCCGACACCTGGACGAAGCCTCCCATCATCTGCATTCCACCGCCCAAGTAAAGGCTCTCCGCAAGGATGCTTCCCGAGAGGATCACCGGGCAGCCCGGCGCGAGGTATCCCGGACTGCTCAACGTACCTGCCACGATCAGCGGGCCTTGGGAGTAGATGTAACCGGGGCTGATCTGTTGGAGCTGCCCGGAGGCCAGGACGGTGAGCGAGGGACTGAAGTTCAGCCCACCGGACAGATTCACATTGTGCATGACCACCATCTCGGCAGGAACGGGCGGCACGCAGTTACAATCCCAGGTCGCAGGATCGGACCAGGCGCCATCCTGAACGGAGGTGATGACCTGACCATGGAGAGTGACGATGGCTGCAGAAGCGGCCAGTACAGTGGATAGACGTTTCATACGGAGCGGATCTGGGAACATGACGCTTCCCCAGCGCTTCCGGTTGTCCTCTAACCGCGTAGCTCCGCCCCCACCTCCTTCTCCAGCGTGGCACGGATGCGGCCCATGGCCTTGTCCACCTGCTCGTCGGTCAGGGTCTTCTCAGCATCCTGTAGCGTGAAGCTGAGCGCGTAGCTCTTCTTACCAGCAGGCAGCTTGTCACCTTCATACACGTCGAAGAGGTCAACGCTCTGAAGGAGCTTGCGTTCGGCCTGAAGTGCGAGCTTTTCAAGCTGCGCATAGGTCACGCCCTTGTCGAGCAACAGGCTCAGGTCGCGGCGCACGGAGGGGAAACGGGAAACCTCAGCGTAGGTGATGCGCTTGGCGGCGATCTGTTGCAGCCAAACGGCATCGTTCAGCTCCGCGAAGAAAACAGGCTGCGCTACATCGAAGGCCTTGGCTACGGCAGGCTTCACCGCACCGATCACGGCCAGCGTGACATTCTTGCGCTGGATGCTGATCGCACCATCGAGCAGTGGATGCTCAACAGGTTGCGCTGACATGCCTTCGATGCCCAAGCGCTCCACCAGCAGTTCCACTTCAGCCTTCACGTCGCCTGCAGCACTGCGATCATCCTCGGCGTCCCAGCGTTCGCGCCAGCGTCGGCCCGTGATCAGCAATGCGGTTCGGTCCTCCTCGCGGGAAGCGCCGTTCGCGGTGGTGTAGGTGCGGCCCTTCTCGAACAGACGGAGGTCGCGGCGTTGGCGCGCGATGTTGTGCGCAGCGGCGCCGAGCAACCCGAACAGCATGGTCGGTCGCAGCACGTCGAGCTCGTTGCTCAAGGGGTTCAGCAGGCGCACCAGCTCGTTCTCCGCAGCGGCTCCCAGCTTCGCGGTGCGCTCACCGCTCACGAGCGAAGGCGTCATCACCTCGTTGAAGCCACGGGCGGCGATGTGGCCTGCGAGCGTTTGCTGCAAGCCTTCCAGCGTGGCGGTGTCCTTCATGACGGCAGGCACCATCAGGCGCTCCGGTAAGGGGATCCGGTCGAAGCCATGAATGCGCAGCACTTCCTCCACCAGGTCGGCTTCGCGGTGCACATCCACACGGTAGGGCGGCACATGCACTTCCACCATGCGTTCGGTGCGCGAGGCGATGCGGCAATCCAGCAGTTCCAGGATCTGCACCACCGCATCGTGCCCGATGGCCACGCCACAGAGCTTGTTGACGTTGGCGAAATGCACTTTCACGTGGCGCCAGGCGATATCGTGCGCAAGCACATCGGTGATGTCGGAGCTCACCTTCGCACCGGCCACTTCGCGCAGCAACAGGGCGGCACGCTTCAGTGCGAGCACGGTGATCTCGGGATCCACGCCGCGCTCGAAGCGGAACGAGGCATCGGTGTTCAATGCATGGCGACGGGCAGTGCGACGCACGCTGATGGGATCGAAGCAGGCGCTTTCCAGAAAGACCGAGGTCGTGGCATCGGTGACGCCGCTTTCCAGTCCACCGAACACACCGGCGATGCACAAGGGTCCGTTGGGGTCGGTGATCATCAGGTCCTCTGCGTCGAGCTTGCGCTCCTTGCCATCGAGGCTCACGAACGCCGTGCCGGCAGGCATGTAGCGCACCATGACCTTACCCTCGGCAATGCGGTCCGCATCGAAGGCATGCAACGGCTGACCGAGTTCGTGCTGCACGAAGTTGGTGACGTCCACCACATTGTTGATCGGCTTCAGGCCGATGCTGTTCAACCGTTCGCGGAGCCACTCGGGCGAAGGGCCCACCTTCACGTTCGTCAGCGTGAGGCCGGCGTAACGAGGTGCGGCATGCGGCGCCTGCACTTCCACGGAAACACGGCGTGCCTCATCATCCTTGGCGAAGGCTGCAACGTCGGGCATGCGGACGGAAACTTCGCGTCCCGTGCGGTAGCGCAGGGCGGCGGCGAGGTCGCGGGCCACACCGAGGTGGCTCATGGCATCGGCGCGGTTGGGCGTAAGGCCGATCTCGAACAAGTGGTCGGCACGCAGTCCCAAAGTCTCCGCCGCTGGCGCACCGATGCGGGCGCTGGGGTCCAGCACAATGATGCCCGCGTGGCTCTGGCCAAGGCCGAGCTCATCCTCCGCGCAGATCATGCCGTGGCTCTCGATCCCCCGGATCTTGCTCTTCTTGATCACGATGGAGTTGCCGTCGGTCATGTACAGCGTACTGCCCACCAGCGCCACCAGCACCTTCTGCCCTTCCGCCACGTTCGGCGCGCCGCAAACGACCTGCAGGGGCTCGCCTTGGCCCACGTCCACGAGGGTCACGCTCAGGCGGTCGGCATCGGGGTGCTTGGCGCACTCCACCACATGGCCCACCACCACACCGGCCAGCATGCCTTTCACCGGCTCCAGTGGCTCCACGCTCTCCACCTCCAGCCCAGTGCTGGTCAGCACATCCGCTACTTCACGCGGCGAAAGGCCATCGAGGTCGATCAGGGTCTTCAGCCAGTTCCAGGAGATGCGCATGGGGAGGTCGGAAAAAGGGTCGGCGAAGATACCAAAGCCGCCGGGGGCGCGTGTACTTTAGGGCTGTGGAGTACATCGTCCTTTCCATACCGCTCTTCTTCCTGCTCATGGGGGTGGAACTGGCCTGGAGCGCCTGGACGGGACGACATGTGTACCGGCTGAACGACTTCATTGCGAACCTGGGCTGCGGCATCGGCTCGCAGGTGGTCGGTGCATTCACCAAGGCGCTGGTGTTCTCGGCCTACCTGTGGACCTATGACCATGCCCGGATCCTGACCTTGCCCAGCACGGCGCTTACCTGGATCGTTGCCTTCCTGTTGGTGGACCTGCTGTACTACTGGTTCCACCGCCTGAGCCACGAGGTCAACTTCCTGTGGGCCGCGCACATCGTACACCACCAGAGCGAAGAGTACAACCTGAGCGTGGCGCTGCGCCAGAGCTGGTGGCAGGGCCTGTTCAGCTGGTGGTTCTATGTTCCCTTGGCAGCACTGGGCATCCACCCGTTGGTGATCGTCACCGTAGGGGCCTTCAACACGCTGTACCAATTCTGGATCCACACCAAGGCCATTGACCGGCTGGGTCCTCTGGAAGCCGTGTTCAACACGCCGAGCCACCACCGGGTGCACCACGGCAGCGACCCGAAGTACATCGACCGGAACCACGCAGGCACACTGATCATCTGGGACAAGCTCTTCGGCACCTTTCAGCTGGAAGAGGAGGAACCAGTGTACGGCATCACCACACCGCTGGACAGCTGGGACCCCGTCAAAGCCAACTTCCACTACTGGGGCGACCTCTTCGCGTTGGCCCGGCGTTCCTCGGGTCTGGACAAGATCAGGGTGTTCCTGAAACCACCGGGCTGGAGACCGGATGCGTTGGGCGGCTATGAAGGACCACGACAGAAGGACCGTGTCACCTACCGAAAGTTCGATACGGCGGTTCCCTCGGCAGTGCGCACACATGTGGCCGTGCAGTTCCTGCTCCTGCTGGTGGTCACCACCTTCTTCCTGTTCCAACAAGCGAAGCTGGACGTATGGATGCAATGGGCCGTGGCCGCGCTGATCATCTGGTGGGTGATGGACCTGGGCCTGCTGCTGGAAGGTCGTCGCTGGGCCGCGGCATCGGAGGCGGTGCGTGGCGCTGTGTTCGTGGCACTGTTGATCCCACCCGTCCTTCCGGATCTTCGCTGGGTGGCGGTCCTACTGTTGACCGGCATGGCCGGCTGGTCCCTGTGGCTCTGGTCCCGGAAGAATGCGAGCTTGCGCCCATGATCAAATTGCCGATCCCATCGATGCACGGCTTCACCACGGAACGCCTGCGGTTCCGGCACATCAGCCTGAACGATATGGACCTGTGGATGCCCTACATCAACAGCGCCGAGGCCATCCGCTTCATGACCTTCACGCAAGGCAGCCGCACGGATTGCGAATTCATGCTCAGGCGCTCCGTTGAGCGGTACGTCGACGACGGTAGCGGCCTGAACATGCTTGAACTGAGGTCGACCGGTGAAGCTGTGGGCCAATGCGGGCTGCTTACCCAGCTAGTGGACGGCGTGCCCGAACTGGAGATCGGCTACCACCTGTTGCCGGCCCACTGGCACCAAGGCTACGCGACCGAGGCAGCGCAAGCCTGCAAAGCCTTCGCGTTCGAGCACCAACAGGCCCCCTCCCTGATCTCGCTCATCGACCCTGACAATTTCCCTTCGCAACACGTGGCCCGGCGCAACGGGATGGTGGCGGAGCGCACAGTGCTGTTCCGCGACCGCCCCGCCATTGTGCACCGCATTGCAGCGCCGCTCACCTGAGGACGCTTGCTATCTTGGCGCGGCCTTCCCCTCTCTCCGCTCCATGGACCTTCGACGATCACCTTTGCTGAACGGCCTGCTATACGGGCTTGCCACGGTGGGCTGCATCGTGGGCCAATGGAAGGAATGGCACCTGCTGGAGTACCTGTGCAAGCCGCTGATGATGCTGGTGCTCTCCTCGTGGTTCTTCTTCAACAGCCGCCGGGTGGGGGATCGCTTCACCCTGCTGATCCAGGCGGGCCTGTTCTTCTCCCTGATCGGCGATGTCGCCCTGATGTTCCAGCACCTGGACCACTTCAACTTCCTGCTCGGGCTGGCGGCCTTCCTGATCGCGCAGCTCTGCTACACGCTGGCCTTCATCCACAACATCACCACCACAGGTGGGGCACAAGGCGTGATCCTCTCCACGGTGATCTCGGCCCTCATCCTCATCTACGGTTTCGCGTTCGCCTTGGACATTCAGCCGCGTTTGGATGATGTGATGGTGGCGCCGGTGCTGGTCTATGCCGGTGCCATCACCCTGATGGGCATCGCGGCCGCCTTCCGCTACCGTCGCACTTACTCCACCAGCTTCTGGATGGTGCTGGTCGGTGCCCTGCTCTTCATCGCATCGGACAGCCTGCTGGCCACCGGTCGCTTCGTTCGTCCGCTACCGTATGGCAATACGCTGGTGATGGTGACCTATGCGCTGGCGCAGTTCCTGATCGCATCCGGCGCGCTGGTGCATGTGCTCGACCCCGAGAGCATCCGGCGCAAGAAGGCGCTGACCACCTAACTAATTCGTCCCCACACGGCCTGGGTACGCATCCGCTCGGCCATCTCCCCGGCGATCGGCGCGTTCTTCGGATCGCTGAGCTCGGGGTCCGCATCGAGGATGCGTTGTGCGGCGGCCCGCGCCTGCTGAAGGATGTCCTGGTCGTGGATCAGGTCCGCGAGGTGAAGCGTGGGCAGTCCGCTCTGTTGCGTGCCGAGGATGTCACCCGGGCCACGCAGGCGAAGGTCCACTTCGGCGATCTCGAAGCCGTCGTTGGTACGCACCATGGTTCCCAGCCGCGTGCGGGCATCGTTGCCCAGCTTATCCCCGGTCATCAGGATGCAGAAGCTCTGTTCCGCGCCACGCCCGACCCTACCACGCAACTGGTGCAGTTGGCTCAGCCCAAAGCGGTCAGCGTTCTCGATCACCATCACGCTCGCGTTCGGCACGTCCACGCCTACTTCGATCACCGTGGTGGCGACAAGTATGCTGGTCTCGCCTTTCTTGAAGCGCGCCATCTCGTAGTCCTTCGTGGCCTGGTCCATGCGACCGTGCACCATGCTCACGGCGTACTTCGGCAGCGGGAAGCGGCGCGTCATGGCCTCGAAGCCGTCGGTGAGGTCCTTGAGGTCCTTCGCGGGGTTGCTGGCAGCGTCGCCCTTCGTGCTCTCCTCGATCAGCGGATAGACGACGTAGACCTGCCGGCCCTTCGCGATCTCCTCTTCCATGAACGAGAACACGGCGTTGCGCGCACTGTCGTAGCGGTGCACGGTCTTCACCGGCTTGCGGCCCGGGGGAAGCTCATCGATCACGCTCACGTCAAGGTCGCCGTATAGCGTCATGGCCAAGGTGCGGGGGATCGGTGTGGCCGTCATCACCAGCACGTGTGGCGGCATGGTGTTCTTCGCCCAGAGCCGGGCCCGTTGTGCTACGCCAAAGCGGTGCTGTTCGTCGATCACCACCAGGCCGAGGTTCTTGAACACGACCGGATCCTCCAGCAACGCATGTGTACCGATCAGGATCTGAATGTGCCCTTCCTTCAGTGCAGCGTGCAAGCTTCGGCGTTCAGCAGTCTTCGTGCTACCGGTGAGCAGCCGCACTTCCAGCGGCATATCCTTCAGCATACGGCCCAGGGTGGCGAAGTGCTGCTGCGCGAGGATCTCGGTCGGTGCCATCAACGCGGCTTGGAAGCCATTGTCCAATGCGATCAGCATGCACAGTAGCGCGACGAGCGTCTTGCCACTGCCCACATCACCCTGCACCAGCCGGTTCATCTGGTGGCCGCTGCCCATGTCCTTGCGGATCTCCTTCACCACGCGCTTTTGCGCGCCGGTGGGCTCGAAGGGCATGTGTTCCTTGTAGAACGAGTTGAAGAACTCGCCCACGTGATCGAAGCGGTTGCCCTTCACCTGTTGCTGTAGCAGCAGCTTCTGCTTCAGCAGTTGCAGCTGGATGAAGAAGAGCTCCTCGAACTTCAATCGGCGCGTGGCCTGGTCCAAGTGGTGCTGGTCCTTGGGCGCATGCAACTGGCGGTAGCACTCCTCTCGTTCAAGGCCGCCGAGCCATTGCACCAAGCCCCTGCTGAGGTTCTCAGGAATGTGGAGGCCCGGCGTGAGCAGCAGCGTGTGCGTGAGCTTGCCGATGGCGCGGCTGCCGAGCCCCTTGGCGGTGGCTTTCTCCGTGGTGCTGTAGACCGGTTGAAGCGTTGCGTCAAGCCCGGCCTCCCACGCTTCCGCCAGTTCCACTTCGGGGTGCGCGAGGTTCACCTTGTCCCGGAACTGGCTGGGCTTCCCGAACACGATGTACTCCTGCCCGTTCTTCAAGGAACCCTGCAGCCACTTGATGCCCTTGAACCACACGAGCTCAAGGCTACCGGTGGGGTCCGTAAGCTTCGCCGTGAGCCGTCGCCCCTGCTTCTCGCCGAGCGTCTTGATGTCCGACACCACGCCGCGCAGTTGCACGCTGGGCAGCTCCTCGTTCACCTCGCGCACCGTGTGAAAGCGGCTGCGGTCCACGTAGCGGAAGGGGAAATGCTGCAGCAGGTCGCCGAAGGTGGCGATGCCCAGCTCCGCGCGTAGCAGCTCGGCCCGCTGGGGGCCTACGCCCTTCAGGTACTCGATCGGGGTCTCGAGGTAGCCGTGCATCGGTGCCGAAAATACGGGGGGCACCGGCGGTATCGTCGCTTATGCCCTTTCCGCTGGGGCTTGCGCCCCGATCCCCTTCACCAGGTAGTAGCCGCTGATCAGCAGCACGCCGAGCAAGGCGGTCATCAGCCAGACCTGCTCGTGCCGGAACGGATGCAGCACGGGTCTCGCGATGTCCAAGGCCAAGGAGCGCGGGGCGTACACCACATCCCAGCTGTTCCACCGCAGCACACGGCCCAGGTAGATGCCAAAAGCACTGAGGAAGACGGCCGCGACCACCCCGAGCACAGCGAATGTCCGGTTCAGCGTGCGCTTCAGGACATCCTCTGCTAGATGCAGCGAGAGGTAACCGACGAAGAGGCCGGTGAGCGCGAAGGCGAGCAGCATCACCAGGTCGTACCACAGCGGCACCGGCGCGCGGTGCTTCAGGTGCATAAGGTCGGTGAGGATGTAGGGGGCGTTCGGGAAGAACAACAACCAAGGACCGAGCATGGGGAGCGCCCACAGCTTCCACCGTGTGCGACTGACGGCCTGGGCAGCCACCGCGAAGCAGAGCGGGATAACAGCCAGCGCCAGGTTCCAGCTAAGGAAGAAGAAAGAAGTGCGACCGCTCAGTTCTATACGACCGGCCAGCAGCGCCAGGCAGAAGCCACAGCTCAGGGCGATCCAATTCAACATGGCGCCAGAGCAAGTCATGGGCGGTGCGGAGCATGGGCGGTGGGAATGTCCGAGCAACGCAAGATCCAAAGAGGCTATTGCGCTCAGTGTCCACTTCAATTCAGATCTGACCAGAGGCCCGGACCGCTATCTTGCAATGAATGACCTCGCACTCACGTCTAACCATTGTCGCCGGGCTCTTAACCCTGAGCCTGAACATCGCGACCGCTCAAAAACAGGACTACGTCTGGTACTTCGGGCCCGATGGCTTGGGGCTGGATTTCAACGGATGCAGTCCCAGCGTGGTGAGCGATGGATATCCGGACAACTATGCTTGGGAAGGCACAACATCGATCTGTGACGGGGCTACAGGCGGCTTGCTCTTTTACACTTCAGGGTACCGGGTGTATAACTCCCTTCGACAGCCAATGCTGAATGGCGACCCAGTGGGACTTAGCAACTCACTGGCACAGATGGTCATTGCACCATGGCCTGGGAACCCATCGAAGTACTTCATCTTCATACCTGAGGTTCAAGCGGGGGTCTCTTGGCAGCCGAACCACCCCGCAGCCTTCAGCCTGTACTATGCTGTCGTGGACATGTCGCTTGATGGCGGCCTTGGGGGTGTGGAGAGCAAGTTCAACGTGCTCTTGACATCGCAGCATTGTGAATTCCTGACAGTGATACCACATGCGAACGGGTCTGACTACTGGCTTGTGGGCCACTCCTTCGGCAATGAGCAATTCTTCAACTACGCGATAACCTCAAGCGGCGTGGCGACCATCCCTCAATTTCAGAACATCGGCCCCGTGGTCGCAACGCCACAGCCAGGCCCACCGAACAGTTCGAATATAGATGCCGTTGGCGGTATGCGAGCGTCGCCGGATGGTACGCGGTTGGCATTCACAACGTGCTACAACGGCATCACGTGTGTGCTTGAGTTCGACCCTTCGACTGGGGCGTTCTCCTCACCGATCGTGTTATCAATCCCTGGTGGAGGCTATGGCCTTTCGTTTTCCCCGAATGGGTCAAAGCTTTACATCGGGGTTAAGAACCCTCAAATTGGCAATTCATTCGAGGATGGAGCGCTTGTTCAGTTCGATCTTGATGGTGGCACCCAAACCGCGATTCAGAATTCGCTGACTGTACTGCATCAGATCGCTGGCGATGGAGGCTTCGCCACCTTGAAACTTGGCCCCGATCGGCGCCTATATGTGGCTAGGATCAGTTCGAACGGTACTTCACAAGGCGACTCATTCCTCGGTGTGGTGAATGAACCAGATCTAGCGGGAACGCTATCTGATTATGTCCATGACGGCGTATGGCTCAACGGATCCTTCGCCGGGTGGGGATTGAATAATTCATTGGAGTACGGTCATGATTGTCGCGAGGTCGGTATGCCGGTGCTCACAGAATGCAATGTTCTCACAATGCGGTCCATGGGCAACCGAAGAACCATAGCGTGGCCATGCGCCGATAGCTTCGAACGGCTCTTCGTGTATGGTGCGAATGGAAAAATTATTGCGACAAGTGATGTTCGACCCGGCAAGTCGGAAGTGGCCTTCCATCTTCCGAGTGATGCTAGTGGCATCTACTTGGCTCATTTGTTTGGTTCCGCCTCAAGTGCTACCTACAAGTTCTGGGTGGAATAGCCGAAAGCTCCCGTATCGTTGGCGCGCCAAGCAAGACTGTGTCGCCAAAGCTGATCGTGCTGTCCGGAGCGATGACGCCGGAATACCTGACCTAGACCGGCACTGCGGCGGCTATTGCACGTTGTACCGCAACAGCTCGTACCGGAACCCGAGCGGCGAACTGGAGAAGTACTCGTACCACTTCACCCTGCCAATGTCCTGGGCCCAATAGTGCCGGGGATACTTCCATTCCGGCACGAACGGGATCATGCCATAACTGGTAACCGCACCGTTCACCAAATAGGTATTGTACGATCCGGACGGCGTTGTGACCGGGACCATGGCCGACGGAATGGTGTAGTCGATGATCACTCCCGCCGGACCACCGACATTGTAGGTATAGAACACTTCATCGAACCTGCCGGTGATGAACTGGATCGACCCGTACGGATCCACGATGCAGTCAGCGGAATCACGCCAGTAGTAGCGCGCACCGTTACCTGGTTGCCCATTGACACCCAAGCGGATCATGGTGAAGATCTCGCCATCAAGAAGGGTGTCTCCAACGACGTAGAGGCTGTCCAAGCGGACAGGCGTTCCTTGATCGACATCCATGGAGTCCACTTGCCTTCTTTCGTAGACCCAATAGTTCCCGGAGTCCAACAGGCTGAAGGAGGTCACGTCGAGCGACGCGTTGGGAACGTTCGGCACATCGTTCCCATCATCCTCCTTCCTGCACGATGCCAGTAACGTGATAACGGACAAGGCGAGCAGTGCGCTCTTTGTGATGGACATGCGACAGGGGTTTGGTAGTTGAACTACGCAGAAGCAGGCCGCGTATTGCCCTACCATACCCCTGGCAGCAGACGCGCCACGCCCTTCATCCAGGAAGCTTAGAGGAACACGATAGGACCAGTGAATGCTCCGTCCTGCACGCTGAACGTATCTCCATTGTCATTTCGAAGCGACGCCTTGAACGTGACCTTCATCTGCCTAAGCGTGCCTGTTGCATTTCCAGTGGAAACGGCCTCAGTAACGGCAAAGTTGGCGCTTGGCGGAGTTGACATCCGGTCGGTGGACCAATGGACTCCGTTCTGATCAATGTACTCGATCCGCACCCCCTCGCTCACGGAGTAAGAGCCCGCTGTTTGGTTCCAAAGGAAACGCCCGTAGAAATAGGAGTTGAGGTAGGCCATGGAGCCGAGCTGCACTGGTGTCGGGTCCACCCCGTTCATGTTGACGAACGCACCAATGAACCCGATGCGCCACTGTTCCGTTGGCACATCACTGTTCGTGATAACAGCCTCCTGCAAAGCATGGCAGTAATCCGGTGAGGTGTAATGCTGTGCGGTGGAAGCACTGGCGAATGTCCAATCCGCCGCCGATAGAATGCTCTGTTGACCATTCTGCGTGAATTGCATTTCAGGTGTCCAGACCGATACGGAACCGGATCCATTTCCCCCGGACGGCATGGCATCACCCTCATCATCCTTCTGACACGCTGCCAAAGCGATCAGTACGAACGGAAAAAGTCGCAGAGCGTTCATCGGATGGAGTTAGGTGGTTGTAAGATAACGAGCAGCCGTTCGCGCCGATCAAGTTCCGATCACCACACACCCGGCAGCAGCCGCGCCACGCCCTTCATCCGCTCCTGATAGTCCGGGTGCCGCGCAGTGAGCAGACCTTCCTCGTAACGCACCTTCACAAGCAGCAGCACGAGGCAAACACCCAACGCGATCCACCGCCACACGCTTGGTGCGCCGAAGGAGACGCCCACACCGCACAGCAGCACCGCCGTGTACATCGGGTGTCGGACTAAACGGTAGATCCCGGCCTGCGAAAGCGTGTTGCCTTCGCGCGGATCAGGCAGGATGGTGAAGTTGTTGCGACCCAGCGACAGCGCCGCCCAACCGAAGACCAACAGGCCAAGGATGAACAGGCTCCAGGCCCACCATGGCAACTGCCAACCGCCGCCAATGAGGAGCACGGCGATGGAACCGAATTGGCCGAGGACGAGGAGGCGGGAGATCATGCAGGGAGCACTTTAATCCTGAATAAAGGGGGCTGCCGTGTCAACGAACCAATGCCTGATGTTTCGCAATGCGCTCTTCAGTGGAGCTCATTGCCATCAGCTGCTAGATCCGTTCGTGAAAAAATGACGCGAGCCCCAAGCAAGCCCTCTCCTATGGTGAAGCGTACCGCGGATGTTCCGCTGATCGGAGATGCACTCCTTGTTCGCGCTCTGTCCCATTCGCTGAATGCGCCATCCTTTAAGTTCATAATGACAATACATCCATAGTGTGGCCAAATTCCGGAGCATTTCATACCTGTGCTTGCTAAGGGATGCTCCTCGACGGTCATCGCGCGGGGGATGAGGTTGAGCAACAACAGGAGAGCCAATGCCGCCGGACCTAGGCCGAAAACGCCGGTTACGATCCCGTGGTAAAGATCCTTGGCCGACGAGTACGACTTCCACCATGACCATATCACGCCCAAGGCAGCGACCCCAACATAGACATAGGCAAGATCTTTGGTTCTGATCAAGGTGCGATCCCCGACCAGGCCAACGACCGCCAATGAAATGGCGAACGTGAATAGGACCCTATTCTCGATCGGTATGCGAGACATACCGAACCTTCGTATCACGCGGATCTTATCAATGATCGAACCAAGGAGCAGCCGAATGGCCGCAACTGACTGATACAGCAGGCCCAGCAGAAAGAAGACGATCAGTATCGTAACCCAGATACCGGTCGCGTCCATTGCTCAACGATCTAGATCGCCCCCATCCCCAGCAGCAAGGCCGGTTCCTCCATCAACCCCTTGAAGGTGTTGAGGAAGGCGGCACCGGTGGCGCCGTCCACCACGCGATGGTCGCAGCTCAGCGTCGCCTTCATGGTGTGGCCGGGAACGATGGCCCCGTTGCGCACCACGGGCTTCTCCATGATGCCGCCGATGGCCAGGATGCAGGCGTCCGGCGGGTTGATGATGGCGGTGAACTCCTCGATGCCGAACATGCCGAGGTTGGAGATGGTGAAGGTGTTGCCTTCCCAATCGGCGGGCTGCAATTTCTTCTCCTTGGCCTTCTTGGCCATGTCGCGCACCTCGGCGCCAATGGTGCGCAGAGGCTTACCATCCGCGAAGCGGACCACCGGGACCAGCAAGCCATCTTCCACCGCCACAGCCACGCCGATGTGTACGTGCTCATTGTAGCGGATGCGGTCGCCGAGCCAGCTGCTGTTCACCTTCGGGTTCGACTTCAGTGAAACGGCCACGGCCTTGATCACCATGTCGTTGAAGCTGACCTTGTCCGGGGCGATACTGGCGTTGATAGCCTCGCGGACCTGCATCGCACGCGACATGTCGAGTTCGATGGTGAGGTAGAAGTGCGGCGCGGTGAACTTGCTTTCGGCCAGGCGCTTGGCGATGGTCTTGCGCATCTGGCTTACGGCCACTTCGGTGAAGCGCTCCTCCTGCACGGGGGAATAGCCACCACCGGTGAAGCCTTCGATGTCGCGCTTGGTGATACGGCCTTCGGGACCGCTGCCCTTCACGCGACCGATGTCGATGCCCTTCTCTTCGGCCAGGCGCTTGGCGAGCGG
This sequence comes from Flavobacteriales bacterium, assembly GCA_016721825.1. GTDB lineage: Bacteria > Bacteroidota > Bacteroidia > Flavobacteriales_F > PHOS-HE28 > PHOS-HE28. Next base: position 175,287 of record JADKHI010000006.1, read on the forward strand.
GCTGGCGTGCTTGCGACCGTTACCGTTCGTGGCAGACGCGGGGGTCGACGCGGTCTTGGGAGCAGGCGCGGATGCAGGGGCAGGCGCTGTGACAGGGGCAGGGGCGGGCGCAGGGGCAGAAGCGGGAATGGCAGCGGGGGTCTTTGCCTCCTGCACCTGCGCCTGCTCCTTCGGGGCTGCACTGGCCGCCTCGGCCAATAAGGCGCTGATGTCCTCACCGCCCTTCCCGAACACGGCGAGCAAACTGTCCACCGCAGCGGCCTTGCCTTCAGGCACACCGATGTGCAGCAGCACACCGTCATGGAAGCTCTCGAACTCCAGTGTGGCCTTGTCGGTCTCGATCTCGGCGAGGATCTCACCGTTCTTCACCGTGTCACCCACCTTCTTGTGCCACTTCGCCACCACACCCTCGGTCATGGTGTCGCTCAGCTTCGGCATGCGTACGATCTCGGCCATGTTATGCAGTTCGATCAAGGCAGCTTGGTGCCTCGGAATGTGTGGTGAAAAACTGTCCCTGAGGAACCCTCGGAATGTTGAAATCGGATGCTGTCGATAACAGCACCATCGTAGAGGAGCGCGATCCCGCTTCCCCAATCCACATCATTGGAACCGGCATCCCACGAACCCGTGTAGGTGCGGTCATGAATGGTGAACTGGAGCTCGCGCATGGAAGTGTCCATCGCAACAGTAACGTTCACTGTATCCGCAAAGATGGACGTGTCGGGATCGCTGATATCCGGTCCACCGGGCCATGATGAACGTGTCATGAACGTTCCCACGAACGTGCCTATTTCGACAGGACCGCCCCCACCACCTTGGGCGGGCGGGTAATACACCGGGGAAGTCTCCACGTTGTCCTTGGTACAGGCCATCAGCAGGGCAGCTGTCGTGATATATGCCCAAGCGACGCGCATGTTCAGTCCTTGATGAAGGGATAGTCCGGTGTCTTGTACACGTCCTCGTACAGCGCTTCGGGACCGGGCAGGGGGCTTTCCTCCGCGAACTTCACGGCCTCCTCCACCTCCTGCTTGATCGCCACATCCAGCGCTTCCAGCTCGGCCTCGGTGGCCCACTTGTTCGAGAGCAACTTGGTGCGCACATCTTCGATGGGGTCCTGCTGCTTGTACTCCTCCACTTCCTCCTTGGTGCGGTACTTCTGCGGGTCGCTCATGCTGTGGCCGCGGTACCGGTAGGTCTTGATCTCAAGGAGGTAGGGCCCTTTGCCTTCGCGGCAGTGGGCGCAAGCTTTGGCGATGGCCTCGTGCACGGCCTCGCACTTCATGCCGTCCACGGGCTCACCGGGCATGTCGTAGCTCTCACCCAAGGTGTACAGGTCGTGCACGTTGCTGGTGCGTTCCACGCTGGTGCCCATCGCGTAGTTGTTGTTCTCGATGATGAAGATCACCGGGAGCTTCCACGTCATGGCCATGTTGAAGGTCTCGTGCAGCATGCCCTGGCGCACGGCGCCGTCGCCCATGGAGCAGAGCGTCACGCTGTCGTTGCCGTTGTACTGGTCGGCGAAGGCGATTCCGGCGCCCAGGCCGATCTGCCCGCCCACGATGCCGTGGCCGCCGAAGAGGTTGCGCTCCTTGTCGAAGTAGTGCATGCTGCCACCCTTGCCCTTGCTGGTGCCGGTGGTGCGCCCGTAGAGCTCAGCCATCACGTTCTTCGCAGGGGTGCCCAACACCAACGGGTGCGCGTGGTCGCGGTAGCCGGTGATGATGCGGTCGTTCTTGCCGATGGCGGTGATCATGCCCGCGAGGATGGCTTCCTGCCCGATGTAGAGGTGGCAGAAACCGCCGAACTTCTGCATGGTGTAGAGCTGCCCGGTCTTCTCCTCGAAGCGCCGCATGAGCAGCATGTCCTTGAACCAACGCTGGTAGGTCTCCTTGGTGAAGGCGCCGGACGATGCCGGAGCGGACTTCTTCGCGGTGCCGGCGGAAGCCTTGGCGGGCGTGGATGCGGTCTTGGTGGCCATGGGAAGCAGCTCGTGGGAGCGGGCCAAAGATAGCCTTGGAGCCCTTGCCTTGGCAGGACCCGAAGCGCCCTACTTCCGCAGGAACGAACTGTCGAAGGACAGGGGCAGCAGGCTCTCGGCGCTGAAGGTCTCGAGCACCGGACCGCGCACGTTGCCCATGAGCAAACGCACGGGGCTTCCCTGGCGGTTCTCCTGTTCCAACAGGGCCTGACGACAGATACCGCAGGGGGTCACGGGGTCCCGGCCTTTCACTTGGGGCACCACGATGGCCATGGTGTCCACCTGCCCACGGGGCATCACGGTCATGGCGGCGTGCAGAGCGGTGCGTTCGGCACAGATCCCTGCGGGGAAGGCGGCGTTCTCCTGGTTGCTGCCGGGGATGATCTCACCGTCGGTCATGCGGAGCGCGGCTCCGACCTTGAACTTGGAGTACTTGGCGTAGGCGTTGCGGGCCGCGCGCTGGGCCAGCTTCAGCAGTTCCTGGTCCTCCTTCGGCAGTGCCGACCACGAAGCATGGTGCATGTATGTGGTGGTGACCTTGCGCGTTGTTGACATGGAGGGTAAGGGAAAAGGGTTCCGAAGGTAACGTGCTCCACAGGTTGCCGAAGGCTGCGCCCGCTGCGGTTGCATAGATTTGGCCGCTTCAGCCATGCCCACGCTCCCAGAGGTCCTCGCCCGTTTCGAACCCATCTCGCTCACCGAGATGGACCGCGTGGCCTTGCAGGACCGCATGGACACCAAGTACGTGTTCGGTTCCGCGCAGCTGCCGGAACTGTTGGAACAGCTGCGTTCCGAATACCGCATCCTGGAAGTGGCTGGCAAGCGAGGCACCGACTACCGTTCGCTGTACTTCGACACCGCCGACCTCAAGCACTTCCACGAGCACCACAACGGCAGGTCCTTCCGCAGCAAGGTGCGCTTTCGCGAATACCTGGGCAGCGACCTGTGCTACCTGGAGGTGAAGCGCAAGACCGGTCGCGGTGGCACCGACAAGAAGCGCGTTCGCGTGGAGCGGATCCCCGAGGTGATGACGCCCGAGCAACAGCTTTTCGCGGCCAACGCGAGCAACTGTGCAGAGCCCCTTCTGCCCCAGCTCTGGAACCATTTCACCCGGCTCACGCTGGTGCATCGCACACGCAACGAACGGCTCACCATCGACCATGCCATGCGCTTCACGCAGGCCGGAACGGAACGCGCCCTGGAAGGGATCTGTGTGGCCGAGCTGAAGGAAGCGCGCGCCGACCGCAACTCCCCGTTCGCACGGCTCATGCGGGCCCTCGGCAATCGACCCGCTGGCATGAGCAAGTATTGCGTCGGCATGATGCTGCTGCACGACCGTGTGAAACGCAACGCCTTCAAACCCATCCTGCTCCAACTGGAGCGCATCCGCAACGCCGCCTGAGGCCACGACCATGATGACCGCGAAGCTCTTCGGAATGCGCATCTTCCACGACGATCTGTGGGAGCTGCTGTTCAAGTTCACATTGGACGTGGTGGTGCTGTTCATCCTCATCCGGCTGATCTACTACCCCATCCACCGGAAGAAGGACCACCTCTTCACCTACTTCCTCTTCAACATCCTCATCTTCTTCCTGTGCGTGCTGCTGAACAACGTGAAGTTGAGCACCGGCTTCGCCTTCGGCCTGTTCGCGGTGTTCAGCGTGTTGCGCTACCGCACCGAACAGATCAGCATCAAGGACATGACCTACCTGTTCGCGGTGATCGCCCTCGCGGTGATCAACGCGCTGGTGAGCAAGAAGATCAGCCTCGCGGAGCTCCTGTTCACCGACGGCATGATCCTCCTGGTGACCTACGCCTTGGAACACCTCTGGCTCACGCGCCACGAGGCCATGCGCTTTGTGAACTATGAGAAGATCGACCTGATCCGCCCGGAGAAACGCGAAGCCCTGCACGCGGACCTGAAGGAACGCCTCGGTATCAGCGTGAGCCGCATCGAAGTGGGCAAGATCGACCTGCTTCGTGATACCGTGCAGCTGCGTGTGTTCTACTTCGAGGACGAGCAGTCGATGGCCACCTTCAATGAGATGCCAGCGGACGACGGGGACGACTAGACCTTGTGGACGAGTGCCACGGCATGGGCGCAAACGCCCTCGGCACGCCCCACGAAACCCATCTTCTCGTTGGTGGTCGCCTTGATGCTCACGGCATCCACATCAACACCTAATAGCGGAGCGATGGCCGCGCGCATGGCAGGGATGTGTGGCTTGATCTTCGGTGCTTCGAGCACCAGGCTACAGTCCACGTTGCCAACGGACCAGCCCTTCTCCTTCAGCAGGCGCACCACCTCGGCCAGCAGCACTTTGCTGTCCGCACCCTTCCAACGCATGTCGGTATCGGGGAAGTGGTGACCGATATCGCCCAAGGCCACGGCGCCGAGCAGGGCATCACAGAGGGCGTGCAAGAGCACATCAGCATCGCTGTGTCCGAGGGCACCCACGCTATGGGGGATCAGCACACCACCAAGCCAGAGCTCACGGCCGGCCACCAGCTGGTGCACATCATAGCCAAGGCCGATGCGGAATGGGGTCATTCGACCTCCGTCTTCTTGCGCTTGCCGTCGAAGTTGAATCCGATGGTGAAGCGAAGGGTGTTCGCCAGCGGACTGCGCTGCGTGTTGGCGATCAGGTAGCTGAGATCCAGCGAGAACACCTTGTAGCGAAGGCCGGCACCGAGGGTCACGTACTTACGGTTGCCCTTGGTGAAGTGCTCCCAGAAGTAGCCACCGCGGAAGGCGAACTGCTTGGCGTACCAGTATTCGAAACCACCGCCCAGGTTGATCTCGCGCATCTCCTCGCGGAACTTGCTGCCGGATTCCACTTGGACAGCGCCGTTATCATCGTAGTACACCACACCCGGCGCGTCGCTGAAGGACCCGAACATGCCTGCGGCCACACCCCGGTTGGGGTCCTCACCGCTGGCGATGATCAGGTTGCCCTGGTCATCCTTGGCCACGTTGCCGGAGCTGTCCAACAGGTAAACCGGCGGGGTCGGTACAAGCAGCTTGTTGATGTCCAGATTGAAGGAGAGGCTGTTGTACTCGTCCATGTTCATGGTGAACCGGGGCCCGAGACGTAGGTTGATGGGGATGAAGTCACGCTTGGCCGCATCCGAGTACGACATCTTGGCGCCAATGTTCGACACATTGATGCCAAAGGCGAACTCGCCATCCTTCTGCCCAAGCTCCAGGTCGTCCTTGATGTAGTAGAAGGAAACGTCAGCAGCGATGGTCTGACCGGCCTTGGTGTTGGCACCGCTCACGTTCAAGCCACCGGTAAGGTTGCTGTTCACGTAGCGGAGGGTGATGCCACCGGCGGTGCGGTCGCTCAGTTTCTGCGAGAAGGTGAGATCAATCGCGAACTCGGCCGGCTTGAAATCGCGGATGGGCTGGCCGTTGATGTCGGTGAACTGGATACTGCCCAGGTTGAAGTAGCGGAGGGAGGCGCCGATGGCGGAGCGGTTGTTCGCCAGTTTCTTGAAGCCGGCCAGGTAGGCCATGCTCATGTCAGGCACCAAGTTGCGCAGCCAGGGCGAGTAGGACATGCGGAACTCGCTCTCGTTCTCCGCGAAGGCCAGCTTGCTGGGGTTCCAGTGGATGGCGTTGGCATCAGGGCTCACCGCCACGCCGCCATCGCCCATGCCACCGGCACGGGAATCCGGAGAGATCATCAGGAACGGCACTGCCGTAGTGATGGTATTGAGCTGCTTGTCGCAATCCTGGCCGGAAAGCTCATTGATGCAACCGGTGCTCACCTGGGCGCTCAAAGGAGCTGCTGCGACCAAGGTCAGCAAGGGAAGACCCCAACGGATGGGCGTGACGTTCATGATCTTTCGGTCTCGGAAAAGGACGGCAAATATACGGGCAAGGGGGTGCTGTTATTGTGCAATGGCATCACCGGAGGATCACGAGCTTCTCGAAGGTATCGGCCTTTTCACCCTCAGGGGTGGCGATGGCCAGTCGGTAGACATAGACCCCACGGCCGAGCTTGTCACCCTGGTCATCGAGCCCATCCCAAGCCATGGGCTCACTGCGGAAGCCGTCACAGGCCAGCGAGCGGTTGATGGTCTTCACCAGCCTTCCCGCAATGGTGAACACTTGCACCTGCACATCGAGCGTGCTGCAAGGGCGGTTATGCTCGAAGTAGAACTCGGTATGCGTGGTGAAGGGGTTCGGGTAGTTCAGCACATGCTCCAGCGCCAGTTCAGCGCTAGGGGCCACCACGAACTCCGTGCTCTTCGTGCTGCTGTTGTTGAACACGTCCCAGGCTTTCAGATCGAGCGTATGCGTGCCTTCGGTCAGGTCCTTGAAGCGGTAACGCACCTTGCCGCTCTTGTAGGTGTCGAGGTCGGCCTCATACCGGTCGTTCAACACCAGGGCCTGTTCGGTATTGGCGTCCACCACGGCCACGATATCGTGGCCGATGCTGTTGCCCAAGGTGTTGATGCCGTTGTCGTCGAAGAGCTTGGCGAACAGCAGGGGCGATTCGTCGGTGATGCCGCCGGGCACGAAGCGTTCATCGTTCATGAACAGTTCGATGCGTGGACCTGCTTCATCGGTCAGTACGTTGGAGGACGTACCGCCCACCAACGGCTCATTGTCGTAGCCGCATGCATTGGTGCTCGGGCTTTCGGCGTAAACGCTGATGCGGCCTGGCCCGACCTGGTACTGGATGTCCTTGGGCACCACGAAGGTGAAAGAGAAAAGACCGTTGGTCACGGTCGCCCTACCGCGATAGATGATGTTCTTGCGCAGCCCGAAATTGAAGGGCGAGCCACCATCGTTGGCGAGGGTGCTCACGGTCACTTTCTTATCGAACACAGTGGGGATCACCTGCCCGTTGAAATCGCTGAGGACCTGGTTGTTCAGGTCCACAACCTGACCGCTGATGCGCACCGTGGCCAAGGCGCTGATCGTGTCGATGGGGTTACCCAGCGTATCGGTGATGCTGGTGATGATGGACTTGTTACGGGGCTGGGCCAGACGCGTGCTCGGATCCCCGAGCAGGACGAAGTTCCGGTGGTTGGTCTGGTTCCCTTGGCTGGTGGTGATGTCCACCTTGGTGCGGCGGTAGATATCACCCAAGCGGACGGTGCGGCCCTGATCATCCTGCGTGTCGAACACGTGGTCGTAGAAGTACTGGGCCAGCGCATAGTTCTGGCTGCTGAAGGCCAGTCGAGTCGTGCTCATCAGGGCGATGCCGCCACCGTCGGGGTTCAGGAACACCAACTCACCGGCCGAGGTCCGCGCCGGATCATCCCAGCGGCTGAACTCACAGGTGGCGGTCATGAAGAGCGGAAGGCGTTCCAAGTTGGTCCAACCCAGGATCGTGCTCACATCCAACAAGCGTTCATGGGCCCAACCCACTTCACCGCCGTGACCGGTGTAGTTCACCAGCAAGAGCCCCTTCTCCACACGCTCGCGCAGTTCGGCCTGGGCATCAGGGTAGCGCTCGCCGCCCGGCGTGGTGTACTGCGTGTACGCATCGAGGTACACCTTGTTGATGTTGTAGCAGGGGTGCTCATTCTCCACCGATGTTGCCAGGCCATCGCTCTGGCTCATGTGCACCGTGCCTTCAAATCCATCCCCTTCCTGGTCATCACCCACGAACATCACCCAGTTGCGCCAGTCATTCAACCCTGCATCGTTGCCTACGGCACACTGTGCACCGGTGGAGGTGAGCATGGTCAAACGGTCGTACGCAAGGATCTTGTCAACCATCTGGCGGGCTTGGTCGCGACCGATCACGGGTATGCGTCCCACTCCAATGTCCGTGATGTCAAAGGTGTTCTCCCCTTCTCCATCATCAAGCAGTGCATAGAAATCATCCGACACGTAGGAGCGCGTGGGATCCGTCGAATTGGCGGTCTGGTAGCTGGGGATCCAGTTCTGGTTGTTCGCATCCAGCGCGATGTTGTTGTAGGAACCGTCGCCGAAAAGGCACAGGTACTGCGGCATCATGAGCGGGTCGGTGCCGGCCCGGTCGTAGAGCATCTTCATGTAGCGCTTGATCGCCGAGGCATCCCGCTGCCCGCTGCTGAACTCGTTGAAGACCTGTTGGGGGGTGACCAATTGTACCGTCAACCCTTCAGAAGTACGCTGATCGGCCAGTCGCATGGCCTCGGACATGAAATCGGGGGGGCATACGATCACCATGTCGGTGGGCATCGGGGTCCCGTGCAGGTTCTGGTTGGCCACGGCGCCAATGGCCTTGGGTTGCAGATAGCCACTGTTGCGGAAGGCGACGAAGTGGTGTACCGTATCGTTCAGCTGCTTCCAGCTCTTGATGGCCCCGTTGTCCGTGTAGGGTACGTTCATCGCGTTCACCGGATCGGAAATGTCCCACACGCGATACACGCTCTGTGCCGCATCGAGCGAGAACTCCGCCACTTGACCGGCGCCCACGGAGGCCAGGTCCTGGAAGAGCAGTTGGTTACCGGCCATCTTCAGGTCGCGACGACCGTGGACCTCCAGAAAATTCAGCCAGGCAATGCTCGTTACCGGATCGAACTTGTTGAACGTGATGGAGAAGCTCAGCGGGTTGCCCGTGGGCAGGAAGTTGAAGCAGCGCTCAAAGGGCCGGGCATAAAGGCTGTTGTAGTTGCTCGGCACGCCCGTTTCGGAGAACGTGGTCGAGAGCCCCCCCCCGGATACGGAGAATGAACTGGAGTTGCTGGTACCGATGGTGCGCGTGGCCCCATTGAACACCAATGTCACGCTATCCTGCTGCCGCAGGTAAGGCATGTCGAAGGCGAAATTGTAGGTGGTGACGATGTCGAAGGTCTCCGCGAACCAGGTCCGTCCGGTCTTGATGAGGTTGACCAGGTCGCGATCAATGAACTGGCGATCATCGAAGGCCGTGACCTGCACGGTGGCCGGGTCCTGGCTCAAAGGCGCATTCACCACGCGCTTGGGCGGATCCACACCGATACCCACGAAATAACTGGCGGAATCGGAGTACACGTTCTTCACATGGGCCCAAGGTGCACAACCCGTGGTCTGTGACTTCCACCGCTGGGCATCGCTTGCGTAGAAGAAGAGCTCGTCGCCCGGTCCAAATGTGCCGTCGCCACCATCTTGTACTTCAATGGAGTTCGGCAGCACATCCGTAGGGCGGAGGGTGGAGTTCTCAAAGGGCAACAGGCCCTCATGGTTCCCATAGATGTTCAGCTGATCGGAAGCCACCGGGCTTGTGACCCCGAGTGTTTCAAGGAACTCATACGTGATACGGTAGACCCCGTCCTGGTGAACGGTGAAGCGGTACCAGTCCCCGCTGGCCATCTTCGAAGTGCCGGGGTAGGTCCCACTGCGCAGCGTTCCGGGCGCTCCGCGGCGTTGATCCTCGATCAGGTTGAGCTTATAGGAGACGAGCTTCTCGTACTGTCCGGAGCCGGAGTTCCTGCGGAAGGGATAGATATCGACCATGGCCACCGGCTGCTTGCGATGCCGACCCAAGCGCTGCCGCACCTCGGCCTCAGAGGCGGTCACGGTACCGAGCCCGGGGAGCAGACCGATCTCCGTCGCGGACAACGGTTCGTACACTGCTTCCGTCAACTGAGCGGAAAAGCCGGTGGTGTTCATTCCCATCGGCACGCTCTCATGGAGATAAGGAAGGTCCTGCCGGTCGGCGTCAAGCTGTGCTCCGGGGAACAAGCTGACAGGTTCGGAGGTGGAAGCCTGACGTTCAACCTGCGGAACGACCGTGGGTTTCCAAGGGATGGCGAATTGCCTGACCTGTTGGGCCAGAACGGGATAGGCCAATGTCAGAACCAGGAAAAGGGTACTCTTTCGGGACCAGGTCATGAACAGCTGCTAACAGGTTTTCAACAGGATGTGCCGAAAATACTACCTTCGGCCCTTGCGTTAAGAACACACGACGAACGAGGATGGTTCCGGATTATTGCGGCCCCACTCAGTGAACCTTGACGCAATGGGCTTCGTATACTTGGCGCTAGCACTTGTGCACCGATCGATGGTGAGCATGACGAAACGTACCATAGTCCGTGCGGTCTTGGGGGTCACCCTCGGGGTTTTCTGCACATTACAGTCTTTGGCCCAGGACCCGCAATTCACGCAGTTCTACGCCAACCCCTTGTACCTGAACCCGGCCTTCGCAGGTACGGCCAGGTGCCCCCGGGTGGTGTTGAACTACAGGAACCAGTGGCCGGCCCTGACAGGCACGTTTGTGACCACCAGCGCCAGCTATGATCAGCACGTGGAAGGGCTTGGTGGAGGTTTGGGGCTTTTGGTCACCAACGACCAGGCCGGCAAAGGCACGTTGAACACCACCACGGTGAGCGGCATCTACTCCTACCAGCAGGCCATCACGCGGAAGTTCTCCATCAAAGCCGGCTTCCAGGCCACCTACTTCCAGAAATCGCTGGATTGGAGCAAGCTCACGTTCGGCGACCAGATCGATCCTCGCCGCGGCTTCATCTACAACACCAATGATGTGCCCCGTGGTGGAAGCGTTGGTAACGTGGACTTCTCGGCTGGTCTGCTCGGTTACACGGACATCCTCTATGTAGGTGTCGCGGTCCATCACCTCACCGAACCGAACGAATCGCTCATCGTTGGCACGAGCAAACTGCCCATGAAGATCACCGGGCATGCCGGCGCGGCCATTCCCTTGGGCATGCGTGGCAAGTACGGTAAACCCAAGACCCGTATCTCTCCGAACGTCCTCTACCAGCAACAGGCCGAGTTCCGTCAACTCAACCTCGGCATGTACTTGGATCACGGTCCGATCACCGCCGGTGTATGGTATCGGGCAAAAGATGCGTTCATAGCCTTGATCGGCTTCCAGACCGAGAAATTCAAGTTCGGCTACAGCTACGACGTTACCACCAGCAAGCTCACCACCGCGACCGCAGGTTCGCATGAAGTGAGCCTTCAGCTTCAGTTCAATTGCAAACCCAAGAAAAGGAGGTTCCGGCAGGTCGCTTGCCCAACCTTCTGATCGAACGAACCCCTAGAACCAGCTAACACCATGAACCTAGCACGGACGACAGCCATCGCCGTCATCGGAGCGGCGTTCCTGAGCTCATGTCAGTTCGAGAAGAGCAACGCCACGGGCTGGAACTACAACGACTCCAAGAACGGAGGCTTTGAAAAGGCCATGTTCGAGGAGCAGGAGACCGGCCCCGGGCTCATTCTCGTTGAGGGCGGTCAGTTCACCATGGGTCGTATCACGGACGACCTTCTCCACGAATGGGATCACATCCCCCGTACGGTCACCGTTTCGTCCTTCTATATGGATGAGACCGAGGTGACCAACTTCTCCTGGTTGGAGTATCTCTACTGGACGGATCGCGTGTTCGGCGCGGACTATCCTGAGATCTACAAGAAGGCCCTGCCCGACACCCTTGTATGGCGTAGTAAGCTGGCCTTCAATGAGCCTTACACGGAGTACTACCTGCGCCACCCGGCCTACCGCGATTACCCTGTTGTAGGCGTGAACTGGCTTCAGGCGAACGACTTCTGCGCTTGGCGGACGGACCGTGTGAACGAGCTGATCCTGATCCGCGAAGGTCTGTTCGAGCACTACCCGAACCAGATCAATGAGGACCACTTCACCACCGATGCCTACTTGGCCGCACAGTACGAGAGCGGAAAGAAGGTGGACGGCGTGCAGGACTTCAACCCGAACCGCGACACACGGAACGTGCGTATGGAGGACGGTATCCTCCTGCCCCGTTATCGTCTGCCTACAGAAGCTGAGTGGGAATACGCCGCTTATGGCCTGGTGGGCAACAGCATTGACGAGCGCATCGTGGAACGCCGGATCTTCCCTTGGAACGGTCACTGGGTGCGTTACGACAGCCGCAAGAAAGGTGGTGCCTTCTACGGTGACTTCCGCGGCAACTTCATGCGCGGTCGTGGTGACTACATGGGTGTGGCCGGCAGCCTGAACGACAATGCCGAGATCACCGCCCCCGTTTTCAGCTACTGGCCGAATGACTACGGTCTGTACAACATGGCCGGCAACGTGAGCGAGTGGGTGATGGACGTTTACCGCCCGCTGAGCGCTGAGGACAAGGACGACTTCCGCCCCTTCCGCGGCAACGTGTTCAAGACCAAAGTGCTGAACAGCGATGGTGCCATCGACGACAAGTACGACAAGGTGATCTACGATGTGGATGGCATCAAGTACTACCTCACCGAGTTCCAGACCAAGATGCAGGGAAAGGCCACGGAAGAGGAAGGCAAATTGATCGACGACCTGATCACCGCCTGCGACCAGGCCATTGAGTTCAAGAACACCCGCAAGCAGGACGCCGCCATGCAGCGCGTGCAGGACATGGTGGACATGATCAAGGGCCAGGATCTGGAGATCTGCCCGAAATTGCTCGGAGGCATCAGCGATTACCAGAGCGATCAGCCGGGTGATATCCAGTACCGCGATGTCACTGTGGAAGAGAACATCGACCGTCGCAACTACCGCGAGAGCGACAACATCGACTTCCGCGATGGCGACTTGGAGAGCAGCGTCTACTACGATCAGCCTGACTTCGAGGGCAACCCGATGTACGATTGGGGCAAGACCTCTTTGGTGAACGACCACAGCCGCGTGTACAAGGGTGCCAGCTGGGCAGACCGCATCTACTGGGCGAACCCCGGTACGCGCCGACACCTGGATGAGCGCCAGAGCACCTCGACCATCGGTTTCCGCTGCGCGATGACCCGCGTCGGCAGTCCGGTGGGCATGGGTGACGACAAGCGCCGGAGCAAGCTGGACAAGTAACCGGCGATCGTCAGAAGAACACTTCGAATTGCGACCCCGGCCAAGTGCCGGGGTCGTTCTTTTGGGGCATGACCACTACCGATGAACTGCACGCGCGCTTCCTGGAATGCAGCGGGGCATGCACAGACACGCGCCAGCTTGTGGCCGAGGGGATGTTCTTCGCTCTCAAGGGGCCTAATTTCGATGCGAACGCCTTCGCCCCACAGGCTTTGAAAGGTGGCTGCCGCTTTGCGGTCGTGGATGACCCCACCCTCCCCACCTCCGATCGCATCCTCCTTGTGCCTGATGTATTGAAGGCCCTGCAGGAACTTGGGCGGTATCACCGCAGGCAGTTCGACATTCCGGTATTGGGCATCACTGGCACTAACGGCAAGACCACGACCAAGGAGCTTGTACATGCGGTCCTATCGGCCGACCGCCCTACGCTGGCCACCATTGGCAACCTCAACAACCACATTGGTGTACCGCTGACCTTGCTCCGTTTGAGGCCCGAGCACCGCATCGCCATCATCGAAATGGGCGCGAACCACGTGGGCGATATCCGGGAGCTGGTGGAGATCGCGGAGCCAACGCACGGCCTCATCACCAACATCGGCCGCGCGCACCTGGAGGGCTTCGGCAGCTACGAGGGCGTGGTGAAGGCGAAGACCGAGATGTACGATTTCCTTGGCGAGCACACCGGCATCCTGTTCGTGCACAGCGACGATCCCTTGTTGATGGAAAAGAGCAAGGGCCTGAAGCGTGTGACCTATGGGAGCAACGATGGGGCTGACTACTGCGGCTGGGCAGTGAATAGCGGATCACCCTTCATGGAACTGTGGTTCCACAGCAGAGAGGACGAGCACTGCCCATCGATCGAGACCAAGCTCATCGGCGATTACAACGCCCCGAACGCGCTAGCAGCCATGTGCATAGGGTGGCACTTCGGCGTACGTGAAGACGTGATCATTGATGCGCTAGAGAATTATGAGCCTGCCAACAACCGCAGCCAGTTCACCGATACCGGCCGCAACCAACTGGTGCTCGATGCCTACAACGCCAATCCCAGCAGCATGAAGGTGGCGCTGGAGAACTTCGCCGCGATGACCACGGAACGGCCGAAGCTGGCCGTGTTGGGCGGAATGAAAGAGCTGGGTGTCGAGAGCCGATCCGAACATGAAGCGCTATTCGCCATGGTCCGGGACCTGAAGCTGGACGCGGTGTTCATAGGGCCCGAGTTCATGGAACTGGCCCCACAAGGCATTACGGTCCACCCCGATGCTGCAACCGCCTTGGAGGCCTTCAAACAGAAGCCCCTCACCGGATACTTGATCCTGGTGAAGGGCTCCCGCGGTACGAAACTGGAGGCCTTGGTGCCGGCGTTCTAGCCGGTAACGGAGCGACCGATCACGATGCGCTGCACCTCGCTGGTGCCCTCGTAGATCTGCGTGATCTTGGCATCACGCATCAAGCGCTCCACGTGGTACTCCTTCACGTAGCCGTAACCGCCGTGTACCTGAATGGCCTCCACGGTCGTCTTCATGGCCACTTCGCTGGAGAAGAGCTTCGCCATGGAACTGGCAATGTCGTAGTTCATGTGCTGGTCCTTCAACCAGGCGGCCTTCAAGCAGAGCAGACGAGCAGCTTCGATCTCCGTGGCCATATCGGCCAGCTTGAACTGGATGGCCTGGTGCTGGCTGATGGTCTTACCGAAAGCCTTGCGCTCCTTGCTGTAGGCCGTGGCAAGTTCGAAAGCACCGCTGGCGATGCCGAGGGCCTGTGCCGCGATACCGATACGCCCACCGCTCAACGTCTTCATGGCGAACTTGAAGCCGAAGCCATCCTCCCCGATGCGGTTGGCCTTGGGCACCTTCACATCCTGGAACATCAGCGTGTGCGTATCGCTGCCGCGGATGCCTAGCTTGTCCTCTTTAGCACCCACCACGAAGCCGGGCATGCCCTTCTCCACGATCAGGCAGTTGATGCCTTTGTGCCCCTTCGCCACATCGGTCTGGGCCATCACCAAGTAGGTGCTGGCGGTGCCACCGTTCGTGATCCAGTTCTTGGTGCCGTTCAACAGGTAATGGTCACCCATATCGATGGCCGTGGTACGCTGGCTGGTGGCGTCGCTGCCGGCCTCAGGCTCGCTCAGGCAGAACGCGCCGATCTTCTCGCCTTTCGCCAAGGGCACCAAGTATTTCTGCTTCTGCTCCTCGCTGGCGAAATTCTCCAGACCCCAGCAGACCAGGCTGTTGTTCACGCTCATCACCACACTGGTGCTGGCGTCGATCTTGCTGATCTCTTCCATGGCCAGCACGTAGCTGATGGTGTCCATGCCACCGCCGCCGTACTTGGGATCGACCATCATGCCCAGGAAGCCGAGCTCACCGAGCTGCTTGATCTCCTCGGTCGGGAACTTCTGCTCACGATCGCGGTCGATCACACCGGGCTTCAATACGTTCTGTGCGAAATCACGCGCTGCGGCCTGTACCGCTTTCTGCTCCTCCGTCAGCTCGAAAAACATGGTGTGGGTAATAGGTGGAAATGGGCGGCAAAGGTAGGATATACCTTCGCCACCCTGCGGGACCGGACGGTGTTGGCCCTGCAGACCAGCAATGGAAGGACCTTTCCACGTCATCGGTGTGATGTCGGGCAGTTCGCTCGACGGCATTGACGTGGCCTATTGCCGCTTTGTGAAGCACGACGAGGACTGGACGCATGCCATCGAAGATGCGGCGACGGTCCCCTTCGATGAGGTGATGCGGAAACGTTTGCTCGGCGTGATGCAAGGCCCGGCGTTGGAACTGGCACGCCTGGACCGGGATCTCGGCCGGATGATCGCCAGGGCCTGCAACGAGCTTCGCGCCGGGCGGCCCCTGGACCTGATCAGCTCGCACGGACACACCATTTTCCACAAGCCACTTGAGGGCCTCACCACCCAGATCGGCAGTGGCGCCCAGATCGCCGCGCTCACGGGTCGACCCGTGGTGTTCGACCTTCGGAGCAAGGATGTGGCGCTTGGCGGACAAGGAGCTCCGCTAGTTCCTTTCGGCGAGCGTGCCCTCTTCACCGGAACGGACACCTTTCTGAATCTGGGCGGCATTGCCAACGTATCGCATCACAGCCCGGACAAGGTGACGGGTTACGACATCTGCACCTGCAACCAGGCGCTAAACCTGCTGGCCCACGAGGCCGATCTGGCCTACGACAAGGACGGAGCCCTTTCCCGCGTCGGGCAAGTGGTCCCGGAGCTGCTGAACGCACTGGACGCACTGCCCTTCTACCGTCAGGCGCCACCCCGATCGCTGGGTCGCGAGTGGTTCGATGAGCACATGGCACCCTTGGTGAAGGATGAGCGCCTGGCTCTGCGCGATCGGCTGCGGACTGTGACGGAGCACATTGCACACACCATCACCGATGCCTTGCGCCATGGGAACGCTCAGCGTGTGCTGGTCACCGGCGGCGGAGCCCACAACGCCTTCCTGATCGAGCGTCTGAAGGCCCTGAGCACAGCAGATATCGCGGTGTCCGAAGCTTCCACCGTGGACTTCAAGGAGGCCTTGATGTTCGCTTTCCTGGGGTTGATGCGCTGGCGGGGCGAAGTGAACACGCTGGCCAGCGTTACCGGTGCCCCGCAGGACAGCATCGGCGGATCGCTGGTGCTACCCAATTAACACCCGGGCCATGGAAAACGGGGGGCGGCCTGCAAAGTCACCCTCTGGGGCCGGTCTACATTTGACGCCATTCGGGAAGACCATGAGAGAAGCATTGCGACGGTTCGAGGAACGCGCGCCGGAGATCGTGTTCGAATGGAACGACCCACCCACCGGAGCGAAAGGCTGGGTGGTGATCAACAGCCTGCGCGGTGGCGCTGCTGGTGGCGGTACCCGCATGCGCAAAGGCCTGGACCGCCGCGAGGTGGAAAGCTTGGCGAAGACCATGGAAGTGAAGTTCACCGTGAGCGGACCCGCGATCGGTGGCGCAAAGAGCGGAATTGACTTCGACCCTGCGGACCCGCGCAAGCAGGAGGTGCTGGAACGCTGGTACAAGGCCGTGATCCCCTTGCTGAAGACCTACTATGGCACCGGCGGCGACCTCAACGTGGACGAGCTGCATGAGGTGATCCCGATCACTGAACAGTTCGGTCTCTGGCACCCGCAGGAAGGCGTGGTGAAAGGCCACTTCGCGAACAACCAAGGCGCAACTGTGCGCATTGTGGGCCAGCTGCGCAACGGCGTGAGCAAGAAGGTCGAGGACCCCGCCTTCACACCGTTGATCGGGCGCTATGCTGTGGCCGACATGATCACCGGCTGGGGCGTGAGCGAAAGCGTACGTCATTTCTACCGCATATACGGCGGCAAGGTGAAGGGCAAGCGTGTGGTGGTGCAGGGCTGGGGAAACGTGGCCAGCGCAGCCGCCTATTACCTCAGCCGTGAAGGCGCTGTGATCGTCGGCATCGTGGACCGCAACGGCGGCATCGTGGAACCCGGCGGCATCGCACCGGAAGCGGTACGCGACCTCTTCCTCAGCAAGAGCGGCAACGCGCTGAAGGCCCCGAACATGCTCAGCTTCCACGACGTGAACGAGCGCGTATGGGACGTGGGTGCGGAAGTGTTCCTGCCCTGCGCCGCCAGCCGACTCGTGACCCGCGAACAGATCGACCGCTTGTGCCTGGGTGGCTTGGAGGTGATCGCCAGCGGTGCCAACGTACCCTTCGCGGACCCCGAGATCTTCTACGGGCCGATCGCCGAGTACGCCGACGACCGCGTGACCGTGATCCCGGACTTCATCGCCAACTGCGGCATGGCGCGTGTGTTCGCGTACTTGATGCAGGACGGCGCCGCCATCACCGACCAGGCCATCTTCGCCGATGTGAGCGACACCATGGGCAAGGCATTGGAGCGCACGCACAAGGTCCACTCCGCAAAGACACACCTGACCCGCACTGCCTTCGAGCTGGCCCTGGCGCAGCTCACTTGAAATTTCCGGAGCACATTCCACGTTCCCCAGTAACCGAACCCCACTGATGCAGTTCCCCCTCCTCGCCCAGCTCCAAGAGACCACCGATCAGGCCCGCCAGGTCGTTCAAGCCGCCGACCAGGTCGTGACCACCCCGACCGCACCGCCTGACACGATCACCATCCTCGACCTGATCTCGTACGGCGGATGGGGCATCATGATCCCCCTGGCCATCATGTCGCTGGTCACGGTCTACATTACCATTGAGCGCATCATGGCCCTGAGCAAGGCCACGAAGAGCGACAAGGACCTGATGGACCGCGTGAAGGACCATGTGCACGACGGCAAGATCGAATCGGCCCTGAACGTATGCGCGAGCACCGGTACACCCAGCGCCCGCATGGTGGAGAAAGGACTTCAGCGCATGGGCAAGCCCACCAAAGAGATCGAAAGCGCCATGGAGACCGTGGGGCAACTGGAAATGTCGAAGTACGAGCGGGGTATCGGACTGCTGAGCTTGGTAGCCAAGCTCGCGCCCATGTTCGGCTTCATTGGAACGATCATCGGGGTGATCAAGATCTTCTACGACATCTCGTTGACCGACAACATCAGCATCGGTGTGATCTCCAGCGGCCTTTACCAGAAGATGGTGACCTCCGCTTCCGGCCTGATCGTGGGCATCATCGCCTTCGCCTGCTTCTTCATCGTGAGCACCATGCTGAACCGACTGGAGAGCCGCTTGAACGGCACTGCTCTAGCGTTCATGGACATGCTGCAGGAACCCCTGAAGAAGTAAGCCATGCGACTGCGCAAGCACCGTCGGGAGATGGCAGAGGTGAGCACGGAGTCGCTCAACGACATCATGTTCTTCCTGCTGCTGTTCTTCCTGATCGTCAGTACGCTGGCGAACCCGAACGTGGTGAAGCTCACCTTGCCCAGCAGCAAGCAGAGCAACCAGTTGCAGAAGCAGGAAGTGACCCTGTCCATCACTGCCGAACATCAGTACTCCATCAACAAGGTCCCCGTTCCATTGGAAGGATTGGAGCAAGCCTTGCGTGATGCGGTGGCAGGCCTTGACCAGCCCACCATCGTGCTCCGCCTCGATGAAGCGTTGAGCGTGCAGGACCTCGTGGACGTGCTGACGATCGGCAACCACATCAAGGTGAAAATGGTGCTGGCCACCACGCCTCCGAAAGGTTGAACCCCATGATGGTCACCGCACAGGACGATAGGCTGAAGCGACGCGGTGCGGCGTTGACCTTCACGCTGCTCTTCCACGGGGCATTGCTGCTCCTGTTCATCTTCTACAAGATCGTTACGCCCATTCCTCCGTTCCCGGAAGGGGGCGGCATGGGCATGACCATCGATCTCGGCTTCAGCGACATGGGCCAGGGCGACAACAACGATGCGATGAGCATGTCGGAGACCGATGTGACCGCCGCACCACCCGAGACCACACCGGAAGATCCCTTGCTGGTGGATGATGATCCCGCCAACGCGATCAACACGCCCGACCCCAAGGACAAGCCAAAAGACAAACCGAAGGATAAACCCAAGGACAAGTCCAAACCGAAGGACCAGGTGAGCAACGGGCTGCAGAACGCCATGAACGCGTGGGACAAGCCAGGGGAAGGAGGTCAGGGGAGCACTGGTCAGCCGGGCAACGTCGGCGCACCGGACGGCACCCCTGGAGGCGACGGCAGTGGCATCGGCAACGGTTCCGGCTTCGCGCGTGGCAATGGTTGGGACGTGAGCCTGGCGGGTCGGACGATCCTACGCAAACCACACATCACCGAACGACCTGATCACGGCGGCAAGGTGGTGCTGAACATCTGGGTGGACCGCGATGGCAACATGTTGCGCGTCTCACAGAACACAGGCAAGAGCACCACATTGGACCAGACCTTGGTGATGCTTGCGACCAAGGCAGCGATGAGCTGCAAGTTCTCGCCGAACGTGAAAGCGGCCGGTGAACAGATCGGTGAGATGACCTTCGTATTCGTTCTCCAGTAACGTGACCTACGCGGAAACGCTGGCGTACCTCTACGCGCAGCTGCCGATGTTCCACCGCATCGGCAAGGCCGCTTACAAGGCCGACCTCAACAACACGCACGCCTTGATGGATGCGTTGGGTCATCCGGAGCTAGGGCTGAAGTGCGTGCATGTCGCAGGCACCAACGGCAAGGGCAGCACCAGTCACATGCTCGCCAGCGTATTTCAGGAAGCGGGCCTTCGCACTGGCTTGTACACGTCACCGCACCTGAAGGACTTCCGCGAGCGCATCCGTATCAACGGAGCCATGATCCCGGAGACGGAGATCACCGCGTTCGTGGAAACACACCGGGCCACCTTCGAGCCCATTCAACCTTCCTTCTTCGAGTGGACGGTCGCTCTGGCCTTCGACTGGTTCCGCAAGGAGCGCGTGGACATCGCTATTATCGAAACGGGTCTTGGCGGTCGCTTGGACAGCACCAACGTGGTGACGCCTGAAGCAAGCGTGATCACGAACATCGGCTGGGACCATGCTGACTTGCTTGGTAACACGCTCGAAGCCATTGCCGCTGAAAAGGCCGGCATCATCAAGCCCGGGGTCCCCGTGATCATCGGCGAGGCGGAAGGTTCCATCGCAGCGGTGTTCCAACGCACGGCCGAAGGCGTTCAGGCCCCCATCTCCTTCGTGGATCAGTCCTTCGCACTTCGCTATGCGTTGGACCTGGCCGGTCCGCACCAGGAACGGAACGCCCGGACCGTGCTAGCTGCCCTTCGCGAGCTTCAGTCGAAAGGCTGGCCCATCACCGAAGCGCACATCGCACATGGGTTGGCGAAGACCTGTGCCAACACGGGCTTCATGGGGCGCTGGCAGGTGCTGAAGCGCGAGCCGCTCACGATCGCGGATGTGGGCCACAACGTGGACGGGCTGCGGGTGGTGAAGGAGATGCTGGAACGCACGCCGCATCAGCACCTTCATGTCGTGTACGGGACCGTTGCCGACAAGGACATCAGCGCGGCACTGAAGGAACTTCCCCGCGCGGCCACCTACTACTTCTGCAAGGCTGATATCCCTCGTGCGCTCGATGCGGACGCTCTTCAACTGCAGGCCCAGAACGCTGGCTTGAGGGGAAGCGTCTTCCCCACTGTGCGGGCCGCGCTGGTCGCTGCGCAGCAGGCCGCTGGACCTGGCGATCTTGTGCTGGTGACAGGAAGCGTGTTCGTGGTGGCCGAGGTCATCGCGTAGAACAGGCTTGGGCCCGTCACTAGAACTTTCAAGGACAGACTGGAAGCCTATCCTACCATGAAACTACTGCCGGTCCAGGAGGGTCTTCATGGACAGGCTTGAAGCCTATCCCACTATGAAAAAAGCCCCACGGTTTGCAGGGCTTTCGTGGGACGTACTGGATTCGAACCAGTGACCTCATGCGTGTGAAGCATGCGCTCTAAACCAGCTGAGCTAACATCCCGAAGGGGGCGCAAAAGTAGGGAAGAACGACTTCCTCCGAAGTCGCTGGGCTTGTGGCCGTAACGGACTTCGCTTGCACCCACACTACTTAAAGAACACTACTCCTACCGTGGAGGCAGCCGGATTCGAACCAGCGACCCTCTGCTTGTAAGGCAGATGCTCTGAACCAGCTGAGCTATGCCTCCTTTCCCCTTTGGGGCGGCGAAGATAACGATCGCCTCCGGACCACCGAACGGTATGGCGAAAGCTGCACCGCTATCTTGAGCGCGTTCTTCCCGCCCATGCACCGCCTCGCCCCTTTCCGCTGGACCGTTGTGCTCGTGCTGGCCTTGGCCATGGTGCTGGAAATGGTGAACGGCCGCTTCTGGCTGAACGATCTGCGTGTCTACGTGATGGCCGCCGATGCGCTGCGGCATGGAGACTTGGTCTACGGGCTCCCCTTCGGCCTGGACACCGGCTTCTACAAGTACGCCCCCGGTCTGCTGTACTTCTTCATCCCCTACACCTTCATCCCCTTCACGGCCGCTTGCGTGCTGCACTTCGTCTTGATCTCGGCAGCCCTTGTCTCGGTGTTCCTCCGCATGGAACGTCTGCTGATGCGACACCTCTACCAAGTGCATCCACCCAAGATCAAGCTACGCGCCTTCCTCGGTTTTCTCTGTGTGGCGGTGCATTTGGTGCGGGAGCTACATCTGGGGAATGTGAATGTGCTGCTGCTCTGGTGCGTGGTGGTAGCTCTGGAGGCCATGCTGGAGGAGCGCGACATCACCGCCGGACTGCTCTTGGGGCTGACCTTCTTCGTGAAGCCTTACTTGCTGTTGTGCGTCGTACCCATGGTGGTGCTGCGAAGAACTGCGGTCCTTGGGTGGGCGCTGGTCGCGGTGATCATCGGTCTCGCCCTGCCCATGCTCATCGAGGGTCCAGCGACCGGATGGTCGCTCAATGGGTCCTGGGTCGCTGCAATGCGGGCGCATGGCGACTACCTCACCAGTACGAACACCCTACGGTCGCTCCTCTCAACCCTTGTCGGACGGGACCTTCCTGCTCGGTGGGACCTGCTCTTCATTGCCACCGCTGGGGTCCTTGTAGCGGCCGTCACTTGGCTGAACGGGCGAAAGGACCGGAGCCAAGCGCTGATCCTAGGTCTCTCCGTAGCACTGGCCTGTGTTCCACTTCTCGTGGTCACCGACGTTCAGCACTTCCTTTTGGCCCTACCCCTGATCTTGTGGGTGTTGGCACAACTCTTCCGCTGGCGATCACCACTGCGGGCCGTTGTGTTCACATTGGCCATGCTGGCCTACGGTACCGACAGTACCGACCTATGGGGCAGTGACCTGGCCGCACGTTTTGAACAGGTCGGGCTGGTGGGCTGGGGCACATTGCTCCTGCTGTTGACCGCCATATTGGCTCCGCATCTGCCCTCCAGGGCCAGCTAGCAAGCGACTTCTCAACAGTGATCCGAGCGCGGTTCAAGCCCGTATGTCTCTCTGTGCAACGGGGCAGCAGACTCGTTGAGAACTTTTTGTTCATACTTTGTGTCGTATTGATTGAACATACATGTACATTTGTTCACCATAAGGCAGTCAATCCATAAACACAAGAGGCAATGTCCACGCTTGAGTTCCAACAGCACCTGGTCAGCCTGCGCCAGCAGCTGTATTACTTCGCTCTTAGCCTGACCAAGGACCGGGACGATGCGCAAGACCTTCTTCAGGAGAGCATTTTGCGGGCCCTGACCTACCGTGACAAGTTCCAGGACAACACGAACTTCAAAGCGTGGTTGTATACCATCATGAAGAATACCTTCATCAACGACCACCGGCGGGGAAAGCGTACCGCTGCGCTGATGGACCGGGTGGAACAGGAGCGTACGGTGGTAAGCAAGGTGCAGATGCCAAGCAGTCCGGACAACTTGGTGCGCATGGGCGAGATCCAGACCAGCTTGTCGAAATTGGACACTGCTTTCCGCGAACCCTTCACCATGCACCACGAAGGCTACAAGTACCACGAGATCGCCGACAAGCTGGGCATCCCCATTGGTACGGTGAAAAGCCGCATCTTCCAAGCGCGGCAGCGCCTGATGGGCATGCTGACGGATAAGAACGTGCATTGAACGTGAACCCAAGCGCCATCGTCATCGGATCCGGCTTTGCCGGCACGGCCGCCGCCACCTCCCTGGCGAGCAAGGGCTACGCCGTGACCCAGCTGGAGAAGAACGACGAACCTGGCGGAAGGGCCCGTGTGTGGAAGAAGGACGGCTTCACCTTCGACATGGGTCCCAGCTTCTACTGGATGCCCGAAGTGTTCAGCCGCTACTTCGAGAAGTTCGGTGAAGAGGTGCGGGACCTTTACAAGCTCGTACGACTGGACCCTTCGTATCAAGTGGTGTTCGGGCCCGGCGACCGGTGGGCGTTGCCCGCAGGACTGGAGCCTATGAAGCGATTCTTCGAGGAGGTGGAACCTGGAGCAGGCGATGCCTTGCAGCGTTTCATGGATGAGGCCCGGATCAAGTACGAGCTGGGCATGAACGAGCTGGTGTACCGCCCTTCGCTCAGCTGGATGGAATACGCGCACCCCGGTCTGATCACCGGCCTCCTGCGAACCCACGTGCTCAGTTCGCTGCGGAAGCATGTGCGTAAACACTTCACCCATGACCACATCCGCCAGGTGATGGAGTTCCCGGTGCTCTTCCTCGGTGCCGCACCGCAGAACACGCCAGCGCTTTATAGCTTGATGAATTATGCGGACATGGCCTTGGGCACCTGGTACCCCATGGGCGGTATGGGCAGCGTGACCGATGCCATGCAGCTGGTGGCAAAGACCCAAGGCGTGGAGCTGCGGACCGGCGTCACGGTGGAACGGATCATCGTGGAGAAGGGAAGCGCGGTCGGCGTGGACACGTCGAGCGGTCGCATGCGCGCTGATGTGGTGGTTGCCGCCGCCGACTATCACCATGTCGAGGAACAGCTCCTCGGCCCTGAACACCGCTCCTATTCCGCAGCTTACTGGAAAGGCCGCACCATGGCACCGAGCGCGTTGATGTTCTACCTGGGCGTTGACCGACGCATACCCATCCTCGATCACCACACGCTCTTCTTCGACGAACCGCTGGACCAGCACAGCGCCGACATCTACGACAAGCCCCAGTGGCCGGAGCGTCCGCTGTTCTACACCAGTTGCGCTAGCAAGACCGACCCCTCGGTCGCGCCCGAGGGCATGGAGAACCTGGTGATCCTGATCCCCATCGCTGCGGGATTGGAGGACAGCGAGGCCATGCGCGAGCACTACTTCCATGTGGTGATGGAACGTATCCGCCTGCACATCGGTATCGACCTGCGGCCCCATGTGGTGGTGAAGCGCAGCTACTGTCTCAACGACCTGAAGACCGACTACAATTCCTACCGCGGCAACGCCTACGGGCTTGCCAACACGCTCATGCAGACAGGTCCCTTGCGTCCGCAGATGAAGAGCCGGAAGGTGAAGGACCTCTACTTCGCCGGTCAGCTCACGGTGCCTGGTCCAGGCGTGCCCCCCGCCTTGATCAGCGGTCAGGTGGTGGCCGATCTCATCGAAAAAGAGCATCCGCAACGCCCATGAACACCATGGCCCTCTATAACGCGGTGTGCCTCAAAGCCAGCAGGACCACCACGCACAGCTACAGCACGTCGTTCTCGCTGGGCATCCGCAGCTTGGACAAGCGTTTCCATGACCCGATCCACGCCATCTACGGCTTCGTGCGGTTCGCTGACGAGATCGTGGACACCTTCCACGGTCACTCAAAAGCGGAGCTTCTGCAACGCTTCTGGGACGATACGCACCGGGCGGTAGCGGAAGGCATCAGCCTGAACCCGATCCTGCACAGCTTTCAAGGGGTGGTGAACCAGTATGGGATCGAAGCTGATCTGTATGACACGTTCATGAGCAGCATGGCCATGGACCTCAGCGACACGCAGCATGACGAGCAGAGCTATGCCACCTACATCCTCGGCAGCGCGGAAGTGGTCGGCCTCATGTGCTTGCGTGTGTTCTGCGAAGGGGATGATGCCCGCTACCAGCGGCTGAAGCCATCGGCCATGAAGCTGGGCTCCGCGTTCCAGAAGGTGAACTTCCTCCGTGACCTGAAGGATGACCACCAGAACCTCGGGCGCACCTACTTCCCTGACATTGATGTGAAACACATGACCGGTGAGGACAGGCGGGCCATTGAAGCTGATATTCAAGCGGACTTCGATGCGGCGCTCAGTGGCATCCGCGACCTTCCGAAAGGTGCTCGCTTCGGTGTCTACGTCGCCTACGTCTATTACCTGGCCCTGTTCCGCAAGATCCGCTCGTTACCCACGGACCGCATCCTCACGGAACGCATCCGCGTGCGGAACCGACGCAAGATCGCGTTGCTCACCACCAGTTACTTGCGGCACAGCCTTGGCATGCTCTGACCCATGGACAACATGCAGGAGGAGGTGGTGTTGGTGAACGAACGCGACGAGGTGCTCGGCCGCATGGAGAAGCTCGAGGCTCATCGCCAAGGCTTGCTGCATCGGGCGTTCTCCGTGTTCATTTTCCACAGCAATGGAAGCCTGATGTTGCAACGCCGAAGCTCCACCAAGTACCACAGCGGCGGCCTGTGGACCAACACCTGCTGCGGCCATCAGCGACCGGAGGAAGTGATCGGGGACGCTGCCGCACGACGCTTGTGGGAAGAGATGCGCATCGACCCCGAACTGATACCGCGCTTCACCTTCACTTACCGCGCCGAGCTGGATGGTGGCCTTGTGGAACACGAGATCGACCATGTGTACTTCGGCACCTACGATGGCGGTGCCGACCCTGATCCGTTTGAAGCCGATGCGTGGCGCTACGTGCGACCGGCGGACATCGACACGGAGCTCGAGGCCCATCCCCAGCGCTACACCGTATGGTTCAGGCTCTGTTGGAACGAGGTGAAGCAACACTTGGCTCCTATCGATCGCTCCCTTCACCCTTGACCGACCCCTCCATGCGAACCAACGGCGCCGTCCTTGCGCTGAACGGACCTCCCCGCACCACGAGCGAACTGTTGGAAGGGCTGCTGCCCGACGAGCTGAAGCGCTTGGCGACCCCCATGCATGCCGAAGCCTTTGCCCTTTCCGAGGAGGAGCGCATAACACGCATCGCGCACCACTTCGGCGAGATCATGCACACGCTCGGTCTCGACCTTGCTGACGACAGCCTGAAGGACACACCGCAGCGCGTGGCAAAGATGTACGTGCAGGAGGTCTTCGGTGGGCTGGATCCTCAGAAGCGTCCCACCTCCACCCTCTTCGACAACACTTACGCATACGAAGGAATGCTCGTGGAAACGGGCATCCGCGTACACTCCTTCTGCGAGCACCACTTCGTTCCCATCCTCGGCAAGGCTTCGGTGGCCTACTACAGCAGCGGCAAGGTGATCGGGCTTAGCAAGCTCAACCGGATCGTGCACTACTACGCGTCCCGTCCCCAGGTACAGGAACGCCTCACCGAGCAGATCGCAGCCGAACTGAAGCATGTACTGCACACCACGGATGTCGCGGTGCTGATCGAGGCCGAACACATGTGCGTCAAGCTGCGCGGGGTGAAGGATGAGGACAGCCTCACCACGACGGTGCACTACAGCGGTCGCTTCGCTGAGGAAGCCGTGCGCAACGAGTTCCTCACCTACATCCGCAAGCGCTGACCATGCGGCCGAGCGTCAGCATCCACTGGTTCCGACGCGACCTGCGTGTGAGTGACAACCACGGGCTGTATCGTGCACTAAAGGAACACGGCGATGTGCTTCCGATCTTCATCTTCGACACAGAGATCCTGGGGCGATTGGAGGACAAGACCGATCGCCGGGTCGACTTCATCCATCGAGCGCTGCTGCGTTTGAAAGCGGAGCTGGAAGGCCACGGAGGCTCGTTGCTGATCGAACATGGCAGTCCCCTGGAGGTGTGGAAGCGCTTGATCGCCCGCTACCAGATCACTGGTGTCACCGTGAACCACGATCACGAGCCGTATGCATCTGTACGCGACAAGGCCATTGAAGAGCTTCTCGCTGGCCACGGCGTCCCGTTCAACTCATACAAGGACATCAGCATCTTCGAGCGCAGCGAAGTGGTGAAGGATGATGGTGGACCTTACACCGTTTTCACCCCGTATGGCCGCAAGTGGCGTGCACGGTTCACGCCTGACATGGTCAGGGCCTTCCCCAGTACAGAGCACTTGGACCAGCTCTGGCGAACGGCACCCTTGCCCTCACCGACCTTGCAGGACCTTGGCTTCCAGCCGACCGACCTGGTCGAACCAGCGATCGAAGTGGAAGAGGCCCTTATGCGGAACTACGCCACGACGCGCAACATCCCAGGCATCGAGGGCACCAGCCGCATGAGCGTTCACTTGCGTTTCGGAACAGTGAGCGTGCGGGCCTTGATGCGCCAAGCACTGACCATGAGCGACACGTACATGAACGAGCTCATCTGGCGGGAGTTCTACATGCAAGTGCTCTGGCACTTCCCACATGCGGTGCAGGGCTCCTTCAAGCCGGCCTACGACCGCATCGAGTGGCGG
Source organism: Flavobacteriales bacterium (assembly GCA_016721825.1). Classification (GTDB taxonomy): domain Bacteria; phylum Bacteroidota; class Bacteroidia; order Flavobacteriales_F; family PHOS-HE28; genus PHOS-HE28. The sequence goes on from JADKHI010000006.1 coordinate 202,987, forward strand.
AACGACGAGCGCCAGTTCCAAGCCTGGTGCGAAGGGCGAACCGGGTATCCCTTGGTGGACGCTGGCATGCGTGAGCTGCTGGCCACTGGCCACATGCACAACCGGGTCCGTATGGTGGTGAGCAGCTTCCTCACGAAACACTTGCTGATCGACTGGCGTTGGGGCGAGGCGTGGTTCGCCAGGTATCTGCTGGACTTCGAATTGAGCAGCAACAACGGTGGCTGGCAATGGGCCAGCGGTGGCGGCTGCGATGCGGCACCCTATTTCAGGGTGTTCAATCCCACATTGCAGCTGGGGAAATTCGACCCTTCGTTAACGTATGTTAAGCGGTGGGTGAAGGAATACGGCACGGCGAACTACGGCCGTCCGATCGTCGTTCATGAAGTGGCCCGCAAGCTGGCCGTCGAGACCTACAAGAAGGCCTTGGACGGTAGTGCGAAGGCCGAACGACGCCAACCGCAATTGTTCAATTGACCATGCCCCGCAAAAAACGAAACCTCATCCTCACCCAACCCGTGAAGGAAGGCCTGAAGGCGATCAAAGTGCGCCTGGACGCCCGTACGATCATCACGCTGAGCAACCTCAAAGCGCTCGAGTTCTGGAAGCAACGCTATCCGAAACTGGAGGTCCTGAACGGATGATGCACATCCTCGAGCGTGAGCAGTTCCTGCCCATACCGCTGAACGAGGCATGGGCGTTCTTCTCGTCACCGAAGAATCTGGGCGTGATCACACCGCCGGACATGGGCTTTCGGATCAAGGAGCCTTTCGACGACCAGCCGATGTACACTGGACAATGCATCCGCTACACCGTAAAGCCGATGTTCGGTGTTCCGCTCACATGGGTGACGCGCATCGACGAGGTGGACAGGCCGCACAGCTTCGTGGACACTCAGTTGAAAGGCCCCTATAAGCGCTGGTGGCATCAACACACCTTTGAGGTCGTGCAGGGCGGAGTGGTCATGCGCGACCGGGTGGAGTACGAACTGCCGCTCGGCCCTTTGGGGGAACTGGCTCATCGTATCTTCGTGAAGCAACGGCTGAAGAGCATCTTCGAGTTCAGGAAAGTCACCCTTCTCAACCTCTTCCCGTCCCAGAAAGAGCGAATGGCGAAAGGCCCTGTCACTAGCATATCATGAGCACTTGGACCATCGTCGGCATCGTGGCCATCACCTTCTTCGCGATGGAGTTCGTGGCGTGGGCCACGCATAAGTATGTGATGCACGGCTTCCTCTGGTCGTTGCACAGCGACCACCACAAGAAGGACCATTATGGTTTCCTCGAACGCAACGACACCTTCTTCCTGATCTTCGCCGTGCCATCCATGTTGCTCTTCATGGTGGGCGCAGGCCTTGGCCTTCACACGCCGTGGCTTTGGATAGGCCTCGGCATCCTTATCTATGGCCTTGCTTACTTCTTCGTGCACGAGGTGTTCATCCACCAGCGCATCAAATGGCTTCGCAATACGAACAACAGTTACTTCCTCGCGATCCGCCGGGCGCACAAGGTGCATCACAAGCACTTGGGCAAGGAGGATGGTGAGTGCTTCGGCATGTTGCTGGTGCCGCTGAAGTACTACCGCGAAGTGTTGCGTAGCCGCAGAGCAGAGTCCACGACCTAGGGTCTGGTCAGTGACATTCCTGCTGTCCCACAGGAACCTCCTGGATCACCGGGCTCACATAGGGAATACCCAGGCTGAGGCCGCGGAGAATGAACAGCGCACCCATCAGCGCGAAGACGAAAGGAGCGATGCGGCGCATGCCGGAACGCCAGCCTTGTGAGAGCAGGTCTCCGCCCAAGCGCACCGCGAACAGCGCGGGCCAAGTACCCAAGCCAAAGAGCATCATGAACAGTGTCCCGTTCAAGGGTCCATTCTGAACCAAGGCACCGGCGATGGCGAAATAGACCATGCCGCAAGGCAGCAACCCGTTCAGCAGACCGGTGAGGAACAAGCCTTCCGGGGAGGTCCGGCGTAAGTTGCGCCCCAGCAACGTCCGCAACTTTCCGATGGAAGCAAGTGCTTTTCCGGTCACCAGGTCCTTGCGGAACAAGGCCGGCACGAGCAAGGCCAACAGCATCAGCACACCAAGGGCGATCGAAACGGTGCGTTGAAGCCCGGCAAGATGCAGGCCGCGGCCGAAAGAACCGAAGAGGGCTCCGAACAGCGCATAGGTGAACACGCGACCACTGTTCAACAGCAGGGCATCACCCAATCGCCCTGACCAGGACCTACGCACGGAAGGCACAGCGAGTGCGATCGGGCCGCACATACCAACGCAGTGCGCGCTACCGAGCGCCCCGAGCAGGAAAGCAGCACCGAGGAAGGGGATCACGGTACGTGGATATGGTCCTCACTGTAGTGATCCACACCTTCCGCGTTCCAATCCACCTGCAAGTGGTACACGCCCTTCATCCAACCTTGGGTATCGATCGTGCAGCGTCCGGTGTTATCGACAACAAGCTCAACGGTACGGTCCGCCCGGCTATCGTTGGGTTTCAGCAGGTGCGCCGAGCCGTTGATCGGTGCCCCGGCGAAGCGTGCGGGAAAGGTCAGAACGAGCGCCCCGGCCACGACCTCCGTCCGCATGGCCTCTCCGGCTTCCGTGGCGTTCGTCATACGATCGATACGATCCTGGTACTTCAATTCCTCCGCGTAGTAATTCTCGGTCACGAGCTCTTCCTGGTTGTGGAACGCTCTTACCATGAAGGAGGTCATCATGATCACGAAAATGACCATGGAAATAAAGATGCCGTGTCCCCAGTTGAATTTCATGATCGTTTGGCCATTGGTCCTATGAACGAGGTTCGCACCTTCTCCAGCAGCTTCTCTCCGGTGAACACACCGACGGTGACCTCGGTGTTGTAACCGCTCATCTGCCCGGGATCGAGGATGATGAACATCTCCCCTTCCATGAGCTGGGCCTTCTGAAGATCAAGTTCCTTTCCCACCAACTTCACCTCACCCTTCGCGTCGAGCAGCACGAAGTGGATCGGCATATCACGGGAGGTCTTGTTCACCACCTTGAACTGGTAGAGGTTACTGATGCGGCCATCATCCTGCTTCTGGAACAGGGTTCCGGGGTTACGCAGCACCGTGGTCTCCACATCCGTCCGCGTCACAAGTAGAGCAACGATCACACCGATGAGCAAGGTGAGCACCGCCGAGTACGCCTTCATGCGCGTAGTGAAACGGAACGGCTTCTTCTCCGCGATGCCAGATTCACTGGCATAGCGCACCAGACCTCGCGGCAGGCCCACGCTGTCCATCATGTGATCGCAAGCATCGATACATGCCGTGCAGTTCACACATTCGAGCTGGGTGCCATTACGGATGTCGATGCCTGTGGGGCACACGTTCACGCAAGCCTTGCAATCGATGCAATCCCCCTTACCCGCGGTGCTGCGCTCTTCGCCCTTGCGGAACTTGGCGCGCTGTTCGCCGCGAACATGATCATACGCGATCACCATGGACGAACGGTCAAGCAATACGCCTTGCAGACGACCATAGGGGCAAACGGTGGTGCAGACCTGTTCCCGCAGAAAGGCGAACACACCATAGAACGCGAGCGAGAATCCGATCATGGCCAGGAAGCCGCCCACATGTTGCCCCATGGGCTCGGTGATGATGTGGATCAGTTGGTCGCTGCCAACGAGGTAGGCCAGGAAAGTGTTCCCGATCACGAAGGCGATGGCGAAGAAGAGCGCGTGCTTCAGCGCTTTCTTACCCAGTCTCGTCCAGGTCCACGGTCCCTTGTTGAGGGCCATCTGGTCCTTCCAATCGCCTTCGATCCAATACTCGATGCGGCGGTACACGAGCTCCATGAACACCGTCTGTGGGCAGGCCCATCCGCAGAACAGACGACCGAAGGCGACGGTGAAGAGCGCGACGAAGATGATGAAGGTGATGAAGCCCAACACGAACAGGTGGATGTCCTGGGGCCAGAAGGTCTGACCGAAGAACACGAACCGCCGCTCGATCACATTGATCATGAGCAGCGGCTCCCCACCGATCCGCATGAACGGACCGGCAAGCAACATCACGAGCAGTCCATAGCCGAACAGCTTGCGCCAGTTGTAGTGGCGACCGGCAGGCTTCTTGGGATAGATCCAGATCCGCTTTCCCTGCTTATCGACCGTGGCGATCGAATCGCGGAAGGCTTCCTGCGCGTTCTCCTTGGGCTGTTCGTTGTTCGTCATCGATCAGTTGACCTGCGCCAGCTTGGGCTGGACGGAGGTGGTATCAGCGGGAGTGACGGAGCTGTCAGCAGGTGCTACAGTGGTGCTGTCCGAAGCGGCAGGGCCTTCCTCCTTCCAGAGGTCACCCTGCGGCTCGCGCGCATTGGCAGGGTTGGTGCCTTGAAGACTGAGCACATAGCTGGCCACCGCTTGCAGTTCGGGGGCTTTCAGTTGCGACTTCCAGTCGATCATGCCCTTCTCTTTCACACCGTACTTGATGGTCTTGAAGACGTTCTTGATGCCGCCACCATGGATCCAGTAACCGTCCGTGAGGTTGGGGCCAAGGCCGGCCTTTCCTTCTGCTGCGGGCCCGTGACAGGCGATGCAGTTAGCCTCGTAGATGCCCTTGCCGGTGCCAATGGCGCTCGCGTCGGTCAAGAGCGTCACTGAGTTCTCATCAACGCTGGCGCCGAGCTTGGCCACATAAGCCGCCACGTCCGCTTTGGCCTGGGCCATCTCCTGCTCGTACTCGGTCTTCTGATCGGGCCACACACCGGTCACGTGCACATTCACCAAGTACACCACACCCCAGATAATGGTGCCGTAGAACAGCCATAGCCACCATGGCGGAAGTGCGTTGTCCAATTCCCGGATACCGTCATAGTCGTGATGCTGCAGTACGTCCTGTTCCTTCTCAATGGAGACACGACGTGTGAGCATCTGCATCAACTTGGACTCGGCGCTCTGGCGCTTCACGCCTACAGCAGCCACCTCGTCCTCCGGCTTACCGACAAGGAAGCGTGTCACACTACGCAAAAGGTTGACCTGAGCCAGTATCAGAATGAAGAGGAACACGTTCACCAGCACCAGCACATAGAACAGCTGGTTGGACGTCCATTGCGTGGGACCTGGAGCCGCTTGCGCATCAAGACATGAGGTGACCAGCAGCAGCACGAGCACGGCGGACGTCGTCCGACGGGCCCGGTCGGTCCAAGCTTTGCCGGAACCACCAAGCAGGCGCATGACGCTGTTCAGCGAAAGCAGGATCACCACTTGCAGGAGCGCCGCTCCCATCAACAGGTAATTGGGGTCGATGCCCGAGGATGAGGATGTGGAAGGGGTCGGCATGGTGGCGTCCTGCGCCACGGCCATGGAGGAAAGCCCTAGGAAGGCCAGACCCATGCATGCGATGGAAAGAAGGTTCCGCTTGTTCATGGCTTCAATTCTCCTGTTCGTTGAGCGGCAGTTGTTCCATATGGTCGAAGGCGTGCTTGCCCGAGGTGAACACCCACCACAGGACTCCGAGGAAGAACCCGAAGAAGAGCACGAACCCGATGATGGGATAGATGTCGACATGCTGGATGCTGCCGAGGTGGTGCTTGATGAACTTGAGCATGGCGCGCAGGATCAGGGGTTGGTGACCACCACCTGTGCGGGGGTCTTCTGCTTGATGTCCGTACCCAAGCGTTGCAGGTAGGCGATCAGCGCGATGATCTCACGATCACTGCCGATCTCGATGCCGCCTTTCTTCAGGTCTTCGGTGATGGCCGTGGCCTGCTTCATCAGGTCCTCGTTCGCCTTGTCGGCAAAGCCCTCCGGATAAGGAACGCCCAAGGTCTGCATGGCCTCGATCCGCGGTTTGGTACCATCGAGGTCTATGACATCCTCGAACAAGTGCGGGAACGGCGGCATCAACGACCCCTTCACGAATTTGCCCGGATCGAGCATGTGGTAGAAGTGCCAACTGTTCTGGTATTTGCCACCCACACGCAACAGGTCCGGTCCGGTACGCTTGCTGCCCCATTGGAACGGGTGGTCATACACGAACTCACCGGCCTTCGCATACTCACCGTAGCGTTCCGTTTCACTACGGAAGGGACGCACCATCTGGCTGTGGCAGGTGTAACAACCTTCGCGGACGTAGATGTCGCGGCCGTGGAGCTCCAATGGCGTGTAGGGCTTCACACTTGCGATGGTCGGGATGTTGCTCTTCACGAGGAAGGTCGGCACCAGCTCCACGATACCACCGATGGCGACGGCCACCAGGCTGAACACAAGCATTTGAATGGGACGGCGTTCGATCCAGCGATGCCAGTGTCCGCTGGCCTCTGGCACGTGGACCTTCTCCAGCGCAGGGGCTTCAGCAGCCTCATCGGCGATGAGCTTACCGCTGGCCACCGTGCGCCACACGTTATACACCATCAGCAGCGCACCGGTGAAGTAGAGGACACCACCAAGCACACGGAGCCAGTAGGCGTACTCGATCTGCAGCAGCGTGTCGAGGAAGTTCTTGTACACCAGGTAACCGTCCGGGGTGAACTGCTTCCACATCAAGCTCTGCGTGAAGCCTGCGAAGTAGAGCGGCACAGCGTAGAACACGATGCCCAGAGTGCCGATCCAGAAGTGCGCGTTGGCCAGTCCCTTGCTGTAGAGCTTCGTTCCGTACAGCCGGGGGATCAGCCAGTACACCATGCCGAACGTGAGGAATCCGTTCCAACCGAGGCCACCTACATGCACGTGGGCGATGGTCCAGTCCGTGAAGTGACTGATGCTGTTGAGCAACTTCGTGCTCAACAAAGGCCCTTCCAATGTGGTCATACCGTAGCAGGTCACGGCCACCACGAAGAACTTGAGGATGGGGTCCTCGCGCACACGGTCCCAAGCACCGCGAAGGGTGAGAAGACCATTGAGCATACCGCCCCAGCTCGGCGCGATCAACATGATGCTGAATACGGTACCGAGGCTCTGTGCCCAATCAGGCAACGAGCTGTACAATAAGTGGTGGGGACCGGCCCAGATGTACATGAAGATGAGCGCCCAGAAGTGGATGATGGAGAGCTTATAGCTGTACACCGGGCGGTTCGCCGCCTTCGGCATGAAGTAGTACATCAGGCCCAAGTAGGGGGTCGTAAGGAAGAAGGCCACGGCGTTGTGACCGTACCACCACTGCACCAACGCATCCTGTACACCCGCATACCAGCTGTAGCTCTTGAACAGGCTCACGGGGATCTCCACGCTGTTCACGATGTGCAACATGGCAACGGTGACCCACGTGGCGATGTAGAACCAGATGGCCACGTACAAGTGGCGCTCGCGACGCTTCAGGATGGTGCCGAACATGTTGATGCCGAACACCACCCAGATGAGCGTGATCGCAATGTCGATGGGCCATTCCAGTTCAGCGTACTCCTTGCCTGTGGTCAGGCCCAAGGGCAGGGTGATCGCCGCGCTGACGATGATCAACTGCCAGCCCCAGAAGTGGATCCAGCTCAGCACGTCACTGAGCATCCGTGTCTTCAGAAGGCGCTGCAGGCTGTAGTAGACACCAGCGAAGATGCCGTTGCCCACAAAGGCGAAGATCACAGCGTTGGTGTGCAGCGGACGCAGTCGCCCAAAGGCGAACCAACTGCTCATGTTGAAATGCGGGATCACCAGCTGCAGGGCGGCGATGATACCCACCAACATGCCCACCACTCCGAAGAGTACGGTGGCGAACAGGAAGGCTTTGACGATCCGGTTATCGTAATGGAAGCGCTCGATCATCGGTCACTTGGTTTCGGATGGATGGGAAGGCATGTCGTTCTCGGCGAGCATACGTACAGCGGGCGAACGGTCGTCCTCATACTGGTCGTTCTTCACAGCCCAGATGAACCCCGCCAGAAATACACCGGCCACTACCGAGCTGGCTGCGATCAGGAGGAAGATGACGTTCATGGAGGAGGGTGATGAAAGCACGCCAAAACTGACGGTTCCATGACGGTCACAGCCTGATGCTCCTCAGTGCCGGATATGACATTCGTCAGGTGCGGTCCCGCAGTCCGAGATTTCGGGCCGCAAGCCAGATGGCCACCGAAACGAAACCGACCACGGTCACCGAGCTCAGCGGCATCAGAATGGCGGCGACCAGGGGGGTAAGGTGTCCGCTCACGGCGAATGAGACGCCCGTGACATTATACATGAGCGACAGGCCAAGACTAGCGAACACGATCCGGCGAGCCCTGCGTGTCAGGTGCATCATCTGCGGCAACCGGGGCAGCGCCTTGGCATCCAGGATGGCATCACTGGCGGGGGTCAGTGCGGCGCTGCTCTCGCTCACGGTCACACCCACGTCGCTCTGCTGAAGGGCACCTGCATCGTTCAACCCATCGCCGACCATCATCACACGAAGACCTTCGCCTTGCAAGCCGCGTACGAAGCGGGCCTTCTCCGGTGGTGTACAGCCGGTGACCATATGATCCGCTTGGAAGGCTTCGGAGACCTCGGCGTCCACCGTGGCATCACCCGTGAGCAGATAGGTGCGCGCATGCGTGGAGATCCCTGCCACGCTCTCCGCCATGCCGGAACGCGCGCGCTTCCGCACTTCGAAACGGCCCCGGTGCACCCCACCAATGCTCACGTTCACCTGAGCCTGCCCTGCTGTTCGTTCCGCCAAGGGGCCTGCGGTGAAAGCTGTGGAACCGATCCGCACGGTAACACCATCGACAACACCACTGATGCCCTCGCCTGCCACCTCCTCCACGAAAGCTGCATCCTTGATGGGCGCCTGCAGGCCATTGTAAAGCACGGCGCTCAGCGGGTGTGTGCTGTTGCGTGCCACCGAGCGGACGAACATGCGTTCGCGGTCCGTGAGCGGTGTCCCATCGAAATACATGTCGTAGGCCTCCCGCGCGGTCAGCGTTCCGGTCTTGTCGAAGACCACGGCATCGATGAACGCCATGCGCTCCACCACTTCCGCATCCCGCAGGAACAATCCCCTGGCACCGAGCAGACGGATCGTGTGACCATAGGCGAACGGCATGGCCAGCGCTAGAGCGCAAGGACAGGCCACGATCAGCACGGCGGTGACCACAGGCCAGACCTGTGAAGCATCGTGGCCCCACCAGAAGAGACCGGCACCGGTCGCGATCAGTAGAACAGCGAACGTGAAGCGCCGAGCGACCGCATCGATCGTCCGCGGCATCAACGGGCGCTCATGATCACCCGTATGTTCTTCCCACAAGCGCTTCAAGTGGCTGTCCTGGAAGGCACGCAGCACCTCCAGCTCGATGGCGGCACCACGCTGGCGACCGCCGGCCTTGATCGTGTCGCCTACGGAACGTTTCACCGGCAGCGGTTCACCGGTGATGAAACTGTTGTCGATGTTACCGATACCTGAACGCAGCACCGCATCCACCGGCACCAGTTCCTGATCACGCACCACGATCCGATCGCCGGGTCTCAGATCACCGACGCTCGCCGGCTCCTCCACGTCACCTTTTCGACGCAGCACGGCAAGCGGCAGGAAGTCGTTCAGTGTGCGATCGAAGCTGAGGGCATTGTAGGTATAGGCCTGGTACCAGCGGCCGATCAATAGGAAGAAGACCAAGCCGCCGAGCGAATCGAAATAGCCGGGACCGGCGCCGGTGTACGCATCGATCGTGCTGCGAAGGAAGAGCGCCACGATGCCCAGCGCGATCGGTTGGTCGATGTTGATCCGGCGCCCCCGCACACCGGCCCAGGCCGAGCGGAAGAAGTCGGTGCTCGAAACGAAGACCACGGGCAACGAGAACAGGAAGTTCAGGAACTTGAAGCCGTTCAACAAGGTGGCATCGGACGTGTCGGCACCCAGGTATTCCGGAAAGCTGAACAGCATGAGGCTGCTGAAACAGAAGCCCGCCACACCGAGCTTGATGTAGAGCGTTCGGGGGATGCCTGCACGTTTGCGTTCACGCCCCCCCGCGCCAGTGAGCAAGGGGCCATAGCCGATCTTCCGAAGCATCTCCACCAAGGCCCGCAGGCTCAGTGCGCCTTCGCGGAAAGTGATGCTCAATTCCTTCTCGGTGAAGCGGACCCGGGAGCGGATGATGGCCGGATCCAGACGGCCCAGGTTCTCCAGCAACCAGATGCAGCTGCTGCAATGCATCTGCGGAATGTGCAGGCGCACCCGCGTGATGCCGTCCTCGCTGTACTCGACCAACCGGTCGCGCACATCAGCCAATTCGAAGAGCTCGGGACGCGCTTCCTCGGCGTTCACCTTCTTCTTGGTACCTGGCCGATCCTGGAGTGAATAGTACTCGCACATGCCGCTCTCCTGCAGCAGGTCGTAGACGAACTGGCATCCCCCGCAACAGAAGTCCTTTTCCTGGTGGACCAGATGCTCCTCCTTGCAGGTCTCTCCGCAGTGGTAGCACTTCACCTCCGTTGTGGTACGTGTGGCCATGGCCGCGAAGGTCGCGGGACGCGAGGGCTTGGGACCTGACGAACATCAGGGTGTTCGCCCCACGAAGCGCGAGGGCCTTGATGCTTCACTGGGCGGGACTACATTCGCGACGCACATGGGCGAACAACTCCGGCAGATCGGCAGCTACCTGAACCACTTGGTGAAGGCCCGTTCGCGGCACGCTGTTCACTCGCCCTTCATTTACCAACTGGCGGACCAGGCCTTGCGCGATCAAGGAGACCGACCCGAGTTCGCCGCCATCGAACAGCTTCGCGAAGAACTGCTGGAGAGCGAGCAGACCATCCGGGTGAACGACCTGGGCGCCGGTAGTCGCATCCTTGACCTTCCCATTCGCCGGATCGCGGACATGGCGGAAACGGCGCTGAAGCCTGCGCATTACGCGCAAATGCTGTTCCGGCTGGCGCGCTACTTCGATCCCGGCACCGTGCTGGAACTCGGCACCTCCTTCGGCATCAGCTCGCTCTACCTGGCACGCGGTGCGGAGAACGGCCATGTGATCACGGTGGAAGGCTGTCCGCAGACGCACCACATCGCCCGCCACCACTTCGAAGAGCTCCGGCAACGGAACATCACCCCCCTACTGGGCAGTTTCAGGGCACGACTTCCTGAGGTGCTGCGCAATGTCGACGCCCTGGACATGGTCTTCATCGACGGTCACCACCTGAAGGACCCGACCTTGGAGTACTTCGAGCAATGCCTCACCAAGGCCCACAACGACAGCGTCTTCATCTTCGACGACATCCACTGGAGCAAGGGCATGGAGGAAGCGTGGGAGGTGATCCAGCAGCATCCGCGCGTCACCGTTACGGTCGACCTCTATGCGATGGGACTGGTGTTCTTCCGCAGCGAACAAGCGCGTCAGCATTTCCGTTTGCGGTACTGAACCCGTACCATGAAGATCTACACCCGCACCGGCGACAAGGGCCAGACCTCATTGCTTGGCGGCATGCGCGTCCCCAAGGACCACCTTCGCATAGAGGCCTACGGCACGGTTGACGAGTTGAACAGCCATCTGGGCCTGCTACGCGACTGGAGCACCGCCCGCCACAAGGAACTGCTGCTCACTGTCCAGACCACGCTCTTCAGCATCGGGTCCCGGCTCGCCGCCGGCTCGGAAGCCGATGCCGATACCTTCAAGGTGCCACCGGTCACGGATGAACAGGTGACCGCTTTGGAAGCCGCCATGGACGTTCTGGACCAAGAGCTGCCGATCATGCGGAACTTCATACTGCCGGGCGGGAACCAGTCCATTTCCCAAGCGCACATCTGTCGCACCGTATGTCGCCGGGCGGAGCGTCGCTGCGTGCAACTGGCGGCCCACGAACCTGTGCCTGACGTGCTGATCCGCTACCTGAACCGCCTTTCCGACCTGCTTTTCGTGGTGGCCCGGTCCTTGGGGCATGAACTGGGGGTGGAGGAGCTGCCTTGGAAACCCCGCGGGTGACCCTGTCCAAGCCCTTGCGTCCCTAAGGAGCACCGCTCATCAACACCGGTTGAAAAGAAGGTGCTGGACGGATCCCTATCCGTCTATATTTGCCGCCGATTTCAAGGACCCTACACCGGCCTCTCATGTATTGGACACTCGAACTGGCCTCCTACTTGGAGGATGCACCCTGGCCCGCCACGAAGGACGAGCTCATTGATTTCGCCATGCGGACCGGCGCCCCACTGGAGGTGGTGGAGAACCTGCAAGCCATCGAGGACGACGAAGAGGTCTTCGAATCCATCGAGGACATCTGGCCGGATTACCCCTCGAAAGAGGACTTTTTCTTCAACGAGGACGAGTACTGAAGCCTCGACAGCACTTTTGGAAGCCCCCCGCCATCGGGGGGCTTTCCCGTTCATACGCCTGCCGAAAAGGCAGCTATCTGGTCCCGGCAAGGTCTGTGCTTCCGCAAGGCCCCGCCTCCCTAACGGAAGGCGTCTAACTTTGGCGGCCTTTTCAACGGCTGGTGCTCCACACCATCCCCATTCCATCCCCCCTCCCCTGCCATGATCGGCACCCTTACCAACGTCTTCAAGAAGGTCTTCGGCGATAAGGCCCAACGCGACCTCAAGGAAGTGCAACCGCTCCTTGACCGCATCCTTGTTGAGTACCCCAAGCTTGCCAGCCTCACCAACGATGCGCTGCGCCAACGCACGCAGGACCTCAAGCAACAGGTGCGAGACCGGATCAAGGACGAACAGGAGCGTATGGACACGCTTCGGGCGGAGATCGACGCGGATCCGCGGATGGACATTCAGGACCGTGAAACGCGTTATCAGGAGATCGACAAGATCGAGGAGAAGTGCGTTGCCAAGATCGAAGAAGCCCTCTTGGACATTCTGCCCGAGGCTTTCGCCATTGTAAAGGAGACCGCGCGCCGTTTCAAGGAGAACAGTGAGCTGCGCGTGCGCGCCACCGACCTGGACCGCGAACTGGCCGCCAAGCGGGAGAGCATCCGCATCGAAGGCGACGAGGCCGTCTGGAGCAACACCTGGAACGCGGCCGGCACTCCGGTGACCTGGGACATGGTACACTATGATGTGCAGCTGATCGGTGGCATCGCCCTCCACAAGGGCAAGATCGCCGAGATGGGCACCGGTGAAGGAAAGACTCTGGTGGCCACGCTACCCGTGTTCCTCAACGCCCTTTCCGGTCGCGGTGTGCACTTGGTGACGGTGAACGACTACCTGAGCAAGCGGGATAGCGAGTGGATGGGTCCCTTGTACGAGTTCCACGGCCTGCGTGTGGACTGCATCGACAAGCACGAGCCCAACGGTGCGGCGCGGCGCAACGCCTACCTCGCCGACATCACCTTCGGCACCAACAACGAATACGGCTTCGACTACCTACGCGACAACATGGCCCACGCGCCCAACGCGTTGGTGCAGCGCAAGCACAACTTCGCCATCGTTGATGAGGTGGACAGCGTACTGATCGATGACGCCCGTACGCCCTTGATCATCAGCGGCCCAACCCCCAAAGGAGAGGTGCACCAGTTCGATGAGTACAAGCCGCGGGTGGAAAAGCTCTACAGCGCCCAACGCCAGCTGGTCACCCAGATCCTCGCCGATGCCAAGGAACTATTGAAGAACGTGGAGGCCGGAACCGCCACCAAAGACGAACAGGAGAAGGGTGGCATGGCCATACTGCGTGCGCACCGTGGCCTGCCCAAGAACAAGGCCATCATCAAGTTCCTCAGCGAGCCCGGCATGAAGGCCGTGCTGCAGAAGACCGAGGCCTACTACATGGCCGACCAGGGCAAGGAGATGCCCAAGGTGGACGAAGCGTTGTACTTCGTGATCGACGAAAAGCAGAACAGCATCGAGCTCACTGAAAAGGGCATCGACCTGATCAGCGGCGACATGAACGACACGCACTTCTTCGTGATGCCTGATGTGGGCGGAACGATCGCGGAGATCGAGAAGAGCGCAGTGGCCACAGAGGAAAAGGCCCGCCGCAAGGACGAGCTGCTGCGCGACTTCGGTATTAAGAGCGAACGCATCCACACCGTGAACCAGCTGGTGCGTGCCTACACCTTGTTCGAAAAGGACGTGGAGTACGTGGTGATGGACGGCAAGGTGAAGATCGTTGACGAGCAGACCGGTCGTATCCTCGAAGGCCGCCGGTACAGCGATGGTCTGCACCAAGCCATTGAGAGCAAGGAGAAGGTGAAGGTGGAAGCGGCCACGCAGACCTACGCCACGGTGACGCTGCAGAACTACTTCCGCATGTACCACAAGCTCGCGGGCATGACCGGTACGGCGGAGACCGAGGCCCAGGAGCTCTGGGATATCTACAAGCTGGACGTGATGGTGATCCCCACCAACCGCCCCGTGGTCCGCAAGGACAATGAGGACATGGTGTTCAAGACCCGTCGCGAGAAGTACAACGCTGTGATCGAGGAGATCGACAGGCTGCAGAAAGCCGGGCGGCCGGTGCTGGTGGGTACCACGAGCGTGGAAGTGAGCGAGCTGATGAGCAGGATGCTGACCAGCAAAGGCATCAAGCACAACGTGCTCAATGCCAAGCAACACGCGCGTGAAGCCGAGATCGTTGCGCACGCGGGCCTTTCAGGCACGGTGACCATCGCTACCAACATGGCCGGTCGTGGTACCGACATCAAGTTGGGCGCCAGCGTCAAGGAGGCCGGTGGTCTCGCCATCATCGGCACAGAGAAGCATGAAAGCCGCCGCGTGGACCGCCAGCTCCGCGGTCGTGCAGGACGTCAGGGCGACCCCGGCTCTTCGCAGTTCTACATCAGCCTGGAGGATGACCTGATGCGCATGTTCGGCAGCGAACGCATCGCCAAGTTGATGGACCGTCTGGGCCTGAAGGAGGGCGAGGTGATCCAGCACAGCATGGTCACCGCCAGCATCGAACGTGCGCAGAAGAAGGTCGAGGAGAACAACTTCGGCATCCGCAAGCGCTTGCTGGAGTATGACGATGTGATGAACAAGCAGCGCCAGGTGATCTACAAGCGCCGCCACAACGCCTTGTTCGGTGAGCGTTTGAAGCTGGACATTCTCAACATGTACCACGACGTGGGCCGCGCTATCGTCGAGCAACACCATGCGGTGGGCGATTTCGAAGGGTTCCAGTTGGAACTGTTCCGTCGCTTGTTCGTGGAGAGCCCGGTAAGCGAAGAGGAGTTCAAGAAGCTGAAACCCGAGGAGGTGACCGACCGCTTGTACGAGGCCGCGATGAGCGCCTACGAGCGGCACAGCGCCCAGATGGCGCGCCAGGCCCTGCCGGTGATCAGCGACGTGTACCTGAACCAGAGCGCCAAGTACGAGAACATCGTGGTGCCCATCACCGATGGCATCAAAACGATGCAGGTGGTGGCGAACTTGGAGAAGACCTACAAGACCGAAGGCCGCGAACTGGGTGACAGCATCGAGCGCTACATCACCCTGGCGATCATCGACAATGAGTGGAAGGAACACCTGCGTGAGATGGACGAACTGCGCCGTAGCGTGCAGAACGCGGCCATCGAACAGAAGGATCCCCTGCTCATCTACAAGTTGGAATCCTTCAACCTGTTCCAGGCCATGATCGACCGTATGAACGGCGAGGTGGTCTCGTTCCTCTCACGTGCCGGATTGCCGGCTGCAGAGCCTGCCGTGCAACAAGCCCCTGCGCCCCGCCAGGAACCTCAGCAAAAGCTACAGACCAGCCGCACGGAAGTGCCCCAATTCGCTGGAGGACAAGCTTCAGCGCCACCCGCACCCCAGCAACGTGCCGCCGCCGGCACTGGTGCCCCCCAACGCCAGCCGATGCCGCCGCAAGGACCACCGCGCCCACCCGCGCAGCCGGTCAGGGTGGAGAAGAAGGTGGGCCGCAACGACCCCTGCCCCTGTGGTAGCGGCAAGAAGTTCAAGCAGTGCCACGGTCAGGACGCCTGATCGCATACCCGCAACGGCCGAACGCCCCGATAAGTCGGGGCGTTCCTGCTTCTATGTGTATGGAGTTTGGTTCTAGTACTTGATCGGCACCACCATCGCCACGCGGACGGGTACGCCGTCCTTCTCTCCCACTTGCCAATCTGGTGAGGCGGCGAGGGCCGCTTCGATGGCCTGCTTGGCCTGTTCGTTCTCCGCGCTCACCTTCACATCGGTGATCTTACCATTCTTCTCAACAATGAACGATGCGGTGGCCTCCCCTTCCGCAAGTTGCACATCGTCCACCTTCGTCTTGATGTAGCGCACCAGTTCCTTGCGCCCACCGGGATACTCAGGCATGGTGGACGCGTAGGTGTACACGATGTTCTCCACGGGCTTCGGATCGTAGACCTTTTCGGCGAGGGCCATGCCCCACTCATCGGAACGTTGCCAGACACCGGCCTTCACGCCCATCTGGTACTCACCGCTGCTCTCCTTCTTGCCGTTGGGGTGGTAGTAGGTGAACGCTCCGTGGGGCACTTTCAATTCCGCATCGGCGAAATGGCCTTCTGCCTTCAGCTTGCCCTCGAGTGTATAGATGCGCGCCTTGTAGGTCGCGCCATCCATGCCATCAGGCTCCTTGTAGAAAGCGGCCTTGCCCTTGGTGGTGGGTTCCAGGGTAGCGCTCAGGTAGGTCCGTTGTGCAGAGGCCGGGCCCGTAAGACCCATGGAGAGGATGAGGATGAAGATGGAGGGGTGCATGGCTTTCCGGGAACATTGTTCCAACCCGTGCTACGCGACATCACCGCTTAAGGTTACGCTGCGCTCAGCCGGCCCAGCCTTCGCGGTCCAGGCTACGGTACTGGATGGCCTCGGCCAGATGCTCAGTACGGATATCCGTGCTGCCCCCAAGGTCTGCGATGGTACGCGCCACTTTGAGGATGCGGTCATAGGCGCGAGCGCTCAGACCGAGCCGCTCCATGGCTTTCTGAAGAATGGCCTGGCCCGATGCATCAATGCGGCAGATCCGGCGCACCTGCTGGCTGCTCATCTGCGCATTGCAATGGATGGGGTCCTCGACGTAACGCTGCTCTTGAAGCTTACGCGCCCGCACCACCCGCTCACGCACATCCACGCTCTTCTCACTCAGGCGCTCACTGCTCAGTTCGCTGAAAGCCACCGGTGTCACTTCCACATGGATGTCGATGCGGTCCAGTAACGGACCGCTGATCTTGTTCAGGTACTTCTGCACCACACCGGGCGGACACACACACTCCTTCTCCGGATGGTTGTAGTAGCCGCACGGGCAGGGGTTCATCGCGGCCACGAGCATGAAGCTTGCCGGGTACTCCACCGTGAACTTGGCGCGGCTGATGGTGATCACGCGGTCCTCTAAAGGCTGCCGCAGCACCTCCAGCACCGTGCGTTGGAACTCGGGCAGCTCATCCAGGAAGAGCACGCCATTGTGCGCCAGGCTGATCTCACCGGGTTGTGGAAAGGAACCGCCACCCACGAGCGCAACATCGCTGATGGTGTGGTGCGGCGATCGGAATGGCCGAACACTGAGCAGGCTGTCATCCTTGCGCAGCTTGCCGGCCACGCTGTGGATCTTGGTGGTCTCCAGCGCCTCCTCAATGTGCAGCGGCGGCAGGATCGTGGGCAGTCGCTTGGCCAACATGGTCTTCCCGGCACCGGGCGGACCGATCAGGATGACGTTGTGCCCACCGGCAGCCGCGATCTCGAAGGCACGCTTGATGTTCTCCTGTCCGCGCACATCGCTGATGTCGACGAGGTAGTTGGCCGTGCTGGCTGCGAACTCCGCAGCAATGTCGACCGTGGTACGGGGAAGTTCCGCGCGACCATCGAAGAAGTCAACGACCTGGCGCAAATGATCCACGCCGATCACCTCCAATCCTTCGACGATGGCCGCTTCGCGCGCGTTGGCGCTGGGCACCACTACCCCTTTGAAGCCATGCTTCTTGGCCTCCAACGCGATCGGCAACGCACCCTTGATAGGCCGCACCTCACCGTCCAGCGAAAGCTCACCCATCACCACGAACTGCGCGAAACGCTCCGCACTGAGCTGATCGCTGGCAGCGAGGATCCCAAGCGCGATGGCCATGTCATAGGCGCTCCCCTCCTTGCGGATGTCGGCCGGGGCCAGGTTCACCGTGATCTCGCGCCCCCGGGGCATGTGCAGCCCGATGTTCTTGATGGCCGCGCTCACACGCTGGTGGCTCTCCTTCACCGCGTTGTCCGGTAGGCCCACCATGAAGAAGAGCTTGCCGGAATTGATGTTGGTCTCCACCACCACGATGGTGGCGTTGATGCCAAAGACGGCGCAGCCGAAATTCTTGACGACCATCACTAGGCCTGCTCGGAACGGCGGGGCGCGGCGAGGTCGCGCTCAATATGGTCGATCCAAGCGTGGATCACCTTGATGTGCACCTCTTGGATGCGGTCGGCATAGCCGTCGTGGGGCACACGCACTTCCACGGTACACAGGTCCGCGAGGCGACCGCCGTCCTTGCCGGTGAGGCCGATCACGTGCATCCCCTTCTCGCGGGCCACTTCAGCAGCGCGCAGAACGTTCGGGCTGTTGCCACTGGTGCTGATGGCCAGGAGCACATCGCCTTCGCGCCCATGCGCTTCCACGAACCGAGAGAACACGTTCTCAAAGCCGTGATCGTTGCCCACGCAAGTCAGGTGGCTGGGGTCGCTGATGGATAATGCTGCTATCGGCGGACGGTCATCGCGGTAGCGGCCGGTGAGCTCCTCAGCGAAGTGCATGGCATCGCACATGCTCCCCCCGTTACCGCAGCTGATCACCTTGGCCCCTTGCTTCAGGCAGTAGCTCATGAAAGCGGAGGCGCGCTCCACATTGGTGAGGTTCTCGGGGTCGGCCAGGAAGCGTTGCAGCACGCTGGCGGCCTCTTCGAAATGGGTGCGGATGCGGTCGTGGCTCATGGTTCCAAAGATGCGTCAGATCGTGTCTCCTCCCTTGAAGCCCAACCGCCTGCGTTCCTCAGTGGGGCCTTCCATCAGCTGGTTCACCGCCTCGAACAAGCTTGCCAGCTCCTCGTCGGCCTGGTCCTGACGGCCCTCCATGCGTTCCATGCGCAACTGAAGCTCGAGGTCGTTCTGCAGCAAGCGGTTCATGCGCACGAAGACCCGCACGATCTGGATGTTGACGGCGATCGCCCGCTCGCTGCTCAGCACGCTGCTGAGCATCAGGACGCCATGTTCGGTGAAGGCCATTGGAGCATACCTGCGTCCGCCCCTTCCTTTTGAGGTCGCGATCTGCGACCTCAAAGCACCCCATTCCTCATCTTCAAGGATGAACATGAAGTCATGAGGGAACCGTTCCAAGTTCCGTTTGACCTGCTCATTCAACCGTTTGGTGGCAACCTGGTAGAGCAACGCCAGGTCCTCGTCCAATAGCACCTTTTGCCCCCTTACCCAGTGGATCCGAGCCGCAATGGCTTCGTCAGGCAAGATCAGTTCTGCATCCATCCTCCTCACGCTCGACGGATTAGTCGTCGATCAACGGACGCATAAGATGGCAGGTCGGATCGGAACGACCAAATCCAAGCTGCCTCGGTCCGAATGAAGTTGGACTAACGGCTGGCTTGCTGATCGAGCACGCGCATGCCTTCAAGCCCACGCTCCAGGAACGACTTGTACTCGTCAACATCTGGCGTGTAACCGACCGGATCGGTGAGGAGTTTGCCTTCTGGGCTCAAGAGCGCATAGTAGGGCTGGCTGCTGATCACGAAGGTCTCCAGCTGCACCGTGCTCCACTTGTTGCCCTTGGTCACGATCAGCTTTTGCTTACCAGTGCAGGTGGTGTACTCGTGTTGTTGGTCTTTAGGCAATTCACGCTTGTCGTCCACATAGAGCGAAACGAGCACATAGTCGTTCTCGATGAGCTCCTTCACGCCCTGTTCGGGCCACACATGCTCCTCCATCTTGCGGCAATTCACGCAGGCCCAACCAGTGAAATCGATCATCACTGGTTTGCCTACCTCCTTGGCATGGGCCAGAGCCTCGTCGAGATCATGGAATGCCTCAGCTTTATTCGGCAGGAGCCAACTGTACCACACAGGAGGAGCCAAGCCGCTCATCAAAGCCATCGGCGTGAAGGAATTCGACTTACTATCCACACGAAGGCCGAAGGCCAAGTAGATGGTGGCGGCCGTGAAGAGAGCGATGAAGCCCCAGCGTACGGTGCTACGCGACTTCACCGGGCTATCATGCGGAAAGCGGATGAACCCGAACAGGTAAAGGACGATGCCGAGCGAGCAAAGCACCCACACGACCATGAAGAGCTCATAGGGCACGATCAGCCATTGCTTCACCAGATCGGCGTTGCTGAGGAACTTGAACGCGAGGGCCACTTCGGCGAAGCCGAGCACCACCTTCACACTGTTGAGCCAGCTGCCGCTGCGGGGGAGTGAGTTGAGCCAGCTCGGGAAGAGCGCGAAAAGGGCGAAGGGCAAGGCGAGGGCCATACCGAAGCCACCGAAACCGGCTGTCAATTGCCAGGCTCCACCATCAGCAGTGAGCGCACCGGCGAGCAGTGAACCGAGGATCGGGCCCGTGCAGCTGAACGACACCAGGGCCAGTGTGAGGGCCATGAAGAAGATGCCGATGAGCCCACCGAACTTGGAGGCCTTCTGGTCCATGCTGTTCACCCAGCTACTGGGCAGGGTGATCTCGAAGTAGCCGAAGAAGCTCACCGCGAAGACCAGGAAGATCACGAAGAAGAAGATGTTCAACCAGGGGTTGGTGCTGATCTCGTTGAAGATCTCCGCGTTCACCGAACCCAGCACGTGGAAGGGAAGGCTGAAGAGCAGATAGATGCCCAGGATGAAGCCGCCATAGGTGAGCGCGTTCTTCAGGCCCTTTGCCTTGTCCTCGCTGCCCTTGGTGAAGAAGCTCACCGTGAGCGGGATCATGGGGAACACACAAGGCGTGAGCAGCGCAACAAGCCCACCGAGGAAGCCGAGGAAGAAGATCCGCCACAGCGATGCCGAACCGCGCACTTCCTGCTGATCGGACACCGTGCTCTTCACCACCGCAGCGTTGAGGTCCACGGTATTCAACTTGTATTTGCACTCGCCGCCGGCCACACCGGTCTTCGCGCCGATGGTCACAAGCCCGCTCGCCAGGTTCACTGTGAAGGGCATGGGGTCGGGGAACATGCACTTGCTGTCATCGCAAGGCTGGAAATTCACCACGCCGGCGATGTCTTTGGTCTCATTCGTCACCGATACCTCCTGTACGAACGTGACCTTGTGCTTGAACTTGCGCAGTTTGAAGCCGAACATGTCGTCCATGCCCTCGAACATGTGCTCGCTCTCCTCCTTGGCCGGTCCAAGGAACTTGGCGGGAGCCAGACTGTCCAGAACGAAGCTCGCGGGGATCGGTCCATCACCGAAGCTCTCCTGTGCGTAGATCCACCAGCCGTCCAACAGATCAGCGGTGAAGCGGAAACGCCACGCCCCATCCTTCACCTTCTCCGTGGTCAACGACCATGTAACCGGGTCCTCTTCTGCAAGCGGAGCGTTGATCTTCATTACGCCTTCCTTGAACGGCAAGGCCGCGAACTCACCCTTGTCCGCTGTGAGTGTGATGCGGAAGTACAGCGGGTCGGGGAAGATGCACTTGCTATCGTCGCAGGTCTGGTAGTCCAGGCGCCCGGTGATGGGTTTCGAGGGGTCGGTGACCTTGAGGCGTTGGGTGAAGAGCGCGTAGCCCTTGAACTTCTTCACCTTGATGTCATCGAAATTCGGGTCGAGGCCTTCGATCACCTTCTCACCCGTCTCGGCAGGGGCACCTCCTGCGCTTGCATGCGCCAGCGTATCGAAGACGATGGTGGTCGGGATGGGTCCCATATCCCCGAAGCTCTGCTGGGAATAGACGTACCAGCCGTGCTCGATATCAGCGCGGAACACCACATCCCATTGGCCTTCCTCGACCTTTACCATGCTGATGGACCACTTCACAGGATCCTCAAGGGCCGCAGCACCGGGCACTTGGGCCTGGAGCATTCCGGCGAACAAGGCCAGGAGGGCCGTCATCCACTTCTTCATGTCTACTAGGGGACGGGAACGGTTATGGAAAAGGGCACCACCTTCGGCGGCAAACAGGTCTTGTCGTTGCAAGCCATGTATTCGACTTCACCTGTGATGGTGAACGGACCTTCCTTCAAGCGGCGCACCGGCACCGTGAACACGGAAGTATCGGAATGAAAGCGAAGGTCCATCTCGAAATTGGGATCATAGGCGGCTTCGGGTGTTTGCTCCAACACCGCTCCTGCTTCATAACTCTCGGAGGTGCCCACGCGCACTGCTGTAGGAAAAGGACCATCATCACGTGGCAGTGTGAGCGCATAGATGTGCCAACCCTGTTCGCAAGTGGCCTTGAGCAACAGCTGGACCTGTCCGTCGGCGCCCGTCACCGCTTCAAAGGTCCATGTTACCGGACCGCCGGCCAGCAAGGCAGGCAAGAACAGGAATGTGGTAGCGAAAAGTGAAAGGGCCCGGAGCATGCTGAGGTGAACGCGAGGCCCAAAAGTACCCCAGCCCTGAGGTCACCGCACCGGCCGATCCGTTAAAAGATGGTATTCCTATCAGCCCGCGCCAGCTCAGAACATCTGCACATCCAGCACCCTTGTCAAGGGGATCGTGTTGCCGTACTTCAGCACGATGCTTCCCTTGTCGAAGGACCAGACGGTGCACTCAACGTACTTCATGCCTTCACTGTCCTTGAACAGGATGCGGCACTTGTCGTGCTCGGTGTTGCCGAGGGTGCGTGCGCGATCAAGCTTGGCCTCCAGCGCACGACGGTGCTCCTCGCTGAGGTGTACGGCCTCCTTGGGGAAGGTGAGGCGCGGAAGGTCCTCCTTCTCGATCTTCTCGGCGGTGGCAGGGATCATGGCAATGGAGCTTTGGACCAAGATAACATCCGCACGGATCGAGCCGTTCACGCCTTGCGAAGGGCCACCCGCAACACCGACGCGCTGTTCGGCTTTGCTTGGGCACCTTCGGCCACCCGGTGTCCGGCCAGCCACACGATCCGGTCACCGCTCACCAGCACCAGGGTCCGTTCTTTCTCCGGCCTTGGCACCTTGGCATCGATCAGTATGTCGCTGATCAACTTGCTTCCCCCGAGACCGATCGGACGCATGCGATCACCCTGCCTCCAGGGTCGGAACACGAGCGGAAAGTTGAGCGAGGCCTCATCCAGCCAAGCGGTCGATGGACCTTCGTTCAGGTCCAACGAGGCCGTATCACAACGTTCGCAGCTGAACGGTGCATCCGAAGGAACTGCGAGGTCGGTATCGATCCTGTGCTCGGGCGGAGCATCGGCCGGGATCGCGCTCAGCAGAACCGCTTCGCGATCCACCATTGCACGATGCGAGCCTGCCGTGAAGATCGCACCGGTCCGCTCATCATCGATCGCTTGCAGGAGCTTCTCAAGCTGTTCCGGGTGGAAGCCAATGGGGCGCAGCCACCGGTGCAAGAGCAACGGCCCATCCTGCTGACGGATCATTTCCAGCGGCAACGCTTCCCTATGGCCAGAGAGCTTCGCATCGATCATCTCCATGGCCACGACTTGCAGAGCCCGCGACCGATCGATGGAACGACCGAGCACCTTTCGCACGCCTGGAGCCAAGTCCTCCAACAAGGGCAACAGTTCGTGCCGCACCCGGTTGCGCAGGTACTTCGGATCGGCGTTGCTGGCATCTTCCCGCCAGGTCAGCCCTTGCTCCTTCGCATAGGCTTCGATGGCGGCACGCCCTACACCGATCAACGGCCGAACGAAGGGACCCGATCGCGCGGGAATGGTGCCCGTGCCCCCTCGCATCAGTTCCAGAAAGAAGGTCTCGATGGCGTCGTCCCGGTGATGGGCCAAGGCGATGTGTTCGATGCCGGTCGCTAAGGCCACTTTCTTCAAGGCTTCGTAGCGGAGTTCACGGGCGGCCATCTGCACGGACAAGCCCTGTTGGGAAGCAAGGGCCTGCACATCGACAGCGCGTACATGACAAAGAATGTCCTGTTCGCGGCAGTGCTCTTCCACGAAGCGGCGGTCGGCATCACTTTCCGCGCCGCGCAGACCATGGTCAATGTGCACCACTTCGCAGCGGTACCACTGCTTCCGCAGGGCATGCAGCAGCACCATGCTGTCCAAGCCACCGCTCACCGCAACGAGCACCGCAGCATTCTCCGGAAGCAGGCGATGCCTTCGGACCGTGAGGCGAACATCATCCAACATCGCCCAAGGCATTGAGGACAGACCGTGCTTTCAGTTCACACTCCTCCCATTCCTGATCGGGTACGCTGGAGGCCGTGATGGCACTGCCGGTGAGCAGGGCAGCGCGTCCGGTGCGCGCATCATAGGTCAAGGTGCGGATCACCACGTTCAGGTCGGCGTTACCTTCCGGGGTGAAGAAGCCCAAGGTGCCGCTGAACAGGCCCCGGCGCATGTCCTCCACCTCATCGATCAGCTGCATGGACCGCAGTTTCGGTGCACCGGTCATGCTGGCCATGGGAAAGGAAGCGAGCACGGCATCCCAAGCCGAAACCCCTTCCCGTAAGCGGGCGCGAATGGTGCTCGTCATCTGGTGCACGTGCGGGTAGGGGTGAACGCCGCAAAGCTCCACCACCACCACGGACCGCGAGGCGGCCACCCGGCTCAGGTCGTTGCGCATCACATCCACGGCCATGATGTTCTCGCTCCGCTCCTTCGGGTCGGAGGCCAGTTCGCTGGCCAGTCGGGCATCCTCGACAGGGTCGGCATGCCGACGACGGGTACCCTTCATCGGTTGGGCCAGCACATGCCCATCCTCCACCAAGAGGTAGCGTTCTGGACTGGCGCTCAGGGCGAAAAGGTCGTCAACACGGTAGAAGGCCGCGAAGGGCGCGGGGTTGGCTGCCATCAGCTGGGCAAAGCCTGCAAAGGGATCCCAGCCAAGCTGGTGGGTGGTCCGCCCGGTGCAGTAGTTCAATTCATAGACATCGCCACGCTGAACATGGTGCAGCACCCGTTCCACTTGCTGTAGGTAGCGCTCCCGAGTGGTCCGGACCTGCCAACCGGTCAAAGGGGCTACAAGTGGTTCCGAAAAAGAGCTGATCAGAGCCTCCAGGAACGAAAGGGCCTCTTCTCGGTGTTCCGCTGTGGTGTGAAGGATGGCCTGACCCTCACCCAGCTCCACCACCCACAAGGGCACGCACCAACGGCTCAGCGGAAAGCCGTCCTCATCTGGAAGCCTGCTCGTAAGGGGTTCCAGGTTGTTCTTCAGGTCGTAGGCCAGGTGCCCGAAGCACCACGTGCCGGGCCTCGGGGCTTCAAGCACTTCCTTGGCGCCCACACCGATCACCCAGCCGCCCGAAGCACCCGTCCGCCGGGCAAGAAAGGAGGGATACGGCTCCAAGGCGCGCCAGCGAAGGGCACCGGACCAGGGGATGCGGGCTGTAGGCTGCACGTTCCGTCAACAAGGCTGGCAAGTTATCCCCTGCCGGGGCAACCGTTCGGCAAGTGCTTCGTCAACCTGTTGGACCGCCCGGGACATGCCCTGCCCAAGACACCCTCAAGAACCGCTGAACACCGCGCCGCATAAGGCGTTCCGGAACAGCGACCTAAGGGGCTTGCTTGACAGGCTTCCCAGAATGCGGCCATCTTGCAGTTCCGGGCATCCGTTCGGTTACCGAATGACCTATCTTTGAGGTTACCATGAAGAAATCCGTACTCCTCCTTCTGGGAACAGTGATGACGGGAATGGCCTGGGGACAGGCTGCCCGCATCGTGATCGAGAACTCCGGCGCCACGGACCCCTACTTCGTATGGAACCCGGATCCCAGGGCTGCCCAAAATGGCGGCGCCTACTTGGTGATCGACAACCCGGCCGACAACGCCATCACCTACCTCGGCGCCAACACCACGGGCAACTTCCGCTCGGAAGCTGCGCAGAACAAGATCCGCTGGAACATCGGCAACTATGCGGTTGGACTCCCCAACTCATACGTTGTCAACTGGGGTAACCAAGCGAACGTGGGCTTCCCTTTGACAGTGGACTTTACGGTGGCTCCTGTTGGAACGGGCTCTTTCGTGTTATCCACCTACAGCTACTATCCATACCTCACCACTAGCCCATATGGTGGTGCCGTAGCTCCTGCAAATGGATGGAATAACACGTTGTACATGGCGGATGCGAACGTCACGCACATGAACGACTACACCACCGGCCTCCCGAACAACTCGGATCAAGCTGTGGATCGGTTCTGGATCATTGACACGAAAGAGGCTGGTTGGGCCTATGCAGCTTCTCCTACTGTAGACCTCACTTTCGATTACGCTAACACAGATGTTCAAGGCGGTAATGTGATCACTGCTGGTGTTGCAGGAACAGCTTTGGATGCTCAACGTTTCAATACCGGTACGAACAAGTGGGGAGACGTCCTTTTTCCTGGATGTGCTACTTGTTGGGTAGGTGGCGCTACGGTCAGTCAAGTTAACAGCGTGACCGTTGGGGGCGCCAACTTCTTCAAGGCTTGGACCCTGACCAACCGCAGCCAGCCCCTGCCTGTGGAGCTCACCAGCTTCAAAGGCATCTGCGAGAACAACAACGTGAAGCTCATCTGGAGCACCGCTACCGAGACCAACAGCGCCTTCTTCACCGTGGAGAAGAGCCGTGACCTGACCACTTGGGAAGCTGTCGGTACCGTGAACGCTGCGGGTAACAGCATCAGCCAGCAGAACTACGCATTGGTGGATGAACTGAGCGATGGCCTGGCCTACTACCGCTTGACGCAGACCGATAACAACGGCGACGTGCGTGTCCACGACATGATCAGCGCCAGCTGCGACGGCACCAACGGCACCGAGATCGTCACCACGTGGGATGACGGCACGAACGTCAGTGTGATGGTGAGCAGCACTATCGACGTGGTACACGATGTGATCCTGATGGATATGCAAGGCAAGACCATGGGCTCCAAGCCCAAGCAGACCATGGTGAACGGCATGACGACCATCTCCTTCTCCAAGGAGAACCTGTCCACCGGCATCTACGTCTTCAAGCTTCAGAACAGCACCCAAGTGCTTCAGCGCAAGGTGATGGTGTACTGAGCACCGCTCAACAACGAACCGAAAGGGCTCCGCAGGTCGGGGCCCTTTTCTGTTCAGCAGGCTTCGCGGACCAAGCGGGTCAAGGCATCAGCCCAGTCCGGACCGGCGTTGAGGCTCTCCACCAGCTGGACGTGCTCGCCACCGTGCTCTTGGAACAGCTCGTTGTACTCGTCGCCGATCTCGATCACGGTCTCCAGGCAATCGGCCACGAAGGCAGGGCTCACCACCAACAGGCGCTTCATGCCGGCCTTGGCGTACTGCTCGATCAGGCGGTCACTGAAGGGTGTCACCCACTTCTGGTCGAGGCGGCTCTGAAAACCCACTGACCAACGATCACTGGAAAGGCCACTACGCTGAGCGAGGGCACGGGCCGTGGCGTGGCACTGCATCTTGTAGCACGAAGGATGCTTGTCGTACGGGCCTTGCTCGCAAGGGCACCCGGCCACCGGTGTGCTATCAAGGTCCTTCTGCATGGCGCCGGAGCAGGTGGTGTGCGACCGCTGAATGTGCCGATCGGGCAGGCCATGGAAGCTGAACAGTACGTGGTCGTAGGTCTCCGGCTTGTGCTGTTCGATGCGCTGCTTGAACGCGTTGAGGTAGCCCTCGTCGGCATGGAAGGGCCCGACCGAGCTGACGGAGGGCACGTCGGTGTACGTACCGAGGATCCGCATGGCCTCTTGGAGCGCGGTACCGGTGGCGGCGCTGGAGTACTGCGGGAATAGCGGCACCAGCACCACATGGCCCACGCCTTCGCGCAGCAGCTCATCCAAGACCTTGGGCAGGGCGGGCTTTTGGTAGCGCATGGCCAGCACCACCTTGAAGGAAGAGCCCAGGCGTTGCTGCACGGCTTCCACCAGCGCGTTGCCGTGCACGATCAGCGGCGAGCCTTGCGGCGTCCACAGCTTGCGGTAGGCCTTGGCGCTCTTGGGCGCGCGGAAAGGCGCGATGATGCCGTTCACCAGGAGCTTGCGCCCCAACCAAGGCAGGTCGATCACACGGCCGTCACCCAGGAATTCACGTAGGTAGCGGCGCACATCGCCCACGGCCGGACTGTCCGGCGTACCCACATTGATCAGCACCACACCGGTTCGGGACTTCGCTTCCATGATGATCGTGAACACCCCGGCAGGGGCATGGTTCGGGCCGCGAAACTAATCCCGCGCGCGACTGAAGAGGCGTCTGCCCCACAGACCGACCAGGACCAAGGCCACGAGCAGCCCCAGCACAGTGCCTGCACGGCCGACCACATCGCCATGGCGGAGGAAGAAGGTGGTGGAATCGCTGGTGTGGACCTGGGCACGGATGGCGCCGGGTTGCCACCACGACAAGGCCTGAAGTACGTTCCCCCGCTCATCAATGATGCAGCTGATACCGGTGTTCGCGGAGCGAGCGATGGGACGACGCAGTTCAATGGCCCGCAGGCGACCGAAGGCCAGGTGCTGCTTGTAGCCCGGGCTGTCACCCCACCAAGCATCGTTGGTGATCACGGCCAACAGGTTCGCTCCTTCACGGGTATGCTCCGCGAGGTGATCGCCGAAAACGCTCTCATAGCAGATCGCTGGTACCAAGCGGACCTTGTCATCGATGGTGTGCAGGATCGGGCGTTCGGTGCCGGAACCCAGGCTGCCATTCGTTCCGCCCATGTCAATGCTGATCCCACCCATCAAGGGTTCAAGCACCGCTTGGAAGGGCATCAGCTCCACCCCCACCACCAACTTGGACTTGTGGTAGACCTGCACGGAACCGCTTTCATCCACCAGCATGGCGGCGTTATACGCGTCGAAATAACGGTCGATGCCCTCGAGGAATCGGGCAGTTCGCGAAGGCTTTTCCCCCGCCCGGTACAAGTAGGCGGACGACATGCCGGTGAGCAAGGCCGCGTTCGGGAAGCGCTGCTGAAAGCGGCGGATGAGGCCGTAGCTCCGTGACCGGGTCAGGTCGTTCTCCCAGAGACCGTTCAGCATTGGCACTGGGCCTTGCATGTCGATGGTGGCGTTCTCCTGAAGGGCGGTCTCAGGCATCACCACCAGGCGCGTGCTATCGGTCATGGCGCTTTCTGCCAGCGTCAACATGCCTTCCAGCTGGGCCAGCGGATCGATGCCACCGAACTTCTCCGTGTACGGATCGATGTTGGGTTGTACCACCACCACTTCCACCGTCGGTCCGTTGGCTTTCGTTCGAAGCTGATCGATGGCGAAGGACACCACGATCGGCACGAACACAGAACCAAGCGCGAGCAGACCCGTTCGCTTTGCGAGCCCCTGTCTACCCTGCCGGAAGGCGAGCACCCCTTGGAACACGAGCAGGTTCACCACCCAGACCCAGAGTGAACCACCCAGGGCGCCTGTCCATTCGTACCACTGCACCCAGCCCGTGCGCACCGCGAACACGTTGCCAAGCGTGAGCCAGGGCCATTGCAGGTCCCAGTCGTAGTGCAGGTGCTCGAACGTAAGCCAGCTAACAACTAAGGCCACCGGAGCGAAGCGTGGTCCGAGCCGGCGATGTGTGGCCCGGTAGATCCACCAAGGCAACACCATCAGTACCGAGTTGGCCACCATGGGGAAGCCGCCGCTTATCAGGCGTGTACCCCAAGGCTCATCCACCAAGCCGAGCCAGAAGGTGGTGCAAGCGTTCCAGAGGAACATGGCCAGATACACGGTGGGCAGCCAATGGCGCGGACGTACCTCGCGAGGTGCGCGCAGGTAGCGGTCCGCAGCAAGCAAGAGCGGCACCCAAGCGACGAAGGCGAGAGGCGTCAGGCTTCCGGTAGCGGGCCAGGCCAGCACCCAGAGCGTTCCGGTGGCCAGAGCGGCCAGCAGGTAGGGCTTACGGTCGCGCGCCATGTTGGGCCGAAGATATCCCGGCGCCTAACGTCTCCTAGTGGAGCAGGTACATCTTGCCGATGCCCTTCTCGAAGAAGCCACTGGCACCAGTGGAGCGGTACTCGATGGTCTCGCCGTTCAGCTTGGCCACAACGTGGTAGAGGTAGACACCCCGGGCCAGCTTGTCGCCGAACTGGTCAGTACCGTCCCACGCGAACTCGGAGATGTTCCGACCCACACGCACAGGCCCCAGCTCGCTCATATCGATCTCGCGCACCACACGCCCGCTCACCGTCATGATCTGGATCTTCATGTAAGTGGGCGGCTGCTGGCCGGTAAGGGTGAACACGAAGCGCGTGCTGGTGGTGAAGGGGTTCGGGTAGTTGAGCACTTCGGTGATCGTGGGCTTGTTGATCACTTCGAAGCTGACCTTGTAGTCGTTGTCTCCGCTCTGGTTGCGGCTGATGTCGCTGGCCTGCACGGTGAGCGTGTAGTTGCCATCCAGCCCGAACACCGGACGGTACATGATCTTGCTGATGTTCGATGGTCCGTTCGCAGGGATGAACTGCATGATGTCCAAGGTGCCTTCACGGAAGTAGATGCGTCGTGTCACGTTGCTCGGATCCGTCAGGAAGACCTTGAAGTGGACCGTGTCACCGGGGGAATCCAGCAGCAGCGTGGTGTTCTCGTCGTCGAGGTTCACGAGGATCTCCGGGCGGGCGCTGACCACATCACCGTCCAGGATGTGCAAGCCATCGAACGTGACGTCCAGCATCGGGTTCTCGCGGTCGTCCTGGATCAGGAAACGCAGGTGAGCCACGTTGTTGAAGTGGTACTGCTCCTGCTGGTCGTACTGGAAGGTGAGCGTATCGATCGGGTTGGCCTCGATGATCAAGGTGTTGATCCCGGGCATTCCGTCCGTGTTGAAGGTGAGCGTGTCCAATAGGACGCCACCGGCGGGCAGTGGTGCGTTGTAGCGGTAGTGCACGAGGCGTCGTTGGTTGTTCGCGCCAACGACCCATGCGGCCACCAGCAGGCTGTCCATATCGAACTCACTGATGTTGCTGATGGCGACCATCACGCGGGCAGGCTGTCCTTCGAAAAGGCTGTCGAGCACCTCGAAATAACCTTGCGGCGGGTTGATGGCGCATTCCGGTGCCGGGGCGCCCAGCAGGTGCCAGCGCTTCAGCTGGGAGGGGGTCGTATCCACCACAGTGGTCTGCGCGAATGAACCGCTCAAGCGCAGCTCGGGATACTGAACGGCATCCACGTTCAGCGCCGGATTGGTGAAGGCGGTGAGCGAATCCTCCGGACTGGGGCGCGCGTGCAACGGCAGCACCAGCCCGCTCGTGGCTCTGCCCGTCAAGCCGATGGTGGTGCTATCCGTGGGCTGGAGCACATCGTTCCAATACATGCCGCTCCACTCAAGCGCCGGACCTGCGTAAGGTGCGGTAATGGTGCCGCTGCGCGAGGTCACGTTCATAAGGGCGTTGAAGTCGAGGTAGTCGGTCATCGAGGAACCGTACATCTCGACCGCCGTTGAGGGATCACCCTTCTTCACGAGGAAGATGTAAGGCACACTATCCGGCACTACATCATTCAACAGATCGTCCGCGCCCCAAGAACCAAGGATGTTGCGAATGGTATTGAACTCGGCGGGCGCCGCATCCTTGTTGAGGTGCTTGTAGGTGTAGATCAGGACGTAGTGCTCATCAGGGATCCGCTGCGTGAGCATCGTATCCATGTAGAGCAGTTCGTTCTGGAAATTGTTCTCGCGGAAGCCGAAATAGTTGATGGGGCGACCGAGACTGTTACACCATGGCGAGCCGCAATCACCGTTCGCATTCCCGAAATTGTTGTTCGGGTTGATCGGTCCGCACTTCGTACCCCACGGCGTGAAGTCGAAGGGGTCGATCACAGCCACATGGAATGCAGCGGTGTTCCCACAACCATTCCCATCCTGCCAGCTCAGGTCGATGAACCAATCCGCCGGGGACGTAGCACCACCTTGCAGGTTGACCGCGATCTTCCGCTGCCCGATGAAGTAGTCGAAGGAGCGGTTGGGGCGGTCGAAGACCACTTGGTTGAACTCGTTCTTCTTGAACTGAAAGTGGTGCGCCTGCCCCCACCCCCTGCGATCCGTGAGGTGCTGGAAGGAGAATTCGCGCCAGTTGTAGCCACCGTTGCCAGCACTGTCCACGCTGCAACGCCAGAAGAAGACCACGCTGTCCGTGCTGTTCACACTGTACACGGACTGTGGCTGCCACGTGATCACGCCGCCGGGACCCGTCACCGAACCCTGCTCCATCATCGGGCTGTTGAACAGGTCGGTGGTGTCGATCTGGAACACGTAGGTCCTTGGTGCTGCAAAGGGATCGCCCGTGCAGGCTTTCAGTGCAGGCCCCAGCTCCGGGGTCACAGCGTACTCGTAGGGGTATACAGGGATCACATCGCCGCTCACGATCAAGAAGGTGGTGTCGACCTGATTATTGACAAGGTCGTCCACTTGCTCATCGATCAACGCGGGGTCCAGGTCAGCGCGGATGGTGAGCTGGTTGGCGCCCGTGCCACCGCTGTCGGCCATCACCGGCAGGTCGAAGGTCACTTCACCCGTGTTGTACAGGCTGAGCTGCTGGATCTGGGGCTGCAACGGGAGGTTCTCCTCCACCAAGGTGCGCTGCGCGGCCACGCTGATCGGGACCAAGGTCCCCCTGCCGATGTTGTGCACCTTCACCTTCACCTGGAACGTATCCTCATCCGCTGTCACAGGGTCGGGCAGGATCTGCACATCGGGCGTTTCCACCACGAACTCGGGGTCCTCCGGTGAATTGAGGATGAGCATGGGATCACCATGCAGTGTGAAGCTCTGGGCGGTGTTCAGGTTGCCCTCGTTGATCGGCGTGAAGTTCAGCACATCGAACACGGCGGCCTTGATGTGCTGGCCGACGGGCCTTCCGTAGTTCAGCTGACTGAAGCTGGAGTAGAAACTGCGTGTGTAGAGCTGAAGCGTGCTCGAGAGGCCTACATCCACCGTGGAAAGGAAGCCGATGGCGCCGGCCGCAGGCGTGCGCACGAAGAGTTCGCTGGCGCTCGCGTTGTTCAGCAGATGGATGTTCCCGGTGTAGCAGGAGTTACCGATCATCAGGGGGTACTTGCCGTCCCATTCGTAGTCGTTCGGGTTGTCCACGGTGATGTCGAAGCCGCCGCCGGTGGCATGGGCGAAAAACGTCATCAACGTGGTTCCGGCGGTGATCATGTCCGCAACACTGTCGGCCGAAGCTGGCTGAATAAGCCCACTGCCGTTCTTGACGAAGGTGGTGACCTTGCCTACGAACATCGTATCCTCCGCGAGCACCTTGAAGCTGTTCAAGGCCGCACCGAAGCTGGCCCATTCCGCAGCATTGAAGCCGCCCCTGAAGTGCAGGATGTTCTTCATCCAGGGCTTTGGGGTCAGCTGGTTGGTCTCGAAGGTCTGCACCTTGCTCAGGTAGTCCAGCACTTCCGTTTCGTTGCGTGCGGCAAGTCGTCCTACAGGCACATCGAGGATGCGCGGATCGCCGCCGAGCCCCAAGGTGAAACAGTTGTCGCTCGGTGGCATGCCCAGGGAAGGGATAAGGCACTGTAGCGCGCCGGCATTGTCCGCTGGGTATACGCGCGTGCCACTGTTGGCATCGGTGCGTGGGGTCTGAATGCCCTTGCCGATCAAGAAGAGGCCCTGCGGCTTGGTGGGGCTCACGTCGAGCAGGTGGTCCATGAAACCCCGGATGGCCATCGGGTGCCTGCGTATGCCACCACCGTACTGCAGATAGAGCTCTTCCACATCCGCCAGCAGCGTGTTCCAAGCGTTCACAGGGCTCGTTTCGCGGTAGCTGGCGTACTGCGCGGCCGCGTTCATCAAGTTGGTGTGTGACACGATCACCACCGCCGAATCCTCAAGCTGCGCTGTCAGGTCGTTGAAGTAGCCATTGCCGTTCACCGGTGTGATCGCACTGATCGCGACAATGGTGTTCGGATTCACCACCATGGTCCGCGTCTCATCGCCGAACGGGTCGGACGGTATCAGCGCATTGTACAGGCCGTTGTACAACTGCCCGATCTGCCTGCGGATGGTATCCCCATAGGAGTAGATGATGGGCGGCACATTGTATTGCTGCAGAGCGATGCGTGCCAGTGGATCACCGGGGTCATCCTGTAGCCCCATGTGCACCAGGTCCTGGTAGGCCATCTCGAATTTGCGGGCATACTTCAGGTTGGAATAGGCATGCGCCTGGCGATCAGGATAGTTCCCGGACACGGCGCCACAAGGACCTAGATCGTGAAGCACCTTCAGCCGCACGGTGTTCGTTCCGGTCAGGATGATGTAGCCGACATCGAACTTGAACTTGTTCAGCCTGTACCCACGGAACACGGTATCCGCCATGTAATACCCGTTGAAACGTACCTCCAGATGGTGGTCGTCACAGAAGATGTCGCCGACATTGTTGGTACCGGCGGTCACCACGGTGAGCTTGGCGTTCGGCGTGCCCGGTATCAGGCTCGGCGACGGGCAGATCATCTGGATGTCCTGCTGATACTGGGGTGGGTTTGTTCCGTCGTTGAAGAGCTCCTGGTTGAAGAAGTAGCCTTCGGCCTCCGAGTAGAAGGCATCGCTCATCTGCACGTTGTTGCGCTGGCCCCGGTAGTAACGGTTGTTGGTGTTCAAGCGCCCTTCGTACCAGAACCAATAGCGCGGGTTGTAGGCGACGAAGTTGGAGTTCGAATAGGGATGCGCCCGAGCCGTCTGCGGTGCGGCATCGTAGGTGATGAAGTAGTTGAGCGTATCGTTGATCAGCGACCAGTACGGCGTGTTCTGGTGAACGGGGTCGTCCCACAGCAAGCTGTCTTTCCAACCATCGTTCTTGTTGGCGTAGAACTCGATGAAGTCCGTGGCGTTCAGCACGCCGTCATCCTCTCCCTGCACGTACAGGGGCACCTGTTTCTCCCGGCCGAAGACCTGAATGGTGCGCGCGTCCACCGTGGAAAGTGGGAAGCCCGCGTTGGCCAGGGCCGTGGAATCGATCCGGAACAGTCCTTCCGTAGTGATCTTGAACTTCCAGTAGGGCCTGCTGTAGTTGATCCATTCGTTGCCATAGGGCTGGGCCAGTGCCAGACCGGACAGACATGCAAGGACGAACAACAACAGGGTTCTTCTCATGACTGGCCTTTCTTGAAGAGGTCGAAACGAAGGGAGAAGATATTGGAGAACAGCTGGTCGTCACCCTGCGCGATGCGCGAAAGAGCGTAGTCCAGGTGGAAGCTCTTGATGCGAACGCCGAGGCCGAGGTTTGGCTGCATGGTCAGTTGGCGCGCCCCGTTCTCGTCGGTGATGTACTGCATCATGTTGATGCCACCCCGGAGGTAGACGATCTGCGCGTAAGCCAATTCAATGCCCACACGCGGGTCGGCGCTCCAGGTGTCCGTGGCGATCACCGTGTTACGCTTTCCGTCGAAGGTGTTCTCAAGGTCAACCTCGGCCAACAGGTTGAGCTTCGACCCCAAGGTGAAGGAGTGCGCAGCACCGAGCACCAAGCGCGGCAAGGTCACCTCCACACTGTTGGCGGGCAGCTCGTTGCCCGTCTGTTGGAACACTTCCACCGTGCGCTGGTCCAGGGTGTAGGTCCAGGCGTTGAACGTTCCTGTCACGTCACGGGCCATGGCTGCGAAGCGCCAGTTCTTGCGCTGGTACTGCGCACCAGCATCAAGGCCGAAGCCCCAGGCCTGACCAAACTCGCCCACGCGCCGGTAAATGATCTTGGCATTGCCACCCACCTGCAGGCCCGGCACGCTGAGCTTCCGCGCGTAGCTGATCAGGAAGGCGTGGTCCGCCGCGCTGAACGAGGTGATGCGGTCGTAGTTCAGGTTGCCCGCGTTGTCGATCAGGTCGATCGTGTTGGGGATGTTGTCCACCCCG
This sequence comes from Flavobacteriales bacterium, assembly GCA_016721825.1. Lineage (GTDB taxonomy): Bacteria > Bacteroidota > Bacteroidia > Flavobacteriales_F > PHOS-HE28 > PHOS-HE28. Next base: position 238,651 of record JADKHI010000006.1, read on the forward strand.
AAACGGATGAAGGAGATGCCGATGACGCTGTTGCTGTCAATGGTCTTCGCCAACCCGATGTGGTCGTACTTGGCGATGCCTGCGAAGAACTCGCTGTGCATGGCGCCCACCTGCAGGTCGCTCTTCACCCCCAGCAAGCCGGCCGGGTTCCAGTAGGCCGCGTTCACATCCTGGATGTTGGCTGTGATGGCCTGCCCCATGCCCAGCGCCTGCGCCCCCACCCCGATGGTGAGGAACTCGTTGCTGTACTTGGGCGCGTCCTGTGCCGAAGCACTTGTCGCGAGCCCCAGGATCACCACCACCGCGCTGCTGCCACGCATCATGCTCAAGCTCAAGGTCTTCATTCCCGTTGTGTGTAGACGCAGCTTCTAACTGAAGGTGGCCTCCTTTATTGCCCCGAATTTACCCAACTTCGGCCCTTTCCATGCGCCTCCCCCGACTTCCCGACCTGCTGACCACCGCGAACCTAGCTTGCGGGGTGGCCTCCATTCTCCTAGCCTCCCAAGGACAGCTAACATGGGCCTGTGGGCTTGTGTTCATTGCGGCCGTGTTCGATGTGTTCGATGGGCTCGCGGCCCGGGCCATGGGTGGCGGCACTCCCCTCGGCGCCCAGCTGGACAGCCTAGCGGACATGGTGAGCTTCGGGGTGGCGCCGGCGTTCATTGCCTTTTCACTTTTTGATTGGAATTCCGTTGTCAGCATATCTGACCTTCTCATTGCCAAGGATTGGCCGATGAGCTCGACATCGGCTGAACCTCTGAATCATAAGGGTCATCTCCTTCGATACGTCGTACCGATCCTCGTGGTCATCCCGTCGGCTTGGCGTCTGGCCAAATTCAACCTGGACACTCGCCAATCAAGCGGTTTCCTCGGATTGCCAACACCAGCTAACGGTCTGTTCTGGGCTTCCATACCCTTAGCTATAGGCACGAGTCTGGTACAAGAAGGTCCAATGGCCGACCTCCTTCAACTGGGCTTGCTCAATTTCGCTCGCCCTGTAGTTGCATTCAGCGTAGCGCTGATCCTCGGCATCCTCATGCTTTCCGAACTCCCCCTCCCCGGCCTGAAGTTCAAGCACTTCCGCTGGCTGGGCAACCAGGTGATCTACGTGATGGCAGGGCTTGGCACGGTGCTGGTGGTGCTGTACGGGATCCTGGCGGTGCCGCTGATCTTGGTGCTCTATGTGTTGAGCCCGTTGTGGGGTAGGGTGTTTCCGAAGGCCGCGTCCTGACCAAGCGTAGGTCGACCCAGTGGGTCGACGCTACGGCGCCGCGGCATCATTTTGCATCTTTGCGGCATGAAGACCTTCCGCGCCTCCATCGATGTGATGCCCCACGACAACCTGCTGGACCCGCAGGGCAAGGCAGTGACCGGTGCCATGCCGAACCTGGGCCTGGCCGAGATCACCGGCGTGCGCATCGGCAAGCACATCACCCTGCACGTGGAAGCCGCCGACAAGAAGGCCGCCGAAGCCAAGGTGGACGAGGCCTGCAAGAAGCTGCTGGCCAACCTGATCATGGAGAAGTACAGCTTCGCGATCGAAGAGGCCGGCAATTAGCAATTAGGAATTCCTAATTGCTGATCCTCATTCGGTCTTCGCCCTGCGCAGCTCAAAGTTCTTCCCGAGGTAGACCTTTCGGACCGTTTCGTCCGCAGCCAGTTCCTCGGCGGTGCCCTGCTTCAGGATCTTGCCTTCGAACAGCAGGTAGGCCCGGTCAGTGATGCTGAGCGTTTCCTGCACGTTGTGGTCGGTGATCAGCACACCGATGTTCTTGTTCTTCAGCTTGGAAACAATGGCCTGGATGTCCTCCACGGCGATCGGATCCACACCGGCGAAGGGCTCGTCCAACAAGATGAACTTGGGGTCTGTGGCCAGGGCCCGTGCGATCTCGGTGCGGCGCCGCTCGCCACCGCTCAAGGTGTCGCCGTTGTTCTTCCGGACCTTGTCCAAGTGGAACTCCGCGATCAGCGATTCCAGCTTGTCGCGCTGCTCCTCCTTGCTCTTGTCGGTCATCTCCAGGATCGCCCGGATGTTGTCCTCCACGCTGAGCTTGCGGAACACGCTGTTCTCCTGCGGCAGGTAACCGATGCCACGCTGTGCCCGCTTGTACATCGGCAACGTGGTGATCTCCTGGTCGTCCAGATAGATGTGGCCTTCATTGGGTTTGATGAGGCCCACGATCATGTAGAAGGTGGTGGTCTTGCCGGCGCCATTGGGACCGAGCAGACCCACGATCTCGCCCTGATTCACCTCCACGCTCACGCCACCCACCACGGTGCGGCGCTTGTATCGCTTGAACAGGTCGGTGGCGCGTAGCATCAGAAATTGATGAAGAGCTTCAAACGTAGCGCGAACGGCGACGTATTGGGGTGGTCGTTGTAGGTGAGGCGCCAAATAGCGTCCACACGGAGCACCTTGAAGATGTTCTCCACCCCCGCGCTCACCTCAGCGTACGGCCCGCGGTTCAGCGTGTACATGCCGGGCAGCAACAGCATTTCCTGCAGGTGCTTCTCCAGGTCCAGGCTGCCGGTCACGGCCTTGCCCACCACCACCTCACGCCATTTCAATCGGCGGAACAGCGGCACCCGGTTGAAGAAGAGGCCTTCGAAGTGGTGCTCCACGAAGATCTGGGCATAGCGGTCGCTCAGGAACTCGAAGAACTTCATGGTGTTGTAGGACGCATCGTCCGAATAGAAGGTCTCGTTGCCGCTGTGGATGATGAGCAGCGGATAAGGCAAGGCGCCCCAGAGTTTGCCCGCCTCAGCGTTGATGCGCATCCAACCCAAGGTGCCCAACTGGAAGCGCTGGTACACATGACCCACCACTTTCTGATAGGCATACTCGCTGTTGCCGAGGTTGGGCAGACCGAAGGCGAGGTGCAGTTCCAGCGCGGGCCATTTCGTGCCCAGGCTGACACGGCGGAAGTCACCGCTCACGAACTTCTCGTGGTAGGCGAAGCGTGTGTTCAAGCTGAACTCGGCCGTACGGATGGCATCCACCACCTGGAACTCCAACGGGTCCGGGATCAGGCGGACATAGGAGAGCGAACCGCGGGGCAACAAGGTCCGATAGCGCAGCATGAAGGTGTTGCTGAAGCCGGTGAACCATTCGCGTTCGTAGTTCACGCGGTACTCCTCCACCATGGTCAGCTTCACGTTCGGGCTGCTGCGGAAAGCGCTGCTGAGGATGTTGTCCTGGCGGAAGGCCGTGGTGCTCTGCCCCAGCTGCTCGATGTCGCGCTTGTAGTAGGCACCGAGGATCTGACGGTTGTGCTTGCTCACGAAGCCCTGCCCACCGATGCTGTACTTGAACTGCTCGTCCTTCGTTCCGTAGGCCACGTAGCCCTCGAACTCAAGCCGGCGGTTGAAGGCCGAGCTGGTTCGGGCACCCACGCGGAAGCGGTGCCCTTCCACCGGGTTGAAGCTGTACACACTGAAGTAAGGGCCGTAGTCGATGTCGCCCTTGCTGTAGTAACCCGTGATCACCGTGCTGATGACGTCGATGTAAGTGTTGAAGCGCGGGATCGTCTTCATCGTATCCACCATGTGGTAGATGTTCTTCTCCTGCTCGGTGAGCGCCACATGGCGGTTCTCTTCCCAGAAGGCCTCCTCATCGCTGCTCGGATCACGGGCCACCACCACCTCATCGGGCCCCTCGTAGAAGGCGTCCATCCGGGGCTGGTTGATCACGAAGTTGCGGTAGGTGGCGGTCCGCCTGCCGTAGAAGCCCTGCACGGCGTTCTTGTTCTTCGCCCCTGTATCGCGGATCACATTCAGGTCCACCACCAGATTGTCCTTGGTGAGCATCCATACTTCCTTCTGCACCTCCTCATATTCCTGCTTCACCCAGAAGCCCTGCACGAAGTTGAGGTTGGCGCCTTTGTCAATACCCGCCTCGATGCGGCGCACGGCGTAGGTGGTGTCGTTGATCCACATCTCACCCTCGAAAGCGAGCTCCTGCACGCGCTTGGGGCTGAAGGTGAGCTTGTAGCACCAGTTGTGCCCGATCCACGCGCTGTCCACCAGGTAGTAGTCGTAGTAACCACGACCACCGTCGGCGATGGGACTGACGAAGTTCTTCCCGAAGATCACGAGGAAGTTCTCGTAAATGTTCACGTTCTGGTACATGTCGCCCATGAACTGCGACACGCTCTCGTTCTCGATACCGCTCACCTTGTTGGCCTTGATCACCTCCCGGCGCTTGCGTGGCGACTGGCGGTAGTACAGGTCGCTCAGGCTCTCGGTCATGAAGATCGGCAGGTAGGGCTTGGCGTCCGTGGTGTCGATGTTGTCGAAGATGAAGGCGATGGGCTTGAAGAGCTTCTTCTGCTTGAACTCCTCGGTGATGTCGTTGAGGTCGAACTCGATCTTGTTGTAGGCCTCATACTCATAGGCGCCGAGCTTCTCACGGTTGTTCACCGGCTTGTTGGCCACCACGCGCCGCAGAATGGCGAAAGCACTGTTCTCCGAAGGCTTCACCACCAATTCGGTCAACTCCGCGTCCGCAGGCTTCAGCTTCAGGTCGATGGTCTGTGCCTTGTCGCGGACCACGGGCATGGTGAGCGCCTTGTAGCCCACGCAGCTCACGCGGATGCTGTCGGTGGCGTAGTAGGTATCGAGCACGTACTGGCCATCGAGGTCCGTATTGGTGCTGATCCGGCTGTCCACGAAGCCGACGTTCACGAAGGGCAGGGTCTCACCCGTGGCGGCATCGGACACCACGCCGGTAATGCGGGTGGTCTGAGCGGCGGACCAGAGCGGCGCCAGCAAGGCCAGCAACAGTGACCCAAGGCCGATGCGGATGCGCGGGGAACGGATCATCATGCGGTTCAACGGGCCTTCACGGGGACGATCGCACGTTCAGCGGCAAGGCTCCGGCGGTGGGCGCGGGCAGAGAGCAGGATGCTGACCTCGTAGAGCAGGAACAAGGGCAGGCTCACAAGGATCTGGCTGGTGACATCGGGTGGCGTGATGATGGCGGCCAGGATCAGGATCGCCACGAAGGCGTGTTTGCGGTAGGTGCGCAGGAACTCCGGCCCCACAAGACCGATGCGCGTGAGGAAGAGGATGACCAACGGCAGTTGGAACACAACACCGGTCCAAAGCGTCAGGGAGGTCACCGTCCCAATGAAGCTGTCCAGGTTGATCTCGTTGCTCACGGCGTTGGTGGTGCCCACGCGGTAGCTTCCCAAGAACTGGATGCTCATGGGCGTGAGCACGAAGTAGCCGAAGGCAATGCCCAACAGAAAGAGGAAGGCCATGGCCCAGACGATACCGCCCACAGCGCCGCGCTCCTTCGGGCTGAGACCCGGACCTATGAAGCGCCACACCTGGTAGAGCACGTAGGGCATGGCCAGAATGCAGCCCGCCACGAACGAGACCATGAGGTCCGCCATGAACTGCCCGCCCATGGTCTGGTTCTGGAAGGTGAAGCCCACATCGCTGATGCACATGGCATCGCCAGCGCCGGCCCAGCGGCCCAGATCACAGAGCACGCGGTAGGTGATGAAGTCGGCGCGCTGGGGGGCCAGGATCACCAGGTCGAACAGGACCGTACTGAAGGTGAACGCGAGGATCATGCCCAACACCACGGCGACGGCGGAGCGTACGAGGGTCCACCGCAGCTCTTCCAGGTGCTGCAGGAAGCTCATTTCCTTGCCTTGGGCGGACATCGGGGGATAGCGGGATGAGCGCCCCGTGAGAAGGGCTCGGACGGGCCCAAAGATAGCCGCGCACGTTCGGGAACCCGGCTGCAACCGCCTGAACTATCAACACTTACGAGCACATGGAAAGTGACGCTGGTCATGGGCTCGTAATTCGTGTTAATGAGCATGGTGCGAACGATACGCTTGCCTTACTTTTAAGCGTTCAACGAAAAGCGACCGTTGCTCCGGTCGGACGTATAGTTATGATGACGAATGTGGATCTAACGCCCAAGGATGCTCTCGAGCAGTTCTTCGGGTTCAAGCAGTTCAAAGGGGAACAGGAGGCGATCATCCAGAGCGTGCTGGACGGCAACAACACGTTCGTGATCATGCCCACGGGCGGCGGCAAAAGCCTCTGCTACCAGCTTCCGGCCCTCATGAGCGAAGGCACCGCCATTGTGGTGAGCCCGCTCATCGCCCTGATGAAGAACCAGGTGGATGCCATCCGCGGCTTCGGCGGCGATGAAGGCGTCGCACACTTCCTCAACAGCTCCCTCTCGCGCACCGAGGCCATCAGGGTGAAGAAGGACATCAAGTCCGGCATCACCAAGCTGCTGTACGTGGCACCTGAGAGCCTCACCAAGAAGGAGAACGTCGAGTTCCTCAGCGACATCAAGATCAGCTTCTTCGCGATCGATGAGGCGCACTGCATCAGCGAGTGGGGCCACGACTTCCGTCCTGAGTACCGCCGGCTGCGCACCATCTTCGACGAGATCAAGCGGGTGCCCATGATCGCCCTGACGGCCACCGCCACCGAGAAGGTGCAGGAGGACATCCTGAAGAACCTCGACATCCCCGGCGCGCGGACCTTCAAGGACTCCTTCAACCGCCCCAACCTCTTCTACGAGGTACGCCCGAAGGTGAACGTGGGTAAGGAGATCATCAAGTTCATCAAGCAGCACAGCGGCCGCAGCGGCATCATCTACTGCCTCAGCCGCAAGAAGGTGGAGGAGATGGCGGAGATGCTCACCGTGAACGGCATCAAGGCCCTGCCCTACCACGCCGGCATGGACGCCGGTCAACGCGCCGAGCACCAGGACCGTTTCCTGATGGAGGACGTGGATGTGATCGTGGCCACCATCGCCTTCGGCATGGGCATCGACAAGCCCGATGTGCGCTTCGTGATCCACCACGACATTCCGAAGAGCCTGGAGAGCTACTACCAGGAGACCGGTCGCGGCGGCCGCGATGGCGGAGAAGGCATCTGCGTGGCGTTCTACAGTTACAAGGACATCGAGAAGCTGGAGAAGTTCCTGCAAGGCAAGCCCGTGGCTGAACAGGAGATCGGCAAGCAACTGCTCGCCGACACCGTGAGCTACGCCGAGACCAGCATGTGCCGCCGGAAGTTCCTGCTGCACTACTTCGGTGAGCTACTGCCCGGCGACAACTGCGGGGCCTGCGACAACTGCACCACGCCCAAGGAATCCTTCGAAGGAAAGGACGACCTCGAGCAAGTGCTGCAAGCCGTGAAGGAGAGCAAGGAGCGGCACCGCGCCAAGTTCATCTGCGACCTGCTCACCGGCACCGAGACCAGCGAGATCAAGAACTACAAGGGCGACAAGCTCGAATGCTACGGCTCGGGCAACGAACGCACGATCCAGCATTGGATGGCCGTGATCCGCCAGGCCGTGGTGGGCGGTTTCCTGCACAAGGACATCGAGACCTACGGCAACCTCAGCCTTACCGAGGCAGGCAAGAAGTTCCTGAAGAAGCCCGTGAGCATCACCTTCGTGAAGGAGCGTGACTACACCGGAGACGTGGATCAAGGCGATGACGAACCCGGATCAGCCACACGTGGCATCGCAGCGGATGAGCGCCTCATGACCATGCTCCGAGAGCTTCGTCAGGAGGTGTCGCGCAAGCAGAAGCTGCCACCCTACGTGATCTTCCAGGATCCCTCTTTGGAGGAGATGACCATCCGATACCCGGTCACCATGGAAGAGCTGACGCAGGTCACCGGCGTTGGTCCCGGCAAGGCACAGAAATACGGCAAAGCCTTCGTGGACCTGATCGCACGTTATGTCGAAGAGAACGACATCGAACGTGCGGAGGAGATGGTGGTGCGGACCGTAGGCGCCAAGAGCGGACTGAAGGTGCACATCATCCAGAACGTGGACCGCAAGATGCCGATGGACGCCATCGCGCGGGCCAAGGGCATCAACATGAACGCGTTGCTCACCGAGATGGAGACCATCGTGATGAGCGGCACGCGCATGGACATCAACTACCACCTGAACGACGTGCTCGAACTCGATGCGCAGGAGGAGATCATGGAGTACTTCCGTGGCGCCGAAACGGACAGCATCGAGGACGCGCACAAGGAGTTCGACGGCGACTTCAGCGAGGAAGAGCTTCGCTTAGTGCGCCTGCGCTTCTTGAGTGAAGTAGGGAACTGATCCTTCGGAAGCACGAACACTCGTTCAAACGACCGATCGACCGAAGCATGCCGACCATGCTCCAGATCCTGAAAGAACATGGCCCAGTTCTTTGGGTGCTAAGTGTCCTTTGCTGGAAGGTTCTGTGGAAATTGGTCTCCAGAAGAACATCGTCCCAGAAGGTGAGTTCATGGATGCTCCGAAATGAAACGCCCATCTTCATCCTCTACTTGATCGTCTCATTCGGCACCTTGTTGGTTCTGTCCAAGATCGACCTTGGTTAAGGCAAGGGCCGTTTGGCCTGTCACTTCTACCCACCCCATGAGCCCCAACGATTTTACCCTTGTCGCGAAGCACGTTGTGAAACTGCTCATTGAACAGCGCTACCTGGAGTTGGAGGAAGTCACCGGTGGTGTGCGGCTATCGGCGGATGCGATGAAGGATACGGTGGATGACATTGGCGCTCCGCTCGTGATGCCACCGACCACGGTCTGGAACGCGCTTCAGGTGGTGGCCATCCGGAACTGGCCCGGGGCCTTCTCCATACACGTCGATCTGTACACGGCGCGTGGCCGATCCACTCATGCGGTGGAGATGACGGTGCACGACAAGAACGGTAGGCCTGTCATCGAACTGGACGACATCGTTCAGCGCTGATGGGCGTTCAATGGAGCTCACCGAGCGCTCCCGCTGCCATCATAGCAGCGCCCAGCGTCATCGCTTCCTCGTCGATGTCGAACGCCGCTGTGTGCAGGCCGCTCTGTGTGCCCGGTTTTGCGGGGTTCCCGGTACCCAAGCGGAAGAAGCAGCCGGGCATCACGTGCGTGTAATAAGCAAAGTCCTCTGCGCCCATGCGGATGTCCATGTCCACCACGTTCGCCGCGCCCACCAATTCCACAGCCACGGCACGGATGCGGGCCGTGAGCTCAGGGTCATTCTTAACTACGGGTGAACCCTTGACGATGCGGAGCTCGATCTCTCCGCCCATTTCGTTGGCCACCTGCGCGGCTACGCGGGGAAGCAGTTCGTGCAAGCGCTTGCGGAGCTCTTCGTTGAACGTGCGCAAGGTGCCGTCGATGGTCGCCACTTCGGGAATGATGTTGGTGGCGCCGTTGGCAATGAACTTGCCAAAGCTGATCACCATGGGTTCGCCCGCAGGCACAACCGCGTGCGCCTCCGCGTAGAGCTTGGGTAGCAGGTTCGCCGCGATGAGAATGGGATCCAACAACTTGGGCCGCGACCCGGCATGGCCTCCCCTGCCCTTCACCGTAAGGTAGAGCTCATCCGCTGCGGCCATGAAGGGCCCGCTTCGGAAGCCCAGCTTTCCCACGGCCAGCTCGGGTGTCACATGCTGCCCCAGGATCCCCGTAGGCTTCGGGTCGTTGAACACGCCTTCCTTCACCAACAACGAAGCACCGCCGGGTTCCTTCTCTTCACCGGGCTGAAGAACGAGCAACACCGTACCCGACCACTGATCACGCATGCGATGCAAAGCGATCCCCGCACCGAGGACCATGGCCGTATGTGCGTCGTGTCCGCAGGCATGCATCACGCCCGGCACGGTGGAGCAGTATTCCGGTTTACCCTCCTCCATGATCGGCAGTGCATCGAGGTCCGCGCGTATCGCGAAACAGCGCTCGCTCGGAGCGCGCGTACCGCGCACCAAGGCGATCGCGCCGGTGCCCACCGAGTCCGGTGTCAAGCGAGCCAGGCCATCACGCACCTCGATGCCTTCAGCGCGCAACTGCTCCACCGCATAACGCACGGTGCCGGTCTCGCGGAACGACAGCTCAGGATGTGCATGCAAGTGGCGACGCCACCGCACGAGTTGATCCCGAAGGCCGGCCAGTTCGCTCTTGATCCCGTCGATCACTTGCCGAAGATCAGTTTGAGGGAGGCCACCATCATGAGCACGCCGAAAACCTTCTTCACCGCATCGGCAGGAAGGGAGAGCGAGAGCTTGCTGCCCATGTAGCCACCGACCACGAAGGCCACCGCGATCACCGCCACGGCCTTCAGGTCCAAGGGAGTGTTGCGGTGGTAGTTCCATGCGGCCAGGAACACGACCGGAAGTACGAGCACACCCAGGCTTGTGCCTTGCGCTTGATGTTGCGAGTAGCCCAGCAGCCACACCAATGCGGGCACCATCACGATGCCTCCACCAATGCCCACGAAACCGCTCAACATGCCAGCGGCCAGGCCGATGAGCAACAGAAGGGCGATGGTGGTCGGTGACATGGCTCAGATGTCGAGGCCGAGGGAGAAGTGGAACACCGGATCCAGGATCACGCCATCATCAACGCCCCAGGCCCAATCGCCACGGATGAAGTAGCCGAGCACACGTGTGCGCAATCCGAAGCCATAGCTGCCCAGGATCGGTTCGCGCAGGTTCTTGATGGTGATGGTGAGCGGGTTCCGTTCGATGATCTGCTGGTTGAAGGTGTTGTCGTCGCTGTAGGGATCCGTGCCGGTCCACGCCGTACCCAGGTCACCGAAGCCGATGATCTGGAAGTTCTGGATAAGGTCGCTGCGGATCGGGCGGTTGATGAGGTACTTGAACAACGGGATCCGGAGCTCGGTGTTCAGCATGGCGAAGCTGCTACCGTTGCGAGCGTTGTAATAGAAGCCGCGCAAAGGAACACCACTGCTCTGGTAGGTGTAGTTCTGCGACTGGTCCACGGGGATGGACTCATCCACTTTCGGGAAGAACCAGTTGTCCACGCCGCCCATGTAGAACAGCACCTTGCGGCTGCCGAAGGAGCTACTGCCTGCCAGACGCGAAACCCAAATGATGTCGCGGTGAACCGTGAGCGAATGACGCAGGTCCATGCCCACCACTTGCATGTCGGTTTCGCGGTTGTCCGGTTGGATGTAGTACTCCCCGAAGAACTTCAACTTCCAGCCGGTCCATAGGTTGAGGCCGCGCGGGATGGAGCTGTCGTACACATACTCCAATCGGGTACCGGTCATGTGGTCCGAATAGTTCGGCTGCCGCAAGCTGACACCATCGGTGCTCTGCACCACATAGCGATCATTGCGATACAGCAACGAACCTCGTAAGCAGGCCAGCTCACTGAAGGGCCAGGTGATGCGCGCCACAGCGGAGTGTGAATGCAACTTCACCAGACCCACGTTGGAGATGCCTTGAATGGATTGGCGTTGGAAGATGAACTCCTTGTTCAATCGCCGTTTCAGGTTCGCGTAGCGGAGCAGATAGTCGTTGTTGTTCAGGTCAAGGGCCAGTCGGAAACCGCCGATGATCTTGTGGTCCTCGAACAGGTCGCTCGCGGCCATGCTCACCATGCCGCTAAGGCCCGGGTTGAGCGATGTGGCACCGGAAAGCGGCTGGTAGAATTGCGCGTTGTAACTGTTGCCCAACTGGGTGAGCACTTCGTCCGTAGCGAAGTTGACGTTGTAGTTGCGTTGCTCCGGAAAGATGAGCGTGATGCCCTGGCCTGCAAGTCTGCTGGTGGTATCCGCAATGCCGATCACAGGCACGTCGCCCTCCTTCTGTCCGGCCGCCGCACTTTCGTCCGCGAATCGGTAATCACGGATGTCCACCGCATCGGCCGTGGTGTCAGGCGGATACTGCGGCGCCACTTTCACCACAGGGCTCATGTCATCGGTGATGGCACCACCGGTCAGGTCATCGCGCTTCGCGGGGCCAGGGTGCTCGGCATCCTCCCCTTGCACAGTGCGGCCATCCGTGGTGGTGCCGAACATAAAGCGGTAGGCTCCGTCCACATACATCAGTTGGCTGTAACGGCCGCGCTGCATGTTCACCTCCTGCTCAATGATGCCGCGCTTCAGATCGGTCACGCGAGCCTCGCTGGTGAAATAGCGGTAGTGGACCGTGGTATCAATGCCGGACACCGCGCTGTCGTAGGTCACGAGCCAGCGGTTGTTCAGTCCGCCCTTGTCGCTCAGGTACGTGTAGCTCGAACTATCGTACTGGGCAGGCTGCGTCTCGTTGAAACCCGGCGTACGGCTCATGCGCTGCAGGATCGGCGAGCGCGTTTCGAGGTCGAAGATGAAGATGTCCTTCGCTGCAAGGTGATAGGTGACGTCCTTCTCCATGCGCAACGTATCATCCGTGCGGTCGCTGCTGAAGATGATGCCCTTGCCATCATCCACGAAACGTGGGTCGAGGTCATCGAAGAGGTCATCGGTGAGCTGCTCCTGACGGTTACCGATCACATAGTACTGGTAGAGGTCCGTGTGCCCTTCACGCACACCGCTGAACACCATCCGTTGGCCATCGGCGCTGTAGGCCATGCTCAGGATCTTCTCCAGCAGGAACACCGGCTTGGTCACCGTCTTGCGGTCGTCGACGGTGTAGGTGTTGAGGTACAGTTCGCCCCTCTTCTCCAAGGCATAGGTCAACGCGCGACCAGTGGGGTGCCAGGCCAACACAGGATAGCTGCGGTCAACGATGCGGTTCAGCTTCTTCTCGCCTTTCAGCAAACGACGGAGCTTCTTCTCGGTGCGGTCGTAGAGCCACAACTTGTACTGACCCATCTCATTGCTCACCCATGCCGCATAGCGGCCGTCGGGGCTCAGCTTGAACTGGCTGTAGTTGCGTGTGCGCTTCGTCCTCACCGGGAGCATCTCCAGTTGTGCGGCCTGCTTCATGCGGTCCTCGGCGGTGAAGCGCTCCTTGTAGTAGGCGTTGCATTCCTCCGTCAGCGTCTTCAGGCCTACGCCCAGTACATAGAGGAAGCCCCCTTCCGGATTCCGGCTCACCCGCGTCATGTAGAGGATGTTGGGGATCACGCTCGGGCCATAGACGTCGGCCACATAAGCCCAGATGGATTGACCGGCCAGCGCCGCATCGTCTCCGGTCAAGCGGTTCAACTTATCGAAGCGACCGCTGAGCACACCATCACGCAGGCGGCTCATCTCGGTCGGCCCCATCGGACCGGTGGCCTGAGCTACGACACCCTTGGTGTACCACTCGGGCAGGTTCAGCAAGGTGCTGTTCTTCAACACCTCACGCCAGTTGCCGCCGTACATCATGCGATCCAGCATCACCTGGGCTAGACCGGACCGCACCTGCCGGTCCAGCAGCGCATGTTCGCCCTCGTTGTACACGAAGATCTTGGTGCCCACAATGCGTGTCACCCCGCCAATATTGTAAGCCTCGTCCGTGGTCACACCGATGTTGCTCTGGCGGAAGTCGGTGAGGGAGTTGTACACAACGAACTGCAGGCGCTCATCCACCGTGTAGTCGAAGAAGCCTTCCAACTCCTTCTTGTTCTTGTGGGCACTGAGGGCCACGTAGCGGGCCACATCGCGGCCTCCCTTGTAGAAGTATGTCTCCAGCTGGTCGAAGCGGTAGTACTGCCAGAGGAAATCCTGGTATTGCACGCGGTTCTTGCCATACTCCTGGTAGGACCCGTTGTAGAACTGGGCCCGCAGGCCGCTGGCCGACACGCAGAGCGCCAGGGTCAGCAACAGCCGGGGGAAGAGGAGGAGCGGGCGATGGAACACCGTACTGAAGATAGCTACTTTCGGGCCCATGTTGTGGGCCTCGGCTCCGCGAATTTCAGGCTTTTCCGCTCGTGCTGCGCATCGTTCCCTTCACCTTCAACCCCTTCCAGGAGAATACCTACGTGCTTCACGATGGTCGCGAGGCCGTTCTCGTGGATCCGGGCTGCTGGAACAGTGGGGAGGAACATGAGCTGGAGACCTACTTCGCGGAGAACGGGCTGACCCCCACCCGTCTTGTGCTGACGCACGCCCACATCGACCATGTGCTGGGCTGTGCGTGGGCTTTTCAGCGCTACGGGTTGAAGCCCCAGATGCACCGGGCCGACCTGGAGATGTTGCGCGGAGCACCCAACGTGGGCCGCATGTACGGGCTGCATTGCGAACCCGTGCCGGAGCCCGAAGTGTTCCTGGAGGAAGGCGACACCATCGCCCTTGGGAATGCACGGATGGAGGTGCTCTTCGTTCCGGGCCACGCCCCCGGCCACATCGCCCTCTACAATTCGGAAGAGCGCTACGTGATCGCAGGGGATGTGCTCTTCCACCGCAGCATCGGGCGTACGGACCTGCCCGGCGGGGATCTCGGCACCCTCCTCAGCAGCATCAGCACCAAGCTGTTCCCCTTGGGTGACGATGTAGTCGTTCATTCAGGCCATGGACCGGCGACCACGGTCGGTGACGAGCGGAAACACAACCCTTTCCTGAAACAACTATAGCCCTGGTAAGCGGGCCGGGCTCAATGGTTGGGCGGCTTGGGATCCACCGTGCGGCTCTTCTCGAACTCGTTGTGCTTGATCGGCGGTGGGCAATCGAAGCCGTCGCGGGCGCGCAGGAACAGGAAGCGGACGCTGAAGATGATGGGTCGGTACTGGCTGCTGAACCATTGCAACTCTCCGAACCCTTCGTCCTCCGGTACAATGCTGAAGATGGGCGTTTCAATGGCCGGGATCAGGATCAGGTTGCCCGTGAGTTTGAAGCCGTAGCCCAGCTTGAAATGCAGTTGGGCCATCAGGTCCGGGGGGAAGGCGTGGCCGTTGAGCAACGGGTCCCCGGTGTGCGCGTAGTCGCTTCCGAGGCGGTAGTCCACGTTCGCGCCCAAGCTCAATTGCACGAACTGGTAGTCGACCGTGGGGATGAACTTGTTGGCGTTGAAGCTGAAGCTGAGCAGGCGTTCCGCGAAATCACCCTCCCCTTCCACCGGCGTGATCGTGTCGCCGCGCTGCAGCGTTCCCGCATAGGACTCGGCCCCGCGCAGGTTCTTGTAGGCCACCCCGAGGTCGAGGTAGTCCACGACCACCGGATCGCGCGTGTACCAACTGAGGCCGCCCTCGATATAGAAGCCCAGGCGCCCGTTCGGATCATAGGTGGTGGTATACGACGAGTCCCCCGCGTTGTAGACTTCCTCCTCCTCGCTGCTGAACGGGGGCATCGTGTAGGTCAGTCCCGGCGCCACGAACCAACCGATGCGCTTCGCCTGGCCTTCCAGCGGGATGATGTCCTTACGCTTCCGGTCGTAGCGGCCCTGGGCCATGGCGGACAAGCCGGAAAGACACAGCAGGAAGATCAGCAGACCTCGGTTCATCGCAGCGCAAGTTGGCGCTACAGCCAACGCTTCAACACCTGCGTGGGACTGAACGTATCAACGGGGGCGTGTGGGGTTCAGGCTTGCAACCAGCGCACTCATCCGCGAAAATGAGACCAGGAGACCAGGTCAACGGCTAATACGCATATACCCTTAGCTCGTAGTCAGAGTCTGAAGAATTGCTGATCACGCGATCATAAGCAGCGCTTTCGAGACCTTGAGGTGGAGATACCAGTATCTCAAGCAACTCAACGTCCAAGGGCTTGTTGAATTCCCCAACGAACTTGGACTCATGTGATCCAAAAGCATAGGACAACTCGTAATTCAGCGGCCCCAAAACCCGAAACACGATCGGCTTTACCACAAGACGCTTGTCCAATCTACTGACCTGTATATCGAATGTCGCCTTCTTGACACGCATTGTCTTATAGCGACCAATGAGGTACGTCGCTACGTAATAGCCATGCCCACCCGAGGTTGATAAAGAGTCTATCTGTTGAGCGATATGCAAGCCATCCTCCGCCTGTTCCTCCGCATCGGGGCTCGTGCAGGCAACGGCACTCATCAACATGCAGCCCGATAACGCTCCCAGGAACCGAAGTGCGGCCGAACGCCAACTCGAATTCAGCGGTCGCGATGATGATGCTTCACTGACTTCGACCATAGCCCTGCTCTCGTTACTAATGATGCAAAAGGTTGGGCACATGGTCTTCAGTTCACCTGCTCCAACAGATCCAACGCCTTCTTCTCCACCTCCTCGCTCTCCCACTTCTCGGCGATGCCGGGCATGGCCAGCACCTGTTCCATGATGCGGTCGTGGCGAAGGCCTTCGTCCCAGGCTGTCTTGTAGCCGATGTCGCTGAACTTCACCTGGCTGTAAAGCGGCAACCACTTGTCCGGGTGCTTCGCCTGGAGGCGGCCTTCGATCTTCTTGCGCAGGATGAATTGTGGGTCCGCGACGAGGTCGCGCATCTCCACGAAGTTGCGCAGGCTCAGGTCGGCGATGGCATCGCCGTTGGGCTTGCGGGCCTTGCCGTAGGCGTCGAGCACCGTGGCCCAGTTGTCGTCGCCATGCTCGTTGAGCAGGTCGTTCAACACCTTGCAGTCCTCGTAGCCGGCGTTCATGCCTTCGCCATAGAAGGGCACGATGGCGTGGGCCGCGTCGCCGATCAGCGCCACCTTGTCCTTGTGCGTCCACGGACCGCAGCGGATGATGGCGAGGTTGCTCTGCGGATTGCGGAAGTACTGCTCGGCAAGGTCGGGCAGCATGGGGATGGCGTCCGCGAAGTGCGCCTCGAAGAACCGCATCAGATCCTTTTCATCCTTGATGTTGCCGAAAGCGAACTCCCCCTCGTGCGGCATGAAGAGCGTGCCGGTGAAGCCGCCGTCCTGGTTGGCCAGGCCCATCATCATGAAGTAGCGGCGCGGCCAGATGTGCAGGCACTGCGGATCCATCTTCGGCGTGCCATCGGCATTGCTGGGGAAGGCGATCTCCTTGTAGTCGTGCTCGATGAAGCTCTGGCTGAAATTGAAGCGCCCCTTCATCATCTCCTGGCGCACCGCGCTGGGCGCACCATCGCTGCCGAAGACCACATCCGCCGCCACGGCGCTCGACTGGCCGGTCCGCTCATCCACGAAGGTGCACGTGCCGGTATCGAGGTGCACACCGGCACAGCGGTGGTCGAAGTGCAGCTTCACGTTGGGGAACTTCTCCGCCTCCGTGAGCATCACCTTGTTCAGCTCACCGCGGCTCACGCTGTGGATGGCCTTGTTGTCGATGGAATACGGCAATCGTGTGGTCTTGCCATCGCGGTCGTGCGTCATGCGGGCATAGACCGGCACCACGATCCGCTCCACGGCCTCCTGCACCCCGGCGGCCTTCAACGCGGTCCAACCCCGGTGGCTCACCACCAGGTTGATGCTGCGCCCCGCGTAGATGTTGGTCTTGCGTGGGTCGGGACGACGCTCGTACAGGTTCACATGGTGCCCGCGCTTGGCGAGGAACACGGTGAGCAGGCTGCCGACGAGTCCGCCGCCGACGATGGTGATGTTCTTTCCGCTCATGTTGCGTGTTGACAGGTTGTGAGGGTCACGTGTTCGCCAGCGCGGCTTTCAAGATCCCGCCGAAGCGGTGCACATCCTCGAATGAACAGTAAAGCGGAACGGGCGCCACCCGGATCACATTGGGTTCGCGCCAATCGGCGATCACCCCGCGTTCGGTCAGCTTGTTGAAGAGGGACTTGCCGTGCCCGTGGGCGAGGATGCTCAGCTGACAGCCGCGCTGCGCCGGGTCGTTCGGGGTGATCACTTCGAGGTTGGTGTTCGTGGCTTTCGCCACCTCAGCGATGATGAACGCCAGGTAGGCGGTCAGTTGTTCGCTCTTGGCACGCAGCTCCGCGATGCCGGCGCGATCGAACTGCTCCAGCGCCACGCGGTGCACGGCCATGCTGAACACCGGCGCGTTGCTCACCTGCCAGGCCTCGGCCGTGGGCATGGGCTTGAACGTGCGCTCCATCTTGAAGCGTTCGGCCTTGTCGTGCCCCCACCATCCGGCGAAGAGCGGCAATTCCTTCCCGAGGTGGCGCTGGTGCACGAAGGCACCGGCCACACTGCCCGGGCCACTGTTCAGGTACTTGTAGCTGCACCAGCAGGCGAAGTCCATGCCCCAGTCGTGCAGCTTCAGGTGAAGGTTCCCCGCGGCATGCGCGAGATCGAAACCGGCCTTCGCCCCCACGGCATGCGCGGCCTTGGTGATCGAAGCCATGTCGAAAGCCTGGCCCGTGTAGAAGTTCACGCCTCCGAAACACACGAGCGCCAACTCCTCGCCGAGCTCATTGATCTTCGCCACGATGTCCTCGGTGCGCAACGTGTGCTCCCCGGTGCGGGGCTGCACTTCCACGAGGTCCTTCCCAGGATCACCGCCATGGAAGGCGATCTGCGAAGCGAAGGCGTAGGTATCGCTCGGGAAGGGACGGGTCTCCGTGAGGATCTTCACACGCTTCCCTTGGGGGC
This sequence comes from Flavobacteriales bacterium, assembly GCA_016721825.1. GTDB lineage: Bacteria > Bacteroidota > Bacteroidia > Flavobacteriales_F > PHOS-HE28 > PHOS-HE28. The sequence goes on from JADKHI010000006.1 coordinate 256,812, forward strand.
TGTAGAAGGATACCAGCAGGAAATGCAGGTTGCTCGTGAGCTGGTTCATCACCACCACCTCCTCGGGCAGGGCGCCCACCAGGCGTGCGGTGCTCGCCGTGAGCTCGTCGTGGTAGCTGTACCACGGGTGCTTGGCCAGGAAATGGCCCTCCACACCGAAACGGGCCCAGTCATCGAGCTCCTGCTTCAAGGCATCGGCGGCGGCCTTGGGCTGGAGCCCGAGGGAATTCCCGGTCAGGTAAACGACAGGCTTCCCTTCGTGCTGGGGGAAGTGGAACTCATCACGGAACGCGCGCAGCGGATCGGCGGCGTCCAGGGCCTTGGCGAAGGCGGGGGTGTTCTCGAAGATGACCGGCATATGACCTGTAATGTGTGCGAAAGTAGGAGCTTCGCACCCGTCATTCCTGAGGAACATCACATGAAGCGCGATCGGTCGGAGCAGTTGTACACGGAAGCCCTGGAGCTCTTCCCCGGCGGGGTCAACAGCCCGGTGCGGGCTTTTCGGTCCGTGGGCGGCACGCCTCTCTTCTTCACACGCGGTGAAGGCGCCCTGCTGCACGACGTGGACGGCAACACCTTCATCGACCTCTGCCTCAGTTGGGGACCGCTGATCCTGGGGCACGCCCATCCGGCGGTGGTGGAGGCGATCACCAAGCGCGTGGCCCTGGGCACCACCTTCGGCGCTCCGACCGAAGAAGAGAACAAGCTGGGCCGATTGATCGTGGACCACATCCCCTTCGTGGACCGCGTGCGTTTCGTGAGCAGCGGAACCGAGGCTGTACAGAGCGCGATCCGCTTGGCACGTGGCGCCACCAAGCGCGACCTGCTGTTGAAGTTCGACGGCTGCTACCACGGCCATGTGGACAGCCTTCTGGTGAACGCGGGCAGTGGCTTGGCGACCTTCGGCACCTCCTCCAGTGCCGGTGTGCCGGAGGAACTGGCGAAGCTGACATTGGTGGTCCCGCTGAACGACATGGACGCCTTGGAAACGGTGTTCCGCGAACACGGTGCGCAGCTGGCCGGCGCCATCATCGAACCGATCCCCGCGAACAACGGACTGCTGCTCCAGGAGCGCACCTTCTTGCAGCGCTTGCGGGAACTATGCACAGCGCACAGCACGGTGCTCATCCTGGACGAGGTGATCAGCGGCTTCCGTGTCGGCTTCCGCGGCTCCTTCGACATCTATGGCATCACGCCCGACCTGGTGACCTACGGCAAGATCATCGGCGGCGGCATGCCGGTGGGTGCGTACGGCGGAAGGCTCGACCTGATGAAGCAGGTGGCGCCTGAGGGCCCGGTCTACCAAGCGGGAACGCTGAGCGGCAATCCGGTGGCCATGGCGGCCGGCCTCGCGCAGCTCACGGAATGCCTGAAACCCGGCTTCTACGAAGCGCTGGAAGCGAAGACCGCCACGCTCTGCGCCACGGTGAACACCCATGCGAAGGCAAAGGGCTACGCCTATCACCTCGACCACATCGGCTCCATTTTCTGGGGCTTCTTCGCGGACGCGGACCACATCCGCAGGGCCGATGCGATCGAGAGCGCGAGCATGAAGACCTACGCGAAGCTGCACGCGGCCCTGTTGGAGCGAGGTGTCTATGCGGCCCCCAGCGGTTATGAGGTCGGCTTCCTTTCCTCCGCGCACACCGATGCACAGGTGCAGCAGGTGGCCCTTGCCATGTGCGAAGCGTTGGACGAGGTGATGTGATCCGACTTTCCCATCTTCGCCAAGCGACGCCTCAAGCGGTCTTCGCAACGCAACATGGGTACGAAGATCATCGGCATTGAAGGGCTGAGCCCCGAAGTGATCAAGGCAGAGGTGAGGAACGGCGGAAGCTTCCGCATGTTCGACTACACCATCTCCATCCTCGTGATGACCTTTCGCCGGTCCTCGAACGTGTATTTCATCCGGCATGATGGCTCGCATTGGAAGCACAGCTTGCCGTTCACGTTGCTTTCGTTCACCCTGGGCTGGTGGGGCTTTCCGTGGGGCCTGATCTACACGCCGGGCGCGCTGGCCACCAACCTCGGCGGCGGCCGCGATGTCACTAAAGAGCTGATGCACTCCTATGCGGACCTGCGTTGGACACCGGAGGAACTGGCCGAACTGAAGGGCATGCGTCCCCGCTCCTAGTTCGCTGGTTCACTTAGATCAGGGTGCCCAGCCACCACAGCAACGGCACCAGCACGAGCATACCGTCAACGAGCAGATCGAAGTAGAGCGGTCCGCGACGGGAACCCGAGAAACCGACCACAACAGCGGTAAGGACGTAGCCGACCGAGGCAAGCACCAAGCTCCACGGCCACCCAACTCCACCCTTGTCGACCCGTAGGTGATGGTAGTTGCTGGCTAACGAGTGGAACACCAGGGCCGGATAGAGCAGCAGTATCACAGCGACACACATCGTCAAGGCTGGGTGCAACAACTGCGGCACCGTCCTGAGCGCGCGTTCATCCATCGCTCGATCACGTACATCGAATGCCAGCACGAGCGCGAGAAAGAAAGTGCACTGGACCTCAAGCACCCAGCGATGTTGATCCAGGTTCCATTCAACATCATTTACAGCGAGCGGAAGACATACCGTGACCATTGCCCAACAACCTGCGATCAAAAACGCCTTCAGCAATGGCACACGCCGCAGCCCGAGCGTCCTTCCGCCTACCAGCCCCGGAGGCACCACATAGAAAAGGGTGATGACCGCAGCGGGCCACAAGAGACGGAATAGCGCCAAGGCATGCGGCAACGCAAGTGCCGAACCGCAGCCGAGACAGAAGAGCGAGAAGTACAACAGCGGCTTCCTGTTCTCCCGGAACCAGGCCAGGTGCGGCGCCATCCCAAGCTCGGGATGGTCCATCCGTGCCCAGCGCATGAAGGTGTAGCCAACGATGGTTCCGCAGAAGGCCAGTACCGGTGCACGCCAACCTCCAATGCCCAGGAGTTCCTGCACCCAAGCGGTCTGCGCGGCAGCCCCGAGGGCAAGCCACACATGGCCGTACACCAGGATCCTCAGCACCGGGTTCCGGATGCCCTGGTCCATGATGGTCTACGGGGTCTGGTTCGGGTTGATGATGAGCTGGCGGATCAGCAGACCGACAGCAATGCCCGCTGTGGTGCTCAACAGGCTCTTCACCACCCGCTTGGGGCGACCCACGGCCGCGTAGCCCATGGCATAGCTCGGGTCCCCTTCCATGAGCGGATCGCGAATGGAACCACGGGTCACGTTCACGCGCGGCCACGTCATAACGGCGGCATAGACCGGCGGGATCAGCAACGAGTTCACCTCCAGGTCCAGCGCCAGCACCAAACCGGCGCCGGTCAGGAAACCACCGAGCACGGGCACGATCGGCTTGTAACCGATACGCGCATCCTGCTCACCCTTGATGTACCAACGCATCTGGTCCACGGTAAGGTCGTTGCCGAACTCGGGATCATGGAAGTACCAGACCTTCTCGACACCTGCGCTATCGGTGACACTGAAGACGCTCTCGGTCGGTTCGGCCCGCTTCAACAGGCTGTTCTTGTGGGTCTCCAGGTAGCGGATCTCCAAGGAGCTCTGTCCGAGCACGCGGCCCCGGATCTCCTGCCCGTTCATGAGCAGAATGCGGTCCTGTCCGAGGGCAGGTCGGATGATCAAGAGCAGGAACAGAAGGAGTACCGCGCGCATTCGCCGGCCAATGTAGACAAGGTTCCAGCGAACACCGAAGGATCACACGCGTTCACCCCACAACGGTCAGGATAGTGGCCATACGCCCCCCGTATATTTGGCCGCTTTTCTGAACAGCATCCCACAATGGACATCGTCACCTACCAAGAGCGGCACATCGGACCGAACGAAGCGGATACCCAGGCCATGTTGAAGGCCATCGGCGTGAAGTCGCTGGATGAACTGATCCAACGGACCGTGCCGCAGGGCATCCGTTCCCCGAAAGCGCTCGATGTGGGTCCGGCGATGACCGAGCGTGAGCACCTGGACAACATGAAGGCGCTCGGCGCGAAGAACAAGGTGTTCCGCAGCTACATCGGCTTGGGCTTCAGTGGCACTGTGCTGCCCCCCGCGATCCAGCGCAATGTGTTCGAGAACCCCGGATGGTACACCGCCTACACGCCTTACCAGGCGGAGATCTCCCAAGGTCGCCTCGAAGCCCTGCTGAACTACCAGACGATGGTGAGCGAGCTGACCGGCCTGCCCATCGCCAACGCGTCCCTGCTTGACGAGGCTACCGCCATCGCCGAGGCCATGCACATGCTCTACGCCGCCCGCCCGAAGGAACTGGCAGGCGCGCACAAGTTCTTCGCCGACAAGGGTCTGTACCCACAGAACATCGATGTGCTCCGCACGCGTTGCACGCCCATCGGCGTGGAGCTGGTGGTAGGCGATGTGAAGGACATCGATCCCGCTGACGGCTACTTCGGTCTTGCCTTGCAATACCCTGCCATGGACGGTGGTGTGAACGACCACCGCAGCATCGTGGCGAAGGCCAAGGCCGCAGGTGTGCGCACCGCCGTGTGCGCCGATCTGCTTTCGCTCGTGCTTCTTTCTCCCCCAGGTGAATGGGGTGCCGATGTGTGTGTGGGCAACAGCCAGCGCTTCGGTGTGCCGATGGGCTACGGCGGCCCGCACGCCGCCTTCTTCGCCACCACGGATGAATACAAGCGCCTGCTGCCCGGCCGCATCATCGGTGTAAGCCAGGACCGTCGTGGTCGTCGCGGCCTGCGTATGGCATTGCAGACGCGCGAGCAGCACATCCGTCGCGACAAGGCCACCAGCAACATCTGCACGGCGCAGGCCCTGCTCGCGGTGATGGCCGGCATGTATGCCGTGTACCATGGCCCCAGCGGATTGAAGCGCATCGCTGGTAATGTGCACGCGCACACCCGTCACTTGGCTGAAGCGGCGAAAGGCCTTGGCTATGGGTTGGTGAATGCGTCCTTCTTCGACACCATCACCCTCACCCTACCCAATGGCACCAGCTCAGAGAAGGTGAAGAAAGCCAGCGAAGCGCGCAGCATCAATTTCCGCTACGAGGGCGACCGCATCAGCATCGCCTTCGATGAGACCGTTCGCCCGAGCGATGTGAACGATGTGGTGGCCGCGCTTGCCGAAGCGTGTGGGGCGAAGGCTCCGGCTGTCTCCGGCAATGGCTCCAGCATGGCGGTGCCTGCGGACCTTCAGCGCAAGAGCGCGGTGCTCACGCATCCGGTCTTCAACACGCACCACACGGAACTGGAGCTGCAGCGTTACATCAAGAAGCTCGAGAACAAGGACTTCAGCCTGATGCACGGCATGATCCCACTGGGCTCGTGCACCATGAAGTTGAACGCCGCAAGCACGTTGCTTCCGCTCACCTGGCCCGAGTGGGGCGGCCTGCACCCCTTCGCACCGGTGGAGCAGACGCAGGGCTATCAGGAAGTGTTCGCACAGCTGAGCGATGCGTTGGCGAAAGCGACCGGGTTCACAGCGGTGAGCCTTCAACCGAACAGCGGCGCGCAGGGCGAATACGCTGGCCTGCTGGTGATCCGCGCCTACCACGAAGCGCGTGGCGACCACAAGCGCACGGTCTCGCTGATCCCATCCTCCGCGCACGGCACCAACCCCGCGAGCGCGGTGATGGCCGGCATGCAGGTGGTGGTGGTGAAAGCCGATGAGGAAGGGCACGTCGACGTGGCCGACCTGAAGGCGAAGGCCGAACAATACAAGGACACGCTGAGCTGCCTGATGGTGACCTACCCCAGCACGCACGGTGTGTATGAAGAGACCATCAAGGACATCACCGCCACGATCCACGCGAACGGCGGCCTGGTGTACATGGACGGCGCGAACATGAACGCGCAGGTGGGCCTCACGAGCCCCGGCGACATCGGTGCCGACGTGTGCCACCTGAACCTGCACAAGACCTTCGCGATCCCGCACGGTGGCGGCGGCCCCGGCATGGGTCCCATCTGCGTGAACGACAAGCTGAAGCCTTTCCTGCCCGGTCACCCGTTGATCAAGACCGGCGGTGAGAAAGCGGTGCACGCGGTAAGCAGCGCTCCCTGGGGCAGCGCCCTGATCCTGCTGATCAGTTACGGCTACATCAAGATGCTCGGTGGTGAAGGCTTGACCGATAGCACGCGCTACGCGATCCTCAACGCCAACTACATCAAGGCGAAGCTGGAGAAGCACTACCCCATTCTCTACGTGGGCAGCGAAGGCATGGTGGCGCATGAGATGATCCTGGACTGCCGCGAGTTCAAGCGTACCGCCGGCATCGAAGTGGGCGACATCGCAAAGCGTCTGATGGACTATGGCTTCCACGCACCTACCGTATCGTTCCCCGTTGCGGAGACGCTGATGGTGGAGCCTACGGAGAGCGAAGCGAAGCCCGAGCTTGATCGATTCATCGAGGCCATGATCGGTATCCGTCACGAGATCGCAGAGATCGAGAACGGCAAGGCTGACAAGGCCGACAACGTGCTGAAGATGGCGCCGCACACCAGCGATGAGGTCTGCGGTGACAACTGGAGCCACCCCTACGGCCGCGAGAAAGCCGCATTCCCGGTGAGCGTGAACCGCGACTGGAAATACTGGCCCACGGTGAACCGCGTGGACAACGCGCACGGCGACCGCAACCTCATCTGCACCTGTCCTCCTATTGAGGACTACGCGATGCAGGAAGCCTGATCCGAACACACGCCCATCACGCAACGCACCGCTGCTCACCGCAGCGGTGCGTTGCATTTCAGAACCGCCCAACTTGCACGTTGATGCGGCGGCGCCAACCGTTCACGCGCTTCGTCCCGTAGCATCACATTCCACTGGCATCAAGGGTTTCCGCGAGGTTTACTTCGGCACGAACACCGAAAAACACAGCCTCGCACCATGAGAACCCTCCTCCTTTCCTTCGGCTGCCTGGCGACATTGTACACCGTCGCTCAGCACCCCACACGACCCTCTTTGCGCTTGGACAAGATCCCGATCACCAACGTCGGCATCCATGAGGACCACGAGGACACCCGGGAGGCCGGTGATGTGCTTTGGTCCGAGGACTTTCAGAACGGCTTGGGCGGTTGGGCCGTGAACACGCCTGCTGGTTCAGTGGTCTGGCAGCTCACCAGCTCCGGCAACACCGGCGGCTTCACCCCCGGTCCGTTGCAGAGCACCAGTGGTTCTCCGGGTGGCAGCTGGATCATGGCCGACAGCGATGCGCAAGGCACCGCAGGCATCAGTGAGACCAGCACCATCACCTCTCCTTCGATCACGGGACTGGACACGGTGGCGTACATGCTGCTGCAATTCGAACAGAGCTTCCGCCAATTGAACGACGATGAGACGACCGTGGAAGTGAGCGGCAATGGTGGCTTGAACTGGACCTCCTATCCGGTGAACACGCACATCCCGGGCAACCAGAGCACGCCCGGCGCACCCGGAGCGGAGGTGATCACCTTGAACATCAGCGCGGCCTTGAACGGCGGTGCGAGCGATATCCGCATCCGATTCCGCTGGCACAGTGACGAAGGCTACACCTACAGCTGGCAGGTGGATGACATCGTATTGATCGCGGCCCACGACAACGACCTCACGCTCACCCAAGCGACCTGGTCGGCCTGGGATCTGGACCAACCGGACTTCATGAACCTGCCCTACACGGTGTATGCCGAAAGCGAGCTGCGTCCCTTGAATTTCCGTGGGGTGATCACCAACAACGGCTCGGAGACCCAGACCAACGTTCACCTGCAGGTGGTGGTCGATGGCCCCGGTGGCAACGACATCACCCTGAACAGCAGCAGCCGCTCGTTGGCGCCCTTGGAGACCGACAGCTTCTTCATCGACACCTACCAGCCACCCGTGGCGAGCGGTCCGTACGCGATCAGCGTGATGGCCGTGCAGGATGAAGCCGAGGACCAGGTGTCCGACAACGATGCGGACCTCGCCATTGCGGTGGCCCCCTTCATCTTCGCCCGCGACAATGGCGCATTGGACGGTGATCAGGCCAAGGGCACGGACGAATACATCCTCGGGAATTGGTTCCACATCAACGGGTTCAACAACGAGCTCACGGCCGTGCAAGTGGCGTTGAGCGACCGCAGTGATCCCGGAGCAGTGATCACGGTGGCGATCTACGATGAGAACCTCGACCAGCTGCAAGAGAGCGAAGAGTACACCGTTCAAGCGGGCGACCTGAACGCCGAGGGAGAGGGCCAGTTCATCAGTGTTCCGCTCAGCAGCCCGGTAAGCCTCACGCATGACAAGTCCTACTTCGTGGCGGTGCACCACTATGGCGGCGCGCTGGAAGTGTGGACAGGCACCAGTGGGATCAGCGCTGAGCAGACCTCCTTGATCTACGATGGTGGCCAGGCTGACTGGTTCTTCACCCGCAGCACCCCCATGGTGCGCATGAACTTCGACCCGACCGCGAGCACCGACGATCACGCGACCAGCCCGTTCCACCCGGTCGCGGCCCCCAGCTTGTTCTCCGATGAGAGCACCATCCGCTACGAGCTCCTGAACAGCGGAAAGATGCGTTGGACATTGACCGACGTGAGCGGGCGGATCGTGCAAAATGAAGATCAGGGCATGTTGGGTGCAGGGGTCCACCAGCTCACCATCGATGGGCAGGCCCTGGCACCTGGCGCCTACTTGCTCACCTTGAGCGACGGTCAACAGCAAGCGGTGGTGCGGCTCGTCCGGTCGAGCCTGAACTAAGGGATCGCACCATCGCGTTCAGGAGCAAGGGTCCTCGGTCCGGGGGCCCTTGTCTCGTTCAGGCCTCGCCCGTCCAGCTACCTTTGCGCGCTTTCATCGGAATCCGATCGCATGACCCGCCCCTTCTCCGTTCTCCTCGCCCTGCTGACCCTTGCCAGCGCCGCTCATGCCCAGTCCCGGCCGAAAAAAGGCGGACCTGTTGGTGCCCCGAAGAGCGTGTGCCTGCTGAGCGAGGACTTCAGTTCGGGCATTCCTTCGGGCTGGAACATCGGCGCAGCCGTGGAGCAACAGGACGCCTTGGGCAACGGACTTGGGACCACGGTGGACGCTTGGACGGCCGGGACCTCGGCACAGGCCAACGCCCATGGCTGGTTCCCGGTGCCGGATGTGCCCGCGAACAACGTGTTCGCGATGGCCAACGATGATGCCGCCCCCTGCAACTGCGCCATGGATGATGTGATCCTGACCAGCAGCACCTTCGATCTCAGCAGCGTGCAGAACGCTGCCGTGCGCTTCCGGGCTTTCACCAACGGCGTTTTCGGCGGCGGTGACGGTGTGGTGGAGGCCAGCGACGACGGTAACACCTGGAGCACTGTGGCAACGATCGGGGCTGTGCAGCATGTATGGCAGTGGTTCCAGGCTGATCTTTCAGCCTTCGATGGTTCTGCTGCCGTCGCGGTCCGGTTCCGGTGGAGCGACAATGGAGGTTGGGCCGGTGGATTGGCGATCGATGACGTCTGTGTGAACGCACGTACCGACCATGACCTGGTGCTTCGCGAGGCCTTCCTGAGCGACGCGCGTACCACAGCGTTCGACGCTTCGGTTCGCAGCCTGGGCTACACCCAGCTGCCCTTGGAACAGGCCGGTGAATTGCAACTGAAGGCCGTGGTGTTCAACGCAGGTACGCTTGCCGCCTTCAATGTGACCTGCACGGTGGAGGTCGCCATGGATGGTTCCGCACAGGGCACCTACAGCGCCACCATCCCGGTGGTCGGTGCTGGGAACACGGACACGATCCTGGTGAACACCGGATGGACACCTACAGCTGCCGGTCGGCTGACCGCATCCTTCAACGTCACCGCCACGAGCATTGACGATGATCCTTCCGACAACGACGCCGAGCGGCACATGACCATTACCGCCAGCGGCTTCGACAATGGCAACAACGCCATGGCCTTGGACGACAGCACGGTAACGGGTTCGATCGACAACGATGGCAACGACTATGCGGTGGCCGTGCGTTACGAGATCACGCAACCGGGCAGCTTTGCCTACGCAGCAGGCTTTCTTCCCGGTGAAGGCTGCTTTGCCCGTGGTCGTATCATCAGCAAGCTCCTCGACGACCAGCTCAACCTGATCACACAGAGCTTCGAGCACGTGCTTACGCAAACGGAGATCGACGATGCGTTGACCCAAGGTCGTATGGTCTACCTGCCCTTCATACTACCAGCCGAGCTCGACACGAACGAGGATGTGTACGCCGTGATCGAGCATGAGAGCGACAGCGGCGCGGTGACCATTGCCTGGAGCGGACCTGCCACCCACGGCAGTGCTTTGTTCTACGATGGTCCTGGCATCGACTGGGACTACCTGTTGAACACACCGGTGGTCCGACTGTACCTGGCCCAACCGGAAGTGGGCATCGCCACTTGGTCGCAGCCGGCCCCATCCCTTGCGATCGTACCGAACCCGGCCTCTGAGGAGGTCCGCTTCAACGTGCCGAGCGGTGGCCACTGGTCGCTCTCGGACCTCCAGGGAGGCCTTGTGGCCCAAGGCCGGAGCTCGGCACCCACCACGCGGATCACCGTGGACCGCCTGGCCGCTGGCAGCTACGTGCTGGTGGTGGTGAGCGAGGAAGGAACACGCACCGGCCGGGTGGTGGTGATCCACTAGGGCACTTCTGACCTGTATATGAACCGGCTTCCTTGGGAAGTACCGGGGCGGCGAAGGGCGTTCCTGTCAGCGTCCATTTGCTGACGACGGGCCTCGGGATGAACCGTGCAAAAGCCGATCCCTGCCGTCCGAGCGATCGCTCTTCTGTTCTACTTTCGGGCCTCCCCAAGAAAAACAACTCAGCACATGAACCTTCACTACACTGCGATCCTGGCGCTGCTGGCCGTCGGGACAGCCAATGGACAATGGGCCCAACCGCGCCCGCTCACCCCGACCCTGGGTGTGAACGAGCAAGGGACAGGGAACCTCCAGGACCCTGCTTCCACGGGCAAAGGCCATCAGGGCACTGCCAAGGCGGCCGGTGATACGGTCTTCTATGACGATTTCGCGAATGGTCTTGCCGGAAACAACAACGTCGGTGCCTGGTCACGCGGTGGCCCCAACGGCATCATCTGGAAGTACGATACCGATGGACCACTGGGAGCTTTCAGCAACGCCACGGAGATCATCACCAGCACCACGGCGGCCAACGGCTTCATGATCTTCGATGCCGATCGCGCGAACGCTGACACCACGGTGACCCCGCCAACGGCGCTCCCCAGCTTCACCACGTGGGACGGTTACCTCGTTTCGCCAGCGCTGGACCTGACGGCCACGCCGAACGTGCACCTGACGTTCCAGATGAAGATGCGGTGGTGCTGCAGCACCGCCAGCGGTCACTTCGTGGACATCAGCAGCGATGGTGGCGCCACCTGGCCCACCCGCGTAAGCCCGGTCCAGGAAGGCCATAACACGAACGTTGACCCCGGCACGTACAACGTGTACATCAACATGGGCCCCACCGTGGCCGGCAACCCCGCCAACGTGCGCTTCCGCATCGGTTGGGAAGGCAGCTTCACCACGAACATGAGCCATTACCACTGGCAGGTGGACGACGTTGCCATTGTGGAAAGCCCCACCAACGACCTGGTGTTGAAGAACACCCAGCACGATGACTACTTCAATGACGGCAACGTGTTCGATGGCTCCAGCGCGAACATCGAGTACAGCATCTACCCCTACAGCCAGCTGCGCGAGCTCACACTGAAGAGCAAGGTGCTGAATGACGGTACGGCCACCCAGACCAACGTGGCCATGGCGGTTGACGTGACCAACGGCGGTGGCACCTCGGTGTTCACCGGCACCAACGGTCTGGCCTCCCTGGCCATGGGCGTTACCGACAGCCTTCAGATCGACGGCTTCACTCCTCCTACCGGTGTCACCGACGACTACGACGTGAATTTCTCCCTGACCAGCGATGCCACGGACGACCGTCCGGACGACAACGCCAAGGTGCTTTCCTTCCAGGTGAAGGAGTTCGAATATGCCTATGACCTGGGCAGCCGCTCGGGCCGTCAAGGCAATACCGACACCCAGGGCAACCCCTTGGAGTACTCGGTGGGCAACGTCTTCTCCATCGTGAATGATGGCACGGCCTATGGCGTGAAGATCGCTGTGGCCACCAACACGACCGGTCAGGCCTCGCCAGTAGGTGAGCAGATCCAAGGCACGGTGTACGATGGAAACCTCGACCCCATCGCTGAAACGGACCTGTACACGATCACCAATGCCAACCTGAACACCAACGGCCAGAACAAGTTCATCACGCTGCCCTTCCTGAACGGATTGAACGTGACCGCCGGCGAAGAGCTCTTCGTGACCATGCAGTACTTCGGTGGCACCGCCCCGGTGTATGCGGCCACCAGCGGATTGAGCGCAACAGCCGCCGGCCTGCTGCTCGATCCCGCCGAGTCCACCCCGCTGTTCCTGGTGAGCGGCCGCCCCATGGTGCGCCTGACCTTCGACCCCAGCGTGGGCATCGAAGAGGCGGACTTCCAGAACGGCGTTGGCCTTGGCCAGTGCTTCCCGAACCCTGCTGCCGACGTGGTCACCATCCCCTTCGAACTGAAGAGCGGTGCCCGTGTTCGCATGGAGATGCATGATGTGAGCGGCAAGCTGGTGCGCGTTCTGGAGAACAGCACCCGTGCGGCCGGTGCCCACCGCTTGGAAGTGAACGTGCAGAACATGAACGAAGGCGTGTACTTCTACACCCTCACCGCCGGTGATGTGCGCATGACCAAGCGCATGACCGTGGTGCACTAGGCGATCCATGAAGCTTAGGGAAGCCCCTTCTCCGGTGGAGAAGGGGCTTCTTCCTTCCACCCCCGGCCCAACCGCCAGCCACTCGAACACCCGACCCTTGGAACGAGCAAACCCTCAGGCCCTTATCTTGACCGCCTACAACCCCTTGTTGACATGATCCGACCTTACACGATCCTTGCGGCCTTGTTGGCCACACCTCTGCTTGCTCAGCAAGCGCACCCGGTCTTCCAGCCTCATCCGGAAGGCAAGCACAGCAGCCATGTACCTGCTGTGAAAATGCCCTTGGGAGCCCCCAAAGGCTCCAGCTACTACACCGAGTCCTTTGACTCCAGCCTGAACGGCTGGACGGTGGTGAGCGGTGTGGGCAATGTGGATTGGGCATGGACCAATACAGGCCCTGGTCCCACGAGCAGCACCTATCCAGTGCCGGTGCTGAACACGAGCACGCCCAGCGGCTGGGCCATCTTCGACGACGACTTCCTGGGCCAATCCGGGGTGCTCTCCGAATCCTCCATCGTGAGCCCGGTGATCGACCTTAGCACGGCACCAGCGAACCTGAAACTGGAGTTCGACCAGTTCTTCCAGGAGTTCAGCGACCCCGACGTGGATACCTACGTTGGCATCAGCACGGATGGCGGCACCACGTGGAACGAGACCGCCCTGAACAACGGCGTTGGCCGCGATGGTCGCCCGAATCCCGAGCTTGTTGATGTGAACATCAGCAGCTGGGTGGCCGCCAACCCTTCCAATGTGCAGATCCGCTTCCGCTACCGCGCTACGTGGGACTACGGCTGGCAGGTGGACAACATCGTGATCAACGAGCTGCCGGACAACGACATGGCGCTATTGGAGATGTACAAGACCGGTTTCTCTTTCGGGAATACGGGTGTGGCCGACATGGACTACACGATCTACCCTGTGGAACAGGTGCGCCCCATGTTGCTCCACGGAAAAGTGAAGAACAAGGGCTTCCTGGACCAGACCAACGTCACGCTCAACGCCACCGTAACGGGCCCTGGTGGAGTCGAGTTCACGGGCGCCAGCGCGGCCTTGGCCACGTCCGCAGCCGATCAAGTGGATAGCCTGGCCGTGGAAGGGTTCACCCCCAGCGGAACGGTAGGCACCTATACCGTGAAACTGGAAGTGACACAGAACGAAGGCGACCAGAACCTCACGAACAACGAGAAGACGCAAAGCTTCGAAGTGAACGAGTGCATTTGGGCGCACGACAATGGTGTGTGCGAACAGGCCATCACCGCTGGACCGGATAACCTGACGGACCAGACCGAGATCGGCAACTACTTCGATGTGGCCAACGCGGGCAGCTTCCTCTATGGCGTGGACATCGCGCTGGAGGAGAGCACCACGGCCGGCATCCTGATCTACGCGAGCGTGCGTGATGAGAACCTGGACCAGATCGCGGTAAGCGCTGAATACGACGTGGATGCGGCAACGTTGAACACCGTTGGCGGGACCAACTTCTTCACCATCGTGTTCGATGACCCCATCGAACTGCTTCAAGGCAACGCCTACTGCGTGATGGTGGGCGGCTACGGTGGCGCGGACCAGATCCATGTGGCCACCAGCGGCATCAGCGCTCCCCAGGTCAGCATCATCCACTACCCGCAAGCAGCTACGCCGAACGCCTTCTACACCACCCGCGCGCCCATGGTGCGTGCCATCCTCAGCGCTTCGTGCGCTGGTGTAGGCATCGCCGAGAACAACGGCAGCGTGTCCGGCGTGCAGGCCTGGCCGAACCCCTTCAGCGAGACCGCGGACATCCGCTTCGACCTGAACACGGGTGCGAACGTGACCGTGGAACTGCGTGACATGACCGGCCGCCTGATCCAGGTGGAACGCCTTGGCCACCGTGCCGCTGGTGCGCAGCAAGTGCGCTTCAACGGACTTGAGCTGGCCGACGGTGTGTACAGCTACACCATCAATGCCGACGGTGCTCGCACCACCGGCACCTTGGTGCACGCCCGCCACTAAGAACGAAAAAGAGAAAGCCCCGTTCCTGGTTCCAGGGACGGGGCTTTTTCGTGGCCTGAAGTTCCGTCAGCGCCCCTTCATCGACTGGCGCACGGTGCGCATGAGGCCGCTGGCGAAGAAGAACTGGTTCAGCTCCTTGTTGTCGCTGTCGAACAGGTCGTCCTTGGTGCCCTGCCACCAGATACGCCCTTCATTGATGAAGACGATGTTCTCACCGCTCTCCATCACACTGTTCATGTCGTGCGTGATCACGATCGTCGTGGTGCCGTATTCCTGCGTCAGCTCCTTGATCAGTTCATCGATCACGATGCTCGTCTCGGGATCGAGGCCGCTGTTGGGCTCGTCCACGAACAGGTACTTGGGGTTCATGGCGATGGCCCGGGCGATGCCCACGCGTTTCTGCATTCCGCCACTGAGCTCACTGGGGAACAGCCGTTCCTTGTCAACGATGTTCACACGCTTGAGGCAAAGGGCTGCGCGGTCCCGCATCTCGCTCTCGCTCATCGTCGCGAACATCTTCAGCGGGAACATCACGTTCTCCATCACCGTGAGCGAATCGAAGAGCGCGCTGCTCTGGAACAGCATGCCGATCTCCTGGCGCACCTGCCGCTTCTCCTCCTTCGCCAGCTCGTGGAACGAACGGCCATCGTAAAGCACGCGACCCTCATCAGGCACATGCAACCCCACGATGCACTTGGCCAGCACGCTCTTGCCGCTGCCGCTCTTACCGATGATCATGTTCACCTTGCCGGTCTCGAACACCGCACTGATGTCCGTGAGCACCTGGGTGGCACCGAAGCGCTTGCTCACATGCTGCACCTCGATCATATGAGCAGCAGTTGGGTGAGCATGTAGTTGAGGATCAGGATCACCACATTGCTGTACACCACGGCCTTGGTGCTGCTGATGCCCACCTCACGCGTGCCCCCGCTCGTGTAGTAGCCTTGGTACGCGCTGATGGTGGTGATCACCACGGCGAAGACCACGGTCTTGATCAGGGCGTAAGTGATGTGGTAGGGGTTGAACTGCATCTGGATGCCCTGGATGTAGTCCGTGCTGCTCACGATCCCCGTTCCGATGCCGGCCACCCAGCCACCGAAAATGCTGAGGAACATGCTGATAATGATCAGGAAGGGGTTGATGAGAACCGAGGCCACCACCTTGGGCAGGATCAGGTAGCCGGCGCTGTTCACCCCCATGATGTCGAGGGCATCGATCTGCTCTTTCACCCGCATGGAGCCGATCTCCGCAGCAATGTTGCTGCCCACCTTACCGGCCAGGATCAGGCTGATAATGGTGGGGCTGAACTCCAGGATGGTGCTCTGCCGCGCCGCGAAACCCACCACCCAGGCCTGGATCAGGGGGCTGTCGATGTTCGATTTCGTCTGGATGGTGATGACCGCTCCCATGAAGACGGACAGCAGCGCCACGATGCCCAAGCTCCTGACACCCAGCAGGTCGATCTCCTCCACGGTACGCTTCCAATACAGGCTAAGGCGCTCGGGAGCACTGAAGGCCTCCCCCAGCAAGAGGAAGTAGCGGCCGATGTGGAAGAAAAGGTTCAAGAGGCGGGGTTCCGGCCAAAAATAGCCCTTCCGGGGGTGCCCCGAACGACGAACGGCCCCCGAAGGAGCCGCTCGCCATTGAAAGGGAAAAGTTGGTTAACGTTCGTTCAGCTTCACGGCCTTCTTCACGAGGGGTTCGTCGTTCACGTACAGCGTGCAGAAGTAGGTACCTGCTGCCAGTTGTTGGGTGTTCCACTCGTAGGTGAAGTTGCCGGTGCTGCGGGTAGCTTCCTCAAGCACTTCGATCACGCGTCCCGTATTGTCAGATACTTCCAAGCGCACGCGGCCCGGTGTGCCCACGGTGTAGCGCAATTGGGTGCTGGCGGCGACGGGGTTGGGCACGATGCGGAGGTCGGTGTCCATGGTGCCTGTGCTGGTACTGTTGGCACCCTGTTCCATGCCATGGGCGTTCATCTGGCCCGAGCTACAGCATGCGGTAAGCTGTTGCTCCAGCTGATCGATGCGGGTGTTCTGCTCTTTCATGGCCGCCACCAGGTAGGGGATCAAGCCCACGTAGTTCACCTCTTTGGAAGCCGTGGGCGGTGTGATGATGTGCCCGATGGAATCGCGTTCGCTCGGCAGCATGCCATCACGCACCAAATTGGGGATCACTGCTTCCAGTTGCTGTGCCAGAAAACCCGCTTGTGTGCCCGATGGGAAGTTGATCCCTGGTGCCGCGCTCGGTACATACTCATACGTGCTCGGCTGCAACTGCTCGATCAGGTACATCGCCGAGTCCATGGAGACAATGTTCGTCTTCAGGTTCGCGTCCGAGCTGGTCCAAACGCCGCCTGGGATCGTGCCAACGCCGTTCACGAACACATTTCCGTCGAACCTGCCGGCAAAGTTCACCAGGCCATTCGGGTTCGTCCGGCCATAGACACCGATCTGCTCGGTCACGTTCCCGGTAGCGTAGGCATAGGCTTCGCCATACACCCCCGCCACCAAACCAGCTGAAGAGCCGGCCTGGCTCAACACCCAACCATACGCTCCGGCCGTACGGCCAGTGGAGGTGCTGCCAGCAGCCAGGTCCACCTGCGACTTGCTCCCGGCTTGAAAGAAGGTGTTCGTGCGGCCATTGCTTAGATCAGCCCACCCTTGGCTACCGATGTTGTAGCGCGTGGCATCGTACGAGCGGCCCAATGTTCCACAGCCATCCAACAAGGCCATACCCGTATTGGGCTCTGAAGTACCGGATACGGCAAAGCAAACGGCTCCGGCATTACCCAATACGGTGGACTGTGTACCGAAGGTGCTGCCCCCGGCAGCAGCGCGTTGGAAAACGCTGAGTTTCGCGATGGGCAGCATGGTGCCGATGGCGACCCGATCATCGTCCGTGGTGCAGAGCCCTGGATCGTTCACACACGTGGCCAGGTCGTTGGGGCCAGTGAAGGTTCCTGTGCGCCAGCGGCAATCCGTGGCGGTAGGCACTTTGGCGCTCACCACACCACTGGGGTTGATCATCAGCACCTTGTCGGCCGAGGGATCCGGCAGGTCAGTGGGCAACTGACGGATCCGCACTTTGCCATCCAACAGGTCCAAGCGTTCGGCAGGCACGTTCGCTCCCGCTTGCCAATTCCCAATGCCGAAATTGCCAGCAGGTGTGAAACGCGCCAGCTCCCGGCCCAACAAATGCCGGGGCGTACCCACAGGGGCGCCAGCGGAATAGTCCTCCGTGTACAGGAAGCTGAACGCATCGGCACTTGCCGATGGGTTACCATCGCTGAAGCGGATGAACGACCGTGTCGAATTGGTCGCATCCACCCGCTGCCCGAAAGCCAGATGGTCATTGTTGCCCGTAAGCGTCAAACTGTTCGCCTGGTCGGGCCGGTATGAGCCGGTCCAGCTATTGAACGAACGGCCGAACAGGTGGATCTGTGTCCAAGGACTTAACGTGCTCAGGCCCGTACCGTTCTTGCTCACCCCCAAATGCCCATCCACATCTTGCAACGTGAAGGCGCCGATGGTGGCCAGCTGGGTCGCGTTCAACCGCATGCGCAGCAAATTGTTGGGGCGCCACTCGTGCGGGTAGTTCGCGAACGTGGTGAAGCGCAGGGGTTGGGTGCTCGCGGCATCCGCTCCCAGATACTGGGTGAGTGTACTTATGTTATTCCCCGCAGTATTCCAAAGCTGGGCGTAGGAGGTGTTTGCCACGGCTAATACCATGGCACAAGTCAATATTCTCGCTCTCATGTTCGGTCAATGTTGCATTGACCGGAACGGCTAACGCATCACCACGAAAGGTTCGATCGTACGGCTTCCATCGTCGTATTGTACCTCCAAGAAAAATGAGCCCTGCTCTAGTTGCGCCAGGTTCAGCGTAAACTCTCTGCCAGCGCCCCTTTGCTCAAGACACATGCGGCCAGCACCATCCCGAACGGCAAGTGATCGGATACCAGCACCCTGCACGTTCAAAAAAGAGGAAGCTGGATTCGGATACACAAGAACTCGGTACTTCTTGCGCTCGTCAAGACCTGTGGTCATTGGGCACTGCCCGGGTGTGGCAGAGACGCAGATCAAGTCATAGACATAGTATGCAGCAAGGGACACTCCATCTTCAACATGCACTGTATCGGTAGCCGAGTCGGCAAAGAAGTTGCCGATTACGACGTATTGATAGGCACTGTCCGCCACAAAGATCCCGCTCACCAAGGTCCAGCCGGTCGTATCCGTGATCACGTCCGGACTGTAAACCTGTGCGTAGTTGCGGATCGCGAACTCCGGACCAACACCCGTATTCGTGGTCCAGATGTGTTCGTCCATGGTGAACAGCAAGCCCATGTTGTTGCTCGCCCATTTCGTGACCCAATAGTTGCCGTGCATCGCCAAGTTCGTGTAGAAACTGGCGTAGTAGGTCTGACCAACCACCAAGGGCTGAAGGAGCTGCGCACCAATCTGCTCATGGAAATCGCCGGTCTGATAGGTGGCACCGCCTACATATCCTTCACCATCCAGCGCATATTGCCAGGTGAACCCGTTCCATGGAACATCCAACAAGGTGTCCACACCACCAAGGGTGCCAGCACAGCTGTTGAAGTATTCCGGGCTTTGGTCCCAACGGTCCCAGAAGAGCGGCTTGGAGTTGAAGCCAGGGGAATTGGGGCAGGTCACGTAATCTTCAAAACTCGGGTTGGGCACAAGGTTCTGCGCTTCGCAGGGCAGGGAAGCAATGAACAGCGGGCAGCCCAGAAGGAGCGTGCCCAGGGTTCTGTGCAGGAGCGGCCTGAGCCACCCGCCATTCACTGTTTGAGGAAGCATCGTCGTTCGTTCGTTTTCCACCAAAGCGAAAAGGCAATGGCAGAGTTCGTGATGACCGTAGCGTGTCCGGTCTTCGATGGCCTCTTCGGGATACAAGCATCGCGCGGCCGCAGCCTACTCCGCCGTGCTCGCCCATGTGTGCCGCCTGGGTGCGGGAACGCTGACCGGCGCTGCCGGTGCAACATTCTACCTTTGCCTAGCTCGTGTTCATGTTCCTATGCCTTTAGGGGGTGGATGTTGAGCGGACCGAGGCCCTCAGTGTTCGTAGCACTGGGGGCTTCTTCTTGTAAAGGCTGAACGTGGGAGAGAACCGGAACCTGCTTACTATCAAAGGTTACTCACGGAAGGCCCCCAAATAATACCCGATCCTAGGTATTTTCAGGGGGTATTGACCACCTTCAAGGGTGGTCCCCTTCAGGATCCTCTTCTCCTGTGCATGATCGCATTCGACGGCCTGGAAAGGTCGCGCGAATTCCGTAACCAACTGACCATCAGCACAACAGCTCGGCCGGCACTTCGGAGTCACCGTTCGGGGTCATGCAAGGACCGTTGCCATTCCCGCTTTGGAGGCGGCTTCCCCCGGCCTTTCCACACCGGTGGGTGAAGCCTACATTTGCCTGAACCTGTCGGCGGATAGGCTGATCATGACGAGCGAGCGCACCTTCCCCCCCCTGTTCAGCCGGATCGGCGCGTTGGCCTTGTTGGCCGCCGTGCTTATGGGCTGTGCGTCGGGGCCGAAGTACGGTGCAGCGAAAAAGCGCAAGAAGGGATGTGATTGTCCGCATTGGAACCGGGTGCCTGAGCGCGGCCATGAGCTGCGTGCGGCCACGATGAAGTTGAACGGACCACACCCTACCGCTGATGGAGCGCGCAACTGACCTGCTGCAACTGCGGGCCCACTTGCCAGTGGGTGCCTATCCCGTGGTGGAGAACTGGCTGCGTCGCAATCCGGTGAAGGTGCGCATAGCCCGCACGCGGGCCACCAAGCTCGGCGACTACCGTGTGGCCACCCGCACCTTGCCGCACCGCATCAGCGTGAACGAGGAGCTGAACAAGTACGGCTTTCTGGTCGTGCTCATCCACGAGTTCGCGCACTACGTCACCTTTCAGAAGTACAAGCGCCACGAGCCGCACGGCCTGGAGTGGAAATCCGAATTCAAGCGGATGATGCGGCCCTTCATGACCCGCGAGGTGTTCCCTGCGGACCTGCTGCACGTGCTGGAGCATCACCTGGAGGATGCGCCCAGCAGCAGCTGCACGGACCACCACCTGATGCGCATCCTTCGGCGCTACGACCGCGACCCGAAACCTTTCCTGGAGGAATTGCGTGAAAGCACCATTTTCCGGTTCAACCAAAAGCTGTTCGTGAAAGGCCCCGAGCTCCGCACCCGTTACCGCTGCCGGTGCCTCAACGACCGCCGCATCTACCTCATTGACCGCATGGCCGAGGTGCAGGTGGAACAGCCGATGCAGACCCGTCGGGCCTCGTAGGCCCTTTGCGACAGAGATCCAACATGAGCGACCGTCATACGTATTGCGTGATCATGGCCGGTGGCATCGGAAGCCGCTTCTGGCCGATGAGCCGCACCGCCTACCCCAAGCAGTTCCTCGATTTCCTAGGGTTGGGACGCACCCTGATCCAACAGACCTTCGACCGCTTCCTGGCGATCTGCCCCCCGGAGAACATCCTGGTGGTGACCAACGCGCAGTACGCCCCGATCGTGAAGGCCCAACTTCCCCAGTTGAAGGACGACCAGATCCTGCTGGAGCCCAGCCGCCGGAACACCGCACCCTGCGTGGCCTATGCGAACCATGTGATCTACAAGCGCGATCCCGAGGCCCGCATCATTGTGGCGCCGAGCGATCACCTGGTGATGAAGGAAGGCGAGTTCCATGATACCGTCCGCGTTGCGCTGGAACAGGCCACCACGCACGATTGCCTGGTGACCCTCGGCATCATGCCCAGCCGACCGGACACGGGCTACGGCTACATCCAGTTCAGCGATGAGGCCGGCACCACGCACCCCCGTGTGAAGCGCGTGCGCACCTTCACCGAGAAGCCCGACCACGACACGGCGATGAAGTTCATGGAGAGCGGCGAGTTCCTTTGGAACAGCGGCATCTTCATCTGGACCGTCAAGAGCATCCGCAAGGCCTTCGCCATGCACCTGCCCGAGATGGAAAAGGCCTTCGAGGCCGGCCATGACACTTACGGCACCGCCGCGGAAGTGCGCTTCATCGAGGGTGTGTACAGCGAATGCGCCAACATCAGCATCGACTACGGGATCATGGAGAAGGCGAAGAACGTCTTCGTGGTCACCAGTGATTTCGGTTGGAGCGACCTGGGCACTTGGGGCAGCCTGTACGAGCACCTGCCGCACGACGCCAACGGCAACGCAACCGTGGGCGAACAAGTGATGCTGTACGACAGCGCCCGGAACGTGGTGCACATGCACGACGACCGCTTGGTGGTGCTCCAAGGACTGGAGGACTACATCGTGGTGAGCACGAAAGACGCTTTGCTGGTGGTGCGCAAGCACGATGAGCAGAAGATCAAGCAGTTCGTGAACGACGCCACCGCTGAGTGGGGCGAGAAGTTCGTCTGATCCATCCGCAGCCTTCCAACTGATGAGTGAACCATGGGGCGCAGATGCTTTCCATGGAAACTATCTTTGCGCACGGTCGGCGCCAATGCGCCGGCCATGTAACACATGCATCGCCGTCGTTTCCTCGGTCTATCCGCGCTGGCTGCGGGCGGTGCGAGCGCCATGAACCTTAAGGATTTCGTTCAACAGACCCGCGACCAAGGCCCCGGGCCGAGCATGCCGAGCATATTCATCGGGCACGGCAGCCCCATGAACGCCCTGGCGGACAACACCTTCACCCTGCACCTAGCGGAACTTGGACGCAAGCTGCAGCGACCGAAAGCGGTATTGGTGGTCAGTGCCCACTGGTTGACCCCCGGTCGAACATTGGTGAGCGTGAACCCCAAGCCCGAGACCATCCATGATTTCGGTGGCTTCCCCCAGGAACTGTTCGACGTGCAATACCCCGCCCCCGGAGCCCCCGATGCCGCCCACCGCACAGCAGCGGCCGTGAAGAGCTTCGCCGTCCACGAGGACCACGAAATGGGCTTGGACCACGGTGCCTGGTCCATCCTCAAGCACATCTATCCGCAAGCCGACGTGCCCGTCTTTCAGCTCAGCCTGAACTGGGGTGCGAGCACGGAAGAGCACTTCAAGCTTGCCCAAGATCTGCGGGCACTGCGGAATGAAGGCATTCTGATCCTGGGCAGCGGCAACGTGGTACACAATCTCGGTCGATTGAACTGGACGGACCCTGCCGCTCCGGCCTATGACTGGGCCTTGGAGTTCGACCGCTTCGTTCAGGAAAAGGTGACCAAGGGGGACCACCAGGCCTTGGTGCATTACGAGACCTTAGGGGCCACTGCCCGCCTGGCACACCCGACCAACGACCACTACCTGCCCCTGCTTTACACGCTGGGAGCCAGTGCTTCAGGTGAACCACTTACGGAACTGTACAGCGGCATGGAGATGGGCAGCATCAGCATGCGCAGCTTCCAATTGGGCTGAACCGGGCCGGGTATCCGGTCCTTCTTCCTTACTTCGTTGCCGTTCGGGCCCATACACCCCTCCCGCACCCGACCCGCCCGTGGCCTCCGCCTACACGCTCATCACCCGTCACGAGGATCTCTCCGCGCTGATGGAGCGCTTATCCAAGGAGCCCATCGTGGCCTTGGACACTGAGGCCAGCAGCTTCCACCGCTACACCGAGCGTATCTGCCTGATCCAGCTGAGCACACGCGACACCACCTGGTTGGTGGACCCGCTCGCCTTGCCTGATCTGGGACCGCTGGGAAAGGCCCTTGCCGGAGCTGGCACGGAATGGGTGATCCACGACGCCGACTACGACCTGCGCATGCTGAAGCGGGCCGGTGGCCATCGGGTGCTGCGCGTGTTCGACACCATGGTGGCGGCCGAACTGCTGAACGAACCGGAGCTGGGTCTGGCAGCCAACCTCAACAAGCACTTTGGTGTCACGCTGGACAAGCGCTTCCAGAAAGCGGACTGGAGCAAGCGGCCTTTACCGGAGGACATGCTGGCTTACGCCGCGATGGACACCACCTACCTGATCGGTCTCCGCGACATCCTGAAGAAGAAGCTCGAGGACATGGGCCGTTGGAGCTGGGCCGAAGAAGAGTTCGCGCACTTGGTGGGCATCCCCTACGCCGATACCGGAGCGGAAGAGCCGGGCTTTCTGCGCATCAAGGGAGCGAAGGTCCTGAAGCCTCGTCAACTAGCGGTGCTCCGCGAATTGCACGCTTGGCGCGATTCATTGGCCGAACGCTTGGACCGTGCCCCCTTCATGGTGTTGGGCAACGACACCCTGATCGACCTGAGCAAGGACCCACCTGCGGACATGGCTGAACTGGGGAAGCGCAAAGGGGTCGGCGAGAACGCCCTTCAGCGGAACGGCACCGCGATCATGAAGGCCATTCAACACGGTCTTGCCCTTCCGAAAGAGGAATGGCCCCGGCTGGAGCGCCCCAAGCGGTACGAACGCGACGACGACTACGAGGAGCGCCTGAAGCGGCTGAAGATCGTTCGGGAGGAACTGATGGTCGAGCACGAATTGCGCCCCGGCATCGTGTGCCCCAACTACGTGCTCGCCGACATCGCCCGGCTGCTGCCCAAGAGCATGGACGAGCTCACCGCCTTGCCCGGTCTGCGCAATTGGCAGGTGAAGGAGTTCGGTGCCCGCCTGCTTTCCGTCCTTTGACCCCTTTCGTCGATCAGTGTGACACCGGTCACGATCATCACATAGTGACATAGCTATACATTTGTGCCGTCAACGAACGGCCATGTCCACAACGACCCTGGATCAACGTGTAGGTGCGGAGAAACTGGTGCGCGCCAGCGAGCTGCTGAGGGTGGCGGCCCACCCGCAACGCCTCGCGATCCTTGACCTGCTGGGTCGGAACAAGCGCTTGTGCGTACTGGATCTCACCGACCTGCTCGGCTTGGAACAGGCGATCCTGTCCCAACACCTGACCTTGATGCGGGACAAGGGCCTGGTCGACTTCGAGAAGGAGGGCAAATACAGTTTCTACTACCTGGCCCAGCCGGACTTCATGAAGATCATCAAGAACATCGAGCACTGCTGCGAAACGCTTTGAGAATGGAGATCCTCGGTTACATCGGAGCCTTGCTCATGGGTCTTTCACTTGGGCTCATCGGTGGTGGCGGGTCCATCCTCACAGTGCCCATACTCGTCTACCTGTTCAGTGTGGATGCAGTGCTGGCCACGGCCTACTCGCTGTTCATCGTGGGGCTTACCAGCCTGATCGGATCTTTCAGCCACATGCGCATGGGCAACATCCATTGGCTTACGGCCTTGGTCTTCGGCATCCCGAGCATCGCTGCGGTGTTCTTGACCCGGGCCTACCTGGTACCCGCTCTGCCTGACCCCTTGTTCAGCTTAGGCGGAACCATCGTCAGCAAGTCGCTCGGTATGCTGATCTTCTTCGCGCTGTTGATGGTAGCTGCGGCCTACAGCATGATCCGCACCCCGAAAAAAGCGGCCGAGACGCAGGCCGAAGTGGTGAAGTTCAACTACCCGCTGATCCTTGCCGAAGGCGCCGTGGTCGGAACGATCACGGGGCTTGTAGGCGCGGGTGGCGGCTTCCTCATCATCCCGGCGTTGGTGCTGATGGCGAAGCTTCCCATGAAACAGGCGGTAGGCACCTCGCTCATCATCATTGCGGCCAAGTCGCTCTTCGGCTTCACCGGCGACCTGAAGGGCAACGAGGTCATCGATTGGCGTTTCCTCCTGATCTTCTCAGCGATCGCCATCGTTGGCATCATCGCTGGCAGCATGTTGAGCAAACGCATCCCCAACGAAAAGCTCAAGCCCGCTTTCGGCTGGTTCGTACTGGCCATGGGCGTCTACATCATCACCAAGGAACTCTCCAACCTTCACTGAGCAGGACCCTGCCCTAATTCCAACTTCCATGAAAGTCGAACAGATCTACACCGGCTGCCTGGCCCAGGGAGCCTACTACATCGAGAGCAACGGAGAGGCCGTGATCATCGATCCGCTGCGCGAAACACAGCCTTACCTCGAGCGTGCGGAGAAGAGCGGCGCGACCATCAAGTACGTGCTCGAGACCCATTTCCACGCGGACTTCGTGAGCGGTCACCTGGACCTTTCGAAGAAGACCGGGGCCACCATCGTTTACGGCCCGAACGCCAAGCCGAGCTTCGAGGCGCACATTGCCACCGACGGTGAGGAACTGAAGGTGGGCGCGCTCACCATCAAGGTGCTGCACACCCCCGGCCACACGATGGAGAGCACCACCTACCTGCTGCTCGATGAGAACGGCAAGCCCCACTGCATCTTCAGCGGCGACACGCTCTTCATCGGTGATGTGGGCCGTCCGGACCTCGCGCAGAAGATGGGTTCCCTGACCCAGGAGGACCTCGCCGGGTACCTGTACGATTCGCTGCACACCAAGATCATGACCCTGCCTGACGACGTGATCGTGTACCCTGCGCATGGGGCCGGCAGCGCCTGCGGCAAGAACATGAGCAAGGAGACCTTCGACACGCTGGGCCACCAGAAGGAGGTGAACTACGCCCTGAAGGCCGCCACCAAGGAGCAGTTCATCAAGGAGGTGACCGACGGCCTGCTGCCGCCACCCGCCTACTTCCCACAGAACGTGGCCATGAACAAGGGCGTGATCCAGAGCGTGGACACCGTGAAGGAGAAAGGCCTGCGCGCGCTGAACCCCGACCAGTTCGAACTGGTGGCCGAGACCGAAGGCGCACTGGTGCTCGACACGCGTGGGGCACAGACCTTCAAGGACGGCTTCGTGCCACGCAGCATCAACATCGGCATCAAGGGCGACTTCGCACCTTGGGTGGGCGCCATGATCCCCGACGTGAAGCACCCGCTGCTGCTCGTCACCGACGAAGGCATGGAGGATGAAGTGGTGACGCGCCTGGCCCGCGTGGGCTACGACAACGTGTTCGGCTACCTCAGGGGTGGCATCGCCGCGTGGAAAGACGCTGGTCTCGATGTCGACACCATCGAAAGCATCAGCGCCGAGGAGTTCGCCAAGCGTTTCCATGCGAACAAGCTGCGCGTGGTGGATGTGCGCAAGGACGGCGAGTACGCTGCCGAACACGTCGACGGCGCCTGGCACGCTTCGTTGCAGTTCATCAACCAGCAACTGGCAGCGTTCAGCAAGGAGGAAACCAACTACGTGCATTGCGCCGGTGGCTACCGCAGCATGATCGCGGCCAGCCTGCTCAAGGCCCGCGGCTACCACAACCTGGTGGAGGTGGCCGGTGGTTTCAACGCCATCAAGCAGACCGACGTGAAGGTGACGGACTACGTCTGCCCGAGCACGCTGAAGAAGTAAGACCTGCAAGGAGAGGGCCCGGGCCGACAGGTCCGGGCCTTTTTCAGCACCACAAGCACCACCCTGACGATCGTCATCATCCAACGCCGAACCCCATGCTCGAAACGCTCAAGCAACCCTGGCCGTGGTACGTGGCCGGCGCGCTCATCGGACTCACCGTTCCCTACCTGCTGTTGGTGGGTAACAAGACCTTCGGCATCAGCAGCTCCTTGCGCCACCTCTGCGCAGCCTGCATCCCGGGCGACATCAAGTTCTTCACGTACGATTGGAAGAAGGAGATCTGGAACCTTTTCTTCGTGGGCGGGATCGCCGTGGGCGCTTTCATCGCCGCGCACTTCCTGAGCAACCCCGATCCGATCGTGTTGGCCGGGTCCACACAGGACTACCTGGCCACCAAGGGCATCACGGACACCACACAGCTGCTGCCATCCGAGATCTTCAGCTGGGACCAGCTCTTCAGCGTTCGCGGCTTCATCTTCATCGTGTTGGGCGGCTTCATGGTCGGTTTCGGCACACGCTGGGCCGGCGGCTGCACCAGCGGTCACGCCATCATGGGCCTCAGCAGTTTGCAATGGCCAAGCCTCGTGGCCACCGTCATGTTCATGATCGGCGGCATTGTCATGACCTGGTTCATCCTTCCCCAACTCCTGACCCTCTGATCCATGGAGCACTCCTTCCAACATACCCCCACTCCACAGGAGCTCGCCGACCTGAAGGCACGCGAACTGGATTCGATCTGTGTGAACGAAAGCGAACTCCAGCACCCTTGGTGGTACAACTTCAAGTACGCAGCCTGGGGCATCCTCTTCGGCATTGTGTTCGTGAAGGCCGAGATCATCAGCTGGTTCCGGATCCAGGAGATGTTCCGATTCGAGAGCTTCCACATGTACGGTGTCATTGGTACGGCGGTGTTCGTGGGACTCATCAGCGTACAGCTCATCCAACGGCTCAACCTGAAGACCGTTCACGGTGAGAACATCCACATCCCCAAGAAGGAATTCAACAAAGGCAACATCTACGGCGGCCTGATCTTCGGGCTGGGCTGGGCGATCACTGGCGCGTGCCCCGGTCCCTTGTTCGCGCAGGTCGGTGCCGGCTTTTCCGTGGTCATCATCACCTTCCTCAGCGCGGTGGCAGGCACCTATGTCTACGGTCGCTTCCGCGACAAGCTTCCCCATTGATCCACGGGCATGACCGCGCCGCTCATCGTGCTCTTCGCCGCCCTGGTGGTGTTCATCTACCTATTGGTGGTGGACGAGGCCGCACAGGTGCTGAGCGAACGTGCAGGGATCCCGTTCAACGAGGAACGCTCGCGCTGGACCCGTGGGCTGGTGCTCGCGGTGATCGGTGGGTTGGTGTTGGTGATCGCCCTGCCGAAGGACCTCTTCGAGCCGCCCCCGCCCACCGTGGCATCCTACACGGCCGACAGCCTCTGGCTCGGGCCTGACACCTTGCAGCTGGCCTACCTTGACGATGAGCGGGAGGCCTTGGTGCGCTATGGTCGTGAGCTCGTGCACAACACCTCCGCCTATTTCGGCCCGAAGGGCAGTGTCGCGCCGCTCACCAACGGCATGGACTGCGAGAACTGCCACCTGGACGCAGGCACCAAGCCGTGGGGCAACAACTACGGCGCGGTCTGGAGCACTTACCCCAAGTTCCGCGAACGGAGCGGAGCCGTGGAGACCGCTGCGAAACGCGTGAACGATTGCTTCGAACGCAGCCTGAACGGTACGGCGCTCGACACCGCCAGCCATGAGATGAAGGCCATCCTCGCTTACATGGAATGGCTGGGAAGCGGGATCAAGCCGAAGCAGAAGCCGAAGGGCAGCGGGATCGTGGAGCTCGCCTTCCTCGACCGTCCCGCCGACACCACGAACGGAGCTGCGATCTACACGGCCAAGTGCGTGAGCTGTCATCAGGCTGACGGACAAGGCGCGTTCACCGCTTCAGGCACCGCCTACCAGTACCCACCGTTGTGGGGTGCGCACAGCTACAACATCGGTGCAGGGCTCTACCGCCTGAGCCGCTTCGCAGGCTACGTGAAGGCGAACATGCCGCAGGGCGCCACGTGGGAGAACCCGCTGTTATCGGATGAGGAAGCTTGGGACGTGGCTGCGTACATCAACTCGCGCCAGCGACCGGACCGCGACCTTTCCAAGGACTGGCCCAAGGTCGCAGGCAAGCCTGTGGACCATCCCTTTGGACCTTATGCGGACAGCTTCCCTGAGATCCAGCATAAGTTCGGCCCCTTCGGCCCAATTGCCGAAGCGAGAAAGACCAGCAAGCCATGAGCACCATCGAACACCTTCCCGGATGTACCTGTGGCGCCCATGACGAGCCGGAGAACGGCGTGAGCCGCAGGCAGATGCTCCGCTCCCTCGGTGCGTTGGGCGCAGGCTTGACGCTCGGTCCCAGCCTGGCCATGGGGGCGCTTGGCGACGAACAGCAACGACGCGAGTTGGTCAGCAGTAAGGCGGTACAGGATGGCAAGGCGCGCAAGTTCACCATCCTTCACACAAGCGACATCCACGCACAACTGCACACGCACGACGAGTTCTTCTACGAGAACAAGCAGGCAGTGTACAAGAAGCGCGGTGGCTTCGGCGTGCTGAAGACGATGATCGACACGCTGCGTGCGGAGGACCCGGAGAACACCATCGTGATCGACGGCGGCGACTGCTTCCAGGGCGGCGGTGTGGCGGCCATGAGCGAAGGCCGCGCGCTGGTGCCGTTGATGGACCGCATCGGATACGACCTAGTGCTGCCTGGCAACTGGGAGGTGATCTACGGTAAGGAGATGATGCTGAAGGACCTTGGCGCCTACAAGGCCGACAAAGTCTGCGCGAACATGTTCCATGCGCCGTATCCGGATGCAGCGCTTGCTTCCGGCGACAAGAACGCGGAACTGAAAGGCGAGCTCATCTTTCCGCCCTATTGGACCAAGCGCGTGGCCGGGGTCAAGATCGGCTTCATCGGCTACAACGACCCGCTCACGCCCAAGCGCCAATCACCGGCCTACAGCTTCGGCATCCAGTTCACCAAGCCGGAAGTGAACGTCGCGAAGTACATCCGCATTCTGCGCGACTATGAGCAGTGCGCCATGGTGTTCCTGGTGACGCACATGGGCCTCGCGCAGCAGGTGGACCTCGCGAACAAGCCCGAGGTGGAGGGCGCGGACCTGATCCTGGGGGCTGACACCCACGAGCGGGTGCGTAAGCCCATCGCCGGCAAGTACAGCAGCGTTACCGAACCCGGTGCCTTCGGCTCCTTCGTGGCGAGGCTCGATGTGGTGGTGGAGGATGGCAAGGTGAAGGATAGCCACTACGAACTGCTCGATGTGGACCCCGAGAAATACCCGGCGAACAAGGGCATGCTCGAGCTCGTGGAGCAGGTCAGCGCACCCTACAAGGAGCAGCTCGGCAAGGTGGTGGGCAGCACGAAGAACACGCTGGTGCGCTACTACGTGATCGAGAACCCGATGGACAACCTGATCACGGACGCCATCATGTGGAAGCTGAAGCCCGATGTGGCCATCAGCAACGGTTTCCGCTTCTGCCCGCCGATCGTGGCCGATGGGAAGACCCCCACGCCGATCACCAACGACACCATCTGGAGCATGATCCCCGTGGACAGCGATGCCAAGTACGGCGAAGCCACGGGCCAGCAGCTCTGGGACTGGCTGGAACAGGAGCTGCACAACGTCTTCGCCAAGGACCCCGCCAAGCGCTTCGGTGGCTGGGTGGTGCGCTTCAAGGGCATGACCGCCAACTTCACCATGCGCAACGAAAAGGGCAAGCGTGTCAACTGGATCAAGATCGGCAAGAAGCCCATCGACCTGCAGAAGACCTACCTGATCGCCGCCTGCGAACGGGAAGGGGACCCCGTGGACACGCTCTGCCGCCTGGACAAGGTGAAGAACCCACGCCGCGCGAACGCCACCATGCACAACATCCTGCGCGAGTACTTCGCGGAATTCAGCCCCGTGGCGCCGAAGGTCGAAGGCCGTATCACCGCCACGGACGCACCGCAGGACCTGCTGAGCCAGCTCGAAGGCTACGATTACGAATTCCGTTGAGGTAGGTACTCGTTCAGTCCGGAAGCAGGACCGATATATCCCTCCTCCTAATCCACCGCTCCTTCATCGCATCCGCCGCGTAGTACACCACGGGCACCAAGTACACCGTGAGCAGCATGGAACTGGTGAGGCCGCCGATGATGACCCAGGCCAGTCCGTTCTTCCATTCACTGCCCGTGCCGGTGGCCAAGGCGATCGGAAGCATGCCGAAGACCATGGCCACGGTGGTCATGATGATGGGCCGCAGGCGGGTGCGTCCGGCCTCCACCAACGCATCGCGGTAGTGCAGGCCCTCGGCCTTCAGCTGGTTGGCGCGGTCCACGATGAGGATGGCGTTCTTAGAGACCAGCCCCAGCAGCATGATGAGGCCCAGCAGCGTGAAGAGGCTCAGGGTGGAGAGGGTGAGGTTGAGCGCGAGGAAAGCGCCGATCACCGCCACGGGAATGGAGAAGAGCACCACGAAGGGGTACACGAAGCTGTCGTACAAGGCCACCATCACCAGGTACACGAGGATGAGGGAGATCAGGAGTGCGCCGCCCAGTGCGCCGAAGCTGTCGTTCTGCCGTTTGATGTCGCTGCCCCAGGTCATCTTCACGCCATCGGGCAAGGGGTTCTTCGCGAGGTAGGCCACCACGTCATCGGCCACCGTGCCCGATCCGCGACCGAGCGCGTCGGCAGTGAGGGTCACGGCGCTGATGCGGTCCATGCGTTCCACCATTGTGGGTGGGGTATGGCGTTCCACGGTGGCGAACTGGGCCAGGCGCACGGTGGTCCCGGCGGGTGTCACGAAGAGTAGTTGCTCCACGTCGCGCGCATCGCTGCGTTGGAAGTCGTCGAGTCGGATGCGGATGGGGAACTCGGTGCCGCCTTCGTAGAGCAGGGCGTCGTCGTTGCCGGCGAAGGCCGTGCGCAGGGTCGCACCCACTTGTGCAGTGTTCAGCCCGAGACGGGCCATGCGGTCGCGGTCCAGGCGCACCTGCAACTCCGGCGCGCCCACCTTCGCACTGAGCTGTACGTTGTTCGCACCGGGAATGCCTGCGAGGGTATCCTTCAGGGCCAGGGCAGTGCTGCGCAACTGGGCTTCATCCGGGCCGCTGAGGGTGATCTCCACCGGTGCGGTGCGCGGCACCAGGCCGATGGTGGCCATGGTGACATCGATGCCAGCGAAACGCTCGGTGATCGCTTCACGGATGCGCATCATGTACGCTTCGGTGGTCTCCTTCGGGCGCTGGTCTTTGGGCTTGAGGCTCACGGTAAGCTCCGTGCGGTATTCGGCACCCATGCCCATGCTGCCGATGCCGGTGCTTGGGCCACCCACGTTGCTGAACAGGGAGGCCACCTCGGGCTGGGCCTGCAGGAAGGCTTCCACCTCGCGCGACACCAGGTTGTTGGCGTGGAGCGTGGTCTGCTTGTCGAACTCCAGGCCCATGGTGAACTTGCCCTGGTCGCCGGTGGCGATGAGCTCCTTGCCCATGATGCCCTGCTTGATCATGATGCCGGTGCCCGCAAAGAGGGCCAGCACGATGCCGACGAAGGCGAGCTTGTGCGAAAGCACCCAGCGCAGTTGCCCGGCGTACCAAACGTTGAGCGCGTCCATGCCCTGCTCGAAGCGCAGCAGGAAGCGGTTCAACGCGTTGGTGGGCACGATCTCCTCCTTGCGCCCTAGGCGGGAGGCCAGCCAGGGGGTAAGGGTGAAGCTGACGAATAGGCTCATGAGCGTGGACACCACCACCACCACGCTGAACTGTTTGAGCAGGTCGGCCACGAAGACCTGTACGAAGATGATGGGCAGGAACACCACCACGTCCACCAGGGTGATGGAGAGGGCGGAGAAGCCGATCTCCGCGCGGCCTTTCAATGAGGCGCTCACGCGTTCCTCGCCCTTGTCCAGGTAGCGTTGAATGTTCTCCAGCACCACGATACTGTCATCCACCAGGATGCCGATGATGAGCGACATGGCCAGCAGGGTCATCAGGTTGAGCGTGTATCCGAAGAGGCCCATGACCACGAACGAACTGACGAGCGAAGCTGGAATGGCAACGAGCACGATGAGCGAGTTACGCAGGCTGTGCAGGAAGAGCAGCATCACCAGCGATACCAGCAGGATGGCGAGGCCGAGGTCGAAGAGCACGCTGTTCACAGCCTCGAGGGTGATGTCGGTGCTATCGTCGGCGATGATGAACCGCGTGCCGAGGCCGGCTTCCTCCGCTTCGATCCGTTGCATTTCCTGGCGCACGGCAGCGTTCATCTCCACGGCGTTGGCATCGCCTTGTTTCTTGATCAGCAGGCCGATGCCTTCACGGCCGTTGTAGCGGCTCACGCTGGTGGCATCGGCGATGCCGTCCACCACGGTGGCCACGTCCTTCACGCGCACCACGGAACCGGGCGCGGGCATGGCCACCATCACCTCTTCGATGTCCGCAATGGTGTGGAACTTGCCGGCGAGCTTCACGGTGAGCTGGTCGTACGTCGATCGCACCGATCCCGCAGGAACCTCAAGACCAGCGCGCAGCACGGCCTCAGCCACCTGCGGCAGCAATACGCGGTGGTGCAGCAAGCGGTCCTGGTCCACCTTCACCTGCACTTCGCGTTGCTCGCCACCGAGCAGGGTGATCTCGGCCACGCCGTTCAGTTGTTGCAGGCGGGGCAACAGCACATCCTTCATGTGCTGGTGGAATTCCGGTGCGGGCCGATCGCTCATTGCGCTCACGCTCATGATGGGCAGGTCGTTCGGCGAAACCTTGGTCATCACGGGTGGCTGCAGGCCCTCCGGCAGTGAAAGGCGGATGTTGTCGATGCGGCGCTGTGCGTCCTGCATGGCCAGGTCGAGGTCGGCGCCGTACTTGAAGTTGACGATGATCACGGAGGCGTTGGCCAGCGACCGGCTGCTGATGTAGTCCACATGCTCCAAGGCGCTTAGCGCGTCCTCCACAGGCCGCGTCACGGCGTTGGCCACTTCATCCGGTGCAGCACCCGGATACATGGTGCGGATGGTGATCACCGGCTGGTTGAAGTCGGGCATCAGTTCCACGCCCAGGCCCCGAAAGGCCACGATCCCGCCCAGTACCAATGCGCCGAACACGACGATGATGAGTGATGGGCGCTTGATGGCGATCTCTGTGATGGTCATGGCGTGGCGGGTTTAATTGATCGGTGCGGGCGGAGGTTCATTGATGGATCACGGCCGCACCATCGGTGAGGCTGATGAACCCGCTGGTGACGACCAGGTCACCGGCCACCAGTCCCTCTGTGATGGTGACCCGGCTCCCGGAAGTGCCGGCCGTACCAATGGACCGCCGGTGTGCCACGCCATTGCGGACCACGAACACCTCTGGTGCGATGGACGAACCCACCAAGGCTCGTGCGGGGATGGTGGGGAGTGCCTCGCCTTTGCGGATGGCGGGCTGCACCGTGGCGGACATGCCCGGGTTCAGCCCTGTACTAGCAGGCAGTGCGATGCGGATCGGGAAGGCATGGGCCACATCACCGCGCCGACCGACACTTTGCACATGTCCGATGAGTGGCGTGCTTGTGGGGCCTACCTGAACGGACACTGTATCACCCTCCTGGAACAGGTGGGCATCCGCCTCGGAAACGAGGATCGATACCTCCAACGAGCGGGGGTCCGCGAGCTGTGCAACGGGCATCGACGGGCCCACGACCGTGCCTTCCTCCACGAAGAGTTGCACCACCTGCCCGGTGAAGGGTGCCGTGATGATGCTCCGCCGGACCTGCTCGGTTACATTGGCCAGTTGGATGCGTGCCGTGTTCAGCGCCAGAAGGGTCTTCTCCAACTGCACCGCCTGTATGGCATCAGCCTCGGTGAGGATGGTGTAGCGCGCCTGGTCCTTCTCCAGCGTCTCCACCTGCACCTGCGCGGCGTCCTGCTGCAGCTTCATTAGCGTGGCATCGAGCCGCACGATCACGGTGCCTTTTTCAACCCATTGGCCTTCCTGCACGTCCACGCTCAGCACGCGACCCGGCACTTCGGCCATCACACGGCCTTCGCGGGCGGGTACCACCGTGCCGCCAAAGGGCCGGTCATCCGCAGTGCCGCCGACGCGTACGGTATCCACCCCCACGTGTATCGGCGCGCTCTTGTCCAGGCGGTACACCCGTTCCTCCACCACGCGCTTGTTCATCGCCAGCTTCGCGATGGTGGCGGCGAGCAGGACGAGGAGGATGATCCAGATCAGCGATCGTTTCATGTCACTTGGTGTTCAGGAGCGCGCCGTTCAAGCGGGTCAGTTCCAGTTGGGCTTTGCGCAATTGGATGAGCGCGTCGATGGTGTTCTGTTGTGCCTCGCGGTGTGCTTGGTCCGCCAGTACGATGTCGGTGATGGAGGCCACGCCCTGCGCGTGTTGCAGCACGGTGCTGCTTCGGATCCGTTCCGCGAGCTCCAATTGGCCGCGGCTGTCGGCGAGCGCGCGGCGGGCGAGGGCCTCTTCACGCAGGGCGGTGCGGCGCTCCAGCGCGTCGCGCTCCATGGCGGCATCGCGTTGCAGGGTGGCGTGCTCCAGCTCCAGCTCCTTGCTCTTGATGCGCTTGCCCAATACCGTTCCCTGGAAGATGGGCACCTGCAACTGCGCACCGAAGAAGCCGATGGGGTAGAAGTCATACCGGTTCTCCGCGCCGATGGGACCGAAGCCCGTGGTTCCGTATAGACCGGTGGCGTTCAGGCTCGGGATGCGCGAACGTTTCACCAGCTGCAGCTCGGCCACCTTCAGGCGCATGGCTTGTTCGGCCGTGCGAACACCAGTGCCCAGCCCGGATGAAAGCGTTGCCGTGGGCGGAGCGGTCTCGGAAGCGGCGACCTCAAGTGGGCTGTCAACAGGTGCGCCGATGAGCACACGCAACGCGTCCATGGCCTGCTGGTAGTGCGAACGCACACGTTCCCGCTGTGTCAGCAGTTGTTCGCGTTGCAGGCGAAGTCGGTCCACATCACTGCCACGTGCGAGCGACTGGTCGTGCATCAGTTCGATCCTGCGCACCAAGGCTTCGGCATTCACCACGTTGCTGTCCAGGAAGGCCAACCGGGTCTTCAGGATCTGCGCGTTGTAGTACACGTGGCTCACCTCCAGCACCACCGCTTCCCGCGTCCGTTCACCCTGTATATCGGCCATCCGTCCGCCCTCTTTGGCCATGTTGATCGCACCCCATACTTGGGGGTCGTATAGGGGCATCTGCGCCTGCACGTTGGCATTGATGTTCTGCTGGGTGCCGAACTGGATCTCGCGATAGGTACCCTCGGGACCACCGAAGAAGCTGGAGGGCAGCAGTTGGTAGGGCAGGTCGGTGTAGTGCCTGAACTCGCCGGCACCACGCACTTTGGGGATCAACCCGGCCTGTGCTTCCGCGATGCGCACGGTGGCCATCTCCTCGTCCAGCGCGGCCATGCGCACCCGCCGGTCGTTCACCAAGGCGGAGTCCACGCACTGCTCAAGAGTCATGAGCTGTGCGGCGGTATGCCCGGCCCACAGGGCGAACAACAGGAACAAGGTGAAGTGCCGCAAGGCTGGAAGGGCGGGCCGCATGGTGCTATCGGGCTTATTGGAAGTAGGTCGCGTAGGTGGCGAGATGTGCCGCCAAGGCCTCCCGATCCTGGGCGTTGTTCCCACCGAACTCGCGCAGCGCGTGATGGATCGGGATCAGGTAATTGTGCAGCTGGTTGTGCGCTTCACCCTCCATGGTGCACCGTTCGAAGATGAGCCCGAACTCTTCCTCCAGTGCCGCCTTCAGCGCATACGCATCGCCCTTCGCGGGGTCGAATTCCTGCAGGGTCGCAGCCATGGTGGCGATGCCGCTGGTGGTCTCCGGATTCGCGATCCAGCGCAGGCCCAGGCTGTCGAGCGTCACCTTGGGCAAGGTGTCCGGGGTGGCTTCCACGGCGTGCTCGTGCGGTGCAGGGGGCAGGGCCGTGGCGGAGCCCTCGTTCGTGCCCGTTCCGCAGCCAGCGGCTACGAGCGTGATGGGAAGGAGCAGTGCAAGAAGTGCGCGTTCCGTGGTCATGGTCGGGTTGGTTGAAGTGGTTGTTTCGAGCTACGGGTCAAGTGTCGGGCGCCGAAATAGAGGCCCAGAGTGAACAGTGTCCGGAAGGTCAGGGCACCGATGGTCTTCTGCTCGTGCAGGCCACCACTGAGTACATGCCAGCCGAAGGCGATGCCGGCCGCAACGAGCACGAGCACCACGGTGAGCAGCAGGGTCGGTGGCCAGCGCTTTTGGGCCAGCAAGCCGACCGCTGCGAGCACATAGAGGATGCTGGCGATGAAGTTCGCCCACACCACCACGGGCACATAGTTCCCTTCGCGTTCCCGGATGCCGAATAGGTCGAAGATGACGGAGGTGCTCAGGAACAGGGTGAGCACACCGAAGAGAAGCAGCACCGTTGCCAGTATGGTTCGGAGGATCGGTGGCGTCTTCATGTAGGGCTATTTGGCACGGATCAGTTCCACGACCACCTTCATCAGGATGCGGCCCTTCTTTTTCAGGTCGAACGAGCGGCCGCTCATGCGCCAGCGGAGCATGTGCAAGCGGAAGGTGCCCATGGCGATCAGTGTGAGCAGTTCGGCGGGGAAGGCAGCCTTGAAGACGCCTTTCGCCTGGCCGTCCTTGATGGTGGCGATCAGGTGCCGACGCTTCACCTCCATGAGCGCCACGATGCCCCTTTCCAACGCGGGTGTTTGGTCCAGCACCCCTGTGGCGAAAATGGCCATGAGGTAGTGAGGGTTCTCGATGAAGAACGAGAAGTGGCTTTCGAACATCGCCTCCACGCGTTCCGCCGGATCGCTTACCTGCTCGCTTACTGCGGTCAAGCGTTCGTCCATGGACTGCGCGAGGTGGGTGAGCATGGTGGTGAGGATCTCTTCCTTGCTCTTGAAATGCCGGTAAAGGGCCGGTTCGCTGAAGCCCATGCGCTCGGCGAGCCGCTTGGTGGTGAGGGCCGCGTAGCCGCTCTCCGTCATCAGCTGGCCTGCGGCCTCCATGATCTCCAGTTGGCGGGGCTTAATGTCCATGGTCGCTCTTGAGTTTGAGAAAAGAAACGCCGAGCCAGAATACCGACGCGGTCATGGCGATGGCACCGATGAGCACGAAGACCGGAGGCGCTCCGAGGTACACTTCGGCCAGGATGCCTGCCGGCATGAGCAGTCCGGTGAGCGCCAACCAGGAGATGACCGGCACATGGCTCAGCCGGTCGCGGAAGTGCAGCAGGAGGTAGCCGATGATCACATTGAGCACCGCGAACAGGTTGCCATGCACATGCGCCAAGCGGGACTCGAAGTGCTTCCCGGTCGAATAGCTCTCCACCCACGCCTGCTTGTCCGGTGCGAAGTCCCGCAGGTAGATCAGCAGGAATCCGTAGAGCATGCAGCCCCCCATGACGAGAAAGCCGATCGCAATGTTGTTCTTGCCGCGCACGGTGCTCTGGGTTAATGGACGGCACAAAGCACGTTAGTGTTCACTAACTTAAACGTGACGAGTGTCACATTTGCTCATCCCACACCGTGCGAACACCTCACTCAACACTCTGCGCGCATACTTCGCCGAATTCAGCCCCGTGCCGCCGAAGGTCGAAGGCCGCATCACCGCCACCGATGCACCGCAGGACCTGCTGAGCCAGCTGGAAGGGTACGACTACGAATTCCGTTGAGCTGCGTGAGCAAGGTCACAGGAACCCGGTACTCCCCGAAGCCACCTTTGCATCCATGAAAAAGCTGATCCTCCTTCTCGTCATCCTCATCGGCGGCTCCGGGGCCATGGCACAGGATGGCACGCGCCAGCACCGGATCGTGATGCAGCTCACCAGCGGCGACACCTTGGTGCACAAGAACCTGATGAAGCAGTTGCGCAACATGAAGGAGTCCTCACCCACCCTCCAGCTCGAAGTGGTGTGCCATGGCCCGGGCATGGACATGCTGATGAGCGACCGCAGCGTGGTCCAGGACAAGGTGAAGGAGTTCGCCGCCAAGGGCATCGTGTTCCTGGCCTGCGAGAACACCATCGCCGAACGCAAGCTTGACCGTTCGATGGTGCTGCCCGAGGCAGGCTACGTCAAGGCCGGCATCATCCACATCGTGGAACGCCAGGAGGAAGGCTGGAGCTACATCAAAGCGGGTTTCTGACGCCATGTTCACCCTGTTCATAGATCGACCGTTCACCGGTCGGTGGGGCTTGGCCCTTGTCCTGTTGCTCGTATTCCCCTTGCTCGGCAACGCACAACACAGCGAGCAGGACATCCCGTCGAATGACACGCTCCGGGGGGAGAGCAAACTGTACGACGTGATGCGGCGGGGCGAGGTGGACGGTCGCTTCCGCCAGTACAACATGCTCACCATCAACGATGGCGCACCAACGGACTACCACGCCATCGCCTTCGGTGGCACGCTCGGCTTCACGTCGCAACGGTGGCACGGCACCCGCTTCAAGCTCAGCGGTGGCTACACCTTCGACCTCGAGACCTCCGACCTCACCGTACCGGACCCTGTTACGGGGTTGCCGAATCGTTACGAGATCGGGCTTTACGATGTGAACGACCCGCGCCACACCAACGACCTGGCCTACCTGCATGAGTTCCAGCTCGACTGGCTCGCCACCAATGGGCGCACCAACATCGTCTTCGGCAAGCAGGAACTGAACACGCCCTTCCTGAATCCGCAGGATGGCCGCATGCATCCCTCCTTGTTCGAGGGTCTTTGGGGGAAGCACCGCACGGCGCACGGCACCCGGCTCGAGGGTGGGTGGATCTACCGGGTGGCCCCGCGCGGAGCCAGTGAGTGGTACACCGTAGCGGAGAGCATGGACATCTATCCATCGGGGAAGAACGTGTACGGCGAGGCCTCGATGCATGGGGAGTACCTGCGCAGCGCAGGGATCTTCGCGCTATCCGCGAAACAACCGCTGGGGCGCAAGGTGGGCATGACCCTGTGGGACGTGTACACGGAGAACATCTTCAATACGGCCCTGCTCCAACTGGATGCCGGGGAGAAGGAGGACCGTTGGAGCCTGAGCGGCTTGGCCATCAAACAGGACCCCACGGCCACCGGCGAACATGCCCTCGACAGCCTGGCGTACATGCCGGAAGGGCAGGGGTCCTGGGCCTTCAGCGGTCGGCTGCGCAATGTGCTCGGCAAGTTCCGGTGGCAGCTGAACTACACGCGCATCACCGCGCATGGGCGCTACCTGATGCCCCGCGAATGGGGCCGCGATCCGTTCTTCACCTTCCTACCGCGTGAGCGCAACGAAGGCGTGGGGGACCTGCAAGCGGCCACGCTGAACCTGATCTGGAAGGACGTACGAACGGGTTGGCGGATCGAGCTGGACGGTGGTGTCTATCGCATGCCAGCCCTCACCGACACCCGCCTGAACAAGTATGCCATGCCGTCCTACGCACAGGTCGTCATCAACGCCCAATACCAGTTCCGTGGTGAATGGCAGGGCTTGGCGATCCAGTTGCTCACCTTGGGCAAGGTGCCGACCGCATCCGCTTCGCTCACTGAGAAACAGTCCTTCAACAAGGTGGACATGCTTCACGCCGACCTCATCATCAACTACGTGTTCTAAGCCCCTGCACCATGAAGAAGTTCTTCCTGCCCCTCCTCGCCACCGCGTTCACCTTCCTGTCCTGCGCCGCACCCCAGGGCGGTGCTGGAAGCGGAGCCGTTGACACCAAGTCGTTCCAGCAGACCCTTGCAACGCCGAACGTGCTGCTGATCGACGTGCGCACACCAGCGGAGTATGCCGAAGGGCACATCGACGGTGCGTTGAACCTGGACTGGACCGGTGGCGTGCTGGATCAGCGCATGGCCACCTTGGACAAGGGAAAGCCCGTTCTGCTTTACTGTG
Organism: Flavobacteriales bacterium; assembly: GCA_016721825.1. Classification (GTDB taxonomy): domain Bacteria; phylum Bacteroidota; class Bacteroidia; order Flavobacteriales_F; family PHOS-HE28; genus PHOS-HE28. The sequence continues at coordinate 297,706 of JADKHI010000006.1, forward strand.
CTTCGGGCAGGCGCAGCGCTGCGGCCCGTGAGGCCATGAGCGCGGCGGGATTCAGTGACGTGAAGGACCTTTCCGGAGGCATCACATCCTGGCGCAACGCCGGGTTACCGGTGAAGTAGGACAACGCTAGGGCCGGCCGATCTTCAAGCGCACGCGCGAGGGATCGAACCGCAGCCTCTCCAGGTGGCCCATCGTACGGCGATCCACCGTCAGCAGGTGGACATGAATGTTCGTGTCGTGATGGGTGAACACGGCCTTGTGCTTCGTGGAGAAGAAGCCCACCAGCACGGCATCGACATCCTGCAGCATGAAGTTCTTCTGGCTGGCATGCGCTTCATCCGGACCGTGGATCTCCGTGCCGGGCGGCACATCCATCACATGGAGATGCGCTTCCGTGATCGGCCCATCGATCCGGAACGCGAAGGGTGCTGAACGATCCGCGGCCCAGCCGGTCAGGAAGGCATCGAGCGCGGCCAGGTCCACCACCTCCGCTGGAAGTGGCACATCGATCCAGTCGCGCACCTGTGCGCGAACGAAGAACGGCGCCTTCACATCGCTGCGTTCCTCCACGCGCATGGTGCTGTCGGTGACCGCGGTGGAAACGAAGCAGTGCCCATCCACGAGCATGATCTCGCCGCGCAGGAACTCCAACGGACCGATGCCATAGAGTCCCGGCTTCGCAACGCTGTCTAGCGCGATGAGCCCGGCCAACTGGCCCTCCCACATAGTCTTCCGCATGGCCCCGGTCACCGCCACCTGTCCTGTGAGGATTTGCCCCACAATGCACGCGACGATCAGCAGCGCAGAACGGCGCATCCGATCAGCCTTCGCTGCACATCTTCGCCGGATCGACCCACTTGTCGAAATCCTCGGCGCTGACGTGACCGAGGGCAATGGCGGCCTCCTTCAACGTGGTGCCTTCCTTGTGCGCCTTCTTCGCGATCTCGGCGCTCTTGTAGTAGCCGATGTGCGTGTTGAGGCTGGTGACGAGCATCAGCGAGTTCTCCATGTGGCGCTGGATGATAGGCCGGTTCGGTTCGATGCCCTCCGCGCACTTGTCGTTGAAGCTCACGCAGGCCTCACCGATGAGCCGGGCGCTCTGCAGCACGTTGGCGGCGATCAACGGCTTGAACACGTTCAGCTCGAAGTGCCCGTTGCTGCCGCCGATGCCCACGGCCACGTCGTTGCCCATCACCTGGGCGCAGACCATGGTGAGCGCCTCGGGTTGCGTGGGGTTGACCTTGCCGGGCATGATGGATGATCCGGGCTCGTTGTCGGGGATCACCAGCTCACCGATGCCGCTGCGGGGACCGCTGCTGAGCATGCGGATGTCGTTGCCGATCTTCATCAGGCTCACGGCCAGGCGGCGCAGGGCGCTGCTCAGTTCCACCATGGCATCGTGCGCGGCAAGCGCCTCGAACTTGTTCGGTGCCGTCACGAACGGCAGCCCGGTGAGCTCGGCGATCTTCTTCGCCACGAGCACGCTGTAGCCCACGGGCGCATTGAGGCCGGTGCCCACGGCCGTTCCGCCGAGCGCCAGTTCACGCACCATCTCCAGGGCGTTGTTCACCGCGCGCATGCCGTTGTCCAGCTGCTGCACGTAGCCGCTGAACTCCTGGCCGAGCGTGAGCGGCGTGGCGTCCATGAAGTGCGTGCGACCGGTCTTCACGATGTCCTTGAAGTCGACCGTCTTCTTCGCCAGCGTATCGCGCAGCTTCTTCACGCCGGGCAGCGTCACCTCCACCGTCAGCTTGTAGGCCGCGATGTGCATGGCCGTCGGGTAGGTGTCGTTGCTGCTCTGGCTCTTGTTGACGTCGTCGTTCGGGTTGAGCACCTTCTGCTCATCGGTGAGCTTGCCACCGCTGAGCACGTGAGCGCGGTAGGCCACCACCTCGTTCACGTTCATGTTGCTCTGCGTGCCGCTGCCGGTCTGCCAGATCACCAGCGGGAACTGGTCGTCGAGCGCGCCGGTGAGGATCTCGTCGCACACCTTGCCGATGAGGTCGCTCTTCTCCTTGGGCAACTTGCCCAGCTCGAGGTTGGTGAGGGCGGCGGCCTTCTTCAGGTAGGCGAAGGCATGCACGATCTCGCGCGGCATGCTGCCCGGTGGGCCGATCTTGAAGTTGTTGCGGCTGCGCTCGGTCTGCGCGCCCCAGTACTTGTCGGCAGGCACCTTCACTTCGCCCATCGTGTCCTTCTCGATCCGGTAGTCCATGTCAGTTGGCAGTTTTCAGTAGGCTGATAGCAGTTGTCGTTGAACAGTAAGCAGCACGCTTCTTCATCCGATCAATTCCTCAATAAGCTCCAGGGGGCGACCGATGACAGCCTTGCTGTTGCGCACCACGATGGGCCGTTCGATCAGCTCGGGGTTCTCGCGCATCACCCTCACCCATTCATGCTCGTTCAAGCGCAGCGTTGCGTAACGTTCCTTGAAGAGCGGCTCCTTCCGACGGATAAGATCCTCCGCCTTTGCGCCCAACTTCATGATGAGCAGTTCCATCTGCTTCTCCGAAGGCACGGCCTTCATGTAGTCGATCACCTTCGGGTCAATTCCCGCGTCCATCAGCAACTTCAGGCCGGCCACGCTGGTGGAGCACTTCGGGTTGTGATAGATCGTCCAAGAAGGCATGCTCTCTTTCGATCTGCTGGAAGTTGGTCCGCTGTCGCTCACACGTTCTGGCTTTGGCCCTGTTGCATGAGGAAGGCCTTGAGGAAGCCATCGATCTCGCCGTTGAGCACATCATCGGTGCTGCTGGTCTCATGTCCGGTGCGTACGTCCTTGACGAGCTTGTACGGCTGCAGCACATAGTTGCGGATCTGGCTTCCCCACTCGATCTTCTTCTTTCCGGCTTCGATCTCGTTGCGCTTGCTTCTACGGCGGTCCAGTTCCATCTCGTACAACTGGCTCTTCAGCAACTGCATGGCCTTGGTCTTGTTGTCCAGCTGACTGCGCGTTTCGGTGTTCTCGATCACGATGCCGCTGGGTCCGTGACGCAGGCGCACACCGGTCTCCACCTTGTTCACGTTCTGGCCACCGGCACCACCGCTTCGGAACGTATCCCAAGTAATGTCGCTGGGGTTGATGTCGATCTCGATGGTCTCGTCCACGAGCGGATACACGTACACGCTGACGAAGCTGGTGTGGCGGCGAGCGTTGCTGTCGAAGGGGCTGATGCGCACCAGACGGTGTACGCCGTTCTCGCTCTTCAGCATGCCGTAAGCGAAGTCGCCGTTCACCTCCATGGTGGCCTGCTTGATCCCGGCACCGTCACCATCCTGGTAGTCGAGCACCTTCACTTCGTAGCCGTTCTTACCGGCCCACATGCGGTACATGCGCAGGAGCATCAGGGCCCAATCGCAGCTTTCGGTGCCGCCCGCTCCACTGCTGATCTGCACCACGGCGCTCAAGGGATCCTCTTCGGCGCTGAGCATGTTCTTGAACTCGAGCTCTTCCAGGGCAGCGGCGGCTTTGGTGTACTGCGTGTCCATCTCGTCCTCGCTCACGTCCTTGGCCTTGAAGAAGTCGAAGGTGACCTCGGCGTCGTCGACCTCGCGCTTCACGGCTTCGTAGAGACCCACCCAGCGCTTGAGCTCGCGGATCTTCTTCATCACCACTTGGGCCTTCTTCTGGTCGTTCCAGAAGTCGGGGTCGTGGGTGTACTTCTCTTCTTCGAGGATCTGCCCGCGTTTCTCCTCCACGTCGAGGTAGCCCTTGAGGGCCTCAAGGCGTGTCTGAAGCTCGGAGATCTTGTCGATGGTGACCATGGGCGTACGCTCGGTGCTGTGCCTTCGGGATGTCGCAGGCAGGCAACGCGGCCGCGAATTTACGGCCTGGCGGGCCTTCAGGAACGCTCGGGCAAAGCGACCTCCACCTTGTCCATTTCAAAACCACGGGATAAGAGGTAGCGGATCACCCGTTGGCGCCGCATGGGGGCCGTGTGTGCTTTCTCCAAGGCCCAGCGCCGTTGGACCAACCGTTTCAGTGTGACCATGTACTCGTCTTCATCAATGGCCTTCAGTCCAAGCTTGATGCACGGTCCGGAGATGCGGCGGGCCTTCAGTTCGTATTCGATCTTGTTGCGGCCCCAGCCCTTCTGGTGGAACTTGCTGACAGCAAAGGTCTCGGCGAAGCGTTGCTCATTGAGAAAACCCTCGCCGATCAGGCGGCTGATGGCGTCCTCCACCTGCGCCCGGTGAAGCCCCCAGGCGTAGAGCTTGTCACGCACTTCCTGGTGGCCACGCTCCTGAACAGCGCAGTACCGACGGGCCTTGTCGAGGGCTTCTGTGGGAGAGAACTGCTTGGCGAGGGGCATGGTGCTGCGAAGATGCGCGAACAGCCGCAAGGATCATCCTGGATCCGGCGACGTTCATATCGCCCCTACAGCGGGATCTCCTTCCCCTCCGCGTCGAACATGTGGAAGTCGAGGTACTGGCTTGCGCCTTCGCCCACGATGGTCACGTTCTTGCGCCAGCGCCACCACCACTTGCGCTGGATGCTCCAGATGCCTTTGGTGAGGTAGGCCGCGATGAAGGGGTGCACCTTGAGCGTGATGCCGCTCATGTCCTTCTCGATGTGCAGGTAGTTCAGCGCGTTCTCGATCTCGTCGATGATGAGCACCGGGGCGCTCACTTCACCGGTGCCGCCACAGGTGGGGCAGCTCTCGCTGGTGTCGATCTCGGTTTCCGGCCGCACGCGTTGGCGAGTCATCTCGATCACACCGAAGCGGCTCGGGGGAAGGACGTTGTGCTTGGCCTTGTCGTCGGCCATGGCGTCCTTCAGCTCCTTGTGCAGGATCCGGCGGTTCTCCGGCTCGTAGAGGTCGATGAAGTCCACGCAGATGATGCCGCCCATGTCACGCAGGCGCAGCAGGCGTGCGATCTCCTTGGCGGCCTCCACGTTGGTGTCGAGTGCGTTCTGCTCCTGGTCCTTCGCACCGCTGCCTTTGCGACCGCCGCTGTTCACGTCGATGACGTGCATGGCCTCGGTCTTCTCCACCACCAGGTAGGCTCCGCTAGGCAGCACGACCTGTTTGCCGAAGGCCTGCTTGATCCGCTTGTTGACCCCGAAGTTGTCGAAGATGTCGAGCTTGCCCTTGTAGTGCCTTTACGATGCCCTTCTTCTCGGGATTCGTCTTCTCCAGCGTCTGGTAGATCTCCTCGGTAAGGAGCTCATCGTTCACATGGATGTTCGTGAAATCCTTGTTGAGCACATCGCGCAGCACAGCACTGGTGCGGTCGATCTCACCCAAAAGACGCTTGGGAGGTATGGCGTTCTTCAGGTTGTAGAACATTACATCCCACCTCGACATCAGGTTCTTGAGGTCGCCCTCGAGATCCTCGGTGCGTTTGCCCTCAGCGTTTGTGCGGATGATCATGCCGAAGTTCTTCGGCCGGATGGCATGCATCAGCTCCTTCAGCCGCTTGCGCTCCACTTCGTCAGTGATGCGGCTGCTGATACTGACCTTGTTGATGAAGGGCACAAGCACCATGTAGCGGCCGGCGATGGTGACCTCTGCTGAAAGACGAGGGCCCTTGGTGCTGATGGGTTCCTTGGCGATCTGCACCAGGATGCTCTGACTGGCACTGATGACGTCCGCCATCTTGCCCTCCTTGGTGATATCCGCCTCCGGGTTCCAACCATCCAAAGAGGGGCTGGTGATGCTGCCGCTAACAGCGCCCTTGACGAACTTGTAGCTGTTGCGGTACTGCGGCCCCAGGTCGAAGTAGTGCAAGAACGCGTCCTTCTCGTGGCCCACGTCCACGAACGCCGCGTTGAGGCCTGGCGCCACTTTGCGCACCTTGGCCAGATAGATATCGCCCACCGTGAACCCACGCTCGGTGCGTTCACGATGCAACTCCATGAGGAGCTTGTCGCGCATCAGTGCGATGGCGACCTCCCCCTCAGTGGCACGGATGATCAGGTCGACGCTCATGCCAGAAGGATGTTCGGAAAGAATGCACCGATCCGCATGGATGTGCGATCACCCGACCGAAAGCCCGTCCCCGCGAAGCGGTAGGACGGGCAATGCCGGTCACGAGCGCCCTTTAGCGGGTGCGCTTCTTGTGACGGTTCTTCCGAAGACGCTTCTTGCGTTTGTGTGTCGCCATCTTATGGCGCTTGCGCTTCTTTCCGCAGGGCATGGTTACGATCCTTTATGTTCTAATTCGTCGATGAGCCGTTGTGCCCCATTGGAGAGGGCCGTATCGGTCACCAGTGTCTTGTAGTGGTCAGCGCTTCCACCGCCAGCGTAGTGCTGTCGAGCGAAGCGTAGGCGCGCCCCAGAAAGGCGTAGGCGTCGGGGTACCCTTTCGGGTCCAGTGCGATCACCTTGCGGAAACGGTCCATGGACTTGTCGTACTGGCCTGTCTGCCAGCTGAACACGCCCAGATGGAATTGGGCTTCCGCATTATCCGGTTCCTTCTCGGCCAGGTCACGCAGCTTGAGGATGATCTGCATGGGAGGTCCGCCTGCATTGAGTTCTGCGAGGATGGCGGCAACGCGCGGGTCCTTGCTCAACGGTCCATCCACCTGTGGGGTGGAACCGCTGTTGGGATCCTCGCTCACACGGGCACTTGCCGCGTTCGCTTCCGCCTTGCCCGAGGGGGTCCGGGGCGCCAATACCAAAAGAACGGTCACCAGCACAGCCCCGCCGACCATCAGCCATTGGGGCGTTCCCAACTTCTTCATGCCTTCACTGCACTACGGCCCTTCACCTTGTCAACGAAGGTGTCGGCCGGCTTGAACGCAGGCACGTCATGGGCCGGAATGATGATGGTGGTGTTACGCGACAGGATACGACCCGTCTTCTGCGCGCGATGCTTCACCACGAAACTCCCAAAGCCACGAAGGTGCACGTCCTCACCCTTCTCCAGGCTGGTCTTCACCTCTTCCATGAAGGCCTCCAAGGTCGTCAGCACAACCGTGCGTTCGATCCCGGTGCGCTTCGCGATGATGCCGACCAGTTCTGCCTTCGTCATTGCCCTTCCGAGGTTTTGGGGCCGCAAAGATAGACTTTTCGATCCTTCTCCAACCCATCTTTGCGCCTGTATGTCAACACGTTCATGGTTCAGCCGGAGCCTGGCCCCTTGGTACCGGGCCCATGGCCGTGATCTGCCCTGGCGCAGGACCCCGCGACCTGTACCGCATCTGGCTCAGCGAGGTGATCCCTGCAGCAGACCCGGGTGGACCAGGAACCGCCTACTACGAGCGGTTCGTGGAGCAATACCCCACGGTGGCCCGTCTCGCCTCAGCGCCCGAAGGGGCGGTCATGAAGCTGTGGCAGGGCCTGGGGTACTACAGCCGAGCCCGCAATCTGATGGCCGCCGCCCGGCAGGTGGTCCAGGAGCATGGTGGCACCTTCCCTTCCACCTTCCCGGAGCTGCTGAAGCTGAAAGGTGTAGGCGACTACACCGCCGCCGCCATCGCTTCCATCGTCTTCGACCGGCCCGAAGCGGTGGTGGACGGGAACGTGTACCGGGTGCTGGCCCGGGTGTTCGGGATCGACACGCCGATCGACTCCACCGAGGGGCGTAAGGCTTTTCCGCGAACTGGCCAACAGCCTGTTGGACCCTTCGAACGCCGGGGACCACAACCAGAGCGTGATGGAGCTGGGCGCAACCGTCTGCCTGCCGCGCAACCCCGCCTGTGGGGACTGTCCACTGTCGGGCCGTTGCATTGCCCGCAAGGAAGGACGCATCGACCGCTTGCCGGTGAAGGCCGGAAAGACCAAGGTGCGCGACCGCTACTTCCACTACCTGATCATCCGCTCCGGGGGGCGGATCTGGCTGCACCAGCGGACGGAGAAGGACATCTGGCGCGACCTCTATCAACCGCCCCTGGTCGAAACCACTAGCGCTGCTACCAAGGCTCAGGTGGCCCGCAGGGCGACAGACCTCTTGGGCTACCAACCTATATTGGAGGCCCTGGCCGGTCCCGTGCGCCATGTGCTCAGCCATCAAGTGATCCATGCTCGGTTCTGGACCGTCCTTGGTCGGAGCTGATCGCTGTGCCAGAAGGTTGGGTGTTGGTCGGCCCTACGGAGCTAAAGGACCACGCTGTGCCTCGGCTGATCGAGCGGTTCCTCGAAGTCCCGGACGGTCCGGACCTTTTCTCCTGAACATCGCTGATGTTATCCACGATCCAGGAAGGCTTCGGGGCGGGGGTTATCTTTGAAGTCCATTCCTTTCATCCATGTCCGGAGTCAACAAAGTGATCCTCATCGGCAACTTGGGCGCCGATCCTGAAGTGCGGCACCTGCAGAACGGCGCCTCCGTGGCCAACTTCCGCATCGCCACCAGCGAGACCTACAAGGACAAGACCACGGGCGAAGCGCGAGCAGACCGAGTGGCACAGCATCGTGGCGTGGCGCGGCCTTGCTGAGATCACCGAGAAGTACCTGCGCAAAGGCAGCAAGGTGTACGTGGAAGGCAAGCTCCGCACCCGCCAATGGCAGGACAAGGAGGGCACCACCCGTTACACGACGGAGATCCAGGCCGACGAGATGAACCTGCTTGACCGCCCGACCGATCGTGCGGAAGGTGGAGCACCGATGTCCGCACAGCCTCAGCGCCAGCAGGAAGCCGCCGGTGCTCCCATGGCAGCTTCCCCGCAGCTGGTCCTGACGAGTTGGACGACCTTCCTTTCTGATCGACCCTTTCGCGCGTTCCACTTGACAGGGCTCTCCTGATCGGGTGAAATACCGCAGTCCGTTCCTCGTGTCAACCTCCCTGAACCTTCTTCTGCAAGCTGGCGCGCCTGATGTGCCTCACCATCGCGGCCATGGTGGTGATCGTGGTGCTGCTGGGCGTCTGTGCGTGCATGAGCGCCAGTGAGGTCGCCCTGTTCTCGTTGACCGCCGCCCAGCTCCGGGAACTGAGGGAGCACGGTGGCCCTAAGGCTGCTCCTGTGTTGGACCTGCTTTCCCGACCACGGCGACTGTTGGCCACCATTCTGGTGATGAACAACTTCTCCATGGTGGGCATCACGGTGTTCAGCACCATTGTCATGAACGGGCTGGTGGACTTCTCGCGGATGCCTGAGTACCTCGTGTTCGGGATCCAGGTGCTGGTGGTCACCTTCATCATTCTGTTGTTCGGCGAGGTGCTTCCGAAGGTCTACGCCACCTCCCATGCCATGAGCGTGGCGCTTTCCCTTTCCCGAATGCTCGTAGGCCTGCGTTGGTTCTGGAGCCCGGTGAACGAGACGCTGATCCGCAGCACCTCCTTCATTGAAAGCGCTTCAAGAAACGCAGCACCAACATTGACGCCGACGCGCTCGGGCACGCCCTGACCTGACCAACGACCCGAACACAACGGCCGAGGAACAGCGGATCCTGCGGGGCATCGTGAAGTTCCGCAACATCGAAGTGCGGCAGGTCATGCACCCGCGTACAGGTGTCATTGCGTTCAACCAGGACCTCACCTTCCAAGAGCTGATCGCGGCCATTGTTGAAAGCGGATTTTCCCGTGTGCCGGTCTTTGAGGACACCATGGACCGTGTGGTGGGCGTGCTCCACATCAAGGATGTGCTCGCACACCTGGACGTCGTGGACTTCGATTGGAAGAGCCTGTTGCGCGAACCCTATTTCGTTCCGGAGAACAAGAAGCTTGACGACATTCTGAAAGAGTTCCGCGCCAAGAAGGTGCACCTCGCCATCGTGGTGGATGAGTACGGAGGCACCAGCGGCATCATCACATTGGAAGATGTGATCGAGGAGATCGTGGGAGACATTACGGACGAGTTCGACGACGAGGACCTGCTGTACAGCAAGCTGGACGACCACAACTGGGCGTTCGAGGGCAAGTCCTCGCTCACCGACGTGTACCGCGTGCTCGGCATGGACGGCTCCCGGCTCGTCTGACGCTGCTGCGGACAAGCAGCTGTTCGAGGACAACAAAGGCGAAAGTGAAACGCTTGGCGGCTTCGTTCTGAGCTCACCGGCCGCATCCCCAAGAAGGGCGAACGCGTGGACCTTCGGAACTTCTCCTTCACGGTGGAAAGCGCGGACAACAAGCGCGTACGTCGCGTGAAAGTGACCCTTCGCGATGAGACCAAAGGCTGAACTGATGCTGCTGGGCTTCGGCCTTTGCCTGCTGACGGCCTGCGGTCCGGATCCGGTGCCGAAGCCCAAAGGCTATTTCCGGATCGATCTGCCGGCAAAGGCGTACACGACCTGGACGCCCGCATGTCCGTTCACGGCGGAGATCCCGGTGTATGCGAAAGCTTTGCCGGGCAACCGTCCGGACCAGAGCTGCTGGTACAACCTGACCTTCCCTGATCAGCGGGCCATTGTGCACATGACCTACCGCGAAGTGCACAGCGATCTAGCACAGCTCATCGAGGATGCCCACAGCTACAAGTCGAAGCACGAGGCCAAAGGCGGTGAAGATCTCCACCGAGCGCGTTCTGCGTGATAGCGTGCGGGTCTTCGGTAACGTGTTCGACGTGGAAGGTGATGTCGCTTCGCCTCTAGTGTTCTACATGACCGACAGCACCGCGCACTTCCTCTACGGCGCGCTTTACTTCAGTTCCGAGCCGAACGCCGATTCTCTGGCACCTGTGACCACACGATTGCGCGAGGACTTGAGGCATTTCGTCGGCACGTTGCGCTGGAACGAAGGCGCGATCAAGCGCTAAGGCGTCGGCCTGTGCCGTGGAGCGTGGCAAGTAGCGCGCTCAGCAGCAACAACGCTCGAACTGGTGCAGCACGCCCAGCACAATGGGCACCTGCATAACGAGCGTAAGCACACCCAGCAGGAACTGCAGCAGCACGGCCGCCATCAACCACTTCCAGGTACCGGCTACGCCAGCGCGTTCCCTGAAGTGGATAGCGAAGCCTACGAATGCTGCGGCCACCAACCACGCCAGGTTGCGGTGTACGAACTGCACACCGTCCTTGTGGTCGGTCAGGTCCTTCACCAGATCACCGAAAGCCCGGACGTTCTCCGGCATGAACTGACCGTTCATCAGTGGCCAGGTATTGTAGATACGCCCCGCGTCAAGCCCAGCGGTGAAGGCACCGTAGACGCATCTGAAGCACCAACAGCCAGAGGAGCGCCCTGGCCCAACGCGCTTCAGTAGTTCCATTGCCGCCCCATGCGCTGCGTCCGTTGCGGATGTCGAACACGGTCCATAGCACGAGCGCGAACACAGTGAAGGCGGCGCAGAGATGGATGGCAAGCCTGAAGTGGCTGACATCAGGGTTCTTCTCCAAGCCGCTGGCCACCATGAACCAGCCGAGCGCACCCACAAGCCCGCCGCTGACCAGGATCACCAGCCCACGCCGCATCAACCAGCCTGTCAGGAAGCCCTTGCGCCAGAACACCACAAAAGGGACCAGAAAGACGAGGCCCATGAGGCGGCCCCAGTTGCGGTGCAGGTATTCCCAGAAGAAGATCTTCTTGAAGCCCGCCAGGTCCATGTGCTGATTGACCAGTGTGTACTCCGGGATCCGCTTGTACTTGTCAAAGGCCTCCTGCCATTCCACCTCGTTCGCTGGCGGAAGTGCGCCCATGATCGGCTTCCACTCCGTGATGCTGAGCCCACTGCCGGTGAGTCGCGTGATGCCGCCAATGGCCACCATGCAAGCGATGAGCACGCACCCGGTGAGCAACCAACGGACCACGGGACGAAGGGAGGGTGCGGTAGCGGAGGTCATGGGCGGCGAAAGTACCAACGCCGTGCATCCGCTCCAGGTTCACCAGCAACCTCGAGCGTGAATGAAAAAGGGCCCCGAGAGGAGCCCTTCGTTCAATGTGAACAGGATCAGATGCGCAGCAGGCGCGACAGAAAGCCGAAGACACTGGGCAACACCAGCTCCGGCAGCGAAGCGGAGACCTGTCCTTCGACCTTTTCAGTAAGCTCTTCGGTGGCGTCCGCCGCAGGTGTGCCTTGCACTTGTTTGGTGATGGCGATCGCGGACACCTTGTACTGGCCTTCGTGCAGTGCTTCCACGGTTTTCACGATCTCCGCTTCGCTCACCTGGGTGGCGTCGAAGCTCACGATGGCGTGGTCGGCGGAGGCATCCTCGGTGAACTTGATGTCGGTGGTGCTGACACCGGGCAACGGCCAGGGCTTTCTTGATGGATCCGCCGCACATCATTTCGCAGGTCATGCCATCAATGCTCAGGTCGGCCATGGTCACCGGCGTACCGGCCACCACCACTTCGGTGACCGACCGGGGAACACCCGCTGCGGCGCTGGAAACGGCATCGGTGGTTGACGAAGAGCTGCAGGCCACGAGCAGGCTGCAGGCGATCATCGGGAGGAGGAACTTCTTCATGGTCGAGGTGCTTTCCGGTGATAGGACGCTGTGACCAACGCGGATGTTACAAAAGTAGTGCGGAACGATCCAGATACCTTCGCAGCCCGATGGGAGGGATGAAGAAAAAGCAGAGTGACGAACGGTTGAACTGGTTGCTCCTGCTGGTGCTGGCGTTGATCTGGGGCAGCTCTTTCATCCTGATGAAACGGGGTCTTTTCCACGACGGGCAACCGGTCCTAACCCCCTTCCAGATGGCCAGCGCCCGGCTTTCCATCGCTTGGTTGGCCCTGACTCCCTTCCTGTTGAAGTACTGGCAGGAGCTTCGCAAGCACTGGTTACCGCTCTTGGGAAGTGGGGTCCTTGGCAACGGGATACCGGCCTTCCTGTTCGCTTCGGCCCAAAGCCGGATCAGCAGCTCTCTTTCGGGCATGTTGAACAGCCTGACCCCCTTGTTCGCACTGGTGCTCGGGGTGGCGTTGTTCCGGCAACGGATGCGCTTGGTGCACGTGGCCGGGGTGCTGTTGGGCCTCTGCGGCGCTGTGGGCCTGATCGCCTTGGGCAGTGCCGACGGTCTGCCTTCCTGGTCGATCTACGCCTTGATGCCTGTGATCGCTACGGCCTGCTATGGCATGAGCGCGAACATCGTCAAGCACCACCTCTACATGCTGCCCGCCACGGCCACCTCCGCACTCGCGCTCACCTTCGTGGGTCCTCTCGCCCTGGTCCTGGTGTTCTTCAGCGGCCTGCCGGAAGCACTTTCCAACCAGCCCCATGCTTGGAGATCGCTAGGCTATGTGGCGCTCTTGGCCACGATGAGCTCTGCGCTCGCCCTGGTGCTGTGGAACGTTCTACTGAAACGCACTTCCGCGCTTTGGGCCTCCTCGGTGACCTACCTGATGCCCGTGGTGGCCATTGGCTGGGGCCTTCTGGATGGCGAATCCTTGAGCATGGCCCAGCTCGGCATGATCGCGGTGGTGCTGTCCGGTATCTATCTGGTGAACGTGGCGGAACGGCGATAGCAGTGGGGTTCGACGGCCTCGGTGCATCTTTGCGGCTCGCTGGGCAACAGATCCGGCACGCGACCCATGTACCTCGGCAAGAAAGTGATCGTGGTGTTACCGGCCTACAGGGCGGCGCTCACCCTTGAGCAGACCTACCGGGAGATCCCCTTCGATCTGGTCGACGAGGTGGTGCTGGTGGATGACAAGAGCCCTGACAATACGGTGGAAGTGGCCCGGAAACTGGGCATCCGCCACATTGTGGAGCACCAGCGCAACCGAGGCTACGGCGGCAATCAGAAGAGCTGCTACGACAAGGCCTTGGAACTGGGCGGTGACATCATCGTGATGCTTCACCCCGACTACCAGTACACACCCAAGTTGCTGGCGCCGATGATCACCCTGCTTGGTAACGGGGTTTACCCCGTGGTGTTCGGTTCACGCATCCTCGGCAAGGGCGCGTTGAAGGGTGGCATGCCCATTTACAAGTACATCGCCAATCGCCTGCTCACCTTCACGCAGAACGTGCTGATGGGCCAGAAACTGAGCGAATACCACACTGGCTACCGGGCCTACACCGGTGAAGTGCTGCGCAGTGTGGACTACAACAAGCTCTCGGACGACTTCGTGTTCGACAACGAGATCGTGGGGCAGCTCTGCTGGCAGGGGAACGAGATCGCGGAGATCACCTGCCCGACGAAGTACTTCGACGAGGCCAGCTCCATCAACTTCAGCCGCAGCGTCACCTACGGTCTGGGGGTGCTGCGGGTCTCGGTGCGCTACCGCCTGGCGAAGTGGGGCATCCCTTGGTCCATCCTCAAGGGCAGCTAGCGGATACCTTCGGGCCATGCCGTTGCCACGCGCCTTGCTGATCACGTTGGTGGCCTTGGCGTTGTTCGTACCCGGCCTCGGTGCGGTGCATCTGTTCGATTGGGACGAGATCAACTTCGCGGAGATCGCCCGGGAGATGCATGTCACGGGCAACTTCCTTCAGCCACAGATCGACTTCAAGCCTTTTCACGAGAAGCCGCCGCTGTTCATCTGGCTACAGGCAGCGAGCATGGCCGCGTTCGGCGTGAACGAGTTCGCGGCCCGCTTTCCGGATGCGGTCTGTGGTGTGATCACGCTGCTGGTGCTATACGGCATCGGGCGGCGCCTGCGGGGGGAAGCGTTCGGTCTGCTCTGGGCGTTGGCCTATGTGGGCTCCATCCTCCCGCACCTCTACTTCCGAAGCGGCATCATCGACCCGTGGTTCAACCTCTTCATCTTTCTCGGGATCGATCGCTTCATTCGGATGGGATCGCGCCATCGCTTCATCGACCCTGTGCTCGGCGGTGTGTTCCTTGGCATGGCGGTGATGACCAAAGGGCCCGTCGGCGTGCTGATCCCAGGGCTGACCGTTGCGGTGATGCTGGTGCTATCCCGCTTCCGGCTCAGGCTTCCGTGGGGGGCGCTTGTTGCTATTGGCGTCGGTCACGGTGGTCACCCTAGGCCTTTGGTTCGCGGTGGACCTGATGCGCAACGGGCCGACGTTCGCCGTGGCTTTCTTCTGGCGGCAGGTGGCCATGCTCACCACGGAAGATGCGGGTCACGGTGGCTTCTTCGGCTATCATGTCGTCGTGTTGCTCGTGGGCTGCTTCCCGGCATCGGTGTTCGCGGTGCAGGAACTGTTGAAGCCTGCTGCATCGTCATCCGAACTGAAAGACCATCGGCAGTGGATGGTCGTCCTCTTCTTCGTGGTGCTTGTGCTCTTCAGCCTGGTGAAGACCAAGATCGTCCACTATAGCAGCCTCTGCTATTCCCCGCTCACGTACCTGGCCGCGTTGCAACTGGAACGCATCTGGGTGCGGAACGAAGCCTTCGGCTGGTCGCGCTTCGCGCTAGGGATCCTGGGGAACATCATCGCCTTGGTGGTGATCGCCGTGCCCTTCATCGGCATGGACATCGAAAAACTCCGTGAGCTCCTCGCTGGCGATCCCTTCGCGCAGGCCAACCTTGGAGCGGAAGTGGATTGGACAGGTCTTGAAGCCATCGCTGGGCTCGTCCTCCTTGGTTCGTTGACGGCCGCCCATTTCCTGCACGGTGCGAAGCGCTATCGCTCAAGCCTCGTCGTCATCTTCGGCGGTAGTGCGTTGTTCATCACCACCACCTTGTTCTTCTTCATCCGCAACATCGAAGCCTATTCCCAACGTGCAGCGATCACCTTCTTCGAAGAGCGCCAAGGCGAACGTTGTTACGTGACCACCAAGGGCTATAAGAGCTACGCCCCCTGGTTCTACGCGCGCACATCGCAGACGATGCCGCCTGAGGAAGTGCTCTTCCGCGGTCCGGTCGACCGGCCGGTGTACCTCTCCTGCAAGATCACTTCCGTTGACGAGGTGATCGCTTTGGGCACCTTCAGCGAGATCGGCCGGAACAACGGATTCGTGTTCTTCAAACGGGACCCATGAACGAGGACCTCTCCTTCATTCTGAACCACCTGGGCGAAGACCGCGAACAAGGCTACAACGCCGTGGTGCCTCCGATCGTGCAGAGCGGCAACTTCACCTACGCCACGGTGGCCGAGATGAGGAACACCGTGCAGCACGAGTTGGACCGGCCGCTCTACACACGGGGCTACAATCCCACCGTGGCCATGGTGCGGAAGAAGATCGCTGCCTTGGAGCATGCCGAGGACGCCTTGATGTTCAGCAGTGGCAGCGCCGCCATTGCAGCAGCGGTGCTCAGTTTCGTGAAGACCGGTGATCACATCGTCTGTGTAAACAAGCCGTACAGCTGGACCAAGAAGCTGCTCGTGGAGCTGTTGGCCCGCTTCGGTGTGGATCACACCTTCGTGGACGGAACGGATGCGGAGAATTTCCGGAAAGCGATCCGTCCGAACACCACCTTCATCATTACTGAAAGCCCGAACTCGCTCACCTTCGAACTGCAGGACCTGAAAGCTGTAGCTGGCATCGCGAAGGAGCACGGCATCATCACGCTCTGCGACAACAGCTACAACAGTCCGCTGTTCCAGAACCCGATCGACCTGGGCATCCACATGGCCGCGCACAGCGCCACGAAGTACTTGAACGGACACAGCGATGTAGTGGCCGGTGTTCTTGCCGGAAGCGCCGTTCACATGCGCCAGGTGATGAGCCGCGAACTGATGACGCTGGGCGCGGCTCCCAGTCCGCATGATGCATGGCTGTTGATGCGCGGCTTGCGCACCTTGGAGCTACGCGTGAACCGAAGTGCTGACAGTGCGGAAGTGGTGTCCCGCTTCCTCGAAGCGCATCCGAAAGTGAAGCGCGTGCTTTGGCCGGGACTGGAGAGCCATCCGCAACATGCGCTGGCGAAGGAACAGATGAAGCGCGTGGCCGGCCTGATGACCATTGAGCTTGACGCGCCGGACGAGGCCGCTGTCGAACGCTTCTGCGACAACCTGCCCTCCTTCCTGATGGCTGTAAGCTGGGGTGGCTATGAGAGCCTGCAATGGCCCGTTTGCGCATTGAAAGGCCCGAACGGCTACTACACCGACCTGCCCTTCAGCATGGTGCGGTTGTATGTGGGGCTTGAAGATCCGCAGCTACTTATCAGGGACCTCCAGAACGCACTGACCCGGATGTGACAAGCACACCCGGGCCAGCTCGTCGCGCTCCATACGTTGGTCAGAACGAAGCGCGCAGGGAGATCTGGAAGTTGCGTCCAGGGGCGCTTACACCCGAGGCGAAGGTCCTGTAGTTGGTGTCCTGTAGATTCTCCAAGCCCATCTGCAGGCTCACGTTCCGCGTGAAGGCATAGGAAGCCCGCACGTTGAGCGTGTACCAGGCGGGTGTGCCGTATTCCGTGGCGTACTGGATGTTGTCCTCGCTACCGGCTGCCAAGTTGTAATCACGCAGGCGCTTGTACCCGTTGTAGAGCACGTAGAACTCGGCGTGCACTTTCTTCGCTCGCCACTCCAACCCCGTACGGCCGTAGACCGGTGCAATGTGGTCCAACGGATAGTCCGTGGTGTCGGTCTTGATGCGGCCATAGGTATAGGTAAGCCCGCTGCGCAGTGTGAAGTGCTCATCGAAGGCCATGGAGATCTGCCCTTGGGCACCATAGATGTAGGCCTCCTTCTTGTTCGTGAGCGCGGTGACCTTGCTCATCGTGCCATCATACTCAATGCTGTCCTGACCGTTGACCGTGTGGTCACCGACCGTGAGCGCGTTGTTGTACAGCGTGTAGAAACCAGTGCCCTCGATCGTGAAACGATCGTCGATCGTCTTGCTCATACCGGCTTCGAAGTTGGTCGTTGTCTCAGGCTTCAGATCCGTATTGGGCACGATGACCGTGCCAGGGGTGGAGTCGAACACCTTCCCTATATCGTCCACATTGGGGGCCCGGAAGCCGGTGCTACCCATCACGTTGAAACGCCAATCGCGACCAGGCATGTAGATGAGACCCAGACGCCAGTTGAACGCGCTGTTGCTTTGCGTGTAGGTGCCGTTCAGGAACTGGAAGTCCTCTTCGTCGTTGAACGTGGATCCCAGGTCCACCTTCGAGAAGCGAAGTCCTTCGCTGATCACGAGTTTCTCGTTGATCTCCACGGTGTGTGACGCATAGGCCGCGATCGTGTTCATCGTCGAACCCCCGTTCGGATAGCGTGTGGTCCGATAGGTGATCTCACCCGTGTTGATGTTCTCACGCTCCGCCTCGGAGGTCACATCGTTGGCGTAGTATTCCAATCCGTATCGGATCTCGTGCTTCCCGCTACGCTTTTCGAAGTCGGCGTTGAAGCCCAGAACGGTCACCTTCTCCACGTTATGGCCGATGCGGCTGCTTCCGAAACCACGGCTGTGGCGGCTCTGCTCGATCGCCTGGTAGGACGGCGTGATACGTGCGGTGGTGAAGATGCCCGTTTCGCGATGCAGCTCCAGGGTGTAAGCGGCCAGCATCCGCTTCTGCGGGCCGTAATACCATTCGGCTTGCACGGGTACGATGTTCCCTGCGGTATCGAGCGAATACTCGCTCAGACGGTCATAGCGTGGCACTTCATTGGTCGTGCTGATCTGGAAGTTCAACTGGTGGATCGTGTTCTCACCGGTGCGGAGGCGCAACTTCTCCAGCACATCCAGCTGCTTGTAGGCCGTGGGATCCTGAACGTTGCTGTCGTCGTTCGGCTTCACTGCATCGGTACCGTTCTCCATCTCCACGACGAAAGGCTTCAAGCCCCAATCACCATGGAACGGGTTGCGCGTGCTGCCTTGACGCAGGTTCCCGAAATCGCTTGCGGTGATGGAGGTGAGGCTGGTGAGCTTGCGGCCCCGCAGTTCCACTGTGGCACTGGCGGTCTTCTCGTTGTTGGCCGTGGATGTGCGGAAGTAGGCTCCGCCACCGACAGCCACGCCGGAAGTGTCGTTGAACAAGGACTTGCGTGTCATCATGTGGATCACACCGCCCAAGGCATCGCTTCCGTAGACGACGGAACCTGGGCCACTGATCACCTCGATCCGGTCGAGCGCGTTCTGGTCCACGGTCATCAGGTCTTGCAAGTGGCCGGCCCGATAGATGGCGTTGTTCATGCGAACACCATCGACGACCAACAATACACGACTGGCCTCGAAGCCCCGGATCACGGGACTTCCGCCGCCCATCTGGCTGCGTTGTACGAAGACGGTCCCGCTGTTCTGCAAGAGGTCGGGGGTGGTCTGCTGATCGAGGAAGGTGATGTCGCGGCGCTTGATGATGTCGATGTGTTCGGGCACGTCGCGCTTCTTCTCTTCGAAGCGACTGGCGGAACTGACGAATTCTTCCAACGTCACGGTCTGCTCGCTCAGGTGGAGCGTACCACCGCTGGCCTGAAGATCCGTGTAGCTCACAACCACCGGGCGATGACCAAGATGTGTGATGGTGATGGCGGAGGAGCCTGAGAAGCGCATGATGTCGGCAACGCCCTTGGCATTGGTCACCGTGGATGTTTTCGGCTGTTCACTGGAAAGGGAAACCCCATCGAGGGGGCGAAGTGTGGTCTTGTCGACTATGGTGATGGTCTGTGCGTTCAGCAACATGCAGAAGCTGAATGCGCCCGCCATCAAGGCGAGGATGCGTTTGATCATGTATGGAACTTGGGAACTGGGAAGGACCGGCACGCCGAACGCAACACCAAGCCGCGCAGGACGGTCATCCCCGGCCTTCCGGGACGGGGAATGAGCAACAGGGCTGGATCAGCCCCGTGGCGGTCGCAACAGCTCCCTGGCCGAGCCTTCGAGGGCGGCCGCGTAGTGATCATGTGCCATGACCCCTTCAAGCATGGGGAACAGCACCAAGGTCGACCGTGCCTCAGGTAAGGCGATGGCAAGCAACGCGATCACGTTGGATGCCTGACCACGACCAAGTCCCCTCTGTTCCATCCCATCGCGCAGAAGGTTCCCGAGGTCGGCCATCAACCGCGCCTCATCGCGGTCATCCACGGCCTCAATGTGCAAGGATCCATCCGAGCTGCGCGAGGTCCGCACCACGTCGTAGATGTGCCCTTCCACCCAGAATTCCTTGCCATCATCCTCCTTCTCAAGCGCTGCATACTCCGCCACGGTGAAGGTGAACCGCACAAGGTCGGCCTGGGGCAAGCCTTCACGTATGCGATGCTTCATCTCCTTCCGCAAGCCCATGCGCCTCACTTCGAACGAAGCGAGATGGAGCAACTGTCCGGCCATAACGGCCAACAGAAGCAGGGCTGTGAGGACAAGAGCGAAGCGCCGGAACATCTTCACGAAAGTACCATCCGCCAGCTTTACTTCTTGCGGAAGAACACGCGGATGGGCACTCCTGTGAAGTTGAAGTGCTCGCGCAACTTGTTCTCCAGGAAACGGGCGTAGCTATCGTGGATGTACTGCGGATAGTTGGCGAAGAACGCGAAGGCCGGCACGGTCCCTGGCAACTGGGTCACGTACTTGATGCGGATGCTGCGCTGCTTCTCCATGGGCGGCGGCAGATGCTCCACGATCGGCAGCATGATGTCGTTCAGTTTGCTGGTGGAGATGCGTTGTGCCCGGTTGTGGTACACTTCGATCGCCAGTTCCA
Organism: Flavobacteriales bacterium; assembly: GCA_016721825.1. Classification (GTDB taxonomy): domain Bacteria; phylum Bacteroidota; class Bacteroidia; order Flavobacteriales_F; family PHOS-HE28; genus PHOS-HE28. Next base: position 318,014 of record JADKHI010000006.1, read on the forward strand.
TCGCCTTGTGGATGCGCTGCTTCTCCAGCACGGAGGTGAACACGATCGGCACATCCTTGAACGGTGACAGCTGCTTCCGAACCTCCTCCTCGTAGGCCTTGGAGGTCATGGTGTCCTTCTCGACCAGGTCCCACTTGTTCACCACGATCACCACGCCCTTGCCGTTCTTCTCGATCATGGAGAAGATGTGCTGGTCCTGATGCTGGATCCCGTCACGCGCGTCGATGAGCATCAGGCAGACGTCGCTCGCCTCGATGGAACGTACGCTACGCAGCACGCTGAAGAACTCGATGTCCTCATCGACCTTGCTCTTCTTGCGGATGCCCGCAGTATCGAGCAGGACCACATCGAAGCCGAAGGCGTTGAACTTGGTATTGACAGGATCACGGGTGGTACCGGCGATCGGGGTCACAATGTTCTCCTCCTTGCCGAGCAGGGTGTTCACCAAGGAGCTCTTGCCGACGTTGGGTTTTCCCACGATGGCGATCTTCGGAAGGTCCTCCACGACTTCCTCGGTCGGCTTGGTGAAGGTCTTCACCAGATCATCCAACAACTCGCCGGTACCCGCGCCACTGGCGGCGCTGATGCAGTAGACCTCGCCGAGGCCGAACTTGTAGAACTCGGCGGCATACACGGCCTTGTCGCCAGTGTCGACCTTGTTGGCTACCAGCATCACCGGTTTCTTGGCCTTGCGCAACATGTTGGCCACCGCCTGGTCCATACCAGTGATGCCATGCTGAGTGTCTACGAGGAAGAGGATGCTATCCGCCTCATCGATGGCCAGCTTCACCTGCTTGCCGATCTCGGCTTCGAACACATCATCACTACCGGTCACGTAGCCACCGGTGTCGATCACGCTGAAGTGATGCCCGCACCATTCGGCCTTGCCGTAGTGGCGGTCGCGCGTGGTGCCCGAAGTGGGGTCCACGATGGCCTCGCGACTTTCGATCAAGCGGTTGAAGAAGGTGCTCTTGCCCACGTTCGGGCGGCCGACTATCGCAACGATGTTTCCCATATCGATCAGTACCCGTAGTTCTTCAGTTTCGCGTCGTTCTCGCGCCAGTTCTCGTCCACCTTCACCTTCAGGTCCAGGAACACATGGCGGTCCAGGAACCGCTCAAGGTCTTTGCGCGCTGCGGTACCCAAGCGGCGCAGGGCCGTCCCACCATCACCGATGATGATCCCTTTCTGGCCTTCGCGCATCACAATGATGTCGGCCTGTATCTTGAAGATGGCAGGCTCGTCCAGGAAGCTGTTCACCACCACCTCCGTGGAATAGGGGATCTCCTGCTTGAACTGCGCCAGCACATGCTCACGGATCATCTCGCTCACGAAGAAGCGGGTGTTCCGATCGCTCAGCTCATCCTTGGGGAAGTAGGGCGGATGCTCAGGAAGCATGCCGATGAGCCAATTGCGCAGGTCGTCGATGTTGAAGCCGTGCAGCGCGGAGATGGCAGCCACCTTGGCTTCGGGCACGGCATCCTGCCATTGCTGGAGTGTGGCGATCAACTCCACCTGTTCGCCCTTGTCGACCTTGTTCACCAGTAGCAGCTTGGGGCCCTCGAAGCGAGCGGCACGCTTCAGCACCAGTTCCGACTTCTCGGGGGTCATGCCCAGCTCCACCAGGATCACCAGGACATCCGCATCACGCAGGGCCTCATCCACGGCGCGCATCATGCTCTTGTGAAGCTTGTACTGCGGCTCCAGAATGCCGGGGGTATCCGACAGGATGAGCTGATGGTCGTCGGCATTGAGTATGCCGAGGATGCGGTGGCGGGTGGTCTGGGCCTTTCGGTTGGTGATCACCAACTTCTCGCCCAACAGGGCGTTCACCAGCGTGCTCTTGCCCACGTTGGGTTCGCCGATGATGTTCACATATCCTGCCTTGTGGGCCATTGGTCTCGCTTTGCGAAGATCGCCGATCGGACCGGACCGTGGATCGCGGACAGAACGGTGGTGTAAATGATGAAAGCCCGGCCTTGCGACCGGGCTTTCCTTCGTAGCGGGGGTAGGACTCGAACCTACGGCCTTCGGGTTATGAGCCCGACGAGCTACCATCTGCTCCACCCCGCAGTAGGCCGCAAATGTATGTCTTTACCGATCCCATCCGACGATCCATTCAAGGAAGCACCTTCAATACTACCGGCGTAAGGTCGCGGACCGGCCCCTGGCCGTTCGCCAGCCTTGCCTTGACCCCCTCCACATAAACGCGCTGGCCGGGTCGCACGGCTTTCAGCAGGTCCTTCATGGGCTCGGTGAACCGACCGTCCTGTGCGGCCAGTTGGATCACTTCGGAGCCCTTGATCAAGGTGAGTTGGAACTGCTGCACCTTCCAAGGCGCATCGAAGTCGGCATCTTCCAGTCGGGCGACCACACCCTGGGCCGAGGTCAGCTCGGTCTTTCGGATAGTGGCATCCCGGGAGCCCTTTCCGCCCACGATGGCCATTGGCGGTGGAAGGTCCTTCACCCGGAACTGTACGGGGCCGATCCTGCGGGTTGAACCATCATCGTTACGCACCACCGCGCTCACCTGTGCCTTGCTACCGGTCAGTTTGTTCACCACCCATCCGTTCCCCGAACGACTGATGCTGCCATTGTCGATCGCAGGCTGGATACGGTCCGCAGCAACGCCGGGCACGGAAAGCTCGATCGGGTTGTCCACGCCACGGTACAGCACGTTCATCTTGGTGGGCGAGGCCACCAGCAAGGGCGCCATCACTTGGTATTTCAACTCGTAGGGGAACTCCTCCACCCCTTTCGGTCCTTGGTAGCGCATCACCCCCTTCACCAACTGGTCGCCTACGCGGTCAGAGGGGATCTCGACATGTGCCTTGCCGTCGGCCCCGACCTCCACTTTCTCGCCGGCGCCGAGCAACACCTCCGGCTTTACCCGACTGTCCGAGGCAGCAAGGAACACCTCCGCCCTGAAGGGTTCACCAAGGAGCACGGTGCTACTTGCCGGGATCACGGCTGCGGCGAGCGTATTCACGGTGTGTGAATCCTTGTTCACCTGACGGTAGAGCCATTTCACCACCTCGCTCTCCACACCGCGTACGTCGGCCTGCACCTTGCTGAGCTCAGCGATACCTGCGGCCAGCGGCACTTCGTGGAAATTGATGGATTCCCAATTGTTCAGGGTGCCGGACGCATCACGCCGATCACTGAGGTCGAACAACATGTCGATGGAAGCGCTGAGGTCGGGCTCCGCTTCGCCCACCGTGGTCTTCAGGAGCGCCCGGAACGCTTCGATGCGGTGGCGCAGGTCACGGGCCGTGAATGGTCCTTCCTTGGGTGACGATGGTTCCGGGCCGACCAACAACAAAGCGAGCGCTTCCCGGTCATCCTTCTTCTCAAAACCCATGAGAGCCCTAAGCGTGTCGCGGCCCTCACCATCCTTGGCGATCAGCTGTTCGATGGGCTCACCTTCGGCCTCGGCCATCACGCGCGCCTTCATCACGCCGATGTGCGCCACTAGACTATCCGCGGCGAGACGGATCTGCTCGGCCTTGGTGCGGTTGGTGCGGAACACCTCCGGAAACTTCGCTGCCATGTCATCGAATTGCGCGTACTCTTCCACCGAGCGGCGATGGTGGGCCTGTTCGCTGCGCACCAGATCGGCATCGAGCACGGCAAAGGAATCGAGCACCTCCTTGCTGACGTTCATGGCCAGCATGGCCGTGAGCACCAAGTACATCATGTTGATCATCTTCTGCCTTGGGGGCATTTTCGCGCTGGCCATGTGCGGTGGTGAGTTAGGGGCGCGCAACAGGCGACACCCGAACATGCAATGCACCCTGGCAGACCAGGTAACGCGATGACCGGCGGGAACGAAGCGGATCAGGCCTCTTCGCCCGAGCTCTGCACTAGCGCGGAAGCGGTCTCCCACTCCTCCATGGTACTGGCGATGCGCTTGGCCAGTTCGCCTAACCGCTCGTAGCCTTTCTGCAATTGGTCAGCGGGCATGCCGCCCTTCATCACCGTGGCCTGCAGCTCCTTCTCCTCTTTCTCAAGTTCGGCAAGCTGCTTCTCCAAACGTTCCACAGCGTTCTGTGCTTTGCGGCGCTCCTTATCCTGATCACGCTTGTCACGCTGATCGGAACGCTTCTCTCCTTTCGGGGTCTTGGCCTGAACAGCACTGGACTTGCCGATGTCCGCACCTTGCAAGGCCTTGCGCTTCTCGATCAGCTCCAGAATGTCCATGTGCTGATCGCGAATGCGGAAGTCATCCAACTCGAGCAACCGGTTGGTGAGACCCGTGAGGAAATCCCGGTCGTGGCTCACGAGCAGGAAGGTGCCGTCATAGTTCTTCAACGCCTCCTTCAGCACGTCCTTGCTCTGGATGTCAAGGTGGTGCGTGGGTTCGTCAAGAATGAGGAAGTTGAGCGGCTTCAGCAGCATGCAGCAGAGTGCGAGACGAGCACGCTCACCACCGCTGAGCACTTTCACCTTCTTGTCCACGTCCTCACCGCTGAACATGAAAGCACCGAGCATGGCACGCACGCGGGTGCGGTTGTCCTCGCTCGCGGCCTCTTCCGCGGTCTCGATCACAGTACGTTGCGGGCTCATGCGCTCGGGCATGTCCTGTGCGTAATAGCCGATGATCACGTTGTGCCCTAGGCGGATCTCTCCGTCGTAGGGCTCTTCCCCCATGATCATGCGCACCAGTGTGGACTTGCCAGTACCGTTCGCTCCGACCAAGGCAAGGTGTTCGCCTTTCGCGATAGTAAGTTCCGCGTTGCGGAAGATGCGTTTCTCCTCACCAGGACGCCTGGGGTCGGTGTATGCCTTGCTCACGCTCTTCACCTCGGCGACGATCTTTCCGCTGGTGGGGGCGGGAGGGAACTTGACGAGCATCTTACGCAGGTCCTCGTCATCCACCTCGATGCGTTCGAGCTTGTCGAGCTTGTTGATGAGGTTCTGAGCGAACGCCGCCTTGCTGGCCTTGGCCCTGAACTTGTTGATCAGATCGGTGGTCTCCTTGATATAGCGCTGTTGGTCCTTGGCAGCAGAGGCTTGTTGTTCACGCTCCACCTTCCGCAGTTCGACGTACTGCGTCCAGGGCACCTTGCGGTCGATGAGCTTGCCTCCTAGAACTTCGAGGGTACGCTTGGTGAGGCGATCCAGGAAGGTCTTGTCGTGGCTGATCAGCACCAAGGCCGCCGGATAGGTCCGGAGCAGGTCCTCCAACCATTGGATCGCGGGCAGGTCAAGGTGGTTGGTGGGCTCATCGAGCAACAGCAGGTCCGGTTGCATCAGCAGCAGGCGCGCCAGTTCGGCCCGCATGCGCCAACCACCGCTCAGCTCGCTCATCAGGCGGTGCATATCCTTCTCCACAAAGCCGATGCCCTTGAGCATCCGCTCGATCTGCATATCGTGATCCGCGGCACCGATGGCGTTGAGGCGCTCGTGCGCATGTGCTAGCAGGGTGGCGAGCTCAATGGCCTCCTCGTCCGTTGTGGCGGTCATCAGTTCCTTCTCGATCCGCTCCAGCGAAGCATTGAGGGTGATGGCCTCTTCGAAGGCTTTCTCCGCCACCTGCCATGGGGTGAGCGTGAGGTTGTGGGCCATTTCCTGTGGCAGGTAGCCGAGGGTGAGCTCCTTGGGCTTGCCGATGTTGCCCTTGTCGAAGGGCTGCTGCCCGGCCATGATCTTCAACAGGGTGCTCTTTCCGGCGCCATTGCGGCCAACAAGACCGATGCGGTCGTCGCTTCCGATAAAGAACGAGATGTCATCGAACATCGGTCGTTGACCGAAGTGGAGCGTAAGACCTTGGACCGTGATCATGTTGGACCCGCTGGGCAACGGGGCGGCAAAGGTAACCAGATCCGGCGCGGCGTGGACCGATCAGGGGTTCCACAGGTCGTGCTCGTACTGGAAGAGGCCCTGCTCAATGCGTTCCGCCTCCAGCAAGGCTTCCACTCCGGTGAGGTATTCGGGCAGGGAACGTCCGTACACATTGCTCACAGCCGTCACTGTGCTGCTGAACATGCGCTTGGCGAACAGGGCATCGAGGCTCCGGTGCTCGGCCTCGTTCTGCGGGTTGAAGGCCGTGGCATTGGCCAGCACGTAGCGAAGCTCCGGGAAGTAGAGCCAGAACACCGGGGCATGGCCACGCAGCTCTCCATCCTCCCCACGCACTTCGCGCATAGGGGCCAACCCGATGATCCGTACCTCCACGACCCCGCGCTGCTTGTCCAGGATCCAGTCCTCCTTCAAGCGGTACATCATGATGTCCTTGCTCTCCAAAGGCATCGGCACCGCAATGGGATCAGACACGTCCGGGTTGGCCAGGCTAGGCGTCCACACCGTGTCAACAGGGTTCAACAGGCGCTCCAGCTCTGCGGCGGAAAGCACCCGTTGAAAAGCATCATCCTGGAGCATGGGCCCCGGGTCGTAGGCGGTCACCGAGGCATCCTCCAACACGGCCTTGCGGATGACGTCCCACAGGCTACGCTGGCCGTTCACCGGTTCCAACGGGTAGTGCAGCGGCAGGTTCATCTTCTGCCGCAGATCAATGGTGCGCCAGATCCGTCGGTGCCATTGCACATCCGCCTCACGCAGGTGTACATAAGGTACAACGCGTTGTGTGGCAGCATGCTCGCGGATGTAGGCGCCGTCCAGCACGTTCTGGGCGTGCAGCGCAGGCACAGCACAGGCAAGGCCGAGCAGCGCGAAGGGACGCAGTTTCCGATCCATGGGAGGCAGGTTTTCCGTTGATGGCACCTGCTGAGAAAGGTGACCCTCTTCAGTAATGCCAGAGGTCGTGCTCGAACTCGAAGAGCTCCTGCTTCATGCGCTCGGCTTCCAGCAGGGCATCCGCGCCCATAAGGTGATCGCTGATGCGGCGGTCCTGCACGTTGCTCACCTTCACGATGGTGCTGCTGAAAAGACGCTTGGTGAACACATTATCGAAGGTGGGGCGTGCCGCATCGTTGTGCCTGTTGAAGGCCTCGTGCTGGGCCAGCAGGAAACGCAGCTCGGGGAAATAGAGCCAGAACAGGGGCGCGTAGCCCCGCAACTCCCCGTCCTCACCATGCACCTCACGCATAGGAGCCAGGCCGATGATCCGGATGTCCATCACACTGCGCTGCTTGTCGAAGACCCAGTCCTCTTTCAACAAGTAGCGCGTGATGCTGGCCGCATCAATGTCGATGTCCTGAACCACAGGGACCAGCTCACCCGTCTCCAGGTCCTCGGTGTAAACAGTATCACGTCGGTGGAACAAGGCTTCGATCTCTGCCTGTGTCAGCGGGTCGGTGAAGGCATCATCCTGCAACAGCGGACCGGGGTCGTAGGCTGTGATGGAACCTTCGCTGAGCAGGGCATTGCGGATCACATCGAAGAGGCACTGGCGGTCCTCGATGGGCTCGAGCGGGAAGTACAAGGGGTGATTGATCTTTTCACGCAGATCGATCTCGCGCCACACTCTCCGTGCCCACATTGCATCGGTTTCACGGATGTTCGACAGCGGGACCACTTGGCTTGGCCGATCGTCCGCGCCGTCCTGCGCGGCACCTGTGAGCGGTGTCAGTAGCAGCAAGCCCAGTGCTCCTTCGAGCAAGGGCTTTGCATGGGCCGAGCAGTAGGTGATGCGCATCGTTCCAACAACGCATCCTCAAGGACGATCGGTACCTTGGAACGAAAGGACCCCAGTGTTGAGCCGGGGTCCTGGATCGAAATTGAAATGGATCAGAAGTTCCAGAGGTCGTGCTCGAACTCGAACAGCGACTGCTTGATCTCTTCACCTTCCAGCAGACCATCGATACCGGTCTTATAGTCACTGAGCTGGCGGTCGTACACGTTGCTCCACTTGGTGATGTAGCTGGCGAACTGGCGCTTCCAGAAGATGCTCTCAAAGGAACGACGCTCGGCATCGTTCTCCCGGTTGAACACATCCCAGTTCACCAACACGTAACGGAGCTCAGGATAGTACAGCCAGAAGATCGGAGCATAACCGCGGATCTCACCGTCCTCACCGCGAACCTCACGCATGGGAGCCACGCCGAGAAGGCGGATGTCCATGGAGGAGCGCTGCTTGTCGAAGATCCAATCCTCCTTCAGTTTGTACATCTTGATATCGCGAGACTCCAGCACGGTCTCCTGAACGGAAGGCACCATCTCACCTGAGCTCAGGTCCTCGGTGTAAACCGTATCCACGCGGGTGAAGATGTCCTTAAGCTCGCTTGCCAACAAAGGCTTGCGGAACTCATCGTCCGTCAACAACGGGCCCGCATCGTAGGCCGTGATCGAACCATCGACCAACAAACCCTGCTTGATCACATCGAACAGGCTCTTACGGTCGTTGATGGGCTCGGTGGGGTAATACAGCGGATGGTTGAGCTTCTCGCGAAGATCCACCGTACGCCAGACCCGACGTGCCCACATGATATCAGCCTCGCGCAGGTGCGGGTAAGGCACTACGCGTTGCGTCTTCGTGTGCTCCTTGATGTAGGCGCCATCGAGCACCGTTTGTGCGGACGTGTTCAGGGAGGCGGTAAGACCGACCGAGAGCAGTGCACAGGACAGGATGTTCTTGCAGGTCCTCATCACGTGTTTGTTTTCAGGCTTAGGTCACCTTGAAGGAAAGCGCACCCAGACTACGTACCGTGCCGTCCGGTCCACGAGCCTTAATGGCTTCAATGAAGATCTTCTGACCAGGTTTTGCTTTGGTAAGCATCTCCTTCATGTCGCCGGTGAGGGCAGCGCCGTTCGAGACCTTCTCGATGGGCGTTCCACCCACGATCATGGTCAACTTGTAGCCCACGATCTCGAACTTGAGGTCAAAGTCGAAGTCGACCATCTTGGCGATCACCCCTTGCGCGGCGGTCACCTCGGTCTTCTTGATCGTCTCATCGTTCACGCTCTTGCCAGCGAAGTACGGGGTCGGGTTCGGCACGTTCTTCACACGGAACTTCATGCCGGGCATGGACTTCTTGCTGCCGTCGGGGTTGGTCACCGTGGCGCCAATAAGGGCTTCAGTGTCTTTGCCTGGGCGCATGATGAAGCCATCCGCCGACTTGGACAAGGTGCCGTTGGTCGCACTGGGTGAAATGTCCTTGTTGCTGTAGCCTGACACGCTCACGCTGACCGGGTTGTCGACGCCGCGATAGAACACGTTCATCTTCGTGGGGCTAACAACGAGGCTCGGTGCCGCCACTTCGTATTCGGTCGTGAACGGCTGCACCTGCTCCTCGCCACCAACGGGCTTGAACTTGATGATACCCGTCACCGTACGCAGGCCAGCACCACCGGCTACTTGCTCCAACTGGGCTTTGGCACCGTTCATGGGCAGCTTGATGGCTTCACCCACGATCTTCATCGGCTTGCTCGTCGTGTCGACGTGCGCACCTGGACCGCAGATGTAGACCTCCGGGATGTTCTGATCATCGTAAGCTCCGAGGAAGATCTCGGCCATGTACTTGCTTCCTACGGTCACGTAGCTGCTCTGCGGCTTCACGATGGCTGCAAGCGTGTTGAACTTGAAGCTCTTCTGCTCCACGTTACCCAGCATGTAGTTCACCGTTTCATTCTCCGCGTTGCGCACATCCGCCTGGATCTTGCTCAGGATGGTGATACCAGCTGCCAAGGGAACGTGGTAGAAGTTCTTGGTCTCCCAGCTCACTTCCACACCCGTGTTACCCGCTTCCTTCTCCTTCTCGAAGTTGAACATCTTGTCGACGTTCGCGATCAGGGTCTTGTTGGGGTTCTTCGGATCCTTGTTGGCGATCTTCTTGATCTCGTCACGGAATTTCTCCAGCTTCATCCGCAGGTCGTAAGCAGAGTGCTCATCCTTCTTCGGATTCGCCTCCTCCGAGCCGATCATCTGGTGGGTGATGCCTTCTTGGTTATCCTTGGCGCTTACCAGCTTCAAGTTGATGATGGTATCCTGCCCTTGGGCGTTCTTCCCCAGCACCTTCTCGATCGGCCAGTTCTCAGTGGCCATGATGGACTTGGCCTTGCACTGGTCGATGTCGCTGATCAGGCCAGCGGCCATCTTCTGGATCTTGATCGCTTCAGCGTTGGCGGCACCATACTTCTCCTTGTTCTCGGACGCGTACTGGGCGAAGGACTTGTACGTGGCGTCCACCTTCTCTTTCAGCGTGACCTTGGTCGTCTCAAGACCGTTGTTCACCGTCACGAATGAATCAAGGATCTCCTTGGATACGTTCAGCGCGAGCAGCGCCGTCAGTACCAAGTACATCATGTTGATCATCGCCTGTCGAGGCGACTGTTTACCGCTAGCCATCTTGTTGCAACAGGTATTTTAAGGTTCCTTGTTGACCAGGCTCACGGATCAGCCGCGCACGGTCATGGCGGCAAGCATGTTGCCGTATACCGTGTTGAGCTTGCCGAGGTTGTCGCTCAGTTGAGCGATGTTGTCCTTGTAGCGCTTGGTGTCGTCCACACTGTCGCGCAGGTTGGTGAGCAGTTCGCCCACGCCATCGAACATCTTGTTGGCCGCCTCGAGCTTCTCGCGGCTGCTGCGCAACTGCATCTCGTACATCTCGTTCAGCGCGGTGAGGTTGGTGCTCATCTTGCTGAGGCTTTCGCCCGCGTTGCGGCCGGCGTCCACGTTCTGTGTAAGACCCACCAGGCTCTCGCTCGCTTTGGCATAGCTGTCGCTAAGCGCGCTCACCTTCTCGGAAGCGCCTTTCAGGCTGTTCGCGTACTCGTTGGTGGCTGAAGCCGCACCGGTGATCTGGCCCATTTGCTTGGCCTGATCGCTCAAGCTGCGCATGCCTTCACCCAGGCTCTGGATCAGCTCAGGTTCGATCTTGGCACCCTCCAACATGTCATCCAACTGCTCGGTGATCGAGCGCTGGTCGTTCTTCTGGAAATCATCGCCCTCAGCGTGCTCGCCGGTGGCCAACTCAGGATAAACCAAGCTCCAATCGGGTTCTTCGTGAGGCGGTTCGAACGCCGAGAAGAAGAAGATGACAGCCTCCGTACTAAGACCGATCACCAAGAAAAAGCTAGCGAACGGCCAGTGCTGGATCTTGAAGAGCGCTCCAACGATCACGACGGCTGCGCCGATTCCGTACAACTTCGCCATGAAGTTCTTCCACTTCTTGCTGCCGGGTTTCATCGTGTTCTACCGGGGTTTAGGGTTTGCTGAATGAATTGGGGCTATGTATGGAATGCGAACGCGCCTTGCAGGTAACGGTCCGCTGGTTCCCGAGGGGTCTAGAGGTCTTCGGCATTGACGGCCTTGCCGCGGCCAAGGTAGGTGAGCACCGAGCGGAAACCCACATAGGTTTTCGCCGTATCCTGGTACTCGTAGCTGCGCGTGCCTGTCTGGAGGTACAGGCCCACATCCTTCCACGAGCCGCCGCGGATCACCTTGCGCTTCAATGAAGGCGGGTCGTTCGCCAATGCATCGTAGCTGTATTCCGGGTTCAGGTCGTGGTCGAAATCGTACACGCTCTCATCGAACGCGGTGCTGGTCCACTCGGCCACGTTACCGGCCATCTGGTACAAGCCGTAATCGTTCGGGCTGTAGCTGTCCACAGGCACGGTGTGGAAACCACCGTCATCCGTGTAATTACCGCTCAAAGGCTTGAAGTTGCCCAAGAAGCAGCCCTGACGGTTGCGGATGTAGGGGCCACCCCATGGATATGGAGCGAGATCCAAGCCACCACGAGCGGCGTATTCCCATTCCGCTTCGGTAGGCAGGCGGAAGTCGTTGATGAAGGGCTCTCCATTGCTCTGCAACCAACCGTTCATGAGGTTCTGGGTGCGCCACACGTTGAACGCGTTGCACTGTGTCCAGGTCACGCCCACGATGGGGTAGTTGTCGTACGCCGGATGCCAGAAGTAGTTCTTGGTCATCGGGTCGTTGAACGAGTAAGTGAAATCATGGGTCCACGCCAAGGTGTCGGGGTAGACGTTGATGATCTCCTTGATGATGAACTTGCTACGGTCACTGTGACCGCGGATGGCGTTGTTCTGGCCCTTGGTGTTCGTGTAGCTGAGGTCCAGATCGCGACCGGCTTTGCGGGCGGCCTCCTTCAGGTCGATCCAGTAATACTCGAACATGAGCTTGCGCGTGTCGATCTCCTTGCGGCGATAGAACTGCTCGCTCTGCGCGTAGTACATATCGGCCAGCGCCTCGCGCTCCTCTTCACCGTAGTAGTCAATGCGCTCCTTCCAGTTGATCACCGGTGGATCGATCTCCTCACCGAACTCATCTTCCGTGATCACGTGCTCGCCGATGTCCTCGTCGCCGAGGATGCGCTTGGCGGTGGAGTCGATCACGTACTCCACGAACTGACGGTACTCGTTGTTCGAGATCTCCGTCTGGTCAATGTAGAAGGCCTGCACCGAAACGGTCTTCGCTTTGGAGACGAAGGCGTATGGAGCATCCTGGTCACTTGGACCCATGGTATAGGCGCCCATGGGGATGTAGTTCATCCCAAAGGGGTCCACCTGATACCAATCCGGGCGGCCTTGGGCGCCGATCAGCTGCCCATTACCACCACCACCACAGCTTGCCAGCAAGCCGATGGCGCCGATGTATACGACGGGACGTAGTTCCATGGTCTTCCTTGTTAGCCGTTCCGAGGTCCTTGCAGGGTTTCGGGTCTTCGGTGTCCGGGTAAGCAGACACTACAGACTAGACCTTGAACGGCGATGGAGGTTATCTGGTTACGGTGACGCTTAAAGGAAACGAACGTTCCTGTAGATCTCACGCTTGGGAACCGGCACGATCTTGAAGCAGTAGTTCAGCATGACCTCGTGGCTGCCGCTGCTGTAGTTCTTCAACTCCGACGTGGTAAGGTCGTAGCTGTAACCGATCTTATAGGAGCTCTTCCCGTTGGCGGCATCATGTTGATAGCCGATCATAGGGGCGATCGCATCTTCCGTACGGTAGGTAACGCCCAACCAGATGGCCTTATTGTAGAGCATTGTGGCGTTCAGGTCGAGCTGGGTGGAGGCTGCATCGCTCTTAACGAGGATGCTGGGCTGCAACTGCCACTTGTTCGGCTCGATGTCCCACTTGTAACCGGCCTGCGCATAGTAGTGACGAGCATTCTGAATGCTCACGGCATCGAGCTGCGTAGAAGGCAACTGCGTACTGGAGAGACCGAGCCAGAACTTGGGGTTCACGTAGTACACCCCAGCACCCAGGTCGAAGCCGGAAGCGCTGGTGCCATTGTCGGGGATCGCCGCATCATCCGCAACAGGGTCCACAGAGATCCAATCGCTTCCAAGGGTGCGGCTGATCATGCCACCGTAAACGCCGATGCCCAACGTACCTGCCCCAAGCCTGCGGTGGAAAGAGTAGTGCAGGCGCACGGCATTTGTCTTCAACTGACCGAGCTGATCGAAGTAGACCGAGAGGCCCACCCCGCTGCTGATCTTATCGATCGGGCTGTGAATGTTGATGAGGCCGGTCTTGGGTGCTCCGTCGAAGCCGGTCCACTGCTGTCGGAGCAGCGCCGTGGCGCAGATGTTACCCGAGGTGCCCGCGACACCCGGATTGATCGACAAGCGATCGAACATGTACTGCGTGAACTGTGGATCCTGCTGCGCGAACGATGTGCTCACCAGCCCTGCACAGACAACAGCTGTAAATATCCCCCTCATTGCGTTTTCGCGTTCGTTGGGTCCGGTCCGGAGACGAGCTCTTTTCCGGGACCTGTGGTTGATCCCGGCGCCAAAATAGCAAAAAGCCGATCGCAGAGAACTTTTTAACAAGGATCTGGGAATTGGGATCCCACCGCCCGGCCGGTTCACGAAAGCTTCTGGAACGTCCGCCACCAGCGATCCGGCACCTCTTCCCGACAGGCCAATTGGTAGTCGCCGATGGAGCAGGGGACCAGGTGGTGGCGCTCGAAGCGGGCCTCCTGTTCGGCCCTGTAGGGCACGTCCATCCACCAGCGGTCGCTCACCGAGCTCTTGTAAAAGACAAGGTCCTGGTCATGTCCACGGATGGGTACCCTGTAGCGGGTAAAGCGCTTGCGGTCCAGCCAAGGCAGGTCGTTGGTGCGGCTCCGGTATCCATCGAGGAAGCACCATACCATCTGGGCAGCCAATTGGGCGGTGACCCCGTTGACGTCCCGATCCGGATCCAGTTCGTACAGACCGAGGCTAGTGATCTTCTCGCTGATGCCGGCATAGCGCATGAGCTGGCATATCTCTTCCCCGTGGAAGCCGTTGGGACCCGGGCGGGTGGTGCCGGGCGCATCGCTGTAGCGCACGCTGGTCATGTCCACGCTCACCGTGTCGCCGTTGCGCATCACGGGTTCGGCGTCACTGATGCTGGCGCGGAGCTCGCCGAGGCGGTGGGCATCGAAGAAGAGCTTGTCCATGAGCTCGATGCCTGGCTGGTCCACGAGGTAGGTCTGGAAGCCGAGGTTGCTGTAGTTGAACAGGTAGTTCGGCTGGCGGAGGACGATGTGGCTCAGGTAGCTTGTGTCCGCCAACGCCTGTCCGGGCTCCCCGAGGTCCAATCTTCCATCGATGCAAACGATGTTGGCCGTGCGCTCCAGCTTCTCGTAGGCGAGGTATTGTGTGTACGTATGGCCCTGACCGCCACCCAAGATGATGGGCACGATGTTCCTGCGGATCAGCTCAGCAAGCGTATCGGCCACGGCGTGCTGCGTGTCCTGCGCACTGGCACCGGGATGGATATCACCAAGGTCCACGATCTGCAGGTTACCGGCGGGCAGATAGAGCTGGTAGAGCTGTTCGCGCACCGCATCCGGCGCCTTCACACAGCTGCGGGCCCGGGCATGTCCAGGGTCATCGAGCACCCCGACGATGGCCACTTGGACACCCTCAAGGTCGGGGAAACCGCTCTTGGTGTGGAAGCGAACATGGTCCCCCATGGTATGCGGAAGCCATTCGGGGCGACTTTGCCCGAAGCGCTGCGAGGGCTGGAAATAGATGCTGATGTCCACCGGTACTGGAGCGGAACATCCGGTCAACAGGCTTCATGCCTGCCGATCGAACGAATGGTCCAACGGCGAAGGTCGCGCGCCAAGGCAGCCTCTTGTCAGCCTTCCACAACGCGCTGCTCACAGGGTGATGTTGGCAGCTTCGCGAAGCGGCCAGGGAGGATCCGTTACGAAGCCTTTTTGCGGCGGAATCCGCCCTTCTTGGCCGCGGCCTTCTTCGCAGGTGCTGCGGCCACCAGTTTCGTGGCTTCTTCCAGGGTGATGTCCTCGGGCTTGGTGCCTTTGGGCAGGTTGGCGTTCTTCTTCCCGTCGGTGATGTAGGGACCGTAACGACCGTCCAGCACCTGCAGATCGGAACCTTCGAAGGTGCGGAGGACACTGGCGCGAGCGCCCGCCTGCTTCGCCTGCACCAATTCGATGGCGCGTTCCAAGGTCACCGCATCGGGGTCCTCGGTCTTGGGAATGTTGGCGTAGAGCTTTCCGTATTTCACGTAGGGGCCGAAGCGGCCTCGGCCGGTCACGATCATCTCGCCTTCATGCTCGCCCAGGTCGCGGGTGGCATTGGCGGCCTTCTTCAGGTCGATCAGCTCAATGGCCCGGGCCAGGTCGATGGCCAGGGGATCATCATCGGCGGTAAGGCTCGCGTAGCTCGCTCCGAGACGGACGTAGGGACCGAAACGGCCGATGCCCACGCTCACCACTTCGCCCTCACGTTCACCCAGGGTGCGGGGCAGCTTGAAGAGGTCAAGTGCCTCTTGCAATGTGATGCTCTGGATGCTCTGGTCCTTGCGCAGGCTGGCGAACTTGGGCTTCTCCTCATCCTCCACCTCGCCGATCTGGATCATGGGACCGAATCGACCGATGCGCGCGTAGATCTTGCGACCACTGGCGGCATCGACACCAAGCTCGCGGGCGCCGGTGGCCCGTTCGGCGGTCTCGCTCACCGTGCCGATGGTCTTGTGGAAGGGTGTGTAGAACTCCTTCAACATGGCGCGCCAGTTCATGGTGCCTTCGGCGATCTGGTCGAACTCGCCTTCCACATAGGCCGTGAAATTGAGATCGAGGATCGTGGGGAAGTGTTCCACGAGGAAGTCGTTCACCACGATGCCGATGTCCGTGGGAAAAAGTTTCTGCTTCTCCGCCCCTACGTTCTCGCTGGCGGTCTTGTCGCTGATGCTGTCGTTGGCCAGCGTGAGGATGCGGTAGGCCCTAGGCGTGCCATCGCGGTTCTCCTTCACCACGTAGCCTTTCTTCTGCACGGTGCTGATGGTCGGTGCATAGGTGGAAGGTCGACCGATGCCAAGCTCTTCGAGCTTCTTCACCAGGCTGGCTTCCGTGTAGCGCGGCGAAGGACGATCGTAGCGCTGCGTGGCGGTCATCTCCTGCAGGGCGAGCTTCTCCCCCTGCTTCATGTCGGGCAACAGGCCCTCCTGCTCCTCGCTGTCCTCGTCATCACGGCCTTCCATGTACACCTTGAGGAAACCGTCGAACAGGATCACTTCGCCAGTGGCCACCAGCGGATCGGCGGGGTGACCGCTGACGCCGATGTTCACCACGGTCTTCTCCAGCTCCGCGTCCGCCATCTGGCTGGCGAGGGTGCGCTTGCTGATGAGGTCGTAGAGGCGCTCGGCATCGCGGTCGGCACCGGCGCTGCGCACCATGAAGTCGGTGGGGCGGATGGCCTCGTGCGCTTCCTGGGCGCCCTTGCTCTTGCTGGCGTAGCGACGGCTCTTGCTGTACTTGGCACCGTACTGTTCCGTGATGGCGGACTCCGCAGCGGCGATGGCCTGTTCGCTGAGGTTCACCGAATCGGTACGCATGTAGGTGATGTGCCCCTGCTCGTAAAGCCCTTGGGCGATGCGCATGGTGCGGTCCACCCCGTAGCCGAGCTTGCGGCTGGCCTCCTGTTGAAGGGTGGATGTGGTGAAGGGTGCGGCGGGCGTGCGCTTGCCGGGTTTCTTCTCCACCGCGTTCACGGTGAAGCCGGAACCCACACAGCCCTGCAGATAGGCCATGGCCTCAGCCTCGGTGGCGAAGCGCTTTGGCAGTTCGGCCTTCACGGTGGCCTTGGTGCCCGTGGTGAACAGTGCGGTGATGCGGAAGGCGCTCTTCTCACTGAAGTCAAGGATCTCACGCTCGCGCTCCACGATCAGGCGGACAGCGACGCTCTGCACGCGGCCAGCGCTGAGGCTGGGCTTCACCTTGCGCCACAGGATGGGGCTGAGCTCGTAGCCTACGAGGCGGTCCAGCACGCGGCGGGCCTGCTGGGCGTCCACCAGGTGGATGTCGATCTCGCGGGGATTCTCAATGGCCTTGAGCACCGCGGTCTTCGTGATCTCGTTGAAGGTGATGCGGCGCACCTTGGCATCGGGCAGTTTCAGGGCTTCCTTGAGGTGCCAGCTGATGGCCTCCCCTTCGCGGTCTTCATCAGTGGCGAGCCACACGATGCTCGCCTTGTCCGCTTCCTTCTTCAGGGCGCTGAGGCGGTCCTTCTTGTCGTCGGGGATGATGTACGTGGGCTCGAAGCCGTTCTCCACATCCACGCTGAGGTCGCGTTCCGGCAGGTCGCGGACGTGTCCGTAGCTGCTAAGCACAGTGTAGCCGGCACCGAGGTACTTCTCGATCGTCTTGGCCTTGGCGGGGGACTCCACGATGACCAGATCCCCGGAGGTCGCCTTCTTGCGGGCCTTGGCCGGGGTCTCTTCGATCACCACATCGTCACTGGGGGGGCTCTTCTTCTTCGCCATGGAGTCGCTGATCAGGGCGGCAAATGAAAGGGAGGATCCGGACAGATCGTACGCCCACTTCCTATACCTCTATACACTTCCCCTATGGGGAAGGAAAATTTCAACAGCGGGTCGGGGTCGCGCGAGGGGGCTATGCGTGCGTGCGCACGAGGGCGGCTCCCGAACAATGCGATCATGACCGGAATCGAACCTGGGATCCAACTGATCACCTGACCTCTGCGACTGTCACCTTGTCAGCACCCCTGTGGAAAGCTACCTTTGACGCCCTTCTCCAAGGCCCGTGAACAAGAAAGTCTACATCGAGAGCTACGGCTGCCAGATGAACTTCAGCGACAGCGAGATCGTCGCGAGCATCCTGGCGAAGGACGGCTATACGGCCGTGGAGAAGGCCGAGGACGCGGACCTGGTGCTGCTGAACACCTGCAGCATCCGCGACAAGGCCGAGCAAACGGTACTGAACCGCATCGACAGCCTGAGGAACCTGAAGGGCGCCAACAAGCAATTGAAGGTGGGCGTGCTGGGCTGCATGGCCGAACGCATGCGGGAGGACCTGCTGGTGAAGAAGAAGCTCGTGGACCTGGTGGTGGGTCCGGACGCCTACCGCACCTTGCCTGCGCTGCTGGACGAGGTGGAAGGCGGGCAGAAAGCCGTGAACGTGTTGCTGAGCCGCGAGGAGACCTACGCCGAGATCGAGCCGGTGCGTTTGGGCAGCAACGGGGTCACCGCCTTCGTCACCATCATGCGGGGCTGCGACAACATGTGCGCCTTCTGCGTGGTGCCCTTCACCCGGGGCAGGGAGCGCAGCCGCGACCCGTACACCATTGTGGAGGAATGCCGCCAGCTTGTGGCGCAGGGCTACAAGGAAGTGACGCTGCTTGGCCAGAACGTGGACAGTTACCGCTGGAACGTGGACAGCCGCGGCGAGGTGAAGGATGCCGCGCTGCCCGTGACCGACTTCGCGGACCTCCTGGCCATGGTGGCGGAGATCGCCCCCACCCTGCGCGTGCGCTACAGCACGAGCCACCCCAAGGACATGACCGACAAGGTGCTGGAGGTGATGGCGCGGTACCCGAACATCTGCAAGTACATCCACCTGCCCGTGCAGAGCGGCAGCAGCGCGGTGCTCGCCCGCATGAACCGCGGCTACGACCGGGCCTGGTACCTGGACCGCATCGCGGCCATCCGCCGGTATATGCCTGACGCGGCCATCAGCACGGACCTCATCAGCGGCTTCTGCGGCGAGACCGAAGAGGAACACAACGAGACCATCAGCCTGATGACCGAGGTGGGCTACGACATGGCCTACATGTTCAAGTACAGCGAGCGACCCAAGACCCTTGCCGCCCGCAAGTACCCGGACGACGTGCCCGACGAGGTGAAAGGGCGCCGCTTGGCGCAGATCATCGACCTGCAGATCAAGCAGGCCGGGGAGCGGAACCAGCGACATGTGGGCCAGGTGCAGGAGGTCCTGGTGGAAGGCGTGAGCAAACGGAGCGCTGAGCACATGTTCGGCCGCAACACCCACAACGCGGTGGTGATCGTACCCAGCATGTTCCACGGAGCGGAGCTGGAAGCCGGCGACTACGTGATGGCGCGGATCTTGAGCGCGACCGGCGGCTCGTTGAAAGGCGAAGTGGTGGAGGTGAAAAAAGGACGATCAGCGATGGCTGATTTATGAGGGCTGAAGAAGGAAGAAGAACGAAGAACATGAACGTACAACCGATCAAACAGCGCTTCGGGATCATCGGCGGTTCACCGTTGCTGGACCGGGCCATTGAGATCGCGGCGCAGGTGGCGCCGACGGACCTGACCGTATTGATCACCGGCGAGAGCGGCTCGGGCAAGGAAGTGATGCCGCAGGTGATCCACCAACTGAGCGCACGCAAGCACGGTCCTTATGTGGCCGTGAACTGCGGGGCCATTCCCGAAGGCACGATCGACAGCGAACTGTTCGGGCACGAAAAAGGCTCGTTCACCGGTGCGCACGAAGCGCGCAAGGGCTACTTCGAAGTGGCGGACAAGGGCACGATCTTCCTCGATGAGGTAGGCGAGCTTCCGTTGAGCACCCAGGTGCGCCTGTTGCGCGTGCTGGAGACCGGCGAATACATCCGCGTGGGCAGCAGCAAGCCACAGAAGACCAATGTGCGTGTTGTGGCGGCCACCAACGTGCAGATGCTTCAGGCCGTGCAGCGGGGCACCTTCCGGGAGGACTTGTACTACCGCCTGAACACCGTGCCCATCCACGTGCCGCCGTTGCGGGACCGCAAGGACGACATCCTCTTGCTCTTCCGGAAGTTCGCGCAGGACGCTGCGGACCGTTACCGGATCAAGGACGCGATCACGCTGGCCCCCGACGCGCAGCAACTGCTCACGGCCTACCGCTGGCCTGGCAACGTTCGCCAGCTGAAGAACATCGTGGAGCAGATGAGCGTGATCGAACAGGACCGCAGGATCACGTCGGACACCTTGCGCACCTACCTGCCCGAGGAGGTCACCTCCATGCTACCCGCCGTGGCCGGAAAACAGGGGGTCGAAGGGATCAACGAGCGGGAGCTGATCTTCAAGTTCCTCTTCGACATGAAGAGCGACCTGAACGCCTTGAAGGAACAGGTCCGCGCGATGATGAACGGACAGCCCATGTCAGCGCCAGCAGCTCCGGCGGTTCCCGAGCTCGTGATGCCGATCCAATCGGTCCCAGCGGGCACCTTGAGCATTCAAATGCCGCGCACGGAGGACCCGCACGACATCGAGCATACCGAAGTTCAGGAATCATTGAGCCTTCAGGACAAGGAGAAGGAGCTGATCAAAAAGGCCCTGAGCCGTCACCGCAACCGCCGCAAGGCCGCCGCGCAGGAGCTGGGCATCAGCGAACGCACCTTGTACCGAAAGATCAAGGAATACGACCTACAGTGATGGGGGCGCAAGGGTCGTGGGGTACGATGGTGGAGAGGTACGATGGTGCACGAGTGCGCCTTTCAACGACCGCGTGCCTCCTGCTCCTGCCCCTGCTCCTGGATTCCTGCCGCGTGAACTACTCCTTCGGCGGTGGCACGTTCCATCCGGACGCGAAGACGATCAGCGTTCAGCTTTTCGACCCGCGCGCGCCACTGTCCAGCCCGCGCACGGCACAGTTCCTGACCGAGACCGTTCGTGACCTGATGCAGGCGCAGACCCCGCTGGCCTTGGTGAAGCAGGATGGTGACTACGCGTACGAAGGTGCGATCACCGGTTACGATGTGCAGCCCGTGTCCATCCAGAGCAACGAGACGGCAGCACTGAACCGCTTGACGATGACCGTGCAAGTGCGTTTCAGCTGTACCCTCGATGAGAAGCAGAACACCGAGCTCACGCTCTCCCGTTTCGTTGATTACCCGAGCAGCAATGACCTTGCGACCGTCGAGGAGGAGCTGGTTCGGAACATCAGCAAACAGCTGGCGCAGGATATCTTCGACCGGACATTGGGCAATTGGTGATGGAGCGCGAACGACTGACCCGGCTGATGCATGAGCCGACCCGTGTGGCCAAGGAGGACCTTGCGGGGCTTCAGGAGCTGACCACCAAGTACCCCTGGTTCAGCGCCGCGCACCTGTTGTTGGCCGTAGGTGAGCACACCACGGGGGATGTGTTGTACGATGAGCGTGCCCGCACCGCCGCCGCGCACTTGCCGCAACGCAGTGTCCTGTTCGACCTGGTGCATACCGATGTGAACACCGCGCCTTCCGTGCGGGTGGAACCCACCCACCTTTCCGTGGTGTCCGCGACCGTTCCCGAACCAACGCCTCAGCCCGAAGCCGTCCAAGCGATGGAAGTTCCGCTAGCGGTGGTGCCTGAGCCGATCCTCGCGGAACCTGTTGTTCAACCAGCAGCTGAAGCACCTATACCTGTTTCCGTGCCTGTTGATGACCCGCTGGACAAGCAGATCCGACAGGCGGCCATGGCCAGTGGCTATGAACTGTTGCTGGAGCACAGCCCGCCCCCCGCTCCCACCCCGCGTCCTGAACCGCCCGCGGCGACCGTTGCCCCGGCCGCTGAACTTCCTCCGCTCCCCGACCCGCTTCCGCAGCCCTTGCCCGTGGCGACCACGCCCGTTCAAGCCCCCACACCGCCCCGCCACACCGGCCGCTTGCGCTTTACGGATTGGCTGGACACTTCCGCAGAGGCCCAGGTGTCAGCGCCTGCCGCACAACCCCAAGCTGAGCCGGCGCATACGGACTGGCTTTACAGTAAGCCTGCAGTTGTAACTCCTTCAGTGGAGCCTCTCGCGCAAGCCCCCGTCGAATTGCCGACCGTGGTCACTCCCACGGTGGACCCGCTGACCTTGATCGACCGCTTCATCAAGCAGGAGCATCCGGAACCTGTGAAGCGCACGGAGTTCTTCACACCCCAACAGGCCGCCAAGCGCAGCCTCGAGGACCACGCGGAGCTGGTGACCGAAACGCTGGCCCGCATCTACGAGAAGCAGGGCAACATCCCGAAGGCCATCACCGCCTACAAGCGCCTGGCCGAACGCCATCCGGACAAGGGTGCCTACTTCCTTGGGTTGGCGAAGGCCTTGGAAGGGCGGGGGAAGGCCTGAGCCTCACCGGATCGGGGAAAAGCCTTTACTTTGCGGCCCCGCGAAAAGCGGCTTCAACACAACGAACGCAGAGCCATGGTCGCCATTTCCATCATCATCATCATCATCGCAGCCCTTCTGGCGCTGGTCGTGCTGGCCCAGAACCCCAAAGGCGGTGGATTGGCCGCTGGCTTCACGGGTGCCTCGCAGATCGGCGGTGTGCAACGCACGGCCGACTTCCTCGAAAAGGGCACCTGGACCCTGGCCGCTTCCCTCATGGCCCTCTGCCTCGTGAGCGCCAGCATGCAGAGCGGCCCTGCCCAAGCCAGCGACCTCGACACGCCGATCGAGGATGTGACCCCACAGCAGCCTGTTGATCCGAGCACTGTTGCCCCGGCCGATTCGACTAACAAGGCTTTGCAGCCGACCGATCCTATCTAAGCCAATTCAGGGATCATTGGACAGCCTGTCAGTCGAATACTGACAGGCTGTTCGGCTTTCAGGCAATGGTGTCAGCGCCGCCCGCGCGGCATGGACCTTGACACCTGCGGCGCACGACCCCATCGAACCAACGTTCAAACCTCAGATCGATCCATGGCTACGAAAGTGAAGCCCCTGGCGGACCGCGTGCTTGTTGAAGCAGCAGCTGCCGAAGAGACCACCAAGGGTGGCTTGTTCATCCCCGATACCGCTAAGGAAAAACCCCAGCGTGGCAAGATCATCGCTGTAGGCACAGGTCGTGTTGCCGACGACGGCAAAGTGACCCCGTTGACCGTGAAGGTGGGCGACGAAGTGTTGTACGGCAAGTACAGCGGCACCGAGCTCAGCCTCGAAGGCAAGGACTACATGATCATGCGCGAAAGCGACATCTACGCCGTCCTCAATTGATACCTGGCCCTGATCGTTCAGGGCCTTTTCCATTCCCCCCAAATCCCCAACTGCAATGGCAGCCAAGAACATCCAATTCGACATCGACGCCCGCGACCGCTTGAAGCGTGGCGTGGACCACCTCGCGAACGCCGTGAAGGTGACCCTCGGTCCCAAGGGCCGCAACGTGATCATTGACAAGAAATTCGGTGCGCCCCAAGTGACCAAGGATGGCGTTACTGTGGCCAAGGAGATCGAGCTGAAGGACGCCGTGGAGAACATGGGCGCCCAGATGCTGAAGGAAGTGGCCAGCAAGACCGCCGACATCGCGGGTGATGGCACCACCACCGCCACCGTGCTCGCCCAGGCGATCGTGACCGCAGGCCTGAAGAACGTGGCCGCCGGTGCGAATCCCATGGACCTGAAGCGCGGCATCGACAAGGCCGTGATCGCTGTGGTCGAAGAGCTCAAGAAAATGAGCAAGGCCGTTGGTGACGACAATGCCAAGATCAAGCAGGTCGCTTCGATCAGCGCCAACAACGACGAAACGATCGGCACCCTGATCGCTGAGGCCATGGCCAAGGTGAAGAAGGAAGGTGTGATCACCGTGGAGGAAGCAAAAGGCACCGACACCACTGTGGAAGTGGTGGAAGGCATGCAGTTCGATCGCGGCTACCTCAGCCCCTACTTCGTGACCAACGCGGAGAAGATGGAGGCCGAGCTGGAGAACGCCTACATCCTGATCTACGACAAGAAGATCAGCAGCATGAAGGAGCTCCTCCCCATTCTGGAGAAGAGCGCGCAGACCGGCAAGCCCCTGCTGATCATCAGCGAGGATGTTGACGGTGAAGCACTGGCAACCTTGGTGGTGAACAAGATCCGCGGTGCCCTGAAAGTGGCCGCCGTGAAAGCCCCTGGCTTCGGTGACCGTCGCAAGGCCATGCTGGAGGACATCGCCATCCTCACGGGTGGAACGGTGATCAGCGAAGAGCGTGGCTTCAAGCTGGAGAACGCTGAACTCGACATGCTGGGTCGTGCTGAGAAGATCAGCATCGACAAGGACAACACGACCATCGTGAACGGCGCCGGCAAGAAGGACGATATCAAGGGCCGTGTGAACCAGATCAAGGCACAGATCGAGAACACCACCAGCGACTACGACAAGGAGAAGCTGCAGGAGCGTCTGGCCAAGCTGGCCGGCGGTGTGGCCGTGCTCTACATCGGTGCCGCCACCGAAGTGGAGATGAAAGAGAAGAAGGACCGTGTTGACGACGCACTGCACGCGACCCGCGCCGCTGTGGAGGAAGGCATCGTGCCCGGTGGTGGCATCGCCTACATCCGCGCCCAGAAAGCGTTGGAGAACATGGAAGGTGCGAATGGTGACGAGACCACCGGTATCGCCATCGTGCGTCGCGCCATCGAAGAGCCCCTCCGCCAGATCGTGGCCAACGCCGGCCTCGAAGGCAGCATCGTGGTCCAGAAGGTCCGCGAAGGCAAGGCCGACTTCGGCTTCAACGCCCGCACCGAGGTGTACGAGAACCTGCTCGCCGCAGGTGTCATCGACCCCACGAAGGTAACCCGGGTGGCCTTGGAGAACGCTGCTTCCATCGCCAGCATGCTGCTCACCACCGAGTGCGTGATCAGCGAGGAGAAGGAAGAGAAGGCAGCAGGCGGCCATGGCCACCCCGACATGGGCGGCATGGGCGGAATGATGTAAGCATACTGACCACGGCCTCCCCTTCGGGAGCCCGCTGTGGGAGCGAGATAGAGAGCAAGCCCCGGCCAGGAATGGTCGGGGCTTGTTCGTGCAATGCGAGATACTAACACCCTGTTCAGAAATAGGGCCCGTCCACCAGCCCTACGCTCCATAAACTCGCATGGTTGCTGGGATCCCGTCCCGGAACGATCGCCACCGGACCCATGCAGATCACACCGAAACGCTTCTTCGATTTCTGCGCCACGCACGTGCCCTTGCTGCATACCATCGCCGCACGGCCGGGTGATGTGAGCGAAGCGCAGGTGCGGGAGATCATCCGCAGCCACAGCGATGCACAGCAGGAAATGCCAGAGACCACCTGGCAACGGCTCATCGACCTGCAGATCCTGCTGCCGCTGGAGGAGGGTAGCGCGCATTACGTGATGGCCCAGCCGCTGCTGGCGCTCTTCAACTACCTGTACAACGACGCACTGCCCACCAGCCCGGAGATCATCCAGGGCTACATCGCCGCGTTGGAGAGCGCACGCAAGCGCATGATGGCCGGCGTGGAAGCACTGGACCCGCTCCCTGTGAGCATGGCCGCCAACGAGGTGGACAGCACCCTGCGCCGCATCCAAGAGGACCTGGAGGCCACACACCGTGCAGTGATGTCCGAGGTGGCGCGCTACAAGGCCGACCGTGCCAGTGTGAGCGTCCGCGAACGGTACATGCGCATCGTCTCGCTGATGGACCTCTACGTGCATCCGCTGGTGGAGATCGTCCGTGTGGATGGTCTACTGGCCCACACGCTCAGCCATACCGACCAGGCCCTTAGCGCCGCCCGGGAGCAAGGTGTCTTTACCGAAGTGGGACCGCTGGAACGCAATGAGCGGCAGATCCGCGCCTTGCGCCGCCGTTCGATCCACACGCTGAACGAAAGCCGCAAGGAACTACAGCCCTTGTACGAGGTCCTGCGCCGTTCTTCGGCCATCGCGCACGGTGCCACGTTGGCATTGAACCGCTTGCGCTACCTGAAGCTCGATGAATGGGTGGAGCACTATGTAGTGCAGGCCGGTCGGTCGTCCGTGGAGTGCCCCCCGACCGATTCCGTATTGCGCAGCACCATCGACCACGTTGTGGCCCATCCGCCGCAGCCTCCTCCGGTACTGAACATGGAAGAGAGCGGCGGTACGCCATCCGATTACGTGCGCCTCCTTTGGCTCAACAACCTCAAGACAGCGATCAAGGAAGAGCTTCCTGTCAACGACCTCACCGACTGGCTGGTGAAGAGTTTCCCAGAGAAAGGCACAGCTGATGCGCTTCTGGGATTGGGTCGCTTACTCTTCGATCCCGAACTCGATGTCGCCTTCAGCGAAAGCGGCAAGCCACGAAAATACCGGACCCGCGACGGTGTGCTCGAAGTCACCGCCATATCCGTCAAGCACGCATGAACAACCTACCCTACCTGAAGGAGATCTTCGACAAGCTGCGTCAGGGCTCTTACATCACCCACGAACAAGGCGGGCTGCACGTGGCACTTGCCGACAAGTTCGACGACTACGCCGCCTATTTCGAGCCGCTCGGGTTGAACCTGGTGCGGCATGAGCGCGACTTCTTCTACCTACACACCGTGACCGCTGAGAGCAGCCCGCCTCCGGCATCGTTGCCACCGATCGCGGTGTTCTGCTTCATCCTGATCGAGAGCGCCGCGAACCAAGGTCGTTCCATCGAGGAGTACCTGCTGACCGAACGCTTCAGCATCGCCAGCCTACCGCACCTGAATTCGGACCGCTACAAGGCCCATTTGAAAGCGGTGGACATCACCGACGAGAATGCCTTGCGCAAGCTGGTGAAGAGCATGGTACGCCTCGGGTGGGCCGAGTACTTCCCGGATGATACGTTCCGCTTCCTGCGCCCCTTCCACCGCGTGTTCGACAAGTGCCAGGAGATCAGCGCAGCGGCCGAACAGGAGGCGCGTACCGTGTTGATCAACACCGAACCGACCATCGATCCGGAGATGAACTGAACACGGATCGGGCCGCAGCGTCGCATAAACGCAGAGCGGAACGCGAGAACGGAAACGTGACAAGTCAACCACTACCAATAGAGCATACTCGGCGCTTCCGCGCCTCTGTGGCCAACTCAGCAACATGCAACTAGGACCAACGAAGCTCATCGCCATCCGTTCCGGCAGCTACGATTACGCCGAGATCGAGCTGGGCACTTCCCTGCAACTGGTGGGGCCGAACAACGCGGGTAAGACCACGTTGATCAACACCCTGCAGTTCCTGTACGTGGACAACCGGAACCAGATGGTTTTCGGCGAGCACGATGCCGAGGCCACCCGAGGCTACTATTTCCCGGACCACTACAGCTACCTCTTGTTCGAGTGCCTTGGTCCCCATGGTCATTACGTGCTGGGATGGCGCGGTCAGAGCAAGGCTTCCGGCGGGGATCCACTGCGCTTCTGCTATGAAGGCCGTTACGAAGCCAGCGACCTGATCACGGAAGATGGACACGTGGCCGACCCGCGCGAAGTGCTGGCCCGATTGAGCACCAAGAACTACCGCGAGCTACGTGAACCACAGGCGCATCGTGAAGCGATCCTGGTGGCCACCAAGGGTGATAGCAACGGATTGGGGCTCGTGAGCTTGACGGAGAACGACCTCTACCCGCAGTTCAAGGAAGTGCTGAAGAACCTGCTGAGCCTCCGCAGCATCGATCAGGCCGAGATGAAGCGCAGCCTGCTCATGCTCGCTGGCATTAAGCCGAACAAGCCGGCCTTGGAAGCGAACCGGTTGATGACGGAAGAGTTCGAACGCATCCGTGATCGCCGTTTGAAGTTGAGCACGCTGCGGGCAGAGCAGGACCGTCTGCAGAAATACATCAGTATGAGCGTGGGGCGCGTGGCGCTGGAAGCCCGCCTTGCCTTTGTGTACAACGAGCTGCAGGAGAAGAAGCGCAAGGCCCACGGCCACAATAAATTGGTGAAGGACGCCATCGCGGGCAAGCAGGCACTACTGGAGAAGGAGCGACAGGTGATCGTGGACGCCATTCGCGACCTCGACGAACGCATCAACGAGCTGGCCGGCACCAAGGGCCGACTGGATGGTGACCTGGCACGCATCGCCGAACTGGGCAAGGCCTTCGGTGACGAGTTCGCCGAACCTTTGGAGCGGCAAGCCCTGTTCAACTCCAAAGCACGACTGGCCTCCTTGGACCGACAGCTGGGCAACGCCCAACAGGCCGACCGCCAACGCACCGCCAACGGTCTCGCGGAGGTCACGGCCAAGGTCGCGAGCACCGAGAAGGCGATCGCTGGCTTCGACCGCGCCCTGATCACCAGCCTTCGCGCCTCCATGCAAGAAGATGACCTGCGTGGGTTGAGCAAGCTTTTCAATCTGGATCTGCTGAAACTGCCTGTGGAGAAGGGGGGCGTGGAGGTGAAGAAGAAGAAGCAACTGGAAGAGCTGCTGAAGCACCTGGCCGCCAACATCGATGGCGACAAGTACAGCGATGCCATCCTCAACCTGCCCTTGCCGGACAATGCATCGGCTTGGAAGCAACTGGTTGATGTGAAGGCGCTCAATAAAGCGCTCGTGGACCATAAAGCGGAGCAGGAGCGCTTGCAGGAACTGATGGCCGCGATCGAGAACCGCGAACAGCTCGCTGCCGAACGCGACACGGTCCAACGCGATTGTGATCAGCGTGTTGAAAAGCTCTCCTTGTGGGAACGTTTCCAGAAAGAGAAAGGCGAAGAGGCCCGCCTGCAGCAACGCCTCAGCGACATCAGCACAGACAAGACAAACGCTGAGGCAAGCCGTGATGCGTCACGCTCGAAAAAGGAGGAACTATCTCTTAAACTCTTCGAGCAGAAATCGGCATTGGACAAAGAGGATGAGCGCTTCAATCGGCTGCTCAACTTAATGGAACAGTGCCCTTTGCCTCCCGTGGCCGATGCCAAACAAGACGAACCGATCTCAGTTCCGCACGACCCCGAGGATGCGATCTCCCAGTACCAAAAGCTTGTGCTGGAGTATAGGGACATGGTGCATGAGATGGACCAACTACGCTCGAAGATCGAGGCCGTGCTGAAGAGCGACATCATCGGTGCCACGGAATCGGACACGGTGCAGCTGATGAAGGAACAGCTCGAGGGTCTGCCCACCTTCGAGGAAGCGCTCCGGAAGGATTGGGAGAACTACCTGCACCTGCTCCGCGCCAACTTTGCCGACGTAATAAGGGGTGTGAACGACATACGTAGCGCTGCAGAAAAGCTGAATCGCCGCTTCAGCAAGGTGAGCGTGAGCAACCTGCAAGCACTACGCATTGAGGTGATTGACCAGAGCGATCTGGTTGAGCCCTTGAAGGAACTTGCCGAAACCGACCACACCGGTCTTTTTGAAAGCTCCACGAAGATCGATGCGGCCTACCAGAGCTTCCGACGGAAACTAAGCGAGCGCATTACCTTGAACTATAGCGATCTGTTTACGTTGCGCTTCATGGTCACCACCAACTCGGGCCGTACCCACAACTACGACAACCTGCAAGTGGAGTCGCACGGTACTGCGATCACCATTAAGGTACTGTTCAACCTGCTCGTGCTCCGCAGCCTGTTGAAAGAGGATCCGAAGAAGCACACCCCCCTGTCACGCGTACCCTTCTTCCTGGACGAGATCCACTCCTTGGACGCCATGAATCGTTCCGCCGTGCTTCGCATGTCGCGCGACCTGGGCTTCATGGCCCTTACCGCAGCACCGGAGCCCGTGAGCGAAGTGGACGCGCTCTACTTCCTCCGCCCGCAGAACGGTCGCCTGGTGGTCCGCAAGGAACGACGCGTGGGCGTGAAGTACGATGCACCCACTGAAACCGAGGCGTGAACGCACGGGAACAGCTGCGTGTAAAGTTGGTCGCCCTATTGGCACATGGTCATCTTCCATTGTCCCAATGCGGAGCCCGCTTCATGCGCTTGACGCAACCGTTGCGAGACACAAGTGTACTTATGGAGGAGCGTGTTGTTGGAGGGCGACAAATCTCGGTACGCGATGTCAAGAGGCTTACTGAGTTTTTCCTCCAGCATTTCCCAACGGACAGGGTAGTTTCTGAGTCTCCTTCACGCATAGCAGGTCTCGCACAGTTCCGCGATACAAAGTCACTACGGAACGATACCCCTGAGATCATCAACCTCCGCGTTCTAGGCCAAGAAGCACTCGTTCACCAAAGCAGGTCAGTGCCTGCCAAAGCGATTACAGCCGAGCATGGCGTCTTCTCCGTCGTGCTCACTGAGCCGGGAGCGTACACGTTAAGGGGTGCTTGGGTACTTATCGAAAATCCCACCGTCTTTCTCCATCATGATCGTGTCTTCGGGGGAGATACCAATGCGTTCCTCATCAACGGTCGCGCTTCCAACCGCCTACTGAAATGGATTGCAGCCTCGCTCGGCCAAGGCGTTCGCTTCATCCATGCTCCGGACTATGATCCTACAGGTCTCAGCGAATTCCTCCGTAACCATGCCATTCTGGGCGAACGTATCCAGCTATTCGTACCTGAAGATCTGGCGGCGCAGTTCGCACGCTATGGCAATCGTGCATTGCTGCTGAACAAGCGCCATCAGGAAATGCTGGCGACTTTGAGGAAATCGCAGCATCCAAGTGTGCGACACGTCGTAGCTCTCATGGACAGTTACAATGCAGGTCTGGAGCAGGAAGTACTACTACTTCCAACCTTCAGCGACACACGTTCACCTAACACGTGAAGCGTATAGTCGGCTTTGCGCTCAACGAACCACGACCATACATCAAACTATTGGGCGGCCGCCTTCACAAGCAATGAAGGTTCTCTTCTTCATCTTGCTCGCTCTTCACAGTTGCGGTATCCATGCGCAATGGGATCAGCGGACGTCCATTCGTCATTGGGGCCCTGGCGAAGGACTTTCGAGCAAGGAAGTGACCGCGCTGGCGCAGGATAGCAGCGGCTTTCTCTGGGTGGGTACAGAACACGGACTATTTCGCTTCGACGGTAGTGAGTTCCTCGGTTTCCACGCAAAGGCCGGCGACGCGCGAACCTTGAGCAATGACCAAGTGACCGCGTTGGCCGTAAGCGGTGATGGGACGTTGTGGGTGGGCACGCACAACGGGCTGTGCACCCGTGAAAAGGACGCGGACATCTTCAAAAGCGTCCAGCTTCGGACAGCGAACGGAACCGCACCTCCAGAACCACTGATCAACTTCCTATGCTTCGATGCACATGGCCGCATTGTGGTCGGTGTGGAGAAGCACGATGCGCACGTGTTCGATACGTCAAGGAACGCATGGGAACCCATGCGCATACCGGCCGCATCGGTCAATTCAAGCCCTGCTGCGCTCGCATTCATCTCGGATTCACTCATGTATTTCTCGCTGAACGGCAACGGGCTATCCGCCTTGACACCCAATGGTGTGCGCTCATGTGATCGCTTGCGCGATGGCCACTTCCCGTATCCCGGGCATACGCTCACCGCAGTGCTGCCTTGGCCGGACGGCAGGGTATTCGGTGGTGGTTGGGACAATGCGATGCACGTATACCGCCCGGAAAAAGGCACCCACGAGGTCATTCTAGAGGTAGGCGCGACCATCTCCTTCGCTTCGAATGAGATCAGGACCATGTTGTCCATGCTGAACGGTGAGCTCGCGGTCGCCACCAGCGCCACAGGCCTGCGTTACTTCGACGCGCGAACGCAGAAATGGTCCACCACAAAAGGGAACTTGGAAGCGGGTACGGATGTGCATGCGCTTCTGTTGGACCGTGACGGCAACCTCTGGGCCGGCGGCAGCAATGGACTTATGCTCATCGAGCGTTCACGATCCGAACAACAGGTGTACAGGCTGATGAACCCGCTTCCTGGCGAAAGCATAACGGCCTTGTTCGCTGGCAGCAATGAATGTGTCGGGATCGTCACCGATCGACGCATCTGGCCGGAAGGGATCCTCGGGACAGCACCCTCTTTCGGGCCGTTCAGCGACAAGCTTGGATCACTGAAGCCGTACAGCGCACTTTGGGTAACACCGGACCTGCTCGGGGTGGGCACACAACGCACCCTGCATGTACTGGACCCAGCGTCAGGCAAACTGTTCGCCATGGATCGATGGGTCGGCCCCTCCGGATTCAGTGAACTGGCTTCCTCTCGTGTGAACTGCATAGCGGCCCGGCCACGGAAAGGTGCTCATACGGTGCTGGCCATGCCATACGGCTGGAACGTTGTGGAAGCTGACCTGAAGCGACGCATTGCCGCAGTGGCTCAACAGCACAAGCCCGACCGGTTCGAGAACCTCGTTCGCAAGATCGTGGTCGACGGGAATGACCGCATCTGGCTACTTGGCTCCTCGCGCGGACTGGTCGAATTGCTCGAACTCGGGGATCTGCCCGATCTGGAGCGGACCTATGCGCGCTATACGGACATGACCGCGCTGCCCTCGGATTCACTGAGCATGCCGGTCTTCTGGAGTTACACCGACCGAAGCGTGGCCCGCCATGAACTGGATGCCTGGGACCTGATGCCGAAAGCGGACGGAACCTACTGGTATACGGCCGGCGGTGCGCTGTACTCCTTTGACCCCAACAACACCGGAACACCCTTCCGCGTGGTCCTCAACGGCCATAGCACGATAGAAGGTCTGGCGAGCGACCGTTCAGGCCGGATCTGGATGATCAGCGACGGTGGACTCCTCGTGTATGACCCGGTCACACAAGTGACACGATCGTTCAACGCGACCAATGGCCTCCATCTGGATGGTCTGTCGGGCTACATCCAAGCCGCAAAGGACGGCTCGCTGTGGGCGTCCAATGGCACCGAAGTGTTGCGTTGGTGGCCTGAACACATGGCCAATGCGATCCCAAAAGCACGCACCTACTTTGCACACCTTTCCATTTTCGACCGATCCGCCGATAGCCTGTTGCATGGATCGAACGTCCAACTTCCCCACGATCGGAACTTCCTGTTCTTCACGCCTGGTCTCGTGGCTCCTGCGCTTGCAGGTCCGCCGAGCTTCACGTACCACCTTGACGGCTATGATCAACAATGGCTGCACGCACCAGCAGGTGAACGCATCGCCTACACCGGTCTTCCACCGGGCCGGTACACCTTGCGCCTGCGGCCGGATGGTCCTTCGATGGATACGGACACGAACGAAGCGACCTGGACGTTCACCATCACCGCACCCTGGTGGCGGCGCGTTTGGTTCATATCCCTCGTGTTCCTCGCCTGTGGAGTTCTCGTCCACCTCGTATTGCGCTATCGTCTGCGACAACGGCAACGCATGCAACAGGTAAGAGACCGTATTGCGCGCGATCTGCACGACGATATCGGGAGCACTTTGGGAAGCATCAGTTTCTTCAGTGAACTTGCACGACAGCGGTTGGGCGATCGTGACGTGGATAATGCACAGGCAGTGATGGGTCGCATCGGCGAACGTTCACGGGAGATGATCGGGCGCATGAGCGACATTGTCTGGAGCATCGACCCGAAGAACGATGGAGGCGGACCATTGGCCGAGCGCATGCGCTTGTTCGCGGCGGAGATACTAGGTGCGAAGGATATCGTGCTCCGCTTCACATGCGACCCCGCTATGGAACACTTGCAGCTGGACATGGTGCAGCGTCGAGAGTTCTTCCTTGTATTGAAGGAGGCGGTGTCCAATGCAGCGAAACATGCGCAATGCACGGTTGTGGAGATCGTTTTCGGTCGCGTTGGGAATGCCCTTGAACTTTCAGTGTCCGACAATGGCACGGGAATCCAGACCGACCTCGGCATCGGGCTGAACGGGAACGGGCTTGGCAGTATGAACAAGCGTGCGGCATCGCTAGGCGGAACCTTGTTGATCAGCGGCCGCGACAGTGGCGGCACCACCATTCGGCTAACCGCGCCAGTGAAGCGTATGACATCATGATGTGAGCTAACACGCGCGTGCCTCCGATAGCTTTGCGTCATGGACATCCGCGTGAGCCTCTTCGACGACAATTCGGCCATCCGCGAATCGCTGGGGGAACTGTTGCGGTACACATCAGGCATCGTTCTCACCAGTGTGAATGCGGATGCAACGCAGGTGCTCAAGGTTGTGACCGTCGAGCGGCCGGATGTGATCCTGATGGACATCGATATGCCCGGGCTCAGCGGTATCGAAGCCACTCGCCAGTTGCACACCTCCGCTCCCCACGTGCAGATCATCATGCTCACCGTGTTCGAGGACGAGGAGCGTGTGTATCAAGCACTACAGGCCGGTGCCATGGGCTATCTGCTGAAGTCGACACCTCCGAAGGAATTGTTGACCGCCATCGCTGAAGTGCATGAAGGCGGCGCGCCGATGACGCCAAGCATCGCACGGAAGGTCTTGACGCAGCTCCGCGTAAGCTCACCCGCAAGAGCGATGGTCGTACCGGACCACCAACTGGGACAACGCGAACAGGAAGTGCTGCAATGCCTCGTGGACGGCCTCAGCTACAAGATGGTGGCGGACAAGTTGGGGATCAGCATCAACACGGTCCGCAGCCACATCAAGCATATCTATGAGAAGCTGCATGTGCGCAGTAACACGGAAGCGGTGGCCAAGACCATCAATGAACGGCTCCTGGGTTGACCACTGGTCCGCAAGGTCGGCTACATCATGATGTGATTGACGCGCACTTGGGGCCTGGGGAGCTTTGCCGCTCAACATCCCAATGCCGCACATGAACTTCCGTACATCTGCCGTTCGCACCCCAATCACTCAGCTCAAGAGGCTCTGCATCATCACGATGCTAACCGCAATAGCGAGCACGACCTCTGGACAGATCGGTGACGTTGACCCATCCTTCGATACGGATGGCGTTCTCAACCTACCGGACGGAAGCGGCGCCGAGTACATCAACGCCATCGACCATGCAGCCAATGGGGATCTAGTGATCACGGGGACAGATTGGGATGTTGTTGCCAACACCTACTACGTCGGTGGCATACCTGTTTGGCGTAGGGCAAGCAATGGGTCAGCGGTCAGCTCATGGGGAACGAATGGCTTCACCTACATCGACCTGCCGGACGGGCGGGAAGAAGGTCAGAAGATCATCGCTCAACCCGACGGCAAAGTGCTGATCGGCGGCGTTCGCTGGACCGCTGACTCCTCCCAGTTGATGTTCGTTCGGTTGTTGTCCAACGGTGCGCTGGACCCGAGTTTCGGGACTGGCGGGCACACCTTGATCACAGGGAGCCCGGCATTGGTCCCCTTATTCATCGGTGGCATCCCTGCGCTGAAAGGGATCGCCGACCTTCACCTGAACAGCGACGGCAGCTACACGGCGGTCGGCACCACAGCTGCACAAGGCGGGTTCAACGTTACGCTCGGCTTCGTCCTACGCCTCACATCCACCGGCGCGATCGATGGATCGTTCGGCGCCAACGGCCTCTTCCTACACGGTTCCGGAGACAATGAAACGTTCCGCGATGCGGAGTTCTATGCTGATGGGAGCATCCTCTGCGGAGGCGCGCACAATGGGTCCGACAATAGTTGGGTGAAGGTGACCGCGGGCGGCTCTGTGGACATGACCTTCGGGACCGCAGGTGTGCAAGTGACACCCACAAGCACCACAAGAGGGATCACCTCCTTTGTGCGTGACGCCAATGGTGATCTGTATGCGAACTGCTCGAGCAGCGTGTTCACGGAGAAGCGCTTGGTGAAGTTCGACCAGAACGGCCAGGTGGTTGCTGGCTACGGCACGGGTGGGGAAGTGGCCTTCGGTTCGTTGGACCAGCGCGTGGAGATGGATGCACAGCAGCGCGTGGTCGTGTGGGGCCGTCAGTCGGACAATACACTGTTCATCGCGCAATACTCCACGAGCACAGGCACGGAACTGGACTATTGGCCTTTCTATCCGGGCTCCTACAACGTCCCGGGCGATCAGTATCGGATCCTGGCCTACGACGAGGACAGCAATGGCAACTACGTGATCGGCGGCCAAGGCTTCGTGCCCGGGTTCTCATACAATGCCTGGTCGGCGCGTGTGAGCGGGAACGGTGGGAACGGCTTCACGGACCTGACGGGGACCGCTCGCGTGTCAGCGTTCCCCAACCCCACCGCTGAACGGATAACCCTTCGAGCGGAAGCTACCGGGCAACATGCCTATCGCCTTGTGATCAAAGACCTTGCTGGAAGGTCCGTCCTCGCAGCCGATCGTTTCACGTTCACTGATCAGGGCACCATAGTTCTGGATCTCCACGACCTTCCTCAAGGTAGCTATGGTCTGCACATCTCCGAAGGAGACCTAACCACCTTTCTCCGCTTCGTAAAATACTGAGCCATTCTACGAAGTATGATCGGACGGGTCCGATCAGCAGGCAAGACCCGGTCATGAAGGGTGATATCGGATCGAACTGACACCCTACTACATCATGATGTGATTGACCGAGGTTCCGAACACAGGGAGCTTTGCCATATGTAACATGAAGTCTTCAGGAAAATGAAAACAGGACATAACACCACTGCTCTCGGCATACCCTCTCCCTGTCGACCTTTCATCGCGGGTGCAGCGTTCCTCCTTCTGGCTGCAGCTGCGTCCGCACAGATCGGAGGCCCTGATCCGACCTTTGATACGGATGGCGGACTGGTGCTTCCGAATGGAGGTGTCGGTGAATACATCAATGCTATCGACCACGCGGCGAATGGAGATCTATTGATCACAGGGTCCAACTGGGACCCGGTGAACTTCACGCCTTACGTGGGAGGATTGCCCGTCTGGCGAAGAGCGGCAGATGGCACAGCTTCAGCTTCTTGGGGAACCGCTGGCCTCGCTTACGTCGATCTTCCCGATAGCAGAGAGGAGGGTCAGGCGATGGTCGCACAGAGCGATGGCAACGTGTTGATCGGCGGGGTGCGCTGGACAGCGGATACATGCCAGCTGCTTTTCGTGAGACTGCTGGCGAACGGCTCCTTGGATCCTGCTTTCGGTACCGGCGGAATCGCATTGATCACCGGCGACCCCTTGCTTGTGCCTGCCTACGCAGGCGGCACTTCGGCGGAAAAGGGTGTGAAAGCCCTTCATCAGAACAGCGACGGCAGCTACACGGCAGTGGGCACTACCGCACCGCAGGGAGGTCAGTCGCTCACGCTTGGTTTCGTGCTGCGCTTGACATCGTCCGGATCTTTGGACAGTGGCTTCGGGAACGGCGGTTACTTTTTCCATGGCTCATCACTGGACGAACGCTTCCGCGATGCGGAGTTCTTTCCGGACGGCAGCGTATTGTGCGGGGGCACACATGGTGCTACGGACAACAGTTGGGTGAAGGTGACCGCGAGCGGTTCGTATGACAATGCCTTCGGGACTTCCGGTGTTCAGCTCTCTCCCACCGCTACGACACGGGGCGTCACGTCCTTCGTTCGCGATGCGACCGGCAACTTATATGCACTGTGTAAGGATGTCGCTTTCACCGAGAAACAACTTCTGAAGTTCGATGCCACAGGCACAATCGTCAGTTCGTTCGGAACAAATGGTTCCCTCGCCGTCAGTTCGTTTGATGAAGGACGCGTGGAGATGGATTCCCAGCAGCGGCTTGTTGTCTGGGGACGCCGATCGGACAACTTGATGTTCGCGCAACAATTGAACACCGCCGGCACAGAGCTCGACTATGTCTACATTGATGCTTGGCCTTACTTCCCGTTCGACTACGACTTCCGCGTACGCGCCTTTGATGAAGATAGCGATGGCAACTATGTCTTCGGCGGTCTAGGCTTCATAGCCAGCGTCAACTATGATGGTTGGTCGATCAGGTTGACAACGACCGGGAGCAATGGCACGAATGAACAGAAAACACCAACCAACGTCCTACTCTTCCCGAACCCCGCAAGCGACCGCATCACGCTGCGCATGCTGAACAACAGTTCATCCAACGTGGTCCTCTCCATCGTGGATGCGACCGGAAGGGCCGTGCACACTTATGAGCGATCCGCGATCAACTACACAGGCACATTCGAGATCGACCTGAGGGGGCTGGCTGCCGGCAGCTACGACTTGATCCTTAGCGACGGTCAAAGCACCGAGCACGTGCGATTCGTGAAGCAGTGATCGCAACAGTCATTCGATCGAAATGGAGCCAATGCACGTCACCGAAGAATTTGCTCGAACATGAGATCGACCTTCCAACCCAGCATTGAACGAAGCTCCATGAGCATGCTGCGCTCGTCCGTTCTGACGCTGATACTCCTGTTCGCTGCACAACGCCAGCTCATGGCTCAACCTGCTCTGGCTTCCGGTAGCATCACCTGTGTGCCGGGGGATCAGTTCAACGTCTCAACCTGCGGTCCCATGCCTTCCGGACAGGCCGGGCCAGGACAGACATGGGACTTCAGCGGTCTGACCTGTACAAGCACTTCATTGGAAGAATGGTCATCCCCTTCAGGAGGTCAAGGGTTCTCCAGCGCCACAGTGACCTGGTACGCCTATGGTCATACCGATTTCTACGAAGCATTGCCGAACGCCTTCATCTATCTGGGTTACTTTGACGGGATCACACTGTCCTCCTTGGAGTATGCTGACCCCGTCGATGAGATCCGCTATCCCTTCGGCATGGGGTCATCCTACACCGACACATTCAGCGGCATGCGTCACTTTCCGGACGCCATGGCCCAACCGGACTCGGAGCTTGTAACGGGCACACTGCTTGTTGAAGCGGATGCTTACGGAGACCTGATCCTCCCTTGGGGCACCGTGACCAATGTTCTACGACTGCATAAGGTGCGCAACACGACGGACCAGAACGGCATCACAACGCTGGAGCAATACCTCTTTTGCCAGCCCGGGGAGCACGAGCCCTGGCTGACCTTGAACTCCTGGAGCTATTCATGGAACACCAATGCCTATCAGAACGCACAGTATCGTCCGCAAACGAACAACGCCATCGAAGACAAGAGCGGGCAAAGTGCCTTCAAGCTCTACCCCAACCCTGCCAACGACCGCCTGATGATCAGGTGTGACATAGAGGCTCCAGCGATGTGCACGATCGACCTTATTGATCTCGCTGGTCGCAAGGTCCTGTCTACTGGCCGAATGAACTTCGCCGTCGGATCGACCATGCAACTGGACGTGAGCGCGATCGCTCCGGGCACCTATCGACTGCGGATCGTTGCCTCGGATGGGGAATGGCTTGTTCCGTTCATCAAACAGTAGGGGAACGCGGATCTCTCCTCCGCGGGAACGCTCTGTCATCAAGGCAGGGCGTTCCGCATTCAAGGAACTTCTCAGTTCATCTGCGGCATACGGTTCACCAGAACAAAAGAGCCGGCCAACGGCCGGCTCACCAACACCTCCGCCGAAGCGGGATCAGTCGCGCTGAAAGCGGCTGACGTGTACGTTGCCCGCGTATTGTACGCGCACTGCATAGCGTCCGCGGCCAAGGCCGGTGACGTCGACCGGCAACGTGTTCTTACCCTGGCGGCTGGTGAAGATGTGTTGCTGCACACAACGTCCCTTTTCATCCAGGATGTCCACGGAAAGTCGATCCGCCTCTGTATCGCTGAAGGAGATCATCAGCTGGTCGGCAGGCTCCAGTTCGTCGCCGCTATGACCATCGTCCGTGATCGGCGAGTTGGTCTTCAGTTCATCGGCAAAGCGCGGATTCGAGGTGATCATGACCTCCGGGACCGCGCCCAGATCGGCCAAGGTTGTTTGTTCTTGTCCGCTGCTGGGGAAAGTGACCAGGGCGATGGCCATGGTGAGCGCGTGGGATACGGATCTTCGTCTGTCCTTCATCGTGTCTTTGGGTGTTTGGTTCCGGGCGCAAAGCGACGGTGTTGATGTGTGGGCATCACCAACACAGGGTTACCGTTCCGCTGAAGCGCGAGAAATAAGGCTGGGGAAACAGTGCGGAGAGCTTGGTGAGGGCGTGGATCGAACGGATCGGCATGCTACGTGTACAGAGAGCAGCCCTCCACGACCGGGGACCCTTACTTTGCTGAACGAATGCCGAACCTCATGAGCACGCTGTCCATCCGCACCCTTTGTGCGAGTCTGTTATTGATCCCGGGCATGGCCTTCGCCGCCGAAAGGGAAAAACCCATCACCAGCAAGGTGAGCGAGGCCAAGGTCTTTCTGGCCGGAGCGCAGGTCTCGCGCACCGCGAACGCGGTGATCCCATCCGGTCCGAGCACACTGGTGTTCACGGGCCTCACGCAGTCCGTCGATCCGCAGAGCATCCAGGTCACGGGCAAGGGCGGCTACAGCATCCTCAGCGTGAACCATCGTATCAATTACCTGACCGAGAGCCCGAAGAAGAAGGAGATCACGGACCTGCAGGACCAGATCAAGAAGCTGGAGCACGACTGGAACATCGAGAACGGCGTGCAGCAGGTGTGGGTGAACGAGGAGCAATTGCTGCTGAAGAACAGCGCCGTTGGCGGACAGCAGAACGGGCTCACCGCCGCACAGCTCCAGGCAGTGAACGACTACGTCCGTGAACGCATGAAGGCCATGAAGGTCGGCTGGTTGACACAGGAGGAAAAGAAGCGCGTGATCGGCGAGGAGGCTGACAAGCTGCGCCAACAGCTGGCCCAATTGCAGGCCCAGGCTCCGCAGCCCACCAGCGAGATCGTGGTGGAGATCGACAGCCCGGCCGAGGTGAACGCCACCTTCGTGCTCACCTATTTCGTGGGTAATGCTGGCTGGACCCCGGCCTATGACCTGCGCGCCAAGAGCGTGGGCCAACCCATTGAACTGCTGATGAAGGCGCAAGTGGTGAACAGCACCGGCGAGGATTGGACCAAGGTGGACATGAGCCTGAGCAGCGGCAATCCCACTCAAGGCGGTGTGATGCCCCAGCTACAGACCTGGGTGCTGGAGCAGCCCTACACCATCCAGACCCTCAGTGCACGCGGAGGTCGCATGGACGATGTCAGGGCCCCGGCAGCAGCACCTTCCGTGGCCGAGGGCAATGTTTACAGTAAGGATCTCTACGAGGATGTACCTGCGAACACCGAGGTGATGAACACGACCGTCTACCGCACGACCACCGTGGAATTCTCCATCGACGCGCCCTTCACCGTGCCGGCCGATGGCATGGCGCATACCGTGGGCGTGAAAACGCACTCCATCCCCTCCAGCTTCAAGCACTACTGCACCCCGAAGCTGGACAAGGACGCC
Organism: Flavobacteriales bacterium; assembly: GCA_016721825.1. Classification (GTDB taxonomy): domain Bacteria; phylum Bacteroidota; class Bacteroidia; order Flavobacteriales_F; family PHOS-HE28; genus PHOS-HE28. The sequence continues at coordinate 358,913 of JADKHI010000006.1, forward strand.
TTCCTCTATGCACGCACCACAGGCTGGGAGGATCTGAACCTACTGCCCGGCCAGGCGAACGTGTTCTTCGAAGGCACCTATGTCGGCCAGAGCTTCCTGGACCTGAGCCGTCCACAGGACACCTTGGACATCAGCCTGGGGCGTGACAAGGGTGTGGTGGTGGAGCGTGTGCGCCGCAAGGGTGCGGACGACAAGGCCGTGGTGGGTGGCAAGCGCACAGTACTACGCGGCTGGGACCTTACGGTGAAGAACAACAAGTCCACCGCCATCGATCTGGAGGTGCGCGACCAATACCCCTTGAGCCCACGTAGCGAGATCGAGGTGAAGCTGGAGGACAAGGGCGGTGCCGAGGTGAACGACCAGAACGGCATGCTCACCTGGAACATGAAGGTGGAGCCCAAGGGCATCAAGAAGCTCGGCTTCAGCTACACGGTGAAGCACCCGAAGGACCAACCCGTGATCGTCGAGTAGGTCGGCCCTTCCATGGCGAAACGCGAACTTCGGCTCATGATACGCTTTCGCCTGCTCGTTCCACTGGCTCTGTTCCTGCTCAACGCGAGCGCCTCCGCTCAATTCGTCAAGCGCGTGGATGTTCCGTCGCTGGGCTTCTCCTTCGACATTCCCGCAGGCTGGACCGGTATGGAACAGCAGGGCGCATGGGGGTTGGTGAAGGAGGATGTAGCCGGTACGGTGATCATCTCCACCCATGAGCATAAGACCTTGGAGGGGTTGGAGAAGGACATGACCGCATTGCCCACCGATGATCCGGCGAACAGCATCCAACAGGTCGGCCCGGTACGGCATCCGTATCCGAACGCGATCGAGCTGGACTTCAAAGGCACCATGGAATGGCAGCCGGTGTGGATCGGCACGGTGGGCATGATCAGCAATGCCGGAGGACCGGGCCTTAGCATCGTGGCGCTGGGGCAGGGCACCGAGCCGAACCTTCCGCTTCTGGAAGCGGCCATGTCAGTGATAGAGAGCGTGCGTTTCACCCAGCCTGTAGCGCCTCCGGTCGTGGAACAATGGCGTGCTCACCTGACCGGAACACGCCTTACCTACATTTCCAGCTACTCCTCCCCTTCTACCATGGCGGGCGGCCTTGGCGGTGGCATGAGCACGCAGATCACCCTCGACCTATGCCCTGGCGGCCGGTTCACCCGCAAGGCCGGTTCGGACCTGACCCTGGGTAGCGCTGATGCTTCGGCCGCTTCCGTTTCAGGAAGCCAAGGCACGGGCAGCTGGGACGTGCTGACCGATGGGCCCGAAGGCGCACGACTGGAACTGCGGGCTAACGATGGGTCCATCAGCTCCTACACGCTGGAGGACCGAAATGGCGGGACTTTTCTGCAAGGGGAGCGTTGGTTCAGGACCACGGGCGGCGATGGGGAGAACGCCCCCCGATGCGACCAATAGGGTCATCCCCGGAGCTTGAGATCCCTTGAAAAGGCCCCCTTGTTGCACTTGTTGAAGCCATTTGCACTAGCTTCGCACCGCCTTTCTCCCGTCGTTCTTTGGCGAGAGTTGCTGGAGAAAGGTCAAAACACAAACCTCACTCAGTCAGTAGAACACATGAACATTTACGTCGCCAACATCGCCTACAGTGTAAGGGACCAGGACCTCCGCGAGCTCTTCGAAGCCTACGGTGAAGTAACCTCGGCCAAGATCATCATGGACAAGGCCACCAACCGCAGCCGTGGATTCGGTTTCGTGGAGATGGCCGATGACAATGCCGGTCGTCAGAGCATTGAAGGCACGAACGGAAAGAACTTCCAAGGTCGTGACCTGGTAGTGAACGAAGCCCGCCCGCGCCCGGAAGGTGATCGCGGTGGATTCGGCGGCGGTGGTGGTTACCGCAGTGGCGGTGGCGGCGGTGGAGACCGTGGCGGTTACCGCGGAGGCGGTGGCGGCGGCGGAGACCGTGGCGGCGATCGTGGTGGTTACCGCGGAGGCGGTGGCGGCAGCGACCGTGGCGGCGACCGTTGGAGCCGTGGCGGTGATCGCGACGAGTGATCCCCAGTAGCACATTTCACAGAAGCCCCGCCCAACAGCGGGGCTTCTTCATTTGTTAAGGGCTTCAAACCTTCATACAGCACCCTTGTCCTAGGGTCTACTTTTGCCGCCCATGCCCACGATCCGTGCTGTTCTCGTCCTTGCCCTGTCACTGATCGGGTCCATGCTGATGGCACAACGCCCCGGCGGCGGTGGGCCCGGACGGCCCTCGATCGGCAAGGTCTACGGAAAGATCATGGACGCCACCTCCCGCAAGGGCGTCGAGTTCGCGACCGTGCAGCTGGTGCGCATGCCCGGTGACAGCATCGTGACCGGCGCGCTGGCAGAGGAGAACGGCGACTTCATGCTGGAGCGGCTACCCTTCGGTCCGTACAAGTTGAAGGTGACCTTCCTCGGCTACACCCCCCTGATGATGGACGTTCGCATCACTCCTGATGTGGTGGAACAGGACTTGGGCAACCTGCTGCTGGAGCCGAGCGTGGCGGTACTGAAGGAAGCTGAAGTGACCGGCGAACGCAGCCTGTCCGTGCTTCAAGTGGATCGCCGCATCTACAATGTGGAAAAGGACCTGAGCGTGCGCGGTGGAACAGCCACCGATGTCATGAAGAACGTGCCCGGCCTCAGCGTGGATGCCGATGGCGGCGTGACGCTGCGGAACGCCACACCGCAGATCATGGTGGATGGGCGCCCCTCTTCGATGACGTTGGATCAGATCCCCGCGGACGACATCGAGCGGGTTGAAGTGATCACCAACCCGAGCGTGATCTTCGATGCGAGCAGCGGTGGCGGCATCATCAACGTGGTGCTGAAGAAGAGCACCCGGCCCGGATACAGCGGCCAACTGCAGGGCGGCATCGGCACTAACGGCCGGTACCAGAGCAACGGCAACCTGAACGTAAAAGATGGCCGCTGGACCTTTCAGCTTTCAGGTAACTACAACTACAGCGCGAACAACACCACGAGCCTTACCAAGCGAGACCTGCTGAGCGGCGATCTGGTCACCAGCCGTTTCGATCAGGAAGGCAACTCAGGCTCCGACCGCAACAACTACGGCGGCCGCTTCGGTGTGGATTGGAAGGCGAGCAACCGGAGCACCTTGAGCTTCTCGCAGAGCGCCAGGGGTCGGGCCTTCACCAGCGACGACCAACTGGACTACGTGCAGTACGACAGCACCGGTGGGATCGAATTCACCGGCCGTCAGCTGAACGTCGGATCGAACAACAGCAACGACCTCACCAGCCAGTTCACTTTCCGTCACCGCACCCCGAAGGAAGGACGTGAGTGGAGCACTGACCTCACCTACAACCGATCACGCCGCGACAACGATGCGCTCTACACCACCGAGACCAACGATGCCGATGGCCTCCCATCCATCGGAAGTCCACGTGTGCAGGACAACATTGGCAGCACCGATGCGGACCAGTTCATCTGGCAGTTCGACTTCAGCGATCCACGGGGCGAACGCGCTAAGTTCGAATATGGGCTGCGCAGCAACGTACGGTTGGACCATTCGCTGTTGAACGTGACCGTCGGCACCGACACCAGCGCCGTCGCCCGTGACTCCACGCTATCGAATGACTACCAGATCACCGACATGGTGAACGCCGCCTACTTCAACTGGATCCACAAGATCGACGACCGGTGGGGCTTCCAAGCGGGGTTGCGCTTCGAGACCACGCGCTTCATCTCCGATATCAAGGATAAGGGGTTGAGCTTTGAATACATCTATCCGAACGGAACGGAGGACCTGTGGAAGGCCTTGTTCCCTGCCATCTACGTTTCGCGAAAATGGGAAGGCACGCGTGAACTGCAGTTCAACGTGTCGCGCAAGATCAACCGGCCGAACTTCTTCCAGATGATGCCCTTCATCATGTTCAGCGACTCGCGGAACCTGCGCATCGGCAACCCTTCGTTGGCGCCTGAGTTCATCGATCTTGCGGAAGTGAACCACCTGCTCCCCATCGGTGAGGGACGCAGCAACTGGTTGTCATCGGTGTTCATGCGCGTCACAGAGAATGTGATCACCAGCTACGTGTATCCGCTTCCGGAGAACCCCCAGATCCTGGTGAGCACCTTCGTGAACGGGGACAACAGCTTCACCTATGGATGGGAGAACACGGTGAAGCTGGAATTCTCCAAGGCCATGCAGCTCACGGTGGGCGGCACGGTTCAGTACGTGGACATCTCAGCTGGCGAAGGTCGTGTGAGCAACAGCGGCTGGCAAGCGAACGGCAAATTGAACCTGCTTACCAAATTGCCGAAGGACTGGAGTGTTCAGTTGAACGGCGAGCTTGAGGGACGCCGTCCGATCCCCCAAGGTTATTCGATCGCCAACTGGGGCATCGACCTCAGCACCACCAAGGAGTTCAACAAGCACTGGAGCGCCACGGCCATGTTGAACGATGTGTTCTTCACGCGCAAGTGGGGAACCGTGCTGGACACGCCGACGTTGTACCAGGAAACACAGCGCCGTCGGGAAATGCGCTTCCTCCGGGTGACGCTGACCTGGAAGTTCGGAGAGCAGGACGCTTCGCTCTTCCGCAGAAGGAACCAGCAGCAGCGAAGGGATCCGGGCTCCGGTGGGGAGGGCGGCGAAGGCTTCTGACCCAAGAACGTCAGCGGGGCCCAGGTCGCTTTCGCTTCCCAGACCCCGCCTTCACCGGACCTTTTTGTATCGACGTTCGTAAGGAAGTGACCTTCCGCGGACCTTGCACAACGCCCTCGCGGTGTGTTCCTGATGTGAACAAGGAAGGGCAGCGAACAGTTCGACGCTCCATGAAGAAATTGCACGCGGTAATTCATGGGCTGCAGCGTGCAACTCCACCGATGATCCCCAACGGCCTGGTGCAACGAACAAGGCCCGGACGATAGCGGCATTAACCGCGACCTTCCGGGCCCTGAGCAGATCAACACTTCACATCAATCCATCTTCACGAATTGCTGGGTCACCACCTTGTCGCCTGCTGTGAGGCGGATGAAGTAGGTGCCCGCGCGGAGGTCGGACACGTCGATCGTGGTTCGGTTCGCACCGGTGGCCACGGTCAGCGAGGTGGTCGGGCGAGCCTCTTGCCCAAGCATATTCATCACCGCCACTTCCACACGGCCCTCCATATACACGTTGATGTCCACGTTCAACAGGTCACGGGTCGGGTTCGGGTAGGTGGTCAGGTCACCGAACGGAGCATCCTCCTCGATGGCCTTGAGGAAGTTACCGTCCAAGCCTCCCGTGACGCGCTCGATGTCAGCCAGACCTGCTTCACTGTTACCGCGGAACAGGTCGAAGAAGCTGCACAGGATCGGGCCCACCACGAGGAAGGGCGCACCCTGCACATCGAGACTGGCGCAGATCTCGCCACCACCCTGCTGCAAAAGACCGTTCACATCGAAGCCTGTGGTCACACCGAACTGCACACCGCTCAGGTCGAGGGTGGCGGGATCATAGACCAGGGTATGGATGCGGTAGAGACCGAGCTGGCTCACCGTGAAGGTGGGAGCCGTATTGACCGCGTTGATCACTAAGCCCTGGCCGCGCGTCAGCACATAGAGCGTCTGATAACCAGCAGGCACCAAAGCGTTACCAGCAGGCACACCGGTCACGGTCGCCTGTCCACCCACACGGCAAACGATGAAGTCCTCAGGAGCGATGTCGCCGGCTTGGGCGGTGCACTCCTCCACGCACTTGGTCACCTCGAACTGAGCACCAGCCACATCAAGGCTCGCGCAGATCGTGCCGCCGCCCTGAATGAGGAGTCCGTTCACATCGAAGCCCGTGGTCACTCCCGGCACCACGATGGAAAGGTCCAAGGTGGCAGGGTCATAGACCAACGTGTGGATCGTGTACAGCCCAGGTGCGTTCACCTCGAAGCTGGGGTCGGCACCGGCGTTCACGATGACCAGACCGGCACCTTCCGTGAGCACATAGACCACCTGGTAACCCGCAGGCACCACAGCGTCATTGTTCGGCAGGCCGTTCAAGGTCACAGGAGCATCGCCGAGGCAATCAACGGAACTTGCCGTGATGGTGCCTGCCGAGGCTTCACATACTGGCTCACAGGCGATCACCTGCACCGGCGCACCGGCCACATCGAGGCTAGCGCACAGGCTGCCACCGCCCTGCACCAGCAGGCCGTTGACATCGAAGCCCGTGGTGACACCAGGGACAACCACCGAGAGGTCGAGGCCCGTGGGGAATACGAAGCTGTGGATCGTGTACAGACCGGCTGTCGTGACCGTGAACTCAGGCGTAGCGCCCAGTTGCTCGATCACCAGACCGGCACCGCTGGTCAGCACATAAGCCTGGCTGTAGCCAGCAGGCACATTCGCATCGCCATTGGCAGTGGCGCTGATCGTCGCGCTGCCATTCTCCAGGCATGTCTCGAAGGAGTTGGCCGTCAAGGTGCCCGCGTTCGGGTCGCTCACATTGAAGGCTGCACCGGCCACATCCAGGCTTGCGCAAAGGCTGCCGCCGCCCTGCACCAGCAGGCCGTTCACATCGAAGCCCGTGGTCACACCAGGTACCACCACGCTCAGGTCGAGGCCCGTGGGGAATACGAAGCTGTGGATCGTGTAGAGACCGCCGCCGGTCACCGTGAACACAGGCGTAGCGCCCAGTTGCTCGATCACCAGACCCGCACCGCTGGTCAGCACGTAAGCCTGGCTGTAACCCGCAGGTACGTACGCATCACCGTTGGCCGTGGCCGTCAGCACTGCGCTACCGTTGGAGCATACATCAGCACCACCGCTCAACGTGCCCGCGTTCGGGTCGCTCACGTTGAAGGCGGCACCGGCCACATCCAGGCTCGCGCACAGGCTGCCACCGCCCTGCACCAGCAGGCCGTTGACGTCGAAGCCCGTGGTCACACCAGGAACCACCACGCTCAGGTCGAGGCCCGTGGGGAACACGAAGCTGTGGATCGTGTAGAGACCGCCGCCGGTCACCGTGAACTCAGGCGCAGCGCCCAGTTGCTCGATCACCAGACCCGCACCGCTGGTCAATACATAAGCCTGGCTGTAACCCGCAGGCACGTTCGCATCACCGTTGGCCGTGGCCGTCAGCACTGCGCTACCGTTGGAGCATACATCAGCACCACCGCTCAACGTGCCCGCGTTCGGGTCGCTCACGTTGAAGGCGGCACCGGCCACATCCAGGCTCGCGCACAGGCTGCCACCGCCCTGCACCAGCAGGCCGTTGACGTCGAAGCCCGTGGTCACACCAGGAACCACCACGCTCAGGTCGAGGCCCGTGGGGAACACGAAGCTGTGGATCGTGTAGAGACCGCCGCCGGTCACCGTGAACTCAGGCGCAGCGCCCAGTTGCTCGATCACCAGACCCGCACCGCTGGTCAATACATAAGCCTGGCTGTAACCCGCAGGTACGTACGCATCACCGTTGGCCGTGGCCGTCAGCACTGCGCTACCGTTGGAGCATACATCAGCACCACCGCTCAACGTGCCCGCGTTCGGGTCGCTCACGTTGAAGGCGGCACCGGCCACATCCAGGCTCGCGCACAGGCCACCACCGCCCTGCACCAGCAGGCCGTTGACGTCGAAGCCCGTGGTCACACCAGGAACCACCACGCTCAGGTCGAGGCCCGTGGGGAACACGAAGCTGTGGATCGTGTAGAGACCGCCGCCGGTCACCGTGAACTCAGGCGCAGCGCCCAGTTGCTCGATCACCAGACCCGCACCGCTGATCAATACATAAGCCTGGCTGTAACCCGCAGGTACGTTCGCATCACCGTTGGCCGTGGCCGTCAGCACTGCGCTACCGTTGGAGCATACATCAGCACCACCGCTCAACGTGCCCGCGTTCGGGTCGCTCACGTTGAAGGCGGCACCGGCCACATCCAGGCTCGCGCACAGGCTGCCACCGCCCTGCACCAGCAGGCCGTTGACGTCGAAGCCCGTGGTCACACCAGGAACCACCACGCTCAGGTCGAGGCCCGTGGGGAACACGAAGCTGTGGATCGTGTAGAGACCGCCGCCGGTCACCGTGAACTCAGGCGCAGCGCCCAGTTGCTCGATCACCAGACCCGCACCGCTGGTCAATACATAAGCCTGGCTGTAACCCGCAGGCACGTTCGCATCACCGTTGGCCGTGGCCGTCAGCACTGCGCTACCGTTGGAGCATACATCAGCACCACCGCTCAACGTGCCCGCGTTCGGGTCGCTCACGTTGAAGGCGGCACCGGCCACATCCAGGCTCGCGCACAGGCTGCCACCGCCCTGCACCAGCAGGCCGTTGACGTCGAAGCCCGTGGTCACACCAGGAACCACCACGCTCAGGTCGAGGCCCGTGGGGAACACGAAGCTGTGGATCGTGTAGAGACCGCCGCCGGTCACCGTGAACTCAGGCGCAGCGCCCAGTTGCTCGATCACCAGACCGGTTCCGCTGGTGAGCACGTATGCCTGGCTGTAACCAGCAGGCACGTACGCATCGCCGTTGGCCGTGGCCGTCAACACTGCGCTACCGTTGGAGCACACGTCCGCACCCCCGCTCAGCGTACCCGCGTTCGGGTCGCTCACGTTGAAAGGTGCACCGGCCACATCCAGGCTCGCGCAGATCGCACCACCACCCTGGATCAGCAGGCTGTTCACATCGAAGCCCGTGGTCACGCCAGGTACAACAACGGAAAGGTCGAGCGTGGAAGGGTCGTAGACCAGCGTATGCACGGTGTAGGATCCACCTGTACTGACGGTAAAGGTGGGTGTGGCGCTAGCCTGTTGGATGACGAGCCCAGGACCGCTGGTCAGGACGTAGACCACTTGGTAACCTGCGGGGACGACCGCATTCCCGTCGGCAGAAGCATCCAGAGTCACCTCACTTCCGCTAAGGCACAGGTCCGGCTTCACGGCCGTGATGGTACCCGCGGCGGCATCGCAGGGTGCTACTACGTTCACCGTGTAATCCTCTACTTCACCCGTGCTATAGTTAGCACATGCACCACGGTACGTGAACGCGCTCATGTTCACCCGCATGCGCTTGGCACCGGGGCTTACTCCGGCCGGCACGCTGATCGATCCGGATTCCGTCCCGAAGCCCGTGGACTGGAACACCAGTTCACCCGCACCGAACGTACCGTCGTTGTTCCAGTCGATCCAGGCGTTCCAACGATACCGCAGAAAGAATGGACCATTGGGGTCCACTATGATGCCATTGGAGGAACCAGGCTGCACCGTGGCTGACAGAGCGCTGAAGTCGGCGTAACCGTTGTTGTCACCGGAGACATTGTCCAGATCCGCGAACTGGACCCGAGCGATGTTGAAGGTGTTCCCGGACCCACCATCGGAGGGGCAATAGGTCTGGGCTTGGGAGGTTCCGACAAGGCACAGGGCCATGGCCGCCGCCAAACCTCGCCACGTTCGGCCTGGTGGGGCATAATCCATTGAAAGATCGTTCTGCTGCATGATGAGTTGGGGTTAGAAGCCCGTGGACAGGGCTTGTTCAAGGTTATCTGCAATATCATGAACAGAACTAACGAGGAAATGTTCACCCCCACCTCATAAGCGGCCATCAACTCCTAGAATACCAGGAGATAATGTGATCTGATCTGCCCGTCCCTCCGGTTCGGGTCCAAGAAAGCAAGGCTGAGCAATTGGACCTTGAAATCCGCGAAGTGCAGCTCATCTATAGGGATGTGGCCCAGCTGCACCAGGTCCGCACGCCCGGTGCTGTCGGTGTATACCGCTGTCCCAGAGACTATCTGATCACGCACCTCCCAAGCGCTGCCAGCGTAGCGAACAGAGCGTCCGGAATAGTGATCCAAGGCCGTTCCTCCCACCCCCACGGCGATGAACTTGTCCGCAGGGACCTTGTGCACCCGCACCCATTTCCCAGCCTGCGCGTTCGCTTGGTAGGGTAACAGTGCGGGATAGAAATGCAGGTTCAATAGCAAGGCCGATCCGCACATGGCCCAGAACGAGGTCCCGATGATGCGGTTCACGCCAGTGGAACGCCAAGCATGGATCACCAAGGCAAGACAAAGGATCATCGTTACCACCGACCAGCGCACGCTAGCAAAGCTCCAGAGCATGAGCGCCGAACCACAGAGGAACACAAGCGCCACGAATGCGAGCTGTGCACCACCCCACGCCTTGCTGCTCATGCGCGGAACGGCCTTCGCCGCCTGGACGCAGAAGAGCGGATGGATCACGTACAGATAGTGCGGCAGCTTGAAGTGGGAGAGCGAGAGGGCTATGAAGACCAATACGGTCCCGGAAAGTGCCATCCACTCCTTTGCCTCTGTACGACGGGTGCTGAACAACAGACCCAGGTCGAGGAACAGGCCACCTAGCACGAACAAAGTCCAGGGTAGCAACTGCCAGAGCAGCTCATGCGAGAAGAAGAGCGGCGTGGAGTCATCCTTCCAAACGTTCTCACCCGTAAGGCGACCAAAGCTCTGCTCCCAGAAGAAGAACCGCAGGCCGTGGGCACCGAACTGTTCGTAAAGCCCCATGCACATTGGTAGCAACAGAAGGCCGATGAGCACCGGAGCAAGGAGCAGGCGCGGATCGCGCAGAGCGGACCACTTCCGTTTCAGTAGCACATGTCCGCCCAAGGCCAGCATCGGGGCCATGAGCCCCATTGGTCCCTTCGTGAGCATGCCCGCGCCGATGGCAAGGGAAGTCCCCAGCAGCCAGGACCAGCGCCGGTGTTCGATGTACTCAGCGCCACACCAGATCGCCGTGATCACGCAGCCCATAAGCATGGTGTCGCACCGCACATCGTTGGTCATGAGCACCATGGCCAGCGACGAGCCCAGCATCAGCGCCGCATTCACGCCCGTTTCCCTTCCATGGTACAGCTTGGCGAGGCGGAAGGTGGACCACAGCCCAAGCAAGGCGAACAGGATGGAAGGGAGCTTGTAGCTCCAATTGTGGATGCCGAACAGCTTGAAGGACAAGGCGGATGTCCAGAACAGCAACGGTGGCTTGTCCAGGTAGTCCTGGCCCCGGAAGTGGAGCTGTAGCGGGTCCCCGCCACGGGCCAAGGTCTGCGCCATGGTGGCATACTGCGCGGCATCCACCTCCATCACATCCAACACACTTCCAAGCGCGTAGATCAAGAGCAGGGCGGAAAAGGCGAGGACCGGAAAACGGGGGTGCATGGGCGGTGAAAATTAAACGGGTTGTTAATGCGCCCTACACGGAGGGTCATTGCGCTAACATTGTGTCAGGCCAAGCAAGGCCCCGACCATGCGCCGCCGCACCATCGCTACTGTCATTCTGTTGGCCACCTTGAGCGTGGTGGGCGTGGTGCTGACGCAGGTGCTCTGGTTGGACCGGGCCTTCCGGGTACAACGCGCCGAAGCTGAACTTCAACTAAGGCAGCACCAGCAGCTGGACAAGCAGTTCAATGACCGTGTGGTGATCGCGCTGACCGCCGTGGCCGAGAAGATCCTCTCGATCAACAAGGACCCCTCGGACCTGTACGACGCTGTGAAACAGGAACGGCCGAACTACTTCGCGGTGGCGATCAACGACACGGTCCACCCCTACTTGCTGGAAGCCTTACTGCGGAAGGAGTTCATGCGGCGCAACATCGGCGAGGACTTCGAGTATGGGGTGTACGACTGCTTCACGGACAGCATCGTCTACGGCAACTATGTAAGCCTGATGGACAGCGCGGTGGCCGATACGGCAACCCACAGTCAACTGCTGAAGCTCAACAAGGACGGACACTACTTCGGCGTCTACTTCCCCCGTCGCGGCAGCGTTTTCTGGGAGCCCAGGCCTCGCGCACAGGCCACTTGGATCTACCCGGCCATCGTCACGCTCATCGTGTTCGGGTTCTTCGCATATAGCCTTTGGGTGATCCTTCGGCAGAAGCGCATCAGCGAGATCAAGAACGACTTCATCGGCAACATGACGCACGAGTTGAAGACCCCGATCAGCACGATCGCATTGAGCAGTGAGGTCTTGAGCGATCCGGGGATCGTCAACGAACCGGAACGTCTTCGCACCTACGCAGGCATCATTCGTTCTGAGAACGAACGTTTGCGCACCCAGGTGGAACGCGTGCTGCAACTGGCGACCTTGGACCGCGAGAACCTAGCATTGAAGCAGGAACCTGTGGACCTCCATGAGCTCATCGCGGATGTCGCCGATGCCTTCGTGGTACAGCTGCAGGAACGCAACGGCATCGTGCGCAGTGAACTGGGTGCGATCCACCACGTGATCACCGGCGACTCCGTACACCTGTCCAACATGCTCTTCAATCTGGTGGACAATGCCATCAAGTACAGCGCGGAGAACGTGGATGTGCTCATCACCACCACCGATCGGGGGCAGCGGGTCGAGCTACGGGTGAAGGACCATGGTATCGGCATCGCCAAAGCGGACCAGCACCACGTGTTCGAGCGTTTCTATCGCGTACCTACAGGCAATGTGCACAATGTGAAAGGCTTCGGACTGGGGCTGCATTACGTGCAGCAGATCGTTCATGCCCACAACGGCACCATCAAGCTCGAAAGCGAACCCGGGCAAGGCAGCACCTTCACCGTGTTGTTCCCCATTTCCATGACATGATCATGACCGCGAACAAGGCGAACATCCTGCTGGTGGAGGACGACCAGAACCTGGGCTTTGTGATCCAAGATGCGCTGAAGCGCAAAGGCTACGGGGTACACCTTTGCCGCGATGGCAAGGAAGGGCTCAAGTACTTCAATGAACATCCGTATGATCTGTGCGTGCTGGACGTGATGTTGCCGCACAAGGACGGCTTCAGTCTGGCCGAGGACATACGCCTCACGGACCAGCGCATCCCGATCGTCTTTCTAACAGCGAAGAGCCAGACGGACGATCGTATCGCTGGCTTCAAAGCGGGCGGCGACGACTACCTGACCAAACCCTTCAGCCACGAAGAACTGATCCTGCGCATCGAGGCGATCCTGCGTCGCACGAAAGGCCTTGGCGACGACACGCGTTCACGTGAGGTCTTCGAGATCGGCACGTATTCCTTCGATCACCGCAACCTGGTGCTCAAACATCCCGACGAGGAGCGCAAGCTCACGAAGAAGGAAGCGGACGTGCTTCGCCTGCTCTGCATGCACCGTGACCAGGTGCTACCTCGTGAGCTGGTGCTCAACATGGTCTGGGGCGATGACACCTATTTCCTGGGCCGCAGCCTGGATGTGTTCATCAGCCGGTTGCGGAAGTACCTGCGCCACGACCCCAACGTGCAGATCATGAACGTGCACGGCGTCGGCTTCAAGTTCCAAGTGGGCTGAAACAAGCGCGGCGGCGGCCATCCCACGATGGACCCGCCGCCGCTACCCCAACGTATCGTTCACTGCCGGATCAGGATCCGGCCAGGAGTCGTTTCACTAGCGCCGCCACCATGCTGCCCTCTGCCTTTCCCGCCAGGCGGGCGTTCGCTTCGATCATCACCTTCCCCATCGCCTTCATATCGGTGGCACCGAGCTCCGCTATGATCTTGCGCACTTCCGCTTCCACCTCCGCGTCGCTCAAGCGTGCCGGCAGGTATGCCCCGATCACCAGGGCTTGTGCCTCATCCTCTCCAGCGAGATCGGGCCTGCCTTGCTGATGATAGATCGTAGCGGCTTCCGCACGCTGCTTATGCAGCTTCTGGAGCAGGCGCAATCCGGCTTCCTCCGTGATACCATCGGTACCTCCACCCTCCTTCGTGAGCTCCAGCAGGATCGCGCTCTTGATGGCGCGCAACGCGTTCAAGCGATCCTTGTCCCGGGCCAGCATCGCGGCTTTGATGTCCGCGTCGATGCGCTGCTGAAGGCTCATGCTCAATCAACGTTGTCGTGCAGGAACGGGTTGTTACGGCGAAGCTCCACGCGGCGCTCACCGTTCTCATCCGTTTCCTCGTTCAGCGTGTAGCGGCTCATGGTGCTATCAGCGCTGTTGGGCACATCGTTCAGTACCACGTTCTTGCGGCGGTAGGCGGGCTCACGCTCCATCTCGCTGAGCCCGTTCGGGGAGCGCAGGCGGATGCTCATCTCACGCACACGGGCCAGGCGGTCCTCCACGCGGTTCGAATGTTCCACCGGTGCCACACGCGGCTCATTGGAGGGCACGGGTGCGGTCGGCGCCGCGTTCGTAGGGGTCTCCACCTGAGCCTGCGTGTTCGGTTCCGGAGCGTCATACAGGTTCAAGCGCACCACTTCCTCGCGAGGCGGAGCAGGTGGGGCGGGTGGCACGACGGCCACCGGACGCACGGGAACGGCTTGAGCCGGTACTTCATCGAACACGATCGCACTCTGCTGTTGCACTGGAGCCTCGGAGACCGGAAGCTCTGGAGCCACAGCGGGCTTCAAGTAGGGTTCGAAGGGAACGGGAGCTGCTCCCTGCTGCAAGTTGGTAGCCGGCGTTGCGAAAGGACTGGCGAGCGGCGCGGTGACGGGGGTCGCTGCGTCGTACAGACCCGTCACGATGCGCTCCGCCAGCGGCTCTTCCATGGGGGTGCCGTTGCTGTTGAGGTTGAAGCCTGTGGCGATCACTGTTACGCGAAGACGCTCACCGAGCGAGAGGTCCTGGCAGTAACCGAAGATCACGTCGGCGCTGCTGCCGGCGGCCTCCTGAATGTGGTCGGTGATCTCGCTCATCTCGTCCATGGCGAGCGTGCGCTCTCCGTGGGCCACGTTCAGCAGCACGTACTTCGCGCCACGGATGTCGTTGTCGTTCAGCAAGGGGGAAGCGAGGGCTTCCATGGCGGCCCGTTGAGCGCGGTCCTCCCCTTCGGCTTCGGCCATGCCCATGATGGCCACACCGCTGTTGGTCATCACCGTGCGCACATCCTCGAAGTCCACGTTCACCTTGCCGGTAACGGTGATGATGTCGGCGATGCCGCGGGCGGCAGTGGTGAGCACGTTGTCGGCATGGGCGAAGGCATCGTCCATGGTGAGGTTCCCGAAGAGCTCACGTAAGCGATCGTTGTTGATCACCAGCAGGGTATCAACGGCCTGACGCATCTCCTCGATACCGGCAGTGGCCTGCTGCACACGCTTGCGACCTTCCCACTTGAACGGCATGGTGACGATGCCCACAGTGAGGATGCCGAGCTCGCGGGCGATCCGTGCGATCACTGGTGCGGCACCGGTTCCTGTACCACCACCCATGCCTGCGGTGATGAACACCATCTTGGTGCGGGTGCTGAGCAACTGGCGGATCTCATCGAGGTTCTCCTGCGCGGCGTTCTTGCCACGCTCGGGGATGCTACCGGCACCGAGGCCTTCGGTCAGGGCCGCACCGAGCTGGAGCTTCACCGGAATGAGGCTGATGTCCAGCGCTTGGCGATCGGTGTTGCAGATGATGAAATCCACGCCCTGGATGCCGTGGGCGTGCATGTGGTTCACGGCGTTGCTGCCGCCGCCACCCACGCCGATCACCTTGATGATGGAGGCGAGCTCGTTGGGAAGGTCGAATTTCATAGCGTTGGGAATTGGGGGTTGGGGCTTGGGCGAAAAGAAGATCAGCTCTCGTCGTCCTTCATGAACTCGGAAGCCTTGTCGATCACCTGGGTGAACCAGCTGCCTACCCGGTTGGCCGAGTGGGTGGTGACCTCTACTTTACTGGTCTTCACCGCGTTGGGGCGGCTGCGGTCGAGGTGGCTGAAGCCTCGCATCACGAGGCCGACACCGGTAGCATACAGAGGGCTCGTCACATCGACCACCTTGCTGGGCGCGAGGTGTTCGTTGGGGTAACCGATGCGGGTGCTGAGGCCGGTGATGTACTCGGTGAGCTGGCGCAGGTGCTTCAGCTGCGCACCACCACCGGTGAGCACGATGCCGCCTGCGTTCAGTTGCTTCTCGAGACCGCTGTTCTTGATCTCGAAATGCACGTGCTCGAGGATCTCTTCCATGCGGCACTGGATGATGTGTGCGAGGTTCTTCACGCTGATCTCCTTGGGCTCGCGACCGCGCAGGCCTGGGATGCACACCACTTCGTTCTCCTTGTTCTCCGCTGCGAGTGCACTACCGAAGCGCGTCTTCAGCAGTTCCGCCTGATCGCGCAGGATGGCGCAGCCCATCTTGATGTCCTCGGTGATCACATTGCCACCGAAGGGGATCACGGCGGTGTGGCGGATGATGTTCTCCGAGAAGATGGCGATGTCCGTGGTACCACCACCGATGTCCACGAGCACCACACCGGCTTCCTTCTCCTCTGCGCTGAGCACGGCATCGGCGCTGGCCAGCGGCTCCAGTATCAGCTCCGTTACCTCCAAGTTGGCACGGTGAACGCACTTGTTGATGTTGCGCGCTGCAGTGACCTGTCCGCTGATGATGTGGAAGTTCGCTTCGAGGCGCACACCGCTCATGCCGATCGGGTCCTTGATACCCTGCTCGTTGTCCACGATGTACTCCTGCGGAAGCACGTGGATGATCTCTTCGCCGGCGGGCATCACCAGCTTGTACATGTCGTCGATCAGCGCGTCAATGTCCTGCTGGCGGATCTCCTCTTCCAGGCTCTGGCGCGTGATCATGCCGCGGTGGTGCATGCTGCGGATGTGCTGTCCAGCGATGCCCACGTTCACGGTCTGGATGTCCACACCCGCGCTGTTCTCCGCTTCACGAACAGCCTCCTTGATGCTGTCAACGGTCTTCTGGATGTTGCTCACTACGCCACGGCTCACTCCGTCGCTGCGTGACTTGCCCATGCCGAGGATCTCGATCTTGCCCTGTTCATTCCTGCGCCCTACGATGCAGGCGATCTTGGTGGTGCCGATGTCCAGGCCGGCCACGATGTCTTCTTGCTGCTGATGCATGTTGTCGCTCACGTTAGGGCGTCATTCGTTTGGTGCATACGATCTGGTCGGCGAAGCGCACATCAATGCGCCCGTAACGCCTCCAGTCCACTTGCGGGATGCCTTTGGCGTAGAAAAGGCGGAGCTTCTCCAGTCGGGCCTGCAGATCGGTACCGTTACCAACGGCGATGAGCTGACCACCGATGCGGGGGATCAGCTCGAACTCGCCGTTCAGGTCCACGACCACTTGATCGATCATGGCGTTCCAGAAAGGATCGGCGATGATGATCTGTGCAAGGGCGAGGATCTCATCGCTACGCGTATGCGCCGTCAAGGTGTCCGTCGCGGTCACCAGGTGCTCACCTTCGCGATAGGGCTCATAGAGCTGGCCAGTGACCACAAGCACGCGGGGTGTGTAAGTATCCGTGGGGGGCATGCTCCAACCATCACGGTCGATGTAGAAGTTCGAACCATCCGCGTTGAAGACCCGGACGATCGGCAGACGCTGCTTCACCCGGACGTGCATGGTTCCATCCAGCGTGTGATACACGTCGGCATCGGACACGCAGGCCAGGCTGCGCAGACGCTCTTCAATGGCGGTCATCTCCACTTCGCCCATGGCGCTACCGATCAAGCCTTCGCCATTCTCCAGCACCAAGGCACGCACCGCATCCGCATCGATGAACTGAACATCCGCAGGCTGGTCGACCTCCACATCGAGGGCCGTTACAGGGCGACGTTCGCTGCTTCGCTCCACAAAACCAAGCGCGACCACGATGGCCATGATCCCCAGGATCATGCCCACAGGCTTCAGGAAGCGCTTGATCTTCAGCATTATCAACGTTCGTTCAGCATGGCCGCGATGACAGGGACCTCCCGGTCGATATCACCCGCGCCAAGCGCAAGCAAGATGTCCACATCCCGCGTGCGCAACAGGGGCACCAAGGCCTGTTTTGTACACAGGGTCTTGTTCTTTAGTGGCACTTGTTCCAGCAGCCAGGCGCTTGTAATGCCCGGTAAAGGCTGCTCGCGTGCCGGGTAGATGTCAAGCAGGATCAACTCGTCCAATTGGGCCAGGCTCTCGGCGAAACCGGCGGCCAGGTCGCGGGTGCGGGTGAAGAGGTGGGGTTGGAAAATGCCGGTGATGCGACGCCCCGGATGGAGCTCGCGGGCGCTCCGGATGCAGGCGTCAAGCTCGGCCGGATGATGGGCGTAGTCGTCGATGAACACGCTTTTCGCGGTCCTTGCCCGCACTTCGAAACGGCGCCTGACCCCCTGGAATCCGGCCAGTCCTTTCCGGAGGCGGTCCTCAGGCACGCCAAGATCAAGCGCCATGGCCGATGCGGCGACCGCATTCTCCACGTTGTGGCGCCCGGGCATGCCCAAGGTGAGGTCCTTCAGGGTCCGTTCACCGAGGACGAGGTCGAAGTGGTAGGCCCCTCCCTCCACGCGCACGTTCGCCGCCTTCACTCCTGCATCCCCATCGATGGCATAAGGCACCGCATTGGGGCCGCCGAAACGTCCGATCACGCGCTCGTGCACGAGCAATTTCCCTGTGCACAAGGCCGCGAACTCGGCATAGGCCGCGTACATCGCTTCCGCTGTTCCGTAGATGTCCAAGTGGTCGGGGTCCATGGCCGTGATGATGGCCTCGCTGGGTGATAAACGCAGAAAACTGCGATCGTATTCGTCCGCCTCCACCACGTTCACCACGGCGCCATCGTCCAAGAGCACGTTGGTGTCATAGTTCGCACTGATGCCGCCGAGGAAGGCGTTGCACCGCACCCCGCCTGCGGTCAGCAGATGGGCGAGCATGGTGCTCACTGTCGTTTTCCCATGCGTTCCCGCCACGGCAATGGTGCGCCGGTCCTGGGTGATGAGCCCCAGCACTTCACTGCGCTTGAGGATGCGCGCGCCGCGTTCCTCCCAATAGCGGAGCAGCGGACTGTCCAGAGGAACCGCAGGTGTTCGGACCACCAGCACCGACCCGGGTATGGCATCACGGAATTCAGCGGGTATGGCACGTGGATCCTCCGTGAACTGCACTTCGATGCCTTCCATACGCAGCTGGCCGATCAGCTCGCTGGGGGTCCGATCATAACCGGCCACAGCCGCACCCCTGCGTCGGTAATAGCGAGCGAGGCCGCTCATACCGATGCCACCAATGCCGATGAAATAGAGGAGGTCGGGTCGTTCCATGGTCATTGTCGTGCCAATCGGATCACTTCCGCAGCGATGGCCCCCGCCGCATTGCTGATGGCCATGCCTGCGATGGCGGAGCGAAGACCATTGAGCTTGTTCGGCTCGGCCAGAAGGTCGAGGATCACATCACCGAGTTCCGCGACCGTACGATCGTCGCGCACCAGGATCGCTGCACCGCGATCGGTCAACGCCCGCGCGTTCATGGTCTGATGATCCTCGGCGGCGGTGGGCAAGGGGACAAGGATCGCCGGAAGGCGCACCAGACACAGCTCGCTCACGCTCATGGCACCAGCGCGCGCCACTACCAGATCGGCAACGGCATAGGCCAGGTCCATGCGCGTCACGAACTCCGTCACCTTGCAGTCGGTGTACCCGAGCGCTTCCACCGCCTTACCCGCTTGTGCGAAGAAGGGTGTGCCGGTCTGCCAGATGAGCTGCACGCCACGCTCCTTCAGTTTGGGCAGCGACGCTTCAATGCCCTGATTGATGCCGCGTGCTCCAAGGCTTCCACCCGTCACGAAGACGACCGGGCGACCTTCCTGCAACCCGAACTGTTCAAGGCCACGTGGACGTTTCCCTTCAAGCCGGACCACTTCTTCACGCACCGGGTTACCGGTCATCAGGATCTTGTCCTTCGGGAAGTAGCGTTCCATGGCGGGATAGGCCACGCAGATGCGATCGGCCTTGCGCGCGAGCATGCGGTTGGTGGCCCCGGCATGGCTGTTCTGTTCCTGTATGAGGGTGCGCACACCGGCGCATTGGGCAGCCGCGAGCGTGGGTCCACTGGCATAGCCGCCCACACCAACGGCCACTTGCGGCGCGAATGTGCGAACGATACGGCGCGCCTTCCACATGCTGCGCAGCAAGCGCCAAGGCAGGCCAATGTTCTTGATGATCGAGCCCCGTTGGAAGCCTCGGATGGGCAGGCCTTCGATGCGATACCCGGCGGCGGGCACCTTCTCCATCTCCATCTTTCCTTCAGCACCTACGAAGAGGATCTCGGCCTGTGGATCCTGCTCTTTCACCGCGTTGGCGATGGCGATGGCCGGAAAGATGTGACCACCCGTACCACCCCCGCTGATGAGGACCTTAAGCAAGGGCGACGTCGGCTTCATCGGTGGAAGAAGTACGACCCTTGGCATCAGGCGCATCGGGGACCTTGTCATACACGCTGCGGCTCACGCTGATGATGATGCCCACGGCCAGGCAGGCGAACCAGATGCTTGTTCCACCCATGCTCACCAACGGCAGCGGCTGACCGGTAACAGGCACCATGCCCACGGATACGGCCATGTTCATCATGGCGGTGAGCACCAGGCTCAAGGCCAGCGCGATCGCTGCGTACGAGCCGAAGGGCTTCTCGCAACGCGCTGCGATCCGCACCGCTCGAAGCATGAGGATCAGATAGAGCAACAACAAGCCCAATCCGCCGAACAGTGAGCCATACTCCTCGATGATGAGCGCGTAGATCATATCGCTCTCCGAGTGCGGCATGTAGTTGCGCGATGTCCCGGTGCCCGGACCATTGGGCAACAGCCCGCCCACAGCGATGGCGATCTTGGCGTTGTTCGCCTGGAAGTTGGCGTCCCGGTCCTCGGCTGTGGTCTGAGGATCGTTGGACAGCCAGCGTTCCAAGCGTCCTTCCCAGGTCTGGATCCGCGGTAGCAGATCGGGATAGGTCTTCGCCACAACAAGCAACAGGGCGAACGCGGCTATGGCCAGTAAGATGAGGCCACCAATGTGCTTGAACGGCACCCGAGCGATGAAGAGAAGGACCAGACACGTGATGCCGAGCAAAGCAGCGGTGGAGAAGTTGGCCGGGAGGATGAGGCCGCAGATCGCGCCGATGGGTATGCCCAAACGAAGCAATACATCGCGGAAGGTCCACGGCTCCTCCTGGTGTTTGCTCAGCACCCGCGCCAGGTAGACCAGCAACACCACCTTCGCCAGATCGCTGGTCTGAAAGGTGATCCCCAGTCCAGGAACAGCAAGCCAGCGCGAAGCACCGTTCACATTGCTTCCGACCAGGAGGGTGAGCAGCAACAATCCACCGGTGATCACGATGAGCAGCTGAGAGAGCTTCGAATAAGCCGTGTAGCGCAGTCGACTGGCCATGTACATGATGGCGCCACCTGAAGCGAGCATGAGGGCGTGCTTGAACAGCAGGCGGAACCCGCCCCCTGGCGAACGCCAGATCAGCCATGCACCACCGCTATAGACGGAGAGCAGGCTGAGCAAGCCCAGGAACAGAACCACCACCCAGATGATCCGGTCGCCGTGCAGGTGTCGTTCGAAGAGGGCTTTCATGCTCGCATCAATGATCAGAGGTCACGAACGGCACGCTTGAACTCCGCGCCGCGCTCCTCGTAGTTCGCAAAACCATCACCGCTCGGACAAGCCGGACTGAATAGCACCGCTTCACCAGAACGCGCTAGTTCATGCGCCAGGAAGACAGCGGTCCTCACTTCCTCAGCGAAGTACACGTGCTCGGTGAACGGCTGAAGGGCTTCGATATCCCGTTCTTGGCCGCGACCGAAGAGGACGAGGGCAACGACCTTCTCCTTCAGGAAATCCTGCACATGACCGCGACCCACCTCACTGGGCAGCGATCCAGCGATCCACAGCACGGGTTTCTCCACATTGGACATGGCGCTCAATGTGGCATCAAGGAAGGTGGAGCGCGAATCGTTGATGTACTCCACACCTTTCACCGTGGCCACATACTCCAGGCTGTGAGGTCCTATGGTCGTTTCAGCAAGTGCCTGTCGCCGAGCCTCAGTGAGCTGATCGGTCAGGCGTAGCGCAAGGATGCGCTGGTAGGTATCCTGGTCCATGGTCATGCGGATGTTGAAGGAACCCGGTGGAGCTTTCTGCTTAGAGTCCGCGCACAGCAGCTTTGAACTGGCGGCCGCGGTCCTCGTAGTTCTCGAACAGATCGAAGCTGGCGCATGCGGGACTCAAGAGCACCACATCACCGTTCTCCGCCAGGTCGTATGCGGAACGCACGGCTTGTTGCGCGCTGGCCGTATCGATGATCTCGGTCACCAGCCCGGCGAAGGCCTTGTGGATCTTCGCGTTCTCCGTGCCCAGGCACACGATGGCCTTCACCTTCTGCTTCACCAGATCACGCAGGATGCCATAATCGTTGCCCTTGTCGGTACCACCCACCACCCAGATCACGGGTTTCTCCATGCTCTCTAACGCATACCACGCGCTGTTAACGTTCGTAGCCTTTGAGTCGTTGATGAACTCGACCCCGTTCACCGTGGTCACCCGTTCCAGGCGATGCTCCACGTTCTGGAAATCACTCAGGCTCTCACGGAGCACATCATCGCGCACCTCGAGGATGCGTGCAGCGATGCCGGCTGCCAGTGAATTGTAGGCATTGTGTTTTCCTTGGAGGGCGAGTTCGAGAATGCTCATGCTGAAGGTGGTTTGGTCCGAGGTGATATGGAGATGCTTGTCCTGGAGGTAGCCTCCGAGGGGCACGGTGTTCATGATGGAAAAAGGCCAGCGACGGGCCTTGACGGTGTGGAGGGCGAGGCCGCGGTTGATCTCCTCATCATCCGCACAATGGATGAAGTGGTCCCCGGAGGTCTGGTTCATCGCGATGCGGAACTTGCTTGCGACGTAATTCTCCATGCGGTAGGCATACCGGTCGAGGTGGTCCGGCGTGATGTTGAGCAGCACAGCGATGTGCGGCTTGAACGACCGGATGCCATCGAGCTGGAAGCTGCTCAGCTCAAGCACGTATACTGGCCGGTCCCGCTCCGCGATCAAGCGGGCGAAGCTGTGTCCGACGTTGCCGCCCACACCCACGTCCATGCCGGCCTTGCGCAGGATGTGTCCGGTGAGCAAGGTGGTGGTGGTCTTGCCGTTCGCGCCTGTGATGCCCACGATCGTGGAGCGCGTATGCCGCGATGCGAACTCGATCTCGCTGATCACCGGTGTACCACGCTCGATCGCCGCGCGGACCAGTGCTGCCGTATCCGGAATACCAGGGCTCTTCACCACTTCATCGGCAGCCAGTACGGTTGCAGCCGTGTGACCACCTTCTTCGTAAGCGATGTCGTTCGCCAGAAGCTCCGCTCGATAGCTGTCCTTGATGGTGCCAGCGTCGCTCACGAACACGGGCATGCCGAGCTTCTTCGCGAGCAAGGCCGCGCCCACGCCGCTCTCCTGTGCACCAAGGACCACCAATCCGCTCATCGCAGTTTCAGGGTGACAAGGGTGAGCACGGCGAGCATCACGCCGATGATCCAGAAGCGCGACACGATCTTGCTTTCGTGGTAGCCCTGCTTCTGATAATGATGATGCAGCGGGCTCATCAGGAAGACCCGACGCCCTTCACCATACTTACGCTTCGTGTACTTGAACCAAGAGACCTGGATCATGACACTGAGGTTCTCCACGAGGAAGACACCGCAAAGCACAGGGATCAGCAGCTCCTTGCGCACGAGGATCGCGAGGGTGGCGATCACACCGCCGAGCATCAGGCTGCCCGTATCACCCATGAAGACCTGCGCAGGGTACGTGTTGTACCAGAGGAAGCCGATGCAGGCGCCGAGCATGGCACCGATGTAGACCACGAGCTCCCCGCTACCCGGGATGTACATCACATCGAGGTATTGGGAGAAGATGATGTTACCGCTGATCCAGGCGAGGATGCCCAACGTCAGCACCATCACTGCGCTGGTGCCCGCTGCCAGGCCATCGATGCCATCTGTGATGTTGGCACCGTTGCTCACCGCCGTGATGATGAAGATGACCACCAACACGTACACCACCCAGGTATAGTCACGCGCCTTGCGTCCGAACTGACCGAGGATGGAAGAGTAGTTGAACTCGTTGCCTTTCACGAAGGGGATCGTGGTGTTGGGCTGTTTGCGATCGAGCAGGTAGTGCATCTCCCCGTCCTCCTCCATGAACGTGGTGACATCGCGCGCGTCGAACTGTTCTGCGAGCACCTGTGGGATCTCCACCTTGGTGCGGATGGCCTCGTTGAAGTAGACCGTGAGACCGACAATGAGACCGATGCCCACTTGTCCGATGA
Source organism: Flavobacteriales bacterium (assembly GCA_016721825.1). Taxonomy (GTDB): domain Bacteria; phylum Bacteroidota; class Bacteroidia; order Flavobacteriales_F; family PHOS-HE28; genus PHOS-HE28. The sequence continues at coordinate 382,894 of JADKHI010000006.1, forward strand.
TCTTGCTGGTACCCGCCAGCCCGCGCTTGTCCTTCTTGAAGACCTTGATATAGTCATCCACGAAGCCGATGGTGCCGAGCCAAACCGTGGCGACGAGCATCAGCACGATGTACACGTTGAAGCGCGCGAAGAGCAACGTGGGGATCACGATGCCGGCGATGATCATGAGGCCGCCCATGGTCGGCGTGCCTTGCTTCTGCACCTGCCCTTCGAGACCGAGGTCACGCACGGTCTCCCCCACCTGCATGCGGCGCAACAACTTGATGATGCCCTTGCCGAACCACAGGGTGATGATCAGCGACACGATGAGCGCCATGCCCGCGCGGAAGCTGATGAAGTTGAAGGCTCCGCTGCCGGGCAGCGAGAAATCCATGGCCTTGAAGAGATGGTAGAGCATGGCTACTTGTGCATCAGTTCAAGGATCTCCTTCAGCACGGCGGCATCGTCGAACGGGTGCTTCACACCGTTCACCTCCTGGTAGGTCTCATGGCCTTTACCGGCCACCAGCACCACATCACCGGGACGCGCCATGGACACCGCCATGCGGATGGCTTCCTGCCGATCGGCGTTCACCAGCACCTTGGGCTGATCGACCACCGTTAGTCCGGCACGCATCTCGTTGATGATGGCTGCGGGGTCTTCACTTCGCGGATTGTCGCTGGTCAACACCACCATATGGCTCATGTCCGCGGCGAGCCGTGCCATGATCGGGCGCTTGGTGCGGTCGCGATCACCACCGCATCCCACCACCGTGATCACTCGCTCATCATCGCTGCACACATCACCGATGGTGGCGAGCACGTTCTTCAAGGCATCGGGCGTGTGGGCATAGTCCACGATACCGATCACACCACCGCCACCACGAACTACTTGGAAGCGTCCACGTGGAGGTTCCAGATCGCTCAATGCGGTAAGAACATCCAACGGTGCTTGGCCCAGGATGGTGGCCACACTGTACACTGCCAGCAGATTGCTTGCATTGAACTCACCGACCAGTCGTGTGTACACGTCATGCCCGTCGATGTTGAGGTGCAGTCCGGTCAGTTGGTTCTCGATGATGCGGGCGTGGTGATCCGCCATGTTGCGGACGGCGTAGCTGCGCTTCGCGGCTTTGGTGTTCTGAACCATCACACCGCTGTTCGCGTCGTCGGCGTTCACCAATGCCACCGCCTCGTCACCGAGCTGATCGAAGAAGCGCTTCTTGGCCTTGATGTAGTTGGCGAACGTGCCGTGATAATCGAGGTGATCATGGGTGATGTTCGTGAACACCGCCACATCGAACTCAAGCCCGGTGATGCGTTCCTGCATCACACTGTGGCTGCTCACCTCCATGAAGCAATGGGTCACCTTCTCAGCGACCATCTCCGCAAGAAGCTCGTTCAGGCGGATCGCATCGGGCGTAGTGTGCGTACTGGAAATGGTCCGCTGACCGATGCGGATCTCCACCGTGCTGATCAGACCGCACTTGAAACCGAGTGCGCGGTACAAGCGGTAGAGGAGCGTTGCTGTGCTCGTCTTGCCATTGGTCCCTGTGATGCCCACGAGCGTGAGCGCGCGCGACGGCTGATCATGGAAGTTGGCGGCCATGATGGCCAGGGCCTGCTGCGCATCGTTAACGCGCACGTAGGTCACCTCCTCCTTCAGCACTTCAGGAAGCTGCTCGCAGATGATCGCTGTGGCCCCTTGTGTGATGGCCTGCGGAATGAAGTCGTGCCCATCGGATCGGGTGCCCTTCACCGCCACGAATGCCGTGAACGGGACCACGGCGCGGCTGTCGAAGGTGATGCGCTCAATAGCGGCGTTGGTCGAGCCCACCACCTGCTCGATCCGCGTCCGATAGAGAATGTCCTTGAGCAGCTTCATGTGGTCAGCTCGATGATGATGGTGTGACCCTTCTGGTAGCGCTCACCCGGACGGAGCGACTGGCGCTTCACCATACCGGCACCGACCACTTGCACACGAAGGCCCTTGTTCTCCAAGATGAAAAGCGCATCCTTCAGTCCCATGCCGACGACATTGGGCACCATGCCTTGCAGATCGCCAGGGATCGCGCGTGGGGTCAGGAGCACAGCGCTGTCGGCCGCCGTCGTGCTCACCCATTCACCCTCTCCTTCGGAAACGGTGCGCAGTCCAAGTCCGGACAGGGCCGTGCGCAGATCCTGGGCGTTGCCACCGTAGGTGAGTGGCGTGCGCTCAACGGGTGGTTGCACCTGAGCCAGGCCGGTCTGCAGCTCTAGTCGGTTGCTGTAGATCTTGTTGGCGATCTCCGTGAAGATGGGACCGGCCACCCTGTTCCCATAGTACACGCCCATGCTTGGCGAGCTCACTACGACAATGCAGGAGTACTTCGGGGCCTCCGCTGGGAAATAGCCGACGAAGGAGGCTTGGTATTTCAGACCCTTCTCCTTATAGCTGCCATCTTGGGCCACTTGGGCGGTACCCGTCTTGCCGGCGATGCGGAAATGGGCCTCACGCAGGTTCGTTGCCGTACCCGTATCCACCACACCTTCAAGCATGGACCGGATCTCCTTCAACGTGGCATCCGAGCACATCTTCTCATTCAGGACCACAGGTTCGAATCGCTCAACCTCCTTTCCTGCGCGCGTGATGCGTGACACGAACTGCGGCTGCATAACGCGGCCGTTGTTGGCAATGCCATTGTAGAAAGCGAGTATCTGCAAGGGCGTCATGCTCACCTCGTATCCGATGCTCATCCACGGCAGGCTTACGCCGCTCCACATCTTCTTGTCTTCCGGACCGTGGACGATCGGCATCGCTTCACCAGGGATACGAACGCCGAGCGGACGATCCAGCCCAAGCCGCCGGAGTCCATCCACGAAACGACCTGGGTCCTTTCCGTAGGCCTTCACGATGGCTTGGGATATCGCGGTATTGCTGCTCACTTCCAGCGCACGGTGGAGATCGATCACACCAAAGCCTCCATCGTGCGAATCCTTCATCTCGCGGTTGTAGAAGCGCACGCGACCGCCCTTCGTGTCCCACCTGTCCGTAGCCTTCAAGCGACCATCGTCCAAAGCCACCATCAAAGAGGCTGTCTTGAAGGTGGAGCCCGGTTCGGTGCTCGTACCCACGGCGTAGTTGAGGTCTTCCGCGTAGCTGCTATCGGCCTGCAACGTGAGGTTGCTGATGGCCTTCACATGACCCGTGGCCGTTTCCATCACCACCACACAACCGTGGTGCGCGCCGTTCTTCCGCAGCTGCGCCTCAAGCGCGTGGTCAGCCAGATCTTGCAGATTGATGTCGATGGTGCTGTGGATGTCGCTGCCGGGTACGGGATCCTGAGCGCCTTCATCATCCACTGGCATCCAAGCACCACCGCTCAGGCGGCGTTCCAAGCGATGTCCCGTGACACCCTTGAGCCACTTGTCGAATCCACCTTCCAGACCGATCGCCGTGCTGTCCTTCAACACATAGCCGACCGTACGTGAGGCGAGGCGATTGAACGGGTGCATACGAATGGTCCGCTTCTCGATCACCAGGCCGGCCTTGGAACGACCGAGGCGATAGAGCGGGAAAGCGCGCAGCACCTTGAGCTGCTCGTGGTCCACGTTCCGCTTCACCAGGAAGTAGCGCTCATGTCTGCCGCGCGCAGCCACCAGATCGCGACGGTATTCAGCAGCGCTACGGTCCACGAACAACTGAGAGAGGCACCACGACAGTGAGTCGATGTGGCCTTGGAAAAGCTCATCGGTCAGACCATCAGCACGCATGTCCATCCGCACGTCGTACTGCGGAACACTGGTGGCCAGCAGGCGACCGTCCTCACTGTAGATGTGTCCACGGTCCGGCTGAACCGTGCGAAGTGCGGTCGCGATCTTTCCCGCTTCTGCGCGCCACTTCTTTCCTTCCACCAGCTGAATGGTGAAGAGGTGGAAAACGATCGCCAGGGCGAACACCACCAGCAGGGCGTACACCACGTTCACACGCAGTCGAAGGGCTTTCTTCGCGTCCATCACTCTTCGTGTTGGCGTTCGATCTGCTCTTGCGGAACCTCAATGCGGTAGGGCGGCACACGGCTGTCCTTCAAGCCCATCTCACCAAGTTCCTCACCCACTTCGCTCTGCTGCTCAGCCTCGTCCAGGTGCGCACGGACGGTGAGGTACTCGGCGCGCATTTCGTTGAGCTCGGTGCGTGTCTGTTCCAGTTCGCGCACGGTGCGTTCCGTGTAGTAGCCATAGCCGATATAGCACAGCATCAGACCCGCCACGAAGAGGATGAAAGGCATGTTGCCGAGCACATGCTCCCGCGTGAGGAAGGATCCGTTCAGGACCCCCACAAGGGCGCGCGGAACACCACCACCCGCGTTGGCGTTGGTGCTCTTGGGCTCCTGGCCGTCCTCTTGGGCCGGCTTTTCGCGCATCTTGTTCACAGTCGTTCCGCTATCCTGAGGCGTGCACTGCGCGCACGCGGGTTGGTCCTTATCTCTTCCTCCGTAGGCTGAATGGCCTTGTTGCTTGTTGGCTTGAAGGGTCTGCTGCTTCGCCCGAACACATCCTTGTTCTCCGCACCGCCGAGGTCACCACTGCGCATCCAGTTCTTCACCAGGCGGTCCTCTAGGCTGTGGTAGCTCATCACCACCAACCGCCCCCCCGGCTTGATCACTTCCGCGCTCGTTGTGAGCAAGCGCTCCAACGAACCCAACTCGTCATTCACGGCGATCCGCAGCGCTTGGAAGACCTGCGCGAGGAAGCTGTTGGCCTCTTGTCGCGGCGTTACCGGAGCAAGCGCGGCGACCAGGTCGTTCGTGCTGGTGATGCGCTGTTGTGAGCGTGCAGCGATGATGGTGCGGGCCACGCGGGGTGCGCCCTCCACTTCGCCATACTTCCGCAGCAGATCGATCAGCCCTTGTTCATCGAGCTCATCGAGCAAGCCGGCAGCCGTGCGTTCCGCCCTGCGATCCATCCGCATATCCAGCGGTCCACTGAAGCGGAAGCTGAAGCCACGCGCCCCAGTATCGAACTGGTGGCTGCTGACGCCAAGGTCCGCGAGCAGCCCGTCGACGGGCAGCATCTCCAGGTAACGCAGATGGTTCTTGATCCACCGGAAGTCCGATCGCACCAATGTGAACCGCGGATCGTCCGGTGCGTTGCGCCAAGCATCACTGTCGCGGTCGAAGGCCACAAGACGACCGAACTCGCCGAGGCGTTCGAGGATGGCCCTGCTGTGTCCGCCACCACCGAAGGTGACATCGACATACACGCCATCGGGGCGGATGTTCAATCCTTCAAGACAAGCTTGTAAAAGAACGGGATCGTGGTAATCACTTCCCGTCGTCATTGCCCAACGAGCCCATGACATCCTCCGCGAGCGAAGTGAGATCCACTTTCTCGCGGCGCATGTCGGCGTAGGCCTTGGCGCTCCAGACCTCGATGCGGTCGCCCATGCCCAGCAGCTTGATGTCGTTGCCCAGTTGGGCATCCTTCACCAAGGCGTAGGGCAACAGCATGCGGCCGGTACCATCGAGCTCCAGGGGCGTTGCGCCTGCCGTGAAACGTCGGATGAACTCCATGTTCTTCTCCACGAAGCGGTTCAACCGACGCAGCATTTGGTTGGTGCGCTCCCATTCGGGCATGGGGTACAGCACCAGGCAGGAGCGGAACACGTCGCGGTTCATGACGAAGCCCTGCGAGACGACATCCGCGAGCTGCTTGCGCAGCGCGGAAGGGAGTACAAGCCTCCCCTTGGCGTCCAGCCGACAATCGTATTCCCCGAGCAGGTTCAGCATTCCAGACCATGAGCGTGCGAGATGGCTGCGAAAGTATCCGTCATCCGGCACTTTCAGGCACTATCAGGCACTTTGTTGAAAACTTGACCCACCAAAGATAGATGAAATCACTCCGGTTCGTACAAATAGCCCGTAAACACTGATATAATGGTGGTGCCTGAAAGTGGCATGGTTTCCCACATGTGCGGTTCACAAGCACCCACCTGCGGCCGTGTACCTGCGCTACCAGAACACCCTGGATCGCCCGTCACAAGGGGCTTCCACGGCTTCGTACAGTGACAATGGGTCCTTGTCCCCCCGAACTGGGCCAGCGCCCCACATCCTGCTCATGAGCCTGCCGCCCGGACTTGATCGTTCGATCGCTGCAACACGCTCGCGCTTCCCGAGCCGGCGAGGCCAACATCAACAGCGCGCCGTGGAAAGCGCTTCGAGCAGGCACATTGCCGCGAACGCGGTTCACTACATTTGAGCGGAGCACCGTTGCCATGCAGCCAGCCCTGAAGGAGGAAGGAGAATTCCGCTACATCGATGTGGGAGAAGGCCCTGTGCTGATCTTCCTGCACGGCCTGTTCGGCGCGCTCAGCAACTTCGAAGGACCCATCGCGCACTTCAGCGGTCGGTACCGGGTGGTGATGCCGATGCTACCCTTGTACACGCTGCCGATGTTGAACACCAACATCCCAGCGCTGGCGGAATTCCTCGATCGGTTCGTCCGGCACAAGGGCTTTACCGAGATCAACCTGCTGGGCAACTCCTTGGGGGGGCACATTGCGTTGGTCTATTGTACCAAGCATGCGACCAACGTGCGCACATTGATCCTTACCGGCAGCAGCGGCTTGTACGAGAATGCGTTCGGGGGCGGCTTCCCCCGCCGCGAGGACAAGGAATACCTACGCGCCAAGATCGCGCTCACCTTCTATGACCCGAAGCACACGTCCGACCAGCTCGTTGATGAGTGCTACGAGACCGTGAACGACAAGGCGAAGCTGATCCGCATCCTGTCCCTGGCGAAGAGCGCGATCCGCCACAACATGGCCGGCGACCTGCCCAACCTGAAGATGCCCGTCTGCCTGATCTGGGGCAAGCAGGACACCATTACGCCGCCCGATGTGGCCGAGGAGTTCCACAAGCTCATTCCCCACAGCGAGCTCTTCTGGATCGACGAGTGCGGACACGCCGCCATGATGGAACAGCCCTCCGCCTTCAACGCCACCGTGGACGGTTGGCTTTCGAAAACACTTGAACAGAAGTAGCGAGTGACGAGTAACGAGTGACGAGTGTGACGCACCCGGTACTCGCCACTCCTTACTCACCGCTCGCCATTCTTCCCCATGGAAAACCTCAAAGCCACCCACCTCGGCAGCGGACGCGAGCACAAGCACTGGCCGAAGCCCGGGCTTCCTGAGTACGCCTTCATCGGTCGAAGCAACGTGGGCAAGAGCTCCCTCATCAACATGCTGGTCGGCATCAACAAGCTGGCGCGCGTGAGCTCAACACCCGGCAAGACGCGCAACGTGGAGCACTTCCGCGTGGAGGGCACGCTGAAACGCGACGCGCCGTGGTTCCTGGCCGATCTGCCGGGCTACGGTTTCGCCAAGGTTAGCCTGGCCGAACGCGCTACCTGGCAGCTGATGATCCACACCTACCTGAAGGAACGTGAGAACCTGCAGTGTGTGATGGTGCTGGTGGACTCGCGCCTGGATCCGCAGCGCAGCGACATCGATATGATCGCCTGGCTGGGCGAACATGAGATCCCCTTCGTCATCGTCTTCACCAAGAGCGACAAGTTGAAGCAACCATCGCTGGTCAGCAACATCGCCAAGTTCAAGCGCGAGCTGAAGAAGACCTGGAACGCCCTGCCCCAGCTCTTCATCTCCAGTGCCGAGACCTATCGGGGTCGTGATGAGCTGCTCGCCTTCATCGATGAGGTGAACGCGGACTGGGGGAACTAGTAGAAGGCTGTAGGGCGAAGTCATGCCGCGTTGCGGTGGCTTCGTCCTTCTCACACCGGCTCGATCCCGAGCATCTCTTCGCCGAAGTAGTGGCCGAAGGCGCGCATGTGCTTAGCCATGTCCTTCTCGCCCGTAGCACGTTCGAAGGTGTCGGCCATGGTGAGGAGCTGACGGTGAAAGAAGCTCTTCATCTCGTCCGTGGTCATCTCCTTCGTCCACAGGTCGATGCGCAAGGCGTTCTGCTCCCGTTCATCCCACACGCTGATCAACGCGCTCTTGCAGGTGCTTTTGGTGTCACCATCCTCCGCCTGCCAATCGATACGCTCAGGCACCTGGTTCTCGTCAAGCGTAACAGTGAATCGGATCTCAGAGGTCTTTGACATTTCTATGGGTCGTGCGAAGTGAAAAGTGAGAATGCGATCACCTCGGCTTGTAAGCCTTTAGGATCGGTGCTGGATCGCTCATTGCGAACAGCTGCGGCAGGGTGACATCGGGGTTGGCATCAAGGTAGCTCCTCACCATCTGCAGGCCGATCCACTCGCCGATATGGCCAGGGCTTTCGCGAGGGAAGCCGTTGGTAAAGGGGGCGTCGTTCATGATCCGCGCGATGTCGTCGTTCTTCCTGCTGTAGAGCATCTTCTTGTCGAGCAGCTCCTTCCACATGGGGAAGGCGTTGGCCTCGCACCACTTCAGTTGTTCCGGGCTGAAGGCGAGCTTGAGGGCGGGATCGGTGTCAGGGAGCATGGCATCCAACAGCACCATCACCTTGCCGGTCTCCACCAGGTTGGTGAGGAGGTCGGCCCCACGGATGTCGCGGGTGTAGTGTACCATCAACCAACCCTTCACGGCGCTGGGTACGAGCATGGCGGGTTGCATGCGGTCCTTCACGTACTGGGGGAAATTCTCCGGAGCGAGGTATTGGATCACAGACTGGTCCTTGCCGATGAACCACTCCACGCCGATACCCAGCACACTATCCGTGGGAACTATCCCATAGTTGAAACCGGAGTTGAAGGCCACGATGCGAGGCGTGAGGCTGTCGGGGAAGAGCGCCTTCAGACGCCCGAAAGCCGCTTCGAACTGCAACCGCTGCGGTTCCATATCGCCCAAGGTGGAGTCCACGGCCTGCTGTGCCGAGCTCCAATCGGGATCGTTCGTGAAACTTGCCAGTACGATCGGAAGCCGGGGGTCTTCCACCGGAGCCCCTTGCAGGATCTGCTCCACGTAGATCCGATAGAACTCGCCGTACTGGGCATAGAGCTTCAAGCTCAGTGTTCCCGTGGTATCGCCGGTGGAATGGAACAGGTCCTGGTCGAGGCGTTCGATCCGCAGGGGGGCTGCCAGGGGGACCGGATCTGGTGCGCTTCGGGGTTGTGTACAACCCGCTATCAGGGTGGTGACGAACGCAATAGCGAGCGTCTTAGCTTTGGTGCGATCCATCATCCGCCACAAAACTATGAGAAAGGCATTCGCTCTACTGACCGCCGCCCTGCTTGCGGCCCCTGCATTGAACGCTCAGGACACCGACAACGGTGGCGTTCGCTTCGGCATCAAGCTGGCCCCCAACCTGTGCTGGTTGCGCTCCGACACCAAAGGCATTGAAGGGGACGGCAGCAGGATCGGCTACACCTTCGGCCTGCTCACCGAGTTCCCGATCGGCGCCAACGGCAACTACCGCTTCGCCACGGGGATCTTCCTCAACAACATCGGGGGCAAGACCAAGACCGAGTACAGCGCGACCGTGGATGATGGTCAGGGGAACATCGTGACCACCAAATACGTGAACAGTGCTACGGTGAACCTGCGTTACTTGGAGGTACCCATCACCATCAAGATGATGACGAACGAGATCGGTCTGATCCGCTACTACGGTCAGCTCGGTGTAAGCCTGGGCGCCAACATCCGCGCGAAGCAGGATTACGAAGTGACCGCCACGGCAAATGGCAGCACCACGACCACCTCGGACACCAAGATCGATGTGAAGGACAACACCGATGTATTCAAGGCTGCTCTCGTGGTCGGTGGAGGTATGGAATACAATGTATCCGGCAACACCTCCCTGCTGGTCGGCCTTACTTACAACAACGCCTTCACCAGCGCGAACACCAAGGATGGTGTGGCAGGCTTCGACAGCCCGAAGATCTACGCCGACTACCTGGAGCTGACTCTGGGCGTGTTCTTCTGAGCACGACCTCCGCTTTTCCATGAAGCCCTGCGCCTCCTGAGCTTGCCGAAGGACGCAGGGCTTCCTCTTTCCACTACCTCCATGCACACCGAAAAGGTCATCGACCACATCAGTTCCTGGCTGAAGGACTATTGCAATGCGAACCGACAGCAAGGCTTCGTTATCGGCGTTAGTGGCGGCATCGATAGCGCTGTCACCAGCGCGTTGTGCGCACGGACCGGGCTGCCCACCCTTTGTGTCGAGATGCCGATCCACCAAGCACAGAGCCATGTGACCCGTGCCCTGGAGCATGTGGCCCGCTTGCAGGAGACGTACCCGAACGTTACGCTGGAACGTGTTGACCTTACGCCCACCTTCGAGACGATGAAGGCCGCGTTACCGAACAATGCAGCGCAGGCCACCGTGGACCTTGCGTTGGCGAACACACGAGCGCGCTTGCGCATGACCACGCTCTACTACCTCGCCGGTCTGCATGGCAGGTTGGTGGCCGGAACGGGAAATAAGGTGGAGGACTTCGGCGTGGGCTTCTTCACCAAGTACGGTGATGGCGGCGTTGACCTTTCGCCCATCGCTGACCTGACCAAGAGCGAAGTGTACGAGCTTGCGAAGGCGCTGAACGTGGTGGAGAGCATCATGAACGCAAAGCCTACGGACGGCCTGTTCGGTGATGACCGCAGCGACGAGGACCAGATCGGCGCGAGCTACCCCGAATTGGAATGGGCCATGGCCTTGCGAGATAGCGGATCGGAACCAGCGGACCTCAGCGAACGCCAGCGGAAGGTGTTGTCCATCTTCGATCATCGGCGGGCCGCCAACCGGCACAAGATGGTGGCCATTCCTGTGTGCGTGGTGCCATCGGAATTGAGGTCCTGAGCCCGCGCATGCTCACATCACGCGCTGCTCGTCTTCTCGTGCTCCTGAGCGCCGTTGCGCTTTGCGGTAGTGCACAAGCACAGAACCTCGCCTTCCTTGGAACGCATACGCTTGAGGCTCGTTGGGAACTGGAGGACAGCCTGCGCAATGGCACCTTTCTGATCACCCCGTACCGGCCAGTGTATGCAATGCCCGCAGTGTGGAGCAGCTCGCCGAACTACTCGCCCCAGCGCACCACCGAGGCCGTTTCGCCACTGCCCGCGCCGATCCCCCTGAACGATGTGGAATGCAAGTTCCAGTTGAGCTTCAAGACCAAGGTGGTGCAGGGCCTGTTCAACGACAAGGGTGATGTGTGGGTGGCCTACACGCAAAGCTCCCGTTGGCAGCTGTACAACACCGATCTCAGCCGGGCCTTCCGCGAGACCAACTACGAACCAGAGGCTTTCGTGGCCTATCCCACCAAGTACCGCTTCCTGGGCTTCAACGGCAAGTTCCTGGCGCTCGGGTTGAACCACCAGAGCAACGGACGCGGCGAGCCGCTGAGAAGCAGTTGGAACCGCATTGTGGCGCAGGTCGGCTTGGAACGGGGTCGGTGCACATTGCTGTTGCGGCCCTGGCTTCGCATCAAGGAGGACGAGTCCGTGGACGAGAACCCGGAGATCAACAACTACGTCGGCAATGGCGAGTTCGTGCTCGTGTACCAGCACCGGTCACATGTCGTCTCCGTTCAGTTACGCAACTCCTTCATCACAGACCCTTTCGTGGGCGGTTCCATTCAAGGCGATTGGTCCTTCACGTTGAGCGGTAACCTGAAGGCGCACCTGCAGGTCTTCCACGGCTACGGCGAAAGCATGCTGGACTACAACCACCTGCAGAGCACCGTGGGCATCGGCATCTCGCTGCTGGAGTGGCTGTAGTTTTTGTGGAATGGACCGGATATCTTTCCGGTAGCTGCTGAACGAACGGTGGGCAATGCCATCCGGCTTCCGTCGTTCATACAACGAAACGAACACACCGGACCTTGCGTTACCGTTCCACCCTCCTTCTGCTCGCGCTTCTATTGGCCGCGTTCACACACGCGCAGGACACGCTCTTCTACACCAATGGTGACAGGATCATCGGTCAGGTGGAAGAGGTGGGCACCGATGCGGTCCGTTACCGAACGAGCTCCGGCGCGAACACAGTGGTCATTGTCGTGAACAAGGCGGACCTGGAGCGTCTTCATCTTGCATCGGGCCAATCCTTCGTCTTCAACGAGAGGGGCACGGGGGCGGTGCCCTCCGACGCCTTCATGCACCGCACCAAGCTCATCTCGGTGGACTTCCTCTCCCCAGCCTTGGACCATTTCACCATGGGCTACGAGATGCTGCTGCGCCCACGCATGAGCCTGGCGGTAAAGGCCGGCTACATCGGGTTGGGGCAGTATGGACCCAACGACAACACCACCGGTCAACGTGGTGGATTGCTGAAGGTCGGTGTCAGCTTCATCCTTCCTCCTGCACGGCGGCGGATCGCTGCGGATCGCGAAGCCCATCCGCTTGCCGGCTGGTACCTGCGCCCGGAGATCATCGTCAACTCTTGGGGTGAGGACCGCTATGTCTACGACTACATAGGAGGTTCAACGACCCAGCGTGATAAACGCTCCGATCTGTGCCTCAACGTGGTCATCGGCCGCAAGGTGGTGCTCGGTGAACGGTGGACCTTCGATCTGTACGGCGGGCTTGGCTACGGCATGCAGTGGCTGAACGGCGAGCTTACGGGCGACCAATACTATAACACCTACTACACCACCAGTGGCCGATCCGAGTATGCCTACTCCCATGCCTTCTTCGGCAGTCGCTCTCCCCTGATGGCCAGCGGCGGCATGATGTTCGGCTATCTGTTCTAAGGTAGGGGTCACCTTTTCAGGGCACCCGCATCAAGGGGTATGAACCGCAGCATTCAATGAGCGACCCCGAGATCCTGGAGGCCATCCGCAACGGCCGCGACCATGCCGCTTTCGTGGCCCTTTACACCCACCTGCCCAAGGTCGCGCACCTCGTCCGCCAGAACAGCGGCTCGAAGGACGACGCCAAGGACCTGTTCCAGGATGCGCTCGTGATCTTCCACCGGAAAGTGCGCAACGGGGATCTCACGCTCACCTCCAGCATAAGCACTTTTCTGTTCGCCATCTGCCGCAACCTGTGGCGTGAGGAGTTGCGCAGAAGGAACCGCACCCTCACCAACTGGAAGCTCGAGGACGAGGCCGATGAACCCGCCGACCTCACCGCTTTGCTGGCGCGCGAAGGTGAATACAGCGTGGCCGAGAAGGCCTTGAAGTCGCTCGGTGAGAAATGCCTGGATGTATTGAAGCGCTTCTACGTCCTGCACGAACCCTTGCAGGCCATTGCCAAAACGCTCGGCTTTGCAGGTGAAGGCGCTGCGAAGACGCGCAAGTACAAGTGCCTTGAAGCGGCCCGTCGCCGGTACAAGGAACTGCTCACCGCATCGGGCAACACCATCCAACACGCTTGAGCGATGCGCAACGAACTTGAGCTGATGGAGCTGGTGGACCGCTACCTGGAGGGCGCGATGGACGCGACCGAACGTGCAGCGTTCGAACAACGGCTCAACACTGAGCCGCAACTGAACGCCATGTTGCTGGACCAACGCAGCCTGCGTGAAGGCCTGGAACGCATCGCTCTTCGCCCGGCCGTAACGAAGGCCTACCAAGCGCACCGCTTCGGCAAGTGGAAGCCTTGGTTGGGTGGTGCATCCATCGTGATCATTGCAGCGGCGGGCTGGACCTTGTGGGACCGCATGCCCCGTGAAGCGCATGAGGTACCGACGATCGAGCAGTTGGATCAGCTTCCCGTTGACCCAAGCAGTGTTGCCCCAGCCGACACCACGCAACGCACGATCCGCTACGAGGTCGACACGATCATCGACACGGTGTACCGAGTACTGGAGAATGGCAAGTGGCGCACCGTGAAGGAACGGCCAGCTGGCTCGCAGGTATTGGCGGACAGCATTTCGTCACAGTCCGATGCAGATGCACCCACATCATCGCCAAGCGCCACAAGAACCCCGCTGCCCGTGCGTATGGAACCTGTGGAGACAAAGCCGACGTTCCCAGGAGGCATGGGTGCGTTCTACACCTTCCTCGAAGCGAACATCAAGCACCCCGACCTGGCGAAACCCGTGAGCGGCACCGTGGAGGTGGGCTTCACGATCAGCGCTTCAGGCCAGGTGGAGAACGCGGAGATCGTCAAGGGCCTGGATCCGGGCTACAACGCCGAAGCGCTGCGTGTGATCCGCTCCATGCCGCGCTGGAAGCCCGGGGAGCAGGACGGCAAGCCCGTGCCCTGTCGATTGCAGATGCCGATGCAGTTCAGGAATCCGGGGTGGACCAGGCGCCAAGCGTGAAGTGATCGATCACTTCCTTCGCAACTCCACCTCCTCCCGCAAGCCCTTGAAGAAGCGGCGGCGTTCCTTCTCGCCGCTTCCGCTGATCAAGCTGGAGCGCTTCATGATGTTGCCGAGCGCACGCTGGGTGTGCTCGACGAAGCGTTCGTCGGTGGTGCCGAGGTAGTTGACGCCTGTGTGGTTGAGGAAGACCACGCGCAGGCGGCCGTTGTCGGCGTAGATGGCATTGTCGCCGAGCAGCACTTCGTTGTGGTAGAGCTGGTAGGTGGCTGCGCCTTGTTCGGGTGGGGAACCCATGGGGAACTTCACGCCGCGTTCGGCCTGTAGCTCCAGATGGTCCAGCAGTTCCAGGCAGCGGTCGAACAGCTGTTGCGCATCATCTTCCTTGCGGAACAGGCCTGTCTCGCGGTAGTAGTTGATCTGGCGCAGGGTGCTGTTCATGCTCTCTGCGTTCCAGATCTCCGTGCTGGGCATCCTGCAATAGGTAAGAAAGACCTTTCGCCCCAAGGCGAACAAGGCCTCATCACGCTGGGCGAGGTCGAAGTGCGCGAGGTCTGGGCCTTCCTGCTGCAGAATGGTCTTGCGCCAAAAGAAGAACTTGAACAGGGCCAGCTCCGGCACTTGGAAGTGGTGGAACAGGGGCACGTCCTTGCTCTGGAAGATGAAGGTGGTGTCCTTGCCCTCGGCGGCGAACGCGAGCTGTTCGTTCAGCGAGGCGAGCCAGATGGGAAAGGAAAAATCCTTGTCGTCGACGAAGTTCCCTGAGAAGAGGAAGCCACCGGCCTGTTGACCGAGCAGGCCATCTACGGAGACGCGATACTTCCTTGCGATAAGGGCGAGCTCACCGAGGTCCAAGGGCTTCTCGCCCCGGATGCGACGGTAAGCGCTGTCGGCGCTCACCCCCAACACGGACGCCAGCTCTTCGGCGAGTGAGACATGCGCAGGCAGGCGTTCCTTCACCTGCTTGAATAGGGTCTGCTGCAGCTCTGCCGGGCTCATCCTTCCCAAGATCAGCAATAATCCGTGATCGTGACCAGCGGTTGTTGCAGGATCTGCGTTGGCGGCCTCTCAGCACGATGCTGACGACCCCACTAATCCATACGCCAGGACAACCCTCTCCTCTGTTCGGTGTCCCCTGCGAAGTCAAGCATCCGGCATCGCAGTCCATGGCAACAGTTCACTTACCGACCAGGCTTGCTTCGTGTGATCAATGCCATCCGCCATGAACCCCCTTCGCCCAGCTATCCGGTACGCCCTACTGCTCACCATACCCGTGTTGCTCGGCGCCTGTAGCCAGTACTACTACATGCCGAACATGCACCAAGTGCCGCTGCTGCGGGAGAAGGGCGAGACCCGCATTGCGGGTTCGGCAAGCGCTGAATCGTTGGAACCCTACAACGAAGTGAACGGCACCGAGCTCCAGTTCAGCAGCGCCGTAACGGACAAGACCGGTGTGATGCTGAACGGCGCGGCGTACACGTCCCCTCATTCCGAAGGGCGGGGTCGTTTCATCGAAGCTGGTGCGGGTCGGTACCTGGTGCTGGGTCGACATTGGACGGCGGAAGGCTATGCGGGCATTGGGCGTGGAGAGGTGAGCTACAGCGGCGAACGGACCGCGCTCTGGCGCCTCTTCGCACAGCCGTCCATCGGTTACGCCTCGCGAAACTTCGACTTCGCGATCACCACGCGGTTGTGCTACGTCGACCACGACAAGACCCAGATCACCGTGGGTCACCCGAACCTATCGGACGAGGCCTATTCAGCCTTACAGAATGAGATCGCGCACGGGCGTATGCTTCTGGAACCTGGATTCCTGCTGCGCACTGGCACCCGGGCGGTCAAACTGCAGCTCCAGTATGCGTACAGTGCGAACCTCGGCCGGCGGCTCTCAATGCTGAAGGAGAACATCAGCATCGGCCTGCACCTGAACATCAACAACAGTTTCCAGAAACGACATCGTGTGGCCAAGGAGCGTTTCTGACCATCACTCCCCATAGCCCATCAACATGACGAACAAGCTATCCTGCTCTTCGAACTCGCGCAAAGCCTGGTCCATCCCGCTAACCTCGCCTTTGCAGCATGCGCTGCTCCTTGTAGTTGTCGTTGCCCTTCACTTACACGCATTCGCTCAGGACACCATACCGCCGCAGCGCTACAAAGCGTGGCTCATCACGCCAGCGGATCCGATCCCTGCACCCATCATCTTCCAACACACTGCCGACAGCTGCATTTGGATCCGCCGATCCTGGTGTATGGACGGTTCCGGAAAGTCAACATATTGCCCTCCCATCTGCGAACCGATATCGAATGTGAGCACGCTTCAATTCCGGGACCGTCGCAAGCTGGGTCGCACCATGGCGATCACACTGCCCATAAGCTTGGCGATCGGAGCACTCCTAGGTGTCGGCTCGGCAGGTTCAGCTCCATTCCTTGTGCCTACGTTCAATCCAATCCCACTAGCGGCCTGTGCAGGTCTTGGGTTGGGACTCAGCTTCGCGATCGGCAACAGCCGGACCAACTTGCGGATCGACAGTCGCGTGTCACGTTACACGAGACTGCGTCCTACCCTTGATGGGTTCCTCAAGTGAGCTTGGAAGAATAACTCTATCCGATCGTCCACGTATGCTCGCCCTTGAGCAAAGCGTCCAGGTCACCGGGACCCTTGCGCTCCTTGGCCAACGCTACCTGTGCGCTCAACTTTGATTCATGCGTGGCGCGATCATTCACATAGAACACACCGAAGGGACGTGGCATGGCACCTTCCTGGCGCGGGTCGTCGAAGAGGCGTACGAGGATGCTGGCCTTGAACGAGTCACGCTCGTCGTGGATCCACAGGTCCTCGAGGCTGGTGCCACCTGCATAGGTGTCAACGACCACTGGGGTCATGCCATTCAACTTGATGCCGCGGGTGCCGTTGGCGAAGACCAAGGGCTTGCCGTGCTCCACGAAGATGGTGTGACCCGCCTTGCTGGCTTTCTCGGTGAAGACCTCGAAGGCGCCATCGTTGAACACATTGCAGTTCTGGTAGATCTCCACCAGGCTGGTGCCGCGGTGCGCATCGGCACGGGCCAGCACCTCACGCATGTGCTTGGGATCGCGGTCCATGCTTCGGGCGATGAAGGTGGCGTCGGCGCCTTTCACCAGCGCGAGCGGATTGAAGGGATGATCCGTGCTGCCCATGGGCGTGCTACGCGTCACCGCACCTTCCGGCGACGTCGGCGAGTACTGCCCTTTGGTAAGGCCGTAGATCTCGTTGTTGAAGAGCAGCACGTTCACGTCTAGGTTGCGGCGCAATAGGTGGATGATGTGGTTGCCACCGATGCTGAGCGCGTCGCCATCACCGGTGATCATCCACACACTGAGGTCCGGACGCACGCTGCGCAACCCGCTCACCAGCGCTGGTGCACGACCGTGGATGCTGTGCAATCCGTAGGTATCGAGGTAGTACGGAAAGCGCGAAGAGCAGCCGATGCCACTGATGAAGACCACTTCCTCCTTCTTCTTCCCGCTCTGCTCCAGCAGCGTCTGCACCTGTTTCAGGATGCTGTAGTCCCCGCAACCGGGGCACCAACGCACTTCCTGGTCGCTGGAGAAATCCACCTTTCCCTCGGCGGCGCTCGGGGTGACAGGCGGGGTTGAGATTCCGTTCGTCGTGCTCATTGCTTCAGTAGGTTGAGCGCTGCGGCGCGGATCACCTCGCTAGTGAAGGGCATGCCTTGGATCTTGTTGAGTCCTTGTGCGTCCACCAGGAATTCGGCGCGCAGCAGCTGCCGCATCTGGCCACTATTCATCTCGGGCACGAGGACCTTCTTGTACTTCTTCAGCAACGGACCCAAGCCCTTGTTGAAGGGGAAGAGGTGGCGGATGTGAACATGCGCGACGCTTTGACCTTCTCCTTGCAACTGCAGCGCGGCCGTGCGGATGGCGCCATAGGTGGAACCCCAACCGACGATCAGCAATTCCCCTTGCTCAGGGCCGCTGTCCAACCGGATCGGCTTGTAACGGTCGGCGATCTTGGCCACCTTCTCGGCCCGCAGCCGCACCATCAACTCATGGTTCGCCGGGTCGTAGCTGATGTTGCCGGTCTTGTCCTGCTTCTCGATGCCACCGATGCGGTGCTGCAGGCCTGCTTGTCCGGGAAGTGCCCATGGACGCACGCCACGCTCATCACGCTGGTACGGAAGGAAGGGCTTCGTTTCAGCGGAGCCAGACGTGACACTTGGTATGAAGTTCGGTTTGATCTCCGGAAGGTCCTTCGCCGCGGGGAAGCGCCACGGCTCCGAGCCGTTGGCGATGTAGCCATCCGTGAGCAGGATCACCGGCGTCATGTGCTCCAGTGCGATCTGCACAGCCTCGAAGGCCATGTCGAAACAGTCGATCGGGGTGCTCGCGGCGATCACAGGGATCGGTGCTTCGCCGTTGCGACCATGTACCGCCTGCCAGAGATCTGCTTGCTCAGTGCGTGTGGGAAGACCCGTGCTAGGACCTCCGCGTTGCACGTTCACGATCACCAGCGGGATCTCCAGCATGAAGGCAAGCCCCATGGCCTCGGTCTTCAGCGCGATGCCGGGGCCACTGCTGGCCGTCACGCCGAGGGCGCCGCCGTAGCTGGCACCGATGGCCGAGCCGATGGCCGCGATCTCGTCCTCCGCCTGGAAGGTGAGCACGCCGAAGTTCTTGTGGCGGCTGAGCTCGTGCAGGATGTCGCTGGCCGGCGTGATCGGGTAACTGCCGTAGAAGAGGTCGAGCTTCGCCTTCTGCGCGCCGGCGATCAGGCCCAGCGCGGTGCCCTGGTTGCCGGTGATGCTGCGGTAGGTACCCTTGGGCATCGGCGCCGCCTTCACCTCGAAGCGCGTGGTGAAGGTCTCGCTGGTCTCTCCGTAGTTGTAGCCCGCGATCAAGGCCTTCAGGTTCGCATCGAGCACATCGGGCTTCTTGCTGAACTTCTTCCGCAGGAAACCTTCTGTAAGTGCGTTCTCGCGGCTGTACATCCAGTTGATGAAGCCGAGCACGAACATGTTCTTGCAGCGGTCCTTCTCCTTCATGCCGAGGGTGGTGCCCTCCAGCGCGGTGCGGGTCAGCTTCGTGACGTCCACGCTGTGCAGGTGGAAGTTCGCGAGCGAGCCATCCGTGAGCGGGTCGACCTCATCAATGAAGCCCGCCAGGCGCAGGTTCTTCTTGTCGAAGCCGTCGGTGTTGGCGATGATGGTGCCGCCTTTCTTGAGCTTGTTGAGGTTGGCTTTGAGCGCGGCGGCGTTCATCACCACCAGCACATCGCACTGGTCACCGGGCGTGAAGATCTCCACGCTGCCGAAGTGGAGCTGGTAGCCGCTGACGCCGGCGAGGGTGCCTTGCGGGGCACGGATCTCCGCCGGGAAATTCGGGAAAGTGCTGACGTCGTTGCCGAACAACGCGTTGGTGTCGGTGAACTGGGCGCCGGTGAGCTGGATGCCATCACCGGAATCGCCGGCGAAAAGGATCACGACGTTCTGCCGTTGCTCTACGGTCTTGGTCTTGACAGGTGTCTCCATGGAAAAGCGCCCCAAAGGTACGCCCAGGGCTTGGGCGTCTCGTGACCCTTGTCACGGGCTTCCGGGAGGAACGCGGGAAGGTTGGAAATGTTCTGTGATCACACCACCTCCCCCATGTTCACGGCCTCCACGGACTTGATGGACGGGGCCACGCGCTTGATCGCCTCTTCGACACCGGCCTTCATGGTCATAGGGCTCATGGCGCAACCGCAGCAGGCGCCGTGCAGGCGCACCCGGGCGATGCCGTCGGCCGTCACCTCGTCCAGGGTGATGTCGCCACCGTCCGCAGCGAGGAAAGGGCGCAGGTCATCGAGCGCTTCGCGGATGCGCTGTTCAACGAGCTCGGCTTCCTTGCGGGACATGGGTCAGGCGGTGACGGGCTGCTGAAGGCGGTCCCACACGGCCGTACAAAGGTCGGTGAACGCGGCGGCGCTGGGCGTATCGTGTTGCAATACAGCGGGGCGGCCCACATCGCCGGCCTCACGGATGCTCTGCACCAGAGGGATCTCGCCAAGGAAAGGCACCTTCAGCTCCTCGGCCAACGCACGGGCACCGCCGCGACCGAAGATGTAGTACTTGTTCTCCGGTAGCTCGGCGGGCGTGAACCAGGCCATGTTCTCCACGATGCCGAGCACGGGCACCTTCACACTTTCGAGCTTGAAGAAGCCCACACCCTTGCGCGCATCGGCCAAAGCCACGGGCTGGGGGGTGCTGACGATGATGGCGCCGGTAAGGGGCACGGCCTGCACGAGGCTCAGGTGGATGTCGCTGGTGCCGGGGGGAAGGTCCACGAGCATCACATCGAGCTCGCCCCAATCGGCATCCTTGAAGAGCTGTTCGAGGGCCTTGCTGGCCATGGGGCCGCGCCAGGCGATGGCCTGTTCGGGATCGGCAAAGAAACCGATGCTCAGCAGCTTCACGCCATGGCTCTCGATGGGCACGATCCAATTCTTGCCATCGCGCTCCCGGACCGTGGGCTTTTCGCGCAGCACATCGAACATCAGCGGCATGCTGGGGCCGTGGATGTCGGCGTCCACCAGGCCCACTTTGAAGCCCATTTTCGCCAATCCGGCCGCGAGGTTGGCGGTGACGGTGCTCTTGCCCACGCCACCCTTGCCACTGGCGATGGCGATGATGTGCTTCACGTCCGGCAGCACCTTGCGCACGTTGGCCCGCTCGCCGCTCAGGGGGCTCACGTTCACCACCACCTTCACGTCCTTGCCGAGCTGTTGTTGCAATTGGAAGGTGACGGCCTCTTCCATGCGTTTGCGGCTGTGCATCGCGGGGTTGCTCACCTCCACGTGCACGGTCACGGTGTTCTCATCCACCAGCACCTCGCGCACCAGGTCGAGCGTCAGGATGTCCTTCTTCAGGTCGGGTTCGATCACGCGGGACAGCGCGGTCTGGATGGCTTCTTCGGTGATGGGCATGGTTCGGTCCTCCTTCGCCAAGGCTACGGCGGATAAGAAATGGAGTGCGAAATTAGGGGCATGAAAGGCCAGTTCTTGTTCAATGCGTTGACTCCTGCGCTATTGTTCTCATTCCTAATGATCACAGGCATGGCGTGGAGTCAGGATACGCCCTCGGTACCGAGCATCGACAGCAGCTATTTCACGCTTTGGGCAGCAAACGATACGCTGACCTCCGGGTACTTGGACGGTATCGAGCTCGATGCGGTCTATGGCTATGCCGGGATCACAGAGATCGACGTGGAGCGCGGAAAGAAAGGCAATTTGCTCCGGGTGGAAAGTCGATCGTCCATCTATCCGAACCGTATCATACTCCATTGCGTTGGAGACAGCATTGACAGGGTTCGGCTTTCGCCAGAAGATGTTCATGACCTGATCAAGATCCTGAACGACCCCACGAACTTCAGCGAAGAAGTGGTCATGTGCATCTTCCTTCCGAGGCACACCTTCACCTTCATCGATCCAGACAACCAAATGGTGGGCGCTGTGGAACTGTGCTTCGAATGTGGACAGATCAGCGTATGGCCGGACCATATCCAACGCGCAGGACGAACGACCTTGAGCCGAAAGGGACTGGACGAAATGGAGACACTGTGTGAAAGAGAGGGTCTCTTTCCGCCATGTGTTCGCGCGGCTTGCACCATGTACTTCATGGACAATCGCTGACCACAGCCAAGAACTGGAATACTATCGTGACCAGGGTTGTTGTCGGGAAGCCTTCGTACCCCTTGCACGAACTAGAGGACCGGCAACAGGTTGGGTTCGATTACGCGGGACAGCGCGACCTGTATGGATTCTTCGGAGATGGGCATGGTTCGTAAGGAAGTGCGAAATTAGGCGGCATGTTGTCGAACTTCATGGTCAAATGCGTCTTGCCTTGCGCGATGGCGCTGCCAATGTTCGGGCTGAGGGCCCAGACCCAACTACTGGAGCGAGATACGGTCACCTTCTTCCGCTCAAAAGATGTCGAGGATGCAGGACGACATCGGCAGAACCTTGAGTTGCACCGTTCTGATTCCACCTATCTCTGGTTCAAGGGTTCACCATCACAGTTCAAGAACGGAAGTGATAGGGTTGGACGCTTCGTGATCCTTGGTGACATCATCCGATTGTTCCATGCGAGCGGCGACGTATTCCGGACCTACCGGTTTTCACGGAAATGTGTACTGCCTCTGCCAGATGCTTGCACTTTTGAGGAGCGGCTGGAGCCTGCATCATTGCTCGGGCGCGCTCTGCATCGGAGACGAATGATATCTGTCTGGTAGATAGGAAGCCGCTTCACTCGTCGGCTCAGAGCCCCAACTCCACCGCTGGGTCCCAGAAGCGCTTCGCAAAATCGACGACCTGATCGTTCTTCACCTTCACCCCTTCCTTCTCCAGCAATTCCTGCATGTGGGTCGGCGTGGCGAAGTGGTGCTTGCCGGTGAGCAGGCCGTTGCGGTTCACGACGCGGTGCGCAGGAACCTTGGGCTTCACGGCGTGGGCGTTGTTCATGCAGTAACCCACGATGCGGCTGCTGCGCGTGGCACCGAGGTACTTCGCGATGGCTCCGTAGTTCGTCACTCTTCCCTTGGGGATCTGGCGCACAACGGCCATCACATCAGCGAAGAAGTCGCGCTCCTGCACGGCTCCGTCAAGTACCTGCTTCTTGGCCATGGCTCAGGGGATCGCGAACCGAACGTAGTGGATCTTCCGACCCTCGGTCAGCCACATCTGCTCGTAGTAGGTGCGGATGTTGAGCACGGCCTGTTCGGCGGGTGACACCCGGTTCACGAGGTCCGCGTAGACATCATCACTCTGCTCCAGCACCGGCAGCTTGTGAGCCGCGATCTGCTCCAAGGTGTAATCGTAGAGCAGTGGGCTGTCGGTCTTCAGGTGAATGAGGCCTCCGGGTTGGAGTATCTGCTTGTAGCGCGCCAGAAAGAGCGGGCTGGTGAGGCGCTTGCGGGCCTTGCTCTTCTTCACCTGCGGATCGCTGAAGGTGAGCCAGATCTCGCTGGCCTCCTGCGGTCCGAAGCATTGCAGCACATGGTCGACATGGGTGCGGAGGAAGCCGACATTGGCAAGGCCCTGCTCCCGCGCTGTGCGTGCTCCCCGCCAGATCCGTGCGCCTTTGATGTCCACCCCGAGGTAGTTCTTCTCCGGCGCGAGCTTCGCGAGCCCTGTGGTGTACTCGCCACGACCGCAGCCCAACTCCAACACAAGCGGTGCATCGCGCTTGAACATGTCCGCGTTCCATCGGCCTTTCAGGGGGAAACCGCCCTTCATCAGGTCCTCGAAGGTGGGTTGGACCACTTGATCGAAGACCTCGTTCTCGGCGAAACGGAAGAGCTTGTTCTTTCCCATGGCTTAACGGCGGGCGAAAATAGACCACCGATCTTCGCCGGATGCTCCACGGCGCACGCATCCTGGTGGCCCCGCTTGATTGGGGGCTTGGCCATGCCGCGCGCTGCGTGCCGGTGATCAAGGCTTTGCAGGCCCATGGTGCGGTACCCATCCTTGGTGCGGATGACGGTCCAATGGCCTTGCTGAGGCAGGAGTTCCCAGCCTTGGAGCACGTGCGGATCCCCGGCGCGGTGGTTCGTTACGGCCGTGGCAGCAGCCAGCTGTGGAGCCTGACGCGGCAGTTCCCGGCCATGATCCGAAGCGTGCGCGCCGAGCATGCGCTTTTCCAACGACTGAAACAGCAGCTCCAGCTCGATGCCGTGATCAGCGACCAGCGCTTCGGCCTCCGCAGCGATGATCTGCCCAGCGTGCTGATCACGCACCAGGTGTTCCCCTTCACCCCTATCGCCCAAGGGGCGCTGCGCAAGTTCAACGGGTGGCAGATCAGCCGCTTCGACCGTTGCTGGGTGATGGACGAGGCCGAGGCTCCCGGGCTTGCCGGCGACCTTTCGCATGGCGCACAGCTGCCCACCAACGCCCGCTACATCGGGGCCGTCAGCCGCTTCGACCCACAGTTGGAGGCACCGGAGCGGAAAGGCTACCGCATCGTTGCTGTGATCAGTGGTCCCGAGCCGCAACGCACCATGTTGGAAGGATCCCTGCTCGAACAGTTGCAGGCAATCGACGGAAACCACCTGCTTGTGCAGGGCCTTCCCGCCAAGCCCGGTGACCGGCAACTAAAGAACGTCCGTATCCAGAGCCACCTGAGCGGTCGCGACCTGCAAGAAGCCTTGCTCGGCGCCGAGCTGATCATTTCGCGCAGCGGCTACACCACGCTCATGGACCTGGCCGCCATCGGTCGATCGGCCCTCATCATTCCCACGCCCGGTCAGCCGGAACAGGAGTATCTGGGCGCCCTGCACGCACGCACGGGCCGCTTCCTGGTGCAGGAACAGTCGGGGCTGAACGTGGCCGATGCGCTTCAGCAGGCCCTGCCTCAACAGCGCCCCAGTGGTAGCGGATCAGCTTTGGAACAGGCTTTGAAGGACCTGGCCGCCTTGATGGGCCGTTGAGCCCGATGCCCCTACTTTTGATCGCGATGCACCTCCGTTACACCCTTGGCCTCGGCCTGTTCCTCCCGTTCACACTCCTGGCCCAAGGCGACCTGGACAAGCAATTGAAGGACCTGCAAGGCCAATACGACCGGATCCAGAAAGAGGAAGCGGCGTTGTTGTCGCCCATCGAGCAGGCCAAGCTGGCCATCCTGCGTCGGGACCTGAAGGCCGTGGGGCTTCCCGCATTGCAAGCCGGAGATGTGCTGATCGAACACGCGGGCCATTCGCTTGTGTACGATGAGAAGAACGAGGTGCCGAAATGGACCGCGCACATCGCTTCCACCGAGCTGATCACCGGCAACCTGGCGCGGATCGACACCTTTCTGATGGACGAGAAGGTGACCACCGGCTCCTCCACCGTTGAGGATTATTGGAACAGCGGTTTCGACCGGGGCCACATGGTGCCGAGCGCCGACATGCGCTGGAGCCTTGAAGCGCTCACGGCCACTTACCTCTACAGCAACGTGGCGCCACAACGCCCCGAATTCAACCGCGGATCCTGGGGCGAACTGGAGGATTGGGTGCGCCGCACCGTGCGCTATGGCAACGAGCGCGTGTTCGTGGTCACCGGCCCTGTGCTCACCGATGGGCTGCCGAAGATGGCCAACCCCGGCCACAAGAACGAGGTGAGCATACCGGAGCTCTACTACAAGGTGGTGGCCGACCTGGACGGGGACGACAAGAAGGCCATAGCCTTCGTGATGAAGAACGGCGTAAACGACTACCCCACCATCAGCTACGCGGTGCCCGTGGACAGTGTGGAGAAGCTCACCGGCCTCGACTTCTTCCCGGCGCTGGAGGATGCTACCGAAGCGCGCATCGAAGCGCAGCGCGACCCACAAGCTTGGTACCACACGGGCGATCCCTTCTTCGGCGAAGTGGAACCATTGAAGGCACCGCTGCCCAAGGGCATGTTCAACACCGTGCAGGCGAAATACCATGTCGGTAACACGGCCACCATCTGCGGCACCGTGGTCAGCACACGGCGCACGGCCAAAGCGAACGCCATCTACCTGAACCTGGACCGTGTACACCCGAACCAGGCGTTCTACGCCACCGTATGGGATTCGAACGGCCCCAACTTCCACTACGACCCCGAGACCTTTCTGCTGAACAAGAAGGTCTGCATCAGCGGCAAGGTGACCTTGTACGACGACATCCCACGGATCAGCGTGAACAACGAGAACGGGATCCTGCTCTGGGACGAGATCGTGAAGTGAGGTCGGGGCGCGGAGCTGTTCCCCCTTGATACCTTTGGGCTTCGCCATGAAGCTCAACCCTTTCCTTGTCGGCACCATCGGCTGTGCCTTCTTCTTTTCATCCTGCGGACCGGACCGCACCACCTCCAATGGCGGGTCAGAGATCAATAGCGGCGGTGGTCCGCTGCTGGTCCAGGTGCCTGCGGAACGCTCAGGCATCACCTTCACCAACACGCTGACGGAAAGCCCCGAGGTCAACTACTTCACATACGTGTATGCCTACAACGGCGGCGGCGTGGCTGCAGGCGACATCAACAACGACGGCCTCACCGATCTCTACTTCACCGGCAACCAGGTCTCCGACAAGCTCTACCTCAACAAGGGCGGACTGAAGTTCGAGGACATCACCGAGAAGGCGCTCGGTGCCAAGGCGAAAGAAGGCTGGCGAAGCGGCGTGAGCATGGCCGATGTGAACGGTGACGGCTGGCTGGACATCTACGTGTGCCGCAGCGGTCCGAGCCGCGACACGGCACTGACCCGCAACCTCTTCTACCAGAACAACGGCGACGGCACCTTCACCGAACGAGCGCACGCGTTGGGCATCGCCGACACCACACACAGCACACAGGCCGCCTTCTTCGATGCGGACAGGGACGGCGACCTCGACCTGTACGTCATGAACCATCCGCAGGGGCGCGTGCGTGGCCTCAGCAACCTGGCCGCGATCAAGGCGGTGCAGGACCACGTGGCACCTACCGACCGGTTCTACCGTAACGAAGGCGGGACCTTCCGCGATGAGACCTATGCGGCCCATGTTCAGAACCTGGCCTACAGCCTTGGGCTCGCGGTTTCCGATCTCGACCAGGATGGGTGGCCCGATGTGTACGAGGCCAACGACTTCGATGCGCCTGACCTGATGTACATGAACCGACGCGACGGAACCTTCGGGGACCAGTTGCAGTTCCGCACGCGGCACATCAGCAACTTCGGCATGGGCTGCGACGTGGCCGACTACAACAACGATGCACTGCCGGACATCATGGTGCTGGACATGACGGCGGACGACCACAAGCGCAACAAGACCAACATGGGCAGCATGAGCCCGGACCGGTTCTGGGCGAACGTGCGCGGTGGCTACTTCTACCAGTACATGTTGAACACGCTGCAGCTCAACAACGGCAACGGTACGTTCAGCGAGGTGGGCCAACTGGCCGGTGTGGCCCGTACCGACTGGAGCTGGGCACCGCTCTTTGCCGACCTGGACAACGACGGCTGGAAGGACCTGATGATCACCAATGGCTTCAAGCACGACGTGCGCAACAACGACTACGCGCGGAACACCTACGACAAGCTGAAGAGCGGCGCCGATTTCTACGGAACGCTTGACCTGATCCCCAGCACCAAGCTTCGCAACTACCTGTTCCGCAACAACGGCGACCTCACCTTCGCGGACAGCTCACAGGCCTGGGGCTTCACGGTCCCCGAGAACAGCAATGGCGCCACCTATGCGGACCTCGACAACGATGGCGATCTGGACTTGGTGATCAACAACCTGGACGAGGTGGCCTCAGTGCATGAGAACACTTCGAACAGCCGCTTCCCCGATCGCCACTGGCTGCGCTTACAGCTCACGGCTGGCAAGTCACCTGCGCTCGGCGCCAAGGTCTACGCACGCCACCAAGGCACCGTGCAATACCAAGAGCTCTATCCCGTGCGTGGCTACCAGAGCGCCGTGGAACCCATCTTGCATTTCGGCCTTGGGAGCCTGACCGTAGTGGACACTGTGGAAGTGCATTGGCCGAACGGCACGCGCACCTTGCTCACCCAGGTGAAAGGTGATCAGCGGCTCACGTTGAAGCAGGAGGATGCGCAGCCCGCACCAACGCCCATAGCACCAGCAGCCACCTTCTTCAGCACCATCGGATCGGCGCTGCCCGGCGAGCTTGCCCACGCCGAGAATGTCTACGACGACTTCAAGATGGAAGTGTTGTTGCCGCACAAGCAGAGCGAAACAGGCCCCATGCTGGCCACGGCCGATGTTAACGGTGATGGCCGCACGGACGTGTACCTCGGTGGCTCCTACGCGCATCCTGCATCACTGTGGTTGCAACTTGCGGATGGTGGTTTCGAGGCGGCCCGTTCACAGCCTTGGAAGCAGGGCGCTGTGCAAGAACAGGTCGGTGGACAGCTCTTTGATGCGGACCGTGATGGTGACATGGACCTGCTCGTGCTCGCCGGTTCCAACGAAGCCGACCTGCGCGACAAGGCCTACACGCAACGCCTCTACCTCAATGACGGTAAAGCCAACTTCAGCGAAGCACAGGGTGCGCTACCCGAACTGATGACGAGCGCACTGCGCGCCGATGCTGCGGACATTGAAGGGGATGGCGACATGGACCTTTTCATCGGTGGTCGACAGACACCAGCGCACTATCCCTTCGCACCTCGCTCCTACCTGCTGGTGAACGACGGCAAAGGCCACTTCACGGACGCCACCCAGGAACTTGCGCCAGAAGCCATCGGTCCCGGCATGGTCACAGCCGTACGCTTCACGGACATGGATGGCGACAAGGACCCGGACCTGTTGTTGGCCGGTGAATGGATGGGCCTGATGCTGCTGCGCAACACCGGCGGTCGCTTCACCGATGCGAGCTTGCTTGCCGGCATCCAGGGCCTCAAGGGCTGGTGGAGCGCACTGGCCACGTCGGACCTGAACGGAGACGGGCGCATGGACATCGTGGCGGGGAACCTCGGGTGGAACAGCAAGTTCCACGGTACGCCAGAACATCCCGTGCACATCTACTGGGCTGACTTCGACGACAACGGTCGCCATGACATTGTGCTGGCCAAGGAGAAGAAAGGCAAGCAGTTACCCGTGCGTGGCAGGGAATGCAGCAGCCAGCAATGTCCGCAGATCCTGCAACGCTTTCCTACCTACGAGCAGTTCGCGGACGCTGACCTGAGCACGATCTACACGCCGGAAAAGCTCGCGGGCGCACTGCATCTGCAAGCGAACTGGATGTACAGCACCGTACTGTTGCAGAACGCCGACGGCACCTTCACCGGTAAGGCGCTACCGAACCAAGCGCAGGTGGCTCCGATCAACGGCATTGTGGTGTTGGACGTGAACGGCGACGGCAACCAGGACCTGGTATGCGCCGGGAACAACTGGGGCGCTGAGGTGGAAACGGTACGCTACGATGCAGGGATCGGATGCGTGCTGCTCGGTGACGGCAAGGGTGGTTTCCTGCCGCTGCCCACGAACCGCAGTGGTTTCCTCGCGTGGGGCAATGTGAAGGACCTCGCGCTGATCCAACACGGACCTGACAAGCGACCAACGATCCTTGTGGCCAACAACAACGACGCGCTGCAGGGCTTCGAACTGCGCGTGAACAACGCTACTTCGCGCGCTGCACGGTAAAGGAGAAGGTCGTTCCCTTTCCTTCTTCGCTCTTCACTGAGATGCTTTGGCCGTGAGACTCGATGATGTGCTTCACGATGGCCAGGCCGAGGCCACTGCCGCCTTCATGCCGTGATCGGCTTTTGCCCACACGGTAGAAGCGTTCGAACAGGCGGGGCAGGTGCTCCGCGCTGATGCCGATGCCATCATCCGCCACTTCGACCAGCACCTGCTCGGCGAGCGGAAAGCAACGCACTTCGCACACGCCACCTTCGCGGCCGTAGTTGATGGCATTGGTGAACAGGTTGAAGAACACCTGCGAAAGGCGGTCGCGATCGGCCTTCACCCACAGCGGTTCATCAAGGGCGCATACGAGCCGGACACCTTTCTCGCGCGCCTGCATCTCCAGCTCATCCACCACCTCGCGCACCAGCTCACGCAGGTCCATGCGGCCGATGGTCATGGCCATCACACCGCTCTCCAACTGCGTGATCAGGTCCAGATCCTCCACGATCTTGATCAGGCGGTCCACACCATTGCTCGCGCGGTTCAGGAAGTCGCGGTTCACTTTCGGGTCCTCCAAGCCACCTTCCAGAAGGGTAAGGATGTAGCCCTGGATGTTGAAGATGGGCGTCTTCAGCTCGTGCGCCAGGTTGCCGATGAACTCGCGTCGGTATTGCTCACGCTCCTTCAGTTCAATGATCTCCGTGCTGCGCTGATCGGCCCAATCGGCGATCTCACGGTTCAGCTCTCCAAGCACGTCCGCATCCGCACCCATGCGATCACCACCGCTCTTCGCCATACGGGTTTCGTGGACGGCGCGCAGGATCAGGTTCACCCGGGCCTGGATGAAACGCTGCACGACGAACAAGGTGATGCCATAGGCAAGCGCAGCGATGGCGAAGCTCCACAGGAGGATGCCGGAGAAGGAGGTTTCCAACAGGCCCACGAACACCATGAGCACACCGCCGAACACCATACCGAGCAGGATGGTCAGCGCGATGAAAAGGGCCGTCCGGCGAGGGGTCAAGGACTCCATGCGGCGTCAAAGATATCGTTCAGCACCCGGCGCATCCCTTGTCCAGCGCGGCCTCCGGGCTTCAGTCTCCCTTAACCTTCAGGCAACATTCCAGCAATAGCTTCGCCGACCTTAGTCGGCTTTTGCGCCATGCGTTTCGGCATCCTTGAGTTCCTCATGTTGGCGGGTTCGCTCGCCCTCTTCATCCATGGGATGAAGTTGCTGAGCGAGGGTTTGCAGAAGACCGCCGGGGGGGGTATGCGTCGCATCCTCGACACCATGACGGCCAACCCCTTGCGGGGGCTGCTCACGGGCTTCAGCACCACGGCCATCGTCCAGTATTCCTCGGTGACCACCGTGATGGTGGTGAGTTTCGTGAACGCTGGCATCCTCTCGTTGCGCCAGGCCATTCCCGTGATCATGGGGGCCAACATCGGCACCACCTTGAAGGCACTTCTGTTCGCATACGTAGGCTTCGCGAGCATCAAGCTCAGCACTGTGGCATTGCCCATCCTCGGCATTGCTTTCCCGATGCTCTTCATGAAGGGCGGACGTTTCAAAGCGGCCACTGAAATGCTCTTGGGCATCGCGCTCCTCTTCATCGGTCTGGACCTGTTGAAGGAGAACGTGCCCCACTTCTCCGCCGATGCGCTGACCTTCCTGGCCGACCTGGGCGACAACGGCATCTTGAGCGTGCTGCTCTTCGTAGGGATCGGTGCTGTGCTGGCGATCGCGGTGCAGAGCAGCAGCGTGGCGCTGGCGCTCACCATGGCCATGTGCCAGAACGGGACCATCGGCTACGAGATGGCGGCTGCGATCGTGCTCGGGGAGAACATCGGCACCACGCTCACCGCCAACATCGCCGCCATCGTGGCCAACGCCTGGGGCAAGCGCGCGGCACGGGCCCACTTTCTCATCAAGGTGATCGGCGTCGGCTGGGCCTTGCTGCTCTTCGGCCCCTACCTAGCTGTCATCGACCTGCTGGTGCAAAAAGTGAATGGGGCTTCCCCCTACACCAGTCCGCATGCTGTGCTGTGGGCCCTCACCTACCTGCACATCTCCTTCAACCTGCTGAACACCGGGCTGCTTATCGGCTTCCTGCCGTTCATCGAGCGTATCGTGACGCGTATGGTGCCTTCCCGCGGTGAAGTGGACGAAGAGTATCGCCTGGAATACATCGAGGATCCGATGATGTCGTTGAGCCCCGAACTCTCGCTGCTGGAGGCGCGCAAGGAGATCCTCAAGTTCGGTCGATTGACGCAGAAGATGCACGGCATGGTGCGTGACCTGTTGATCGAGAAGGACGCCACCGAGCGCAACCGCCTGCTGCTGCGCATCGCCAAGTACGAGGACATCACCGACCGCATTGAAGTGGAGGTGAGCAAGTACCTGACGAAGACCGGCGCTGAAGCGCGCAATGAAGAGCTGAGCGAACGCATCCGAGGGATGCTCGCCATCATCGGCGATCTGGAGCGCGTGGGCGACATCCTCTTCCAGATGAGCAAGAGCGTGGAGCGCAAGGCGGACGAACGCCTGTGGTTCAGCCCCGAACAACGCCAGAACCTGCTCGACATGATGCAACTGCTGGAGCGCGCCTTCGACGTGATGAACGAGAACCTCGGCACCGAGGACAACAGCGTGAAGCTGGACCTGGCCATGGAGGCCGAACAGCGGATCAACCAGCTCCGTGATCAGCTGCGCCGTGCTCACCTGAAGAGCGTGGAGAGCGGCGACCACAACATCAAGAGCGGCATGGTCTACAACGACCTGTTCAGCAGCTGCGAGAAGGTCGGTGACCACCTGATCAACGTGAGCGAAGCACTTGCAGGCGAGGTCTGAGAATGTGACAAGGCACAAGTAGCAAGAGTCAAGGGTTCAGTGCCCTATTAACTTGACACTTATCACTTGATCCTTCCCGTCTTCAGGGCACGACAACCGCATCCGTGTACACGAGATTGCTCTCGTGCAGCGCCCGGTCCACAAGCTTCACGCTATAGCGGATGGTATCGCCGCTGGTACCGGGCAGTGTGGGATAGGGCTTCAGCGCCACCGCGATCTCACCCTCCAAGGACTTGTTCTGTCCGGTCGGGGTGACCACGGGAACGCGGTAATAGAGCGGCAGCGTAAAAACGAAAGGCGCGGACCACACACCGTTCTCGCGCTTGTAGTACTCCACGAAGAAGTTGTGGTAATAGGTCTGTCCCGGAGCAAAGGACCCGGTGGTGTCACCCTGGCCGAGGCCGATGTCACCGTCACCGTCCGTGAACTTGACCACGATCGAGGCCGAATCGCCGTATTGCTTGAACTCCTTGTAGGTGATGGCAGGCTCCACAGGGAATTCCTCTGTCTTAAGGCAACCGGAAAGCAGCGTTCCGCACACGGCGGTGACCACGGCTAACTTGCGGGCGGTGCGGATAGCTGAGCGCATCAACACAAAGGTAAGGCCTCCGATGCACCCTCCCCTGCCCACCCCCTACCAGGACCTGGCTGAGCGGGTGTTCACGGTGGCGGATGCCGATGGCTTCAACGCGCTGGCGCTCGAGCTATTTCGCTTGCACGCCGCCCACAACCCCGTGTACCGTGGATTCCTGAAGGGCTTGGGCACCAAGGTCGAAGCGGTGGAACAGGTGGCTGAAATCCCCTGCCTGCCCATCGGCCTGTTCCGCAACCACCGTGTGCTGCTGGATGGGCTGGAACCTGTCCTCACCTTCACCAGCAGCGGAACGACTGGCGCCGTCATCAGTTCGCACCATGTGCCTTGGCCTTCGCTCTATGAACGCTCCTTCCTCCACTCCTTTGAAGCCGAGTACGGCCCGGTGACCGAATGGCGGATCCTCGCCTTGTTGCCCGCCTACCTGGAACGCAGCGGTAGTTCGCTCGTGTACATGGCCGAACAGCTCATCGCCCGCAGCGGCGACCCGCTCAGCGGCACCTACCTCTACCAGTACGACCGCCTGGCCAGCGTACTGAAGCAAAGCGAGGCCGAAGGGAAGAAGACCCTGCTGTTGGGAGTCACCTTCGCGCTGCTCGACCTCGCGGAGCAGCACCCCATGGCCCTGCGTCACACCACGATCATGGAGACCGGCGGCATGAAAGGCCGGCGTCCCGAGCTGGTTCGCGATGAGCTGCACGCGATCCTGAAGCGATCCTTCGGTGTGCTCGCCATCCACAGCGAATACGGGATGACGGAACTGTTGTCGCAAGCGTGGAGCACGGGGGAAGGCATGTACCGTTGCCCACCTTGGATGCGAGTGCTGGTGCGTGACCCCAACGACCCCTTCGAACGCCTCGGCACCGGTCGCACCGGCGGTGTGGACGTGATCGACCTCGCGAACATCGCCAGCTGCCCATTCATCGCCACGCAGGACCTGGGCCGGGTGGCCGCCGATGGTTCTTTCGAAGTGCTGGGCCGCTTCGACTTCAGCGATCTGCGGGGATGCAACTTGTTGGTGGTGGAGTGAATCGCCGTTGGATCATCCGCAGTGAACGCAGATGAAATACCTGACTTGACCGCCTATCCTTTGAGCCGCATAGCCTTCCGCGCTACATCGACCAATTGCGGATCGCCTTTGGCAAGCAAGTAGAACCGAATGAACCAGTAGGGCATCTGCTGAAGATCCCAAGACCATTGCTGGCCGCCATCGCCCACCTTCATCTCTGCGAACATCACCGGCTCCTCCCCACTATTGTCGAACAAGAACGCGTGGTAGCACAGGTCCAACGCAGGCACCAATTGCTTCAGGGACCTCCAATAGCGTTCAACGATCTTCTCCGCTGGAACATCATGACCGCCTTGCTTCACTCTGGTCTTCACACGGTCAACGTTCATGAGCGGGGACTCGGTGGCCACGAAGTACAGATACACCTTATACCCGTTCTTGCGAGCCTTGTCCATAACGGCGAGCTTGGAGGAGTGGCTGAACACCGTTTCGAATGAGAGCTTCTTGCGTTCTACGATAAGCTTGTCAACGAGGAACTGCGCGATCAACTGGGCGAATTGATCCGCACGCACCTGCCGTCGAAGCCTGAACACGTTCGTTGACCACTGTTGACCTGTCTGGAACCATAAGATCGCCTCATCGCCATCCAGCAAACCACTTCGGCGTGCGAACCTGCTGAGTTCAGTCTCGTTGGCGACAACCCCATACCTCCCGAAGTCCAGAGCACCATCCTCCTTCAGCGCTCGCGCGATCTCATCCGGGTTAACATACACGCCCATACCCACCGGATGGCCATTCACAAGAGTCTCACGAACCTGGGTGTACATCGTGCTCTTCCCCGAGCCGTTCGGACCAGCGAACACACGTAAGCGCAAGATCTTGGCCATGTCGGAACCAACTATGGCACCTTCACCGGCTCCAGGCGCTGTACACGCTTGGTCACCTTACCAGCCTTGTTCACCATCACCAGCCAACCATCGCGTTCCACCATGATGGTCTTTCGCACAGTGAAGGCCTTGGCTTTTGCCTGCTTCGCAGCTTTCTTGAAGGCTGCATCCATCGCGCGACCTTCTGCGGTCGGTTTACGAAGCGTCTTCAAAGTCTGCTTCTTCGTTGCCATGTTCCAAAGTTAAGGATGCAACCAAAGCTTGAGATGGATGCTGCTGGGCCGATTCGACTTCAGCGATCTGCGGGGTTGCAACTTGTTGGTGGTGGAGTGAGGCGTCCAACCTCCTATCCACGACCGGACTACAGGTGGTAGTAGTAAAGGTTGCCCTCGAAGTTCGTGTCCAAGTTCGCCTTGCTATCGAAGAGGACCTGCTCGATTGGAGCCATGCAATAGCCGAACTCATCATGCGCGGTGATCAACCCGGCATAGGCAGCGGCGATCACCGCGCGTGATCCATCGGTCGCGCTCCGCAGGAGCTGTTCCCCTGTGTGGAAGAAACAGGTAACTGTGCTTCCGAACCGATCGAACTTCCAGACCCCATGCTCAGCGAACCGGACCCTCAAGGCGTCGATCTGCGCTTGCGGGATCCGGTGGTTGCATTCCGCCTTGGCAATGGGCTCGAACGCAGTGATGATCAGAAAGGGCGTTGATGCGGTCCGGTCCGATGAAGGACCAATGGGCGATCCTGCGATCGCGCTCGCGTGGAAGGCCTTCCATATCCTGGCTTCCTTGGCGCCGTCGATCTGAAGCGGACTTGACCAAAAGCCCGCTGCTTCGGAATAGCGTTCGAATACCACCCTCAACCTGGCCCGACCGGCCGTGGCGACCCACTCGTACAGAATGTTGAGCGGCCTTACGCCGAACTCCCGCTGCAGTGTATCCGCCAATTCGATCTCCGGCACTCCCATTTGATCAAGCCCCTGCTTGATCCGCTTGGTGGCCTGGTAGTCCGGGTCGGATGGAACGATCATACTTACGACCTATCAGCAATGGGAAGTACTAGTTCACACCGCCTTCAGCACGAAGAAGGTCTTCTTCCCTCGCTGCAGCAGCATGTATTTCCCGTGGAGCAGGTCTTGGCCGCCGAACTCGTGCCCTTCGTCCGTGATCTTCACTCCGTTCACGGAAATGGACTTCTCCTTGATAGCACGCTTCGCCTCGCCAAAGGAGGACAGGAAGCGCGACCTAGCCAGCAGTCTCGTTACTGATATGCTACGTTCGATCTGTTCTTTGCTGACTCCAGCCAGTTCTCCGTCCGCCATCGACGCATCAGGATCCGCTACAGTCGTATACCCGGGCAAAGTGGCCGCGAGTTCCTCCCAGATCGCCTCAGGTAGTTTGCGAATGTCCTCAGCTGAAGCACTTCCGAATAGAACGGCTGTTGCAGCCAATGCTTCCTCCAGGGCAGCTTCCCCATGCACCAACTTGGTGATGAAGGCCGCCACCTCCTTCTGTAATTTGCGGCGCCCCGGATCCTTGGCGTGCTCTGCGATCAGGGCCTCGCATTCCTCCTGGCTCCAGTGTGTGAAGATCTTCGCGAAGCGCGCGGCCTCATCGTCAGAAGCGTTCAACCAGAACTGATAGAACTTGTACGGGCTGGTGCGCGCGGCATCGAGCCACACGTTACCGCCCTCGCTCTTGCCGAACTTGCTGCCATCGCTCTTGGTGAGCAACGGCGTGGTGACGGCGAAAGCCTCGCCCCCCTCCATGCGGCGGATGAGCTCGGTACCCGTGGTGATGTTGCCCCACTGGTCGCTGCCACCCATCTGCAAGCGGCAGCCGAGCTGCTTGTAGAGGTGCACGAAGTCGTAGCCCTGCACCAGCTGGTAGCTGAACTCGGTGAAGCTGATGCCGCTCTCCATGCGGTTCTTCACGCTGTCCTTGGCCATCATGTAGTTCACGGTGATGTGCTTCCCCACTTCGCGGATGAAGCGGAGGAAGCCCATGTCCTTGAACCAGTCGTAATTGTTGACGAGCTGCGCGGGGTTGGTGGGGCTGTTGAAGTCCAGGAAGCGCTCCAGCTGGGCCTTGATGCAGGCCTGGTTGTGGCGGAGGGCGTCCTCATCCAGCAGGTTGCGTTCGGCGCTTTTGCCACTGGGATCGCCGACCATGCCGGTGGCCCCACCAACCAACGCCACGGGCTTGTGACCACAGCGCTGGAAGTGCACCAGGATCATGATCTGCACCAGGTTGCCCACATGCAGACTGTCCGCCGTGGGATCGAAGCCGATATAGCCAAGGGCGGGGGCCTTCTTCAGGTAGTCGGCGGTGCCGGGCATGCTGTCGTGCAGCAGTCCGCGCCAGTTCAGTTCGTGCAGAAAGTCGGTGGGCATGGGTGGAATTGCGGGTTGCGAAGGTAGATAGGGAGCAGTTGGCAGGAAGCAGCCGCAGTGGGCTGGAAGATGAGGAACCGCCGATGCCGCAGATACCGCAGATGGAAATGCCCTGCCGATGCTTGCACGCGATGTGATGGCACAGATATGGAACCGCGCGCAAGCGCGCTGACCGGGTTGAATGAAACCACAGATGGACACAGATGAACACAGATACTGATAAGAGCTTGCTGCCGCGAACAAGCCCGTGGCTCGAGGCCCATAGCCCCAGGCGACAGAACGAAGAAGAAAGCTCCGCTGCCGATAAGCCCTTGTTACTTGTCACTTGACACTTGACACTTCGCCCCTCGCCCTACCTTGCCCCCGATGGATCTGGTGACCGGCGGAACGGGGATCGTGGGCTCACACCTGCTGCTGCACTTGGTGGCTGCGGGGCGCGAAGTGCGGGCCACGCGCAGGCCGGGCAGCGATGTGGAGGTGGTGCGTCGTGTGTTCGCGCATCAGCACGCCGATGGCAACGCGTTGTTCGAGCGCATCCAGTGGGTGGAGGCCGATCTGCTGGACCCGATAGCGTTGGAGCAAGCGATGCAAGGCGTGCAGCATGTGTACCACTGCGCCGCACTGGTGAGCTTCGACCCACGCGATGATGAAGCGCTCTTCACACAGAACATCACCGGTACGGCCAACGTGGTGAACGCAGCGCTGGCGGCTGGTGTGAAGCGCTTGATGCATGTGAGCTCCACAGCAACGATCGGCAAGGCGTTGCCCGGCGAGATGGCGAACGAGGAAAGCGAATGGCAGCGCGATAAGCACACCTCGCCATACGCCGCCAGCAAGTATGAGGCGGAGCTGGAAGTGCAACGCGGCATCGCCGAAGGTCTGGATGCGGTGATGGTGAATCCGTGCATCGTGCTCGGGCCCGGCATTCCAGGGCGCAGCAGCATGACCATGGTGGAACGCATCCG
The DNA here is from genome assembly GCA_016721825.1 of Flavobacteriales bacterium. Taxonomy (GTDB): domain Bacteria; phylum Bacteroidota; class Bacteroidia; order Flavobacteriales_F; family PHOS-HE28; genus PHOS-HE28. The sequence goes on from JADKHI010000006.1 coordinate 420,859, forward strand.
CAGAGGCACGCGCTTCTTTCCGCCGGGCACCAACGCCGTGGTGGACGCACGCGATGTGGCGGCCTTCATGGTGGCGCTGATGGAGAAAGGAGCTACCGGCGGGCGCCACTTGTTGGTGGGTGAGAATGTCAGCTACCAGAAGCTGTTCTCGCTCATCGCCGAGGCCAGCGGCAAGCCAGCACCACAACGCACCATCGCGCCTTGGGTCTTGGAGCTCGGCTGGCGCCTGGAACGCCTGCGCACACTGTTCGGTGGCAAGCCCTTCGTGACCCGGCACACGGTACACAGCGCCATCATCAAGCGCAGCTACGATGCGTCGAAGGCCAAGCGGATCACGGGTATGGACTTCCGCAGCGCCAAAGAGGCGGTGGAGAACGTGGTGCGCTACCTGGGCACTGCGCGCTGATCCACCGCACGCTCCTTCAAGCTGTCCAGTTCCACGATCAGCTCCTCGTAGATCACCTTCAGTTCCGCTGGGTGCTCCGTGTAGAAGCGGTAGGTGTGCTCGAACTGTTCCCGCGTAATGCCTTCCTTCTTGAACAGCTCTGTGTAATAGACTTCCACAGGGTTATCGGTGCGGTGCTCGATCACCATTTCCTGGTTCAGTCGGGCTTCCACCAACTGAGCACCCAGAAGCACTTGCTTGAACTTGGCGCGCTCAAGCACATCGGCCGGGGGGGCTTCCGCGGTCGAGCAAGCTGCAAGTACGAAGAGCAAGGGCAGCAGGCGCTTCATCGGGTGAAGAGCAGCCGTTCGCCGCGCACGGTGCGGTCCACTTGCCCGTTGGCATACACATGCTGACCATTCACGAAGGTGTGCTTCACCTGTGCCTGGAAGGTCTGCCCTTCGAAGGGGCTCCAGCCGCACTTGTAGCGCAGGTTCTCCCGGCTCACGGTCCATGGTGAGTTCAGGTCCACGAGCACCAGGTCGGCGAAGTAACCTTCACGGACGAAACCGCGCAGTTCCACATCGAAGAGGCGGGCGGGCGCGTGGGCCATCTTCTCCACCACCTGTTCCAGCGTGAACACGCCTTGGTGCATCAGTTCGAGCATGGCCACCAACGCGTGCTGCACCAACGGGCCACCACTGGGGCATTTGGCGTAGGGCTGTGCCTTCTCTTCCAAGGTGTGCGGCGCGTGGTCGGTGGCCACCACATCAATGCGCCCATCCACCACGGCACGGCGGATGGCATCGCGGTCGGCGCGGGTCTTGATGGCAGGGTTCCACTTCACCAAGGCCCCTTTATCGAGGTAGGCTTGATCGTCGAACCATAGGTGGTGCACGCAGGCTTCAGCAGTGATCCGTTTCCCTTCCAGCGGTCCTGGGGCGAAGAGCTCCAGTTCCCGGGCGGTACTGATGTGTAGCACATGCAAACGCGTCCCGAACTCCTTGGCCCTGGCGACAGCCCTGCTGCTGCTGAGGTAGCACGCTTCCTCGCTCCGGATGAGCGGGTGCTCGGCAACAGGAATGTTCTCACCGTAGCGCGCAACTGCAGCGGCCATGTTCGCCTTGATCAGTGGATCATCCTCGGCGTGCACCGAAATGATCATGTGGGCCTGGCGGAACAGCTCATCAAGCACGGCCTCATCGTTGATGAGCATATCGCCCGTACTGCTTCCCAGAAAGGCCTTCAGCCCACAGACCGTGCGCGGGTCGGTGCGCAACACCTCATCCAGGTTGGTGTTGCTGATGCCCATGTGGAAGGAGTAGTTGGCGAGGCTGCTCGCGGCCCCGAGCCTGTACTTGTCGGCTAGCAGCTCTTGAGTGAGCGCGCTGGGCACGGTGTTCGGCATCTCCATGAAGCTGGTGATGCCACCGGCCACAGCTGCGGCGGAAGCGGAAGCGATATCATCCTTATGCGTAAGGCCAGGCTCACGGAAATGCACTTGGTCGTCGATGGCGCCGGGCAGCAGGTGCAGGCCTTCGGCATCCAACTCCTTCGCGCCGCGTGCCTGACCGATGCCGCTGTGCTCCACGCGTTCAATGCGGCCACTGCGGATCAGCACGTCGGCCTGCCGGGCGGATCCTTCGTTCACCACCATGGCGTTACGGATCAGCAGGTCGCTCATCGCTGTGTGATGGTCTTCATCTTCCACACGCCGATGATGGCCTCGCGGAAGATGTTGGCGCTCATCTTGCTCTTGCCCTTCACGCGGTCGATGAAGGTGATGGGCACTTCCACGATCTTGAACCCGGCGAGCTTGGTGCGGTACTTCATTTCGATCTGGAAGGCGTAGCCCACGAACTTGATCTCGTCGAGCGCCAAGCGCTCCAGCACATGCCTGCGGTAGCAAACGAAACCGGCCGTGGTGTCACGCACGCCGAGCCATAGTATGGAACGCACATAGAGCGAAGCGCAGTAGCTCAACATCACGCGGTCCCAGCTCCAATCCCGCACATGCCCGCCGCTCACGTAACGTGAGCCTACGCTCATGTCAGCACCGCCGGTGGCGCAGGCATCGTACAGACGAACGAGGTCGTTCGGGTCATGGCTGAAGTCGGCATCCATCTCGAAGATGAAGTCGTAGTTCCGTTCAATGGCCCACTTGAAACCAGTGATGTAGGCAGTACCCAGGCCGAGCTTACCGGAACGTTCGATGATGTGCAGGCGATCCGGCCATTGTGCTTGCAGGCCTTTCACGATGGCCGCCGTGCCATCCGGCGAACCGTCATCAACCACCAACACATGGAACTCAGGTCGCAGCCCGAACACGTGTGTCACGATGTCCCGGATGTTCTCCTTCTCGTTGTACGTAGGGATGATGACCAGCCGTGCGGGCAATGGCTTGGAATTAGGCGGCAAAGATAGTCGGGGGTCCGATGGGGCCTTGGCCTGTGGCCGAAGCGTCCCAACCACTCGGAACATCAGCCCTATCCGCTTGACGATCAGGGAGTGGCGGCATTCTTTGGCGAAGGCATCGAATTAACACCCGGGCAACACCGCCGAGCGGGGGGAGAGGCTTACTTTTGCCGGCCTTGCCCAGCCTGCGATACGTTTCGCAGACCCAGCGAACGCCAGCGCCCCATGTCGATCAACGCCCTCAAGGCCCCCCCTTCCGGCGACGTCCTCCGGGGCGCGCCGCAGTCCAAATGGAAGCTTAATCGCGTCCTGCCTGTTGTGCTGTCGTTGCTCATCGCCCCACTTGTATCCGGCCAGGTCGACTCCTCCATCGTTGCCACTCCGGACAGTGCGGATCTGAACACGAGGATCCCGATCATGACCGTGACGGCGGATGACCTGGATTCGGAGCTGGGTTCCCAGGACATTTCCGGTATTCTACAGAGCTCACGTGATGTGTTCACGAGCACGGCCGGTTTCACCTTCGGCGCTGCGCGGTTCCGGATCCGTGGCTTGGACCCGGAGAACACCCCTGTGAGCATCAACGGTGTATTGGTGAACGATCTGGAGACGGGCTGGGCGGCTTGGACGAACTGGGCCGGACTGAACGACGTAACGCGCTGGATGACGGTGCGCTCTGGGATCAATCCCTCGCGCTTGAACTTCGGCGGCATCGGCGGCTACACCGACCTGAACATCAGGGCGAGCGAGCTGCGCAAGGGCGTTCGCATGAGCTATGCGAACAGCAACCGGATCTACAGCAACCGGGTGATGTTGACCTACAACACGGGCATGCTGGCCAACGGCTGGTCCTTCAGCGCGAGCGGCTCCAGCCGTTGGGCGGATGAAGGATACATCGCTGGCACGTACATGCGGGCCTTCGCCTACTTCCTCGGTGCTGAGAAAAAGATCAATGACAAGCACAGCATCGGGTTCACCACGTTCGGCGCACCCATTGAACAGGGTCGACAAGTGCTGGGCATGGAAGAGACCTATCAGCTCACCGGCTCCAACTACTACAACGCCGCTTGGGGCTACCAGAACGGTGTGAAGCGCAACGCTCGGGTGAGCTACGACCACAAGCCGACATTCCTTCTCACGCACTATTTCACGCCCACCAAGGACAGCAAGCTCACCACCACACTGTTCTACACGTTCGGACGGGATGGACAGACGGGGCTCAACTGGTACGATGCGAACAACCCGAACCCGGACTACTACCGCTATCGCCCAAGCTATTGGTCACAGTTCAACCCGACCTACGCGAGCCAACTGACGCAGAGCTGGCAGAACGACGTGAACACGCAGCAGATCAACTGGGACCAGTTGTACTTCGCGAACGGGAAGAACCTGTTCACGCTGGAGAACGCTGAGGGGATCGCTGGCAATTCGATCACAGGGAACCGGGCCAAGTACATTCTGGAGGAACAACGCACGGACCCGACGCGCATCGGGATCAACGCGATCTACAACAAGGAGCTCCCGAAGGACCGCCACTTAACGGTGGGCGGCAGCTACAACAAGCAGGTCACGCACAACTTCAAGGTGATGAACGACCTGTTGGGCGCCGATTATTACGTGGACATCGACCAGTTCGCGGACCGCGATTTCAACAACGACACACTGTCGCAGAACAACCTGGAGAACCCCAACAATGCCGTGTACCAAGGCGACAAGTTCGGGTACAACTACAACATCCATACGCGGATGGTGAACGTGTTCGGGCAGATCGAACAGAAATGGCAGAAGGTGGAGGCCTATCTCGGCGGCTCCATTTCCCGCACGGATTTCTGGCGCGAGGGCAAGTACACCAACGGTCGCTTTCCTGAGAACTCATACGGCGACGGGGAAGATCACTCCTTCTTCCACTTCGGCGTTAAGGGTGGTGCCGTGTACAAGATCGATGGTCGCAACTTCATCACTGTGAACGGTGCCCTGATGACACGCCCGCCGGTTCCACGTTCAGCCTACCTGAGCCCGCGAACACGCGACGCAGTGGTAGCGAACCTGACCAACGAGAAGATCTACTCGGCCGACCTGAGCTACGTGGTGCGCATGGCCCGGTTGAAAGGGCGTGCCACGGTGTTCATGGCCCAGATCAACGACCAGGTGTGGGCTCGCAACTACTACCACGACGAGTTCCGCACCATTGTGAACTACACCATGGCCGGTGTGGACCAGACGCACATTGGTACCGAGATCGGGCTCGAAGCGAACTTGAGCAGCACTTGGGTGGCCACGGCCGTCTATGCCGGTGGGCGCTACCTCTATAGCAGCCGCCCTGAAGCCACCTTGACACGGGACAACAGCGCTGAGGTTTTCGACCAACGCACGGTCTACTGGAAGAACTACCGCGTGGGCGGTGTGCCGCAGACCGCTGCCTCGCTCGGTCTGAAGTACAATTCACCCAAGTTCTGGTTCGTGGGGGTGAACGCCAATTGGTTCGCCGACATCTACTTGGACCCCAACCCCGACCGTCGCACATCGGAGGCCTTGACGAACCTGGTAACGGATGACCCTCAATGGAACGAGCTATTGGACCAGACGAAACTGGATCCCGGCATGACCATGGACCTGTTCGCCGGCAAGAGCTGGATGTTCAAACGCAAATACCGCTTGGCGCTCAACGTTACCGTCAGCAACCTTCTTGACAACACCGACCTCCAGGTCGGCGGCTTCGAGCAAATGCGCTTCGACCGCCAGGAGCCCGGGAAGTTCCCTTCCCGGATCAGCTACATGTTCGGTCGTACCTATTTCGCCATGGTCACCTTCAGCTTCTAACGCACGATGCGCCTCCACACCCTTCCCTTCCGTATGCCCGCCCTGCTCAGCATCGCGGCCATGGCCCTTGTTCTGGGCGCTTGCAAAAAAGAGTTCGACACACCACCTGAGCGCACGATCCCCACGGGAGGTGTGCTGACCATCGCACAACTTCGTGCGCTTTGGACAGGCACATCGGTCCATTTCACGGAGGACAAGAGCGTTTACGCCATTGTCACCGCCGACGAACAGAGCGGCAACCTGTACAAGAACGTGTACGTGCAGGACGCCACAGGCGCCATCTGCCTGCGCTTGTTGAACAGCGGTGGCCTCTATCAAGGCGATAGCATCCGCATCTACCTGCCCGGCACCGTCCTGAGCAGCTACAACCAGCTGCTTCAGTTGGACTCCGTGGACGTGGACAACAACGTTGTGAAACAAGCCACCCTGCGCCAAGTTGAGCCATTGCATGTTTCGGTGGAGGAGATCACGCCTGCCCTGCAATCCATGCTGATCTCCGTGGACAGCGCTGAATTCGTGACCAGCGAGCTGGGCCAGACCTGGGCCGACGCGGTGAACCAAGCCACGGTGAACCACACCCTCACCAGCTGCGATGGCGGACAAGTGCTCGTGCGCTCCAGCGGCTACGCGAACTTCGCCAGCAGCGTGATCCCCTCGGGCAATGGCAGCATGGTGGCCATCGTAGGTCAGTTCGGTACCGACATGCAGCTGTACGTGCGCAGCATGGCCGAAGTGCAGATGACCGATGACCGCTGTACCGGCAACCCGCCCACCCCCTGTGCTCCGGGCGGCCCTGTGGCGGAGGACTTCTCCACGGTGACGGACAACGTGGACATCTCCCTCCCCTGCTGGTTCAATGTTTCCACGGTTGGAAGCCGCGTATGGCGCGGCAATGCGTTCAATGCGGAACTCTATGCGGAGGCCACGGCTTACGGCAGTTCCAACCCGTTGGACGAGGCTTGGTTGATCAGCCCCACGATGCAGGCCAGCGGTGCGAACACGTTGCAGTTCACTACCCAGCGCGGCTTCGGCGTGGCCGGTCACGACGCGTTCGCCTTGTTCATCAGCACCAACTTCAACGGCATCAATGCATCGACGGCCGTGTGGACACCGGTACCCTGCGCCTATGCTGGACCGAGCACCCCGGATTTCACATGGATCCCCAGCGGTGTGCTTGACCTTTCTCAGGTGTTACCGCAAGGCTACACGGGTACCTTCGTTGTGGGCTTCCGCTTCCAAGGCAGCGACCCCAACGGGCAGACCACGAACATGCGTCTGGACGACGTCCAGCTTCAATAAGACCTATCGGATAACGACCCCAACACCTTCGACCCATGAGAACAGCAGTACTTCTTTCGATGATCGCGCTGGGCGGCGCTTTGCAGGCCCAGACGATCTTCACCAGCGACCTTGAGGCCTGGACCGGCAACGTACCCGATGGCTGGGTCGGCGCCAAGACCAACTTCCCACAGCAGGACATCACCCAAGCGAGCACCAACCCGCACGGTGGTCTCTACGCGGTGAACCTGAACAACGACACCAGCGGACACAAGCGTTTCACCACCACCCAGCAGACCGTGGTGGCCGGTACCGCCTACACCATCAGCTTCTGGGTCCGAGGCCAGGGCGAAGTGCGCACGGGCCTGTTCGACGGTCGTCCCGGTGGAAGCTCCGGCTACAGCCCGTACAACAACTATGTTACGGTGAGCAGCAACACCTGGCAGCAGGTTTCGCAGACCGTTTCCTGCGCGAACGACACGGTAGGCGCTGAGTTCATCATCTCGGTCCGCAATACGATCGCCCCTGATCACATCGTGATCGACGACGTGAACATCGAGCAGGCCGGTCCGCCCGCACCTACGAGCATCTATGCCATTCAATACACGACCGACATCAACGGCGCTTCCCCGCTGACGAACCAAGGCGTGCTCACCGGCGGTATCGTTACGGGCGTTGTGCCATCGGGCAATACCAAGGGCTATTACCTGCAGGCCGGCACCGGCAGCTGGAGCGGCATCTTCGTGCTCGACCCTACGAACACGGTGACCCGTGGTGACAGTGTGACCCTCGGCGCCACGGTGGAAGAGAGCTTCGGCTACACCCGTCTGGCCAGTGTGATCAACTTCGCCATCGTAAGCAGCGGCAACACGCTGCCTGCCGTTACCGACGTCACCACGACGCAAGCGAATACGGAACCATACGAAGGGGTGCTGTGCAAAGTATCGAACGTGCCTTGCGCAGTGGCACCGAACAGCTTCGGTGAGTGGATGCTGTTCAGTGGCGATTCGTTGATGGTGGACGACCAGATGTTCGCTTATCCCGCTGTTGTCGGAACGAACTACGACGTGACGGGCTGCATGTTCTACTCCTTCGGCAAGTACAAGATCGAGCCGCGCGATGCGAACGATGTCTCCCTGGCCAATGGCATTGCTGATGCAGGCCTCTTCTCCACGGTGACCATGGGCCCTGTGCCTGCCACGGATGTGCTCTACATCACACTTGGCGAACTGAGCGGCAGCCGCGTTGAATACACATTCACCGATGTGACCGGTCGCACGGTCGCGACTGGCAGCTTTAACGGCCAGCGGAACAGCATCAACGTGTCGAGCCTCATCACCGGCAGCTACATCGTCACGCTCCGCACGGCGGGTGCGGTGAGCAGCACCCGCGTGGTGGTGCAGCGCTGATCGGACCTCACTGAATGCAAAGCGGGGCGCCCATGGGCGCCCCGCTTTGCATTTCGTCCCGAGTGAATTCCACGTGAGCCCTCGCACTCATTCGTGCATCCATATTCATCAGCGGTTGAACACCGATGAACGGAGCCCTACTTGTCCCGGACCAGGATGACGAACACCGGGAAGTGATCGCTCCAGCCATCGACGTACTGGTCACCCACGTAGGTGCGCAACGGATAGCCTTGGAAGTTCCCTTCGGTCTGGCGCATGTAGGGCTCGTTGTACACGCGGGTGCCGTAGTAGTGGTAACGACCACCATCTCCGGTCACCAGGTTCGGGCTCAGGATGATCTGGTCGAACAGGTTCCAGCTGTCCCTCCAAGCCAACGAACCGATGCCCTTGTTGAAGAGGTCGAACATCGGGTTGAACAGGCGTCCGTCCACAGCCTTGGTCTTGTCCCCGCTGCTCTTCAGGAACTTGTTCACGCTGATGTCTACGGGGTCGTCGTTCAGGTCGCCCATGTAAGCCACACGGCCACGTGGATGCGCCTGAGCCAGGGAGTCGACGATGTGGCGACCGACTTCGGCAGCGAGCACTCGCAGCGGGCGCGAACGCGACTCACCACCGCGACGCGAAGGCCAGTGGGCCACGATCACCGACAGCGTATCGCCATCGGCTACACCGGTCACCACAAGCTGGTCGCGGGTGCGCCAAGAGGTGTCGGCAGGATTGTGGACCGTGTAGGTGCGTTCGTTCAGCACGGTAAAGCGTGAAGGGTCGTAGAGCATGGCCACATCCACACCCCTGCGGTCCGGTGAATCGTGGTGGACGATGCCGTAGTGGCGGCCTGCAATGGCCTTGGCTTTCACCAGATCCTCCAGCACCGTGCGGTTCTCCACCTCGGCGAGGCCGATCAGGCCGAGGCCGTTCGCGCTCAGGTCCTTGGCCATGGTGCCGATCACCTCGCCCATCTTCTCGACCTTGTGTTGGTAGCGCTTGGCACCCCACTGCTTCGCGCTGCCGGGCAGCCATTCCGCATCGTCCGTGTCGGGGGAATCGATGGTATCGTAGAGGTTCTCGATGTTGTAGAACCCGATGCAGAAGGGCACATATTCCTTCTTCGCCCCGCCATCGGTCTGGGCGAAAGCTGCGGGTATGGAAAGGAGCAGGACAACGGAGAGCGAAAGGCCGGAACGGATCATCGGTGGGGGAATGGCGGGCAAGATAGCCGATCGAAAAGGCCCGATCGGTCGGTTCACACAGCCTTCACGTTGGCAAGGCGCGTGCCGTAGCCATGCTTAGGGTCCCGCTATCGGAAAGAACAGCGGATGCCGGTCGTTGTAGCGGCGCAAGAACAGGAAGATCACCTCCTCCTTACGCTTCTTCACCGGAACCGCGCTCCACTCTTCGTAGAGCACCATATCGCGCTGTAGAAGCTGCTCCATGGTGGCAGCGTTGAGCGAAAGGAAGGCGCCTGTCTCCATGTCGAGGATGCGCTGCTCCTGCACGGTGCGCGTCACCGGACCGCCCATCATGTAGCCTGAGCCGTAGTTGCTAAAGTCCTGGTAGCTGCTTTCGTAGAGCACGTGGCACAGGCTGCCCATCATGCCGATGCGGTAGAAGCCATCACCCGCCCGCAGGTAGATCACGTTGTTATTGCAAAGGCCCCAGACGTTGTCGAGCGGGACCGGCAAACGCACGCTGCTACTGTCGAGGTGGAAGAGCTTGTCGCCACGCATCAGGTCCGTCACAGGTCGGCCTTGCGCATCGGTCAGTTCCTTCAGCGGCATGGTGGGCGCGTTGTCACGAAAAGCCTCAAAGCGTAGATAGATCCCTTCCTTGAAGTCGAAGCCCCCGCGGTAGCGCACCAGCCCTGTATCCAACTGCGCGTGCAGCACGGAAGCAAGTGTTAACGCCACGATGGCGACCAAGATCCTCATGACACCGAGCGGATCAACTCCACCACTTCCTCCGGTGCTTGGGCATGCGCCCAATGGCCGGCGAAGTCGATGGTCTCCACACGACAAGCAGGGAACTGCTCCTTGATCTGCGGAAGGTCTTCGCGTGTGATGTAGTCGCTCTGCCCGCCCCGGATGAAAAGTGTTGGGGTCCGCACCGTTTCAGGGCCGATGGCCGCGAGGATGTCCTTCAGGTCGCGCGAGATCACGGGCACGTTGAAGCGCCAAGCCAGTCCTTCAGGCGTTGCCCAGTAAAGGCTCTTCATCAGGAACTGCACTACGCCCGGTTCGGGCACGAATCGCGCCAAGTGCTCCTCCACCTCCTGCCGCGTGTGCTTCTGCGAAAGGTCGATGTCTTTCAGTGCGGCGATGATGTGGTCATGGTTGCGCGTGGTGTATTCGCGCGGACCGATGTCGATCACCACCAGCTGCTTCAACAGGCCGGGATAGAGTTGCGCGAAACGCATCGCCGTCTTGCCGCCCATGCTGTGCCCCACGAGCACCGCATCGCGCAAGCCCTCCTTCGCGAGCAGCTCGAACACATCCTCCGCCATCAGCGGGTAGGTGATGCGGTCGGTGTGCGGACTGCGACCATGGTCGCGCTGATCCACCAGCATCACCTCATGGTCCGTGGCCAGCTCCTTACCGATGGAGCCCAGGTTGTCGCTGCTGCCGAAGAGGCCGTGCAGGATCACAATGGGCTGGCCGTTGCCGGTGCGGCGATGGAAGAGTTGAACGCTCATCGCAATTCCCTCAAATACAACTGCACCGTATTCTCCAACCCAAAGCGCAAGGCATCGCAGATCAGCGCATGACCGATGGACACCTCCCGCAAGCCGGGCACCTGCTGGGCGAAGTAGCGTAGGTTATCACGGTCCAGGTCGTGCCCGGCGTTGAGGCCAAGGCCCAATTCCGCAGCGCGTTCCCCGGCCTTCACGAAGGGCACGACGACAGCCTCCCGGTCCGCATGGTAGCCGACCGCATAGGGCTCGGTGTAAAGTTCGATGCGATCGGTGCCGGTGTCGGCGGCGTGGCCGATCAGCTCCGAGTCGGTGCCCATGAAGATCGAGGTGCGAATGCCCGCACCCTTGAAGCGTGCGATCACTTCCTGCAGGAAGTTCTTGTGGGTGCGTGCATCCCAGCCGGCGTTGCTCGTGAGCGCATCAGGCGGATCGGGCACCAACGTGACCTGCGCGGGGCGCACGTCCAGCACCAGCGCGATGAAGTCCTCGGAGGGGTAGCCTTCGATATTGAACTCCGTGGTGAGCAGTGGCTTCAGGGCGCGGACATCGCTGCGGCGGATGTGGCGTTCATCGGGCCGGGGATGGACGGTGATGCCCTGGGCGCCGTAGCGCTCGATGTCCAGCGCGGTGGCCACCACGTCGGGGTTGTTGCCGCCGCGCGCGTTGCGCAGCGTGGCGAGCTTATTGATGTTGACGCTGAGCTGGGTCATCCGTTCGCTATACCTTGGTCCCTGAAGGAAGCGTTCAAAGGTAGAACGGACGCGGCCCGCAGCCCATGCACGCAGTCGACCTGATCACCAACGAGATCCCCCCGCTCCGTCCGAACGACACGGTGGCGCGTGCCTTGGACTGGATGGAAGAGTTCAAGGTGAGCCACCTGCCCGTGGTGGAAGCTCAGCGTCTGGTGGGCCTGGTGAAGGACAGTGTGCTGATCGACCGCAACGATTCCAAGGCCTTGGTGGAGAGCATCATGGAGCGTGTGGAAGTGCCCTTTGTACGTGGCGGGCAACACATCTACGACGTGATGAAGCTGTTGGTGGAACGCGGTCTGACGGTGGTGCCTGTGCTTGACATGAACGGCATGTACCTGGGCGCCGTGAACGAGCACATGGCCCTGCGCCGCTTGGCGGAAGTGACGAACCTGCGGGAACCCGGCAGCTTGGTGGTGTTGGAGCTCAACATGAACGACTACAGCCTTCAGGAGATCGCGCGGATCGTGGAAGGCAACGACGCCCGTGTGTTGAGCGTGTACTGCCACACCATCGCCGAGACCAATCGCTTGGAGGTGACCCTGAAGATCAACCGCGAGGACATCAGCGACATCCTGCAGACCTTCGAGCGCTTCGAGTACGAGGTGAAGACCACCTTCCAAGGCTCCCGCTTCCACGAGGACCTGCGCGGGCGCTACGACGAGCTGATGCGCTTCATCAACCCTTAGGGCAACCCCTGCCTGTGGCACGGCACCTGGTCCTTCTGACGTTCCTGCTGCTTGGTCTTGGCGCCCTGGCCCAGGACAGTTACGTCGTCGCGGGCATCGTGGTGGAAGGCAACAAGCGGACCCGCGAGCGCATCATCCTACGCGAGCTCACCATCCACGAAGGCGACTCCTTGAACAGCACGGACCTGTATGCGCGCTTGGAGCGCAGCCGGCAGAACCTCATGAACACGGCGCTCTTCAACTCGGTGACGCTATTGCCCACCTACCTGCCGGGCAACGAGGTCTTCATCAACGTGCAGGTGAACGAGCGCTGGTACCTATGGCCGGCTCCCATCATCCAGCTGGCGGATCCCAACTTCAACACCTGGTGGCTCACGCAGGACCTCAGCCGCATCAACTTCGGCGCCTACTTGTACCAGTACAACTTCCGTGGTCTGAACGAAACCGTTTTCCTGAAGCTGCAGTTCGGCTACGCCAAGCAGTTCGGCCTGCGCTACAAGGTGCCCTACTTCGACAAGCGGCAACGCTGGGGCTTCAGTGTGGGTGGCCAGTTCAATGAGCAACGCGAGATCACCATCGGCACCCGCGACAACAAGCGCATCCTGTTCTCCGAGCGAGACCGCAACGCCCGCACCGAATGGAAAGGCGACGTGCAGATGACCCTTCGCCCTACGCACGACATACGGCACGCGATCACCCTTGGCTATGTGCAGGCCAGCGTCACTGATACGGTCAGCATCCTTGCGCCGGACTACTTCAACGGCGGTGAGCAGGACACGCGCTACCTCACCCTTGGCTACACCGTGATGCACGACCACCGCGACTCCCGCGTGTACCCCCGCACCGGCGACTATGCGGAGCTGCGCCTGTGGCGCTACGGACTGGGCATCGGCGATCGGAACGCGCCGGATATCACCACGGCCTACGCTACCTTGAAGCATTGGCAGAAGCTGAGCGAACGCTGGACCCTGAGCCTGACCGGTCGCGCCAAGGCCACCATCGGTGCGCCAACGCCCTACTATGTGCAGGAAGGCCTGGGCTACAGCAGTGCGATCCGCGGTTACGAGTACTACGTGATCGATGGGCAGCACTACGCGCTAGGGAAGCTGGATGCCGCCTTCGCGTTGATCAAGCCGCGCAGCTACACCGTGAACGAAGTGCCGCTGGAAGCCTTCCGCACAGTGTACGTGGCCCTTTACCTCGACATCTATGCCGACATGGGCCGCGTCTGGGACATCCAATACGACAAGCAGAACTTCTTAGCAGGAAGCTGGCAGAGCGGCTACGGTGCCGGACTTGACCTGGTGACCAGTTACGACCAAGTGTTCCGATTGGAATACAGCTTCAATGCCCTGGGCGAGAACGGCCTTTTCCTACATTTCACCCAACCCTTCTGACCCATGCGCATCGGTGTCCACGGTCGTTCGATGACCTCCAGCCTGGCGCCCCAGGTGGCCGACCTGCTGAAGCGCATGGACGCGCATGGCCTGGTGCCCTTGCTGGACGAGGACATCACCGCCTGGCTCAAGTCCAATGGACAGGAAGTGGCGGCCGGAGCTTTGACCAGAACGGCCGGTCGCCTGAAGGACATCGACATGGTGATGAGCTTGGGCGGTGACGGCACGTTCCTCGATTCGGTGGCCATGGTGGGTCGCGCGGGCATTCCGGTGCTCGGCATCAACCTGGGCCGCTTGGGCTTCCTCAGCAACATCGCTCTGGAGTCCACGGACATGGCCATGGAATCCATTGCCAAGGGCCGGTTCACCTTGGAAGAGCGCAGCTTGCTGCAGGTGGATGGTGCCGGCCAGGCTTTGGGCGAACGCAATTTCGCGCTGAACGAGGTGAGCCTGCACAAACGTGACAGCTCCAGCATGATCACCGTACACGCCACGGTCGGCGACCAGTTCCTGAACACCTACTGGGCAGACGGGCTGATCGTGGCCACCCCCACCGGCTCCACGGCCTACAGCCTGAGCTGCGGCGGCCCCCTGCTCGACCCGCGGTGTGATGCCTTGGTGATCACCCCCATCGCACCCCACAACCTGAACGTGCGACCCTTCGTAGTGCCGGACCGCTACCCCATCCGGCTGGTGGCGGAGGCCCGAGGTGGCAAGTACCTGCTGAACCTCGATTCGCGCAGCATCACCCTGGAGGCCAGCACCGAGATCACGGTGGCCCGCGCACCCTTCACCGTACAGCTGGTCCACCTCGAGGGCCACGACTTCATGAGCACCCTGCGGAACAAGCTGATCTGGGGGCTGGACGTCCGCAGTGGCCCCCCCTTGATGCGGCCGAACGACTAGAAGGTGTCCATTCGCCTGAGCACCAGGCCAGGGACGGCAGCGGCGGCGAGATCCATAATTCCTCACAATAGGCTGCCCGGGGGCAACGGGGTTCTACGGGGTAGCCTAAATTCGCGCGCTCAACGGCATACGAAGCTGAGCTTCAGCCCGTTGTTGAGCCTATGCGTCGCCTGTTCCCCTTTGCCCTCGCGCTTTTCGCCACCGCACCCCTGTTGGGGCAGGTCAGCGAGATGGGGCTTACCGGCGGTGTGACCTACTACGTCGGCGACCTGAACCCACTGAAGCATTACCCCAAGAACACGCATCTGGGAGGTGGGCTCGTGTACCGCTACAACTTCAACGACCGCTACGCTTTCCGGCTGCAAGGCCTGTACAGCAATCTGGAGGCCTACGACAGCGATTCCGAGGACAGCTTGGCAGTGATGCGGAACCTGAGCTTCCGGTCGAAGTTGTTCGAGGTGTCCGGGCTGCTGGAGGTCAACTTCTTCAAGTACCGAAGCAAAGGCAAGGACAGCAAGCGATGGACCCCCTTCGTGTTCGTGGGGCTCTGTTATTTCCGCACGAACCCCCAGGCCATGTTGGATGATACTTGGTACGACCTGCAGCAACTGGGTACCGAAGGTCAGGGCACCACCAAGGGCGGGGAGTCCTACAAGCTGGACCAGATCGGACTGCCCTTCGGCGCCGGATTGAAGTTCAACCTGGGCAAGGTGGATGTGCAGATGGAATGGGGCCTGCGACGCACTTGGACCGACCACATCGACGACGTGAGCGGCACCTATGTTTCCAACGCGCTGCTGATGTTCGAGAGCGGCGACCTGACGGCCCAGCTCGCGGACCGCAGCGACCTCCGGGAGAGCGAGTTCAACACCGGTAGGGCGCGAGGCGATAGCCAGACCCGGGACTGGTACCAATACACCGGCCTCACCGTCACCTACATCCTCACGCGCTTCACGGAGTGCGACGAGCTTTACCAGAAAATGAACCGGCGTTGACCGGTGACCACGACCTTTACCTCCTTGGAAAAGCTCCAACAGATCACCCCGGACCAGCAGTTACGGGCGCTCATCGACCCCGCGCGTGTTCCGCAGCATGTCGCCATCATCATGGATGGCAACGGACGCTGGGCGAAACAGCAGGGTGAACTGCGCGTGGTGGGCCACAGCAACGGCGTGCGCAGCGTGCGCGATACGCTGGTGGGCGCCACCGAGATCGGGGTGAAGTACCTGACGCTCTACGCCTTCAGTACCGAGAACTGGAACCGTCCGCAAGCCGAGGTGGATGCGTTGATGGACCTGCTGGTGAACACGCTGATGAGCGAGTTGGACAGCCTGCACGAGAACGGCGTGCGCCTCAACGCGATTGGCGATCTCGACAGCCTGCCGGACAGCTGCCGGAACACCCTCCACGAAGCCATCCGCCAGACCGCCAAGAACGACCGCATCACCCTCACCCTGGCACTGAGCTACAGCAGCCGGTGGGAACTGGTGCGCATGGTGAAGCGCTTGGCCCAGGCCGTGAAGGAAGGTCGCCTGGAGGTGGACGCCGTCAACGATCAGCTGGTGAGCGAGCACTTGACCACGGCGGGCATGCCCGACCCCGAGCTGTTGATCCGCACCAGCGGCGAGCAGCGCATCAGCAACTTCCTGCTCTGGCAGATCGCCTATGCCGAGCTTTGGTTCAGCCCTGTGCTTTGGCCTGATTTCCGCCGCGAACACCTGTTCCAGGCCGTGCTCGACTTCCAGAACCGCGAGCGGCGCTTCGGCCTCACCAGCGAACAGCTCGATCCCGCATGAACCGCGCGCTGCTCCTGTTCCTGGCCTTGTTGCCGGGCCTGCCTTCCTTCGCGCAGAAGCTGAAGGTGCCCGCCATGGACTACGCCTTCCCGAAGGAGTACACCATCGGCGGCATCACCGTGAGCGGCTGCGTGAGCCGCGAGCCCAACGCCGTGAAGCTCTTCAGCGGTCTGCAAGTGGGCGACAAGATCACCGTGCCTGGCCAGAAGATCACCGATGCCATCAAGAACATCTGGGGGCAGCGCCTCTTCAGCGATGTCCGCATCGAGACCGCTGAAGTACGCGGCCAGACCATTTTCCTGCACATCGTGGTGAAGGAGAACCCTCAGCTTTCCTTTTACAAGTTCACCAACGTCAGTAAGAGCGAATCGGAAAAGCTCCGTGACGAGATCAGCTTGGTCCGTGGAGGACAGGTCACTGATGCGGCTTTGAGCGACGCGCGCGAATCCATCCGCCGCTATTACTTGGACAAGGGCTATTTGAAGGCCAAGGTGACCACGCGCCAGGAAGCGAGCGACTCGCTCATGGCGAACAGCGTGATCGTGTACTACGATGTGCAACGCGGCCCGAAGGTGAAGATCAGCGACATCATCTTCCATGGCAACGAGCATGTGCCGGCGAAGAAGCTGCGCAAGGCCATGAAGGGCACCAAGCGCAAGCGGGCCTACAACATCTTCGGCAGTTCGAAGTTCAACGCAAAGACCTACCGCGAGGACAAGCAGCACGTGGTGGATGTGTTCAACGACTTCGGTTACCGCAACGCGGCCGTGGTGAGCGACACCATGTACTACGTGGACGACAGCCACATCACCCTGGAACTGACCGTGGAAGAGGACCGCCAGTTCTTCTACCGCAACGTCACCTTTACGGGGAACACGAAGTACAGCACGGACACGCTCACCAAGGTGCTCGCCATCAAGCGCGGCGACGTGTACAACAAGAAGCGGCTGGAGAGCCGATTGTACATGAACCAGAACGGGCAGGACATCAGCTCGCTTTACATGGACAAGGGCTACCTCAGCTTCAACCCAGAACCTGTGGAAGTGGTGGATGGAGACAGCATCGACCTGCAGGTGCGCATCCGTGAAGGCAAGCAATACCGCATCCGCAACGTCACCATCGTGGGCAACACGAAGACCTACGATCACGTGATCCGGCGGGAGATCCGCACCAAGCCCGGTGTGCTCTTCGACCGCAGCGAGGTGATCCGTTCGCAGCAACAGCTCATCGGCCTGGGCTACTTCGACCAGGAGAAGACCACAGTGAACCCGAGCCCCGACCCGCGCACAGGTCTGGTGGACCTGCAATACGTGGTGGAGGAAAAGCCCAGCGACCGCTTGGAACTGAGCGGCGGTTACGGTGCTGGTCGCCTGGTGGTGAGCCTCGGCCTCTCGTTCACCAACTTCAGCATGCGCAAGCTCTTCAAGCCGGGTGCGTGGACACCGCTGCCTGCGGGCGACGGACAAACGCTGAACCTGCGCGCACAGACCAACGGACGGTTCTACCAGAGCTACAACATCTCCTTCATCGAGCCCTGGCTCGGCGGTCGCAAGCCGAATTCCCTCAGCGTGTCCGCCTTCCACTCCGTGCAGACCAACGGCGCGGATAAGTACCTGAACACCTCCGAAGGCAAGATCGACAACCCGTTGTACCAGTCGTTGAAGATCACCGGCGGCTCCCTCGGTTTCGGCAAACGCATCCCTTGGCCGGACGACTACTTCTCCATGAGCCAGACGGTGAGCTACCAGCTTTACGACCTGAACAAGTGGACGGGCAGCGCCTCCTTCGGTTTCAACGACGGCCAGAGCAACGTGCTCGCCTACCAGTTCCGCATCTCGCGCCGGTCCATCTTCGCGCCCTTCTGGAACACGCAGGGCTCGGACATCTCCTTCAACGTGAAGCTCACACCCCCTTGGTCGCTCTGGGGCTGGACCAACACCTTCCCGAAGGGCGAGGACATCTCCACCTTGCCACCGGCGGAGAAGTACCATTGGGCGGAGTTCCACAAGTGGAAGTTCACCACGCAATGGTTCGTGCCGATCACCAAGCCACCCGTGGGCGGTTCGGCCGATCGTCGCTTGGTGCTGATGGCGCGCGCGGGCTTCGGTTTCCTCGGCAAGTACAACTCGGCGGTGGGTGATTCGCCCTTCGAGCGCTTCTACCTCGGCGGCAGCGCGCTCACCGGCTTCCAGTTGGACGGTCGTGAGATCGTGGCCTTGCGCGGGTACGACGATCTCTCGCTCTCGCCCAACTCAGGATCCTTCTTCATCAACAAGTACACGGCTGAACTGCGGTACCCGATCAGCCTGAACCCCCAGGCCACCATCTTCGGCACCACCTGGCTTGAGGCCGGCAACACGTGGCAGGACCTTGATCGTTACGACCCCTTCCGCCTGTACCGATCGGGTGGTCTGGGTCTCCGGCTGTTCCTGCCCATGTTCGGTCCCATGGGACTTGACTACGGGTGGCGCTTCGACGATGTGCCCGGGCGTCCGACCATGGCACGCAGCCAGTTCCACTTCACGATCGGCATAGATCTTGGCGAGCTCTAGCCGGATCGTCTAACTTCGACGGCCTTCGCATGACCCCCCACCTACGTCGCATTGCCTTGCTGGGCGCCCTTTTCATGGCGTTCACCATCCAGGCGCAGCGCATTGCCTTCGTGAACACGAAGTACATTCTGGACCAGATGCCGGACTACCAGGCCGCGCAGCAGGAACTGGACCGCTTCAGCACGCAGTGGCAGAAGGAGATCGACGACCGCTGGTCGCAGGTGAAACGCCTGCGCGATGCTTTCAATGCGGAGGCCATCCTGCTCACGGAGGACATGAAGCGCACGCGTGCCGAGGATATCGAGAAGAAGGAGCGTGAAGCGCGCGAACTTCAGAAGAAGCGCTTCGGCGTGGAAGGTGACCTGTTCAAGAAACGGCAGGAGCTTGTACAGCCTATCCAGGACCGGATCTACGAGGCGGTGAAGGAAGTGGCGGGAACGAGCTACGTGGCCATCTTCGACATCGGTGGTATGGGTAACAACGTGCTCTATGCCAGCGACAAGTACGACAAGAGCGACAGCGTGCTCCGCAAGCTGGGCATCAAGCCCGGCACGAGCAAGAACAGCGGCAACCTGAACGAAGAAGAGCCCAGCGAAACACCGGACGATACCAAGGACGGCGGTGGGCAGCAGGACGAGCCGAAGGATGGTGGTGGCCGCGATGGCGGCAGCCCTCCGCCCCCCGACAAACCCAAGCAGTGAACCCCACGACAACCACGATGAAGAAGCTATTGATGACCCTTTGCCTGGCCGCGATCACCGCCCCGGCTGTGATGGCCCAAGCACCTAAACTGGGTCACATCGACCGCCAGGCCCTGATGTTGACACTGCCTGAGCGCAAGGATGCCGAGGCCAAGATGCAGGCCTTCGCCAAGACCCTCGACGAACGGTTGAAGGCCATGGGCACCGAGTACCAGACGAAACTGGAAAAGGCCAACGTGGACGCCGCCACCATGACCAACACCGAAAAGGAGATGGTGATGCGTGAGCTGCAGGACCTGGAGAAGCGCATCAGTGATGCCCAGGAAAAGGCACAGGACGATCTGCAGAAGCAGGAGCAGGAATTGCTGGCCCCGATGGTGGAGCGCACCAACAAGGCGATCAGCGAAGTGGCCGCTGCCGGCAACTTCACCTACATCTTCGACACCAGCACCGGCATGGTGTTGTATTACGACAAGGGCGAGGACATCCTTCCCGCTGTGAAAGCGAAACTGGCGATCCCCTAAGGGCCTTGTCCGAGACGGGACCCATCGGCATCTTCGACAGCGGCATCGGTGGCCTTACGGTCGCCAAGGCCATTCGGCAGGCGCTCCCCTCGGAGCGCCTGCTCTATTTCGGGGATGGCGCCCATGTGCCCTACGGCGAGCGGAGCACCGCCCAGATCCAGGACTTCAGCAAGGCGATCACCGACTTCCTCCTGGAACGCGGGAGCAAGTTGGTGGTGGTGGCCTGCAACACTGCCTCGGCCGCAGCGCTGAGCTCTTTGCGCGAACAGCTGCCTGCGGTACACTTCATCGGCATGGAGCCGGCCGTGAAGCCCGCTGTGGCGCATACACGCACTGGTGTAGTGGGGGTGATCGCCACGGTATCGACCATGCAGAGCGCGGTGTTCGCGAGCGTGGTGGAGCGCTTTGGACAGGGCGTTGAGGTGATCCAGCAGGCTTGCCCCGGACTGGTGCGGCAGATCGAGGCGGGAGCCTTCGACACGCCGAGAACGGAGCAGATGCTTCGCGGATGGCTGGAACCCATGCTGGACCGGGGCATTGATGCGCTCGTGCTCGGCTGCACGCACTACCCCATGGTGCAACCCCTGATCGAACGGATCGTGGGTCCGGAGGTGCGCGTGATCGACCCGGCACCGGCCATTGCTCGGCGTGTGGAGCATGTGCTGCACGAACAACACCGGCTGGCAACGACCACCGGAACAGGAACCTTCACCTGTTGGACCAGCGGCGACGTGGAGCCTTTCCGCTCGATGCTGCACTACCTCGACCTACCCACCTACGAAGTCCACAAGGCGTGCTGGTCGGGTGACACGCGGGTCACTCCTTGTACCAGCTAGCGTACTTCAGGTAGTTCTCGGCAATGCGTTGGATCTCGTTGCGGCTGAGGTCCTCCCCCACTTCGCGGATGCGCTTGCCCGGCACACCGGCCACCAAGCTGCCAGGCTCCACCTTGGTACCCTGGAGCACCACCGCGCCAGCCGCGATCACACTGCCCTCGCCGATCTCCGCATGGTCCATCACAATGGAGCCCATGCCGATCAGTACGTTATCGTGGATCGTGCAGCCATGCACCAGCGCGTTATGTCCGATGCTCACGTTGTTGCCGATGGTGAGGGCCGCACGTTGATAGGTGCAATGCAGCACGGCACCGTCCTGCACGTTCACGCGATGGCCGATGCGGATGCTGTGCACATCACCGCGCACCACGGCGTTGTACCACACACTGCAATGGTCGCCCATGATCACGTCACCGATCACCACGGCGGTCTCTGCCAGGAAGATGTCCTTCCCGAATGCGGGCGTGAAGCCGCGCAGGGTTCGTACCAGAGCCATGCTCAGTGCTTCTCTGCCGGTTTGCCACAACCTTCCTTCTGGCAACAGGCCGGGAGTTCGCTGAAGGCCTTGGCGTCACCCGGTATCTCATCGGCTGAATAGCCCATCATCACCACGGCATGGCGCAGCTTCTCAGCGTCGGTGCGCTTCGGATCATAGGTCACATGGATCGTGCTGGTGGCCAGATCAAGATCCACCTTCTTCACTCCTTTCTCATAGATCAGCCCGCTCTCGATCGTCTTCTCGCACATGTCGCACACGGAGCTGGTGCGGATATCGAGGTCGGCGGTGCTGCTCTTCTTGTCCTGGGCTTGGGTACTGGTGAGCACCAGGGCCAGTCCCATTGTGATCAATGTTCGCATGGTCAGTTCAGTTATTGGTTTCAGGGGTACGGTCAAGGGTGAAGCGAATGCCTCCGTAGAACATGGCCTTGTTGGTAGGCCCCCAGATCAAGGAGGCATCAAAGTACGGGCCGAAGGGATCCTCTGGTGCGATGATCTGGCGGGTCTGCAAGGTGCTGGTGAGGTTCTCGCCTCCTGCGTAGAACTCCCACAGGCCCAGCACCACGGTGACCTGCGCGTGCAGGGTGGCATAGGCGGGCGCTCGTTCCGGAAAGCGGTAGGCCTCCGGATTCGTGATCGTGGAAGGGATGCGCGAGCTGCCGAACATGTTCAGGGTGGCATCAGCGCGGAAGCGTTCGTTCTTGCTCTCATAGGCCAGATCGAACATGCCGCGGTGCGTTGGCGTGAAAGGCCGTTCGCGGAGCACACCATCGTAAGTGGTGCGCACATCATACCACCGGTAGGCCACCTTGGCATTGATCCTGCGCGTAAGCGCCACCTGCACATCGGTGAGCACACTGTTGGCGTAGCTGCTGCCGTGCAACATGTAGAACGCCGCTTCCTGGGGACTGCGGTCCAGGTCGGTCACCACCTGATCGGTGAATTGCGTGCGGTAGACATCCACGGTGAAGGCCCACTTCCTGTCCAGCCACTTCCACTTGTGCAACAAGGAGGCGCCCATGTTCCAAGCACGCTCCATGGCCAGATCGCCTTCCACATGCATCACGCGCGAACTGGCCAACAAGCTGGAATTCTCCGCGAACGGAACGGCCGTGCGAAAAGCATGACCGATCGAAGCCCTCGCCGTGGTCAAGGGTCCCAGGTCGTACTTCACGTGCAAGCGAGGGCTCACAGCGGAACCGTACCAGCTGTTGAGGTCGGCACGCAGCCCTGCCACTGCCGTAAAGGCGCCACGCTTCATGGTGTACTCGACAAATGCACCGGGCATCACTTCGTTGCGTGCGAAGCTGCTGTCCATGTAGACCTCTTCGTAGTCGTCGGTCTGTAGGCTGATGCCGGTCTTCAGGTCATCGGTGCCACCATGCAGTAGCATCTGGTAGACGGCGTTGCCATAGAGGCTCTTCTGTTCGGCATTGTAGCGGCGCAGCCCATAGGTCGAGGTGAGGTGATGCTGTCGCGCGCCGAACATCAACCCGATGCTGCGCGTGGCGTCGTTCTTGAGGATGAAGCCGTACTTACCGATTGCGTCCGTCAGCTCGTTCCGGATGTCCACCAGGTAATGCGCTCCACCGATCCCCTCTCGCTGGTGATGTTCATCGCTCTGCCCACCGTTCCGCGATTCGGTCACGTAGCGGAGAATAAGCTGCGCGGTCACATTGTCCTTGCGATGCAACCAGCGGTCCATCACGTTGAAGCGGTCGGTCTTCGGTTGATCCAGAAAGCTGTCGTTGTTCTGGTCCATCGCCGTGTTGAACAGGTTACCATGTACCATCAACAGGTTGCTGGAGTATCGCCCGGTACGCTGCGTCATGTGCACGTTGGCTTCCAAGCGGCCCTGCGAGTTCCCGTACAGGTTGAGGAAGAAGGGCACGAGCGTGTCCGGAGAGAGCAGGCACAGGTCGATCTGCCCTGTCATGGCGTTAGGGCCGTTCACGGCCGTACCGATGCCCTTGCTGACATTGATCTCGTTGATCCAGGTACCAGGGATCAGGGTGAGGCCTTGGTTGGTGCTGAGGCCACGGATGAAGGGAATGTTCTCGACGCTCATCTGCGCATAGCGCCCGTCCAGCCCGAGCATCCGAATGGCCTTCGTTCCGCTCACCGCATCGCTGAAGCTCACGTCCACCGTGGCATTGCTCTCGAAGCTCTCACTGAGGTCACAGCATGCAGCGCGCTTCAGTTCACCGGCACCGATGATCTCCGTGTTGATCAGCGAACGGGTGTTCAACTGTGTGGTCTGCTGACGCTCCACCACTTCGGCGGCCTTCAACTCCGTGGTGTGTTCGAGCACGAACCTGAGCGGGGCTTGGGGCGCTTCTTCCAGCAACACACTATCCTCAGCATATCCCGAAACGAATACGGCGACAAGGACCGGATACGTCAGCGACCCAGTGTGGCCAAAGCGCCCATCGGCATCCGCCATCACAGGAACGCGATCGGGCACGGCACCGCGACCAATGAGCACCAGCGAAGCGAAAGGCAACGGCGCCGTTGTCCCATCAGCGGAGCGACCCAGCACCTGGCCGGAGACGACGGTGGTGTCCTGCCGCAAAGCGCGAACGGAACGACCAGAAGGAGAAAGAGAACGGATCGGAACAAGGGATCGAGTGTTTCGGTGGAACAGGAACGACCGACCACGGTCAGCGACCATGGCCTGCACATCACCGAACGCTAGATCAACAGAAGACCGATCGCGGCCAATCGATCACCCAAGGGCGGTGGCCAGCGGTGCATCCGTACTGACGGCGTACGGAAGATGCACGGCGGGGGCATTTCCACGAAGACCAATGCATGCACGGCCGAGATCGGCAGGAGCACCGGCCACTGGGCCCTGAAGGGTTGGCTGGTCGGCTTGGCCGTGAGCACCTCACAGCACACAGGCTTCACTGAGGAACCGGTAGCTGGGGCCTCGTCCGGACAGCATTCCTCAGCTTGGCCCACGCTCAGTTCGCTATGCCCGGACATCAAACAGGTCATCCGCGACACTGCCGGAAGCGCTGTCCCGACCAGGAACAGCACCAACAACATCCAAACGGATGCTGTGGAGCGGATGGGGGTCGACTTGGCGTTCATAACGCAGCAAAAGTAGCTACATCATCGCGCCGGCCACCGAAAAGGACGACCCGGGCGCGGGATCCCAACCCGGGCGGCGAACGACCTAATTTTGCACCGCACGTCATCCACTGGACGTCCACCCCCATGGAATCCGCCACGAAACGCCCACCGACCACGGTCTACGCCGAAAGCACGCCCAACCCCTTGACCTTGCGCTTCGTATCCAGCCGTCTGCTGGTGCCTGATGGTCGCATGCTGGAGTTCCGCAAGATGGAAGAGGCCACCGGTGTGTCTCCGCTCGCGGAGAAAGTGTTCAACCTGCCCTTCGTGGACGGCGTGTTCATCAGCGGCAATTTCATCACCGTAACGCGCAACAACGCCGTGGATTGGGACTTGGTACAACTGGAACTGCGTGAGTACATCCAGGAATATCTGAACACCGACGGGCGTGTGGTGAACGATGATGCCCCGGCGCGGGCGTTGGCCGACGCGAACGAACGAGCAGTGTCGCATGCTGATGCTGCCAGCGAGGAGGACAAGAAGATCATCGGTGTACTGGATGAGTATGTGGCTCCAGCGGTAGCTGCGGATGGCGGGCACATCGCGTTCCGCTCCTTTGCGGACGGTGTGGTCACCGTTTCGCTTCGGGGCAGTTGCAGCGGTTGCCCTAGCAGCATGGTCACGTTGAAAGGCGGCATCGAGAACCTGCTGAAGCAGATGGTGCCCGGCGTGCGCGAGGTGATCGCCGAGGAACTCTGAGCAATTTCCGTTCGGATGTGTGCGATCCGGCCATGGATCGCATCCTATGGTCAAACCCCAACGGGAAGACCATGAAAAAGCAGACCCGCATCCTGTCCCTGGCCTTGGCGCTCAGCGCTACCGGGACCCTGCTCGCCCAGACCTCCGGCGAGATCCAAGGCAATGTGCTGGCACCGGACGGCACACCCTCCTATGGCGCCGTGGTGGAAGTGGACCACGGTGGCGAGCGCATCGCGACCAGCGCCGACCTCGAAGGCCGTTTCGTACTGAAACCGCTGCTGCCAGGTACCTACAACGTGCGCTTCAGCAGTGCTGAGTTCGCTCCCTTCGAATACTCCGGAGTGGTCGTCAATCCGGACAAGATCACCTTCCTCCGAAACATGAAGAGCGAGGCCAAGGAACTCGGTGCGCACATTGTGACCTACTACAAATGGGAACCACCTTTGATCGATCCCGAAGAGCCGGGCAAGACCACGATCGTCGCTTCCCAGATCAAGCATGATGCGACCCGAAAAAGCCCTGTGAAGCTGATCACGACCATAGCTCCTGGCATCTACAAGTCACCCAACAGCGATGAACTGTACTTCAAAGGAGCACGCGCCGATGCCATGATCTACTTCGTGGACGGTGTGAAGATGAGCAGCCTGAAGGGTGTGCCCCCCGATGCCGTTGGTAGCATAACCGTGTACACGGGCGGGGTGCCTGCCAAGTACGGCGATTTCACCGGCGGGGTGGTGGCCATTGAAACCAAGACATACTTCGATCTTTACCGTCAACGTCAAGCCGGAATCCAATAGGTCCATGTTCCTGCGCCGCAAGGTCTCCGAACCCCTCACCGACGAGGACCTGGTGCTCCGCATCCGCGGTGGCCACCAGGCCTCGCTCGGCGTTCTCTGGGACCGGTACGCGCATTTGCTCTTCGGCGTGGGCATGAAATACCTGAAGGATGGCGAGCGCAGCAAGGACGAGGTGCTGGAGCTGTTCACCGGTCTCGGAGGCCTGTTACAGAAGCACGAGGTGAAGCACTTCCGCAGCTGGGTGCACACGGTGATGCGGAACCGCTGCCTGCAAGTGATCCGCGGACAACGACACACGCTCGACGCGAACGAGCACCTCCAAGAGGAAGCCTTGGAGGACCGCGAAGGCGCCTCGCTCCATGAGGCCACGCTTCAACAGCTGGAGCTTGCCATTGACACCTTGAAGGATGGCCAACGTGAGTGCATCCGGCTTTTCTACCTCGAACGATTGAGCTACCACGAGGTGGCCGAACGCAGCGGCTTTGACCTGGAACAGGTCCGCAGCCACTTGCAGAACGGCCGCCGCAACCTGCGCATTCAATTGGAACGCCATGGCGACCACGACACGATCTGATCTGCTCGGCCCGGACGGGACACCGACGCGTGCGACGCTTGAGCGCTACGTGCGCGGCGAACTGAGCGCCTCCGAAGAGCATTCGGTTGAACGCTGCATGGAGGCCGATCCGCTGGTGCGCGATGCGGTGGATGGGCTGCAACTGCCAGGTGCGCTTATCGCCATGAGCACCATGAAGCCTCCGCATTGGATCGGCGGCCCATCGGTGATCTGGTCACGAACGCTACTGGCTCTTGCCTTGATCGGTGCCGGGTGGGCGGCCACCTTACTGTGGACGAAAGAAACGCCTTCCCTGCTTCCGGTCGTCGTGAATGCTCCGTTGACCGATCAACCTTTCCGGGCCGACAGTGCGATCGCGGTCGTAAAGCAAGAGCTCGCTTCGGCCGAAGCGCTTCCTGTCGCAGCGCAGATCGGCCATGAGCCCGCACAGGAGCGCCCTGTTGTTGTGCGCGACACGAGCAGCATCGCGGCGACCATCATTCATCCGGTTGATCCGGCGGCAGCCTTGTCTCCTGAAACACCGCCATCTGCTCCTCCGGAGGTCATTGGCGCTACCCCAACGCCAGGATCGAACCGTCGTCTAGCATTCGTGCACGATCTGAAACTGGTGGACCCTAGCGAGCTCTATGCGCACGCCCCAGTGATCAACGATCCAGGTGGAGTGCCTGCCAACTTCGCGGACTCCGACCAACGGACCGAGCGCACCGAACCGCCACGGGTAATGCGCTACATGGACTTCATGGACGAGGCATTGGGGCGCTTCAATGCCAATGACCACAGCGGGTGCCTGCGCGATCTGTTGTTCCTGCTCAGCCAGTATCCAAAGGACATCAACGCGCGCTTCTATGCAGGGCTTTGCTGTTACAACCTCGGGCTGAACGACCGTGCGATGAGCTACCTGGGAGCCGTGGTCAGCGACCCTGTGGACACCTTCCGGGAGGAAGCGGACTGGTACTTGGCACTCGCTCAGGAGCGCGCGCAAGGACCTGATGCAGTACGTGGTGCGTTCGAGCGCATTGCGACCGCGAAAGGCTTCTACGCGGCCAAGGCACGGCTGAAGCTGAACGTGGTGAAATGAGGCGGGGCGCCTCTGCCTTCGCATCAGCGCCCCGCTCGGGATCCATCGAAAGGGTGCTCTACTTCTCCAACACCATGAACTCCGAACGTCGGTTGCGTTGGTGCTGTTCATCGGTGCACTTCGTGCATTCGCAAGCCTCCACGGGTTTGGACTCACCGTAACCCTTGCTCTTCACGCGGTCCTTCGCGATGCCTTTGCTGATCAGGTAGTCGACGGCGCTCTTCGCCCGCTTCTCAGAGAGGCTTGCGTTGTACGCGTCCTTACCACGGCAGTCCGTGTGTGAGCTCAGTTCGATCTTCACGCTCGGGTTGTCCTGCAGTGTCTGAACTAGCTTGTCCAGCTCAAGGGCTGCATCGGGACGGATGTTCCACTTCGCCAGATCATAGTAGATGTTGTCCAAACGCACGACCTGGTTCAGCTCAAGCGGGAAGAGCTTGAAGTCGGTCTTGACGATCGCGTTGGTCTTGCCCTTGGTGGTGATGCGTGCGCTCTGCTTGAAGAAGCCGTCCTTCTCAACCTTGAGGCGGTAGTCGCTGGCCGGCTCGAGCGCGAAGCGGTACTGCCCATCAGCGCTGACCACTTGTTCCCCAAGAACCACGTCCTGCGCGTCGCACAAGATCACTTTGCTTCCCGCCAAGGGCACCATCGTGGCGCCGTTGTAGACCACACCTTCGGCACCGTAGGAGTACTTCTCCAGCGGAATGAGCACATCCTCAAGAGGGTCGCTCTCGGTGTTCACGGCGACCTCATTCTGCAGATAACCCACGCTGCTTCCACCGAGAACATAGCGTGTCTGGTAGTCCGCGTCGAAAGCGAACTTGCCCTCGGCATCCGTCTCGATCATCGGTAGGTCGAGGCGTTGTCCGCGATCACCTTTCACCATGACCGTGGCGCGCGGAATGGGCTGGTTGGTGACCTTGTCCACGACGGTACCCGCGATGCGGATCAACGGTGGTTTCACCGTGGCGCCGTAGATGTCGTCGCTACCCATGCCACCCGCACGGTCGCTGGCGAAGAAGCCGGTGCTATCGTCGCGCAACAGGATGAGGTTGTGGTCGTTAAAGCGGGTGTTGAGCGGGTAGCCGAGGTTGAACACATTCCCCGGACCGGCTGCGGTAAGGCGGCAATAGAAGTTATCATACCCGCCCAGGCCGGCATGACCGTTGCTGGAGAAGTACATCACGCTGTCACGGCTCAGGAAGGGGAACATCTCATTGCCCGTGGTGTTGACCTTCGGGCCCATGTTCTGGGGAATTCCCCACTCGTTGCCCAGGTTGTCGCAATACCAGATGTCCGTGCCCCCTTGACCGCCCGGCCGATCACTGGCGAAGAAGAGGCGACGGCCGTCGTGGCTCACGCAAGGGTGTCCCGTGTTGAAGGCCGGATCGTTGTGTTCGAAGGGTGTGAGGCCCCCCCACTCCTTCTGATTGTACTCCCCCTGAACGATATCACTGTAGTAGATGCCGAGGTTCAACTCACCGTCATCGGCCTTCTGCAGCTTGCCGTTCACGTAGTTGTTGCGCGTGAAGTACAGACGATGGGCTAAGCTGTCGTAGCTGGCCGTACCATCGTGGTAGCGGCTGTTCACTTCCTTGCGCATCACCATCGGTTCTGCGGCATCAGCACCTTTGAGCAGGGCACTGTACAGGTTGAGGTACGGTTGATCGTCCCATGGATAGCTCCTGTGGCCGCCAACACCTTCGCCCCGCGCACTACCGAACAGGAGCAGATCGTCCATCACTGTAGGACCCAGATCGGCCTCGGCGCTGTTGATGTTGAGCTTCCGAACGCTGCTGCGTGTGCTGTCGCGCATCAGGCGCGTGAACATGTCCGGATGCTTCAGGTAAGCCTGTGCTCGGACGTTCTCCGGATCGGACGCTGCGACCTTTCCGTACCAGGTCATGGCATCGGTGTACTTCCCATTGGCTCTCAGGATCTCGGCATAGTCGAACATGTCCTGCGTGCTCGGCGTGCCGGTCTCCACCATGGTCTTGTAGGTGGCTTCGGCCATGTCCATACGGCCCATGCGCTTGTAGGCGAAGGCCAGGCGCTTCATGTCCTGAGGAGTGGCCTTTCCGCTGGCCGCAATGTCCTCGTAGATCTTCGCCATTGTGGGGTAGTCGAACACCTCGGCACTGCTCTCGGCCATGCGCTCCTTCAGCTTCTGGGCCTGGGCCGCTGGTGTGGCAAGGAAGCCACAGCCCACAAGGGCCAGCGGAAGAAGTCGGGACAGCTTCATGATGGATGGATGCATGGGGTCAGAAATAGCGCGGTGAACGGATGCCCTTGAGCTTGTTGCCGAACTCGTAGCCGATCATGAACTCGTGCGAACCACCGCTGTAGTTGCGCATTTCGCTGATGGGATAGTCGTAGGAGTATCCGATGCTGAAGTCATTGGTGATGAGGTATTGCACCAAGGCCCCTACGGCATCCTCATGCCGGTACATCGCGCCCAACCAGAACTTCTCGTAGAACAGGAAGTTGGCGGTGAGGTCGAAGCTGATGGGCGCACCCTTTACGCCCTTCACCAGGAAAGTGGGTTTGAACTTCGTGTAGGTGCCCATATCGAACACGTATCCACCGCTGAGGAACGTATGGCCCCTCTGACCGTTCTGGAACGGGGAACCGATGATGCTGTCAAGCGTTGTGGAATTGTCCTCGAAGAAATCCGTGCGTAGCAACTTGGGCATGCTGAGACCGAGGAAGTGCCTATCGCTGTACCACATGGTGCCGAAACCGAACTGGGGATCGAGCTTCTGGCTCACGTTGGCCTGGAACACCTGATCACCGGTCTCCAGTGGATTCAGCGCAGCGAAGTCGCCCTGGAACAGGTTCATGCCGCCTTTGATCCCGAAGGCAAGCTTGCTGTTGCGGCCCACGAACATGCGGTAGGCGACATCGACCATGAAACCGTACTGCGTCACCGGACCATAGGAGTCACGCATGATGGTTCCGCCCAGCGCGACGCTCTCGAAGGGCAGTGGGCTGTGCACGGTCAGCGTCTGCGTGGTGGGTGCACCCTCGAAGCCCACCCACTGGTGGCGGCTGAGGGCTTTGATGCTCACGCGCTCGGCACTGCCCGCGTACGCCGGGTTCAGCGCCAGCTGGTTGAACATGTACTGCGTGAACTGCGGGTCCTGCTGCGCAAAACTCGCGGTACCGAGGAACAGGGCCACAAGGGCGGTGATCCAGCGTTGGGCCGTTCGTTGCATCGGCTTGGGATGTTTCATGCTGTGGTTCATGTTCAACGGCGCAGGTAGATGTAACCGGTCAAGGCCTCATCGCCATTGCCCAGATCAAGGACATAGTAGTAGGTGCCTTCGGGCAGCTCGTCGCCCCAGTTCATATTGCCTTCACTGCGGCCATCCCAATCGTTCTGGTAGCGATGCCTGTCGAGCACCTTGTTACCCCAGCGATTGAAGATCAGCATCGCATTGTCCGGGTAGTACTCCAGCCCCTGGATCACGAGGAGGTCGTTCTTGCCGTCGCTGTTCGGCGAGAAAGCATCCGGGATGATGATCGTCGTGCAGTCCTTCAACTCCACGAACATGGTGTCAGTGGTCGTTCCGCATTCGCCGTTGTTCACGGTCCAGACGAAGGCATTGAACCCGACGGTCAAACCGCTCACAGCGGTAGCCGGATCGGCAGCGTCAGCGAAGGTGCCCGTTCCGCTCACCAGGCTCCAACTGCTCGTGGAGGTGCCCCCCACCGGCACGGCTGCAAGCAGGGTGGTGGTGGTGTCCTGGCAGAAGGCCTGGTCCGCACCGGCATCCGCGGAGAGCAAAGTGCCATCGTAGACGAACAAGCTGATCTGGTCAGAAGTAGTGCCGCAAGCGCCATTGTCGATCGTCCACCCCAACACGTTCTCGCCCATTCCCAGGTCGGTAATGGCGGTGAAGGGGTCGTTGGCGGCTGCGATCGTCGCGGTGCCGCTCATCAAGGCCCAAGTTCCGAAAGCAGGAAGTGAAGGCAGGTTGGCTAGCATGGTCACGTTGTCTGTGATCGGTGTGCAGAAGCTCTGGTCGGGTCCCGCAGCTGCAGCCTGGATGTTGGCGTCGTTCAAGGTGATCGTCACCGTGTCAGTGGTCAACCCGTTCGCGCAAGGTCCATTGTCCACGGTCCAGACAAGCACGGTTATTCCGGGCACAAGACCAGTGATGGAAGCAGCGGGATCGGTCGGATCGGAAAGCGCACCGGTACCGCTGACGATGCTCCACGTGCCTGCCGCAGGGAAGGTCGGGGTGCTGCCGTTGAGCGCAGCGCTGGTGGTGGGGGTGCAAAGCTGTTGGTCAGGGCCTGCGTTCGCGTTCGGAGACCCGGCGTCGTAAACCGTAACCGTCACCTGGTCGCTCGTGGCTGAGCCACATGGACCGTTGTCGAGCGTCCACAGGAACACATGCACACCAACGGTGAGGTCCGTGATGGAGGTTGCTGGATCGGTCGGGTCCACAATGGTGGCCGAACCACTTACCAACGTCCATAGGCCCGTGGCAGGAACCACAGGAACGTTGCCGGCCATGGTCACCGTGTTGGGCGAAGTGGGCACGCAGATCTCCTGGTCAGGGCCTGCATCCGCAGGAGCAGCGGCAAGGTCATAGATCTCCACGATCACCGTATCCGCCGTTGTGCCGCATGCACCGTTGTCGATCGTCCAGACGAACACGTTGATGCCCACACTGATGTTGGACACCGTCGAGGTCGGGCTATTGGGAGCAACGATCGTGGCCGTACCGTTCACGATGGTCCATGTGCCCACAGCTGGGAAGTTCGCCGTGTTCGCCGCCATGACCACTGCATTGTTCGGCGTGCACTGCTCTTGATCAGGCCCCGCATCCGCTGCAGCCTGGGTGTCATCGAACACCACCACGTTCACCGTATCGGTGCTCGGCGGCCCGAAGCCGCACTGGCCGTTATAGATCGTCCAGACGAAGGTGTTCACGCCGATCGTAAGGCCTGTGACCGTGGTGGCTGGATCGTTCGCATCGGCGATCAGGCCCGTGCCGGCGATCAAGCTCCATGTTCCTTCACCCGGGAACGAGGGTACGTTCCCCTCCAAGGTCGTGCTCGACTGCGGGGTGCAGAGTTCCTGATCAGGTCCTGCGTTCGCCACTGGCGCGTTCGGATCATAGGTGAAGACCAGTACGGTATCCGTGAGCACTCCATTGTCCGGGCAGGGACCGTTGTCAAGCGTCCAGACCAGGGTGGTGATGCCAACACTCAGGTTGTTCAGGAGCGATGTGGGGTCCGTGGGGTCCACGACCGTTCCCGAGCCGCTCACGATCGACCAGGTACCGGTGGCGGGTAGCTGCGGCGGAACAGCCAACAACTGCACGGCGGTGAGCGGGATACAGGTCTCCAGGTCCGGACCGGCGTTGGCCGCGGAGGTGCTGTCGTCATAGAGGATCACCGTCATCGAGTCGAGGGTGAACGGATTATTGCAGGGGCCATTGTCGACGGTCCACACGAAGGTGTTGCTACCGATGGAGAGGCCCACGACCTTGCTGGTGGGGTCGTTCACATCCTCGAACAGGCCGGCGCCTGCCACCAGTGACCAGGTGCCGGTAGCCGGGAATGTCGGCGTGTTGCCAGCAAGGAAAATGCTGTCCTGGGGCGTGCAGATCTCCACATCGGGACCCGCATTGGCAGGGGCATTGTTCTCATCGAAGATGAAGATGCTGACGTTGTCACTGCTGATACCGCAGATGCCATTGTCCACCGTCCATGTCAGGATGTTCTCACCCACTGTCAATCCGGAAACGTCGCTGGTGGGATCGTTCACATCCACGAACGTGGCGTTACCCTGCGTGAGGGACCATGTACCTACCGCTGCACCCGTTGGGGTGTTACCAGCAAGGGTAGTGCTCGTGTTCGGCGTGCACTGCTCCTGATCGGGGCCTGCATCCGCAGGAGGCGCGTTCAGGTCGAAGAGGAAGATGCTCACCTGGTCGGTGGTCACGCCCGAAGCGCAAGGGCCGTTCGAAACGGTCCACACGAAGATGTTCTCACCGATGCCCAGGCCGGTCACCGTGGAAGCAGGGTTCGCAGCATCCGTGATCGTGCCCGTACCGCTCAGCAAGGTCCACTGACCTGTGGCCGGGAAGATCACTGTGCTGCCCGCAAGCGTAGTGCCGGTGAGCGGCGTGCAAACCTGCTGGTCGTTCCCGGCATTGGCCACGGGGTTGTTCTCATCGAACACCGTGATCGTCACCTGGTCGCTGGAGAAGGGCGTCGTGCATGGACCGTTGGTCACGGCCCACTGGAACACGTTCAGGCCGACGCTCAATCCACTTACGTCCGTGTTGGGGTCGTTCGGATCGGCGAAGATGCCGGTGCCGGTCACTACGGTCCAAGTACCCACTGCCGGTGTGCTAACAGCACTACCGGTCAAGGTGGTGTTCGTGGTCGGCGTGCACAGTTCCTGGTCGGCGCCCGCATCAGCCGCTGGTGTGTTATCATCATACAGCGTGATGGTCAACGTATCGCTCGTGATCGCGCTAGCGCAGGGGCCGTTCGAAACGGTCCAGACGAAGGTGTTCGCCCCGATGCCGAGCGCGCTGACCGTTGTCGCAGGGTCATTGGCATCGGCGAAGGTGCCTGACCCCGAGATCACGGTCCAGGTACCTACCGCAGGCGAGGTGATCGCACTACCGGTCAGTGTGGCGCTCGTGGTCGGCGTGCAGAGGTCCTGGTCGGGGCCTGCGGCTGACACCGGGTTGTTCTCATCGAATACGAGGATGCTCACCTGATCCGTGGTAAGGCCGTTCACGCAAGGTCCGTTGTCCACTGACCACTGGAACACGTTCGTTCCTACGGCAAGACCGGTGACCGCAGAGTTCGGATCGTTGGGGTCGGTGATCGTTCCCGTACCGCTTACAAGGGTCCATGTGCCTACTGCAGGGAAGATCAGCGCGCTACCAGCAAGTGTGGTGTTGTCCGCCGGTGTGCAGAGCTCTTGATCGGTGCCGGCATCTGCTGTAAGGTTGTTCGCATCGAACACGAAGATGCTCACCTGATCCGTGGTGTTGCCATTCGCACAAGGCCCATTGTCCACGGCCCATTCAAAGATGTTCTCCCCGACCGAGAGACCTGAGACCAATGTGTTCGGGTCGTTCGGATCCACGATCGTACCGGTGCCACTGATCAAGGTCCAGGTGCCGGTGGAAGGCGCCGATACACCACTGCCCTGCAGGTTGACGGTGTTGGCGGGTGTACAGAGCTCCTGGTCAGGTCCTGCATTGGCGCCGACCGTGTTCTCATCGAACACCACGATGCTGACTTGATCGTTGGTGATGCCGTTCGCGCAAGGACCATTGGAGACGGTCCAAGCAAAGACGTTCACTCCGATGGCGAGGTCCGTGACCGTGGAGGTCGGATCGTTCGCGTCGGTAATGGTTCCCGCACCCTGCACCAACGTCCATGTACCCGTTGCTGGGAACGTGAGCGCACTGCCGCTGAGCGTCGTGCTGGTGTTCGGGGTGCAAAGTTCCTGATCGGTACCAGCGTCGGCCGCGAGGTTGTTCGCGTCGAACACGAAGATGCTCACCTGGTCGGTGGTCAATGGGTTGGCGCATGGGCCGTTCGCAACGGACCACTGGAAAATGTTCTCCCCTACCGCCAATCCGCTCACCGTCGTGTTCGGGTCAGTGGAGTCAGAGAAGACACCCGCCCCTTGAACAACGATCCATTGACCACTGGCCGGGAAGGTGAATGAGCTTCCGGCAAGTGTGGTGCTCGATGTCGGCGTACAGAGTTCTTGATCCGGCCCCGCGTCGGCCACAGGGTTGTTCTCGTCGAACACGAAGATGCTCACCTGGTCCGTGGTGTTGCCGTTCGCGCAAGGGCCATTGTCCACGGCCCATTCAAAGATGTTCTCGCCAACGGAGAGACCCGAGACCGATGTGTTCGGATCGTTCGGGTCGGTGATCGTACCCGTACCGTTGATCAAGGTCCAGGTGCCCACTGCCGGGAAGATCAGTGCGCTGCCGCTCAGCGAAGTGCCGGTGTTCGGCGTACAGAGCTCCTGATCGGCGCCTGCATCAGCCGCTGGGTTGGTATCGTCGAAAATGAAGATGCTGACCTGATCGGTGGTGGCTCCGTTCGTGCAAGGGCCGTTGTCCACCGTCCACTGGAAGATGTTCTCCCCGACACCAAGTCCGGTGACCACCGTGGCTGGATCGTTCAGGTCCGCGATGGTACCCGTACCGCTGATCAAAGTCCATTGACCCGTCGCAGGGAAGACATAGCTGCTGCCCTGAAGTGCCACTTGATTGGTCGGCAGGCAGAATTCCTTATCAACCCCTGCATCGGCTATGGGAACGTTCCGGTCGAAGACGAAAATGCTCACATCATCTGTGGTCACGCCGTTGCATGCACCGTTGTCCACGGTCCAGCGGAAGATGTTCTCCCCGATCGAAAGGCCGTTGATCACGGTGTTCGGATCGCGGAAGTCCACGAATGAACCCGTACCCTGCACCACGGTCCAGGCCCCTTCGGCAGGTGCGACGATCGAACTGCCTTGCATAGTGGCT
The DNA here is from genome assembly GCA_016721825.1 of Flavobacteriales bacterium. Taxonomy (GTDB): domain Bacteria; phylum Bacteroidota; class Bacteroidia; order Flavobacteriales_F; family PHOS-HE28; genus PHOS-HE28. The sequence continues at coordinate 457,314 of JADKHI010000006.1, forward strand.
GATGTGATCGGTGTGCAGATGCTCTGATCCGGGCCGGCATTGGCGATCGGGGTCGATGGATCATAGATGAAGATGCTGACCTGATCCGTGCTCACACCGGGAGAGCAAGGTCCATTGTCCACCGTCCAGAGGAACGTGTTCACACCACCGCTCAAGCCGGTCACGGTAGCCAAAGGATCGTTCACATCGGAGAAGCTGCCACTGCCTGTCACTACCGTCCACACCCCTTGTCCCGGGAAGATGGTGGCGCTACCGTTCAAAGTGGTCTCGGTCACCGGTAGGCAGAAGCTCTGGTCCGGGCCGGCGATGGCCACGCTTTGACCGGAATCATAGACCAGCACGGTCATCGGGTCCTGGCTGATACCGCAGGCACCGTTATCGATGTTCCAGATCAACGTGTTGATTCCGACGCTCAGGCCGGTCACGCTGGTGTTGGGCAATGCAGCGTTCGCAAAGACCGCGGTTCCTTGTTGAACGGTCCAGAAGCCAGTGGCAAGACCCACCGGTGCGTTACCCGCCAAAGTGGTTCCACCGGCGTTGTCGCAGATCGCTTGATCGGGACCCGCAGCAGCAGGCTGCGCAGCGCCGTTGAACACGTTGATCACCACGTCATCGGTCGTGATGGCCGGACTACAGACCCCATTGTTCACGGTCCAACGGAACACGTTCGGTCCGAGCGTAAGCCCTGTGACCTGCGTTCCGGGATCGGTCGGGTCGACGATGATGCCTGAGCCGCTCACCAGTGACCAGGTACCCGCTGCCGGAAAGATCACCGAGCTACCGGAAAGCACGGTGGTGGAGATCGGCGTGCAGAGGTTCTGATCGAGGCCAGCGTTCGCCGCAGGCGTGGCCGCATCATATACGAACACGCTGATCTGGTCGGAGGTAAGCGGGTTCGCGCAAGGACCGTTGTCCACGGTCCACTGGAACACGTTCACACCCACGGACAAGTTCGTGACCGCCGTTGAGGAGGCGTTCGGCGAGGCGATGGTGCCCGATCCGCTCACCAAGGTCCACAGCCCCGTTGCCGGAGGGATCAACGCACTGCCGACCAGGTTCACGCTGTTCGGGAACGTGGGTACACAGATGCTGATGTCCGGTCCGGCATAGGCGATCTCCGTACGATCATCGAAGACCAGGATCGTTACTTCATCAATGGTCTGCGGACCGCAAGGGCCATTGCTCACTTGCCAGCGGAAAGTGTTCGTCCCTACCGACAGACCGGACACGAGCGTCGCGGGATCGTTGTCGTCCGCGAAGATCCCCGTGCCGGCGGAAACCGTCCACTGGCCTTGCGCCGGGAGGAATACGGCCGTGGCCTGTAGGTTGGTGCTGAAGTTCGGACGGCACAGCTCCTGATCTGGACCTGCAGCGGCACCCGGACTGTTCGCATCGAACACGGTAATGCTTACCTGGTCGGAGGAGGTTCCGCAAGGGCCGTTGTTCACAGACCACTGGAACGTGTTCACACCGACACCTAAGCCGCTAACTGTTGTGCTGTTCGAGTTCGCGTTGGCGATCGAACCGCTGCCTGACACCAAGGTCCAGGCACCAGTGGCCGGAGCAACGAGCCCACTGGCGGAGATGGTGGTGGAGCTATTGGTATTGCACAGCTCTTGATCCGCTCCTGCAAAAGCGATCGGGTTCGAGATGTTGAAGATGTTGATGGTCACCTCATCGGACGTGATGGGGTTCGCGCACGGCCCGTTGTTGATGGTCCAGCGCAGCACATTGGTGCCTTGGCCCAAGTTGGTCACCGCCGTAAAGGGATTCGCCGCGTTGGCGAAGGTGGCACTGCCGCTCACCACGGTCCATTGGCCCGTAGCAGGGAAGGTCGGTGCGTTGCCAGCCAGCGTCGTACTGATGGTCGGGGTGCAGAGGCTCTGATCAGGCCCTGCATTGGCCGCTGCCTGCGAGGCGCTGTACACGAACACGGTGACCTGGTCGGTCGTTGGCGCACCGCAAGGCCCATTGTTGATGGTCCAGCTGAACACGTTCTGCCCGACCCCAAGGCCGCTGATCGTGGTGGTGGGTGAGTTCGCTGCAGTAATGGTGCCACTACCGCTCACCAATGCCCACGTACCTGTGGAAGGTGCTAGGGGCGTGTTGCCTGCCATCGTCGTGGAGGGCGTTGTGCTGCAGATGCTCTGGTCGGCGCCCGCGTTGGCGGCTGGAGCACCGGGGCTGAACACGGTGATCGTCACTTGGTCGGTAGTGATGCCGTTCGCACAAGGGCCATTGTTCACCGTCCACTGGAACACGTTCGCCCCAACGCTAAGGCCGCTCACAGCGGTGAACGGCGAGGTGGCGTTCGCGAACGTACCGGTACCGCTCACCAGGGTCCATGCGCCGGTGGCCGGTGCTGTGGGTGCGCTGGCGGTCATTACGGAAGAGGTGGTGCAGACCTGCTGATCGGGGCCCGCGTTGGCGTTCGGGCTGGAGGCGGAGAAAACGGTGATCGTCACCTGATCGTTGGTGCTCCCGCAAGCTCCGTTGTTCACCGTCCACTGGAAAGTGTGGACCCCCACCACCAGACCAGTGATGTTCGTTGTCGGGGAGGCCGCATTGCTGAAGGAACCACTGCCGCTAACAACGCTCCATGTACCGGTGGCTGGACCGATGAGCGCATTGGCGTTCATGGTCACACTGTTCGTGGGTGTGCAAATGGACTGATCGGGACCAGCGTTCGCCGGGGTCTGCGCATTGCTGAACACCGTGATGAGCACATCATCGGTGGTCGGCGCTGCGCAAGGTCCGTTGTTGATGGTCCAACGGAAGCGGTTCACACCGACACCTAGTCCTGTGACAGTGGTGGAAGGCGACAGTGGCGTGGTGATCGTGCCCGAACCTTGGATCAAGGTCCAGGTGCCTACTGCAGGAGCCGTGGCCGTGTTGCCCGCAAGGGTGGCACTGTTGGCGGGTAGGCAGAGCTGTTGGTCAGGCCCTGCGTTCGCCGCAGCTTGGGAAGGGTTGAAACTGGTGATGGTCACCTGGGCCGAAGCGGTTCCGCAAGGCGCGTAGTTCACCGTCCACTGGAACACGTTGTTGCCGGCCGAAAGTCCCGATACGGTCGTGGTAGGGTTGTTGGCATTGGCGAACGTGCCCGAGCCGCTAACTACCGTCCACGTGCCGGTGACCTGTGAGTAGGGCAGCACACCGGCGAGCGTGGCCGTGGTCCCACATACTTGTTGTGCAGGTCCGGCGTTCGCTGCCGTGTTGGGCGGCGTTACGGTGATGGAGTATCCGAAATCATTGGTACCGACCAACGGACAGGCATTGTCCGCAGCGGTCACCACGAACACTTGGTTGCCGATGTCGGCTATTGTTGGCGTCCAGGAGAAGGTACCTGTTTGAAGAGGCGAACCGCTCGTGGTGAATGTGGCGCCGGGTATACCGTTGTTCCAAGTGAGGCTGACGGCCTGCCCTGCATTGGCGTCGCTCGAGTTGATGGTGAAGTTGACCGGTGTACCGGCACAGACCGTCGTACTGTACTGGTTGGTGCCGTTGATGCCAGTGGCGTTCGGGGCGGTGTTCCCCGCGCATTGCCGCACAACGACCTGCACGTCACGGGTGACCTCTCCGACCTGCACGCCGTTGCGGAACTCCCGCACGCGATAGGTCAATACGGCCACCTGCTGAATGCTTGGCACCACCGTCATGGTGCCTGTGGTGGGATTCAGCGTAACGGCGTTCGCACCACCGGTGTTCACGATCGGCTGGGCAGCGGAGTAGGCACCATTGTAGGTGAGGTTGGCGCCTCCGGCACCGCGGGCCGCGATCAAGGCGTACTGCAACTGATCACCGTCGGGGTCCGAAGCACCAGGGTTGTAGCTCACGCTCTGACCCAGGCAATAGAAAGGTGTGGGGTTGCTGAGGAATTGGGGGGAGTTGTTGCATGGCGTCACCGTGTTGTTGAGACGCGCATCCAGGAAGAGCGATTGGTTACCGGGATTCTGCAGCGAGGTGATGGCGTTGTTGCGGCAGCACAGTTCCCAACTGATCACCCAGTCCGTACCGCAACCGGCCCACTGCGTCAGATTGATGATCTTGCTGAAGGTGTACTTCTCCACACCATACACACCCGAGGTGCTCGTGCATCGATCGGTCTCTGAAGGGCAGATCGGCGTGATCACTTGCACGCTCTCGAACGCGAAACACGAGTTCACGTTTGCGTTGCATGCGGTCGACCGATAGTTGAACGCGAGACCGTTGTTACAGTTGGTCGGCGCGGCTACACCGTTGCAATCCCTGTAGAAGTTCAGCGTCACCTTGTACTGGTTGCCACCCAGACAGGTGTAACTGATCTCGCCCCCCATGGCGTGCGTGGCCCTGGCCTCCCCTTGCAGGAAAAGCAACGCCGACACGGCGAGAGCGGTGCGAACGATGGAGCGGAATGCGGTCCTGCGGACCAAGGCGCCGAAGCGCGTGCGTACGGTTTGAGCCATGTACCTCCGTGGTGTTCGGACCTGCCGTTACCTACCCACCCGCGGAGAGAGCCTGACGGGGTAGTATCGGACAATAGCCGGACGCATGCTGGATCCGAAGCGGACCTCACCGTGCCTTACAACACACGGTGCGATAGGGATCAATGCCATGCGCCTGTACCGGACAGGTGCTGGACAAACCTATCCCCTGTCCCGATCGGGATCGACCCTCACACATGGGCAGTTGTGAACACGGTCGTGTTGAGTGAAGCCCTAGAGGATCAAGGGATCCCGCGTCACACAAGCCTTTGCGGCGGCATGTATCCATTCCCTTCCATGGAACCGATCGACCATGTTCAACGGCCTTGATAGTGGAAGAAGAAGTTGGCCCAGATGATCTTGGACAACGCGTAGAGGTAGGGTGAGGCAAGTGCTGTAACGCCGACCACAGAGACGAAGAACCCAAGCATCCCCATGTCGGGCTTGATCAGCCAGGCAAGGCCGAACACCGCCATACTGAAACCGATGCTCAGGGCATAGCTCACGAACAAGGCACCCCAATAGAAGCCCACTTCCTTGGTCAGTTTCCGGTGGCAGACCGGGCAGCGCTCATGCACTTCACCGACCTTGGACAGGTTGTATGGATGTGCGACGAAGAACGCACCTTCCTGACAGAACGGACACGTGAGGTGACCGATGCTGTACAGCTTGGTGCCTTTGAGGAATGCCATGCACCAAAGGTAGGCTCGTGTCCTACAAGGGCTCCGGCCCGATCACTGAGCCCCTTCCTGCGGCTTCTTCGGATCGATCATCTCCATCAGCTTCAGGCCCAGCAACCCATCGATGGCCGTACCTCCACCCTGGCCACCACCGATCAACACGTCGGGGATCAGTTTGATGTGGCCTTTGCTCAGCTCTTCCGTGATCTTGTACCGGGTGAAGTTCTCACCGCCCAAAGCCTTCACGGCGAGCTCATAGGCTTCCGCGGTGCTCTTACCGACAGCGAGGATCTTGCCGGCCTCAGCGGTACCGGTCAAGGAGATCTGCTCAGCTTGTGCTGAAGCCTTCAACTTGATGGCCTCCGATTCGGCCTGTGCACGGGCACGTGTGGCCTCGGCCTCTGCGAACGCCCGCAGCTTGGTGGCCTCTGCTTCCGCACCCACCGCGAGCTTCACGCTGTTGGCGTCACCCTCTGATTTCTTCACCGTCGCGCTCGCGGTCCGCTCAGCGATCTCAACGCTCTGCTGGGCTTTCACAATGTCCTTCTGCATATCGGCGATGGCCGTTTCCTTCTCCATGCCCTGGCGTGTTTCCTGCGCTCGCTTCTGCGTGTCGTAGGTCACCTTCTGCTCTTCCGCGATCTTCCGATCGGTCAAGGTCTTCATCAGCGACTCCGGCGGAACGATGTCACCGATCAGCGTATCCACAGCGTTCACGTTGTACTCGTCCAGCACCTTCTTGATGTGGGCCTTGGCACTTTCCTGGCGTTCCTTCCGGGTGCTGAGGAAGGCGATGACATCGCTGTCCTGAGCGCTGTTGCGGAAGTAGTTGCCAATGGTGGGCTCCAACACCTGTGAGACAAGGTTCACCATGTTCCCGAAACGCGCGATCACCTTCGGCGCCTCCGTGGTGGGCACATGGATGATCTGCGCAACGTCGAGGTTGAAGGGGAAACCATCCTTCGAGCGAACGGTTATGGTGCTGAGGTTCTTGTCCAGGTTGTGCGCCTCGCTGCGGGCCGCGGCCCAGTTGAGCACCAGGTTGGTGGTGGGAACCAGCTCCACCTTCATGATGTACTTGTTGATCGGGTACTTGCCCGGGCCCAGTGGTTCCAGCCATACACCCTTGAAGCCCTTCTGCACGATGTTGCCGTGCTTGAAATCGATGCCTGTGAGGTCATGTCCTTCCTGGCCGATGTAACTGATCACCACCCCCACGTATCCGATCGGTATCTCCATCATCGGGATCTCCTCGATCTGCACCGCCCAGGGGTTCAGGTTGTAGGAGCCTGCGAGCACCACCTGCGGCTGCAGACCACGATTACCACCGTTCTGGATGAAGGAATCGAAATCCTGGAAGTTGTTGTGCCCGTCGATCAGCTTACCTGCGATCTGGCCTGCTTCGATGGGTTGACCATCCAACGTGGTAACAATGCCCACCATGCTCTCCTGGATACGCACCATGTCCGTGATGGACACTTGGAAGAGCATCGTGTTGATCCGGTAAGAGCCTGCGGTGATGTACACGGTCTGACGACCGCGCTGGCCGCCGTTGCTCAAGAACTTGTCGGCGTCCTGGAAGTTGTCGCACTCCACCCGACGCGCAAGGATGTTGCCCGTGGGGATCTCCGCACCGTCCTTCGAAAGCACCAGACCAACACGACCTTCAGGGATCACGGTGAAGGGCTCCATGGTCACGTCGAACTGCCAGAGCCACATCCAGAAGTAGAGGCCGGGTGCGAGGGTCTTCGCCTGGAAACCTGCTTCACCCTTGGTAGCGATGATGCGGCCATCGGGCAGCTCCTTGTTCGTACCGAAAAGCACGAACTTCTTCGTCACCAATCCGATGCGGTCCTCCGGCACGATCACCACGCCGAAGAAGACGCGCAGCACTTGCTTGTATAGGATAAGACAGATGATCAGTGGGAGCACCCACCACATGTTCAGGAAGGGGATCGACATCGTCTGGATAGTTAGGTGTTCACCGACGGGATAAGCCTTATCGGGGAACGGACGGGTCGAAAGTAGCGGGCTCGGGATCACGCACACGTGCCACCCGGATGAGCGGCAGCGGATCTGTGCGAATGGCAGGCGGCCTTCAGGATCGGCAGCGGCGGACCAGCGATCAGTCGCCGATCGGAGGTACGGTGACCGGATCGGTCGTCGGCTTCAGAAAGCGGTTCCGGTACGTGCGGTCGAAGGCAAGGACCGCTATCCCGAGCAAGACGATGGCGATGAAACCGGCCAAGCCAACAGGTGAGTTGACCAAGGAGCCACCACCCCAGGCGAAGAGCACGTAGCCCCCGGCGCTGCCGTTGATACAACCGTGCAAGAGCCCTGCGGCCCAAGTGGTCCCACTGCGCAAGCGGGCACGATCGAACTGTAAGGCCAGCAGGGTGCAGAACACGACCATGAGACCGATGCCCGCGATCGGATGCTCCGGATAGTTGTGCCCCATGGCGATGAGCGGCGCATGCCAGAGACCCCACACCACCCCTGTGAACAACACGCGCCGAGCGCCGGACCAATGTTGCGTGGCCTGGAAAAGGTAACCGCGCCAGCCGAGCTCCTCCCCCATCATCACGGGAAGGTTCACCGTGCACGCCACAAGCAACGTGACCAGAGCCAGACCGACCAACAACAAGGCCCCGGGCAAGTGATGTCCTTCCAGCACAGTGGCCAACGCATTGGACTTCACACCTGAGCCGTCCATCATCTCGCCAATTGAAGTAAGCAATCGTTCCTGCGTGATGGAAACGTGCCCAAAGGCCTCGATCCCGAGTCCGTCACCAAGCCCCATGGCCACCAACAAGGCCAAGGGAATGATCGACAGGCCGATCACGGCGGTCCAGGCCACCTGTCGCCAATGCACGCCCTTCAGATGGATGCCCAGTCCCGACCAGGGTGCACGATCGAGGAGTCGTTGTTGGATGATGGCCGCCAAAGCGGGGCCGAACATCGAGAGGCCGGCCATGAGCATGTAACCGAGCGGCTGCGATGGTCCGGTCCCCAACGCTACACCAATGCCTACGATGCTCCAGCTGATCGCATAGGCCATGATCAGGAAGGAGGCGATGCGCTTGGTGGAACTGCTCATGGGGTGAAGGTAGGATCCCCGTGCAAACAGCGGGGTAGCCAATGCGTGAGCAACAGGAGACGGTTGAGAAACCGACCGTTCAGCACGTGCGTGGAACGGTACGACGACAATAGATCCGAGGAACGTTCCACCAAACCGGATGCACATGAACACGAAAATGCTGCTCGCGGCCTTGGCCGCTGGCATTACCGGCTTCCCTCTGGGTTAGGTCATCTTCGGCATGGCCTTGATGGGCTAATACAAGGCGAACACGATCCACTACGAAGGGTTGATGAAAGCCGATGGGGAAATGAACCTGGTTTTGGTGCTGCTCGCGAACCTGGTGTTCGGAACGCTGGTGGCATGGGCCGCGAAGCGCATGGGGATCACTACCCTGCAAGCTGGGTTGGTGGCCGGAGCCATTATCGGGTGCTTGGTGTACTTGAGCATCGATCTCATGCTCATGGTCATGATGAACTGGTACGCGAACCACACTATCGTGATCGTGGACGTCCTCGCGAACACGGTCTGGGCCGCTGGTATGGGTGCGGTGGCCGGCTTCGTGCTGGGTACAGGGAAGAAGAGCGCCTGAGGCTTTCCTTCAGCGATGTTCGCCGTGGAGCACACCGCTCCACCCGGATCACCATGTGTGCTGACCACGCAACGTTCCCGCAACACAAGGATCACCCAGGCTGCACCTGCACAACACCACCTCGTAATATGAGGGCTGTTGCTTTGCATCATGAAGCGCAGCATCCAGATCCTGTTGATCCATGCGCTGTTGGTGGGCTGCACGCGGGAATCGGACCCGGCACCTGCCCTACCGGATACGATAGCGGCCGGACGCCTTGTGGTGAACGAGGTGGTGGCCTCCGGTTCCATGGTCGCCAACGAGTTCGGCGAGCATGCGGATTGGGTCGAGCTGTACAACCCGGGTCCTGCCATGCACATGGAAGCTGGTGAGTGGTACCTGACCGACCGTTCGGAAGGCGATGCGGAACCCTTCGAACTGCCCACGATGGACATTCCCGAACAAGGCTACCTGTTGATCTGGTGCGATGGTGAGGATCTGATCACTGACGAGGTCCACACCGACTTCGCGCTTTCCAGCAAGGACGGTTCCCTGCGGCTGGTGCACGTGTCGAACGAAGCGGAGCTCATCGTGGATGAGGTCCCGATCAAGGATGGCGCCCAAGGGGATGCTTCCATGGGCCGTGCTCCGGACGGCACCATGAACTGGACACGCCTTTCGCCGCAGACCCCGGGCGCTCCGAACGAACTGGCCGTTGAGCCTTGAGCGCTCTCGAGCGGCGCACAGGAACCGAACTTAGTCCTTCACCTTCTCGAACACCATGCGGTAGTGTTCGAAGATCTCGCGTTCGAAGACCTGAAGGTTCGGCGCGATCTGGTAGCGGCGCACCCACTTGCGGAAGTCGCTGCTGAAGAGCTTCGGCAGCAGGGTGGCGTACAGACCGTACTTCTCCAGGTTGAACTTGTTGAAGGCCTTGGTCCAACGGTCGATGGTCTCGATGTAGTCCAGGCGACCGCTATCCACGTGCACAAGCTTGAAATGCTCTTTCGCGGGTTCGATCATGCCCTCCTTTCCATAAGGAAGCCATGAGCCAGGGAACACGTCGCACACCAGGTCCATCAGCTCCTCACCGCTGTAGCTCTTGCGCGGCTTCCACACGTTGGTCTGCCCGAACTTGATGTCCTCGAACTTCACCATGTTGGGGCCGAACACCATGGTCTGGCAGTAGAAACGTCCGCCCACGGGCAGCAGGTCGCTCACTTGCTTGAAGTAGGTGCGGTAGATCTCGTCCTGTTTCCCCGCGCGGTACTCCTCGACGCTGCAGAGGTGCTCCGGGCTGCCCATGGCGCACACCGCGTCGAACTTCCCGAAGGTCTCCGGGGTGATCTTCTTGGAGTCCATGTGGTGCACGTTCAGTCCGTTGGCACGGCAGGCATCGGCCTGTCCTTTCGCCAGCACCACGCCGGTGGTCTTCACGCCCTGCTTGTCCAGGTAGTCGATGAAGGCGCCCCAACCGCAACCGATGTCGAGCACCTTGCCGCCCGGCTTGATGTTGCAGTTGTCCATGATGAACTTGTGCTTCTTCTCCTGCGCCTGTTCCAGCGTAAGGGTGAAGTCGCCATCGAAACGTGCACCGCTGTATCCGCCCTTCTCGCCCAAGCTCAGGCGGAAGATCTTGTCCATGGTGGTGTAGTGCGCGTCGAGGTCCTGCTGATCGGCCATAGGCGTAAGGTTCGTTGGTGTGCCGTGGAACGATCGACGGCGGGCGGCCAAGGTAACGTTCAGGCCCGAGGATCCACGTCAATGCGAAGTGCCATCTTTAGGATCGATCCTTTTGCCGAAGCCACATGAACGCCAGCACCCGTACGCGCATCTACTCGCTGGACCTTCTGCGCGGCCTGGTGATGGTGATCATGGCCCTTGACCACACGCGCGACTTCTTCCACTACGACGCCTTCCTGCACGATCCGCTGGACTGGGCCACCACCACGCCGATCCTCTACTTCACGCGGTGGGTCACGCACTTCTGCGCGCCCGTGTTCGTGTTCCTCTCGGGCGCCTCGATCTTTCTCCAGCACCTGCGCAAGTCCACTTCGGAGCTCAGCGCCTTCCTGCTGAAACGCGGGCTGTGGCTCCTGTTCGTCGAGTTCGTCATCATCACCTTCGCGTGGACCTTCAGCTGGAGGTATCCCGCGTTGATCATGGGCGTGATCGCTGCCATCGGCTTCGGCATGGTCGGCATGTCGGTGTTGATCCGCCTTCCCTTCAAGGCGATCCTGGCACTGGGCCTGGTCATCGTGCTGGGCCACAACATCCTCGATCACCTGCCCTCCACACACCAGGGCTTCGCGTGGGACCTGTTGCGCAACGGCGACTTCGCCTCCTATCCGATCACCGCTTCACACCAGCTGCTGATCATATACCCCATCCTGCCCTGGCTCGGACTGATGATGCTCGGGTATTGCGCGGGGAAGCTGTACGCACCCGACGTCAACACTGAGCGGCGGAAACGAACGCTGCTCTTGGGCGGCGCAGGTCTGATCCTCTTCTTCGTCCTGCTTCGTTCGCTCAACATGTATGGCGACCCCGATCCATGGGCCGCACACCTCGGCCTCACCCGAACGCTCATGTCCTTCTTCGATGTGCAGAAGTATCCGCCTTCCCTGCTCTACATGTGCATCACCATCGGACCGGCGCTGCTTTTCCTCGCTGTGGCGGAACCGGTGAACAATGGGCTGACGCGAGCCATCAGCGTGTTCGGTCGCGTACCCTTCTTCTACTACGTGCTCCACTTCTACCTGCTGCACATCTTGCTCATGGTCTACTTCTTCGCGCACGGGCACTCGCTGAGCGAGGAAACGCCCGGTGTGGAAGGCCTCCCCTTCCTCGGCCTCATCCCCGGCGAAGGGGTCTCCCTGACCGCGGTGTACGGCATCTGGATGGGTCTGGTGCTCGCGCTCCATCCCTTATGCCGCTGGTTCAACGCGTACAAGCAACGCCACGCGCACTGGTGGTTGAGCTACGTGTGATGGGTCCGCGTCCGCATTGAATTCGGCCCTCAAGGCCTTATCCTTGTATACACTCAACGAACTCCCATGACAGCACGCTACACCCTGATCGCCATTCTCGGTTCCGTGACCACCGCATTGGCTGCACAGGTCGCGCCGGATACTGATTGGCAACGCTCACTCGGTGGCAGCGGGAACGATGGCGCGGCCGCAGTGCGTGAGACCACCGATGGTGGTTTCGTGTTCGGTGGCCATTCCGACTCCAACGATGGGGATGTGAGCGGGAACCATGGTGGCTTGGATGCGTGGGTCGGGCGAACGGATGCGAGCAACGCCCTCCTTTGGCAGCTGGCGCTGGGGGGAACGGCCGATGATGAGATCCGCGACTCCCAGCTCTGCGCTGACGGCGGGTCCATCCATGTGGGCTACACCTTCTCGAACGATGGCGATGTCAGCGGCAACCATGGCAGCGCGGATGTGCTCGTCATACGTCTCGATAGCCTGGGCACCCTCATTTGGTCAATGCCCTTCGGCGGTACTGGCTACGATGAAGGCCGGGCCGTGGTGGCCACTGCTGATGGTGGTTTTGTGGTGGCCGGTTTCACCACTTCGGATGACGGTGACGTCTCGGGCCTGCAAGGCGGCATCGACTATTGGGTCTTCAAGCTCGATGACGCTGGAACCCTGCTGTGGCAGAGAACGCTCGGAGGGACCGGTGACGAGTTCGCACGCTCCGTTCAACCCACGAGCAACGGCTTCATTCTGGCCGGGTATAGCAACTCGAATGATGGCGATGTGACCGGCAATAATGGCAACAACGATATGTGGGTGGTGCGCATCGATCCGGTGGGCTCCATCATTTGGCAGACCTGCTCGGGTGGAACCGTAGGTGACGGGGCGAACACGGTCGCCACCACGACCGATGGTGGCTTCATCGTTGCAGGTAGCGCCTATTCGGACGATGGCGATGTGGTCGGCAACCACGGTACGGGTGATGCCTGGGTGGTGAAGCTCGACTCCTTGGGCGCACAGCTCTGGCAGATCGCATTGGGCGGAACCAACACCGAGGAAGTGCTCTCCGCCGTGGAGTCCACGGATGGTGGCATCCTGCTGGCCTGCACCACCGGATCCAACGACGGCGATGTGACCGGCTTCCAGGGTGTGAACGATTTCTGGCTTGTGAAGCTGGACAGCGATGGCGGGCTGCTCTGGCAGAAGACCTACGGCGGCACCAGCAGCGAACAGGCCAACTGCTTGGAAGAGACCGCGGACGGTGGTATCATCCTCGCCGGTGGCAGCAACTCCAATGATGGCGACCTCACTGCCAATGCCGGCTTGATCGATGTGTGGCTGGTGCGATTGGAAGGGCTTAGCACAGACGCTTCCGACGTATTGCCCGAGCGCCTTGCCGTAGCACCCAACCCGAGCAACGGCCCGGTGATGATCTCAGGCATGAACGCTCCGGGGACGCTCCTTCTTACGGACGCGCTCGGTCGCATCGTGCATAGCGAGCGCGTAACAAGCTCCACCCACCGCATGGACCTGGAGTCCTTCCCGACGGGCGTCTACCAACTAACGCTGAGGTCGGCACAAGGGGTCGCTTCACAACGCTTGGTGTTGCAACATTGAGACATTGACTGAACATGCCGTTACATCACTGAAGAGATGGTGACGATCCTCTTCTGGTCCGCCCTCGCGGTGGTGTGCGCGCTGGCCTGTGCCGGTCTGCTGATCGTCGCCATACGGCAGCGAAAGGTCGCCTTCGTGGTGGCGGCCGTGACAGTGTTCCTTGTCGGCGGTTACTGCGGCTTCCGGGCTGTTCACGAGATCCTTCAACGCTCGCGTACCAAGCTTGCCCTGGCCTTGGAACCACGCAGCGGCCCGGAGATCTACGCGGCGCTCTTCGGTGGTTCCGTCGGGGACTGTGTGGTGATCACCGATCATCAGGACCAGGTGGTACCCAAGCTCGATACGGCGATCCGCCTGCGCATGCGCACCTGCCCCGCGGAACTGAAACGCATCCTTCAACAGGGACCCTACATCCTGGAGCGGAGTGCGATCGCTGCTGTGCTAGTGGAAGCCGAACCACCGGACCGCTTTGCACCCGCACTACTAGGCGATACCATCTTGCGCTTTCAATGGACCATCACCGAAGGGAAGCAATGGCGAACGATCTACGCCAAGCCCGACAGCACCGAGGCGATCTGCGTTGATGTGTTGGATTGAGGGGGCAAGCACTCAGTTCCACAAGGCTCAAGGAACATTCACTACTGCCGCTCTATCTTCCCACATCCATTACCAGCATGCGCATTACCCTGCTTCTCCTGGCCCTTGTGATTGCCTTGCGACTATGCGCACAGTCCGACGATGGCCTCGTGCTGCTGGCCCGCACCTACAAGGACAACATGTTCCGCAATGAGCCCACCAAGGAGATGGTGGCGCGACTGAAGAACGATGTCCCGGCGGAACTGGGCCGCACGCGCGACTTCATCGTACAGTCGATCACGCCAAAGAACGCCCTGCTCGACGACGCGTGGATGAAGTTGCCTGAAGAGACGACCTTGCGGCAGATCCACACCGTACGCCAGCTGGACCTCGACATGCGCAAGGAGGACCGCACTGGTGACGCGAAGCTCCTGGACAGCCTGCGCAGCCACCCGGCGGAGCGATACGAGCTGGTGCGGAACTATTACGACATGCTCTTCGTGGCCGTGGGCAACAAGAACCAGCCCTTCAACATGAGCAAACTGGACCTGCGGCCTGATGCCTACGGGCTACAGGAAGACACCGAGCGCGGCATCGTGTTCCTGCAGTGCATGGACCTGTGCCGCAGCACCATCTGGGGCTACATGAACGTGGTGAAGCCGCCCAACACCAAGGAGGCCATGGCGCACATCAAGCGCTACCCGAAGGTGAACGGCGCCACCTACTACCGGTTCGGCGACCTGAACTTCAAGGACTTCCAGTACACCTACGACGACAGCCTGCAGAGCTACAAGGGCGTGATGGTGGATCACTACCTCGAACTGTTGCTCTATCACCTGCTCGTACTCGACGGAGAAGGCGCGAAAGAGGATGCCGTGCGTGACCTGCTGCTCGGTTCCGCGATGCGCGATGAGACGTTGTGGAAGTACTCGAAGAGCAAGGAGGTGTTCGAGCAGATCTTCAAGAAGCAGTAGCGCCAGAGTCCAACAGGCGTCCCGCCTATTGAGGCGCAGATTCAAAGCCTCGGCGCGAACACATGGATCGCGACCATGCTGTCCGCTACGGCGAAACGGCACGAGCCTTCCGAGCACGATCGCTGCGGATACTCGCGTAAACGAGCGTCGCGATCAGGAACGCGATGACCGCTACGGGCGAGTAGAACCACACCTCAGTGAAGGGATCACGCTCTCGGGACCCGGGTTCGCGGTATCCCCCAATGTTCATATAGATCCAGAGTGGGATGAAGAGGACCATGGCCACAAGCAGCACCACATTGAGCGCTATCAGCCAGTTGTTCCAACGAGGCCTTCTGAAACGCTGGCGGATCGTTGCGGCCAAGCAGACCACATAGCAAAGCAGTAGGCCGGGTATCAGGAGAATGAGAAGCCACACCATCTCAATACGGCGAACATGTCTTACAAGAACGCCTGTGGGACTCTACAACCCCAACAACACCTCTCCCGGCTCCTTGCCGCCGAAGACGAGCTTGGTGGGGTCCTCGATCATCTGCTTCACGGCCATCAGGAAGCTCACGCTCTCCTTGCCGTCGATGATGCGGTGATCGTAGCTGAGGGCCACGTACATGATGGGGCGGATCACCACCTGGCCGTTGACGGCGATGGGGCGGTCCACGATGTTGTGCATGCCGAGGATCGCGCTCTGCGGCGGGTTGAGGATGGGCGTGCTGAGCATGCTGCCGAACACACCGCCGTTGGTGATGGTGAAGGTGCCACCCGTCATCTCATCGATGGTGAGCTTGCCGTCGCGGGCCTTGATGGCGAGGGCCTTGATGCTTCCTTCGATCTCGGCGAGGCTCATGCGCTCCGCGTTACGGATGACCGGCACCATGAGTCCTTTGGGGCTGCTCACGGCGATGCCGATGTCCGCGTAGTCGTGCGTGATGATCTCGTCACCGTCGATCTGCCCGTTCACCGTGGGGAACTGACGCAACGCTTCGGTCACGGCCTTGGTGAAGAAGCTCATGAAGCCCAGGCCCACGCCCTTCTGCTCCTTGAACTTGTCCTTGTACTTGTCGCGCAGGGCCATCACGGCGCTCATGTCCACCTCGTTGAAGGTGGTGAGCATGGCGGTGTTGTTCTTCACGCTCACCAGGCGCTCGGCCACCTTCTTGCGAAGGGTGGTCATCTTGGTGCGCTGGTTGTCGCGCGAGCCGCCCCAGCCGTTCATCAGCGGAGCGGTGACACCACCGGAGACGTAGGCCTCGACATCGCTCTTCATGATGCGGCCGTTGGGACCGCTGCCTTTCACCGTAGTAGCGGCGATGCCCTTGTCGGCCATGACGGCCTTGGCAACAGGAGTAGCGTGTGCAGCTGTAGCCGCGACCGGTGCGGGAGCAGGAGCGGCTGGGGCTGCCGCCTTCGCTTCAGCCTTGGGCGCGGGTGCCTCCTTCTTCGGTGCAGCAGCTCCCTTCACGCTGGTATCGAGCTTGGCGACCACATCACCAACATTCACCGTTGCATCGGCAGCGGCGAGGATCTGGATCTTGCCTTCCTCTTCAGCACTGAGTTCGAGTGTGGCCTTGTCGCTATCGATCTCGGCGATCACCTGGTCCTTGGCGACCACGTCACCGTCCTTCACCAGCCACTGGGCGATGCGGACCTCACTGATGCTTTCTCCGGGGCTGGGGACCTTGATGTCTACGATGGCCATGCGTGCTGAAAGTGCGAAGTGGAAAGTGCGAGGTTCAAAGTTGCTTAGGCGCGGGCCACAGTGGGCTTGGCGCTCTTGGCGAAGGCGGCGTTGATGATGTGCTTCTGCTGCTCGGCGCTGCGGATGCTGCTACCAGTTGCAGGGGCTCCGCTGGCAGGGCGCGCGATGCACTTCAGTTCCACCTCCTTCCAATTGAGGGTGAGGTAGCCCCAGGCGCCCATGTTCTCAGGCTCCTCCTGCACCCACAGGTACCGTTCGGCGCCCTTGTATTTCTTCAGCACGGCCTGCAGCTGTTTCTCAGGAAGGGGGTGAAGCTGTTCTATACGGACCAACGCTACATCGTCGCGCTTGTCGGCTTCCTTCTTCTCGAGGAGCTCGTAGTAGATCTTGCCCTGGCAGAACACGACCGTGTTCACCTTCTTCGGGTCGGCGGTGGCATCGTCGATCACCTCTTGGAAGCGACCGTTGGCGAGCTCGTCCATGGTACTGACGCAACGCGGGTGGCGCAGCAGGCTCTTCGGCGTGAACACCACCAGCGGGCGACGGAAATCGTAAGCCAACTGACGGCGAACGGCGTGGAAGTAGTTGGCGGGCGTGGTGCAGTTCACCACCAGCATGTTGCCATCGGCGCACAGGCTGAGGAAACGCTCCATGCGGGCGCTGCTGTGCTCGGCACCCTGACCCTCGTAGCCATGTGGCAGGAGCATCACAAGGCCGTTCATCGCGCTCCACTTCTCTTCCGCAGCACAGAGGTACTGGTCGATGATGATCTGCGCGCCGTTGATGAAGTCGCCGAACTGCGCCTCCCAGATCGTGAGGTCCTGCGGTGTGGCGAAGGCGTAACCGTACTCAAAGCCCAGCACGGCGTACTCGCTGAGCAGGCTGTTGTAGATCTGAAGCAGCGCCTGCTTGTCCTGGATGTGTTTGAGGTGGATGTACTCCTCCTCACTGTCCTCCACCTTCACCACGGCGTGGCGGTGGCTGAAGGTGCCGCGCTCCACATCCTGACCAGTGAAGCGCACAGGGTGTCCTTCGCAGAGCAGGCTGCCGTAGGCCAGCAGTTCGCCCATGCTCCAATCGAGCTTGTCGTCGGCGAGCATCTTGGCGCGGGCCTTCAGGATGCCTTCGAGCTTGCTGAAGAACTTCTTGCCTGCGGGTACCTCGGCCAGCTTGGCCCCGATACGTTGCAGCAACTTCTTGTCGGCACCGGTCTCGGGACTCTGATCGAACACCTCGTGGGCTGGACGTTCGAAGCCTTTCCAGCGATCGGCGAGGAACGGCGTTATGACGCTCTTACCGATCTGCTTGCTTTCGTTGAGCCGTTCCTGCAGCATGTCCTGGAACTGCTGATCCATTTCCTTGGCGAGGTCGGCTCCGATGGCACCGCTCTCCTCCAACTTCGCCTTGTAGATCTCGCGTGGATCGGCGTGCGCGGAAATGGCCTTGTACAGCACGGGCTGCGTGAACTTGGGCTCGTCGCCTTCGTTGTGACCATGACGGCGGTAGCCGAGCAGGTCGATGAACACGTCGCACTTGAAGGCCTGACGGTAGTCCAGCGCGAGCTTGATCACGTGGCAAACCGCTTCGGCATCGTCGTCGTTGACGTGGAACACGGGGCACTGGGTCACCTTGGCGACATCGGTGCAATAGGTGCTGGTGCGCGCATCGATGTAGTTGGTGGTGAAACCGACCTGGTTGTTCACCACGAGATGCAGGCTTCCTCCGGTGCTGTAGGCCTTAAGACCGGCCATCTGCACCACTTCGTAGACAACACCCTGCCCAGCGATGGCCGCATCACCGTGTATGATGATGGGGCACACCTTCGCGTCATTGAAAGCATGGTCATGCTCGATGATGGCGCGTCCGATGCCTTGTGCCACGGGGGCCACGCTTTCCAAGTGGCTGGGGTTGGGACAGAGGGTGAGCTTCACCTCGCCGCCTTTGGTGGTGGCCACACGGCTGCTGTAGCCCATGTGGTACTTCACATCCCCTTCCATCGCTGCATCGGCGAAGTCGCGGCCTTCGAACTCGGCGAAGATCTGCGCGTAGGTCTTGTTGAGCGTGTTGGCCAGCACATTGAGGCGACCGCGGTGGGCCATGCCGATCACGAAATCCTGGACGCCGAGGCCGGAGCCATGCTCGATCACCGTGTCCAGCGCAGGGATCAGCGTTTCTCCGCCTTCGATGCTGAAGCGCTTCTGGCCGATGAACTTCTTGCCGAGGAACTTCTCGAAGACCACGGCCTGGTTGAGCTTGTTCAGAATGCGCTTCTTCTCATCCAGGCTGAACGACGGCTGGTTGCGATCACGCTCCATGCGGTCCTGCAGCCACTTCACGCGCTCGGGCTTGCGGATGTAGCGGTACTCCACGCCGATGCTCTGGCAGTAAGTCACCCTCAGGTGATCCACGATGGCGCTGAGCTTGGCGGGGCCGATACCGATCTCGTTGCCGGCCTCGAACGCAGTATCAAGGTCCGCGGCGGCGAGTCCGAAATTCTCCAGTTCCAACGTGGGCTGGTAAGTACGGCGGGCGCGGACGGGGTTGGTCTGCGTGAACAGGTGGCCCCGTTGACGGTAAGCGTTGATGAGCTCAATGACCTTGAACTCCTTGCTGATGTGTTCGGACCCCGCGCCGGACGCGCTGGTCTTGACGCCGGGCAGCACCTCGTGACGTGTGCGGGCGAACTCGAAGCCCTCGAAGAAACGGGCCCAGCCGGGGTCCACCGAGGCGGGATCCAGGAGGTACTGTTGGTAGATGCTGTCCAGCGCGGCTGGATCGGCGTTGCTCAGATAGGAGTTCTTGTCCATAGAAGGCAGGTGCACCGGGCCCCAAAGGTAGCCATCGGTCCGGGCCGCTTTACGGGCTTTTCCACCCGGTTGTTGCACGGCTTGTCCACACTATCCCAGCCCAGCGAACCGCTTGCGCGTCAGGACCTTCTGCAGGCAGCGCAGCACTACCTGTCCGGCCAGCTCGGGCAAGCCGCCCGCCGCCATGCTGCGCTTGGCATGGGCCTCGGGCACATCAACCCGGTACAACACCACGCCCAAAGCATGCTGACCCTGCCGCTGGCGGTCCTCCAAGATGGGAAGGACCTGTTGACGGAGCGCCTCGAAGGCGCCTTCACCCACCTCTGGGGTCGCCAGTTCCGGTATGCTCAGGTCCTTGCAAAGCTGCGCCACGGTCTCCGCCAGCACTTCGGCCTGGTCCAGCCAGCGCCGGACCCGCTCACCACCTGTTGTTGACAGCTCTTCGTTCACCGTGTCGAAAACTACTGCGGCTCTGGGATAAGCGTGGCACTATTTTCGACGACCCTTGCTTCGTTGATCGTAAATCGGAACGCCCACGAACAACGCAGCAACAACGAACAACGGACAACGACACCCATGCGCTCAGCCCTTCTCACCGCCCTTTCCGCGATCACCATCCTTTCCGTTCAGGCCCAATACGGCACCTTCGACCCGAAGGCCATCGCCACAGCGAAGACCACCACCACGTTGATCGTGCTCGACGCCGGTGATTCCCCCTACAACCGCACCATCCAGGAGGCCGTGAAGGCCCATTGGAAGTTCACCAAGAGCTTCGACTTCATCACGGTGAACGACCTGGCCACGGCACCCCTGATGCCCGAGAAGACCTATCTCCTGAAAACGAAGAAGACCGATGCCGAGAAGCACGACGGCTACTTCCTGACGCTGGTGCAAGGCTGGAAACAGAAGAAAGGCGAGGTGATCAACGTGGAGAACAACGCGGTGACGAACCTGCCTCCTGCACAGGAACTCGCCTTCCTGATGATCGACCCGGCGACGGTGAGCGGCACCGGCGCCCCAATGTTGAACGTTTACGTGAAGTGCATGCAGGACTACCTGAAGCAGGTGGAGAGCGGCAAGATCAAGGACAAGGCCACCGCCGACCGCCTGTACGAGAGCCGCAACCGCTTCATCAAGGACATGGACCTGTGGGTGGCGAAAGAGCACATGGACAAGAGCATACCCGACGCCGCGAAGGTGAAGGAGACCTACACCAAGCAGCTCCAGCTCATGAGCGCCGACCAGAACTATGCCGCCGCCTACAAGGGTGAACCAGGTATCGCCATCAGCGACATTGTTATGACGGGCGAGTATAAGACCAAGTGGTGCTTCCGCCGCGTGTTCAACGCCAGCACCGGTGAGCTGATGTACCAGCGTGACGAGGCCGCCCTCTACGGCAAGAAGGAAGGCTTCATCGCCGACGACCTGCGTATCCTGGAGCAGAGCCGCTGAGCACCTGACCGAGCTTGAAGAAGGGCGTCCCGCGGGGCGCCCTTCTTCGTTTCTCCTCGGAATGGTAAGGATGACAAACGATATCTTCGGAAGAAGCAACCTTCCCCGCTCATGCTCCAGCTCTTTCCACTCAACCTGTTCCGTTCAGTGATCTTCACCACGATGGTCGCTGCATCGGTCACCTCACAGGGACAGGATACATCAATGCCCAACGTGACCATGGCGGAAAGCGCCCGGGCTGAATTGGATAGCATCATCGATCGCGCAATGACCACAACGAAATGGCGAAAGGTGCGCGTCCGTCGGAAAGGGCGCCGGATGATCCTCGTGGGCAAGACAGGCACCACCAAGGTCAAACGTGTGTTCCGGGCAAAGGCGAGCGGCACCCTGGAGCGCATGCTCATGGAACCCTGGTCCAAAGGACCACGTGAAATGGAAGCCACTTTCGTGGACGGCCAGCTCATATACGCCCAGTGGACCCTGATGAAACAGGAAGGAGGGTTCAACGTTCCCTATGAAAAGACGTACATCAATGGCAAGCTTCACATCCTGCGCGTCTATGAGAAGGACGGGGTTCCAACGACAAACACCACGATACTACCCCCATTATCACGATAAGTGTGAATGAAACGTTGATCGCGAACGAAGCATGTGCTCGGGGCGTTCCTTTGGCACATGTCCACCATCCTCATCACCGGCGGCAGCGGCCTCATCGGCTCCGCGCTCACCAAGGCTCTACTGAAGGAAGGACACAGCGTACGATGGCTCAGTCGAGCGGCTGGTGACCGCAACCGTGTGATGGCCTTTGCTTGGCATGTGGACAAGGGCACCATGGATCCTTCTGCGCTAGACGGGGTCGACCACATCATCCACCTGGCCGGCGCGGGCATTGCGGACAAGCGATGGACGGATGCGCGGAAGAAGGAATTGGAGCAGAGCCGGGCCGAAAGTGCGCGCTTGCT
Organism: Flavobacteriales bacterium; assembly: GCA_016721825.1. Taxonomy (GTDB): domain Bacteria; phylum Bacteroidota; class Bacteroidia; order Flavobacteriales_F; family PHOS-HE28; genus PHOS-HE28. The sequence continues at coordinate 479,169 of JADKHI010000006.1, forward strand.
TCTACGAACCGCGAAGGCACAAGGCTTCGCGCCGAAGAGCTTCATCAGTTCCGCAGGGATCAACTATTACGGGGCGGTCACCGGTGAACACGTCTTCACGGAGAACGATGCCTCGGGCACCGATCACATCGCGCACCTCAGCAAGGTCTGGGAGGAAGCTGCGGATGAGTGGGCCCCTCTGTGCCGTGTGGTGAAACTGCGCACACCGTTGGTGCTGGCACCCGAAGGAGGAGGACTGAAAAAGCTGGCGATGCCCGTGCGCTTCGGCCTTGGTGCGCCGCTGGGCTCAGGGAAGCAATGGATGCCTTGGGTGCATTTGGCCGACCTCGTGCGGATCTACCAGCACGCGCTCGTGGCCGAGAACATGGATGGTGCTTACAACGTGAACGCCAGCGAGCAGCCCACGAACCGCGACTTCACCAAGGCAGTAGCGAAAGCGTTGGGCAGGCCGATGTTCCTTCCTCCGGTACCGGGCTTCCTACTGAAGTTGGCGCTTGGAGAGTTGAGCTCGATCCTGCTGGATGGAAGTCGTGCATCGAACGCGAAGCTGCTTGGCACGGGTTTCACCTTCCGGTATGACACGCTAGCGCCAGCACTGAACGACTGCTTGAAGTAAGTTCAGCTCGTGCGTTGCAACAGCGCAGCAGCGAGTTGCGTGAGCGCGGTTTTTCGTTCCAAGGGAACGTTCAATGCGGCCAAACCAGCCATGGCCTGCGCATCGTGCTTGTGCACTTCCGCTTCGGTCTCTGCACGCACACCGAGCTCCTCCAGCACGTTCAGCATGCGTTGGACGTTCCGGTCAGCAGGGGCCTTGGCAAGCTCTTCGCGGAGCTCATGGCGACCGGCTGCCAAGCTCAATTCCAGGCCGCGGATCAAGAGGTAGGTCTTCTTGCCCGCACGCAGGTCGCCGCCCACTTGCTTGCCCACTTTTCCAGGGTCACCGAAGGCGTCGAGCAGGTCATCACGCAACTGAAAGGCGAGACCCAGATGTTCGCCGTACGCACCGATGTGTTCACGCTCTTCCACAGAGGCGCCGGCGATGGCTGCTCCCACCTGCAATGCACAACTCAGAAGCACCGCGGTCTTCAAGCGGATCATCTCCACATACTCGTCGATGTGGACATCCTGCCGCTGTTCGTAGTCCATGTCGAACTGCTGGCCCTCGCACACTTCCAAGGCGTAGCGACTGAAGAGCTCCAGCACGTCCGCGCGTTTCCCCATCAGTTGATAGGCCTTCACCAGCATGGCGTCACCGCTGAGGATGGCCGTGTTCGTGTTCCACTTCGCATGCACCGTGGCGCGACCGCGACGAAGCGGTGCTTCATCCATGATGTCGTCGTGCATCAAAGAGAAGTTGTGGAAAAGCTCGATTCCGAGCGCCTCATCCAGCACATCCTCCGCCTTGCCACCGAAGAGCTCGCAGCCCATCATCACGAGGACAGGTCGCACCCGTTTGGCAGGTAGGTCCAGCAGGTAGGCCATGGGCGCATACAGCCCGTTCTCCGGTAGGGCACGTTTCCAGCGGTCGACGTGCGCGTCGATCAATGCGCGGTGGCGTTCCATGCGCTCAGGCGCGACCTTCGGCCACGTTGATCAAATACTCACCGTAGCCGCTCTTGCGCAAGGGCTGAGCCACAGCGATAAGCTGTTCAGCAGTGATGAAGCCACGGCGGAAGGCGACCTCTTCGATGCAACCGATGCGGCGGCCCTGGCGCTCCTCGATGACCTGTACGTACTGACCGGCCTGCATCAGTGAGGTGAAGGTGCCGGTGTCCAACCAGGCAGTGCCCCGGTCCAGCACGTTCACTTTCAAGCGGCCTTGGCTCAGGTACTCGCGGTTCACATCGGTGATCTCATACTCACCACGCGCGCTCGGCTTCAGATCACGGGCGATGTCGAGCACGCTGTTGTCATAGAAGTAGAGGCCCGGTACAGCGAAGTTGCTCTTGGGCTTGTCGGGTTTCTCTTCGATGCTGATCACCTTGTTGCTGGCGTCGAACTCCACCACGCCGTAGCGTTCAGGGTCGCTCACGCGGTAAGCGAACACAAGGCCCCCGTCCACTTCGCTATGCTCCATCAGGCGCGTACCGAGGCCGCTACCGTGGAAGATGTTGTCCCCGAGGATCAGGGCCACGCCCTCGTTACCGACGAACTCGCGACCGATCACGAACGCCTGCGCCAGCCCGTTGGGGACCGCTTGTTCGGCGTAGGTGAATGAGCACCCCAACTGTGCACCATCACCCAGAAGCTTGCGGAAGTGGGGCAGGTCGTGCGGTGTGCTGATGATGAGGACCTCCCGGATGCCCGCTGCCATGAGCGTGCTGAGCGGGTAGTAGATCATGGGCTTGTCGTACACCGGCATGAGCTGCTTGCTCACGGCCAGGGTCAACGGGTGCAAGCGAGTGCCGGAGCCTCCGGCGAGGATGATGCCTTTCATGCGTCCAACTTGGCGTTGTCGTCCCCCCTGCGATCAGCGGGGACCTCCATCTTCAGTTCAAAGAGATCGATATCCTCCTCTTCGTCGAGGATCTCCAACAAGGGCTCTTCGAAGGCCTTCGACATGATGGACTTATTGAGCGAGAGGAGGAGCGAAGGCAGGACGAAGAGGTTGGTGAGCATGGCCACCAGCAGCGTGAGCGACGTAAGGATGCCCATGGCCTGAATGCCACCGAAGCGCGACAGGGCGAACATGCAGAAGCCCGCCAGGAGCACCACGCTGGTGTAGATGATGCCCACGCTCACCTCGCGTGTCGCGCGGTCCACCGACTTGGCGAGGTCGTGTCCGCTCAACTTCAGCTCCAAGCGGTAACGGGCCAGAAAGTGGATGGCATTGTCCACCGCGATACCAAGGGCGATGCCGAACACCAACATGGTACTGGGCTTGATGGGTATGTGCAAGAATCCCATGAGCCCTGCGGTGAACAGCAGTGGGATCAGGTTGGGGATCAAGGAGACGATGAGGATCCGCAGCGAGTTGAAGAGCAGCGCCATCAGCACCACGATCAGCACGATCGCCCAAAAGAGGCTGGTGATGAGGTTGCTGACGAGGTAGCCGCTGCCTTTCAGGAAGACCACGCTCGATCCGGTCATGGTCACGGTGTACTTGTCCGCCTCGAAGATGCTGTCGGTCTGCACGCGCAAGCGGTCCATCAGCGCCTCCATGCGTGTGGTGCCCACGTCGGCCATCTGCACGGTTACCCGGGTGGTCTGGCGCGTGCTATCCAAGAAGGCGCGCGCCATGCCCTTGTTGCCGGTGGCATTCTCAACGTATGGCAGAATGAAGGTCTTGTCCGTGCTGTTCAGCAGTTCGTAGCGCGCAGGATCACCGCCGTAGAAGGCCTGCTTGGTGAATTTCACGGCATCGGCGATACTAAGCGGGCGACTGAACTCCGGATAGGTGGCCAGGGTGTCCTGAAGTTGTTCGATGCGTTTCAAGGTGGCATCCTTCAACGCGCCGCCTTTCTTGTGTGTGTCGATCACCACCTCCAAGGGCATTACCCCGTGGAAGTTGCGCTCGAAGAAGCGTAGGTCGGTGAGCACCGGATCATCCTCGGGAAGATCGTCCACGATGCGGCTCTCGTCCTTCAGCCGGAAAAGGCCCCAGATGGCGAACACGGTCATGATCGCCGTGAGCGAGTAGATCAGGGGCCGTTGTGTCTTACCGGCCTTCACGATCCATTCCACTGCGCGGTCCAGCCACTTGCGGTCCAGATGGCTCAAGTGGCGTGGGTTGGGCGGCGGCATGTAGCTGAACATGATCGGGATCAGCAGCATGCTCAGCGCCCACAGCACCATGATGCCGATCGTCGCCACCCAGCCGAACTCCTTCAGCGTATCGCTGTACGTAAGGCAGAACGTGGTGAAGCCCACCGCCGTGGTGGCGTTGGTCATGAAAGCTGCTGCGCCGACCCGGCTGATCACCCGTTGCAAGGCCTTCACCTTGTTGCGGTGATGGACGAACTCGTAGTGGTAGGCGTTGATCAGGAAGACGCAGTTCGGAACACCTGTCACGATGATGAGCGGTGCGATCACCGACTGCAGCAGGGTGATCCGGTAGCCGAGCAGTTCCATGGCGCCGAAGCTCCACACCACGCTCACGGCCACCACACCCAGGCAGATCCACATCACACGCCAGGAGCGGAAGAAGAGCAGCAGCAACAACGCGCACAGGCCCATGCTCAGACCCATGAACAAGGGCATCTCCCCCTTCACCAGGTTCGTGGTCTGGACACGGATGAACGGCAGGCCACTGATGTGGATGGGAAGTCCGGTCCCCTCTTGGAAAGCAATGGCCTCCGCCTGCACTTGCTTCACCACTTCGCGACGTGCATCGGTATCGAAGAGCTTCGCGTTCACGAAGGCCATCATCAACGTCGCATGCGTGCTGTCATTGTACAACAGGCCCTCGTAGAACTTCAGGGAGCGCAGCTTGGCCAGCAGCGTGTCCATCTCTTGCTGCGAGGCCGGTGGGCCGTCCACAACCTGATGGAGCTGGAATTTCTGAAGGCTGTCATTGCGGATCAGTTCGAAGAGGTGCGCTTCACTGAACACGCTATCCACACCGTCGATGGCCTTGAGGCGCTCACCGAGCTGGTACCAGGCCCCGAAGTTCTTCGGCGTGTAGAAGGTCTCTCCGGCGGTGCCCAGCACCATCACATTACCGTCCTCACTGAACGTATTGAGGAAGTGCTCATACTCGACGTAGGCGCTGTCCGTCTTGGGCAGCAGACCGCCGTGCTTGTAGTTCATGCCCACCTTGGTGGCGCGCCAACCCATGAACAGGGTGATCATCCCCACTGCGAGGAGGATCGCCATGCGATTGCGCAGTACACGACTAGCGAGCCAGGCCCACATCTAGGTTGTCCAAGGGATCGACCTGGAGGATAGGTCGGATCCGGACAAAGGTGCGAAATGCGACAGGAACACTGACCGTTCCGCTCAGAAGGTGAAGCTGCTCGTCACCTTGAACACGAAATTGTCGCTGGACTCCTCGAACGCGTAGGGACCGTGGCGGTAGTAGGCACCCACCCCAACACCGCTGAGGATGTTGTCCACCACTACCCCTGCCTCCAAGAAAGGGTCTTTGAGGGCTGTGAAGGAATAGCCACGGTGGTTCAGGGGGGCGCTCAGGTCACCAATACCCGCGTTGTACACCACACCCGGGCGTGGTTTGAAGTGCTTGCCCTTCACCAGCAGGGTACCGAAGCTGTGCTTCAGGTGGAAGGCGGCATAGCGGTCGGCCAGGAACTCGTTGGCCACCATGGTCTGGAAGGTGTTGTCTGCCGCCAGAAGCAATGTGGGGTCCTCTTTGATGCCGCCGCCGTTGGTACCGCGCAAGTTGTAGAGGTAGCTGTACGGAGCGTTGGGATCGGCGATACCGCCCATCAGGCGCAAGCTCAGGTCCCCGAACAGGCGGATGTGGAAGACCTTGTCGATGCTTGCGTTCACACGCCATGTCTCCAATTCCCCTTCCCACAACCCGGCGAAGGATCGGAAGGCGTTCACCGAAAGCACCGGCCACTTCGTCCCGAGTGACACCTCACGGTCCGGTAGGCGGGCGATCCGTTCGCGGAAGGCAAAGCGGGCACCCAAGGTGACGCCCCCGGTCAGGAATTCGTTGGTCAACACGGTGACACCTTCCCCCGCGGATGTGGCGTACTCGTAACCGATGTCGTTGATGCGCAGCTCGCGTTCCGTGCCCACCCAGAACTTCAGGGCGCTGCCCACGCGGAAAGCGGCCTGGGCGCCAGTGCGCTCACTGCGGTCCATGCGGTTCATGTAGATCAGGCGCGTGCTCTCGGTGCTGATCCACCGTTTGGGGCCGTCGAAACTCACACCTCCGCTCTCCACCACATCGTTCTCGTGGAACAGCTTCAGGGTGATGTCACGACCGTACCAAGGCTTGATCGAGAGGAAGCCGCCGTACTTCCATGCCTCGTCCTTGAATCCGTAGCCGAAGTATCCGCCAAGAGAAGCGTAGCGTGTGAGCCGGTCGTTGGTGGCCAGTCCGGCACCCAGGCGAAGGCCTTCGTAGCCGTTGTAACGCAGCACCTTGTCCAGCAACAGGTCCACCGGGCCGATGGGCAGGCGACCGGTGGTGAGCGCGCTCAGCCATTTCACTTTCTTGTCCAGGTCCTCGGCTTCTCCGATGCTGTCGATCGTTTGGTAGGTCCGTAGGTCCTTGGCATCGAGGCTATCCGTGCGTAAAGCGTTCCAGAAGTCGTCGGATTGGCGGGTGCTCATGCGGTCCATCACCAGCTCCGGGCCGCGTACCTCCTTGCGGGCGATGTCCGCATCAAGCTCGATCTCCTTCAGATAGGTACGACCCACTCCGTAAGGCTTGCCGATGCCCACGGACACGTTGTCCAAGTAGATGAAGGCGTTCAGCTGCGTGGGGAACCAGGTCTTGCCTTGGACCTTTTCATGGAGCTGCTGGAAACGGATGCTGAAGCCCTCTTCCCGCTCGGCGGCTTCAGCGGTCACGTTCTGCACTGCGTAGCCGTTGGTGTTGATGTAGAGCAGGCCCTTCAACCCGTCGAACTTGGTGCGGCTGCGCGGCTTGTAGCTGATCACATACACACTGTCCGCGCCTTGGTAGAGCGTGTCCTCCAGCAGGAAGAGGTACTTGTTGGTGCTGGAGGGAGCGAGCGGTCCGAGGTAGGTCTTCTGGCTGATGACGATCTGCGGCTCGTAGATGCTGAAGGTCTTGGTCTGCGCTGCGAGTGCCAGGAACGAAGGGTCCTTCAACCCGCTCACGCGCATGGCCAGGACTTCCTCCTTTTCCGCGGCCGGAGGAATGAAACTCTTGCGGGTGGCGCTCTCCATCAGGAAGAGGTACTGTTTCTCGAAGAAATCGATCGTTGCGCGTTCGCTGGTGTCCAACGCGGCCATACGAGCTGTGTCGGCCAGCAAGGCCGTATCCATCTCTGCTGTGAAGATGGTCTTGCTGTAACTGGTGTAACGATGCGCCCGCTCCCGCATGCCGTCGTTGGCCTTGCGGTTGGCGATGGTCTGTTTGATGATGCGGTGCGCCGGGTTCTCAGAGGGCTGGATCTCCAAGGCCTTCAGCTCCGCCACGGATTCCACCAAACGGATGGTGATGGGTGCTTGCCCGTCGACATCGACCTCCAGCACGGTATAGCCCACGTAGCTGAGGCGAAGACGGGCCGGAATTTGGGCCACGCGCAAGCTGAACTTGCCATCGATGTCCGTGGTGGTTCCTTCACGTTCGCCCACGACCAGGACGGACACGAAAGCGAGGGGCTCCTGGCTTCGGCTGTCAAGGACCCGCCCGGTGATGACCGATTGGGCGTGGATGAAGAGGGTCGGAAGAAGGCAGAAAACGAGGAGCAGGGTTCGCATGCGCAACAAGGGGTTGTCCATGGGACGGAGAAGCCCCCCGGAAAGTAACAGCACACGATCAGAACACATCCCTTCCGGTGACGGGCCGTCTAACTTGCAGCACTTCCATGGCCCTGCATCCTCTTGCTCCCCTGCGCGATGGCGCCCTGTGGGCACGCTCGTTCACCGGACGGCGGGCCGGCAACGCCTACCGCATCTGGAGCAGCTTCCGCGAGGCCAGCCGGACGAAGGAGCCTCGGATCCAAGGTCTGCCCATCAGCATCGCCTTCGAGCCCACCACGGCCTGCAACCTGCGCTGCCCCGAATGCCCTAGCGGCCTGCGCAGCTTCACCCGCCCCACCGGCAACCTCAAGCAGGACCTCTTCACCCGCGTGATCGACGAGCTGGCACCGGACCTCTGGGGTCTCACCTTCTACTTCCAAGGCGAGCCCTACATCAACCCCGGCTTCCTTGACATGGTGAAGCACGCGCGGAGCAAAGGGCTGTACACTGCCACCAGCACCAACGCGCACTTCCTCGACGAGGCGAAGGCGGAGGCCACGGTGCGCAGCGGGCTCTCCCGCCTGATCATCTCGCTCGATGGCACCACGCAGGAGACCTATTCCGCCTACCGAAAGGAAGGCGACCTGGCCAAGGTGATCGAGGGCGCTGAGCGCATTGTGAAGTGGAAGAAGAAGTTGAAGAGCAGCACGCCGCATGTGGTGTTCCAATACCTCGTGGTGCGGCCCAACGAACACCAGATCCCCGAGGCCCGCGCGCTGGCGAAACGCATCGGTGTGGACGACCTCTGGCTGAAGACCGCCCAGATCTACGACCCGAAGGACGATCACCCGCTGATCCCCATGCAGGACAAGTACGCGCGCTACCGCCGCAACGCGAACGGGGTGTGGGAGGTGAAGAACGCGCTCGACGACCGCTGCTGGAAAATGTGGCACAGCTGCGTCATCACTTGGGACGGACGCGTGGTGCCCTGCTGCTTCGACAAGGACGCACACCACGTGCTCGGCGACCTGCGCACGCAGACCTTCCGCGAAGTGTGGAACAGCGAACCCTACAACGACTTCCGCCGCTCGCTGTTCAAGTCGCGCAGCAGCATTGAGATGTGCCGGAATTGTTCCGAGGGCTCACCGGTGTGGGCTTGAGGCCTCGGCTGCGCTCGGCCAGACAAGCCCTAGGTCCGCTGTATTCGGGTCGATGCACGTGTACTTCGTCTACTTGATCGTGTGCAGCGATGGTACGTTCTACGTTGGGGTCACCAACAATGTGGTACGACGCTTCCAGGAACACTGTGACGCCATTGACCCGCGATCTTACACAGCCAAGCGGCGTCCGTTAAAGCTGGTCTATGTGGAACCCTTCCAATGGATCTTGGACGCGATCGCCCCGAGAGAAGCAGCTCAAAGGTTGGTCAGCCCCGAAGAAACAAGCGTTGATCATGCAGGACGAGGCCATTCTGCATGAATTGGCCAAGTGTAACAACCACACGCGTCACGACCGACCTGAACGGGACAGCGAATGATCTTGGACTTGAGTCGTGTCAGCAGGACACGCTGAAGGTGTCACTCCGAGCGCAGCCGAGGAGTCAGACTTTCAGGATGTCCTTCTCCTTCGCCTCGATCAGCGCCTCCACCTTCTTGTTGTAGCTGGCGGTCATCTTCTCCACCTGATCCTGCCCATCCTTGATCACGTCCTCGGGGAGCTTGGAGGCCTTGATGGCTTCCATCGCTTTCTGGCGGGCGCCACGGATGCTCACGCGGGCGTGCTCGCCTTCCTTGTGGGCGGTCTTCACCAGGTCCTTGCGGCGCTCCTCAGTGAGCATCGGCACGTTGATGATCACGCTCTCCCCGTTGTTGCTGGGGTTGAAGCCGAGGTTCGCGGCCTGGATCGCCTTCTCGATGGCGTCGAACATCTTCTTGTCCCACGGCTGGATCATGATGGTCCGCGCGTCGGGTGTGTTGATGTTGGCCACCTGGTTCAGAGGCATCATGGCGCCGTAAGCGTCCACGCGTACGCCGTCCAGCATGGCGGGGTTGGCACGACCGGCGCGCACCTTGGTCAGTTCGTGGTCCAAGTGGTCCACGGCCTTGTTCATCAGGTCTTCTTGCGGCGCGATCAGGCTCTTGATATCCATGGGTCTTCAGATAGGGGAGGCGAAAATAAGGTCCGTCCCCGGGATGGGAACACGACGGGGATCAGTTGCTGCGGGGATCAGAACTCGACCAAGGTGCCCACCCGCTCCCCGCTGACCACACGGCGTAGGTTGCCGGGCTTGTTCATGTCGAACACGATGATGGGCAGCTTGTTCTCATTGCACAAGGTGAAGGCCGTGAGGTCCATCACGTTCAGGCCCTTCTCGTACACCTCGGTGAAGCTGATGCGCTCGTACTTGGTCGCTGTCGGGTCCTTCTCGGGGTCGGCGGTATAAATGCCATCGACGCGAGTGCCCTTCAGGATCACGTCGGCCTCGATCTCAATGGCGCGCAGGCTGGCAGCGGTATCCGTGGTGAAGTATGGGTTGCCGGTGCCGGAACCGAAGATCACGATGCGACCCTTCTCCAAGTGTCGAACAGCGCGGCGGCGAATGTAGGGCTCGGCGATCTGCTCCATCTTGATGGCGCTCTGCAGGCGGGTGCTCTGCCCCTTGGCCTCCAATGCGCTCTGCAACGCCAGGCTATTGATCATGGTGGCCAGCATGCCCATGTGATCGCCCTGCACACGGTCGAAACCGTTGGCTGCCGCCTGGATGCCCCGGTAGATGTTACCTCCCCCGATCACGATGGCCAGTTGAACACCGCTCTTCGAAACAGCGATGATCTCGTCAGCATAGGCGTTCAGCATCTTATCGTCGATGCCATAGTCCTTATCGCCCATCAGGCTTTCGCCACTGAGCTTGAGGAGGACACGCTTATAGGTGGTTGGGGTTCCGTTCGTGGCTGCCATCAGAAAGGGGATCGGGATGCGTCGATCGGAGGCCAAAGGAAGGAAAAGCGACCGACCGCGCGATAACGAAAATGAGCAAGCGCTGAAAAACGAACAGCCCCGGGGTTTCCGGGGCTGTTCGAGGAAAGAAGTTTCGTCGATCAGACGGTCAGCGAATGGCGCTTGAAGCCGGTGACGGTGAGGTCTTTGTCGGCGCTCTTCACGTACTGCTCCACGCTGAGCTTGTTGTCCTTGATGAACTCCTGCGCGAGCAGGGTGCTCTCCTTGAAGAACTTGTTCAGGCGGCCCACGGCGATCTTCTCGGCCATGTCGGCGGGCTTGCCCTCCTGGATGGCGAGTTCCTTGCCGATCTCCAGTTCCTTGTCGATCACGCTCTGGGGCGTCGTGCTCTTGTCCAAGGCGATGGGGCCCATGGCAGCCACCTGCATGGCGACGTCCTTGGCAACACCCTCGAAACCGGGCTTGCTCAGACCCACGAGGCTGGCCACCTTGTTGCCAGGGTGGTTGTAGGCGTATACGGAACCGGCGGTCAGGGCGTGACAGGCGCTCACGTCGATCTTCTCACCGATCACACCGGTCTGCTCAATAAGCTTCTCAGCAACCGTGAGGCCGTTGCTGTCGTAGGCGGCGCTCTTCAGGGCGTCGATGCTGTCGAGGTTCTTCTCCAAGGCGATACCGGCAATGCGCTCGGCCATGGCCAGGAAGTCGGCGTTCTTGGCCACGAAGTCGGTCTCGCAGTTGGTGCAGACCAGCACACCACGGGTGGCGTCAGCACTGGTCATTGCGATCACGAGACCTTCGGAAGCGTCACGGTCAGCGCGCTTGGCGGCCACCTTCTGGCCTTGTTTGCGCAAGAAGTCGATGGCGGCGTCGAAATCGCCATTGGCCTCGGTGAGGGCCTTCTTGCAGTCCATCATGCCTGCGCCGGTGATCTGGCGCAGCTTGTTCACATCAGCGGCGGTAATGGCCATGGTGCTCATGCTTTATGGGGTTGGAGGCCGATGATGATCGACCCATGAGAATGAAAATTGAACGATACGGAGCTTACTTGGGCTCGGTGGTGCCTGCCTCCGCTACGCCTTCCTCGGCACTTTCGGTCTCCTCACCTTCCACAGGGACGGCCTCACCGCGCTCCTTGTCGCTCTTGCGCTCCTCAAGACCCTCGTTCAGAGAGGCGATCATGAGGTCCACGATGAGCTCAATGCTCTTGGTGGCGTCGTCGTTCGCGGGGATCGGGAAGTCAACGAGCGAAGGGTCGCTGTTGGTGTCCACCATGGCAAAGGTGGGGATGCCGAGCTTGCGTGCCTCGGCCACAGCGATGTGCTCCTTCACGATGTCCACAATGAACAGCGCGCTGGGCAGACGGGTGAGATCGGCGATGGAACCCAGGTTCTTCTCCATCTTGTCACGCTGACGCATGATCTGCAGGCGTTCGCGCTTGCTGATGTGATCGAAGGTGCCGTCGGTCTTCATGCGATCGATCGAAGCCATCTTCTTGATGGCGCGACGGATGGTGCCGAAGTTGGTGAGCATACCACCGCTCCAACGCTCCGTAACGAAAGGCATGCCCGTGGGCTTCACCTTGTCGGCAACGATGTCCTTGGCCTGCTTCTTCGTGGCCACGAAGAGGACCTTCTTGCCGCTGCGGGCGATCTGCTTCATCGCTGCGGAAGCCTCATCGAGCTTGGCGGCGGTCTTGTTCAGATCAATGATGTGGATGCCCTTCTTCTCCCCGAAGATATACGGGGCCATGTTGGGGTTCCACTTGCGCTTGAGGTGACCGAAGTGCACCCCGGCCTCGAGCAACTGCTTGAATTCAATACGAGCCATGTCTGTTGTTGTTCACGTTCCTGTTTCCCGTTTTGCAGGCATCCGGGTGGTAGCTCGGCCTGGGGCCGAAGTCCGTCCGGATTGGATGCTGAACCCTTCCCTTCTCCGACACGAACACCATGAACAGGTGAAGAGCCGGACTTGGGAGGACCCCAACAAGCGCAGGGTTTAGCGCTTGCTGAACTGGTAGCGCTTGCGCGCCTTCTTGCGTCCGAATTTCTTCCGCTCCACGGTACGCGGGTCGCGCGTCATGAGCTCCTCGGCCTTGAGGGAGGGCTTGTGGGCGGGGTCGAGCTTCACCAATGCACGGGCGATGCCCAAGCGCACGGCTTCCACCTGACCGGTAATGCCACCACCGTCAACGGTCGCCGACACGTCGAACTTGCCTTCGGTGCTGGTGAGCTTGAAGGGCTGCTGCAACTTGAACTGCTGCAGGGTGATGGGGAAATACTCCTGTCCGACCACACCGTTCACGGTGATCTCGCCAGTGCCCTCGGTGAGGATCACACGGGCGATCGCTGCTTTGCGGCGGCCGAGGCTGTTGATAGGCTCCATCTTACTTGATGCTGTTCAGGTCGATCTTGCGGGGATTCTGGGGGCCATGCTTGTGCTCTCCGCCGACGAACACATGCAGGTTGCTGAACTGGGCGGCGCCAAGACGGGTCTTGGGGAGCATGCCTTTCACGGCGATCTCCACCATTGCGTGCGGCTTGCGGTGCTTCAGCTCCTTGGCGATCTCCACAGTACGACCACCGGGGTGACCGCTGTAGCGCTGGTATTCCTTGTCCTCCCACTTGCTGCCGGTCAGGCGCACCTTCTCCGCATTGATCACCACCACGTGGTCACCAGTGTCCACGTGCGCCGTGAATGTGGGTTTGTGCTTGCCGCGTACCAGCATGGCGATCTTGCTCGCCAGGCGGCCCAGCACCTCGTTCTCGGCGTCCACCAGGAGCCATTCTTTCTGTACGGTGGCCGCATTGGCCATCGTGGTGGTATGGGTCGTTGAAGCCACGGTCCCTAAAAGGTTTTTGGTCCCCATCTCTTCAGAAGGGGGCGCGAAGATAGATCGAATACCGATCCGTCCCAAACCCTCGGGCGCTCCCGATCCCACACCGGACGGCCCAAAAGGGAGCTTTCCGCTCTGAAGAGCCCGGCAGGCCTACGGTTGCGTCGTTACATCTTCACGATGATGAACTCCGTCCGGCGGTTCAGCTGGTGCTCCTCTTCCGAACACTTCACCCCGTTCGTGCAGCGGTTCAGCAATTTCTTCTCCCCATAGCCCTTGCCTTGGATGCGTGCCTTGGGAATGCCCTTGCTGACGATGTAGGCGGCCGAGCTCTTCGCCCGTTTGTCGCTGAGGCTCAGGTTACTGGCATCGCTTCCCCGACTGTCCGTGTGGCTACCCAGCTCAATGACCATGGCCGGATTGTCGTTCAGCACAGAAACGATCTTGTCCAGCTCGGTGGCCGCGTCGGGCCGAATGTTCCATTTGCCCAGGTCGAAGTAGATGGGGTTGATCTCGATCACCTTGCCCACGTCCATGCCCACTTCGATCTGCTCCATGGAAAGGTTGATGGAACGGTGCACCAGCACCTCATCGGCATCGGGCATGGGCTGGTCGAACACGGTGCGCTTGGGGAAATACCCCGGCTTGCTCAGGCGGATGCGGTAGGTGAGGGTCTCCCCTACCGGCTTCTCTCCCACCCCAGTGCTCAGGTCACCTTTCAGGTCGGTCTTGCCATCGAGTACCTCACTGTTGTTGTTGAGCAGGTCCAGCACCTGCACGTCCACACCTTCCAGCGGGGCGTTGGTGCGGGCATCGGTCACGTTCAGACGGAGCGTGGTGTTCCGCATGGCGGCCAGGGTCAGGTCCTTCTTATACGTGGTATCCGCCTCAGCCCCGGTCCTCAAGGTGGCCTGTTCTCCTTTGAAAGAGGCCTGGGCACCTTCCAACCAGTAATCCTGTGCAGCTTCCACATCGAAGCCGTAGCCGCCATCGGCCCCGGTTGTCGTGGTGGCCACCACCTTGCCTTGGGCGTCCTTCAGGGTGACCGTTGAACCGGGAAGCGGTGCCTTGCTGTTCCGATCGGACACCACACCCTCCACACGCATCGCCGCGCTCAAGGGCTTCACCAGCGCAACACTGTAGATGTCATCATCCCCCTTGCCGCCAGGGCGATCACTGGTGAAGTAGCCGGAGCGACCATCTGATCGAAGGACCAATGCAAAGTCATCATGATCGCTGTTCAACGGTGCGCCGGGGTTGCGTGCCTTGCCGACCATGCCCGAAGCGTCCATCTTACTATAGAGGATGTCCAAGCCCCCTAAACCTTGATGGCCATCGCTGGCGAAGAACAAGGTGCCGTCCGCCGAGATCCAAGGGAACATCTCATTCCCCTCGGTGTTCACTTCGCTACCCAGACAGACCGGGGCGCTCCAGGACTCCCCTTGTTGCGCGCACAACCAGATGTCCGTGCCACCCACCCCACCGGGTCTATCACTGGTAAAGAACAGCGTCCGGCCATCTGCGGAAAGTGCGGGGTGGCCAACGGATGAAGCATCACTGTTGTAGGTGAAGGGCTGCTCGTAGGTCCACTTCCCGTTCACCAGCCTGCGGCTGTAGATCTTCAGGTTCACCTCATCCTGGGGCGTCACTCCCTTCTTCCCCTTGAAATAGTTATTGCGTGTGAACCATACAGTGCTGCCGTCCGGGGAAAAGGCCGCATTGCTCTCATGGTACTTGGTGTTCAGTTCATTCATGTCATCGCTCACCTGCCACTCACCATCGGTGCCGGGTGTCGCGAAATAGAGGTCGAGGAAAGGTTGACCGTTCCACGTGTGTCGACGGGACTCTGCCACATCGGGGCGACGGGCACTGGCGAAGACCACTCCACCCTTGGTGATCGCAGCACCCATGTCGGAAAAGGCGGAGTTCATGTTCAGGTCCTTCACCACACAACCGGGAATGGTCTGATCGCGCAGGCGTGTGGCATAAGTGGTTGAACCGGACTGCCGTTGGGCGCGGCTATCGCCTGTAGCTCGCTGTTCATACCGTTGGAGCCAGGTATCAGCCTCAGCATACTTGCCCTTCGCCCTGAGCACCTGTGCGTAGTCGTAGATGTCCTTCGCCTGGGCTTGGGGCAGCATAACGCCGCGTGCGTACCACTTTTCGGCCCTGGCGAAGTCACGCACCAGCAAGCTGCTCTGTGCCAGACGGAGCACGAAGGTGCTGTCCACGGCGCCCTCCTCTGCCGCGCGTTCGTAGTGGCCGATGGCATCGTGGTAGGCAAGCCTATCGAACGCCTTATTGCCTTGGCGGATCTGGGCCGTCTGTGCGGACAAGGTACCGGCCACCAGCAGGGTGCTGATGGCGAGAGGGATGCGGAAGGACATGGTGCGCATCAGAAATAGCGGGGTGAAAGGGTCTTGTCCTTGTTGAAGCGCAGGTCGTAGCTCAGCATGATCTCGTGCGAGCCGCTCTGCTGGGTGCGCAGTTCACCGGTGGTGAAGTCGTAGGCGTAACCAGCGCGGAGCTGATCGGTGATGTTGTAGGCTGCGATGGCGCTCATGCTGGACTCGTGCCTGTAGGCGGCCCCCAACCACAGCCGCTCGTTCAGCAGGAACATGGCCGTCAGGTCGATGGAGATCGGTGCCCCTTCCACCGCCTTCACCAAGGTCGAAGGTCTGAACTTGACCGAGCGGCCCAGCTCGAACACGTAACCCGCGATGAGGAAGTAATGCCTGCGCTGAGTGATGCCCGTGACCACATCCGTGTTGCCTTCCACCTGCAAGCGTTCCTGTTCGATCAGCTTGGGCGCGCTGAGGCCGAAGTAGCCTTTGCTGCTGAAGTAATAAAGACCGAAACCGAAATTGGGCTTGGCCTTGTTGGCCAGGTCCTGGGCGAAAAGCGGATCGCTGGCGTCCACGTTCTGCAGGCTGCTCAGTTTCACCTGCATCATGTCGACCCCTGCCTTCAACCCGAAAGACAGCCGTGCGTTCTCCGTGACCCTGATGCGGTAGGCGAAGTCACCATAGACCAAGGTGTTGTCCACCGGCCCGACCTTGTCGTGCACGGCGCTGAGACCTACGGCCAGGCTCTGGTTCGGCAGCGGCGAGTGCAGCGTCAGTGTTTGGGTGCTGGGCGCACCATCCAGGCCCACCCACTGCTCACGCGCCAAGGCGGAGACGGTGAAGAGGTCGGCACTTCCTGCGTAACCCGGGTTCACCGCCATGGTGTTCCAGAAGTACATGGTGTACATGGGGTCCTGTTGGGCCCGTGCCGCTTGGGCGAACAGCAGCAGCGCTCCGAGCGCGAGGGTATGCTTGATCAGGTTGCTCATGGCCTCGTTGCTTGCGGTGATCACTTGTTCAGGTAGATGTAACCGGACCGTACTTCCTCACCCTCGACCCCGAGGTCCAGCATGTACCAGTAGGTTCCCGCCGGAAGCGCTCCATCCCAGGTCAGGCCGTTGGTGCTTCGGCCGTCCCAATCATTGGTATAAGGTGATGCCTCGTACACCGTGTTGCCCCAGCGATTGATGATGGTGACACCGGCCATCGGGAAGGCTTCCAGGCCTTGGATCACCCACGTATCCCCGATGCCATCCCCGTTGGGTGAGAAGCCCTGCGGGATCAGTAGCTCAACGCTGTCGGGGCAGAGCACATTCACAAGCACGATCGCTTGGTCACAAAGCGGCTCCGGATCACAGACCGTGTACCAGATGGTATCGATGCCACAGAAGCCTTCGTTCGGCGAATAGATGAGCTCTCCGTTCTGGCCGATGTCGACAGTGCCGTTGCCCGCTGAAGCATCGGTCACGGTGAGCGTGTCGCCGTTCGGATCACTGTCGTTCGCGAGCACTATGATCGGCACAACGATGTCACTGCCAGGATCTACCGTAACGGAATCATCCACCGCGATCGGCGGATCGTTCACCGGCGAGCATTCCACGGTGACCACGATGATGCCTTGGTCGCAGAGCGGGCCTGGATCGCAGATGGTGTAGGTGATGGTATCGGTACCGCACCAACCCGAGGCTGGCGTGTAGGTAATGGTACCGTTCCCGTTGATCACCACAGTTCCGTTCTGAGCGGAAGCGTTCGTGATGACGATCGGATCACCGTTCGGATCGCTGTCGTTCACCAGCGGTTCAATGACCACCGGTGTGTCCTGATCAGTGGTCGCATTGTCATCCACCGCGATCGGCGGATCGTTCGGAGGCGGGCAATCGACGACGATCACCACGATGGCGGTATCGCAGAACGGTCCCGGATCGCAGACCACGTACGTGATCGTAACCGTACCGCACCAGCCAGCGGGTGGTATGTAGGTGATGGCACCATCCGGGTTGATCACAACTGTCCCGTTGGAGGCGCTTGCACTGCTCGTGGTGAGCGGGTCGCCGTCCGGATCGCTATCGTTGGCCTGTACATCAATGGTGACCGGCACGTCCTGATCGGTCGTTGACGCATCATCCACGGCGATCGGCGGTGAGTTGGGGTTCACCGGGTCCACAGTGATGATCACGATCACCGTATCACAAGCGCCCACATTGTCGCAGAGCACGACCGTGAGCGTGTCCGTACCGGTGAAGCCTGGATCGGGTGTGTAGGTGACGCAGGTATCACCATCGGCAAGCCCGGTCATGGTCCCGTTCGTCGGACCGTTCAAGACACCGGTCACGTCCAAGGTGTCACTCTCCAGGTCCACAGCGTCGAAGCAGATCACCAGGGGTACATCCTGTTGGGCGGTGGTGGTGATCGTGTCGGCCGGCACACCACCATCCGTGATCACGGGGGCATCGTTCACCGGCAGGATGTCGATGATCACCAGCGCGGTATCGCATCCGCCATAGGGATCGCAGACCACGACGGTCAGTGTATCGCCTGAGTCCACGTTCGCGATCGGGATGTAGGTGAAGCAGGTATCGCCGTCGTTGATGTTCGTGGCTGTGCCCACCAGCGGACCGTTCAGTATTTGTGTTACCGAGACCGGATCACCGTTCGGATCGATCACCTCGGGGCAGATCACTACCGATCCATCCTCATCCACGGTCACGACCAGGGTGTCGATCGGCGTTCCACCACCATCCACAATGATCGGTGGCACGTTCGGTTCGGTCACGGTGATCACCACAACGACCGTATCAGCACCACCATTGCCATCGGTGATCACCACGGTCAACGTGTCGTTCCCTTGGTAACCCGGAGCAGGCGTATACGTGAAGCAGCTGTCACCGTCCGAGATACCGCTCACGTTGCCGTTCTGGGGGCCATTGAACGCATCGCTCAGTTCAAGCGCATCGCCGTCCGCATCGGTCACCTCAGGACAGATGATCAGCGGAAGGTCTTGGGGAATGGTGGCGTAGATCGTATCCACTGCCAAGCCTCCACCGGTGATGACAGGATCATCGTTCACCGGCAACACATCCACGATCACCAACACGGAATCGCAAGCCCCCAAGGCGTCGCAAAGTATGACCGTGAACGTGTCGGTTCCGTTGAAGTCCGGGCCAGGGATATAGGTGAAGCAAGTGTCACCGTCCGCCAGGCCGTTCACCGCTCCGTTCAAGGGGCCACCGGAAACACCGGTCACATCCACCACATCACCTTCCGGATCGATAGCGGTCAGACACAGTGTCAATGATCCATCCTCGTTCGTCGTCACGTTCAACGTATCGCCCCCTTGGATCACAGGCGGATCGTTGATGGGCGCTACGGTGATCACCACAAGCACCGTGTCCGCGCCGCCATTGCCATCGGTCACGATCACGTTCACGCTGTCGGTCCCGTTGAATCCGGTGTTCGGTGTGTAGATGAAGCATGTATCACCGTCCGCGATGTCGCTCAGCGTTCCATTCTGCGGGCCGCCGAAGAGGTCTGTCACATCCACGGCGTCGCCATCCACATCCACCACCGGCAGGCAGAGGATCAGCGGGGTGTCCTCCGCCGCGTTCACATTGATGGTATCGACCGGCACCGCTCCATCGGTGATCACCGGGTCATCGTTCACTGGTGTCACGTCGATCACAACCGTCACCGTGTCACACCCACCAAAGCCATCGCAGATCAACACCTGCATGGTATCCGGTCCGTTGTAGTTGGCCGAGGGGATGTAGGTGAGGCAACTGTCTCCGTCGAACAGGCCGTCAACGATGCCGTTGAAGGGTCCGGTGAGCACGAGCGAGATCCCTGTGACATCGCCATCCGGATCAACGGCGGTGAAGCACTGGTCGATCGGCGTATCTTCTGGAGTGGTCAACAACAACGTATCGAGCGGCAGTCCGCCCGGTCCGATCACCACCGGAGGGTCGTTCACCGGGAACACCGTAATGATGACCACGGCAAAGTCGCACGCACCCTGATCGTCACATACACTGATGATCAGGGTATCGAGGCCGGAGAAGTTGGGATCGGGTGTATAGGTGAAACAGCTATCACCGTCAGCAAGGCCTGTCGCGGTGCCGAACGAAGGAGCACTGATCAGGGCGGTCACGTCATACGGATCACCGTCCGGTTCGATGGCAGCGACGCATAGGAGCGCTGCCTCGTCCTCCGTGGCGAAGAAGTAGATGGTATCGGCCGGGTTGGTCCCATCCGTGATCACAGGAGCATCGTTAATGCCGGTCACGGTGATGATGACGAGGGCCGTATCACAAGCCGGAGGCAATGGGGTGCCATCATCACAGACCTGATAGACCAAGGTGTCAACGCCGGTGAAATCAGGGTTTGGTGTATACACGATCGTTCCATCCAGATCCACTTGGGCAGTGCCGTTCGAAGGCGGCGTGATGACCGTGACCGTGGTCGGATCGATCTCACCCGGCACATCGATGGGTTCGCTGTCGTTGATCAACACGTCGATCGTGATCGGCGTGTCCTCCACGGTCGTGGCGTCATCGGGTTCTGCAACAGGGGGGTCGTTCACGGGATCCACCACCACCGTCAGTGTGCCCTGCGAACAGAAGCCGAGGTCATTGCAGAACTGGTAGTTGAAATCGTCGACCCCGTTGTAGTTCGGATCAGGGGTGTAGGTAATGGTTCCATCCGGGTTCACCACGGCCGTACCATTCTGTGGAGGGTCCACGATCACCACGCTTCCGGGCACAAGCACACCGTTCAAGGTGCTATCGTTGTCAAGCACATCCACGATTACGGCAATGTCCTCCGGCGTTACTGCAAAGTCATCCTGTGCGATGGGAAGATCGCCGTTCACGGTGATGACCAACCACGCCGTAGCGCACAATGTGGGGGCTGCATCCCCGAGGTCGCAAACCTGATATTGCAGACTGTCCAGCCCGGTGTAGTTGAGCGTCGGGTCATAGGTGATGGTGCCGTTCCCGTTCACGGTGGCGGTACCGTTCACAGGAAGCACAAGGATGATCACGCTGCCGGGATCGATACCACCGGCAACATCCTGCGGATCGCTATCGTTTGCGATCACGTTGCTGGTGACCTGTGTGTTCGGCGGTGTGTTGTCCGTGTCATCCAATGCCCCTGGTGCGTCGTTCACAGGAGCAATGGTGATGTCGCAAACGGCTTGCACACAAGCACCATCAGGATCACAGACCTCATAGATGAAGCTGAACGTGCCGTTCACATCGGCGTTCGGGGTGAAGCTGATGGTACCATCGGGATCCACCACCAGCAGACCGTTCGAGGCGGCGTTGCCTCCGCTCACTAAGGTCCAGGTCAGTTGTGCGTTCGTGTGGTCCGGATCGAAATCGTTCGCTCCCAGATCACCGGTCACAGCTCCTCCATCCTCCACACCACTGAACACATCATTGGCTGGCTGTGGTGTGTCATTGATGCCGTTGATGGTGATCACCACCACGGCTTGGTCACACTGCGAGGGCAGCGGTGTACCATCGTCGCAGATGCTGTAGGTGAACGCATCCGTTCCGGTGATACCGGGGTTCGGCGTGTAGGTGGCGATGCCGTTCACGATGCTCACCGAGCCGTTCGTAGGCGGCGCGATGATGGTGATGGAGCCCAACACCAGGTTGCCGTCCACATCAAGATCGTTCGTCGTGATGGTGATGTTCACAGGAAGATCCTCATCGGTGCTAGCGGCATCATCGGTCGCGACCGGAGGGTCATTCACTGGAGCCACGGTGATCGTGACGGTGGCTGGCTCACATGCACCACCTGGATCGCACACCTGATAGGTGAAGGCCACTGTGCCTGAGAAGTCCAGCGCCGGAGCGTAACTGAAGTTGCCGTCGCTGCTCATGCTGAGCACACCGTTGGCCGCGGCCGTGCCACCGTTCACGATGGTCCACGCAAGCTGCGCTGCAATATCATCAATGTCGTTATCGTTGATGGTGACCGTAGCGTTCAACAGTGCATCCTCGTTCATCAGGAAGATGTCGTCCTGAGCAATAGGAGGATCGTTCACAGGTGTAACAACAATGGTCACCGTTGCGGCATCACAGGCGCCCAAGGGATCGCAGACCTGGTAGGTGAACGTGAAGGTGCCGTTCACATCCGTGCTCGGCACGAAGGTGAAGGAGCCCGATGCCCCATAGGTCAGCACCCCGTTTGCGGCAGCGGTACCTCCGCTGAGCAGGCTCCAAGTGAGCAGTCCGTTCACATGGTCGGCATCGGAATCATTGAGCGCCGAACTGGCCACAAGCGTGCCGCCTTCATTCATGCTGAACGCATCATCCAATGCCTCGGGCGTATCGTTCACAGCATCCACCACAATGGTGACCGTGGCTTGATCGCAGAGCGGTGCCGGATCACAGACCTGGTAGTCGAAGGTCACCGTACCACTGAACCCAGGGTCCGGCGTGTAACTGAACGCGCCGTTCGGGCCGACCGAGAGAGATCCATTGGCCGCTGCGGTGCCACCGTTGGAAAGCCCCCAAGCAAGCTGACCACTGGTGTTGTCCACATCGCTGTCGTTGCCGGAAACGTTCGCGTTGAGCACCCCGTCCTCCTGCATGGAGTAGCCGTCATCGTTGGCCACCGGACCATCATTGATGGCGTTGACCGAAATGGTAACAACAGCTTGATCACAGGCATTGGCCGGATCACAGGCCTGGTAAGTGAAGCTCACCACACCGTTGAAGTTGGGATTCGGCGTGTAGACGTAAGAGCCATTCGGGTCAAGCACCAGTGTGCCGTTCGTAGCAGCGCTGCCACCGTTCACCAAGCTCCAGGTCAAGGGGTCGCTGTCAGCGTCGGAATCATTGCCGACAACGGTGCTGTTCAACACTCCATCCTCGTCCATGGCGGCCGCGTCGTCCTCCGCTACCGGAATGTCGTTCGTACTGCCCACGTCGATCGTGACCGTGGCATTGTCGCATGCGTTCGAAGGGTCACAGACCTGGTAGGTGAACGTGACAATGCCACTGAAACCTGCGTCGGGCTGATACACGAATCCACCGTTCGCATTGAAGGAGAGAAGACCGTTGGCCGCTGCAGTGCCACCGCTCACCAGGCTCCAGGCGAGCTGGGCTCCGCTATTGTCCACATCGCTGTCATTGCCGACCACACTGGTGGTCAGTGTGCCGTCCTCCGCCATGGGGTAATTGTCATCCAAGGCAACGGGCGCATCGTTGATGGGCGCGATCGTGATCACCACCGTTGCAGGGTCACATGCGCTGGCGGCATCACACACCTGATAGGTGAAGTTCACGCTGCCGTTCGCATTGGCATTGGGCGTGAATGTGAACGTACCATCGACGTTCAGGAGCAAGGTGCCGGTCGCCGCGGCCGTACCACCGCTCACCAAGCTCCAGGTCAGGCCGTTGTTGGGAGTTTCGGTATCGCTGTCATTCCCACCCACGGCATCGGCCAGCACACCGTCCTCGTTCATACTGAACGCATCATCCGCCGCCACGGGCGGGTCGTTCACCGCGTTCACATTGATGGTGACCGTGGCCGGATCGCAGGCGTTCGAAGGATCGCACACCTGGTAGGTGAAGCTCACAGCACCGCTGGAGTTGGTGTTGGGCACATAGGTGAAGCTTCCGTTCGCATTCACCGTGAGCACACCGTTGGAAGCTGCCGTACCGCCGCTCACGAGGCTCCAGACCAAATTGCTGTTCGCCGTCTCCGCGTCACTGTCGTTACTTGAGAGCACATCACTGAGTGAACCATCCTCGTTCACGCTGAAGCCATCGTCATTGGCCTCAGGCGCGTCGTTCACCGCACCGATCGTGATCGTAACAGTTGCCGCATCGCATGCGCTCGATGGGTCGCAGACCTGATAGGTAAAGCTCACCGTACCATTGTAGTTCGCGTTCGGCGTGTAGGTGAAGGTGCCATCAGCGTTCACCGAGAGCGATCCATTCGCTGCAGCCGTGCCCCCCCCAACAAGGCTCCAGACCAGGCCGTTGTTCGGTGTTTCCAGGTCGTTGTCGTTGCCAGAGAGCGCGTTGCTCAACGCACCATCCTCGCTCATCGTGAAGCTGTCGTCCGTGGCAACGGGCGGGTCGTTCGCAGCGTTGATGGTGATCGTGACCGTGGCCGGATCACAGGCGTTCGAAGGATCGCAGACCTGATAGGTGAAGCTCACCACGCCGCTGAAGTTCGTGGCCGGCACATAGTCGAAAGTGCCGTTCGCATTCACCGCGATCGCTCCATTCGCTGCGGCGCTACCACCGGCCACCAAACTCCATGTCAGCCCCGTGTTCGGGGTCTCGGGGTCGCTGTCGTTCGCTGAAAGGACATCGCTCAACGTGGCATCCTCGTTCATCGTGAACGCATCATCACCAGCAACAGGAGCATCGTTCGCGGCGTTGATGGTGATCGTGACCGTGGCCGGATCGCATAGTCCACCCGCATCACAGACCTGATAGGTGAAGGATACCGTGCCGTTGTGGTTGGCGTTCGGTGTGTAGGTGAAAGTGCCGGTCGCGTTCAACGAGAGAACGCCGTTCGCAGTGGCGGTGCCACCGCTTACGAGCGACCAGTTCAGCGCGCCTTCCACATCACTATCGTTGCCGGATACCGCATTGGCCAAGGTGCCATCCTCGCTCATGGAGTACGCATCATCGTTGGCCACGGGAGCGTCGTTCACGGCCGTCACCGTGATGGTGACCACGGCTTGATCGCACAAGGCACCGGGGTCGCAGGCCTGGTAGGTGAAGCTGACCGTACCGTTGTAGTTCGCGTTGGGCAGGTAGGAATAGCTGCCGTTCACATTGAAGGTGAGCGCACCGTTCGCCGTTGCCGTGCCACCTGATACCAGCGCATAGGTAAGGGCATCGCCATCCGGATCACTGTCGTTACCCGTCACCACAGCGTTCAACGTGTTGTCCTCGTTCACGCTCGCCGCATCATCGCCTGCTGTCGGCTGATCATTCACGCTGCCCACGTCAATGGTCACGGTCGCTGGTTCGCAGATCGGACCCGGATCACAGATCTGATAGGTGAAGCTGACCAACCCGTTGAATCCGGCGGTCGGGGTGTAAGTGAAGGTTCCGTTCGCGTTCACCGTCAGCGACCCGTTCGCAGAGGCGGTCCCTCCGCTCAGCAGGCTCCACGTCAACTGCGGGGAAGTGTTGTCCACATCGCTATCGTTGCCGCTCAATGCGTTGCTCAGCGTGCCGTTCTCAAGCACAGTGAAGGCATCATCGTTCGCAAGCGGGCCATCGTTGACCGCTGTGACGATGATGCTCACGGATGCGGTCGCACAGCTACTGAGCGGATCGCAGACCTGGTAGGTAAAGGTCACCGTACCATTGTAGTTCGCGTTCGGGGCATACGCGAAGGTGCCGTTCGCATTCACGGTCAATGATCCGTTCGCAGAAGCGGTACCACCGCT
This sequence comes from Flavobacteriales bacterium, assembly GCA_016721825.1. Taxonomy (GTDB): domain Bacteria; phylum Bacteroidota; class Bacteroidia; order Flavobacteriales_F; family PHOS-HE28; genus PHOS-HE28. The sequence continues at coordinate 504,076 of JADKHI010000006.1, forward strand.
CACCAGGCTCCAGGTCAGTTGGGCGGCGGTGTGATCGGGGTCGCTATCGTTAGCGGTGAGCGATTGTGCGCTCAGGCTGGCATCCTCGGCCATGGTGAAGGCGTCGTTGCCTGCCACTGGCTGGTCGTTCGTCGCAGTGACCGTGATGGTCGCAGTGGCCGGATCGCAGCTGTTCGATGGATCGCAGACCTGATACGTGAAGGAGACCGAACCGTTGTAGTTCGCGTTCGGCACATAGGTGAAGGTGCCATCGGCGTTGAAGGTGAGCGAGCCATTGGCCGCAGCCGATCCACCGCTGACCACGCTCCATGTGAGCTGAGCAACAGTGTTGTCAACATCGCTATCGTTGCCCGAGACCGTATTGTTCAGTGTGCCATCCTCGTTCACCGTGAACGGGTCGTCGTTCGCCACCGGTGCATCGTTCACCGCGTTGACGGTGATGGTCACCGTGGCGGGGTCACAGGCGTTCGATGGATCACAGACCTGATAGGTGAAGCTCACCGCGCCGCTGTAGTTCGCCGCAGGCGTGTAGGCGAACGTGCCGTTCGCATTCACCGTCAAGGCTCCGTTCGCAGTTGCGCTACCTCCGCTCACCAAGGTCCAGGTCAGCTGCACATTGCTGTTGTCGGGGTCGCTGTCGTTCGTCGTGAGGGACTGTGCGGCCAAGCTGCCATCCTCGTTCAAGCTGAAGGAATCATCCCCTGCAACAGGCGGGTCGTTCTGTGCGGCGACCACGATGGTCACTGTGGCAGGATCGCAAGCCGGAACCGGATCGCAGGCCTGGTAGGTGAAGGTCACCGTACCGGAATAGTCGGCGTTCGGCGTCCATGTGAAGGCGCCGTTCGCGTTGAACACCAAGGTGCCGTTCGTTGCCGCCGTACCACCGCTCACCAAGCTCCATGTCAGCTGCGCGTTCGTGTGGTCGGGGTCGCTGTCGTTGCCGGTCACGCTCTGCGCGGTCAGCGCGGCATCCTCGGTCGTGTTGAAGCTATCGTCGTTCGCCACCGGCGCGTCGTTCAACGAGTTCACCGTAATAGTGGCCGTTGCGGGATCACAGGCGGACAGGGGGTCGCAGGCCTGGTAGGTGAAGGTCACCGTACCATTATAGTTGGCGTTCGGCGTCCAGGTGAAGGTGCCGTTCGCATTGAACACCAAGGTGCCGTTCGTTGCCGCCGTACCACCGCTCACCAGGCTCCACGTGAGCTGGGCGTTCGTGTGGTCGGGATCGCTGTCGTTGCCGGTCACGCTCTGCGCGGTCAGCGCGGCATCCTCGGTCGTATTGAAGCTGTCATCACCCGCAACTGGCACATCGTTCACAGCCGAAACGGTGATCGTCACCGTGGCCGCGTCGCAGACCGAACTGGGATCGCAGGCTTCATAGGTGAACGCCACCACTCCGGTGAAGTTCGCGTTGGGCGTATAGGAATAACTACCGTTCGCATTGAAGGTGAGCGACCCGTTGGTGGCTGCAGTGCCGCCGCTAACCAGACCATAGGTCAACGGATCGCCGTCGGGATCAAGGTCGTTGCCGGTCACTGCTGCGTTCAGTGTACCATCTTCGCTCACGCTCACGACATCATCACCCGCGATGGGTGCATCGTTCGCGCTGCCCACACTGATGGTGGCGGTCGCTGGATCGCACAAGGGCCCTGGGTCACAGAGTTGATAGGTGAAACTGACTGAGCCTGTGAAATTGGCGTTCGGTGTGTAAGTGAACGTACCGTTCGCATTCACCGTGAGCGACCCGTTCGCAGCAGCGGTGCCACCGCCCACAAGGCTCCAGGCCAGCTGGACACTGGTGTGGTCCGGATCACTGTCATTGCCACCCAAAGAAGCATTGAGCGTTCCATCCTCGACCACGGTGAAGTTGTCGTCGTCCGCCACGGGCCCATCGTTCACGGCGTTCACTGTGATCGTCACCGTCGCCGGATCGCAGGCGTTCGAAGGATCGCACACCTGATAGGTGAAGCTGACGGATCCGTTGTAGTTCGTGTTCGGGACGAAGCTGAACGTGCCGTTGGCATTCACCGTCAAGGTGCCGTTCACCGCTGCGGTTCCGCCGTTCACCAAGCTCCAGGTCAACTGGGCTCCGCTGTTGTCCGGATCGTTGTCGTTGGCGGTCAGGCTCTGGTTGGTAAGGGAAGCGTCCTCGTTGGTCGTGAAGGCATCATCTCCAGCCACAGGTGCATCGTTCACCGCTGTCACCGTAATGGTGACCGTGGCCGGGTCGCAGGCACTGGAAGGATCACACGCTTGGTATGTGAAGCTGACGGTGCCGTTGAAGTTCGTGTTCGGGGTGTACGTGAACGCGCCAGCTGCCGTCATGCTCAACGTACCGTTGGCAGCGGCCGTGCCACCTGCGGTGATGCTCCAAGTGAGCTGGGCGTTCGTGTTGTCCGGATCGCTGTCGTTGCCTGCCACGCTCTGGGCCGTGATGGTCCCGTCCTCGTTGACCGGATAGGCGTCGTCCACAGCGACCGGCGCATCGTTCACTGCGGCAATGGCAATGGTGGCGGTGGCATCGTCACAGAGCCCATCGTTATCGCACACTTGATAGGTAAAGCTCACAGAGCCGTTCACGTTGGCGTTCGGCGTGTAGCTGAAGGTGCCATTGGCGTTCACAGTGAGCGATCCGTTGGCAGCGGCCGTGCCACCGGAAAGCAGGCTCCAGGTAAGCGTGGCCAGGGCATCGTCAGCATCGGAATCACCACCGGCGAGCGAGGCGTTGAGCGTGGCGTCCTCGTTCACATTGAGGGCATCGTCACCCGCTATCGGGTAGGCGAGCACCAGAACGTTCTCTACCACCGGACCAGCGACAGCATCGGAATAGTTGCTGCCCAGGACGGTCGCTCCTCCTGTCTCGTACGCCGTATCAGCACCCGAATAGGCGTTGATGGCCGGGGAGATCCGGCGGCTCGGATCGGCAGAAGAACGCGTGGGATCCAGATAGCGGACCTGTGCTCCGTTCTGATAGGTGCCGGGTGATTGCGCAGTACCGACGGTCACCGTCATGGTGATGGTGACGACTCCGCCTGCCGGAATGTTGAAGTTGCCGAAACGCGGCTGGGAAGCCGTGCCGAGGTTGGTCAAGCTTGCAGGACCTGCGGCCCCACCACCATACACTACCGTAGCCGATACATAGGTGATACCAGCGGCGAGGATGTCGTCCAGCTGGACCCCACCCGCATTGCCTGCCGTACCAGTATTGGTGATGACCAGCGAATAGGTGGTGTTGGCACCCTGAGGCACACCAACACCAAGCTGGGCGCTTTCCGAAGTCTTCGTGACCACCAGGGTCGGGTAGCAGGTGGAGCTCTGGCCTTGGAGGTAACCTGGCAGCGAAGCGAAGGCGAAACTCGCCGCCACACCGTCCTGTCCATCGGCAGCGCCATGAGCAATACCGGACCCACCACTGGCTTTTCCGCTAAGGCCCTTGACAACGCTGGTTGAAACGGTGCCGCCGACGACATTGTACCAGATCGCACCGCCGCCGCCGCCGCCGCCCGGGCCGTGTTCGAAGCCGGAATCATTGAGGGTGTTCCCGCCCCTTCCCCCGTTGGCGATCAGCGTAAGGCTTGCGGTCGGACTGTTCTGTGTGGCGTTCACGAAAATGGTACCTGCAGCACCACCGCCTCCCGCTCCGTCAGGGGCACTGCCATAAGCGCCCACATCACCATCATCACCATTGGCCGTTATCGTTCCTGTACCGTCGATGCGACCGGCGTTGATGATCACCAAGCCACCGCCAACCCCCCCCTTCACACCGGTGAGCGCATTGTTCGCGTCACCACCTCCACCGCCACCACCGAGGAACAAGCGGCCCAGTACCTGGGTAAGTTGTGTGCCTGGACGGCCACCGTTCGGCCAGCTGCCACCGCCGCCTTCCCAGCCAATGCCACCAACACCACCAGCTCCTCCGTTGGCACCGCCACCGCCACCGGCGTTGTGATCGTTACCGCCACCACCGCCGTTGCCCGGAGCGCCGCGGCCGAAGTCACCGCTCGGAAAACCATTCCAGCTGGCGCCAAGGTCCACGGCCGAGAAACCATCCCACATGTAGCGTGGCGTACCAGCGATGTTCTCGCCTTTGCCCGAGGATTCGGTCAAGGAGGTGGTCACGAAGGTGTTCGCCAAGTTCGCTCCCGAGACCGCTTGATCCTGATAGCCCGCGCGGAAGCCACGGCCGTTGGCGCTGATCGTGAAGCCGCCGAAGGCGAAGGCACCGGCCACATCGAAGGCCACGATGCCACCTGCATAACCGTTCCAGGGGGGGCATACGAGGTTGGACGTAAGCGTGAGGTTGGAATACTGGGGAACCCGGACCACTTGGAAACGCTTCTGCGTGAGCGTGGCACTGCCGTCCTGGTTGGTGTATGTGTAGATGGTACCGCTCCCAGTACCGCCACCCCTGAACGTCAATGTTCCACCAGTGAGCGGTACGCTGCTTGTGGCAACGACATACTCATAGCGACCTGTATTGTTCAACGCGGTGAAGCCGGTTCCCCCCAGAGCATCCGGACCACCCGTTGCATTGTTGCCACCGTACAGATTGCTGTTCGATGTGTTGATGTCGGCATCCTGCATCTGGATGATCAAGAGCAGGTCACCGGGTTCAATGGTGAGCGTACCGAAGGTGTTGCCGAACGCATCGTTCGCTGGGACAGCACCCAAGCTCAACGTGCTCGAACCTGCGGCCAGGGTGAGCGCCCCAGGAACCGTGTAGTAGGTATTGACAACGAGCGCAGCGTTGGCCGGCCCATCAGCCCCGGGCGTTCCGCACACCGCTATCTGGGCATGGCTGGAAAGGGCAGGAAAGCACGATACGAGCGCAATAAGAAGCCGCTTCATGGCAAAGAGGGATCAAGAAAGTGGTGAACGCCCAATGGGGAGAGGGCACGCGGTCAGGCAAACCTAGGCCGACAGGAAGCGGGGTCACCCTGCAAATGCCGCCTCTTCTTCACAGGACCATGTGAACGGGGGGCGACGCCGCCAGTCTAACGCCGAGCGAAAGCGGCCTGCTCAGATCACACCGAGCTCCTTCCCCACCTTGCCGAAGGCGGCGAGCGCCTTGTCGATGTGCGCTTCGGTGTGCGCGGCACTCAACTGCACCCGGATCCGGGCCGTGTCCTTGGGGACCACGGGGAAGAAGAAACCGATGACGTAGATGCCTTCCTCCAACAAGCGGTCCGCCATCACCTGGCTGAGCTTGGCATCACCGAGCATCACCGGTACGATGGCGGCACCGGCACCGCGCGTCTTGAAGCCAAGCGCTTCAATGCCATTGCGGAAACGGTCCACGTTGCGCTCCAGCCGATCGCGCAGTTCGGTGCTGCTGCTGAGCAGATCGAGCACGGCGATGCTGGCGCCCACGATGGAAGGGGCGAGCGAATTGCTGAACAGGTAAGGACGGCTGCGCTGGCGCAACATCTCGATGATCTCCTTGCGACCTGTCGTGTAGCCGCCCATGGCACCACCGAGGGCCTTGCCCAGCGTACCGGTGATGATGTCCACACGGCCGGTGACCCCGCAATGCTCCACACTACCCCGACCGGTGCGACCGATGAAACCCGCAGCATGACATTCGTCCACCATCACCAGCGCATCGTACTTGTCGGCCAGGTCGCAGACGCCCTTGAGGTCCGCGACAATACCGTCCATGCTGAACACACCGTCCGTCACGATGATCTTGAAACGGTGCTTCTGCTCGCTGGCGGCCTTCAACTGCGCCTCCAGATCCGCCATGTCGTTGTTCGCGTAGCGGTAACGGGCTGCCTTGCAGAGACGGACCCCGTCAATGATGCTGGCGTGGTTCAGGGAGTCGCTGATGATGGCATCCTCCTCACCGAACAATGGTTCAAATACACCCCCGTTCGCATCGAAGCAAGCAGCGTACAGGATCGTATCCTCCGTACCATGAAAGATCGCCAACTTGGCCTCCAGCTCCTTGTGGATGTCCTGCGTGCCGCAGATGAAGCGCACACTGCTCATCCCGAAGCCATGCGAATCGAGCGTTGCGTGGGCGCCCTTGATCACGTCGGGGTGCGAGGAGAGCCCGAGGTAGTTGTTCGCGCAGAAGTTGAGGACCTGCTTGCCGTTCACGGTGATCTCCGCGCCCTGTTCACTGGTGATCACGCGCTCGCGCTTGAAGAGGCCGGCATCATCGATGGCCTTGAGCTCGTTCCGAAGGTGCTGTTGGAGTCCGCCGTACATGGTCGCTGGAAGGGTTGAGCGGCGAAAATACCCCCTTCGTCGCTTTCCCAGGCCTTTGTGACACCGGTTGCATGGAACGATCGTCGGTGATGGTCACCTTGTGAACGGAACTCGGTGTTCAGTACCATGTATGGAAGGAACGTTATCGTATCGATCGGCGCACCACGCTGGGGTGCCCTTCTGTTGGGGATGCTGCTGTCGCCGCTGTTCAGCTCGGGACAGAACCTCTTGAACAACGGAGGCTTCGAGAACTACTCTGTATTGCCCTCGGCTTACGCCCAGAGCTGCTTTTCCCAAGGCTGGACCTCGGCCAGCGGTGCCTGCGCGCTGACACCCGGCTGCGGCCACCCGGATTACTTCCACCTGACCGGCGGAGCCAACGTAAGGCCGCCCAACCTGGTGTTCGGCACCTGCATGCCCCATAGCGGCAACGCCATGATGGGCTTCACCCCTTGGTACCCCACCACGCCCAACTTCCGCGAATACCTGCGCTTCACCCTGGCCACACCGCTCATTGTCGGACAGCCGTACACGGTCACGTTCTGGACCAGCAATGGAACCAACCCTTACGTAGGCTGGGGCTCGAACAACCTGGGGCTCGCGTTCTCCATGGCACCGTTGACCCAGACCTGCGGAGCGCCGATAACCACCGTGATCCCGCAGGTGGAGATCAGCACCATTGTGTACAGCAGCACGTGGCAGGCCCACAGCCTCACCTTCACCCCGGCCCAGCCGTACACGAACCTTTGCATCGGAAACTTCCACATGGATGCGGCGACCGCCGCCGTGCAGATGTCGACCGGGTGGCAGGGGGCCTACTACTTCATTGATGATGTCTCAGTGGAAGCCGCCTTCCCGCTGCCTGTGGAAATGAGCGCGTTCGAGGTGACCTGTGCGGATGATGGTTCCGCGGAACTCAGATGGAGCACCGCGAGCGAATCGGAGAGCGACCATTTCGAGATCCAGCGCACCGTGGGTGAAGAAGAGCCCGTGGTCATTGGAACAGTGCAGGGCGCTTGGAACAGCACATCGCAACGCGACTACCGCTTCATGGACACCGGACCCGCAGCAGGCGAACGCTACTCTCGGATCGTGCAGGTCGATGGGAACGGTGCGCGGACCGCTTCAGATATGCGCTCCATCCGTTGCGAACAGAAGGCCGAGGCGCTGCGCATATGGCCTGTACCCTCCAGTGGCGATGTGCAGGTAGGCTTCGCGTCAGTGCCCGATGGCGCCATCCTTCAAGTGTTCGACGCACGAGGAGCCCTGGTGCGCAGCCTGCCGGTGGCCATAGGTACGCGATCACTGGTCCTGGATGGACTTTCCACAGGCATGTACACGGTGCAACTGAAAGGCACCAGCGGGACGGCCCTTCACGGCCGCTGTGTCATCTGGTAGCCCAACCTAGCCCTTGTCCACCACGCGGGGCACCTTGAAGTAGTCGCTGTCCTTCACCGGTGCATTGCGCAGCGCCTCCTGCTTGGTGATCTCCAGCACGGCCACATCCTCACGCAGCACATCCTGTTCCTCGGTCATGAAGATCAAGGGTTCCACGCCGGTAGTGTCCACTTCGTTCAGCTTCTCCACGAAATCGAACACGCGCTGCATGTCCTTCACAATGGCTTCGCGGGCAGTGGCATCGCTGAAATCCAGTCGCGCCAGTTCGGCGACGCGGTCCAGTGTGGTCTGATCGATCTTCATCGGAGGCGTTGGTTCTCGGCTTCGCGCAAAGGGCCTTCAATGGCATCGAAGACCTGGTTGCGCAAAGCTACCAGATCGGCCTCGGTCAGGCCGGCGGTGGGGATCGGCGGGTGCACCACGGCCTCTGCAAAGCCCGGATGGCCGCGGCTCAGCAGCTGCTCCGGGTCACCGAAAAGGCGCCAGTGGTTCACGAAGGTCACGGGTACGATGGGGACGCCATGGTGCATGGCCAGCTTGAACGCCCCGTCCTTGAAATGCTTCATGCGTGGCACGGCGCCCGGAATGCCTCCTTCAGGGAACAAGGCCACACAGATGCCTTTGGACAAGGCCTTCGACGCCTTCATCAGGGCCTTGGCCGCTTCGGTGTGGCTGCCGCGGTTCACCGCGATGTTCATGTCCTTCAGGAAGATGTTGAACAGTGGCCACTTCAGCAGCTCGTACTTGCCCATGAGCGCGAAGTGGTCGGGCATCAGCACGTACATGTGGGGAATGTCCAGGTAGCTCGCGTGGTTGCTACAGATCACGTACGGCGGCTTCGGCAAGGCACCGATCCAACGCGCCCGCTGTGGCAGGAAGGTGATCCATTGCAGCACCTTCCCCCATCTCCGCATCAGTCTGAAGGCCTTGGGATAGCGCGAAGGGCGCCCCAAGTAGTGCTTGAACCAAGGGAACAGCAGGGTCAGCGTGACATAGAACACGATGCCGAACCACAGCTTGAACAGGAACCGCGGCACGGCGAAGAGCCACTTGAACAACGGCACGCGATAGCTCTCGCCATCGGCGATCAGCGGTCGGTCGTGGTGTTCGTGGGTGCGCTTCATAGCGGGCAGGCCCGGTCAACGGAGGCGGCGAATTTAACCCGCTATCTTCGGCCGATCCTTTTTTCCATGGCCCGCGTCCTTACAGGCATCCAGAGCACCGGCGTTCCTCACCTCGGTAACATCCTCGGCGCCATCCGCCCAGCGGTCCGCATGAGCGGAACGCCCGGCAACGATGCCTTTCTGTTCATTGCCGATATGCACTCGTTCACCACCATGCGCGATCCGCAGGTGCTGCGCGACAACACTTACGCCGTGGCGGCCTCGTGGTTGGCCAGCGGCCTCGACGTGAACGCGGTGACCTTCTACCGCCAGAGCGACGTGCCCGAGGTCGCTGAGCTCACTTGGTACCTGGGCTGCCTTACGCCTTACCCCATGCTGGCCAATGCGCACAGCTTCAAGGACAAGAGCGACCGCCTCAGCGCTGTGAACGCAGGCCTCTTCTACTACCCGGTCCTCATGGCCGCCGACATCCTGCTCTACGATGCGCACGTGGTGCCCGTTGGCAAGGACCAAGTGCAACACCTCGAGATCACGCGCGACATCGCCAGCGCCTTCAACCGGGCCTATGGCGACGACACCTTCGTGGTGCCCGAAGCACGCGTGGACAAGGAGGTGATGACGGTGCCCGGCACCGATGGGCAGAAGATGAGCAAGAGCTACAACAACACGCTCATCATCTTCCTGCCGGAAAAGGAACTGAAGAAGCAGGTCATGGGCATCGTGACCGACAGCACACCGCTGGAAGATCCGAAGGACCCGGAGAAGGACAACGTCTTCAACCTGTTCCGCCTGCTGGCTCCAGATGACGCCGTGGAGACGATGCGCCAGAACTACCTGCGCGGCGGCTACGGCTACGGGCATGCCAAGAAGGAACTGTTGCAAGTGCTCATGGACGGCTTCGCCAACGAACGCGCCCTCTACCAGGAACTGATGACCGACCGTGGGGAGCTGGACCGACAGCTACAGGTGGGCGCTGCGAAGGCACGGGCCATTGCGGAGGTCACATTGGCACGGGTGCGGGAGCGGGCGGGTTATGGGGCGAGACGCTAAGCTCCAGCCCTGCTCCCCCGCCAACGCCGCCAGGCGAAAGGCGACCACATCACCACCAGCGCCAACACCGACCACAGGTGGAAGCGCTTGAAGCCGGGCGCATCTGTGGCTTGGACTGAGGGCATGCTTCGCCCCCAAGCGATGAAGAGGTCCGCGATCGGAAGTGCACCGAACAGGTAGCGCTTGCTTTCGACACCGGTCACGAAGCCGAAGCCGTGCACCGACGCCGCGAACTCCTGCGCGTGGAACACATCACCGTTCATGCGGCAGGCGGCACTACCTACGATGGTGGCCGCAGGACCCGCACCGAGGATCAGCGGACCTGAGTCCACATCACCCCAGCCGAAGGTGCCCTTTGGATACTCGCTCACTGCAGGCACACCGAGTCGCTCCATGAAGAATGCCTCTTGGAAGCGACCGAACTGCTCTTGCGCGAGGGCTTCGTTGATCACTGGCAGAAACGTGTTGATCAAGGCTTGCGATGAACCACGGGCATCGGTCAGCGATCGGTCGTGGTACGGGTCCCAGGCATGTGGCATCGAACCGTTCGCATCAAGGCGATCACGGACCTGGGAAACCCACCGCTCGATCACCTGCTGATGCGCGCCACCACGCAGCCGTTGGTGCAGTGCAAGCGAAGCCATGGCTACGGTGGCATCCGCAGGCCAGGCCATGCCGATGTAGGATTCCAGGTAGGGCGAGGTGCTCCGCGCAAAAGCATCCGAAAGCGCCGCACTGTTCCGATCGAACGCGAACAGCTCCACAGTATCCGCAGATCCAAGCTCAATGATGGATCCCAACAACAGGTTCCGCCAGCCACAATAGAACACGCCGAACTTCGGTTCCGCTGAAACGGGAAAGCGGCCCTGTTCCTCGGGGCGGTCAAGTTGCGACAGCGCCCAATGGGCTTCCATGGAAGCATGTCCAAGAAGCGGATCATCCTTCTCCAGCCGTTGCGCAAGGCCGCACCATGCCAACCCGTACAACGCACTCGTGAAAGCACTTCCTTCGGGAAAGAGCTGTTGCATGTCCTCCCCTAGACCGGCGTGCGCACGACCCTCCAAGTAGTGAAGTTGCGCGACCAGTACCGTTCGTTCTTCCTGGAAACCTGCGCGCGGTGCGCTGTGAACGGCAAGGTTCGTCCACGCGAGGAAAACGCTTACCAAAAGGCAGAGCACGAACAGCGCGCGACGAAGGAAGGTGCGCAACGGAGACGTTTGCTGATCAGCGCTGCACCAGGAAGCGGGTCATGCCCAGCTGCCCATCAGCGCCGCTCACGAGTGCCGTGTACAAGCCAGCGCTCAGTCCGCTCACATCCAACTGCTCACGGAACAAGCCAGCTCCACTTCGTTCCAATGATCGGCGCATCACCACACGCCCTTCGGCATCCATCACATCAAGCGACAAGCTGCCTTCCGCGGTGAAGAGCAAGGTGAGCTGGTCCTGCGCCGGATTCGGGAAAGCCTCCAAGCCGAGCGTCATGGCCGAGCGTTCCTTGATGCCGATGCTGTTCTGATCCATGAACAGGAAGAGCTGCTGGGTGCCTTGTGGTGCGCCGTTCAGTTCCGCGGAAGCGTCTATGTTCCGTGCCACATAAAGGCCGACCCCGGGCTTGTAGTAATAGCTGAATATGGAGGTGAACACATAGGAGTTGCCATTCCCCGATTCCGTGTAGGTCTCCGTGCCGTCGATGCGAAGCACATTGTCCAGCGTACCCCACGGCAGTTGCAAGGAGCCATAGCCGGTGGCCTCGTAAGTACCACTACCGGTCTGCACATACGTAATGCCACTGAAAGTGAAGCTGCCTCCGTAGGTGTCCGTCCATGTGGTGCCGAGCGTGCAGGGGAACTGGAGGTACTTATAAACGTTCGTGTAGACCGATGTGATCGGCAGGTTAGGGTTATACGAACCGATAACGTACAAGCCGTCAGAAGCCACATCAATGAAGGTCTCGTTACCGGCCGAGGTCTGTACCACATCGGCGGTAGGGAAGGAAGCTCCGGCGACGGAACTTCCCAACGCAACGAAGTCCACCACGTCGTTGCCTGTGATGAAGGCACCGCTGGCATCCCACACCTGTCCGGCGCCCTGGCCGCTCAGGTTGAGCATGTCGGCCAACACGAAGGTGTAGCTGCTCCCAGCTGTCGGCGCACAACTTTGGTCAACCGTCGGTTGTGCAAATGCAGTGGTCAGGGTCAGTAGCGCAGGAAGGAGGAAAGATGAACGCATGGAAAGGTGTTTTCGATGTTTGGTGCACTGAACAAAGCTGCGGGCCGCGTTCGCATAGCGAAGCACGACCCGCAGCAACAGGGTTCGGAACAAGGACCTGAACCCTCAGGCCTTGCCCATGATCTTGAACATGCCTGTGCCGCAGGTGGGGCATACGCCCTTCATCGCCTTGCGGCCATTGGCCATCGTTACTTCGGCGGCGTTCTTCATTTCACGCTTCGCCTTGCACTTTACGCAGTATGCTTCTACGGCCATGGTCGTTCTGTTTTGATCGGTTCAATGGACAAGGTAGCAGCCTGCGGGCAAAAGCAAAGCCTCGATGGAGGACCTTGTTTTCAACAGTGCACCCTCACGCATTGCCGATCCGTTCCTTGTATTCCGCGTTCAACACGGCGTGCTTGCTCCAGAAGGCGGGTGCGGTGCGTCCGTTCAAATGTTCCACAAGTACATCAAGGTGCGTGTGCCAGCCGCCTGAAATACCGAGCAGGTCATTTTGGTCGGGCAGGCGGTGATGGGTGAGCACCAGCAGGACATCGCTACCGCGCGCGGACAGCTCAAAGACAACCTCTGACAGCGCTTCCGCCCTTGCGCCCCAGGTGAAGCCCAACACATGCGGTGGCTCGCAGCGTGTGATCTTCGCCTTCATCGTGTGGCCGTTCGCGTAACGCTCCGGCGCTTCATCGGGCTTCTGTGTGTCCAAGTTGGCATGCAACCAGAAGAGCTCCATCTCGCCGCCCATGCGCAGGTCCATGGGGCCGCTGGCCAACCACTTGGCACGTTTCTCCGGGTCAGTGAGGTAAGCCCACACGCGTTCGATGGGGCCGGGCAGCAAGCGTTCGAACCGGATGGTGTTCGGTGCGATAATGGTTCCATACATATCCATGGTGTTCTGTGGTGTTGGTCCGTTGTTGATCACGGCTTGGCCGCATCCTCGTCGCGCAGCAATTGTTCCAAGGCATCCAAGCGACCTGCCCAGAAATTGCGCGTCTCCGCCATCCACTTAGCCGCAGCGTCCAAGGGCTCAGGTCGGTAGCTGAGGAAGTGATCACGCCCCACCCTTCTCCGCCTCACCAGCTTGGCGCGCTCCAGAACCAGGATGTGCTTGCTCACCGCGTTCAGTGACATGCTGAAGGGGCGGGCCACTTCCGTCACACGCGCTTCACCGGAAGACAGGCGTTGAAGGATCGCGCGGCGGGTTGGATCGGCCAGAGCAGCTAGCGTTCGGTCGAGGGTCTGCGGGGTCGCCATCGGAGGCAAATATATTCAACTATTTAGTTGAATGTAAATTGCGCTTACTTCGTGGTATGGAACTTCTGCGCATACCGGCGATCGGATCTTTTGACCAGAGTCCTAAATCGTTGGACCCGACGGTCATGTCCTGGGTGGATGGCAACCAAGCCTTCTACCGAGCGGTCGGTTTCAGCCCACCTTGGATCGCTTATCTCGCTCTTGAGGAAGGGGCGGTCGTTGGAACGTGTGCATTCAAAGGTGCTCCTACGGAAGGCGTGGTGGAGATCGCCTATGCTACACATCCAGGAATGGAGGGCCGAGGTATTGCTACAGGCATGACGCATCAATTGATCCGAGTAGCCCGTTCAACGGACCCGACAGTTCGGATCATCGCTCAGACCCTCCCAGTGTACAATGCCTCAACGCGTGTGCTGACCAAATGTGGCTTTGCGCACGTGCGAAATGCCATGGACGACGAGGTCGGTAAGGTCTGGGAATGGGAGCTTGCGGTCTGACCCGAACGTATCACCGTTTCGGAGGCCTAGCCTCGCGTTGTGGAGAAGTGATCACACCGGCGGTCACCGCTGCTCCGCGGGCGGCGCCGCGTTCTCTATCAGAGGCTTCACCGATCCCACGCTGAAAGGCGCCTCCACGCCCGGACCGATGTATATCAGCTTGCACCAACAGTACCTTCGGTTCAGCAACCCCGTCCCATGCGAACCCATTTCTCCTCCCTCATCGCTTGCGTCTTGGCCCTTCCATGTGGTGCTCAGATCCTTGTGGACAGCATTCCTTATCCCGGTGCAGGAACGGGTGTTTGGGGCATCGATGTCACCGCGGACACCATCTTCCTCGGCAGTGACCTTACCGGCAACATCCGCTACAGCGATCACAACGGAGCGGTGAACGCCGAGTTGATCACGGGCTTTGATTTCAACCACGGGCTCATCCGCATGCCGGCTTCTTACTTGATCGCGGAGGACTACACGGCCAATGGCGCCGGGCTTTACGAGATCGACCTGGCCGGCAACCTGCTGAACAGTTGGACCTTTCCCGACGTGGTCGGTGGACCGTCCTCCGGCATCGGCGATCTCTGTGCCGATGGCAACGCGGTGTGGTACACCATGTACTATCCGGATTTCAATGTGTACCCTTTTGCTTACGCGTACAAGTGGATCCCGGGCGATCCGGCCCCGATCGACACGGTGCCCTTGCAGGGCGAACAACCCTACGGCATCGCCCTGAAAGGTGACACGCTCCTCTATGTGACCGACAACCTCAACGGAGACCAGGAACGCATCTACGCGTACGACCTCACCAACGGCACGGACATCGGCTGGGTGGAGCTGCCGGATACGCCGATCGACAACGATCAGCGGCCGCAGGGCATGGATTACGACGGGGAGTTCCTCTACCTCGTGGCCAACCGGCAGGGCGGAAGTGCGTTCGCCTACCAGACCATCTTCATCTACGCGTTCGATGTGGGCACGGCCGTTTGGGAACACGCTTCGAAACAGGACCTCAACGCGTATCCCGTACCGGCTGAGGATGTGCTCTTCATCGAAAGTGGAGCGAGCGAACTTCTGCCCGCCCAACTGATCGACGCCTCCGGTCGCACGGTCCGTCAGTTCTCCCTGGCTAGCGGTGTCAATACGCTCAACGTGGCTTCACTGCCTGGCGGCGTGTATATGGTCCGTAGCGCAGATGGCCGAATGACACGGGTCGTGAAGAAGTGATCGCGATTGCGGTCACCGCTGCTCCACGGGCGGCGGCGTGACCTCCTCCACACCTCGGTTCAACGAGCCAACCGAAAAGGGCACCTCTGCGCCCGGACGCGGATCGTAGCGGAAGCCATAGCGAACATCCGGTTTGATGTCACCCTCTGCCTTGCCGGAACCCGCCGGTGTCGTCACACTGAAGGCGATGTGGTGCAGCTGACCCGCCTTGAAGTCCGTGACATCGTACGTGAGAAGGACACCCTTCGCTTTCACTTCTTCCTTGATGCGTTCCAACGCAGTCTTGTCCATGTCGGGAGTGAAGACGACTTCGACCACTTGATCAGTACCCTTCTGGGCGTGAAGAGCGGTCGGAAGAGTGAGCAGCGCGGCTATGCCGAGGCTTTGGAGGAGGGTGAGGAAGCGCATGGGATCGGATTGTGGGATGAAGGTAGTGATCAGTTGATGCGGCCATGCAAGGCTCGCGATCACCGACATCTACACTCTAAGTCCTAGGAACTTCCACCAGCCCCAATTCTCTTTCCAAGAATTCGACCAGAGCTACCCCGATGAAACGATGCGGCAGAATGAATGGCAAAGATGCCAACACACCAACACCTAAGCATACGACTACTTCGATGAAGGCACCCAACAGCGTGGGAGGTGGTGTTTCGAAGAAGTGACTCGCAATCGAGCCTACCACAACGACAACGGCCAAGGCTTGCGAAACGCGCGATATCAAGTTCCGCCTCGGCCTCAGGATCACTTGCACGCCCGACCCGCTCTCCTTGTAAACGCCTTGTACGTAGGTGAGCAATAACCCGGTCCAAAACGTGTCGCTATCCCAGACCCGGAATGACCGGTCATCCATGTATCCGTAAAGCTCCTTCGCGCAATTGCCTCCCTTTCCTCCCACGAACTGAGCGACTAGGTACTTCATCATCGGCTTGTCGTTCTCGACCTTCACCAGTGAGGACATGCGCTTCCTGAAAGCATCGAGCGAAAGTGTGCACGAATAGATCCTGGCTTGCACGACGAACGCAAGGTTCAATACCCCCCGCCCCCACCCTGTCCCTTCTCGATCGGGTGCCAGGTGGTCTTCACTTCCTGCGTGTCGAGGATGAAGTAGGGTGACTGGTCCTCGGCTGCGCTCGGACCGACACCCATTTTCCGATAGACCACGCGCTTGAGGTTGCAAGTGGCTTCGGTCTCCAGCATCACGCGTTCTTCCTTCGTGGCATCGGCCACGACCACGGCGTTGATGTCCATGTGCGTTGCAAGCGGCTTGAGCAGTTCGCTTCGGTAGCCGGTCATCAGGTTCACCACGCCGCCGGGCAGGTCGCTGGTGGCGAGCACTTCGGCGAAGGTGACAGCGGGCAGTGGCTTGCTTTCGCTGGCGATGACGAGGCAAGTGTTACCGCCGGTGATCACGGGAGCGATCATGCTCACCAGGCCAAGCAGACCGGTGGTGTCCGGTGCCATGATGCCCACCACGCCAGTGGGTTCCTGCACACTGAAGTTGAAGTGCGAACTGTTCGTGGGGTTGACGCTACTGAAGACCGCTTGGTACTTGTCGCACCATCCCGCGTAATGCACCCACCGATCGATGGCCATGGCCACTTCGGCCTCGGCCTGCCTCTGTGTAGCTCCGTGGAGCATGAGCTCATGCACGAACTGTGCGCTGCGTCCTTCGAGCATCTCGCCGATGCGGTAGAGGATCTGCCCGCGGTTGAAGGCACTTCGCCCCGCCCAGCCACTCACCGCTCCGCGCGCAGCGATCACGGCATCGCGCACATCCTTGCGGCTGCTGCGGCAGATGTTCGCCAGCGGCTTGCCATCGCTGCCCTTCGGCTGGTAGTAGCGTCCGCTCTCGGTGCGCGGGAACTTGCCACCGATGAAGATCTTGTAGGTCTTCATCACGGGGAGGCGCTCCACCTTCTTCGCCGTGCCATTGGATGCGTGGCCGTTCAGGGCAGCCTTGGTGATCGTGGGCTTGGTGATGGTCTTGCTCATGCACTGCGAAACTAAGGACTTCAATGCGCCCTAGCTCCGTTCGGCAAGGATGCGGCCGATGTGTGCATCCACGGCTCGGATCCGCTGCTCGACCGCCCCGTAGTAGTGGTGGGTAAAGGCCCGGTTCTGCTGGATCTTCCAGAGATCCAATAGGAAGCGGTCGCGCCCGATGGGGTCCAAATCCAGCGGCAGGTCGAGGCCTGTCGGAACCCCGCCCGGTGAGAACTGCAGATGCGGGGCGATCAACGCGCTGAAGGCCGGATAGTAACTGGCATGCAGCTGCATTTCACCATAGTCCTCCTCCAGCTTGGCCAGGATCTTCAGGTCATACTCATAGAGGGAAATGATGTCGCTGCGCAAGCTGTCGTCCTGCACCAGCTCAAGCCCCCTGGAGCGCAACGACTCATAACCTGAACTGTTCTGGATGGCGATGAAGTCCCGCGTGAGCGAGAAGGTATACTGCAGCAGGGAGTCCGCCGGGGCCTGCTCGCCGTTCAACACCTTGCGCCAATAGATGCAGGCGTTCATGCCATCGCGATGCCCGGCCATGTTCAGTCGGATGTCCTCCAGGTCCTTCTGCAAGCCATGGGAGATCTCCAGCAGGATCTTCTCCTCCGCCTGAGCGTCCTTCCGATCGCTGTTCCACTTGTCCAGTGCGAAGGCGGCGATCACCGCCACGAAAATGGAGAGGAACTCGAACGCGTACTTCTTCCAACCCATGATGCTCGGCTTAGGATCCGGGCGAATATATCCGGTCGGGTTCACCCCATCTTCATCCCCACCGCATTGCCCGCCGCATCCAGCTCCAGGAACGGGTTGTGGGCGATCTCCCACAGGTGCCCATCGGGATCGGCGAAGTAGCCGCGAGCCGCCCCAGAACACCTTCACCGGTTCCTTGGTGATGGCAACGCCGTGCTGCCTCAGGTGCGCGAAGAAGGCATCGACCTCTTCCGTTGATCGCAAGCATTGGGCAAGGGTGAAGCGGGAGCCCGCACCATCGTTCTTCACTTGCGCATCCTCCGCCAGTTCATGCTGGGGGAACAGCGAGAGGATCATGCCATTGAGGGTATACATGACGATACCATCGGCATCGCGCATCGGTGACCAGCCGAGCACATCAGTGCAGAACCACTTGGACCGGTCGAGGTCGGTGACACCGAGGCTGATAGAGGAAACGCGGGGTTGCATGGTGGGCAAGCCAGGCCTCCAGATCAACCCGCCCCTGTTCAGAACATGACCACTTGCAGCTGCTCGCTTGCGTCGCTTTCCCCTTCCTTCACCCCCATCGCACACTACTACTGACCCATGAGAACACTCTTCACCCTTGCCGGAGCCACTGCCTTCATGTTGTTGAATGCTCAAACGATCACTTCTGCGGATGCTCCTGCGGTAGGCTACACGTTCTCCTGGCAGACCAGCGCCTGGTACGGGGTGTTGAGCACCGGCAGCGGACAGACCTGGGACATGAGCGCAGCGACACCTTCGGGCGGGGCCGAAGTGTTCTCTTACATTCTCCCAAGCTTGGCGCCCGGCTCCGCCCAATTCCCGGACGCGGACCTGGCCCTTCAACCCGCTGGCAGTCTGACCACCGCGAGCTTCATTGATGTGCAGCCGGACGGGCTCTATGGCCTTGGCTCCTACGACAGTGGAGGACCTGTAACCGCGCTCTTCTCCGATGTGGAGAACACCATGCGCTATCCCTGCACCGTGGGAACCACATGGACCGACTTCGCGGCCTACGAGACCCAAGTGAGCGGCACGCCCATCAGCTCCGGGGCCGACACCAGCACTTACACTGCTGATGGCTCGGGCACCCTCATTCTGCCTAACGGGACCTTTACGGACGTCCTCCGCATCACACACGCTTCGAGCGAGACCGCCGTGTCCTTCGGCACCACCTACATGACCACGAAAGACGAAGTGATCTTCCGGAAGACCGGAACCCAGGAAGTGCTGGCCAGCACCATCCATCATGTCTACTACACGAACGGCTCACAATCCGGGGAACTGTTCCAATCCTACTACCTGGTCCCCATCGTCGCAGGCATCGTGACCACCGAGGCAGCAACCGGGCTCTCCCTCTTCCCGAATCCTACCAACGGGATCGTGCGCATCCAGGCCAACGCGATCGGTGCGATGGAGATGACGGTGACGGACGCCCTTGGACGCACCGTGCATGCGGAACACTTCTCCATCGGGAATGGCATGGGCAGCGGCATTTCGCTCGATGTGAGCACCTGGGACAAGGGCGCATATCATGTAACGGCGCGGGATAAGGCCGGACATGTGTCCGTTCAACGGTTGGTGGTGAACTGAGCATCGACCCGTGCACTCAGCGCCCGATCGCATTCCCGCTTCGGCAAGCTGAAGTCGGGAAAGGAGGTTCGAAGCACGGCTATCTTCGCTTCAACCAACACCATCCCATGTCACGACACGTCACCGGTATCGGCGGATTCTTCTTCCGCTCGGACGACCACAAGGCCCTTGCCAAGTGGTACAACGACCACTTCGGCATCAACGACCAGGAGAACGGCTGGATCTGGCAACAGGATGCCGGGCCCACGGTGTTCTCGCCGTTCAAGCGCGACAGCGACTACTTCGACAGCAAGCAACAGTTCATGCTGAACCTGCGCGTGCAGGACATGGATGGCCTGCTGAAGAAGCTCGAGGACGACGGCGTGCGCATCGATCCGAAGCGCATGGATGAGGACTACGGCCGCTTCGCGTGGGTGTACGATCCGGAAGGGAACAAGATCGAATTGTGGGAGCCGAAGTAGTCCGATGAGGCAATGTGGAAATGGGTCGTCATTGCCTTTAGCACTCTGGCTGTATACTGGGTGTTCTACCGCCGGAGGAAATTGGCCTTGGAATTACGGAGGCTTGATAGATTCCTGCGCTCCCAAGGCATTGACTTCATCCGAATACGAAGGGACTTCGGCAACTATGGCTGGCCGTCGTATGTCGTGATGTTCGGCTCCGCTGAGCAAAGTGATGCATTTCAAGTGTCGACAGCGTTTGATGCGCTCATCCAAGAAGTCCAGTCAATGCACAAGAGTCTCGTTGGATTTGAAGCTGACAGAGCCATTGGTGTCGAGCCTATTGTCCGAACACGGGCTTGATCACCATGATCGTTGAAGCACAGATCACCATCAATGGTTCCAAGGCCGTGGTCTGGGCCGCGACCACCAACATCGCGAACTTCGCAGAGCTGCTCAGCGGTGTCGAAAAGATCGAGGTCGTCGAACGGCCGGCGACCGGTCTCGTCGGACTGAAGTGGAAGGAGACGCGCATGCTCTTCGGCAAGTCGGCTACCGTGGAGAAGTGGATCACGGAGGCGAAGGAGAACACGTTCTACACGACCCGAGCAGAGGACAGCGGCTTCGTGTTCATCACCACCAACCGCATCTCCGGAAGCGATGGCGGCGTGACGCTCACCGGTATTCATGAGACCCAACCTCAAGGTTTGATCGCCAGCCTGAAGGCGCTGCCCATGGTTTTCTTCAAGGGGATGATCAAGAAGGCGATCCTGCAGGACCTGAACGATATTAAGACGGAAGTGGAACGAGAATGATCACATCTACCCATGAGTGAGTTCAGTGAGAGTTACCATCTGAGAAGTGAGCGCGCCGAGGATGCCATCGAACTTCTGCGTCGCGCTAAGCTCAAGGGCTATGTGTTTCAGCCTGTCAATGGATGGGTGACGTTCGTAGCAGAGCAGGGGGTTTTCGAACCAGATAAGAGGATCGTGACTGCGGCGACCCATCCTCTATTGCACTACGTCTCCGCCGAAGACCACGAATGGAGCTTCGCGCTGTATGAGGACACCAAATTGGTCAGCGGTTATCGCTGCAGTTGGGATGACGAGGTGACCGTGGACCATTCCAACTATTCACGCGCCGCGCTCGAGCAGTATGTGCCGTTAGCGCAGCTAGCTCACCTCGACGAACTCGAGCGGCAGTTGCACCCGAAGGATCTAGACGACCACTTGGGGGCAGAACCTTCAAAGTTGTTTGCGCAGGTACTCGGGTTGGAGCACTTTGATTGGCTGTCATATGATCACATGGCCCGTGACTTTGACAGCTCGCCCGAAGACCATACCGACGTCGCCAAGGTCATCTAACAAGGAGTTCAACGAACACCATGCGCCCCCTCCGCTTTTCCCTCAACGTCACCTTGGACGGCTGCTACGATCACACCGTGGGGATCGCGGACGCGGATCTGCACCGCAACGCGATGGAGTACATCGCGGGGTGCGATGAACTGCTGTTCGGCAGGGTCACCTACGAGATGATGGTGGCCGCGTGGCGCTTGCCGGCATCGTGGCCGATGCCGGAGTGGATGCTGCCCTTCGCACAGACCATCCACGCGGCGAAGAAGTACGTAGTGAGCAGTACGCTGAAGGAGGTGGACTGGAATTCAGAACTCGTGCGCGGGGACCTCGCGACTTTCGTTCTGCAGCTCAAGCAGCAGCCGGGCAAGGGCATCGGTGTGGGCGGCGTGCAACTCGCGATGGCCTTGACGGAACTAGGCCTGATCGATGAGTACCAGATCGTGGTGCATCCGCGGATCATCGGTCGTGGGCCGACCTTGTTCGCGGGGCTTTCGAAGATGGTGGACCTCAAGCTCGTGGGACGCGAGGAGTTCGCCTCGGGCGCGGTGGCGATGCGGTATGAGGTGAAGCGGTGATCTTCAGGATCGACCGTTCCATCCATTGTCGGGCAAGCAGATCCAGCTGTGCCGACTGCAAGGGTTTAGCCCACCTCACGCGAGGATCTCGCACCGCGAGTTATCCACCCGCTCCAACGTGATGGTCTCGTCGCCCTTTGGGAGTTTCCAGATGATGCTGGCTCCTTGGCGATAGCCGATCAATGCGGAGCCGAGCACGGAGAGCACCGAGAGCTTATTCTGCTTCAGGTCCGCATCGGCGTGCATCACCACTTGCAGGTCGTTCTTGCGACCAGCGGGCGTGCCCACATCAACGATGCTGCAGATGCGGACCACATCGCTGGGCATCTCCTCTTCCTTGCGCACATCGGCCGTCTCAAGTTCCTTGTATAAACGGTCCAGGCTATTCTGCACCTGGATGTCGGGCGGGTTGTGTCCGATGATCCATGAGCGCATCAGGTCGCGTTCCTTTTCGGAAATGATCAAGCGTGGATTCTTCATGGTCATATGCGTTTTAGTTCGTCAATGATGGTCCGTAAGCTGCTGCGTGCGTCGCCGAAGAGCAGGCGACAGTTGGCACGATCGAAGAGCAGGTTCATCTCGCCGGAGTAGCCGGCGGCCATACCGCGTTTCAATACGATCACCTGCTTGGCGGCATGGGCGCGGATGATGGGCATGCCGTAGATGGAGGAGTCGGCATCGGTCTCGGCGGCCGGGTTCACTACATCGTTGGCACCGATCACCAGCACGGCATCGTACCGCCCCATCATGTCGTTCACGTCCTCCATGCTCAAGATGCTCTCGTAGGCCACATTGGCTTCGGCGAGCAGCACGTTCATATGCCCTGGCATACGGCCGGCCACGGGGTGTATGATGTAATGCACCGTTGCGCCCATGCGCTCCAACGCGGTCTGCATCTCCTGGCAGGTGCCTTGTGCTTGGCTCACCGCCATGCCGTAGCCGGGGATGATGGCCACCTGCCGTGAAAAGGCCAGCAGCGAAGCGGTCTCGGAGGCGCTTATGGGTCTGATGTCCTGTTCACGTTCGCTGCCCGGCGTATCGCGCTTGATGACACCGGCCAGCACGCTGCGCAGGGTGCGGTTCATGGCCTTGCTCATCTGGAGCGTGAGCAGGATACCGGTGGCGCCCACGAGCACACCACCGATGAGCATGACGGTATCTTGGAAGAACATACCGGCCAGCAGTGCCACCAGCCCGTGCAGCGCAACGAGGAAGCAGATCAGCACCGGCATGTCGGCCCCGCCGATGGGCAAGGTGAACAGCGCACCGTATACCAGCGAGATCACGGCCATCAGTAGCAACACCGTGGTGAAGGGGACAACGGGCACCGGGGCGAGCATGTACAGCGCGAACAACGCCACCATGGTCCACAAGAGGACGCGTGCGGCGCGGATATGGATGCGCTTGACCTTGGGCAGCTTCTTGCCTTCCAACTTGGCATGTGCCACCAGGCTGCCGGTGAAGGCCACACCTCCGAACACGGCGCTCAGCAGCAGCAGTCCACCGGTGGTGCGCATGTCATCACTGATCGGGTGCGCAAGCCCTTCTATCAGGGCGATGATCACTGCGGCCAGACCACCGAAGCCGTTGAGCATGGCCACGAGTTGCGGCATACCGGTCATGGGCACACGCACGGCCAACAACCTACCGATGATGGTACCCGCGCCGAGCAAGCAGGCCACCAATACGATATTGAAGGTGCCCGCCCCTGCTGCGGGTGCGTAGGACTTGATGGCCACACCGATCAACGCGACCACCACGCTGGTTGCGGCCACGGCATTGCCCAGCACGGCTTTGGCGGGGTCGCCCATGAACTTCAATCCGAGGATGAGCCCGAGGGTCGCTATGAGAAAGAGGAATTCCATGCGTGTGCGGATACGGTGGTATGTGGAACGCCGCCCCGCAGCGCGGAGGCGGCGTTCGCGGATGTGATGGTCAGGCCTTGTTAGTGTCCCGTTTCTTCACCTGGAACATGGCGAGCATGCGGTGCGTGACGAAGAAGCCGCCAGCGATGTTGATGGCGCCCAAGAGCACGGCGATGGAGGAGAACAGCAGCACCCACACCCGGTCCGGCGGGGTGCTCATCAACTGGATCAATCCACCGAAGAGGATGATACCGCTGATGGCGTTGGACCCCGACATCAGCGGGGTGTGGAGCACGGCGGGTACGTTCTTGATCACCTCGAAGCCGAGCAGGAGGCTCATGGCGAGGATGAACAGGCCATCGATGGATGTGATGTGGTAGGTGAATTCCATGGTGGGATCAGTTGCCGAGGAAGCGCGCGTTGACCACCACGCCATTCTCCACCACGCGTGTGCCGCGCAGGATCTCGTCGTTGGGCTTCCCACCTATGTTCTTCAACAGGTGCTCGATGAAGGTGGTGTAGTTGTTCGAGATAAGGAATGAGGTGGAGTGTGCGCAGCTGCATTCGATGGCGGTGGGGCCCAGAATGGTGATCTCGTTGCGCATCACCGTGGCATCGGGTTCGGTAAGGGCGCAGTTGCCGCCGGTACTTGCGGCCAGGTCCACGATCACGGCGCCTGGCTTCATGGCCAGCACCATCTCCTCGGTAATGAGCAACGGTGCGCTCTTGCCGGGGATCCTCGCGGTGGTGATCACCACATCGGCCTGCGCCGCTTCGCGGTGGATCACTTCGCGGATGCGTTCCAACTGCTCTGCCGATTGCTCCACCGCATAGCCACCGGTACTGCGTGCGTCCACGGCACCATCCACTTCAATGAAGGTGGCGCCTAGACTTTCCACCTCCGTCCTGGAGGCGGCACGAACATCATAGGCGCGCACGATGGCCCCCAGCCGCTTGGCTGTTGCAATGGCTTGCAGGCCGGCCACACCCGCTCCCATGATCAGGAATTTCGCCGGGCGCAACGTTCCTCCCGCACTGGTGATCATGGGCACCGTGGCCAGCGAACGTTCGGCCGCCAGCAGCACGGCCTGGTAGCCGGAGATGGAGGCCACCGACGACAGCACGTCCATGGCTTGCGCCAAGGTGGTGCGCGGGATCATATCCAGGCTGTAAAGGGTGATGCCGTCACGGGCATAGGTATCCACCACGGCACGGTCGTTCAGCACGTTGAAGAAGCCGATGAAGGTCTTCGGACCATCCAGTTCCTCGCCCCGGTAATGACTGTCGTGCCCCAGGATGATATCGGCCCGCTGCATCACATCGGCACGGCCATCCACCAGTTCGGCTCCTGCCTTCAGGTAAGCCTCATCGGTGAATCCGGCGGCGCGCCCGGCTCCCTTCTGCACGATCACCTTCACCTGTACGCCGAGCCGGGCAACACCTGCCGGTGCCAACGCCACCAAACGGCGACGCTCGCCTTCTTTCAATACTCCTATGGTATGCATGGCCTATGGGAAGATCCCGCGTTCCTTGTAGGTCTTTTCCAATCGGCGCAGGGCTACGATGTAGGCGCTGGTACGCCAGTCGGTATCGAATTCCTTCGCGGTGCTCACCACGCTGTTGAACGCTACAGCGATCTTGTCATGGATCTGCTCCAGCACCTCTTCGATCTTCCACACCTCGCTTCGCTTGTTCTGTAGCCATTCGTAATAGCTACCGATAACCCCGCCGCTGTTGCAGAGGATATCCGGGATGATGTCCACCCCATTGGCGCGCAGGATGGCCTCGCCTTCCGTATCGGTAGGGCCGTTGGCACCTTCGGCCACCACTTGAGCGGTGATGGTTCCGGCGTTGGCCGCGGTGATCTGGTTACCCAGGGCAGCGGGCACCACGATCTCGCAGTCGATGGCGAAGAAGCGTTGCGGATCAATAGTGGCCGCACCCGTGAATCCGGAGAGGTTACGGCCGTTGGCGGCACTGTGGTCGTTGAGGGCTTCCGGGCTTATTCCCGCAGGTTCATGGTAGGTGGCTCCAGCGTCCTGCACACCCACCAGGATGGCCCCTTCGCGCTCCAGGAAATGGGCGGTCCAGTAGCCTACGTTGCCGAAGCCTTGAACGATGTAGCGCATGCCCTTCAACGAACGGTTGGACCGCTCGGCCCAGGTCTTCAGCGTGGCCACTACACCGAAGCCGGTGGCGCGGTCGCGCCCTTCCAGCCCACCTGCACCCAAGGGTTTACCGGTCACCACGTGCAGGTTGGCGAAGCGCGTGGATGGAGATTTTGTGCTGGAATACGTGTCCGCTATCCACGCCATGATCTGCGCATTGGTGTTCACGTCCGGCGCGGGGATATCCAGGTCAGGACCGATGTTATCACCCAGGGCGTAGGTGAAGCGACGCGTGATGCGCTCCAGCTCTCCGCTGGAATATTTCTTGGGGTCGATCTCGATGCCACCCTTGGCACCACCATAAGGCAAACCGGCCAACGCGGTCTTCCAGGTCATCCAAATGGCCAGTGCGCGCGCAGAGTCGAGGTCCACGGTGGCATGGTAGCGCAGTCCACCTTTGTAGGGTCCTAGCGCGTTGTTGTGCTGCACGCGGTAGCCGGTGAAGACCTCGATGGACCCATTGTCCAGCTTCACGGGGAAGTGGACCACGATCTCGGTGTTGGTCTTCGAGAGGATCTTGCGTACTCCGGGATCGAGCTTCATCACCTCCGCTGCATGGGCGAATTGTTCCATCACTATATCGTACATCCCTTGCTTCTTCACCGGCGTTGCGGTTGCTGTGGTTTCCATCGTGTTCAATTGATCAATCATGATGTTGGCAGTGCAGAACAACTTGGCCGGGCTTGCGCAAGACACACGTGTGAACATGGTCGCAGTTGTTGCATAGTCCCGCCAGGGGCACAAAGGCGTGCTGTTGCCCATTCCCGGAGGCTCCGTTCATCAGCGTCCGTGGCCCATCGGCCACGGCATGCAGATCACAATACTGCACATGGCCGCGAGCGGCTATGCGTTGTATGCAGTCCGGGGCATTCAGGCAGTTGATGCACAGCGACCTTCCTGGAGCGGTGCTGATCTGTGGTTCGTGATCCATGGTCACCACCACTAGCCAATGGCTGTGCCACAGGACCGACCACAGCGCGATGGCCACTGACGGGAACGC
The DNA here is from genome assembly GCA_016721825.1 of Flavobacteriales bacterium. GTDB lineage: Bacteria > Bacteroidota > Bacteroidia > Flavobacteriales_F > PHOS-HE28 > PHOS-HE28. The sequence goes on from JADKHI010000006.1 coordinate 530,764, forward strand.
GCATCGCCCTAGGGCGTCAAGGCGCACAGGATGTTCGGGCACGCATGGGCCGCCCGCAGCCCCGTACTGCGGAAGCTTTCCTTACCGGTACATTATGAATCGGCCGGGGCGTTCCGCCCCGGTGCATTCTTCAGCTTCTCGCGCAAGGTCTTGCGGTCGATACCGAGCACCTCGGCGGCCTTGGTCTTGTTCTGCCCAACAGCATCCAATACACGGGTGATGTGTTGTCGTTCCACCTCGGCCAACGTGAGCAGTTCGTTGTTCGCGATGGTACGTGGTGCTTCCATCTTCATGTACGCGGGCAGGTCTTCCATGCGCACGGCATCATCCTTCAATATCACCAGGCGGTGGATGAAGTGTTCCAGTTCGCGCACGTTGCCGGGCCAGGAATACTGTTCGAGCGCCGCCAATACCGGTGCCGGAATGCGTGCCTGCGGTTTGCCCAACTCGTTGCTGTAGCGTCCATTGAAGTGCTTCACGAGCAACGGGATATCCTCCTTGCGATCCCGCAGCGTGGGCAACTCCATCTCCAACAGGTTCAAGCGGTAGTAGAGGTCTTCGCGGAACGTGCCTTGGCGGACCATGGCGCCGAGGTCGGAGTTGCTGGCTGATATCAGGCGTACCTGCACTTTTTGCGGCTTGGTGGAACCGAGCATGGTGATCTCCTTGTCCTGGATCACGCGCAGCAATTTGGCTTGCACGGCGGCGCTGGCGTTACCGATCTCGTCCAGGAAGAGGGTGCCACCATCGGCGGCTTGGAAAAGGCCCACGCGGTTGATAACGGCACCAGTGAAGGCACCTTTCACATGGCCGAAGAGTTCGCTTTCCAGCAACTGGTCCGGAATGGCACCACAGTTCACGGCGATGAACGGCGCAGCGGAGAACGTGCTGTTGTAGTGGATGGCACGTGCCACCATCTCTTTGCCGGTTCCGCTTTCGCCGCGCACCATCACCGTAGCGCGATTGGTACTGGTGCGTTCGATCATCCGATACAGCGCCTGCATGGCCGGTGATCGACCGACGATGCCGTGGAACGATGTGCGCCCTTCCGCTTCCTGGGGTGCTGTGACCGTTGGAGGCTGTCGCTGGATCACGTTGTGCACCGCACGTTCCAGTTCGTCCTGCGTGAAGGGTTTGGTGATGTATTCCACCGCTCCCAACTTCATCACTTCCACGGCATCCTGTATGTTGGGGTAACCCGTTACCACCAGCACGGGAATGGTGGGATGGTATTGCGAGATGTAGCGCACCAATTGGATGCCCCCCACGCCAGGCATGTTCAGATCGGTGATCACCAGATCCACGGCACCCTGACCCATGAGGTCGATGGCATCCACCACGTTGGCAGCGGTATAAGGCACCAGATCCATCGCCTGCATGTTGCGACGCAGCAGCTCCAACATATCAGGCGCATCGTCCACAAGCAATACTGAGGGGCGTGGGTTCATGGCGTTGGCGGAAAGGGGAAGGAAAGGGTGAACAAGGTGCCAACGCCGGGTTCGGAACTCACCGTGATGTGACCACCATGGGCCTTCATGATGCCATGCACCACGGCCAGGCCAAGACCAGTGCCTTCGCCCGCTGGTTTGGTGGTGAAAAAGGGTTGGAAGATCCGTGGGATGTTCTCCGGAAGGATGCCCGTGCCATCATCCTGCACATGGATGATGGCGTGCTTCCCTGAACGCTCCGTGCTGATGCGCAGGCCACCACCCTGGGGCATGGCACCAAGCGCGTTCAACACCAGGTTGCTGACCACCTGTGCGAACTGCACGGCATCCACGCGCACCACCAGTGCATCCGGGCCGAGGTCCAGCGCGGTGCGTATGGCCCCCTCATCCAAGCGATGCTGTAGCAACCGCAGGGTCTGCCGCACCTGCTCGTTCAGGTCAAGCAGGTGGAACTGGCTGGGCATTTCGCAACTGAAGTACATCAGCTTCTTCACGATCTCCCGTCCGGCCAAAGCCGAATCGATGATGCGTTGCAGGTCGGCCCGGCGTGTGGGGGCATCCTCTTCCCGCTTCAGCAGTTCAGCGAAACCCAACACACTGCCCAGCGGGGTGTTCAGTTCATGCGCGATGCCTGCGGTAAGCTCGCTCAGCACCGTGAGGCGATCCGTGTTCAGCATGTGCCGATCGATCATCGCTTGACGTTCGCGCTGCTCGTGCCGCTCTACGATAGTGGCCACCTCCATCGCCAGCTTCTCCAGTAATGGACCCTCCTCCGGCAAGAAGATCGGAAGGCCCGGGAGCTCGATCGCATCCGGATACGCCACCACCAACCGGCCGCGCACCGTTCCATTGATGACGAGAAGTGCGACCATCGCTCGCGTGCTGGTAACGTACGCACCAACATGCTCATCATCCACTTCAAGCGCGGCCTGCAAATGCTCGGGCCATTGCCAACCCTGGGGCACGGTGGTCAACACGGCCTCCAGTGTCGCACGCAAGGTTCCATGGGACTGCTGGGCCACGCGCGCCATGGCATAGAGGCAGCTCAACTCCTTGATCCGCTCGCGCAGCTGGGCCGCCGATCCATCGCTCGCGCCAACAGTATCGTGCACCATTTCGCCCATGGTGCGCAAAGGTAGCCGGAGCATAACGGTGGGTGCTGCACGTGCTACCGCGTTTCCTAACGACACACGAACGCCGAACCTCTGCCCGAGCGCCTCTTGATCCGCAGGAATGATCAAAGGGAGTACCGACCAGTGCCTACAGCATGTCGGTGAATGAGGTGAGGTCCAATGGGTACGACCCGGACCTCGGTGGTGCTTCTGATGGACTTCGTTATAGCCTTGGTCAACCAAGGGATAGGCTACTGACCACTCGTTTACTTCCTCAAGATCTTCTCCATGGCCTTGCCCTGGCCAATCCATCCAACGGCTTGTCCAGGTTGTGGATGTTCGTTCACCGATGATCGAAAACCTCCAGACCAAGAGATCAGGTGTTGTTGACTGGTCGATCGGGTCGGAGGCAGGAGCGGATCCATGCTTGCACGCTGTCCTGTGCCAAGGAGCCAATCGCACCATGGATGCCTTAGTCCAGGCACTTGCACGACCTCTTCACCGGATGTCCGTTCTTGAATCGGCACACGCTCACTTGCACCCCTTGCTCGTAGATGGCCAACATGCCGTTGCCGTTCACGAAGTCTCCAATGCTCAACTCCCTTCCTTCCGCATCGAAATAGCGCACCTCCACGAGTCGTCCCTTAGTGTACCGTTTGATGGACTCGATTGCCCCGGACTGATAGTAGTCCGTTGACACCCCGTGCAATTCGCCGCTCGCATAGCGCAGTTCATTAATCAATGTCCCGTCCTCCCGGAATAGCGTGCGTAGGGTATCGAACTTCGCAACCCCCACGATGCCCTTGCGCTCGATCCGTTCGAAGTAGCGCTCGCGCACCACACCGGTCGGGTAGTACAGCGTGACGAAGTTGTATTCCGCGCCGCCGCGATCGCCATATTCGGTGGTGCTCTCCAGGATCCCCCGTTCATCGTAGTCGGTACCGATCCATCGCTCGCCCGCATTGTAGTGCGCTTCATTCAAGGTTCCATCCTTGTGCCAGGTGGTGTCCCAGGTTACCAGGCCATCCTCCTCTTCCAACTCCACCCGTTTCTGCTGGAGTTCGCCGGATCGGTAGTACCAGAGATGGATCCACGTATCCGCACCGTCATACCGATGGATGGAAACCACACGTTGGTGCTCATTCCGCAACGTATCCACCTGCACCTCCTGACCCAAGCTCACAACGTACGCTAACAGGGCACATAGACTGCCGATGAGCCGGATCCCGTTGATGCGCGCGTGTTCCATTCCTGATCGACAGCCTATAGTAGATTCACGCTGTTCACTTCCTCAGGATCTTCTCCATCGCCCTGCCCTTGGCCAGCTCATCCACCAGCTTGTCCAGATAGCGTACCTGACGCATGATGGGGTCATCGATCTCTTCGATCCGGTAACCGCAGATCATGCCCGTGATCATGGACGCGTTCGGGTGCATGCGTGGGGCGTTGGCGAAGAAGGTGGCGAAGTCGGTCTTGTCGGCGATCACCTTGGCGAGGCCTTTCTCCGTGTAACCCGTGAGCCAGTCGATCACGGTGTGCAGCTCCTCCTTGGTGCGGCCCTTCTTCTCCACCTTGGTGACGTAGTGCGGGTAAACGCTGGCGAAGGCCATGCGGTAAACGCGCTCGTTGTTGGCTCCGGGTTTCATGGTCATTCAGGATCATTCTCAAAGGCTTCATACTCTCCCGTGATCACGCCATTGCCCAACTTCACCAGCACGGTGAAGTGACGCTCCTGCACGTAGGATCTGCCATTGATCATCTTCATCGTGCCGCAAGAAGGCTGTGCGCAACTGGCTACACATTGAAGCTCCTTGGGGAAGTCTGCAAGGATGTTGTCGCCCTTGCGCCAAACATCCATGAGGAAAAAGTGCTTCAGGTCCTTCGTCTGGCATTCGCGCTCCTCCACTGTGCCACAAAAAGGGCAGCGTACGGGGATGTTCACAGAGCTGTAGAAGCCCATTGGGACCTGGGATGAAATGCCAAGGTACATACAGGCTCCACTTCGTCATGTCCGTTAGAGACAAGCTCCGGCAGCTCCAAACCCGTCGAATTCGATGGGGTTGGAGGCCGCGTTCCTTATATCTCGGTCCGGGTTCAATTGTGGCACTTTCGCCATAGTTGATCCGTTATGGAGGATTGAAGCGAGACCGGTTCTCCTCGCTTCTTCAAGCACCATGGATCGAGTCGATCTTCAGCTTGCTCCTACCTTTGGAAGGACACGTACAAGAAATGAAAGAAGAGGACCTGCGGGAGCTGTTGACGATCCGCTCGGAGAACGAGCATGTCGAGTTCAAAGAGGCGAAGTCCAACTTCCATTTCGACAAGTTGGTGGACTATTGTGTGGCGCTGGGAAATGAAGGCGGTGGCTATATCATACTCGGGGTGACCGACAAAACACCGAGGAAGATCGTGGGCACACAGACTTTCACAGAACCCGAACGCACTGTCGCTGGTATCTACGAACGCTTGCGCATCAAGGTGCGCTCCTTTGAGTTCATGCTGCCCGAAGGGCGCGTTCTTGTTTTTCAAGCGCCAAGTAGACCGCGCGGAGGTTGGTTCGACCACGATGGTCGCATCCTGATGCGTGCTGGCGAGAGCTTGGTCACGATGTCTCCAGATCGGTTGAAGGAGATCGTTGCAGAAGGTGGTCCGAGCCTTCTGGAACGTCCGGCATCCGAAGTATTGACCGATGCGGAGGTGGTTGCCGAACTGGATGTCCAAAGCTTCTTCGACCTGCGCAAGATCCCGATGCCAGCAACCCGCAACGAGATCCTGAAGGCGCTTGAGAACCGACATCTGATCAAGCCGGAAGGCACTGGCTATTTGATCACGAACATGGGCGCCCTGCTGTTCGCGAAGGACATCGAACACTTTCCATCGGTGGCACACAAGGCCGTACGCGTGATCGTGTACGAGGGTGTCACCAAGTCGAAGGTGAAGGATGGGAAGGACATACGTGGCAAGCTTGGATACGCCGCCGGATTCGAGCGGATGATCGCCTACATCCAAGGTGAGCTTCCCGGCGAGGAGGACTACCAAGGAGGTGTGCGCAATGTGAAGTACGCCTATCCGATCAGGGCCATCCGCGAATTGGTCGGCAACGCGCTGGTACACCAGGACCTGAACGAACAGGGCAGTTCGGTGAAGGTGGAGGTTTATGCGGATCGTATCGAGATCAGCAATCCAGGGCTCCCGTTGCTGGATGTGGAACGGTTCATCGATGAGGACCGCTCGCGGAACCTTCAACTGGCTGCCGAGATGCGCCGGTTCAATCTGTACGAAGGGCGCGGTCAAGGAATGGACGAGGTGGTGACCCTGATCGAACTGCATCAACTGCCGCCGTATTCGGTGCGCTTGGGCACCCAGCAGACGACCGTGGTCCTATCCCGCTACCGTCCACTGAAAGACCTGACCCAGGAAGAGAAGGTCGCGGCAGTGTACCAGCATTGTGTGCTGCGCTACGTGACCAACCGCATCACCAACAACGAATCGGTGCGGGATCGCTTCCAGATCGATACGAAGAACTCCGCCCTGGCCACCCGGCTGCTCAGCGAAGCGGTCAAGGCCGGTCGTATCCGGCTCGTGGACGCTTCCGTCGGCTACCGGTCTTGGCGATATGTGCCTTACTGGGGGCAATGACTGTTCCTTGATGGCAGCTACCACCGAACTCGGCACCAACTGCCTTTCTCCCTGATATACAGCCGGTTAGTTTCTTGATGGTTGTTTGATGGGACTCCCTATAGATTGCTTGACGGGAAGGGTCGGGCCGGTGCCGCCCACTCCATATCTAACTGATATACAGACGTTTAATTTCTTGATGGTTGTTTGATGGGACTCCCCCAAGGATTGCTTGACGGGAAGGGCCGGACCGATGCCGCCAACTCCATATCTAACTGATATACAACCGGTTAGTTTCTTGATGGTTGTTTGATGGGCCACCTTCGCCAGAATTTGAAAAGCGGAACCACCTTTTATAGTTCTGGGGCGAAAATTTGAAAAGCCACCCTCTAGCTGGCCGTCACCCTGCGCGAGATCACCGGTAGCAAGTGGGGCCGGATCTACCGGTTCGATGCGTACTTCAAGGTGTTCGAGTAGAACGCCGGGTGACGCGAGCCTGCCTGCCGGAGGCAGGCGAGATGGTGAAACCGTGGACGATGAGGCGGGGCATGGTGGTGTTGACTAGCGATCGAAAAGCTCCAAGTACTTCAGAGGATAGGCTGAACGGAACCAATCCAAGAACTCAGTCCGTCCGTGCTCCTTTATGTACTGTGCATGCTCGTCCCATGCCTTTCGAAGTCCGGGCAGGCCATAGCGTTCAGCGTTATTCGTCATGAGCTCGTGTATGAGTCGTGTCTTCTGCTCATCACTTTGATTGAACTGGAGGGACCTATAGTCGTCAAGTCTCCATTCGCGCTTGTTCAGGGTCACCTTCCCTTCTCGCCAGTGGTTGGCTCGTTGGCCCAGCAACAGAGATGATATGCGGATGAATACAGTCAAGACGGCCTCGTGAATCTCGTCATCCGTTTGGGCCGTCTTCAAGTCCTTAATCCCATAATCAACTTGGTCCAGGACTTCTGAGAGGTGATGCCTATCGGTCCTGCCTTTAAGGTTCGCAAGAACGGATGCTCTCGTACCTTCAAGAAGCCGCACCATTCCTCTCCGGTACTCAGTCCCACTCACCCCGTCATGCCAAACTAACTGAGTGTCCTCACCAAAGTACTCCCACATCAAGTATCCGAGCCCATTGCCAATGCGGCGATGTTTGGAGATCTTCTTGGGTTTCGGCTTGAAGCTGATGACTATCGGCTTAGCTGACTTCGTGGCCACGCGCTTCTTGGTCTTGTCCATGGCTATCTCACTTAGGATGAGCCAAACCGTTTGGATTCTTGCTCCATTCGCCTTCATAAGTCATTGTGCCATCTTCATCCCACACTCTCCAAACACCGATCTCGGCCCCCTGGTCAAGTACCCCCTGCTCCTTCATCTGGCCGTTCTCATGCCATCTGGTCCATTGACCATGCATGCGGTGGTTCTGATAGAAAGCTTCCTCTTCCTTCTGCCCGTTGCGATACCACTTGTGCCACTCTCCATCAGGGTCGCCATCCACGTAGTTGCTTCGGATTTCGATCTGGCCGTTGTCATACCAGAACTCCAGAGGGCCGTGTAACTGACCGTTACGTTCTCCGCAGAGCTGCGATTGTACCCCATTGCTGTACCATGCCTGGTGCTTTCCGTTGCTTAGGCCATCCGCATACTCGGTCACTTCCTGTTGCTGACCACTCTCGTACCACATCTCGCGCAGGCCATGCTCTTTTCCGTCCACCAGTTGAATTCTCTCACGTAGTTGTCCATTTGGCCAGTACCACAGTCTCGTGCCGTGTTCCTTACCATTCTTGTACTGAACATCGATCTCGAGCTGACCATTGTCGAACCACCATTGGGCTGGCCCCTGTCTGACAGTATCGACGTACGTAATAGAGTAATGTAGCTTTCCGTTCGCGTGAAAAGCCTCCCGCTTCTCTTCATTCGAGCAGCTTACTGTAAGGAATGACAGCAAGACCGAAAGAGAAACGTATCTCATGAACCATTGCTGAATGGAAGGCTCACTCACCCGAGTCGTTTGCATTTCGCGTTAGGGACAGCAGCGGAAAGCCCGGAGCCGTCTTCGGCGAGGACTTGCAGCGAATGGCCCGACGGCGAGTCTTCGAGCCGGAACGCCCTACTCATCATCACTCAATTCAAGTTGAGATACGCCCCCAACCCATGCAACCCACCTTCCCTTCCATACCCGCTTTCCTTGTAGCCGCCGAAGGGTGAGGTGGGATCGAACTTGTTGTAGGTGTTGGCCCAGATGACGCCCGCGCGCAGTTTGCTGGTGAGGTTGAAGATCTTGCTGCCTTTGTCCGTCCACACGCCGGCGCTGAGGCCGTAGGGCGTGTTGTTGGCTTTCTGGATCACCTCGTCCACGGTGCGGAAGGTCTGCACGGCGAGCACGGGACCGAAGATCTCCTCCTGCGCGATGCGCGCGCTCTGCGCCACGTTGAGGAAGAGCGTGGGGCGGCACCAGAAGCCCTTGCTGGGCAGCTCGCACGCGGGCTGGTACATCTCCGCGCCGTCGGCCACGCCCACCTTGAGGTATTTGTTGATGGTGCCGAGCTGTTCCTTGCTGTTGATGGCGCCGATGTCGGTGTTCTTGTCGAGCGGATCGCCCACGACGAGCGAGCGCATGCGGTGCTTGAGCTTGCGGATCACTTCGTCGTGCACGCCTTCCTCCACGAAGAGGCGGCTTCCGGCGCAGCAGACGTGGCCCTGGTTGAAGTAGATGCCGTTGATGATGCCTTCGACGGCCTGGTCGATGGCGGCGTCGGCGAAGATGATGTTGGCCGCCTTGCCGCCGAGCTCGAGCGTGGCCTTCTTGCCGGTGCCCGCGATGCTCTTCTGGATGAGCTTGCCCACGCCGGTGCTGCCGGTGAAGGCGATCTTGTCGATGCCCGGATGGTTGACGAGCGCCGCGCCCGTGGCACCCGCACCGGTGATGATGTTGACGACGCCATCGGGGAGTTCGGCTTCCTGGATGAGCTCGGCGAGCAGCAGCGAGGTGAGCGGTGTGGTCTCGGCGGGCTTCAGCACCACGGTGTTGCCGCAGGCCAGCGCGGGCGCGATCTTCCACGCGGCCATGAGCAGCGGGAAGTTCCACGGGATGATCTGCCCGGCGACGCCGAGCGCGCTGGGTGTCTTACCAGGAAAGGCGTAGCCGAGCTTGTCGGCCCAACCGGCGTAGTAGAAGAAGTGCGCGGCGGCGAGCGGCACGTCCACGTCGCGACTTTCACGGATGGCCTTGCCGCCGTCCATGCTTTCGACCACGGCGAACTGGCGGGCTTTCTCCTGCAACAGGCGCGCGATGCGGTAGATGTACTTGGCGCGTTCGGCGGCGGGCATCCTGCTCCACACGTTGTCGTAGGCCTTGCGCGCGGCTTTCACGGCGGCGTCCACATCGGCTGCGTTGGCTTCGGCGATGCGCGCGATCTTCTGCTCGTTGGCGGGGTTGATGGTGTCGAAGTAGTTGCCGCTCTTGGGCTTCACCCATTTGCCGCCGATGAAGAGGTCGTACTCGGACTTGAGGGTGAAATGGTCCTTGGATTCGGGGGCGGGGGCGAGGGGCCAGGAGATGGTCTTTGTCTTTGCCATGGGTCGAAGTTAGCTGCTGCCTTTGTCGTGCGCAGCCTACTTTCTCTTGAGCGTTATCGCATCACCTTGGTCAGGATCCCCAATAGTGAAGATCAAGCCGAAGTGGCCCCTTTCGCCGATGACATTTGCAGGATGAATGTCGTTACCCGGATCGCGCAGATAGACGCCCCATATTGGATGACCTCCTGGATCCCGGGTGCCCAACCTATTGATCACCCAATGCCCGGTATCACTTACGAAGGAGGAATAGAAATCAGGCTCGGGTTGTCCAAGGGTCCAAGGCGGAACGTTCGTTGCGATGAAAGATCCATCACCGCGCAGTTCCACGATGATCTCCTCCGGTTCTGCACCGCTGCCCGCCGGAATGAGGATTCTGTCTTTCACATAAACCCCGACCAGCTCCTCGATCGTGGGTTTGTCATCGCTCAACAAATGGGCGTTAGGATCATACTGGCACCCGACCACAAGGAACATCAGCAACCAACTGGCAGTGGAACCTAAATGCTTCTGATACTTCACTTTCAATAGGTGACGTGGTCCTTGCTTTCGGGGGCTGGCCTTTCTCCGCCGAAGGCTATGCGAAGGCGAAGGGCGAGGGGCCAGGAGATGGTCTTCTTCTTGGCCATGAAGCGAAGGTAAAGGGCAGAGGTGTGAAAGGGTGCGAGGCTTGTGCCTGCCCGTATCAAAGTGCGGGCTTGAACACGATCCTCAACGATGATGTGGTCCAATACACACCCTCAACCGTGGTGAAGGGGCCGGTGCCTGGTTCAACTGCAAGGCTTTTTCCCGACCATGACATCCTCGCTTCCAATCCCATCCGGAACCGTGAGACGCGGAACTCCCCGCCGAAGCCGACATCCATACGCAGGGCGAATCGCTGAATGGACGTGTTCGGTGATACATCACAACCCAATGAGGGCCCGATGGTCGCGTAACCTCTATTGCCCTTGGGTCCTGACGCGCCCGGCATCAGGAGCAGGCTCAATGTCACTTCCGTCCTCTCGATCGACCGCTCCTCCGTGCGACCGTCAGGATATCTGTATCTCAGATCGCCGTTCATGAACGCAAGCCCCGACATTCCTCGGACCGAGAGCAGCTTGAACAAGCGTCGTTCGTAAAGTATGCCGCAACTGAAACCCCAGGCCGGAGATCCGACGAAGTGAGGTACAGTATCAATGGACGATGCCGGACGATAGGTCACCTCCGGTGCATCCACCCAGGTCTGGCACAGGTCCGGACTTATGTAGAACCCGAATGTCCCTAGATGATGGAAGCTTGTGTCGGTCTGGGCATATGTCGAGGATGGCCACATGAACAGAACCAGTGCAAAGCCATTCCATCGGTTCATGGGCAAGCAACTCAACAAATGCCAAGATCATTGCCCGTTCATGCCAAGCGCACGTGGTCCTTGGATCCGGCGGCTGGGGCGAGGGGCCAAGAGATGGTCTTCTTTGCCAAGTGTCGAAGGTAGACGGGGCCTACAGTTGCGCACCAACGCTCCACCAGTTCCCCGCGTAGTCCTTGAAGGAGCCACGCCGGTCGGGGTCTCCTTCGCGCTGCTTGGGTGCTTCCATCGGTTCGCATCCCAGCGCCATGGCTTTGGCGTAGGCGGCGTCCACATCGGGCACGTACACGTGCATCACGATGGGCATGGCCGGGAACTTCTCGGAGGCCTGTCCGAGCATGATCACGGAATCATCGAGCATCAGCTCGGCGTGCATCACGGAGCCATCGGGCATGGCGAAGCGGCGCAGTTCCGTGGCACCGAAGAGCGCCACCATCAGGTCGATGAAGCGTTGGGCCAGCGGAACGATGAAGTAGGGCGACACGGAGTTGTAGCCAGCGGGTTTGAACGAGGTGCTCATGGTGACGAAGATCGCATGGCGCGGCGATCCAACCGCTCAACCACCGTACCGCACCAGCACTTGATGAAGGGTCTTGCGTTGCAGGTCCGGCACTTCGCAATAGTCCGCAGGGTGACCGACCGGGATCAGCAGAAAGGCCCGTTCGTTCTCGGGCCGTCCGAGGATCCGCGCCAGGAAGTTCATGGGGCTGGGCGTGTGCGTGAGCGTGACGAGTCCCGCGTTCCGCGCGGCCGCGAGCAGAAAACCACAGGCGATGCCCACGCTCTCCTCCACGTAGTAGTTCTTGCGCTTCGACCCATCAGGCATCACTTCGTACGGCCGCTTGAAGACCACGATCAAGCACGGTGCCACATCGAGGAATTCCTTGCGCCAGTCCGTGCCCAAAGGCGCCAGGTCCTCCAGCCATTCGGGCGACATGCGGCCGCCGTAGCTCGTGCGCTCCTCCTCTTCCGCCGCTTCGCGGATGGCGTGTTTCAGCGCGGGATCCGTGACCACGCAGAAGGTCCACGGTTGTTTGTGCGCACCACTCGGGGCGGTGCTCGCTGCGCGGATCAGGTCGTCGATCATCTCCATCGCGACGGGCTCGTTGCTGAAGTGGCGCACGCTGCGGCGGCCGTCCATCAGCGCGAAGAAGTCTTTCGCCCTGGTGGCACTTTCGGCAGGTGACAAGCGCGCCGGTCGATAGCCGACGAACTTGGGAGAGGGTGCGTGTTCCATAGCCCTGGTCGTGAGGAGCGGCTACCGGTTGGGCAGCAAGGCCAGTTGCCCGCGGTGGTAGCTCAGGTGGCCGGTGCGGTTGAGCACCAGGTTCAAGCGGTTGCGGTGCGGCTCGTTCGCGAAGTCCTCCTCAGAGATGCTCGCATGACGGGTGAACCACTCGTTATCCGGCAGTTGCTGCATGTGCCCGATCAAGGTCCGGTGCACGCTCTTCCAGTGTTCACGCAGCTGCTGTACGGAAGGCATCGTTGAGGCCGCGTTGTCGGCTTCCTCAAGGAAGGCAAGCTTCAGTTCCGGATGCAATGGCTCCTGGAATCGAAGCAACGGAAGCATCATGTCATGCACCACGATCAGGTGACCCATGAGGTAGATGCCCCGGTTCCGGGCAGGAGCCACTTCCTGCATCATCTCCTCGTCGGAAAGCTTGTCCAGTAGTGCGCCCGTAGCGTTCACGCGTTCGGTCCATGCGTCCAGCGTCATACGGACGAAGAGTGCTTGTTGGTCGTTCATTGGGGGGTTGATGGGGAGATCTGGAAATCTACAGCCCGAAACTTCTTGATCGTTGCTAAGATCGTCGGTGCTGCGGTAGTGGCCGTCGGCTTCCTTCTGCAGTTGCATCAGGATGTCGTTCGCCAAACTGCTGGCGCCGAAGCGGAACCAGTGGTTGCTAAGCCACTCTTCGCCGAGTTCCTCCTTCACCATCATCAGGTAGTCGCGCTTCTTTGCTCCCCGTTAAGGCGGGATCTCGCGCAAAGCCGCTCAACTTGCGTATGCCACCGGCGGGCTATGGCGATCATCACACCGGTCTTCAGGTAGTGGTCGCGAATGGCGTGCAGCAGTTCAAGAGCTGAAAAAAAGCTCATTCCAACACCTTGAACTCCGTTCGTCGGTTCCGGTGGCGGCCTTCTTCCGTTCCGTTCGTGCCTATGGGACTGGTCTCACCGTAGCCTTTGGCTGTGAGGCGAGCCTGGGCGATGCCTTTGCCAACCAGGTGAACCACGACGGATGAAGCCCGTGCTTCGGACAGCCGCTGGTTGTAGTCATCCGCACCTCTATCGTCCGTTTGGTTGCTCAGTTCGATGCGCAAGCTGGGGTTCTCCTTCAGCAGCAACACGAGTGCATCGAGCTCCGTGGCGCTTTCCGGTCTCAAGGTCTCTTTGTCGAAGTCGTAGAACACATTGTTCAGCACGATGGTCTTGCCCACCTTCAACCTCTTCATCTCGACCACCTTCATCACCTCCTTGTAGCCGGCCGTATCCTTCAATTCCAAGTTCTCCGAGTGGAACAGGTAGCCCGGTGCGGCGACACTGATGCCATAGTTCTTCCCGGAAGGAAGCGATAGTAGGAAGTTGCCCGTGCTACTGTTTGATCGCTGCGACCAGAACAACGTGTTCTTCGCATTGTCGGTGATCTCAATGCCGCTTTCCAACGGTTGTTTGGTCTCTTCATCGATCACCATACCCTTCAACACCGTGAGCAAGGGGTCTTGGGCCTGGCGTCCGGAGATCGGGGAGAACTTCACTTCATAGAGATCTTTTTCGCCCAGGCCTCCACTGCGCTCACTGCTCATGTAGGCGGCCCTGCCATCCGCAAGGAAGACCAGGTAGAGATCGTCGCCGGGTGTGTTCAGCGGTGGGCCCAGGTTCTTCGGAGCGCTCCAACCTTCATCACCGAAAGTGCTCACGAACAGATCATACCCTCCTGTGCTGACATGACCTTTGCTGCTGAAGTACAGGGTATGCCCATCGGCGTGGAGAAAGATGCCTTGCTCATCCTACGGCGTGTTGATCATGGGACCCCTGTTCTTCACCGAGCCCCATCTGCCGTTGTCATCCCTGATCGTGTACCAAATGTCCTTGCCTCCGACGCCACCACTTCGATCGCTGACCAGATAGATCGTGCGCCCACCCGGCGCGTAGCAGGCGGAGGACTCATGCGCTTCACTGTTGATCGACGCGGGGAGCTCGATGAGCTCGGACCACTCGGTTCCGTTCAGCACCGACTCGAAGACGTTCCCGTTGTTGTTGTCGCGGTACACGAGCATGCGCTGCCCATCTGGTGAAAGCGCGATGGCACTGTTGTTCCTGCCAAGGGCGTTCACAGCTGGGCCCAGCAACCTCGGCGCGCCCCATTTCCTCTTCTTCGAATCGATGGTCACTTCATAGATGTTCTCCTTGCCAGCCTTGGCTTTCGCGATCTCCCGCTCCGTTGTGGGTCGGTTGCTGGTGAACATCATTGTCGCACCATCGGCACTGATCACCGGCGCATAGTCGTTGAAGGGCGTGTTCAGCGGGGGCATCAACTTCTTGATGGTCACCTTGGCCGTGTCGTTCTTCAATGGCCGTTGGCCACACACCGGAAACGCGCAGCAGACGATCAGGCTGACGAGCAAAGCGCGATGGAGCATGTGGGGTAGAGGATCCACGGCCCGATCAGTCGCGCGACCTGGCCTTGTTGTTGAACGGGTTGGGATCCACGAAGCGGAGCGCAAGTTCAAAGGCTCCCTTGCCGTTGCTGGCCTTCAAGAGGTCGGAGGTGTTGAGGTCGTAGCTGAACGCAACGGCCATGTGCCCGAACTCGATCAACGCAGCGATCGCCACTGCATCCTTGGTGCGAAGGACCGGTCCGAGGGAGATCGCCGAACCCTTGTTGATGCCCGTGACCTTGGACGTAGGGGTGAGCACGTAGCGGAGCATCGCGCCTAGCATGAACTCCAAAGAAGGACCTTGCTTGCTGTATTGAAAAGATGGTACAATGGCCGTGTTGCCTTCGCCAAGGGCGAATCGTGCGTTGCCACTGAGCACCAGTATGGCATACAGTTGCTCTTCCGCCCCGAGAAAGGTGTAGGTTGGGCGCGTTACGTGGAAATACCCGAAGCCTAAGGTGGCCTGGGTGCTCTGGTTCGCCACCACGTTCTGATCTCCGGAGTTGCTGTTGTAGTGCCACACACCGCCCAGGCCCATGTCCAAGAAGGTGAACGACTGCGCGGTGAGCGATTCGCCAGTGGGCAACTGCCGGTTGTACCCACCACCATCATACTGTTCTCCCCATTGCAACCCGCCCGGGTCGATGCTGCGTTGACCGAGCCCGCCCGACAGGCCCGCGCCTATGATACTGTTCTGGCCCGTCCGAATGTGGTAGGCCACGCTCAATCCACCTTGCGAGGACTTCAGCTTGGCATCGCCTGCCTTGTCACTGAAAAAGTTGATGCCCAAGGCAAAGAAGCCCGCCTTGCCGCGTTTCTGCTTTAGCTGCATATCGTAGCTGAAGGCAGTGGTGGTGAAGGGAGTGGTAACGCTAGCCTATTGGTTACGATACTGTAGGACTGCCCGCATATCATGGCCGATACCTGCCATTGCCGGGCTCTGATGCAAGGGCTGCATCTGGTACTGTGTGAAGTGGATGTCCTGGGCACTGAGCACAGTGGAAAATACAAGGCCGAAACCAACGAATTGGTATGCGAGTGCTTTCATGGTGAACGTTACTTGATTCGGTGAACTCTATCGGATCAAGGTGATGTTCCCTTGCCGCTCGACGCTCTCGCCATTGGCCAGTGTCGCAGCAAGGGAGTAGACGAATACCGCTGGATCCAGCGCTTGGCCGTTGTAGGTGCCATCCCAACAGGCGTTGGGGTCTGTGCTCTCGAAGACCTTGGTGCCCCAGCGGTCGTAGATGTTGAAGGTCATGCTGGTGATGCACGCCGCGCCCTGTACGCATTGCAGGTCGTTGGTGCCGTTGGCGTTCGGGCTGAAAGCCGTTGGCACATAGATGGAGGCGGGGGCGCAGGTCTGCGGGCTCGGGTCCAGCACGGTGATGATCAAGCACGCGGTATCGGTGCCGCAACTGAACAGGCTGTCGCTGACGATGACACAATACTCCGTTGTTTCGGTGGGGCTGGCGTATGGAAAGGTGCAGGTGGTGCAGCTCAGGCCGGTGCTCGGGTACCAGCTGAAGCTCGATCCCGGAGAAGGGCTCAGGAGAATGCTCTCCCCAGCCGTGATGGTGGAATCCGGTGTGGCCACCTGGGCTACAACGGGAGGCAAGTTCGAAGGCACCAGTGTAATGCTGAAGATCGTATCGCAGGCACCAACATATTCCAGCGTATCCACAAAATAGTAGCCTGGTGTGCTCACCACATCTCCATTCGGCAGCGTGTAGGTCTCTCCTTCACAAAGGTTGATCTGCCAATTCAACCAGTTCCATGAGGTCAGCACCACGTCGAACAAGCGCACGGTATCGCACCCGTTGACGGAAATGGTCGTATCCACATAGCTGCCGGACGTGAAAACAGTGGTACCTGAAGGCAAGGTGTACCCCTCATCCACGCAGTTGGCCACTGTGCCCATGTCTATTACGACCGGGTCGGGTCCATTGGGGTCCACGGAGCAAGTAACCGTGAACACGCAGCCACTCGCGTCAGTTACTGTTACTGTGTGATCGCCTACGGCCACATTGCTGAACACGTTCCCGTTCTGAGGGCCGTTGCCGATGTCGTACTGGTAAGGCGCTTGGCCACCGAAATGGCTGATCGTGATGCTTGAAGAACCGTCACAAGCGGTGGAGGGCACGGCCACCGTGCCCACCAGTGGGCAGGCACCAGGCACGAGCGAAGGATCCACTGCGGTGAATTCGTTCCGCAAGGTGTCCTGAAGGTCCAGCCAGATCGAGCAATCCTCCGAGAAGCCTTCCGCCCAAAGCGAGCCATCGGACCTGACGATGTAGGAGAACGTCTCTCCGGCCATGATATCGATGACATCGGTGGCAATGAGCGTGGGTGATAGGAGCAGCGGTGCGCCTGTGTAGATGTTCCCCACGTTGTAGTCGCCCCATGCGAAGCAATTTCCGTATGCATCCAAGGCGAGAAAGTGCACACCATCCGCACAGCCACTAATGGCGACGATATCGTTCAAGCCTGCTATCAATTCAGGTAGCGTATCGTTCTCAAGATCGCCATCGCCCGTGTATCCGCCCAAGCCCCAGCAATACACGGATCCATTTCCATCCAGCGCGGCGATGGCACCTGAATGGGCCTTTATGTCAACGATCCCCGTGAGTCCTGGGATCTGCGATGGCATCGTGTACACCGTATCGGTCAGCGAAGGATCGCCCAACAGCCCATTGTAACTGGAGCCAACGGCAAGCACGGTGCTATCGGCCAGCAGCACGTAGTTGGCGTAGTAGCCAGCGGCCGCGCGCACCGCATTGGTCACACTGCTCATCTGCACCGGGGTGGTGTAGTTGTCGACCGTGGTTCCATCACCGAATTGGCCGAATTGATTGTTGATGATGCTCCAAACGGTTCCATCCTCCTTAACGAAACAGGCAGTGAAAATGCCGACATCAAGGAACTTGGCATCGGTGATCACTTGCGTTGGATAGGCGTACCAAACGTTGTCTATCCATATCCAACCGGTCCCATCATTCTTGATGGCTCCCGATAGATACCCCGCCGTGAAGTAGCGTACGTCGCTTAGGCCGCTTATCGCCACGGGAGTAGCGGAGCAATTGGGTCCCTGTCCGTTCCCCAACTGACCCAATTGGTCACTTCCCCAACCGTACAATTGATTGTTGCTGCTATCGCAAGGGTCGCTGTAACATAGACTGTAGGCACTGTAGGAGCCTACACCATAGTTCGTTGGTCGGTACCAGAGGCGCCCGCCGAAGCCATCTCCGATCATGCTGTTCTGGGCCAGCGCGGAAGTGGTGGCAAGCAGGGCCAGGAGAGCGCCTTTCAAGCACCTCAGGGCCAATGTGGAGTATGGTAGGTTCATCGACGGATCGCGTGTAGAACGTTCATCGCACCAGTGTGATGTTCCCTTGTTTCTCCACCCGCTCTCCGTTGGCCAAGGTGGCGGTCAAGTGGTATACGAACACGGCCGGATCCAACGCCTGGCCGTTGTCGGTCCCATCCCAACACGTTGCGGGGTCGGTGCTCTCGAAGACCTTGGCGCCCCAGCGGTCGTAGATGCCGAAGGTCATGGAGGTGACGCACTCGGTGCCGTAGATGCAATGCGCGTCGTTGGTGGTGCTGTTGTTGGGGCTGAAGGCGTTGGGCACGAAGAGCGTGCATGCCAGCGGCTCGACAGGCTCCGTTGGTTCGTCCACACTGAGCTTCACCACCCACATGTCGCGCCCACCATGGTTGCCGGAAACATCGCCGTCGTTGGAATCGGTGTAGCCCACGATCATGTATCCGCCGTCGGCGGTGCGCGTTCTCAGAATGCCCCGGTCATAGGCGGACCCGCCCAAGCAGCGCTGCCATTGCGCAGCACCGGATTGCGGGAGTTCTCCGATCCACAGATCCAGGTCGCCGTGATTGTCGGCCATGGGGCCATCGGTAGAGTTCGTGACACCGCTCAAGACCAGGTTGTTCTGGTCGGCACTGAAGATGTAACACTGCTCGTAAGCGGATCCGCCATAAGCACGCTGCCAGAGAAGTGACCCGCTCCCATCAACCTCCAGCAACCAGGCATCCGTAGCCCCGTTGTTGTTGGTCACATCCCCGTCAGTGGATGCAGTGGAACCGGACAACAGGAAGTTCCCGTTGCCCTTGGGCTTGATGACCACGATGCCGTCATCCAGGGAACCACCGTACGTGCGCACCCATTGCACAACGCCTGTGCTGCTGATCCGTGCAAGCAGCGCGTCCCGTTCACCTTGGTTCGATGGTACATCCCCGTCGTTCGACGCGGTGCTTCCGGCGAACAGGATATCCCCATTGTCCAACTCCAGGACATCATTCCCACCATCCGAGTCACTGCCGCCGATGGTGCGTGCCCATTCGATACTGCCCACGGCACTTAGTTTCACGAGCCAAGCATCCTGTCCACCATGGTTGTTCGTCACATCACCGTCGTTCGAGTCGGTGGCTGCGAAGCATTGAAGAAAGCCGCCGTCCGATAACTGGATCAACTTGGTTCCATTATCGAGCTGGGTGCCGCCCAAGGCTTGGCTCCATTCGAGCGTTCCGGATGAGCTGATCTTCAACACCCAATGGTCTTGAGCGAAGGGGCTCGCTAACGAGCCCGCTACATCCCCATCGGCGGATGTCGTTGGGCCGTGGAGGATGAAGCCTCCACCCGCGGTCTCCTCGATCCCGTAGCCGATATCATCACCACTACCGCCATAGGTGCGCTGCCAGACGATGTTCCCTGCCGGGGAAAGTCTGATCACCCAAAGATCATTTTCACCTTGGTTCATGGTGACATCACCATCGGCGGAACGGGTATTGCCGAGGATCATGATCGACCCATCGGATGCTTCGATGCACCCATTGGCGTATTCCCCGAAGGATCCGCCCAAGCACCGCGTCCATAGGAGGGCTCCGTTCGCGTCCAGTTTCGTCACAAGAATGTCCATATCCCCGTGGTTGGCTGCGGCATCGCCATCGATGGAGTTGGTATACCCGAGGCAAACAAGGCCACCGTCACTGGTCTCCACAACGGTGCTTCCCTGGTCCAGGTCGCTTCCACCGATGCACCGTTGCCATTCCACCTGCGGGGTCACTTGTGCGTTCAGTTGTCCGCAGCACATGCTGATGAGCATAGCGATGGCCACGGCCCACTCGCGGCTTGAGTATCGTAGTTCGGTCATGTTCGGTGCTGGTTGTGTTCTTCTGCTCTTCGGTTCCACGTCCGTTCCACATCATTCCTTCACGATCCGCGCATGAAGCGATCCTCCTTCGTGCTCCACCGAGCAGTGATACACGCCGGCCGGTAGTGCGGAAAGATCGATACGTTCATCCGTCAGCCGTGTCCGCTGGACCACGGCACCGATCGTGTTCGTGATGGTGATCGTTGCGTTCCGCACCATGCCGAGGCCTGGTAAGCGCAAGATCGCCTGTCCTTGGGTGGGGTTCGGGTAGGCCATCATTTCTTCCACGCGTGGACCGGCATCGTTCACGGAGGCGATCACCGCGCCTTTCTCGTTGTTGAAGCGCGTGATGAGCGGCGCATAGCCGAACAGTGTACCGTTCTGCCATTTCACCACTTGGTCCATGGAGAGCACCTTGCCGTCGTGCTGCAAGGTGGCGGAGTGGAAGTTGATGCGCAGGCCGTATCCGTTGTCGTCGATGGGTTGTATGCCAGGGGTGAAGCCGGTATCGACCACACCGAACTCATCCAGGCGTGTGAGGTACTTCGCGCTCATGTACCCGTCCGCACCATAGGCTTGAGCCAGGATGATCAGCCCACCGCTCGGCTCGATCAACAGTTCATCCGGCGCCGTGTAGTAGTTCGGGTCCGCATCGCTCAGGTCCATGTGGCCACCTGTGCCGAAACCCGCGTCCAGCGAACCATCCTCCAGCAACTTGAAGAGGTAGGCAGGCCAACCCCACGTGTTCGGTTGCAGGTAGATGGAGTTGTCATTGGCGATCGCGATATCGAGGATCCAGTTGTCCAGGGAGTACGAAGCCAGGTCGAGGGTGTAGTTGAACCCAGTGTCCAATGTTCCATCCACATTGAATCGCCAGATACCGTCGGCCCCCAGCCCGTATGACGCTAGCACCATGCGGCCCAGTCCATCGATCTCGAACAGCGGATACTGGAAGGGAGCCGCGGGCGTGTAGGCCACACCGTTGGTTCCGAAGGTGTTGTCAGCTGTGAAGTCCGCGTTCAACCGGATCACCTGGCCATAGCCCACGCCGTTGATGGTCGCTCCTTTTCCGATGCAGATCAGGCCTTGGTCATCCACGAGCAGTTTGGCGAAGCCCGGGCCGCCAGGTGTGAGCAAGGGTGTCCATGGTTGCACCACCGCACCGAGGAGGTCGATGGAGCAGATCCGGTATGCACCCACATCGGATCCGAGCAGGAAGATCTTGCTCTCATCGAGCGAAAGCGCTGCGTCAACGAAGCCGGTGTTGGGGTACTCGAGGATGCCGCCGACGCCGAATGCACTAGCCAGCGTTCCATCGTTGTTCAACTTCATGATGTACGAGGAAGTAGTGCCGTTCACGGCGCTCAGGATCGGAAAGATGGCACCACCGGTCTCCAGAATGTCGACCGTGGTCACATCGGGTATCTGAGGCATGAAGCCGTACTGCCCATCGCCACTGAACGTGATGTCCAGGGTGCCGTTCTGGGCGAAGAGGCTGCCCATACTGATCATGCATGCACCGAGCCAGGACATGGAGCGTGCGTGGTTAACAGGTCGTGCTGTGATCATGGGTGTTCGTGTTAGGGGCGAAGCGGATACACTTGCGCGTGCCTTGACCTGCTAACCCCGATCGTGCCGGAGTGGTTGGGTGCTCCTGCGAACAAAGAACGGATCAGCGCACCAAGGTGATGTTCCCCTGTCTCTCCACAAGTTCACCGTTGGCCAACGTAGCGCTCAAGTGATAGACGAATACCGCCGGATCAAGCGCTTGGCCGTTGTTGGTCCCATCCCAACAGGCCTCGGGGTCGGTGGTCTCGAAGACCTTTTCGCCCCAGCGGTTGTAGATGCTGAAGGACATGGATGCGATGCACTCCGTACCGCGAACGCAATGCTGATCGTTCTTGCCGTTCACATCCGGGCTGAAGGCGGATGGGACGAAGATGTTGGCAGATGTGCAAAGCGTTGGAGGTGGTTCTATCACCGTGATCACCAGGCAAGCCGTGTCGGTGCCGCAGCTGAAGAGGCTGTCGCTGACGACCACACAGTACTCCGTTGTTTCCGTAGGGCTGGCGAGCGGGAATGTGCAGGCAGTGCAACTCAAGCCAGTGCTTGGGTACCAGCTATAGCTCGACCCCGGAGAAGGACTTAACAACACGGTATCTCCTGCTGCTATGCTCGAATCGGGGGTGGCCACCTGGGCAACGACCGGCGGCAGCGTGGAGAGGATGAGTGAAAAGGTGTACACCGAATCGCACGCATCCGCATAGGCAACCGTATCCACGTATGTCCCAGGAGCGAACACATCCACGCCACTGGGCAGCATGTATGCTTCTCCTTGGCAGAGCGTGATCTGTACGTTCGATCCCGGCAATGGATCGATCACCACGTCGTATAAGCGCGCGGTATCGCAGCCGAGGACCGAGTACGTCGTATCCGAGTAGTTACCAGAGGTGAAAACAGTTGTTCCGGAAGGCAGCGCAAAACCCTCCTCCGCACATGCATTCACCGTTCCTATGTCCAGCAAGGTGGTTGTAGCAGAGTCCGGTACAACTGTGCATGGCACTGTGATCACACAACCGTTAGCGTCGGTGACGCTCACGGTGTAATTGCCGAGCGGCACATCGGTGAAAACGTTGCTCGCCTGTGGCCCGTTGCCGATGTCGTACTGGTAAGGTGGTTGGCCGCCGAAGTGGTAAACGCTGATTATACCGCTACCGCATGTTGCGGTGGCGAAAGCGGTGCTGCCCTGCAGTAAGCAAGAACCGGGCACCATCGAGGGGTCGAGCTGTGTGAAGTTCGGCCTGATGATGAGGTTCGCGCTCGAGTCAGTGTTGGTCAAGTTCAACCAGATCGAACCCATGTTCTCGGCAGATGAACCCTGCGCCCAGAGCGAGCCGTCGGATCGAACGATGTAGCTGAACGTTTCACCAGCCATGATGTCGATCACATCCGTGGCTACTAGTTCTGGAAGTCCGTTCGGTGATCCAATGCCCCATCTGTAGCAGTTCTTGTTCGCATCCAACGCAAGAAAGTGAGCGCCGTCCGTACAGCCACTGATGGCTATGATATCGGCAAGGCTAGCGATCAGCTTGGGCAATGTATCGGTGAGCATGTCACCATCGCCGGTAGAACCCCCATTGCCCCAGCAGTACACCTCGCCCGTCCCGGATAATGCGGCCGTAGCCTGGCTGTGCGCCTTGATATCGACGATACCGCTCAAGCCAGCTATCGGGGCCGTATTCACTGTGATGGAATCAAGGACCAACGGGTCTCCAAGTAGCCCCTGATGATTGCTGCCAACGGCAAGCACCGTGCTGTCGGAAAGAAGAACATAGCCGGTTAGAATTCCGCAAGCCATCCGCACGGCATTGGTCACACCGGTCATCTGAACCGGAACGGCGTAGTTGCTAACCGTACTACCATCACCGAATTGACCTGCTTGGTTGTCGCCTATGCTCCAAACAGTTCCATCGTTCTTGGTGAAGCTTATGAAGTAAGCACTAGCATCCACCGAGATCACATCCGTGATCACTTGTATAGGAAACCCAACTCCGTAAGGGAGTCCCCAAACCCAACCAGTACCATCGTTCTTAATAGCGGCCATGCAATATCCCGTGGTGAAATAGTGCAGGTCCGTCATCCCCGCTATAGGCACCGGCACACTGGAAGGACTGTTTCCGGGACCATTACCAAGTTCGCCGTTCGCATCTACCCCCCACCCATACAACTGGTTGCTGCTACTATCACATGGATCACTGTAGCAGAGGCTGAAGGCGCTGTACGAGCCTACCGTGTAGTTGGTGGGCCGGTACCAGAGCCGTCCACCGAAACCATCCCCGATCATGCTGTTCTGGGCGAAGGTCGTGGTGCTGAAGAGCGCAAGAAGTACGCCCGCTAAAGTGCGCATGGTCCACTGGAACATCAAGGATCGCATGGCCGCGGTTCGGGTCATTCGTATTCGGTGGTTGGTCTCTTCACGGTCGGTCATCCTTCTCTTCGTCTCAACCTGCTAACCCGGCATTCACGCCGATGGTTGGGTCTCCGTTCGAGGATACCGGCACACCGAGCAGGCTTCCCGAGCACATCGCCGGAAGCTTGGCAGCTCGGATCAGTACGTGGTACCGTCCAATCGCCAGGTGACCCCGAAGCTCAATCCAGAAGCCGTGATATGGGCGCCTTCCAATGGGCCATCATTCGCCATGCTGCCGAGCTGCGCTTTCCATATCGGTCCAACACCCACACTGAGGCGTTCATCAACATGGTAGAGCGCCTGGGGTCGGAGCGACCAGGACACATTCATTGCTTGGAACGCCTCCTCCGGGAAACCAGCGCTCGTTCGATCACCGGTCACTGGGTACCGGCCGTTCGAGTTGAAGAGCAGGTCCAAGCTTATGCCGCCTTGGGCCAGGAGACCGAAACGGCCCCGACCGAACTTCAGACTTGCGAGCAAGGGTAGTTCCACGAAGGTGAGCGACACATCGGTCTCCCCTTGGTCGGCCTTGAGCACGTAACGTCCGTAGTGGATGCCGGTGGCCCAAGAGAAGCGTTTGGTGCGCACCCTGTACTCGAGCCCCAAGAGCGAGCCGTTCTGCGCTTCGGAGCGCTGGCCGCCGCTGCGAGCACGCACCGCCAAAGGAGCTCCGAAAGCGTGCAGTTCGCCGGAAGCCATGAGCTTGAACTCCGGTAGTTGCGGTTGTACAGGCTTCGGAGCTTCAAGCGCGGCTGGCATTGACCAGCGCGAGTCCATGAAGTCGATGGTCTCTCGCTGATCCCTCACCGTAGCGAGCGCTTCGGAGGCGCTCACGGGATCCTGCAGTTGCGCGGACGTGGCAGGGGAGAGAGCCTGTTCCGAGGCTGCTTGAGGGTCAACCCGGGAGATCACTGCGGTAGGCATTTCCGCTTGATCGGCAACATGGTCTTGTGATGTTCGACTTTCGCTTAGCGCATCGGGATGTGTTCCATCTTGAACATCAACATGGAGTTTCAGGCCGGCTTGTTCCTGTTGATCGGCCCCTGGTGTTCCATCGCGCTCAGTGGGTCGAGCATCCTTAGCGGTCGATCCGGGTCGCACTTCGCGCGCAGGGTCCACTGCCGAACGACCATGGTCATCGATGTTCGCGCTGTTGCCTTCCTGTCCCGAACGCCAACCTGGTCCAACGCCCTGCGGGTTTTCGGAGAGAGTGACCCCGGTCGCTGGTAATTCGCCCTTTTGTGGGTGCGCTTCGCTTTGAACTCCACCTCGCTTTCCGGAACGATCTTGAGCACGGGGTCTCAAGCTGACCTTGTCCGTCGCAGCTACCGCAGTCGTCGAGGATCTTCGTGTCGCATCGGACATCTGAGGGGCAAGCTCCCGTCCGCCGATGTCCACATTCCCGGTCACATCAGCGTGCGCTGCAGCACCGGCCCTGTCACCGGTCGCATTCAGATCTGTTTCCGAAACCCCAGCACGTAGCCGTTCATCCACTGCGCGCACTGTTGATCCTTCCGAACTGTTCGTTGTGCTTGGAGCGAGGTGGTCAGCAACGGTCGCGTTGTTGTTGGCTCGGTGTTCAGAGACCAGTGCTTCGGGCATCACCGCACTGCGGCCACGATCGGCCCAGGCCCACCAGAGCACACCGGCCGCAGGTATCAGTGCAGTAAGCCACCACTTGGAGAAGCGACCGCCACGGATCAGCGTTCCGGTCCCGTTGCGCTTGACGAGCAGCGCGTGCACGTCCTCCAGTTCCCCCTTCTCCACGGCGAACGTCCCTTGCTCCAACCGCCTGCGGAAGAACTCATCGATCCAGTGCTTCCGGCTCATGCGATGCGCAGTTTGAGGTGGGAACGGAGCTCTTCTCCCAACATCTCCCGCAAGGCCTGCCGGGCATGGCTCACGTGCCACTTGGAGGTGCCTTCACTGATGTCCAGGGCTGCGGCGATCTCCTTGTGCTTCCAACCGTCGATGGCGTAGAGGTTGAAGACCTCACGGGTCACCGAAGGCAGGCGGTCCATCATGTGCCGAAGCTGCTCTGTTTGGATCATCTCCTCGGCCCCGTTAAGGTCCGAGGGGGCATGGTGGTCAGCAAGCTCCACATGTCTCCCATGTCCAAGACCATTGGCCCTGCGGTTGTTCCGTTGCTCGTTCAGCACCGTGTTGATCATGATCCTCCGGCACCAGGCCTCGAAAGGAGCGTCAGGGTGCTTATCGGGCAGGTGGTCCAGGATCTTCAAAAAGGCAGCGTTCACCATGGCTTTGCGTTGAAGGGCATCACGCTCGTACCGATAGGCCACGGAGAGCAACGCATCACGCAGAACCTTGTACAGCTCGAACTGGGCTGCGGTATCCGCCGGTCGGCGGATGCAACGTTCCAGCAACGAACTGTTGGCTATCAGCATGCTACCTGGTCAAAGTCGGTCGATGACGAATCATGGAGCGCCCACCTCTCCAGCCCCTCCGATCAGCAGGTAGCCTGGATCCGGCCCGCGCATCCATGATGCCCTTACAACCACCTAACCCCAAGGTGAACAAGAGGGTTGGGTGCAGGATGAAAGATAGGTGACTTGATCCTGGCAAATATCCGCGCAGCGAACTGAACGGGTCCGCTCAGGCTCAGTCCAGGCTGAAGTAGTCCGCGCTCTGGTAGTGCCCGTCGGCCTCCTTCTGCAGCTGCATCAGGATGTCGTTGGCCAGGCTGCTCGCGCCGAAGCGGAACCAGTGGTTGCTCAACCATTCGGGGCCGAGCTCCTCTTTCACCATCATGAGGTAGTGCAGCGCTTCCTTGCTCTTGCGGATGCCGCCAGCGGGCTTCATGGCGATCATCTGCCCGGTCTTCAGGTAGTGGTCGCGGATGGCGTGCAGCATCACCAGCGTCACTTCCATCGTCGCCGCCGGATTGATCTTGCCGGTGCTGGTCTTGATGAAGTCGGCACCTGCGGCGATGGCGATGTCGCTGGCCAGGCGCACCTTGTCGTAGGTGCCAAGCTCGCCGGTCTCCAGGATCACTTTCAGGCGCGCATCACCACAGGCTTCCTTGATGGCTGCGATCTCATCGAACACGAAGTTGTAGTCGCCGCTGTGAAAGTGGCCACGGCTGATCACCATGTCGATCTCATCCGCACCTTCGTTCACCGCGAACCTGGTGTCCGCGATCTTCACGGACTTCGGTGCTTGTCCGCTGGGAAAAGCCGTTGACACCGACGCCACCTTCACGCCGCTATCGCCGAGCGCCTTCTTCGCGACCTTCACGAGTGACGGGTACACACAGATCGCGGCGCAGGTCGGAAGGCCCGGCAGCGAGTCGTGCGGGTGCATGGCCTTGTAGCAAAGTTGTTTCACTTTGCTCGGCGTGTCGGCCCCTTCCAAGGTGGTGAGGTCGATCATGCTGAGGGCGAGGTGCATGCCCTGCACCTTCGTTTCCTTCTTGATGCTCCGCGTCTTGATGCGGGCCACGCGCTCTTCGATGCCGACCTGGTCGATGGTGGGCGTGGTGCGCGGATCGGGCATGTGTGGTGTGGCAGTGCTCTTGGTGGCCATGTGACCAAAGATATCAGGCTGACAGCGAGCCGCTGATCCGGTACACCCTTACCGCAGCAACGTCGGCAGGAAGGCCTTGCCCTTGCGGATGCGCGATGCACAGAACAGCGCGCCAAGGATGGCCCCGACGGTGTTCGCGATCATGTCGTTGATGTCCGTTCGGCGACCCAGTGCTTCAAGGCCTTGCAGGAACTCGGTGCCCAGGCCGTAAGCCGCGCTGATGCCGACGGCCAGCGTAAGGAACGGACCGTGCATGCCTTGCTTCTGGAAGGCTCCGGCCAGCAGCACCGTCAACGTTCCGAACATGCCCGCATGCACCAACTTGTCCAGGCTCAGCAGATCGAACCAATCCCAGCTGGGCAAGGCCCTGCCGGGCATCAGGCAGAGCACAAGGATGCACAGCGCCCACGCGAGCGCCCAGCGGAACGACCGCAACATGGGGGGATCAGTGACCGATGAGGGCGGTGTACTGCTCGGTGGTGAGCAGCTCGGCGGCATCGGCGGGGTTCGCCAGCTTGATGCGCACCATCCAACCAGCGCCATAGGGATCGGTGTTCACCGCAGCGGGATCGTCGGCCAGGCCTTCGTTCACGGCCAGCACGGTGCCGCTCACGGGCATGAACAGGTCGCTCACGGTCTTCACCGCTTCCACGGTACCGAACACGGCCTCCTTGTCCACGCTCTGCCCCACGGTGTTGATGTCCACGAACACGATGTCCCCCAGCTCGCTCTGGGCGAACTCAGTGATGCCGATCACGGCCTCATCGCCCTCGATGCGGATCCACTCGTGGTCTTTCGTGTACTTCAGTTCTGCGGGGAAGTTCATGGTCGGGAAGAGGGTTTCTTGGGTGGCGAAAATAGCCGTTCCGGGTCATCAGGGCATGACCGGTCTCATCACTGAGCCAGTGTGAAGCGGAGGCTGACGCCAAGGTTGGTGTTGGCGCTGGGGAAGCTGGAGCTGATGACGGGGTTGTTGATCACCCGCTCGTAGAAGGCGCGGACGTTGAGCCGCTGATCGATCACGTAGTCGGCGCTCGTCTTGATGGAGAGGATGTCCTGCCCGGCGGTCACCTGGTTCTGGCCTTCCTCCATCTTGCGGATCACCGTGTTGTTGCGCCGCCAGCTGAGGTCCACGCGGAGGTTCAGGTCGCTCTTCGGGGTCTTGCCGCCGATCTCGAAGGGGAACTTCACGCCCTTGAAACGGTAGCCGCTACCGATCACGAACTCCTGTCCGCGAACTTCGGTGACCTGGTAGTTGGTGAGGCTGAGGCTGAGGCTACGATCGCGGTTGTACTCGAACTTGGCGAGCAGGCTGTTCTGCAGGGTGGCGTCGAAGTTGATGAAGGGGCGCATCTGCTCGCTGATGGTGACCACCGTGATCACCTTCTGCGGCAGGAAGTTGCCGCTGGCGTCGATGGTATCCGGACGATAAAGCATGTTCGTCTGGTAGTTGCCCACGCTGAAGGTGCTGCGGTAGCTGTGGTTCAACGTGAAGGTGCGGAACAGCTTCTTGAACATCTCCAACTTGGTGAGGCCATCGTAGGTGATGTCCCAGTTGGGCAACGGCACCTGCTTGAAGGGGTTCAGCTTCACAGTGGCGGCATCGCGACCGGTGTAGGCGGCGATGAACGACGGGATCACGACATCCTGGTTGGTGCCGGTGTAGCCGGTGTAGTACAGGCTGTCCTCGGGCAGGCCGGAGAGGGGGTCCACCGAACCGAGGCGCGCGCTGATGATGGCGCGGTTGTCCAGCAAGGCCTGGAAGGTGGGGTTCACGTAGTTGTCGTTGTCCTTACTGAAGGTGGTTCCCCAGGTGATGGTGCTGACGCTGAAATTGCCGAACTCCTGCGGGCTATCGTTCACGTAGCGTCCCTCGGTGGTGTTGTAGCGGTAGAAGGAGCGGCTGTTCTGGCTGAAGGTCCGTGTGCCCATCAGTTCCACGCGGAAGCCTTTGAAGGGCTCCAGGCTGAGCCTGCCGTTGATGTTCTCGGTGCGGGTGTTGGTGTACGGGTTGAAGATGTTCGGGTTCTTCGTGAGCCAATCCTTGCTGGCGGCCTCACCGGCGAAATCGCGCACCACATCACCGGCGAGGTTGGTGTTCTGTTGGCCGAACACGAAGCCGAAGCCGGGCGCGTCGAAGCCGGGGTCCATGCCCATGATGTTGGTGCCGCGGGTGTAGCCCGGCAGCAGCATGCCACTGTTCTGGCTGTAGGTGATGTTGCCTGTCCGCACGGTCATCAGCAGGCGGGCGAGGCCCTCCAGCGGATCGATCTTGGTGCCGGTGTCATCGGGCTTGGCGGTTCCGCCCTTGTCATCCTTCTTGTCGGCATCCTTCGGCGGATCCTTCTTGCCTGCGGTGCTCTTCTTCGCTCCCTTACCCTTGGCCTTGTCGTTGATCTTCTTGAAGTAGGGGATCTTGTTGTAGAGGTTCACGAAGTTCAGCTGGCCGTTGAGGCTGAGGGTGCGTGAGTTCTGGATGGTGTTGCCCAAGGTGTCCTGGCCCAGCGGTGAGCGGTCCCACTGGTAGCCTGCGCCGTAGGTGGCGTTGGAGTTGATCCAGTCGGTGATGGGCAACTTGTCGAAGGGCAGCTGGTAGGTGAGGTTGGCGGTGTGGTCGTAGTGCATGGTCTCACCCCAGGTCTGCAGGCTGTTGAGCACGCTATCCTTCCACACTTCGTAGTCGTAGCCTGATTTGCTGTTCACACGGCCGGTGGGTTCACCGATGATGGCACCGTTGTTCGCGCTGAAGTCAAGCTTGAGGCTCTTGGTCAGCTCGTAGCGGAAGCCCCACTGACTGGTCCAGTTGAAGGTCTTGGTGTAGGTGGGACGCGGCGCCAGCGAAACGATGTCGGGGTTGGGCCGCACAAGGCGCTCCATGTACGACCGGTCAATGCTGGTGCGCGCGGTGAGCTGCTTGAAGCCGATGTTGAAGTTGAAGTCCTTGATGAGCTTCAGCCAGTTGCTCTTGCCGATGAAGCCGATGCCTTCGAAGGGCTTCACGGCGATGGGCTTTGGGTTGTGCTGCCAGGCGAGACTGCCGCGGTAGGTGCGCAGGTTCTCGTACTGGGTGTTCACATCGTGGTACTCCTGATCGCCATAGGCATAGGTCAGGGCCAGGTTCTCCACATCCCAGAAGTGCTCCTTGCCTCCCTCCTTCTGGTCGCGCTCCTTGTGCACGTTGGTGAAGTTGATGCTCCGCCTTCGCGTGTAGGTCCGAAGCTCCTTGAGCTTGGCTTTGCGTTCCTCTTTGGTCAGCGCGCGCGTGGCGTCGCTCCACTCAATGTCGGGGCTGAGCGGATCATATTGCGGGTTGATGATCTGCTCCTGGTAGCCCACGTACATCGGCACTTTCACCCCGCTGGCCTCCGGCAGGAACTTACCCAGTTCCAGGTTGGCGCTCACGTCCACCCCGTAGCGGGTGTCCCGCTGGCGCTCGCTCACGCGCTTGTCGATGCTGCCCCAGTAAGGCGTGCTGTAGTTGCCGGCCACGCTCAGGTTGCCGAGGTCGGCGAGCTGGGTGTTCAAGCGCGCCAGGGCCGCCCAGCCGCCGCTCTGGTCGAAGTCGGTAAGGCGCAGTTCGTTCACCCACACTTCGGTGCATTGGTTCACACCGTTGTCCGTGTTCCATGGATTGGATTCAGCACCGTCCTTCTTCGGGTTGCGGATGCCGATCATAATGGTCCGCATCTGGCTCAGGTTCGGGTTACCCTTCACGAACACACGACGGTCGCCATCGAACTGGGCGTAGCGTTCGTTCACCGGCCAGCCCGCCTGGTCCCGCTGGATCTTGGTGTCGTTGAGCTTGGCGAACTCAATGATCATGTTGTTCGCCTCGGGCCAAACGTTGTAGGGGTCGTTGTTGTAGAAGGTGGAAGGCACAACAGGCACCTCGTACTCGTAGTAGTTGTTCTCGTAGTCGTTGCCCAAGCGCACGAACACGCTCACATCACCGAAGGCGATGGGGTCGGTGATGTCGGCGCTCTCCGCGTGGATGTACATGCGGAGCTTCTTGTAGCTACGGATGTCGAAGCTCACGTTGCGGAAGGCCGCGCGTGCATCGCCATCGCGAAGGTTGCAGGTGCGCAGCTGCAGGCTCTGCTCGTTGAGGTTGCGGAGGTTGGCGCTGCTCACGTCGATCTGCCGGTTGATGTCCGGGGGCAGCACGTAGTTCACCGGCACGCGACGTCCGTTCTCTTCGATGTTCACGGCGGCCACGCTGAAGGTGGTCTGATCAGGGTCACCGCCAATGCTCTCGCCCGGTGTCTCGAGGCTGAAGTTGTACTTGCGCCATTCGCCTCGGATGAACTCCATACGAGCGAAGCGTAGCACAGCCTCCTGGGCCCAGCCGGTCATGACCAATCGCATGAAGCGGATGCTGCGGAAGTCCTGGATGCCGTTCACCACTTTCTCCGGCTGGCGGATGGGCACCTTGAACTGGTACCAGTAGACGGACTTGGGACCGTTCGGGGTGTTGGCGGTGCCTTCCACGCGGTCCACAATGAAGTTGCGGCCCACCACCATGTCCTGTGGCTTCAGGGAGATCTTGTACTGGAAGTAGCTCTCGGTCTCGGCCAGGTTCTGGTCCTGATTGATGTCCTCGGTGTTGGGCAAGGTGGTGCTCTGCGTGGGGTAGTCCTCCAGATTGTCCTCATCGGTGACACTGTTGCCCTCCATGCCGTTGAAGTACTTGTACCGCTCCAGAATGTCGAGGTCGTTGTTGTCGGCGAAGTCTCCGCGGAAGAAGCGGTAATCGTCCGCGCTCGGGTCGGTCTGGATGGCGGCGTAGGCGGCGGGATCGGTCACTGCGGCGGCCACGTTGGTGAGGTAGTCCGCGTAGAAGAGCTGCTCGGTACGACCGCTGAGGTCGGCCTGCACACTGCTCAAGCCATCGATACCGACGTCCTGGAACTTGTAGCTGTTGGCATCGGGGTTGATGGCGAAGGCGTTCACCACGCTCTGGGTGGTGGGCACCACACCCCAATCGGTGGTGGCGGTGGCCTGTGCGGCATCGTTGAGGTCCTTGGGCAGGCCGTTCTCGAAGAACTTGCGGCTGTCGCGCATCACATCCTCGCTGATGTTACCAAGGTTGATGAGGAACTCACCGCCCGTGCTGTTCTGGCTGTCCTCGTTGCTGGCCGGCACCCCTTCGCTGTTGCCCACGGTCGGGTTGAAGGGGTCCATCATCCAGAACTGGATGGTCTCGATGTTGCTGGCCTCGAAGTCGGTGGTGTTCACGCGCCGCGTGATGCCCGCCCAGCTGCCGTTGGGATCGGAGATGCGGCCGTCGGATTCCAGTCCGGTGGTGGCGAAGTTGTAGGGTCCGCGCTCGCTGGGGTAATAGGCCAGGTCCAACACGGGGATGTTGGGTGGCGTTCCGGAGGCGAGCTGCCTGTTGGGGAACACCTCCTGCTCCAACACCTGCCGCATGCGGTGGTCGCTCTGAATGTCAGCGGTGATGTTGGGTGGCTTGATGTTGTTGTCGCGGAAGAAGAGCGGATCGATCACATACCAGGCGAGCATTGCACGGCGGCGTCCGGCATCGCGGTCGTTGATCAAACTGCCCTCCGGGAAGAGGTCATCCTGTCCCTGCGGTATGGAAGAGTGGAACCACAGGCTCTGCTGGCGCATGTCGATGGTGTTCACGCTGCCCTCGAAGTCATCGATGTAGCTGGTGCCCGCGTCGCCGATGGCCCTGCTGTGGCCGGGGATCAGGTAGGCGGCCTCCATGCTGGCATCCACGGCGCTGGCCTGCTTGGTGGCGTAGAACGGCAGCTTGTCCACCAGGTTGGTCACGAAGTTGCTCTCGGTCTTCCACGTACCGTCCAAGCCCAGGATGGTGTTGCGGATCGGCTCATCCCCCACGTTCACCTTCTGCGTAAGTGGACGCTCGTACAGGTTCATGATGGTGCCGCCGAGGGAGATGTCCTTGTTCACGCGGTAGTCGAAGCGGGCACCGGCGAGCGTCTTGGTCTGGATGCTGAACAGCGAGTTGCTTTCCAGCGATACGTTGATGGGCGTGCCGCTTTCCAAGATGCCCTGGTTCAGGATCTTCACGCGGCCCAGGTTGTAGTCCACGGTGTAGTCCTGGTTCTCCACCAGCTTCACACCACCGGCGGTCACGCTCACGGAGCCTTGGGGAATGTTCACCGAGTTCAGGCTGATCACATCACTGCTGGCGCTGCGGTAGCTGCCCTTCAACTTGTACCGGTTCAGCTCGGGCTGGTTCTGCGCTGCGGTCTTCGTGCTATCATACAGCACCTGGAACACGATGTTGCTTCGAATGGCGGGCGTGTTCGAGGGATCCTGTTGAAGTTGTCTGTCCAGGTAGCTGCCGAAGGGTTCCAGCACCGGGAAGAAGATGCGACCGTTCTGGCTGTTGATGGTACCGCCCACGGTGGCTGCATTGTCCACGAAGTCGAAGGCCCCATCGGGGTTGCGCGCCATCTGCGGATCGAGCCGGTCCATGCCCAAGGCCTGGATCAGGGGGATCTGATCGATCGGCGCGCGCGGCACGTAGTTGATGTCAACCCCCGTGGTGGGGTTGTTGTACAGCAGGTCCAAGCGGAAGTTGTCGGCGTTCACCTGGAAGGCACCGAGGGAGTACACGTTCTTCATCATCAGGTCCCACAGCGGCAGGCGTGGGTTGGTGATGGTGGGCTTCAGCAGTCGAAGGATGAGGGCCTGTGGTGCGGCCACGTCCGTGCTGAACTGGCCCACTTGATAGGTCTGCCCGTTCAGGGTGTACTGGTAGGCCACGGCCAGCACTTCGTCGTTGTTGAGGTTCTGGTTGAGGCCGATGAAACCAAGGCGCTGGTTGTAGGTGAACTCGTTGGGCTCCAACAAGCGCGCACTTTCAAGTTTCTCGTAGTGGCGCGCGGCCACCAACCCGAGGTTCTGCAAGGTCTGTGTGGCGCTGGTGAAGCCGGTGACCCCGCTGTTGGTCACCATGTTATTGAACAGGTTGTTGGCCCCGTTCGCGGCTTCCGTACCGGCACCGTCGACCAGGAATCCGTTGGACACCAGCTCCGGGCTCACCTTGTTGGCGGCGGCGGCTGCCGCACTGGCATCCTCACCCAGATCGGTGAAGGCAACGATGTTCCGGTTCTGCTCGAAGTCGAAGCGGGTGTTGGTGACCCAGACCTCGATGCGGGTGATCTGCACGCCGCTGGCCACCGTGGGCATCGGTTCCAAAGCGGCTTCATACCGATCGCGGTAGTAGTGGCTGAGGA
The DNA here is from genome assembly GCA_016721825.1 of Flavobacteriales bacterium. Lineage (GTDB taxonomy): Bacteria > Bacteroidota > Bacteroidia > Flavobacteriales_F > PHOS-HE28 > PHOS-HE28. The sequence goes on from JADKHI010000006.1 coordinate 565,429, forward strand.
AGTAGTACTTGTTCGCTTCGTACTCGTCGGACTTGATCTCGTAGTTGGTGGTCTGTGCACCACCGGCCACCGCCACGTTCTTGCGCTGCCCTTTCTCCTGGCTGAAGATGGCCGTGGCCGTGAGGCGACCGAAGCGCAACTGGGTCTTGAGGCCGAAGAGGCTCTGGCTGCCTTGGATCAGCTGGCCTTGCAGGGGCAGGCTTACGTTACCGGCCTCGATCTTCTGGATGATCTCGTCCTCGTGGCCGGTGTAGTCCAGCTTCACCTGGTTCTCGAAATCGAAGGTGGCCTCGGTGTTGTAGTTGGTGTTGATCTTCAGCTTATCACCGATGTTACCGACGAGGTTCAGCTGGATGCGCTGGTCGAAGTTGAAGGTGGTGATCTTGCGCTGCTGGATCGGGATCCGCGGGTTCTCGGTCTTGCTGATGTTGAGGCCGAAGGTGACCTCTGCGGAACCGTTGGGCCTGATCTCGATCTGGTCCCCGCCGAAGATGCGGTTGAAGGCCTCGCTGCGGACCTTCAGTGTGGGTATCAAGCTCTTGGTGGCCCGCTCGCTGTCCTTGTCCTTCTTGTCCAGCCAGTAGGTCTTCATGTTCTTCTCCATGTCGTAGTTGAGGTACTCCTCAAGCGACATGCTCATGGGCGGGCGGTAGTCGAAGCCATCCTCGCCCACGGTGCTCTGCATGATGTACTGCCCGGTGGCCGGGTCGTACACCACATTGTTCTGGATGTTGGCCGGGTTCTGCAGATCGATGGTGCCGGTGTTCTGGTCACCGGGGTTGGGGGGGTCCACGATCGGGTAGGGCAGGTCTATCTGGGGGGAGTCCACCTGTTGAAGGAAGAGGTCCTCGTACATGGCGCCTTCGGCAGCGGCCACATCGAGCACGCACACCACCAGCACCAAGGCCAGCAGGCGTAGCAACAGGCCAATGGCCTGCCTTGCGGACCGTTCCGCTCCCGTTCGCGCGATCTCCTTCCTCACAGGTTCTTCAGCGTCAGTCGGATGAGTTCTTCCAGTTCCGGTGGGTCCGCCTTGCGATCGTTCAGGATTCCTTGCAGGGTCCTTTCGGCCTTCACCCGGTCCAAGCCGAGCGTGACCAGTGCCGATAACGCCTCGACCTTGAGGGTATTGCCCATGCCTCCGGAGGCCACCAGCCGCTGGATGGGTTCGTTGGCCAGGCGCCCGCTCATCTCCGCGAGGATCCGTTGGGCCAGCTTGGGGCCGATGCCTTTGATGCGCTTCAGGGCGCCTTCGTCCCCGTTCATGATCGCCATGCGCAGCTGATCGGCCCGCATGGCACCCAGGATCAACATGCCGATGGTGGCGCTCACGCCCTGCACTTCGATCAATTGGCGGAACAAGTGGCGCTCTTCAGCGTTCACAAAGCCGGAAAGTCGGTGCTCACTGGAGCCGCTGCGCACATCCACGCTCACCGTGTAGTGGATGAACAGGCGGCATGGACCACGCTCCGGCAGGTCGCCGAAGGTGTTGGCTGAGATGTGCACGAGGTAGCCCACGCCATGGCATTCCACCACGGCATGGTCCGGCGCCTTCTCAATGAGCTCACCGCGCAGACTTTCGATCATCATGGGCCCCTCCGTTCAGGTCACAAGAGGGCGGGTAGAGAATGTGCTATGCGGCGCGGGGTTTTGAAAAGGGTGGGCAAGATAAAGATCCCATCAAGATCACAGCATAGGGAAGGTCCGGAACCCGGATCCGGAGACCGAACTTCGCCTCCATGTCACCTATCCGTATCGTTTTCTTCACCGGTGCCGGCATAAGCGCTGAAAGCGGTCTGCGCACTTTCCGCGACAGCGATGGGTTGTGGGAGGAATACCGGATCGAGGATGTGGCCACCCCCGAGGCGTGGGCGCGCAATGCGGAACTGGTCCTGCGCTTCTATGACCTTCGACGCGAACAGGTGCTGAAGGCCAGCCCGAACGCCGCGCACGAGGCCATCGCCGCATTGGAGGACAGCTTCCATGTGCAGGTGGTGACCCAGAACATCGACGACCTGCACGAACGGGCGGGCAGTTCAAGGGTGCTTCACCTCCATGGCGAGATCCTGAAGGCCCGCAGCACCGCCGACCCTTCCTTGGTGTTCCCGGTGAACGGCCCACACCTTCGGACTGGTGACAAGTGTCCGAAGGGCTCCCAACTTCGCCCCCACATCGTCTGGTTCGGGGAGGAGGTGCCCTTGCTGATGCCGGCGGCAGCCCTTGTGGCGCAAGCCGATGTGCTTGTGGTGGTGGGCTCCTCGTTACAGGTGTACCCAGCAGCTGGCCTTGTGCACAGCGCACCCGCCCAAGCGACGATCCACTTGGTGGACCCCAATACGGTCTCCGCCCAAGGCGTGCGCTTCACCCATTGGAAGGAAAAAGCCAGCTTAGGCGTACCCAAGCTGGCTCAGTTCCTAAGGAAGACCTACACCTAACGACCCACCACCAAACGGCGGGTGGCGATCATGCGGCCGTTCTGCTCCAAGGCAGCGAACCACACGCCAGGGGCCAGGTTGGCGGTCGGGACCGTAGCGCGACCGTTGCTGTTGCTCACTGAACGCACCAAGGCGCGCTCGCCGAGGGCATTGTAGAGGACCAGCTGGGCGCCACCAACACCGCCTGCCACATCGTAGGTGAAGGTGACCTCGCCACCAGCGACCGGGTTCGGGTAGGCGCTGAGCGAAGGCGTGGCCTCCACTTCCGCCACGCCAGTGAAGGTCTGTGTGTCGAAGCAGATGTTCACCCATACACTGTCCGACTGGTTGTTCACGTCGAACCATACATACTGAAAGCAGCAGTAGGACGCGTTCCCCTCCGGCTTATAGTAGGCGTGGAAGTTGTCCACCTCCTGCTGCGGGGTCATGGGCACAGGGTCCGTGCTCAACCAAGTGGGTGTGTTGCCGGAGAGGCGGGGCAGATAGCACAAGCCCCAGCAGAAATAGTTCTTCGAACCGGTCACCACGTTCAATTCGTGGCGGCGCATGTTGATCGTCTTCGCCACGGAACCGTTCAGCTCTGTGCTCAGGTCCTGCTCCATCAAGGGGGTGGCCGCGTTGCCGTAAACGATGATGGTGGAGCCGTTCGCGATAACATTGCCGAGGGTGTCGCGCAAGGTCACCAACTCCGGGGCCTGTGCCAGCAGCGTGGTGGTGAAGAGAAGGGAGAGAAGGGTCGATGTTGCTTTCATGTGCGAAATGGGGTCACGGCAAAATGATGACTTGCCTGCCTCATGCAAATGTAAGTGACATGCCCAAGAAAATGCCCGCAACCGTCCATCACTCCACGACTGACGCGGACGGATAGGACTCCAAGACTTTCGTCGATCCCTGTACCGAACGATCCCACGTCCGGGTATCTTGCACCACCTAAACAGCACCCAGATCCTATGAAACACACCCTACTCGCGGCTTCTTTGGCCCTGTCCACGGGCGTGATGGCCCAGCTGCCCCCGAACTCCACGGCACCTGACTTCACCGCTACGGACATCAACGGCGTTCAGCACCACCTGTACGACTACCTTGACCAGGGTTACACCGTGATCCTGGACATCAGCGCCACCTGGTGCGGTCCCTGCTGGAGCTACCACAACTCCGGCAACCTGGAGAACCTGTACGATGACTACGGACCTGGCACGGCCGAGGACCGCGTGATGGTGATCATGGTAGAAGGAGATGGAAGCACGACGCTTGCCGACATTAACGGTACGGGCAGCAACACCCAAGGCAACTGGGTGGCTGGCACGCCTTACCCCATCATCGACAATGCTGGCATCGCTGATGACTACCAGATCTCCTACTTCCCTACGATCTACAAGATCTGCCCCGCCCGCAAGGTGACCGAGGTGGGTCAAATGACCACGGCCGGTCTTTGGGCCCAAGCCCAAGGCTGCCCCGTTGCCCAGCCTGGCACGAACGCAGCCATCCTGAGCTACACCGGTGAGACCCTCGTGTGCGACCAGCTGGACATCCCTGTGGTGGTTTCCAACATGGGCACCAATCCCCTCTCTACCTTCAACGTGGCTGTGAAGCAAGGCGCGACCATCCTCGCCCAGCAGACCTGGAACGGCACCCTGGCCACCTACGGTGACGCCACCGTGACGTTGAACAACGTGAACATCACGAACCCCGCACAGACCACGATCACCATCACCACCCCTGATGTGAACGCAGGTGACAACACCTACACACCTGGTTTCGTACAGGCCCTGGATGCCACGGAGAACGTGACCTTCACGCTGAACCTCGACTGGTTCTGCGGCGAAACGACATGGGAACTGGAGAACAGCAACGGCACCGTGGTGCAGTCGGGTGGTCCTTACACCTGCGCTGGCAATGGTGGCGGTACTGATGCGAACAGCACCAAGACCTTCAACTGGATGCTTCCTACCGATTGCTACAAGCTGACGGTGTTCGACAGCTACGGTGATGGCCTTCTGCCTACCGGCACCTCGCAGCCTGTGGGCAGCTACAACGTGATCGACGGCACCGGCCTGTGGCTGAGCTCCGGTTACGGCAACTTCGGCGAAGCGCGCACCGGTGGCTGGAAGGCCTCCCAGGGCGTTGGCATGGCGGAGAGCACCTTGGACCGCACCCTGTCCATCTACCCGAACCCCACCAACGGTGTGGTGACCTTGAGCTACCGCCTGGACAATGGCGCCCCTGTGAGCGTGGAAGTGATGAACGTGCTCGGTGAGCGCGTGTTCGCCACCAACAACAGCGCTGCTGCTGGCCTGCACACCCAGATCATCGACCTCGATGGCCTGAGCGACGGTCTGTACTTCTTCACCATCAACGCGGGCGACGTGAAGAGCACCCGCAAGATCACGCTGTCCCACTAAGCGGACCGTAGTGAACCGATAGAGAACGGCCGGCGATCTGGTGCGATACTTGCACTTCGATCGCCGGCCTTTTCTTTGGCCATCCCACACCATGAAACACTTCCTCGCTACCCTCGCCCTCGCCCTACCCCTGCTGCTCAGCGCCCAAAGCAAAATGCCCTCGGTGGTCGTACAGACCATGGATGGCAAGAAGGTGAACACGAGCACATGGACCAATGGCGGCAAGCCCATCATCGTGAACTTCTGGGCGACCTGGTGCGCCCCCTGCAAACGAGAGCTCGCCGCCATTGCCGACAAGTATGAGGACTGGCAGAAGCAGACCGGTGTGAAGTTGATCGCGGTGAGCATCGACGATGCGCGCACCATGAACCGCGTGGCGCCCTACGTGAACGGACAGGATTGGGATTATGATGTGGTACTGGATCCCAACGGGGACCTGAAGCGCGCGTTGAACGTGAACAACGTGCCGCACACCTTCCTGATCGACGGAAAGGGTAACATTGTATGGCAGCACAACAACTATGAGCCTGGCGACGAGAACGACCTGTACGAACAGGTGAAGAAAGCCGCCGGCAAGTGATCTTTTTCGGATGAGCGGAACCCGACGCAGCGCCTTGCGCGCACTGTTGCCCCTGTCCTGCGCCCTGTTGTTGGTGCTACCCGCCAGCGCCCAGCAACCGCCTGACAGTACGGCCACGCCTGAAGCGCCCAAGGGCCCGGACCTGCCGCAGGTGCATGGGAATTTCAGCATGGATGCCCAGCTGTACAATCAGGACAGCGCCATCGGTGCCGTGGTACCCGACGAGCTGATGGGTCTCAACTCCTGGGGCAACATTCAGTACACCCAAGGGGCGTTCAAGGCCGGGATCCGTTTTGAGACCTATGAGCCTGCCCTCGTGGGCTATCCCGCTGGGCAGCCCTATTCCGGAACCGGCATCGGTTACCGCTATGCCAGCTATTCCATCGATGACCTGGAAATCACCGTGGGCAACTTCTTCGAGCAGTTCGGCCAAGGCATGGTGTTCCGCAGCTATGAGGAACGCTACCTCGGTGTGGACAACGCCATGGACGGGGTCCGCGTGAAGTTCAAGCCGCGCGAGGGCGTGTACCTGAAGGCCTTCACCGGGCGACAGCGCTTCGGCTTTGAAGATGGCTACAACAACGGCGTAGGGATCGTGCGTGGGGCCGACGCGGAGATCTCGCTCACCGAGTGCCTGCCCGGCGCCTTCCCCAAGTGGGTGGAGAAAGGCCGCAACCTGGTGCTGGGGGGAAGCTTCGTGAGCAAGTTCCAAGAGGACAAGGACCCCCAGCGCGAGCTTCCGGAGAACGTAGGGGCCTGGGCGGGTCGGTTGAACTACACCACTTCCCACTGGAACCTCTACACCGAATACGCATACAAGATCAACGACCCCAACCGGAGCAACCAGTTCATCTACAAGCCGGGGCAGGCGCTGCTGATGAACGCCACCTACAGCACCAAGGGCCTCGGCATCAGTGCGGGTGCGCACACCTTCGACAACATGGTGTACCAGAGCGATCGGGCCGCGCAAAGCCTGTTCAACCTGAACATCAACTTCCTGCCCACCCTCAGCAAGCAGCACACCTATAACCTGCCTGCCACGCTCTACCCTTACGCCACCCAGCCCAACGGTGAAGTGGCCTACCAGGGCGAAGTGTTCTACAAGTTCAAGAAGGGCACGCCCCTTGGCGGCAAGTACGGCACCAAGCTGGCCGTGAACTACAGCACCGCCTGGTCCTTGGATTCCACGGCCATGCCCGACGATACGGTTCGCTACCAGGGCTATAGCACCAGCTTTTTCCAGCGTGGCGAGCGGCAGTACTTCTCGGACTTCAACATTGAACTGCGCAAGAAGCTGAGCGCTGATTGGGAACTGGCCCTTACCTACATCAATCTGGTGTACGACATCGAGGTGGTGCAGGGCAAGGCGGGCAAGCCGGTGGTCTACGCCGACATGTTCATCCTGGAAGGGCTTCACAACTTCACGGACCGTAATTCAGTGAGGTTCGAACTGCAACATCTTTCCACACATCAGGACAAAGGGAACTGGATGACAGGGCTGGCGGAGTTCACCTTCAGCCCCCATTGGTTCATCGCGGTGATGGATCAGTTCAACTACGAGACCTTCGGCGACACCTTCGTGAAGGATGGTGAGGAGGTGGAGACCGAGCGCACCCACTACCCGATCGGTTCCATGGGCTATATCCGCGGAGGTAACCGCTTCACGGTGAACTACGGTCGCCAGCGCGCGGGGATTTTCTGCGTAGGCGGCGTGTGCCGTCAGGTACCCGCGTCCAACGGCCTTTCCGTCTCCATCACCAGCACCTTCTGACCATGCGGCGCACCCCTATCGCAGCCCTTCTGGCGCTGGCCACCCTGGCCTCCTGCGACTACGTGGAATTCCCGGACAATACGGCCACTGGCGGCGGACAGCCCGTTGACGGACCGGCCCGCAAGGTGCTGTTGGAAGACCTGACCGGCCACACGTGCAACAACTGCCCAGCGGCAACCGATGTGGCCCTCGGACTGCACACACTGTACGGAGAGGACCTGATCATAGTCGGCGTGCATGCTTCGGCTTTCGCTGATCCGGCCGCTCCTCCCTTCGAGACCGACTTCCGGACCGTGGCAGGTGAAGAGTACATCACCACCTTCGGGGTGAACAGCCTGCCTGCCGGATTGGTGAGCCGCCGGCCTTTCAGCGGCAGCATCATCGTGGGCGACGGCAACTGGGGCAGCGCCGTGGCCGAGATCATCAACACCCCTGCCGAAGTCGAGGTGATCTTCGACGCGGTGAGCTACAACACAGGCACCAACACGGTAAGCATGACCCTGAAGGTGGTGCCCGTAGTGGCGCTGACCGGAGATCACAACCTCACCATCTATCTGACCGAGGACAGCGTGGTGGACGCCCAGATCGACAACCGGGTATCGCCGCCGAACGTGCTCGACTACCTGCACCGCCATGTGCTGCGTGGGAACGTGAACAGTACTTGGGGCGAAACGGTGGTGACCGGCTCCGCAGCGGCGGGTGATACGCTCACAGTGACCCACGACTACGTGCTGCCGGCGAATGTGCTGGTACCAGCCCATTGTGGCCTTGTGGCCTACCTGTACCGCACGGACACCTACGAAGTGCTCCAGGCGGAAGAGGCGAAGATCGAACCCTGATCCACCGTTCCCCCCTTTCCGGGTACCGATCGGTGGTGGTGCACGTTATGTTCACACCGCTGGAACAGGCCTGTGGAAAACCTGCAAGGTGAAACGTGCCGTTCCAGTCCCGAGTTAACTTACCTTCATGTCCGCTTTTCTCCGGAGAGCGAGCCTAATCTTCACTGTGATGATGGACCAGGGACGGAAGATGATGGAGCTGAGCAAGCAAGTGCTTCAAAAGGTGAGCTTCGATCCTCGCCTCTTTCAAAAGGAACTTTCAAAGGCCGTGAAATGGCTGGGGCAGCGCGATCAGCTGCTCTTCAAGGCGTGGTGCCTGGCCACTTTCGGCCACCAGTACAAGGAGGTCATTCTGGACGTGTTCCAGAAGACCATGCGCACCTGATCGGCATCCTATTCTTTTAGGAAACCGAGGTTCCGCTTGAGCCCGGTGTACTTGGTGCGTTTCACTGCGCTGCCTTCGAACAGTCGGTCGAAGACAACTTCGGTCATGCCGTGCCATTCGTCAGCTGTCAAGCCCATCAGCTCTGGCTTGGGCAGGAACTGCGGTTCCGTATGCGGTGTGCTGAACCGGTTCCACGGGCACACCTGCTGGCAGATGTCGCAACCGAAGGTCCAGTCCGCCATCTTGCCTGCGAACGCTTGCGGTATCGCATCCTTCAGTTCGATGGTGAGGTAGCTGATGCAGCGTGAACCGTCGACGCCATAGGGTGTGATGGCATCCGTGGGGCAGGCATCGATACAGCGGCGGCAGGTGCCGCAATGGTCCGTTGCTGGTGGGTCGGGTTCCAATTCCAGATCGAGGATCACTTCGCACAGGAAGAAGAACGAACCCGCGCCCTGACGGATGATGTTGGTGTGCTTGCCCTGCCAGCCCACGCCACTGCGCTGCGCCCAGGCCTTCTCCATTACAGGGCCACTGTCCACGAAGGCGCGCATGTTCACCGCACCGAAACGCTCGGTGATCAGCGCCATCAAGGGCTTCAAGCGCTTCTTCAGCACCTTGTGGTAGTCGCGGCCATAGGCGTAGGTGCTGAGCTTGGGCGCGCTGGGGTCGCGCTGCTGCGGTGGTGTGTGGTAGTTGTAGGCGAGGCTGATCACGCTCTTCGCTCCTTCCACCACCTTGCGAGGGTCCAGGCGCATATCGAAGTGGTTCGCCATGTAGGCCATTTCACCGTGCTGCTTCTGCCGCAACCACTGCTCCAGCCGGGGTGCCTCCGCTTCCAGAAAACCGGCGCGTGCAATGCCACAGGCCAGAAAGCCCAAGCGATGGGCCTCGGCCTTGATCAAGTCCGCTTTCTCGCGGGGGGTGAGCATGCGGGCAAGTTAGACCGGAGGGTCAGTCGTTGCGGAGCAGGCCGCGTGTTCAATAATTGAGGGTGACCCCCACCCCCAGCCCCATGTCGCTGTCGTAGTGCGTGGATAACGCCCAGGTCTTGTCCAGTACGTAGCGGAAACGGCCCATGTACTCCAGGTCGGTGTTGTACATCAGGTCCATGCGAAGGCGGGGCGTTAGCGGGATATCCTCACGCATCAGTTGTGCCCGCAATTGGCCATCGGTGTCGATGCGCAAGTCAAGGACCACGAGCATCGGCAGGGTATACTGGAATCCGATGTGCCCTACGCTCCGGCTGTTCTTGGTGTTGGTCTGCCCGAAGAGGTTGTCCTCCGGATCGTTTCCACCGTGCGCTTCACGGGTGCGCCAGTCCACTCCCGCGTTCACGAACAGCCATTGCATCTTGCCGAAGTAGCGGCCGAAGTGGGTCTCCACCTCCTGGCCATGTTCCGCCATGTAGCCCAGGCGCCATTCGCTCTGCAGGTTCCAGCGCTTGTTCATGTACATGGCCTCGCCGTCGTTGCCGTTGGTGGCGAAGTCGTTCTGCACCATGAAGTGCCATTCCTTGTCGTCCCGGGCGAAGATGCGTGCGGCCTTCTTCGCATCGGGCAGTACCGGGTTGGGGGGCGTCCCTTCGTAGGTGAAGACGCGCCCCATGCCGCTCATCATGTGGTACAGGATGTGGCAGTGGAAGAACCAGTCGCCCGTTTCGGTGGCCGCGAACTCGATGGTGTCGGTCTCCATGGGCATGATGTCCAGCACGTTCTTCAGCGGCGCATGATCGCCCTGGCCGTTCACCACGCGGAAGAAGTGGCCGTGCAGGTGCATGGGGTGGCGCATCATGCTGTTGTTGTAAAGGATGATGCGCACGTTCTCGCCCTTGCGGATCAGGATGCGGTCGGTCTCCGAAACGGTCTTGTTGTCGATGGCCCAGAGGTAGCGGTTCATGTTGCCGGTGAGCTCGAAGCGCATCTCCCTCACGGGCCCGGGCGGCAGCGCGGTGGGGGTGGGTGAGCGCAGCATGGCGTAGTTGAGCGTCACGATGTCGGACAGCGCATTGCTGTTGTACCGGTCGTTGCCATGATCGGTGTGCGCGTTCTCCTTCGCACCGGTGATCTCCGGGTACATCACCACGTTCATGTCCATCTGCTGGAGGCTCATGTTCATGCCCATGTCATCGAGGTCGCCGTTCATCTTCATCATGTCGTTCATCATCTCCATGCCCGCGAAGTACTTCAGCGGCTGCAGCGGTGCGGCGAGCTGCCGGATGCCGCTGCCGAGCCATAGGGAGGTGGAGCGTACGCGGTCCTCACTGGTGGCGAGCAGTTCATAGGCCGTGCTGTCCGCCGGGATGGTCACGATGATGTCGTAGGTCTCGGCGATGCCCATGATGAAGCGATCGACCTCCACCGGTTCCACGTCGATGCCGTCGCTGGCCACCACGGTCATCTTCCCGCCGGCATAGGTGATCCAGAAGTAGCTGCTCGCCCCGCCGTTGATGAGCCGCACGCGCACACGCTCGCCGGCCTTGAACTGCGGCGCCTCGTCCACGGGTTTGCCATTGGCGAAGAGGAGGTCGTAGTAGACATCGCTCACGTCCATGGCGTTCATGCGCTTCCACTCGTTGGTGAGCTTCACGCCGAACGCACCGTCCTTGATGGCATCGCTGTAGCTCTGCACGGTGCCCGGACGGATCCGGTGCTTCTTGATCGCGCTCCAGTCGTTCGCGCTGTGCAGTCGGCGATGCACCTCGAAGGGCTTCATGTCCGTCCACTCGCTGAGGATGAGCACCTGTTCGGGCATCGGTTCCGCATGGCGCTTGTGGATGATGAGCGCGCCGTGCATGCCGTTCTGCTCCTGGAGCTTGGTGTGCGAGTGGTACCAGTAGGTGCCGCTCTGCACCAGCGGGAACTTGTAGACCTGCGTTTCACCGGCTTTGATGGGCGCGGTGGTGAGGTAGGGAACACCGTCAAGCGCATAAGGCAGGATGAGGCCGTGCCAGTGCAGGGAGGTCTCTTCCTTCTCCATGGCATTGTGCACCACGATCATCGCCGTGTCGCCCTCGGTGAAGGTGAGCGTGGGCATGGGCATCTGCCCGTTCACGGTGAAGGCCTTGCGCGCCTTGCCCGTGTAGTTGACGATGGTGTCCCGGACGGTGAGCTCGTAGCGGGTGGTGCGTGGCGTGAAGCTGCCATTCGGCGTGCTCGTGCCCAGCGGATGCCCGGGGATCCCGCTCTGCGCGAACACACCACCTCAGCAGCAAGAGCAACAGGAGCGCCGCCAGGATAGCGAGCGTACGGAGGGAACGAAGGAGGTCCATGGCTGTGGTCGTTCCAGGTCCTTACTTCACGATGGTCTCCTTCACGCTGCCGCAGCTCATCATCTGCGCACCGTAGAAGGGATTCCGAATGGCCTTGTCCTGGCTCAGCCAGTCCGCGCCGCCCTCGTACATGGGGCAGTGGTCATAATAGACCGGCTCCGGGCGGGGCGACTTTCACCAGCGCGAGCATGGGTGCTGCGAGTTCGGCGAAGGCCTTGCGCTGCGCGTCGATATCCGTCTTCGAAGCGATACCCGCACTGATGTTCGCGAGCGGCTCCATCGCCTGCATCCAAGCACCATGCAGATCAGGTCCCATGCGTTCCATCTGCACGGCTTTCACCGCAGCGGACAATCCCGTGGCCTGCGCGGCCGCCTCTTCGCATCCGACGCCACGAGCGCATCCTTCAGCGCGAAGTAGGCCGCGAACAGGCTTGAACTGATCGGACTTCGGGCTGCGGCCTTGGGCCGCAAGCGGTCGCCAGGGCATCGTGGGCGTGGCTCCGCTGCATCGTGCCCAGTGGACGGGGGCCGGCCCAGGGCTTTCTTGAACGTGCGCACGTACTGGCAGCAACCGGGCAGCGCGGCGTAGGCGGCATCGGGAGCGAGGTAGCGCTCGCTGTCATATCCCGCGTGGGCGATGCGCTGCAACACGGCATCCATGGTGGTGCGGGTGCTGTCGATGGTGATGCGCGCGGTCTTCGCGTCCACATCCCAGTCGGCTTCGGCCTCGCCCTTCACGTAGGCGGCCTTCTCGATGGTCTTCTCGCACATGGGGCAATCGCCGTCGACGCGTACGGTGGTGGTCTGTGCGTTCTTGATCTGTGCGCTGCAACTGCTGAAGAACAGCAGCGCGGGCAGCGCGATGAGGGAGAGCAGGGTTCTCATGGGTCGATGATGTTGAGGTCTGTTGTTCGGGTTCACTGATCGAGCTTCACCCACTTCAGGCGCAGGCTGTTGCTCACCACGCTCACGCTGCTCAGGGCCATGGCCGCACCGGCGATCATGGGGTCAAGCAGGAAGCCATTGATGGGATACAGCACCCCGGCCGCGATGGGGATGCCGAGCACGTTGTAGATGAAGGCCCAGAAGAGGTTCTGGCGGATGAGGCGACGGTCTTCCGCGAGAGCGTGATGGCCCGTGGGATGGTGTTGAGGTCGGTGCTGATCAGCGTCATGCGCGCCACGTCCATGGCGATGTCGCTGCCTTGGCCCATGGCGATGCTCACGTCGGCCTTGGCCAATGCCTCGCTGTCGTTGATGCCATCGCCCACCATGGCCACCACGTGGCCTTGTTGCTGCAGCCCGGTGACGAAGGCGGCCTTGTCCTTGGGCAGCACTTCGCTGCGGAAGTCGTCGATGCCCACGGCCTTGGCCACGGCCTGTGCGGTGCGACGCGAATCGCCTGTCTGCATGTAGACCTTGATGCCGGCGTCCTTCAGGCGCGCGATGGCCTCCGCGGCGGAAGGCTTGATGCGATCCGCGATGGCGATGGCGGCCCGCACGGCCTTTGCATCGGCGAACCAGATCACGGTGTGCGCGGCCTCCTGCCAGCGCTTCTCCGCATCGCGGTATTCGGGGCCGATGGCGATGCCGTGCTCCTCCAACAGGCGGCGGTTGCCGACCAGCCAGGTGGTGCCGTTCACCCTGGCCTTCACGCCTTTGCCGGTCAGGCTTCGAAATGCGAGGTTGACGCCGGAGGTGCGATGGGATGACCGGAGGCGTTGCGAAGATGCCGTACGACCGCCTCCGCCAATGGGTGTTTGGACCGTGACTCGATCAGCAACAACGCGCTGGCCACGGCGGCATCCTCCAGGCCCATGGCCTCCACCACCTCGGGTTTGCCTTCGGTGATGGTGCCGGTCTTGTCCAGCACGATGGCGGTGATGTTGCGCGCGCGCTCCAGGCTCTCGGCGTCCTTGATGAGGATGCCGTTCTCGGCGCCCTTGCCCATGCCGGCCATGATGGCAGTGGGCGTGGCCAGGCCCAGGGCGCAGGGGCAGGCGATCACCAGCACGGTGACCAAGGCCAACAGGCCCTGTGTGAACGCATGTTCACCACCGAAGATCCACCACACCACGGCGCTGAGCAGGGCGATGCCGATGACGATGGGCACGAAGACGCCCGCGATCTTGTCCACCAGCTTCTGCACGGGCGCCTTGCTGCCCTGCGCGTCCTGCACGGTGCGCACGATCTGCGCCAGCAGGGTGGCGGCCCCGACCTTGCGGGCCTTCATGCGCAAGCTGCCTTTCTGGTTGATGGTGCCCGCCAACACCTGCGCGCCCACGAGCTTCGCCACGGGCACCGGTTCACCGCTGAGCATGCTCTCGTCCACGTAGCTCTCGCCACTGACCACCTCGCCGTCCACCGCGATGCTCTCGCCCGGACGCACCACCAGGATGTCGTCCACGTTCACATCGGCGATGGGCACTTCACTGGTCTGGCCGTCCGCTCCTTCGCGCAGCACGGTGCTGGGGCGCAGGCCCATCAGCTTCTTGATGGCGCTGCTGGTACCGGCCTTGGCGCGTTCCTCCAGGAACTTGCCGAGCAGGATGAAGGTGATGACCACCGCGGCCGCCTCGAAGTAGACGTGGGGCATCAGCCCACGGCTGGTCCAGAAGGAAGGGTAGGTGGTGTTGAAGACGCTGAAGACATAGGCCACGCCGGTGCTCAGGGCGACCAGCGTGTCCATGTTGGCGCTGCGGTGCTTCGCCTGCTTCCACGCGTTGATGAAGAAGGAGCGGCCGAAGACGAGCACCACCGGTGTGCTCAGGGCCCACATCACGAAGTTGGCCCAGGGCTCGTGCATCATGAACATGCCGATGACCACCAGCGGCGTGCTCAGTGCGATGGAGGCCCACAGGCGTTGCTTGAGCGAGGTCATGCGTGCGCGCTGGATCGCCTCCAGGTCGGCGGTCGCCTCGTGCTCTTCGCTGATGAGCAGGTCGTAGCCGATGCTCTGCACCACCGCGCGCATGCGGCGTTCATCGATCACACCGGGGACATACTCCACTTGCACCGTGTTGGTGGCCAGGTTCACGGCGGCCTTCAGCACACCGGGCTGGGCCAGCAGCATGCTCTCCACACTGCTCACGCAGCTCGCGCAGGTCATGCCGGTGACGGGAAAAGTGCGCCTCAGGGTGGGCACATCGTACCCGTTGTCGCGGATGGCCTTCACCACATCGCGAACCGCCTCCACGGGCGTGGTGCTCTCGATCACCGCGCTGCGGTTGTTCAGTTCCACGTGGTGGGCCCCCACCGAGGGAACGGTCCCCAGGGCCTTGTCCACGATCAGCGCGCAGTGCTCGCTGTCCATGTTCTCCACGGGCAGTACCAGGGTGCTTTTCTCAGTGCTCATGGCGTTGGTGTTCTAAACAGCCTGGGGCAACAAGCGGTAACCGGTGGGCATCAGTGCTACCGCAAGCCTTTCGTCAGACACAGTTCCATTCACCACTTCGATCGGCGTGTTCTTCGGCATGGTCCACGCGCGCACTTATCACGCCGGGCAGCTTGTTCAGGATGGTGCCCACGCTTTCGCGCAACCGGCGCAGGTGACACCGGTGGTGGTGAAGCGGTGCGCCTCGGTGGCCACGTTGTAGCCGGCTTGGCGTATGGCGGCCACCGCCTCGCGCACGGCCTGTGCGGGCGCGGTGCTGGGAAGGTTGGCCACGTGGGCGTTCAGGTCCACCTCGGCACCGGCGATGGCAGGTACCGTGCGGATGGCCTTCTCGACGCGCAGCGCGCAATGCGGGCTGTTCACATCGAGCAGCGGGAGGGTGATGTTCGTGTTGTCCATGGTCGTTCGTGTTTGACGGTACAAAGCACGTGCGACCAAGGACCGAACGCGTTACATCCTGACCGAAAGCTTCTATCACCCAGCCCACCTGGTCCAGGGCAGGCGTCCGCCGCCCATGCCCTTGAAGGCGGTGGGCGTCATGCCGGTGAGCTTCTTGAACTGCGTGCTCAGATGCGCCACGCTGCTGAATCCCGCGCGGTGCGCGATCTCGCTCATCGTCAGCTCACCGTACTTGATCAGCTCCTTCACGCGCTCCAGGCGCTGCAGCAGGAAGTACTGTTCGATGGTGATGCCCTCCACCTGCGTGAAGAGCGCCGAGAGGCCCGAGTACTCCTTGTGCAGCAACGCGCTCAGGTGCTCGCCCAGCTTCACGCGGCCCTTCAGCTCGCCGTCGTGGTGCACCAACTTCACCACCGCCGCCTTGATGCGGGCGATGATCACCGCCTCTCGGTCGTCCACCAGTTCGAAGCCCTGCACCCGCAACGCACCGCGCAAGGCATCGAGCTCATCGGGGTATGGTTCCCAGATAAGTTCCACTTCGCCGAGGTCGATGTGTTTCGGCTTTAAGCCCTGGGCCTCCAGCACACGCGCCACGGCGCGCTTGCAGCGGTCGCAGACCATATTGCGGATGGTAAGGAGGGCACCCATTCGCACACTCACCTCTTCGTGAAACGCGCTGTCCGTTGTTCGCCGTTCGCGTCCGTGATACGCAGCACGTAAGGCGCTGGCGCAAGTGCGCGGACATCCAGTTGAGACGCATCAAGCGCTGCGGAAAGGTGGACACGCCCCTGTAGGTCAAAGACCTCCGCCCGGCCGCGCGTAATGCCCTCAATGAACAGGTGGTCGCTGACGGGGTCCGGGAAGACCCGCAAGTCATCCGGTGCGTTCAACTGGATCCCGACCGTACTGTTGAGCGTGGCCCTGCGGTATTGCACTTGGTCGGTGGCACCCTCGCTCCAAACAATGTGGAAGGCGCCATCCGCGTAGGCAATGTCCGGGGTCTTCTGCGCGCCGCTGAGATCCACGTTCACTGTATCAGGTACGCTCAAGCCTCCGGGGCCGGTAACGCTCCAACTGAACAGCACCTCATATTGCCCGCTCATATGCTCTTGCCAGACCACACCCAGCGTATCG
Organism: Flavobacteriales bacterium; assembly: GCA_016721825.1. Taxonomy (GTDB): domain Bacteria; phylum Bacteroidota; class Bacteroidia; order Flavobacteriales_F; family PHOS-HE28; genus PHOS-HE28. The sequence goes on from JADKHI010000006.1 coordinate 582,038, forward strand.
CCACTACCGGCAACGCGCGGGTAATTCTGCTGCAACATGGACATCTGCCCCGGATGCACATATCCCTGGTTACCCATCGACAGGTCGGTCGCATGTGCATCGCCGATGTACACCTTGTTCCCATTGTTGGCGCCGCTCATCCAAACAGAGCGGATGCTGTCGCCGAACAGGTATCCGTCAGGTCCGCTGCTTGGGCAGGCGTTCAGGGCCCAGGCCGTGTTGTCCAGCAATGCGCCAACGGGGAAGGTGGAACCACCATCATCAGAAGCCGCACCGTACATCACACGGATGTTGGGCCCCGCGTTGCGATAGAGCGCCACGGCGCGATCCCCTTCAGCAACCACCTGGCCGGGGCAGCAATCACATACAAGGCCTGGTGCGTAAGGTGCGCTCACCTGTACCGGCGTATTGAATGTTGCGCCATCCAAGCGCGTAACGACGAAGCGGGCCCCGGCAAAACCATTGTCGAATTGCATGTATTGCACCAACGGTGCATCGGGGTCCACCACATCAATGGACGGAAAGCGCGAAACCAGCCCATCGTACGGTTCCACACGCAGCGTGTCGCCCCATGTCACCCCGCCATCGTCCGAACGCCGCACATAGATGGGTCGTGAATCCTCAGGACTCGCTTTCATAACCACCCACACCGTATTACCGGCGGCGGCAATGCTGCTGCCCATCCAATCGGCCACCGCAGGCATGCAGCCCGGGGTGCTCACTTCCTGTACAGGAGCGAACCCGTTGCCGCTGCCCACCGCCACGTAGTTGGCCATGGGCGACATGTCGCCCCACAGCACCACGGGAGCTCCTGCACCGTTCAGCGCCACACGCGGCCGTAGCGAACCTTCGCCTTGGGCATTGCAATCCTGACCGGGCCCCAGGCGATGGCGGCTGCTGGGCGAAGAGCCGGCACCGATGAACAAGAACAGCGGTGTGATGCGGCGTAGGAGCATTTGATCGGGGTGGGTTAAGAGGGTAAAGAGGCTCCGGTGACCCCAACAACAGGGTCACCGGAATTCCTCGAAGTGGATTAGCGCTTTTCGAAACGAGCAACCCCTTCCTTGCCGTCCGCATCCGATAGACGCACCACGTACATGCCCACTGGAAGAGCGGACACATCCAACTTACCGGCGTTCAGCTGCACGGTGAGCAAGGTGCGGCCTTGGAGGTCCATCACCTTGGCGTTGGTCCAGTTGGTCCCGTTCACCGTTAGCACATCATTCGTGGGGTTGGGGCTCACACCAACGGTGTTCACTGCCGCTTCCTGCACGCCTACAGCTGCCAGACCTGCCTCAATGGCGGCAAGGATCGCAGGGTTCTCGCTATCGCTATGGCCCTGGTCGCTGTAGAAGACCGTGTGGTCGCCACCACCCACCACCGCGATGGTCGGCATGCCCATGCCACCATAGTGCGTGGTCTGTGCGCTCATGCCGGCGAACACGGTATGCGTAAAGCCATTGGAGGTCTTCCAGCTGTTTATCTGCGTGCAGTTGATGCTGTTGGTGAAACCGATGCTGTAGAGCTTTACGCGGCTGGGGTCGCTCACATTGGGCAGCACGTTGTTCTTCAGGCTGTTGCCTGCCGTAACGCAGGGCTGGCAGCCCATCATCACCAATTCAATGATCACCACGTTGCCGGCATCGAGCTCGGTGAACAAGGTGTGCGGCATGCCATCACAATCGTTGGCGGTAAAATCCAGCGCGGTGGTCTGCGCCTGTATGCCGGTGGCAAAAGCCAGAGCGGTCACAAGAGAGAAGAACTGTTTCATGTTGGTTTGGTTTTGAAGGTTGTTCGTGGTCAATTCAGTGTTGGAGTATGATATGTGCGGCATACGGTATGCCGTGTTGGTCCGTAATGCGGAGTTGGTAGACACCGGCGCTCAATGTGGGCAGGTCGACACGTGCCTTTCCAGCGGTTAACGAGGTACGCCCCGCATACGCAATGCGCCCCAGCGCATCATAAAGGCGCAGGTCGGCAGGGCCATCGCCATTCGGCAACGACACGATGAGGTGCCCCGTATTGGAAGGGTTCGGCCACACCAGCGGACGAACCGGGTTGAGCGCCTCACCGATGGTGGTGGGGTCCACCACCAGGAACTGGCCCATCATGCCTTCATCCTCATGCATCAGCAGGTGGCAGTGGTACATGTAGGGCATGTCCGGATCTGCGAAATCCTCGAAACGGGTGATCACCCGCGCGCTGCCCTGGGCGGGGACGAAGACCACATCCTTCCAACCCGCTTCCCACGGCTCTGGCGCGGCTCCATTGCGGTCCAATATGTTGAACTGGATGTCGTGGATGTGGATCGGGTGGCCTACCATGGTGTTGTTGGTGAAGGACCAGACCTCGGTGCTGCCCAAGGGTACCACCACGTTGATCGAGTCCATATCCATTAGCGCGCCGTTGATCGTGAAGGGCCCCTCTATCATTTCCATGGGGCTCATGAGCTGTGGCTCCAGCAGGAACGTGCGGGTCACGTCAGCGTCCATTTCGGGTATCACGTTCACAGGCACCAACGTGGTCGGCAATTGGAACGTGCCGTTGGTGAGCGAGGCGGATACGGTGAAGCTTACGAGCTGAAAGTCGGCTCCGTTCAGCGCATTGTCATTATATCCATCCAATGTGGCCATGCCGTTGCCCACTTCCGCCGCACCGATGATGTTATCCGGTAGTTCGCTGTTGTAGGCCATTAGTTGCATGGCCTGGCCTTGCATGGCCGTCAGGTCCAGCAGCAATTCCACGCGTTCACCGGGCATCAGTTGCAATCGCGTCAAGGTCACAGGTGCGGACAGCAACCCGCCGTCGGTGCCGATCACATGGAAAGGCATACTGTTGGAAAAGCCCAGACGCATCGCACGCTCACTGCTCCCGTTCAGGCAGCGCAGCCGCACCACTTGCGCAGGCAGTTCCTTCCATGCATTCCGCACACCATTCACCACCACGACGCTGTCCAGCCCGGTATGCAGCGCGATCTGACCGGCCACAACAGCCTTGGTCTGCAACACCAGCGGAATGTCATCCACGCCATAGGCGCGGGGCAGATCCAAGGCGGCCTCCTGGGCATCGCGCACGATGATCACACCTGCGGCACCCATGCTCACTTGGTAATCGGTAAGGCCGTGCCCGTGTGGATGGTACCAGAAGGTGCTTGCTCTATCCAACACTGTGAAGCTCGGGCTCCATGTGGTGTTGGGGTAGATCAGCGAATGGGGCCCACCGTCGTTCGCGGGGCTCACGTGCAACCCATGCCAATGGGTGGTGGTAAGGTCCGGCAGTGCATTCGTTACGTTCAAGGTCACGGCCTGGCCTTGGTTCAGGATCAGCGTTGGGCCGAGCAAGCTTCCATTGTAGCCATAAGTGTTCACCACCTCCCCCGGGTGGAATTCCCAGGTAGCTTCCTGCAACGTCAGGTCGATCACGCTACCGCTTAACGTATCGGGTATGGGCAGTGGGGTTTGGCCTACGATGACGTTGCTGAAAAGCAAGGTGACCAACAGTGCCTTCAAGTGAATGGTCCGTGCCATGTTCGGATCGCGGTATGGTTTCATTTCTTACGTACGAATCCATGCGAACAGGGTCCTCCATAGAGGGTAATGACCCGTTCGCGTTTGTTGAGGAAAAAGGCGTCGCAGGCCTTGCGCACACCCGGGTTTGAATCGTTGCCGTCCACCGTGAGGCCCGGCACATGGTAATCCATCAGTACCAACACGCCGTGTGGGGAAAGTCGGGCATGGACAGTCTCTAGCGCGTGCGTCACCAGCCGGTAGTGCAGATCATGGTCGCCGCCAACGCCAAGGTCCACGTGCGCGAACGCGATCTGGTCAGGCAGCTCTGAAGGCACCGTGCTGAACACGTCGCCCTTGTGGATGTGGGGCAGTGCCAAGCCAATGGCCGCGTGGTTCGCCCGGAACCGGTCCAACACACTTTCCTCTGTGGACCATGCCCCGTCGAACAGGTCGTACACATGCATGGCCGGTGGCTGCTCATGGTTCTGTAGGATCTGGCCAAGCACGGTGGTCGTGCTTCCCGTATGGCACCCGAGCTCCACCACGGCCCCGGGCACCTTGCCCACCAGCACGCTTGTGAGCAGCAGGTACAGGTTGTTCACCTGTTCCAAACTCACCATGTCCAATCGGTGGTCGAACGAGCGTTGCACGGCAATGGGCAGCCGCGCCTTGCGCAGCAGGCTCGTCACCTTCCGCTCCCACCAGCGCTTGCGCTGCCGATCAGAGCCAGGCCAGCTCAATTGTCCGAAATGAAGTGGTCCTTGATCCATCTGTCAATTGCGTTGAGGTCCAACAAGGCATACCCACGGTGGGGTGCCTTGGTCCAACGGCAATGACCTATAAACGGAGCGAACGCAGCCGCACCAGCGCCACCCCTGTTTCCGGTGGGGGATGGTCGTAAAGTGCTACGCGCACGAATTGATCCAGCGTGGGCGCAAAGCACACAGGCGCCACAGGTAAGACATCGGTTGGCCCCCAGACAGAGGGCACATCTCCTTTCATTTGAGCATCCCGCGCAGCCAGCACATAGCTGAATACACAGCATTGTACATCAATCGCGGTTCCATTGTCCGGGCGATCCTGTTGCCCGCAACTGCGGCTGCTACCCCACGAAAGAGCTGCCCTACCACTGGTCAGGCAGTCCATGCGCCATTGCACGGGCATCGCGGCTACCACTTGTACCGTCAGGTACAGCAGCAAACCTACTAACGATGCGGTTCTGCGTTTCATGCATTACAAGTGTAGCACGAAGCTGCGTCCAGAGCCTTACCGAAAACTGGTACCCCTTGGATACCTGCGCACACATATCCGTAGCGAACACTTTGGGGTTGCCGCTCGGGCTCCTTCAACCCTCCACATCGCTCCAGCGGGCCCGAAGGCCTTTGCTGTTCAATTCCTGAGCACCCGCGTAACGCACAATGGCCAAGGCACCAACAAAGAACACCAACACGAAGGCTACCACATAGGCGGGGTCCAGATCGTGCCAGCCAGGCAATACGGGAACCATGATGAAGGCACAGTTGCTCAAGATCTGCATGATCAACAACACTAGCCCGCTATGCGTTTCATTGTACGCCCAGCTCAACATCACCGTCAAGCTGAACATGCTCACTAGGAACACCGGCCAAGGGATCCCATCCGGTACTCCTTCCCAAGCATGAGCATGGGCAGGTACCAAAAGCCCCAGCATAGCCCAATGATGATGCTGGTGCGCAAGGCGGTATACCGTTCATTCAACCGCAGCACGCTGAACTTCATCCAGGCGGTCTCCTCCACAACGGCAATGCCCACAATGAAGGGCATGTTCTTCAACAGTTGGGGCAGGAAGTCCGCCGCTATGGCGCCCGGCCAGGCGCGCATGCCGCTGATGGCCAGGAACGCAAGGCCCAAGTAGGTCACAATGAATTTCCAACTGAAGGCCAGCGCATACCATTGGGCAGGCACCCGCCACTTGGCGAAGGCACTGAACAGCTTCACAAAGCCGGGGCGCCCTTCCAGAAAGTAGGTCAAGCCCATCGCGAAAACCAAGGGGCCGAAGACCCGGAAGCGGAACACCATGTGCGCTTGCGGATAATCGTGCAAGGCGCTGCCCGCTGGCATCAACCCGTAGGCCAATAGCACAATGGTGAGCTGGAAGCCGAGCGTTAGGGCAATGAAGATGGTGACGGGGTGGCGTGAAACGAACTGATGAAGGGTACTGCGTGGCTGCATGTGGCAATAATACAAGGGGTATGAGAAAGCCCCAAGCGAAGAGGAAGTATTGAGCGTGCTAAAGGAGCCAGCTTCTTGGAGGGATGAAAATTCCAACCCTTGCCAGTAATGCCGAAGAGCGTGAGCATTTGCACGATCGAAATACCCCAATGCGGGGTCTTCCTACCCCGCCGGCCCCTGCAGCTGGCCGACACGCATGTCACGGATGCACGCATAGTGGCGCGGGCCCGCCGTTGCGCCGGCGTTGGTGGCTTGGTTCTCGCTGCCTTTTCACGTAACCCCAAACAACCCCAACACCATGCACAAGCAACACGATGACTGCATCCAGGCCTGCCAGACCTGCGCCAACGAATGCGAACATTGCGCCACAGCTTGCCTGCAGCGAAGCGGACGTGAAAATGATGGCCGATTGCATCCAGCTGGACCGCTATTGCGCTGACCTGTGCCGCATGGCGGCAGCCTTCATGGCGCGTGCCGATGGCAAGATCGGTGACAGCATCGCCCATAAACTCTGTGCCCTGTGCGCCGAGATCTGCGATCAGTGCGCCAAGGAGTGCCGCAAGCACAACAATGAGCATTGCACCCGTTGTGCTGAAGCCTGCGAGGCATGCGCCAAAGCATGCCGCGAAATGGGTGTCGCTGAGGTGGCCCACAACTAACCACACTGCCCGTGCGCTCCTGTCCAATTAGGTCGGGAGCGCTTTGGCAGGAACAAACACAACCATGAAAACCTTCTCGTCCTCCTTTCTCGGAGGCACATTGGCTTTCGCCCTGTTCACCATGAACCCGTGGATGTCCCGCGCTGTGGCCCAGCATGACCATCCACACACCGCCACCACTGCGGCGGCCACCGAACCCGTGTATAGTTGCCCCATGCACCCGGAGATCACCGGAAGGAAGGGCGACGTATGCAGCAAATGCAAAATGGCCCTTACCCCTGCGAAGAATGCCGGTGCCATCGGCACTGCCATGTACGCTTGTCCCATGCATCCCACGGCCTTGGGCGCCAAGGATGCCAAGTGCCCCGAATGCGGCATGGCCATGACCACGGCCATTTACAATTGCCCCATGCCAGCCGCGACCATGGGCGCCAAGGGTGCCAAGTGCGCGCATTGTGGAATGGCCATGACCCAGCCTGCCACCCTGCACGCGTGCCCCATGCACCGAGAAATGACGGGTAAAGCGGGAGAAAAATGCAGCACATGCGGCATGGACATGTCAGCGGTGGGTGCAACAGCAACCGCTACCCATGCCTGCCCCATGCACCCGGAGGTGAAGGGCAAGGCAGGCGAAAAGTGCAGCACGTGCGGCATGGCCCTTACAGAAGTGAAAGCAACAGCGACCGCTACGCACGCATGCCCCATGCACCCGGAGGTGACAGGCAAGGCAGGGGATACGTGCAGCACGTGTAAAATGGCGCTTACCCCGGTAAAGGCCAAGTAAGGGTCAAGCTCTAGACCTCCAGGCTTGGGCGCCACAAGCCATCGGTCGCTGGCGACCCTGCTTCTCAGAACACCGCTTTCCTGAACGCGCAGAACAGGAAATTCTGCACCGTGTCGAAGGGTGTCACGCGGTCCACGGTGAAACACGGCAAGAAGGTGAGCGGAGCCCAACAAGCTATAGGCCTAGAGGCTGTAATGGCCTGAACGTCCCTGAGCTTCTGGGCCTGGGCCTCGAGGTTCGTCGGCCGGGCATTCCTATGCCCGTAAAGGCAATGGCCGGGGCCTTCGGCAGCTGCCTAGGATCAAGGCCGCGACGGGTAAGCGGAGCCAACAAGCTTTAACGGCCTAGAGGCTGTATTGGCCAATGACCAGACCCCTTGGCTGAACTTAGGCCCTCTCGGTCCGTGTGGTCGGCCGGCCCACCGCCCTCCTGCACTGTGTTGAGGAGGCAGTGCTTCGTTGTCAGTTGTCAGGAATGCCTGCTGCACGACGCTGCTCCGTGGGGTCAGGTTATATCAAGGTGCGAGACAACGACCTACTAAAATCTGGATCTACCCTCAGAACTCCAGCCTCGCGTTGAGCACGCACCCGCACGGGCTTTCTTCCACCACTGGTGGCAGGGGCGCCCAGAGGGTGGCAGGGCTCCAATGCTTGTGAGCCACCCAGAGCGTGCGCGAGCCGAAGGGGTGTGTCACGGGGTCGCTACAGCGCAGGTGGAAAATGGGCGGGTGGCTGTAGAGGGGCTGGCGGCAGTCCACCCACAGCTCCAGGCTGAGGTGGCCGTGGAGGCAGCTGTGCGGCAGGTGGAGGCCAGGGCGCGGCAGGGGGCACATATAGAAATGATACGGGTAGCGCTGGCAGCGGCCGAGCACCAGGCGGTGGGGCCGGTGCTCCCCCCGGCGGCGCTTGTCGCAGGCCAGCAGGGCGCGCTGTTCGGGTAGCAGGGTGGTGGGCGCGGGCAGGTGGGCGTGGTGGGGAGCGGCACGGAACAACATCTGCCCATCGCAGCAAATGCGCAACAGTAGCAGTGGCTTGCAGCCCTGCATGTGCGCTAGTTCAACACCCACGGCCTTCAGGCACATGGGACACGAAGGTTCACGACCGGCCCTGCGCCCACAATACCCGGAAACCGGTAGATTGATGAACAGTTGAAGCAGGTGGACGCCGCTTTCGCGGACATGTGCGCCGTCTACACGAACAGTTGTGCGGCGTTCATGAACATGCGAACGATTTGAATGCACAGGAATACGGTGTGCATGCGCATGTGCTTGGCATTCACGTACAGTTATGCGGCGTTCATGAACATGCGAGCGATCTGAACGAACAGGAATGCGGCTTGCCTGTGCATGTGCGCGGCATTGACGCACAGTTGTGCTGCATTCATGTACATGCGAACGATCTGAACGAACAGGAATGCGGCTTGCATATGCATGTGCGCGGCATTCTCGTGCAGTTGTGCGGCATTCATGTACAAGAAAGTGATCCGCATGTGCATGAAAAGCGGAGGAACCTAGTGCCGGGTTCGGCGATGGAACGATAGCGTTCCGAGTCCTTTCTGTTAAATCCTGAACAGGGCCGATCGCTTGAAAGCCGCTGCTGGCGATGGCTACACCGCGTTCAACGGCTATTAACAGCAAATGGGGGTGCAACGCGCCAAGGGGCCTTGCCGATTCGCTACCCAGCCAGCGCTACCTCCTGAAAATGGAACCGCCGAGGCGAACGTCGACCAAAGGACCAGGAACCCACGGATAACCAACACGAGCAAACAGATGAAACTGATCAAAGCTGGACTTAGCACCTTGAAAGCCGCGCAAGTGGTGAACAAGAGCGAGTACGTGGAAAGCAAGATGACGGGGAATGCGAATTTCCCGACGCCGAGCCCCACCTTGGTGGAACTGACCGCTGCGCGTACCAATCTGGTGGCCGCCCTTTCGGCCGCTGAGAGCGGTGCACATGCGGACATCGCCAAGAAGAACCAGTCGGTGAAGAACCTGCGCGACCTGCTCACGAAGATGGCCCGTTACGTGAATAGCGTAGCTGGCGGCGACGTGAACAAAGCCGTAAGCAGTGGCTTCGAATTGGCGAAGACGCCCGAACCTGTGGACAAGCTGACAGCCCCTGTTGAGCTAAGCGCACGCATGAGCAACTACGTCGGACGGATCGACCTGCGTTGGGACAGCGTGCGGGGCGCCCGCATGTACCAGGTGTACATGTGCGATGGCGACGTAGCTGACGGTGGCAAGTGGACCATGGTGGGTGTAAGCAGCCGCACGAAGTTCGAAGTGACCGACCTGGAGGCGAACAAGTTCTTCTCGTTCCGCGTGGCGGCCCTGGGCCGCATTGGCGAAGGCCCCGCGAGCGAGATCGTAACAGCGAAAGCGGCCTAGCGCTGCGGACGTGTTCGGAACCTCCGATCCTTCTTCAAAGCAACCGCCCCGGCGTTGCCTTCCCCGCGAAGGTGATGACCGGGGCGGGGTGCGTTCGGGGGAGCGCGCGGCAGGTATTGCGTTACACGTTCATCGTTTCACGAAGGTGAAGCTGCGCTTTCCCGCTTCGCCGACCAGCTGACAGAGGTAGTTGCCCGGAGTCAATGTGATCACGTCGATGGTACCGGAGCACACGGGGAAGTTCGCGACCACCCTTCCTTGCATATCCCTGATCGATGCTTGAAGCCATGCCCCTTCTTCCACATGCAGCACATCCGTCACCGGATTCGGCCAAGCGACCGGGGCAGCAGCGGGCCTCAATTCGTTCACGGATACGGCACTTGGGATAGTGGCTTTCCGATACCGCACCCGCGATCCCGAGACCTCGCTCCACACGATGTGGAAGCTTCCGTTGGCATAGGCGATGTCCGGGGTGCGCTGTGAACCCGGGAGGTCCACGTTCACCGTATCCGGAACGCCCAGGCCCGCAGGGCCCGTCACGCTCCAGCTGAAAAGGATCTCGCTCTGCCCATTACTGATCTGCTGCCACACCACGCCGAGGGTATCTCCACTGCCGGCAATGCGTGGGAAGTTCTGCTGCAGGCTCTGCACCTGGCCCGGGTGCACGTTCCACTGACCACCCATGGACAGGTCCGCCGCCAATGCATTTCCGATGTACACCTTAGTGCCGTTGGTGGCCCCGGACATCCACACGTAGCGGATGCTATCACCAGCGAGGTAGCCATCGGGGCCACTGCTGGGGCACACGTTCAGTGACCAGGTCGTACCGTCGATCAACGCTCCCGTTGGAAAGGTGCCGCCAGCATCACTGGATGTTGCACCCCACATCACACGGATGTTGGGGCCAGCGTTCCGATACAAAGCGACCGTATGGTCCTGACCGGCGACGAGCTGGTTGGGGCAACAATCGCACACGTCACCGGGCGCGAACGGAGCGCTGACCTGCACGGGTGCCATGAAAGCGCCGCCCATCATGTGGCTCACCACCTGCCGCGCGCCGAAGTAGCCGCTGTCGAACTGCATGTACTGCACCAAGGGGCCGTTCGCATCCACCAGGTCGATGGAAGGGAAACGGGACACCAGGCCATCGTATGGATCCACGCGCACGGTATCGCCCCAGGTGGAACCGCCGTCATCGGAGCGCCGCACGTAGATAGGGCGTGTGTCCTCTGGGGTGGCCTTCATCACCACCCACACCGTGTTGCCAACAGCCGCGATACTGCTTCCCATCCAATCGGCCACCGAGGGAACGCAGCCCGGCGTGCTCACCTCCTGCGCCGGATCGAAACCGCTGCCGTTGCCCACCGCCACGTAGTTGGCCATCGGCGATAGATCGCCCCAAAGCACCACCGGCCCGCCTGATCCGTTCACGGCCACGCGCGGTCGCAACCCACCTTCACCTTGCGCGTTGCAATCCAGCACGGGACCCCAGGCCAGGTCGGCCTGTTGGGCGGAGAGTGCCGTTCCCAGCAACAGGGGAACAAGGAACAGAGCGCGAAGGGTGATCATGGCGGTGGCTTCCGATCGCAAAAGGTAAGGTGCCGGTACCCGGTCTCAGTGGTCAGCGATCCGTTGCGTTCTCGGCCACGTATGCTTCCTAATGGGGAAGAAGATGCCCGGCGCCGTGGGGAAATGCATCAGTCCACAGCGCGAACGTGCGCCTACCACGATCGGAACGCTTGCGGCATCGGCCTTGCAAGCCGCCATACAAACACCGAACAGATGAAACCCCTTTCCATCGTCAGCATCCTTGCCATCAGCGCTCTCGGAACACTCAGCACCGGTTGCGGCAAGTACGAGGACGGTCCTGACTTCAGCCTTCGCTCACGGGCTTCGCGCATCGCCAACACCTGGAAAGTGGAAAGCGCCCGCAAAGGAGGCGACGATGTCACCTCCTCGTTCACCCAGTACGAGCTGAACATGACCAAGGATGGGGATGCCACATTGACCGCCAACTACGAACTGGGCGATGTGACCTTCGAGTACGCGACGAACGGGACCTGGGACTTTGAGAACAAGGATGAGGACCTGAAGCTGGATTTTGAGAACAACGACGCGGACGAGACCTACAACATTCTCCGGCTGAAGGAAGAGGAACTGTGGTTGCGGGAGAAGGGAGGCGACCTGGAACTGCACCTGGAACCCAAGTGACCCGTACGTGAAGCCGCACGGCCATCGGCGAGGACCCTTGGCCTAGGATCCAACTTCCGCGAGCTCCTTCACGATGGCCAGCGCTTCGCGCAACAGCGAAGTGATGAGGGCCGGCTCAGGAATAATGGGGAGCCGGATGCAGGGGTGGAGCACTGACCTGCCACGCTTATGCCGTGTATAGTATGGACAGCGCAGCGCCTGGTTGGGCTGTTCGACAAGCCCTTCCGGGCGGAGGACCGCCCGGCCCACGGACCTGGATGCCTAGGCTCGGAAGCTCATGTGCATTCAGGCCTCGACAGCCTCTAGGCCTTTACTGCGTGGGTGGCTCCGCTTACGGTGTTGATCGACCCGTTGGTAGTTCACCAAGGCACCCTGACCCTGCCTTTCCGGGCGGAGGAACGCCCGGCCGAGAGCCTTAGAAGCCCAGGCTCAGAAGTTCAGGTGCGCTCAGGCCAAGACCGCCTCCAGGCCTTTACGCCACCAAAGCCTTTCCAGGCGGAGGACCGCCCGACCGAGGGACCCCCGAGGGCCTTACGCTGTTTTCGAATAGCTTGGTCCCACTCTCCTATCATGCCATCCTTCGTTCGGCGGAACCCGGTGACCACCTTCGTGTTGATCACCCTGGGTCTTCAATTCGGCATCGTCTTCAGTGTCTGGCTCATGCTTCCCCCGGGAGGCCATGTGCATGCTGATCCGCGCTTGCACATGTTGTTCCGCATGCGGGTCTTCGGTCCGCTCGCGGCCTGTGTCGGCATCACATGGTGGCTGGAGCGTAAGGCCGGTCTTCGGGCTCTGTTCTCTTCATTCCTGGTCTGGCGCGTGCCGTTGAAGTGGTACCTGGCGGCCGGTGTGTGGAAGTTCCTGTTCGCCTACCTCGGCATAGGCGTAATGATCATGGCATTGGGAAAGTGGCCTGTGCAAGGCATGGTGCTCCCTCATTTCTGGGATGGCTGGTTGGTGACCCTGCCCTTCATCTTCGGGATCGCCTTCGTGGAGGAGACCTGCTGGATGAAGTTCTGCCTGACCCGTTTGCAAATGCGCTATTCCGCCCTTGTGAGCACCTTGATCATCGGGAATTGTTGGGGCCTTTGGTATCTACCGATGGTGGCGATCAATGAAGGGGTGCCGCCCGGTTACCCGATCATTGTGTTCCATGGGTGCATGATCAGCCTTACCATTCTGCTGGCGTGGCTCTACAACAACACCCACAGCGGTGTGGTGCTCATGTTGGCCCAGGTGGTGAGCAACACCGCCTTCTTCATCGCGCCGATCCTGCCGCCCAACAACGAGATCCCCGCGAACACGCCTACGCTATTCGCGCCCGCGCCTTGGAATAACGTGTTGCTGGATGTGGATTACGTCACGTGGTTCAGCCTGATCTTCATCCTTGCCGGGGTGCTGATCGTGTGGCGGGCCGGTGCGCGGGACCTCGGCCCACGACCCCGGGCCCGCTGGGACGAAGGCATGCGCGAGCGTGCTGCGGAGGTTGCCGCAATTGCTTGAGCGAAGCCTGGCATAAAGGCGGACCGCTGTTCTCGCCCGGTTCGCTGTCAACCTTCGGTGCCCGTTCATTCCCGCTCCACACTTCCGTTCACTTTCAGCTTTACCACTTCCAAGCCCTCCAAGCCTTCGGCATCCACGGCCATTACGGCGATGCTGTGCAGGCCGGGTTTGAACGTGTGCTCTTGCGTGCCGATGCGGTCCAGCAGCACTTCGGGTCGGAAGCCCTTGGCAGGATCGTAGTCCCAATCCCAGCTGAAGAACTCGATGCCCGCCTCGCTCTTGCCTGCGGCATCCAGTTTCAATTGGCGCACACCTCTCTTGTCGCGGCCCAGTTCGGTTATGGTCATGCTCACCGTAGGCTTCTTGGCGATGGGCACAATGTCTTCCACGGCCACCAGCTTGATGATGCACCCCTCCTTGCTCTTCAGCCGGGCCACTTCCTCTACGGCACCTTTGTTGAAGCTGAAGGCGATGAGGTAGGCCGCAGGCGCACCGGCCGCCTTCTTCTTCTCGTACAGTTTCTTGTCGAAACGTTGCAAGGCGCTGAAGAGGTTGTCGATCACATTGCGGCCCACGGCGTCGCTGCGCTTCACTTGGATGGGAGCCCCATCGTGGTGTTTGCCATCGAGCCCCAGATCGCCGCCCTTCTTCGCATTGGCCGTGCCGCCGAACTGCCCGATGATCCAACTCTCGAACGCGAACGCGTCCTTGTTGCGCAGGGTATCGTAGTCGTACTTGTGCAGTTGCACGGTGAAGTCCTGGCTCATCAGGTCGCGCTGGTTGTCCAAGCGGTACTGCGTCACCTTGATGGCCTGCACGCTCTGGTCTATGCCGATCCACTTGCGTTGCAGCTTGTCCGCCACGGCCACAGTGGTGCCACCGCCCACGAAGGGATCCATCACCACATCACCTTCGTTGCTGGCCATGCGGATGATGCGCTCCATTAAGGCTTCGGGCTTTTGCGTTGGGTAGCCGATGCGCTCCTTGGCAGAGGCCTGAAGGTTCTTGACATCGACCCAAAGGTTGCCAATGAGAGCACCCTTGGATTCATCCAAATACATCCTACGTCTAAGCCGACCATTGACATCACTCGGGTAGATGATCTCTCCCCTTGCGTCCAACTCCTCCATCATTTCCTTCGAGAACCTCCAGCCCTTAGCTGGCGGTGGAAAGCCCTTCCACTCGAACATGAGGTTCGGCCTTGGATTGGGACTATCCATCGGGCCACTCTGGTAGCGGCGCCCGTTCTCATCAGTGAAACGATAGCGGATCTCGATATCTTCTTCGGATTGATCCGAATAGATCGGATGCCAAGTGATCTTGGATCCCTTGGAGTAGTACCAGATCGTATCGGAAACTACGGCCAGCTTCTTCTTCGCGTCGTTGTGTACTCCCGTTCGCTGCCAGATAATCTCACCCCGAAAGTTGGAACTACCGAAGAGCTTGTCCAAGATCTCGACGCGGATCCACGAGTTAGCGTGCCAATCGCAATGCAGGAAGATGGAGCCGGTGGGCTTCAGGATGCGGTGCATCTCCTCCACGCGTTCCTTCAGCCACCCGATGTAATGGTCCATGCCGCCGCTCCAGCGGTCCTTGAAGGAGCGCACCTCACCCTCGTCGCCCCAGATCACCTCGTAATTGCGGTTGCTGAAGAAGGGCGGGTCCAGGTAGATCAGGTCAACGCTCTCGCTGTCCAGGTGCTTCAGGATCTCGAGGTTGTCGCCGAGGATGAGCTTGTTGAGGGTGGACATGGAACAAGGTTAAGCGCCGTAAGGGAATGGAATGCCGGTTCAAGGGCGCGGCTGCCCACAGCCGCTTGTGGAAGGTGGCCAAACAAGCCAAAGTTCCTTAAGGCCGGTACCCGATGGGCGTGTGAACGTAGAAGCACTTACTTTCGTGATCCGATGCGCCACCTCTTCGCCCTCACCCTGGCCCTTTACGCCTTTGGCGTATTGGACCTGCATGAGTGGGCGCATGTGCCCGCCACGGTGGTGCATTGGGTGGAGCACCACACCGATCTGGGCCACCACGACGAGGAGACCGGCCAGCACCACGACGAACATGGCGATCACGAGCCATTCGGATGCGATGAGCACGGTAGCTGCACCGCTTTCGCTTTCGTGGGTATGATGGTGGAGCGCCAGCACACCGCGTTGCACGTTCCCGTGCTCGATCGCCCAACGGCGGTACCAATGGATGAAGGCGCGCTCGCCGCTTTCTCCGGTTCCAAGTGGAACCCTCCCAAGGCCTGAGTTGGTCCACCTCCTGGTAAACACCGGGACCGTGGACGCCGACCGCCTGTGCTATCCAGCGCGGGCTTGTCCGCTTTCGCGGGCCTTTCCATTCCGTTCCACTTCGAAGACTTTCCTCATGATCGATAAGGTCATCAAGTTCTCCATACACAATAAGGCCATCATCGGGCTTTTCACGCTCGTACTGGTGCTGTACGGGGCGTATTCGCTCTCGCAGCTGCCGATCGACGCGGTGCCGGACATCACCAACAACCAGGTGCAGGTGATCACCACCACCCCTACGCTGGCCGCGCAGGAGGTGGAGCAGTTCGTAACGGCGCCCATCGAGCGGGCCATGGCCAGCTTGCCCGATCTGGTGGAGATCCGCTCCATCAGCCGCTTCGGCCTGAGCATCGTCACCATCGTGTTCGATGAGGATGTGGACACCTATTTCGCGCGCACGTTAGTGGATCAACGCCTGGGCATTGCGACCGATATGATCCCAGCTGGCGTAGGCGCGCCAGTGCTGGCTCCGGTAAGCACCGGGCTTGGCGAAGTTTACCAGTACGTGCTGCATGCGGATGATAGTACAACGAAGAAGTTCACCGCATCCGAGCTGCGCGAGATCCAGGACTGGATCGTAACGCGGCAACTGCTGGGTACGCCCGGTGTGGCGGAAGTGAACAGTTTCGGCGGCGAAGTGAAGCAGTACGAAGTAGCGGTGGATCCCAAGCGCTTGCAGAGCATGGACGTGACCATCGCCGATGTGTTCCTCGCGCTGGAAAGCAACAACGAGAACACCGGCGGTGCCTACATCGACAAGCGGCCGAACTCCTACTCGATCCGTGGGGCGGGCCTGCTCACCTCGTTGGACGACATCCGCAAGGTGGTGGTGAAAACGCCGGAGAACGGTGTGCCGCTGCTGATCGGCGATGTGGCCACCGTGGGCTTCGGCAGTGCGCCGCGCTACGGCGCCATGACGCGCAACGGCGAAGGCGAAGTGGTGGGCGGCACCGTGATGATGCTGAAAGGCGGCAACAGCGCGGCCGTGGTGGAAGCCATTGAAGCACGCATCCCAACGGTGCAGAAAGCCCTGCCGGCAGGCGTGGTGATCGAACCCTACCTCGTGCGCAGCACCCTGGTGAAACGTGCGATCAGCACGGTGAAGACCAACTTGATCGAAGGGGCCTTGATCGTGATCTTCGTGCTGGTGCTCTTCCTGGGCAACTGGCGCGCAGGCCTCATCGTGGCCAGCGTGATCCCGCTGTGCATGCTCTTCGCGATCATCCTCATGAACGCGTTCGGCGTCAGCGGCAACCTGATGTCGCTCGGTGCCATCGACTTCGGCTTGATCGTGGACGGCGCGGTGATCATCGTGGAAGCCACCTTGCATCACCTGCATTCGCGCTTCAAGGGGCGCATCCTCAGCCGCGAGGAGATGGACCGCGAGGTCTTCAACAGCGCGAGCCGCATACGGAGCAGTGCTTCGTTCGGCGAGATCATCATCCTCATCGTGTACATCCCCATCCTCACGCTGGTGGGCATCGAAGGCAAGATGTTCCGGCCCATGGCCATTACGGTGAGCTTCGCCATCCTCGGCGCGTTGCTGCTCAGCCTCACGTACGTGCCCATGATGTGCGCGCTCTTCCTGCCGCGCGACACCAGCCACACGCGCAACTTCAGCGACCGCATGATGGACCGCTTCCAGAAGTGGTACGATCCGTTCATCGGCTATGCGCTACGCAACCGGTTCAAGACCATCGGTGTGGCCGTTGCGCTCTTCATCGGTTCCGTGTTCTTGTTCTCCCGCATGGGCGGCGAATTCATCCCTACACTCGAAGAAGGCGATTTCGCGTTCCACAGCATCCTGCCGCAGGGTTCATCGCTCAGCCAGAGCATCGTGAACAACGCCAAGGTGGAGAAGATCCTCTTGAAGTTCCCCGAGGTGAAGGAAGTGGTAGGCCGCACCGGTAGCGCGGAGATCCCCACGGATCCCATGCCGCCGGAAGCCACCGACCTCATGATCATCCTGAAGGAGAAGGATGAGTGGGTGACAGCGCACGACCGCGAAGCGCTGCAGGACACCATGATGAAGGCGCTGCGCGAACTGCCCGGCGTGTTCTACGAGGCTACCCAGCCGATCCAGATGCGCTTCAACGAACTGATGACCGGCATCCGCCAGGATGTGGCCGTGAAGATCTACGGTGAGAACATGGACACGCTGGCCGCTTACGCCGAACGCATGGGCGCCATCGTGGGCGAAGTGCAGGGCGCAGGTGAACCGCAGGTGGAGAAGGTCGCGGGCCTTCCGCAGATCACCGTGGCTTATGACCGGGCGCGCGTGGCGCAGTATGGCCTCAACATCCGCGATCTCAACAGCACCTTGCGCACGGCCTTCGCCGGTGAATCCACCGGTGCCATCTACGAGAACGAACGGCGTTTCGACCTGGTGGTGCGCATGGCCGCACAACAACGCCAGAGCATCGACGATGTGCGCGAGCTTTTCGTGGCCCTGCCCGGCGGTGGACAGATCCAACTGCAACAAGTGGCCAACATCCAATTGCTGAACGGCCCCGCGCAGGTGAGCCGCGAGAACGCGAAGCGCCGCATCGTGATCGGTGTGAACGTGCGTGGCCGAGACGTGCAAAGCTTCGTGGAGGACCTCGACCGCAGGATCGCCGATCAAGTGAAATTGCCCGCAGGCTACTACTACACTTTCGGAGGCACTTTTGAGAACCTGCAAGCGGCGAGCAAGCGGCTGATGGTGGCCGTGCCGGTGGCGCTTCTGCTGATCTTCATGCTGCTCTTCTTCACCTTCAACAGCGTGAAGCGCGCACTGCTGATCTACACCGCGATCCCCATGAGCGCGATCGGTGGTGTGGTGGCCTTGCTGCTGCGCGACATGCCCTTCAGCATCAGTGCAGGTGTGGGCTTCATTGCGTTGTTCGGTGTGGCGGTGCTTAACGGCATCGTGCTCATCGGCACCTTTGATCAACTGGAAAAGGAAGGTATCACCGACCTGAAGGAACGCGTGCTGAAAGGCACACGGATCCGCTTGCGGCCCGTGCTGATGACCGCTGCCGTGGCATCGTTGGGCTTCCTGCCCATGGCCCTCAGCGGTAGTTCCGGCGCCGAAGTGCAACGGCCATTGGCCACGGTGGTGATCGGCGGATTGATCACCGCAACGGCCCTTACCCTGTTGGTGTTGCCGGTGCTCTACCTGCTCTTCATGGGGGCGGGCAAGAAGCGCGACCGTGGTGACGGAGGAACGGCGAAGGCGCCGCTCATTGTCGCTTCGTTGCTTTTGATGTGCGGCGGTGGCAATGCCATCGGGCAGGACCGTGTACCCATGGATACGGTGATCGCCCGCGCTGTGCGCACACACCCGAGCATGACCGCTGCGGAACTCAGCGTGCAGGAACAGGACGCCATGCGCAAGACCGCTTTCAACCTCTCCCCGATCAGTGCGCAATACATGCACGGGCAGATCCAAGGGCCTTACCGCTCCGACATCAACCTGCAAGCGACCACCGGCTTCGCTTTCCCACCACCATCGCGCGGCGCTCAACCTACCTGAAGGAGAGCATGCGCCTGGCCGAGAGCGAGAAACTGGGCACTGCGGCCTACGTGAAGGAGAGCGCGGGCGGGGCCTACCTGCAATGGGCCATGGGTCTGGAACAGGTCCGCATGCTGCAACAGCTCGACAGCGCGTATTCGTCCATGGCGGCGTTCGCGACCAAGCGTTTCGAACTTGGCGAGACCGGTCGGTTGGAGAAGACCAGCGCGCAGAGCCGCGCAGAGCAGGTGAAGGTGCGCTTGCGCCAGGCACAGGCCGATCTGCTGGCCTACCAGGCCGAAGTGGAGCGCTGGACCGGTGCCCTCAACGGCGCAGCACCGATCACCGATGAACTGCTGAGCACTGCACGCGCGCCCGATCCCGGTGGAGGCAGCGACCCACTTCTGCTCTCCATGGAACAACGCGCGCTCGTGGCCGAGGCCGAATGGAAACTGCAACGCAGCCAATGGGCACCCAGCCTGCAGGGCGGCGGCTTCTACCAGACCTTCGATGGCAACGCACCCTTCAGCGGCTACATCATCGGCGCGTCGATACCATTGCCCGGCAGCGGGCAGGGCGGGCGCACGAACGCCGCGCGCCTGCGCAGCGAGATCGCCGCGCAGGAACTGGAGGCCGCACGCCGCCAGCGCACCAGCGAACGCGCCAGCACACAAGCCCAGCTTTCGCAACTGCGCGAGAGCCTCACGTACTATGAAAGCACCGGTGCCGCGTTGGCCGAAACGTTGCGTGACGATGCCTTGCGCGCCTATCGAGCGGGCGAAGCCGATTACTTCCAGTTCACCCAAGGCATCGAGCAGGCCTTCCAACTCAACGCCGAGCATTTGCGCGTGCGTTACGAGCTCGCCCTCACCGTCCTTCACCTCCGCGCCCTGCAGGGGCTCTAAGTCCGCATAGCCATGAGAACAGAAATGATCAACAGCGCCATCGCGCGCCTCCCGCATACCCTCAGCCTCTTCATCATCGCAGTATTGGTCGCCGCCTGCGGCGGCGGCGCGGCCGCTGAAGAAGAAGGCCACGGCGGCCACGATGAACACGGCGCCGAGGGCGAAGCCAAGACGAGCGTCACCATCGCACCCGTGCAATTCACTTCCATCGAAGGCAAGCTCGGTATGGTGGAACAGAAGGACCTGAGCACCGCGCTGAAGGCCACCGGCTTCTTGAAAGTGCCCCCGCAGAACATGGCCGACATCACTGCCAGCATGGGTGGCACCGTGCGCGAAGTGCTGGTGCAGGAAGGTGACGCCGTACGCAAAGGACAACCCCTGGTCACGATCGCCGATGCGGCCATCATCGACCTGCAACGCGACTACATCGATGCCAAGGCCCGCCTCGTTTACGCCAAGGCCGAACTGGACCGCCAGCAAGAACTGAGCGATGCGAACGTGAGCGCCCGCAAGACGCTGCAACAAGCCACGGCCGAGCATGCTTCCTTGCAAGCCACCGTGCAGGGCAACGCACAATTGCTGCGCATGATCAACATCGACCCGGAGTCGTTGACGGGCGAGAGCGTTCGCGCAACCGCTGCCATCGTGAGCCCGATCGACGGAACGGTGGCGCACATTGCCGTGAACGTGGGCAGCCGGGTGACCGGGGATGCCGCGCTGATGCGCGTGGTGAACAACGGGAAGTTGCACGTGGACGTGTTCCTCTACGAGCAGGACATCGCCAAGGTGAAGGTGGGCCAGACCATCGACCTCACCCTTACGAACCTGCCCGGAAAGACCTATACCGCCAAGGTGTTCGCGATCGGAAGCGCCTTCGAGAGCGAGACGAAGACCATTCCCGTGCATGCCGAGATCACCGGTGAGCGCGAAGGCCTGATCGATGGCATGGGCGTTACCGCGCGCATCGATGTGGGCCAGGCGAAAGTGACCGCAGTGCTCACCGATGCCATCGTGAACTATGGTGGAATGGACTACGTCTTCATCCGCACGGACGGCGAAGAAGCGCATGCGCATGCCGAAGAGGCGGAGCACAAGCACGCGGAAGGTGAAGCACACGACCACGCTGCCGAGAATAAGGAGAGCCACGCAAAGGGTGAAGAGCACAGCCATGACCACGGCGCGGAACCCGCGCACAAGGAAGAGGCCGAACATGCCCATGCCAAGGGCGAGGAACACGACCACGCAGCGGAGAACAAGGAAGCCCACGCCAAAGGCGACGAGCACGAGCACGACCACGCCGAGGAGAAAGCCGATGCGCATGGCGAAGGAGAGGAAGGACACGAGGACCACGCCCCCGTACCCGGCAGCATGACCTTCAAGCGCGTGCAGGTGAAGCGCGGCACCACCGATGGCGCTTACACCGCCGTTACCTTCATGGAGCCGATCGAGGACGGATCGGAAGTGGTGGTAGGCGGCGCCTTCTACATCATGGCCATGATGAATACGAGCAGTGGACACCAGCATTGAACTTCGACATGGAAATTCATCCCCTCGACATCCGCGAAGAACTGCTGATCGCCAGCAAGTTGGTAGTTGCCGCTGTGCTCGGTGCACTCATCGGTTACGACCGGGAGCGTCATAGTCGCGATGCAGGCATACGCACCTATGCGGCGGTGTGCGTGGGCGCGGCGCTCTTCACGGGCATCGCGGGCCATTTGGAGGATGTGGCGGCCACCTCACGCATTGTAGCCAACGTTGTCATGGGCATCGGTTTCCTGGGCGCTGGAATCGTGTACAAAGATGCCGCCAGTGGCTACTCCAAAGGGCTTACCACGGCAGCCACCATTTGGTGTACCGCCGCCATCGGCGTGGCCGTGGGCCTCAATATGTTCGTCATTGCCACGACCGGTGCATTGCTCGTGTACTTCCTCATCAGCCTGCACCACCGCGCATGGTACGTGCGCTGGAAACAGCGCATCAAGCAGGATCAGAACAACAAGGATTGAAACACAACACCAACGACCAACACCAATGAAGAAAGTACTCGCACCCCTCGCCCTCGCCGCCCTGCTCTTCGCTTGCGGCCAACCCGCCGAAAGCGGCACCGACAACAAAGACGGCCGGACCATGGGCAACGATGGCGAATTGCCCGCACACACCGAAGGCGACGGCCATGACCATGGCACCGAAGCCCACGATGAGAAGGACGGCCACAACCACGACGATGGACACGCGCATGACGAAGCCGCGCACGATACCACCGCCGGTCACAGCCACGACGACGGCCATACGCATTGATGAACCCGCACACCGCCCGGCGGAACTTGTCCCGCCGGGCGGCGGTGCGAAACTCCCCATGAACATGCGCATACATACCAAGTTCCGTATCGCTTTGGCGGGCACGGCACTTGCATTCAGCGCTTTGGTTTCCGCCCAAGACCAAATGCCCAAAGCTCCGCACGGGGGCATCCTTGGTGATGCTGGCACGCATTATATCGAAATGGTCCTGGCCGGGGACGAAGCACGCTTCTATCTGCTGGATACCCTGGGCAACACGCTTTCAGTGGATGGATCGACCGGCACGGCCTACATCCGATTCAACAACCGCACGACCGACAACCCTGAAATGGTGCCGGACAAGAAAGGCTATCTGCGTGCCGCGCTCAAAAGCCCGTATGGCTTTACCGTTGTTCCCAGTATTAAGCTGCCCAGCGGCTTCGTGAGCGCGCAGCTCACCTCCGGCCCGCGCGAAATACCGCAGCCGGTGGAGCAGCACAACGCATCAGATGGGCACCAACATTGATCGCTGTATTTCGTACTCTTTTTGAATTGCCACCATGAAAGGGATAAGACCCGCCGTTCTGGCATTCCTCTTCAGCGTTGCGATCCTTGCTCTAGGCTACGCCGCTTTTGGGATCTGGACCGCCTTGATCTTCACCTCCGGCTTCATGGGTGGTTTCCTGCTCTGGCTGCTTGTACACACGACCGTACCCTTTGCGGCCATTCGTGTCCCCTTCTGGATCGCCTTCGCGCTCTTCCTGCTCCACCGCGTCGAAGAGAAGGTGTACGGTTTCTTCGATCGCCTGGCGTCCATTACGGGCACACCAGTGCCGGAGATCGATTCCGTCCCTGTCATCCTGCTGATCCTGCTGTCCGTTGGTGCTTGGCTCGCCGTTCCCGCTCTGGTGAAGCGTGGGTACGCCTTCGGCTACTACCTGGCCTGGACCTTCTTCGCTGCCATGGGCATCACGGAACTCGCGCACTTCGTACTGCCCTTGTTCGAGGATCAGCCGTACGGCTACTTCCCCGGCATGGCCAGTGTAGTGGTTCTTGTGCCGTGCGCGTGGTGGGGCATGTACCGGCTTTCCCGCAGTAACGGTCCAACCTTCTGATCCAAACACCATGAGCTCCGACCACGATCACGCTGGTACACCCGCCAAGGAACCAAGCATCAGTGCATGGCGCGCCTACCTGCCCGCCATCGCCTCCTTCGTCCTGCTTCTTGGCGGCATTGCCATCGACCAGCTTGCACCGAAGTTCTTCCAACCGGAATGGAAGCGGCTCGCCTGGTACCTCGCGGCGTACCTGCCCGTGGGCCTTCCCGTGCTGGTGAAAGCGATCAAGGCGATCGCCAAGGGCGATGTGTTCAGCGAGTTCTTCCTCATGAGCCTCGCCACCATCGGCGCGTTCTTCATCCAGGAATATCCCGAAGGCGTGGCCGTGATGCTCTTCTACGCTGTGGGCGAACTGTTCCAGGACGCTGCTATTGACCGCGCCAAGCGCAACATCCAAGCGCTGCTCGATGTACGGCCCGATACCGCGAACGTGGTGCGCGATGGTGTCCCGGTGGAAACGCCCGCCGCCGAGGTGAAAGTCGGTGACATCATTCGCATCCGCGTGGGCGATCGTGTGCCCTTGGACGGCAAGCTCCTCAGCGACCAAGCCTCCTTCGATACTGCGGCACTAACCGGCGAGAGCGTGCCACGCACCATCGTGAAGGAAGCTCCGGTGCTCGCGGGCATGATCGCTACGGACAAGGTGGTGGACATGGAAGTGACCAAGCCCTTCGGCGAAAGCAGCCTCGCCCGCATCCTCGATCTTGTGCAGAACGCCGCGAAGAGCAAGTCGCCCACGGAACTCTTCATCCGCCGCTTTGCGCGGATCTACACGCCCATCGTGGTGGCCTTGGCCGTGGGCATCGTGCTGGTGCCGATGCTCATCGTGGAACCGTACGTCTTCAACACCTGGCTCTACCGCGCGCTCATCTTCCTGGTGATCTCCTGCCCGTGCGCGCTGGTCATCAGCATTCCGCTGGGCTACTTCGGCGGCATTGGCGCGGCAAGTCGCAAAGGCATCCTGCTCAAAGGCGGCAACTACCTCGACGTGCTCACCAAGGTGAACACCATCGTGATGGACAAGACCGGCACGCTCACCGAAGGCGTGTTCGCCGTGCAGGAAGTGAAGCCTGCTGCGGGCTTCACCGAGGGCCGTTTGCTCGGCGTGGTGAAAGCGATGGAGACGCACAGCACGCACCCCATCGCACAGGCGGTGCTGAAGCATCCGCAGGGCGATGCCGTGGGAGAAGCGACGAGTGTGGAAGAGATCAGCGCGCACGGCATGCGCGGTACTGTGGAGGGCAAGGAAGTGCTTGTGGGCAACGCGCGGTTGCTGCGCAAGTTCAATGTGCCCTATCCAGCGGAAGTGGATGCCGTGGAAGACACCATTGTGGTGTGCGCCATCGGCGGTGCGTACGCGGGCTATCTCACCGTTGCCGACAAGATCAAGGCCGATGCGAAGGAGACGATCGTTCTGCTGAAGGCCCAAGGCATCCGCGAGATCGTGATGCTCAGCGGCGATAAGACCACCATCACGCAGCGCGTGGCCACAACGCTCGGCATTACCAAAGCCTTCGGCGACCTGCTGCCCGAGGACAAGGTGACGCGGATGCAGGAAGCGAAGAAGGACCCCACCGCCGTGGTGGCCTTTGTGGGCGACGGCATCAATGACGCACCTGTGCTGGCCCTCAGCGATGTGGGTATCGCCATGGGTGGCCTGGGCAGCGATGTGGCCATCGAAACCGCCGATGTGGTCTTGCAGAACGACAAGCCGAGCAGCATCGCCGAAGCCATCCGCATCGGCAAGGCCACCAAGCGGGTGGTGACCCAGAATATCGTTCTGGCCTTCAGTGTGAAGGCCGTCGTGCTTGTCCTCGGTGCGGGCGGCGTGGCCACGTTGTGGGAAGCGGTGTTCGCCGATGTGGGCGTAGCACTGCTGGCGATCTTGAACGCGAGCAGGATGCGATAGGTGGATACGTGCGATCTTGCAAGGCATGAAATTGCATTGGTCCATGCCCTCCGGGATCCGTCCCTATTACCGGGCGGAACTGGCAGCCAGTGAGCAAGCCGAAAGCGCTGGAGAACTGCAAGAGGCTTGGCATCATCTGGAGCGCGCCCACATCCTCGGTCAACGCTGGCCCTTGGAGCACAATGCGGTCCATTGGCGCATGCTCAAGTTCGGGATCCGCATCAAGAATGCCAAGGAGATCATGGGCCAGCTTCCGCGCTTGCTGTTCGGCGGTGTCAAGAGCTTTGTGGGCACCGTGCCGATCGGGAACACGGGCGGGGCGGATGTCGCTGCGCTCAAACCCATGGAACTACCCCACGACCTCGCGCTACTGCTCGAACGATACGCACACGATTGAGCGACCTTCGGCTTTCAAAGAGGTCGCTTGTGCTCAGTTCTTCAGCACTTTTGTCGTGCTCCTGCCCTTCGCGCTCTCCACCACCAGCATGTACGGGCCTTCGGCCAGGTAGCTCAGGTCAGCGAAGGCACGCTGGTCCTGATGCATGGGACCATCCTGGATGCGCATGACTTCACGGCCAAGCGCATCGCGCAGTGAGATGCGCACGCGTGCGTTGCCCGCATCACCCACAGTGACCACCAAGATGCTGCTCGTGGGGTTCGGGAAGACCTCAGTGATCACCGGGCCACTGGGGTCGCCGATGCCGCTGTTGACGTCCAGTACCTTGAACTTCCACCAGCCATCGGGCGCCACGATGGGCCGCACCTGCTGCTTGCCGCTGGTGGCCGTGGCATGTATGTAGTAGAAGACCGTACTCCCCGCAGGCTGCGCCGGGATGTCGGCGCTCCAATTGTTCCCGCCGATGTCGGCCATCACTACCGGGGTGAAGCCCGCTGCCGTGTCGGTGGTCCAATACACCTCAGCGCCGGTGATCCCAGTGCGATGGCGGATGTAACCTTCCACGGTATAAGGGTCTATGGTCTCATACGTGTCGCGCAAGCGCTGGTGGCGGATGAGCAGAGGGTCCGCTACGCCGATGCCTTTGCTAATGCAATGGATCGCGCCGCTCTGACTGATGATGTTGCTCCCTGTGTTGTCGCAATCGATACCCACCACGCGATAGCCGGGTAAGGCTTCCTGCAGGATCCTGAGCCCGGTGGTGTCATATTCTTCCCGGTACGTAGGTACAAGCACCAACTTATTCAGGAAGATGTTGTTGGCGTAGGTGCGGTAGCTGGCGTTCGGCGGGTATTGTCCGCCAGTGCTCGGCGGCATGGGTATGCGGAGCACCTCGTAAGGTGTCCCGAACACTGAACTGGCCGGCACCACCTGGTTGTTGAGATTGGACTCGATCTGCGGCCCATCGCTGATGCCAATAGGGAACTGACCGACAAGCAACCGTTCCTCGTCGAGGAGCTTCATGTGCATATCGATATGGTGGATGGCATCGTATGGCAGCGTGGGCATGGTGACGTATTGGTTGATGCCCATCCACTGGTCCATCAGCGTATCTACTTGCGCCGGGGTCTTCACGGTCTGATTGAACTGTCCGTTCACGCCGTTCTCATCATAGACCAGAAAGCTGCTGAATGCGTTCCCAAAACCGTCAGCCATGAAGTTTCCTCCCGTATGGACCAGGTCGTACGGCGCTTGGGTGGTGCTGAAGATGGGTAGACCCAGGTAGGCGGCGATCGTCAAAGGCATGACATCATCTTCCGGCCGGGGTCGATTGTAGATCCAGTCCAGCAGGTACAGGCTGTCCACTTCGTTCTTGTACATGGACTCCGCGCCGTAATCACGGCCCCAAATGCTGTTGAATGGCACTTCCAGAAAGCTGACGTTGTTCAGGTCGGGGAAAGGACCGCCACCATTCACACCATTCAAGTAAGTGATCACATCCGTACTGTCAACGCAGGCTATGATCACCTGGCACTCCTCCTTTGCATTCCGAACGATCTGTTTCAGGATGCTCTCAAAGCTCGTCCAGGTGACGACCACGCTTTGAACCTCCTCCCATTCCGCCGTGGTCCGCGGGGTCCATGTGGGTGGTATCACATAGGCCGTTCCTCCTCCGCGACTGTTGCGATAGTTCTCGATCAAAGGGATCTCTGATGGCGCCAGCATGTGTGGCAGCCCATGGCCCGGCTCGGGCACTTCCTGGGCAACTGCGAGCAAGCTGGTGGCACAGAAAAGGGCGGCAGTGAGCTGGCGCATTGGAGTCAGGTTGTATCACAATAATAGGCCTTTGGACCCGCCTGAACGACGGCCCGCGCCTTATTCCCGCCTGATCCAACTATCTCTGGCCACACGCAACCGGTCCGCCTCAACACCGCATTGGCCATACTGGTAAAGGTCCCCTTTCTCGGGCTCAACGCCTTCGGCAGGAGCAACCTAGTACTGGCGATCACTTCTGACATGGGTGTGTGACGCTGCTTGTGATCCTGTTGAGTGTTGCAATTGTTGAAGTGGGAGCCCCAAACCGTCCAGCTCCAGCTACAGGATTCCATTCCCGGCACGATAGATGCCTGACCAAGCGGTCCACAGTCCGCATCTTTGCACGGCTTCGGGCGCTTACCGACCCAACACGAAACACATTCAAACCAACATGAAGAAGTTCCTCATCCTCCTCGCCTGTGCGGGCTTCCTCGGCACCGCCAGTGCCCAGACCGGTACCAGCAGCGCAGCGCCGAAGGAGGAAATGAAAGACCACACCTGCTCGGCCACCTGCACCAAGAAAGCCCATGCCTATGCCCATGGCGAAAAGGGCCACACCTGCACGGAGGCCTGCCAGGCCCCTGCCACTACAGTGAAGAAGGCCGGCGGTTGCTGCGCAGGCAAGAAGGAAGGTGCTTCCTGCGCCAAAGAGGGCGCGAAGACCGAAGCGCACGTTGAAGCCACCAAGGACCACGCCTGCACCGCAGCTTGCCAGGACGGTAAGCACACCTACGCCTGTGGCGAGAAAGGCCACCAGTGCGGCGATGCGTGCGCGCACAAGGACTGACCACAAGATCACACATGAGAAAGCCCCGCGACGAGCGGGGCTTTTTGCATTCCAGATCTTCAACGGGCACCGCTAGATCATTGAGCGGAAGGCCCGACCTGAACGAAGGCGGCCCCGGAGATCCTCCGGGGCCGCGCAGCGAAAAGGGTCTTCGTTGATCAGTGGATCACCACCGGCATGCGGTGTCGCGCACCAGCTGCGGTGCTCAGTTCCACCACGTAGCTGCCGCGCGCTGTGGCACCCAGGTCCACATCGAGCATGGCGCCTTGCGTGGCGGCCCAGGTGCGCTGTTGCACAAGGCTTCCATCCACCGCCAGCACACGCACCTGCACGGTGCCGGTGAGGCTGTTGGCCCGGATGGCGAAGGCGCCATTGTTCGGGTTCGGGAACAACGTTGCGGCCGTTACACTGGGCTCCGCAATGCCTACCGAGTTGGCGATACGCACATCATCGATGTACATGTTGTTGCCGTAGTTGCTCTCGGTCTCGAACATGAACAATACGTCTGCCTGGCCCAGCACGGCGATCAGGTCCACATAGTCGTTACGCCATTGCACGGCGGTGGGCGTAAAAGCGCCGGTGGCCGGCGTGCCGGTGGACAGTGTGGCGCCCTCCTTATCATACAAGGTGGTCCAGGTGGCTCCGCAATCGGTGGATGCTTTCACCATCAAGCGGTCCGCGCTGGAGCTGTTGTACTGGCGGTGGGCCACCGCGAAGTCCAAGGTGGTGCCGAAGGGTGCGTTGGAAAGGTCCATGCGTGGCATCAGCAAATGATCCAACTGCCCGGTGATGTCCATATCACCGGAGTAATGGTCCATCTTCAGGCAACCTGTGCTGGCACCGAAGCCGCCCGCTGCCGCGCTATGCGCCATGTAGTTGTTGGGGTTGAAGTGTACGTAGCTCCAGCCTGCTGGTGGGAAGGTGACATCATCGAACCCTTCGCTGAAGGGAAGCGCCAGCACGGGGTCGGTGGAGCGGAAGGAACCCTCCAGTTCATCGTTGCCGGTGTTGGCATCCGTGGTGCCGTTCGGCGCGGTGGTCCACACGTTCAGCTGGTGTGCGCCGGTGGTGAGGGCGAGCACAGGCAGGGTCACGTTCGCGGTAGCACCGGGGGCCAGCATGCCGGTCCAGCTATAGGTAGTGCTTGTGCCACCGTCCATGGCGTAGTGGATCTCCACGGCCGTAAGGTCGTTGTTGCCCATGTTGGCCAGGGTCACTTCCGGCGTAACGGCGGCCGCGCAGATGGCATCTTCGATGGAGAAGAACTTCGGCTTGGCGGCCACGGTGATGGGCGCGATGATGGCGGTGATGGCTGCGTCGTTGGCCAGGGGCAGCGGATCGATGCGCACCACCTTGTTGCCCGTGTTGTGCACGAACCAGATGCGGCCATCGGGCCCCACCTTCACACCCATGATGCCGGTCATGCCGGTGGCTATGGTGCCGATCTGGGTGGGGGTACCGGTCACATCATACACGCGGATCTCGCCGTTGGTGTGGTCGCTCACGATCAGTCGGCCTTCGGAGTAGTCCATGCCGCAGGGCTGTGTGGTCCAGGTGTCCACCACTTCCACGGTGGCGCCTTCCACGCGCTTGTAGCCGGCCAGTGGTTCGTTGCTTGTGGCGGGCACGGTCAGGTTGCCGGTCTCAGCGCCGCTGTTCACATCCAAGCGCTTCACCTGCTTGGTGCCGCCATCAATGAAGTAGAGCCAGCCGTTGGTACGGTCCAGCACCATGTGGCTGGGAATGTTGGCCACGCGCGATACGGGCACATCCGTGTAGCGCCAGATCTTGCCCGCACCGTGGTAGTCGTAGCCTGGGCCGTGGTCCTGGACGAAATCGTAGCGGACAATGTTGCCGAAGTGGCCGTCCATGACCCAATACACCTTGGCACTGTCCGCAGCAATGCCCATGGCGAAGGGGCTCTGGTGCAACATGTCGATGTGGCTGCCAAGGGGAGCGCCGGAGACCCAGTTGTTCTGGAAAACGGTGGCGAAGATGTTGGGGTCGGCGCTCCAGAGGCTCGGCCCCATGAAGGTGCTGGTGGGCGAAGCGGTGTTCTGCACCTCGTTCACGGCACCGAACTCGCCATTGTCGGAAAAGGCCATGGCGCTGGCCTGGATCATGAAGTGGCCGCTGTGGCTATCCTTCAAGTATTGATCGGTCTGGCCGGGCATTCCGGCGTTGCGCACGATCACCATGGTGCCGCCACCGCTGCCGCCGCGCTGCATCACCCAGAGCTCGTTGCTGTTGGGCTTGAAGTCGAGGTCGCGCGGGTTGCTCACCTGGTCCGCACTGGTAACGATGTTGGTGTACACGAGCGGATCGGAGAGGTACCGATCGATGGTTGCCTGCGCGAGGGCCCCGCTACAGAGCGCCGTGCTGGCAATAAGGGTGAAGAGCGGCTTCATGGGTGATGGTGTTCGGGGTAGGTGTCTGTTCAAGTGTGGATCAGGGTTGCGCCAGCGCGGGGTCAGTCAGGAACGAAGCGTCGGTCAACGCGTTCAAGAAGGCCGAGAGATCGTTGATCTCATCGGCGGAGAAGGGGGTGGGGTTCATGCCCCAGAAGTCCATCAGCAGGTCCACGTTGGGGGAAGCCATATGCACCCCCCCGTTGTAGTGGTTCAGCACTTGCTCCAGGGTGGCGAAGCGCGCATCGTGCATGTAAGGTGCCGTAACGGCGATGTTCCGAAGGGTGGGCACCTTGAACTTCCCCATGTCCGCGGGGTCGCCGGTCACAGCGCCAAAGCCGGCATCGGACAGCACCACGTCCAGTCCATTATTCCGCAGGGCGTGGTCCGTGAAAAGACCGGGAGCGTGACAGCCCGCGCACTTGCCCTGGCTGGTGAACAGCGAAAGGCCGTTCTGCGCCTCCTCGCTCATGGCGGTGCTATCGCCTCCGTACCAATAGCGGTCGAAAGGCGAATCGAAGGACACCAACGAACGCACGAACTGCGCCAGGGCCCTGGTCACCAACGTACTGTCGATCTGCTCGGTGCCGAAGGCTGCACGGAAACGCTGGCGGTAGGTGGCGTCGGCGTTCAGGCGGGACTCCACCACGGGCCAGGTGTTGCGCATTTCCACCGGGTTGGTCACCGGGTCGTGCGCTTGCGCTTCCAAGCCCTGAACGCGCCCGTCCCAGAACAGCTTCGCGCTCCAAGCCAGGTTCACCAAGGGCATGGCGTTGCGCGTGCCGATGGAACCGTCGGTGCCTTCGCTGAAGGCGCGCGGGTCGGCGAAGGCATTGGCCTGCACGTGGCAGCTACCACAGCTCAGTGTAAGGTCATCGCTCAAGGCCTTTTCGTAGAAGAGCGCACGCCCCAAGGCGATGCCTTGGGCAGTGAGCGGGTTGTCCGCAGGCAATAGCGGATCACCCACGGCTGCAAGCACGCCGGCGGGCAGCTGCAGTTCAACGGGCGTCGGGTCCTGGTCGGTTATCATAGGGGCAACGGCCACATCGCGCGTGCAGCCCATCAGCACCACGAGCACCAAGGTCAGTGCCCCATAGGGCGGAACTGCGCCCCCCATCAATGCACCTCGTTGAAGATGGCGCTCAGGCTATCCATCAATTGCACGTTCAAGGCATTCGCACCCCAAGCGGAATCCGTGCCCGCCACATCCACCCCGCCCATCAGGCGCTCCATGTCCAAGGTGGTCTCGATGGTAAGTGTACCCCCATCAGGGATCTCCAAGTGCATGATCGCCCAGCCGGTACGGATCAGGTCATCGGTACCGCAGCGGTAAGTGAACGGGGCATCCGTACTGTCCACCAACCCGCTGTTGTCACTATCCCAATGGCCTTCCAACACCACGAACCAGAAACCTTGGTCCGCCGCCGGACCCCAGTGCATGTCGGGATCGTTCAGCGGCGCAGGGCTCGTAGCAGGGTCCGCATGGTTCAAAGGATCGTTCAAACCCATTGTGAAACGGATCTGGTGAGCATGGGAGGCTGTCAGCGACCCTAGCGCAAAGTCATTGGCAGGCTGCGCTGCATCCACAAGCAGTTGCACGTTCGGGTACGTGGCCAATACATTCAGTTCGTCATCGACCACATGCAGGTCCGAGAGCAGGAAGCGCACGCGGTCCAAGCTATACAGGTGGCCTAGCGAGTCCGTGTACTCACTGGTCAATTCATAATCGTGCGTGCCATACTTGAAAACGAAGGCTAGGCGCAGGTCCACCGTGCGCACTTCGCCGTGGTCATCATGCGGGGCCTCCTCTTCCTTTTTACAACCTGAAAAAAGGCCTATCGAACAGAGCAAGGCCAAGAGGGATGGGTAGATGTTCCGGTTCATGGGGTCCCGAAGGTAGCTGACCGAGTAGAACCCCTACCCCACCGCCACGCGCCCTTGGGGTGGATAGTGGGAATCCCAAAACTCTGAAGGAAAGGCTCCCAAGGCCCTTCCTCCATAACGCTTTCTCCGAAGTGACCCCTAGGGTCGAAGGGTCGAACCCGGCACTCCTATCATCCGGGATCACAGCGTTGGCCTCTGAGCGTTTGCCCAGCCCTTCAATTCGTTTGGTCGGGCGCTTCTTCGCCCTCCAAGGGCACCCCCGAAAAACTACCTGGAAACTGGTAGTTCCGCCCCCACGTCCGGAGCTATCCCCCCAAAAAATACCGGTTTCCGGGTATTTTTTGGGAGCCTTCCGCTTGCCAGTTTCGGTGCAACCAAACACACCTGCCCATGCGCAAGACCACCGGACCGAGCGAAGCGCTGTTGAACCTGGCCATTGTGGACGACCACCCGCTTATGCGCACGGGCTTCGCCGCCTTGGTTGAGCGATGGCCGCATGGCCGGGTGGTGCTGCAGGCCGAAGATGGGGTGGATTATGAACGCCAATGCGCCGAGGTGGGCCACATCCACATCGCCGTGGTGGACCTGTGCATGCCGCGGCGCGATGGCTACGAGACCATCCGCTGCATTCGGCGCGACAGCCCGCGCACCATGCCGCTGGCCTTCGCCGTGGACCCCACACCCCATGCCATCAGCCGGGCCGTGCGCGTGGGCGCACGCGGCATTGTGGCCAAGAACGTGGACGCCACGGCCCTCTTCAAAGCGCTGGACCACCTGCGCCTGGCCGGTTTCCACTACAACGACCTGCTGAGCCGCCAGCTGCACCGCGCCTTGGAACAGGAGGTGGAGAAGCGCAGCCCCGATGCCCTCTGGGCCGCCCTTACCGATCGCGAGCGGGAGTTCGTGCTGCTGTATACCGACCCGGCAGTGCCCACGATGCTGGCCGTGGCCGAGCGCATGGGGCTGGAGCGCAGCACCGTGGAGACGCACCGCAGCAAGGTGGCCGCCAAGCTTGGCGTGCACAGCAAGGCCGAGCTGGTGCGCATGGTGTTGGAACATGGTTGGAAGTGAACAGGGGACCGTGCAGGCTCTAAAGGCCACCGGCATACCCGCTCGTAGTAGCGGACGACCGCACCAGCACGGTGCCTTGCGCAGTGGCTTTGCCGGTGGGCCACCTGAGCAGCTAGGCCGATGTTGCGCCAACGCAACAGGCCGGTGCGGTCACACAAGCGGATGGGATGACACCAGGTGATGACCCTGTGTTCTCCGAAGAGGTTGGCGCGAGAACAGGAAATGACTCCGGGTTCACCGAAGAGGGCGGCGTGCCGCCAGGAGATGATGCCGTGGCCATAGCTGAGGATGGCGCGACAACATGAGATGACGGCGTGATCACAGATGATGACGACGCGACAACATGTGATGACGGCGTGATCACACAAGGTGACGACGCGACAACATGTGATGACGGCGTGATCACACAAGATGACGGCGCGACAACATGTGATGACGGCGTGATCACATAAGATGACGGCGCGACAACATGTGATGACGGCGTGATCACACAAGGTGACGACGCGACAACATGTGATGATGGCGTGATCACATATACTGATGACGCGACAACATGTGATGACGGCGTGATCACATATACTGATGACGCGACAACATGTGATGACGGCGTGATCACATAAGATGATGACGTGACAACATGTAATGACGGCGTGATCACACATAATGACGACGCGACTACATGTAATGACGGCGTGATCACACAAGGTGACGACGCGACAACATGTGATGACGGCGTCATCATAGTTGATGGTGGCGCGTGCACATGGGGTCGGACGGTCGGAGATACTGAATTCCTGAAGCCCTTGCCGGGCCTGGTTCTCAGAAGGCCTTCTCCGGTCTGGACCGGATGCCCCAACCTCCTGTCCGGACAGGAGGAAAAAAACGCCGTTCGGCAGGCTTCGGTACAAAGCCCCACAACCAACGCTTTTGTGGGTTCAGCATGAAGGCCCTCAGACATGAAAAAGGTATGGTACGCAGTAAAGCTTGGACATAGCCAAGTGACCTTTGTGGCCCTGGTCGATAAGAGCCGCACGAACATTACGATGCTGACGGGCAACGCGGAGTTTCCGACGCCGAACCCCAAGCTCACGGACTTCGGGCTCGCCACCGACCGGTTGGACACCGCGGTCCAGGCCTACGCCTTCAGCCGCAGCCGCTTGGACAAGGAGGAACGTGATCTGGCCTTCGCCGATCTGAAGTCCATGCGGGCGGATCTGGGGGCCTATGTGCAGACCACCTGTGCCGGAGACCAGGAACTGATCACCAGCGCGGGCTTCGAAACGATGAAGAGCCGCCAGCCGATCGGCCAGCTTCCCGCCCCGACGGATGTGCGTGCCGTGGTGCGCCCCTACCCCGGCAGCTTGGAAGTGCGCTTCGGTGGTGTGAAAGGTCGCTTGAGCTACAAGCTCTACATCTGCAAAGGCGACCCGTTGGTGGAGGCGAATTGGGAACTGTACACCGTGACCGGTAAGACCCGTGTGGTGGTGGACGGTCTCGAGAGCAACGCCACCTATTGCTTCCGTGTGATGGCCCTGGGTGCCGCCGGCCTGAGCCCGGTGAGCGACTTCGCCAGCGCCAAAGCCGCCTAAGCGAAGCCTGAGGCAACGCTACGCTCCACGCCCCTGCCCCGCGTTCCGGATCCCTTCCCGGAATGGCGGGGTCGGGGCGTTAGAGAGCGCCTTGTGCAACGCCCGTGTAACGTCGACCCCCCGGGTCGACAACCGACCACAAGGCCTGAACAACACCCCATGATCCGACCGCTCACCACCCAAGACCTTCCCGCTGCCGCACAGCTTACCGCTGGTGATCGCACCGCGTTGTTGGGCCACCTGCGCTGGCAACTGCACACGCCATACGCCAGCACCTTCATTGTGCAACAGGATACAGCGCTGGTCGGTGTGGCCTGCTGCATCAAGCACACTTCAAGCGCGCACATCGGGCACGTGTTCATCCACCCGGCCCATCGGCGCAAGGGCCTCGGCAGCGTTCTGGTGCAGCACCTGAGCGCCCACTGCGAGGGCAACGGATGCACCACCCAGATCACTCAGATCCCGGAAACGGATCTCGGCTTCTGGAAGGCGATGACATTCACCCAACAATCCAACTTCGTACGCTACAGCGGTGGCCTGCACATCGATGCGAGCCGTGATGAAGTGCTGCTCTTGGAACCACAACACACGCTGGCCCTGCTCCGATTGGACGAACGCGCCACCGGCGAGGATCGACGTGCACTGCTGTTGGAACACCGCTTCGTGGCCCACACCTATGTGGAACAAGGGCTGGTGCGTGGCGGGCTGTGGCCCTTGCTCGGTCACGGCCTTGTGCTTGCTGACAGTGCTGCCGTGGGCTTGGAACTGCAACGCTGGTTGCTGCCGCACCAACAACACATCGTGGTGCCCGAAGCGAATGCCGCGGCCTGTGCGCACTTGCTGGAACGCAACTACACACCGACCTCCGCTGGTGTGCGCCTGGTGCGCGGACCGCTTCTGCCCTACCGACCGGAGCTGATCTATGCGTGGCCGTGGGGGGTGTGAGCAGCACGAATAGCGATCGCACCGGACACTGAGCCCGCCTTTGCCATGGATACTCGTTCCGAACACGGCCCGTACCGATCCTCTAGGCCGTAAGTCCGTCGTGGCTTCCCCGCTCACCCGGAAGATCGTGGCGCAACGTGAAACCCCGGCGCTTCCGCCGGGGTTTTCACGTTTTAGGGTCCGTGCGCTAGCGTGGGCGCATGGTTGTCTTATGACGATTCTCCAAAAGATCGATCCTTACTTCGCCGAAACGGCTCTTCAAAGACACGGTCGGCCTTTGACCATTCAGGAGCGTCTCTACCTGCTACCGTGAAGCTTCACGCAGTGGTGGTGTGGAGATAACACATGGGCCGCAGTTTTGAGGGGGCGGATCGGAGCCGCACCGGCACCTACCGACCATCGCTCAAAGCCATGCGACCATTGAACATCTGCGCGCTCGCGATCCTGGTCCTGAGCAGCGCCGCCATCGCACCGGCCCCAGTTGAGGAGCCCTACCAGGCCCGTTATGCCCATTGCCTTGGTGACCTTCGGACCCAACTGCAGGCGCTGTCGGTGGCCATCGGGGACATGAAGCGTACCGACGCGAACAGCGTGTCGAGCATCCGCAGTTCCATCCACACCACACGGCGTGCGCTGAAGGCCTTCGACCTGTGGGCCCGCTACCTGGACCCGATCAACCACCGCCGGTTGAACGGCCCGTTGCCTGTGGAATGGGAGACGGAGGTGTTCGAGAAATACGAGAAGCCCTACCGCAGGGAAGGTGCTGGACTGACGCTTGCCGAACTCTACCTGGATGAGGCGGGGTGCGAAAAGGACAGCCTGCTGCGCTTGGTGAGCGCATCGCTTACGGCGTTGGGCAGCTACGAGGCCGACTCGGTAACAACGCACCTTTCAACACCGGACCACTTTCTGTTCTGCAACCGCTTGATGCTGCTGAACCTGGCGGCCATCTACACCACAGGCTTTGAATGTCCGGACACGACCCGCGTGATCCCCGAGCTAAGGGACATGCTAGCTGAGCTAAGAACCTCCACTGAGGCCTTCAATAGCACCTTTCCCGAGGCCGCACTGCCCCGGGTCTATGCCGAGCGTCTGGCGGCCGCGATCGGGTTCGTGAACGCACAGCCCAGTGCATACAGTGCGTTCGATCATTTCACCTTCATACGTGATCATATCTCGCCTCTGTTCGGCATGAACCAGGAACACATCCGCAGCACGGGCGCGCGCAGTCGCAGCTGGATGGACTACTCCTTGAACAACAATGCGCGTTCGATCTTCGCCAAGGACCTTTACATCGGACAGGATGCGAAAGGCGTGTTCCGCCGGGTGGATGATCCGAACGTGTTGGCCGAAGTGCGTCGACTGGGTCACACCTTGTTCATGGACCCCCTCCTATCCGGAAACAACG
Organism: Flavobacteriales bacterium; assembly: GCA_016721825.1. Classification (GTDB taxonomy): domain Bacteria; phylum Bacteroidota; class Bacteroidia; order Flavobacteriales_F; family PHOS-HE28; genus PHOS-HE28. The sequence continues at coordinate 619,601 of JADKHI010000006.1, forward strand.
AACGCAGTTGCGCCTCGTGTCACAGGCCGGAAATGTGCTTCACCGATACGGTATTGGTCACGCCGATCGCCTTTGACCACAAGGGCTCACTGCCCCGCAACGCACCCTCCCTGGTGAACGCTGACCTGAACCACTTGTTGATGCAGGATGGTCGGCACATCGCTCTTCAAACGCAAGCCCACGCTGTGCTCACCGCCCCCACGGAAATGGGCGCAGAACCGAACACCACCTTGAAGAAGGTGATGGACTGCCCGGAATACCGGCAGGCCTTCAGCGCCTTGCTCCGCCACACACCTACGCGACCCGAGGTGTCGATGGACCACCTGCTGTCGGCGATCACGCTGTACTACTCCTCGCTCAGCGTGTATGCCTCCACGTTCGACGATGCGATGAACCATGCCACCACTGCGGACGATGCTGTCCGCCAAGGCTTCAACCTGTTCATGAGCAAGGCACAATGTGCTACGTGCCATTTCGTTCCGCATTTCAATGGTGTGAAGCCCCCCTACATCGGTTCGGAGTTCGAGGTGATCGGTGTGCCGGAGGACCTGGCCTACGCCATGCTCAGTGATGATGCCGGGCGCTTCGACGTGAATCCAGCTGAGGAGACGCTCCATGCCTTCCGTACCGGCGGTCTGCGGAACATCGCACGCACAGCGCCTTACATGCACAACGGCGTGTTCCCTACACTACGTGAGGTCATCGACCTGTACGACGCCGGTGGCGGTGCAGGGCACGGGCTCGATGTGGCCAACCAGACGCTCTCTTCCTACTCCCTGGACCTTTCTGACAATGACAAGCTGCGGCTGGAAGCGTTCATGCGCTCCCTGAATGAGGACCTGCCCGCACAAGCTCGATTGCCCCTGCCTGCCTCGAAGAACAAGGAACTCAATGCCCGGAGACCAGGAGGCATCTACTGAACCCACATGAAGCGCTTTCCACTACCAGCTTTGGGCATCCTGATCACGGTGATCACCTTGCAGCGCTGTGCGCCCAAGGCCGAGCTACCACACACTTATCCGGCCAATGGGAACACGGACCTGCGAGGGGACTTCACGGCCCAGTTCCAACGAGGAGAGAAGCTGTATGGGCTGAATTGCGGTGGTTGCCACAACAAGCGCGTGAACGGGCGCACCGTGATCCCCGATTTCTCAGCACCGCAATTGCTCGACTATGAAATGCGGACGCAATACCCCTCACATGGCGAGAAGCTCCATGATTCCCGCGTCTCGAAGGAAGAGCTGGACGACATCCAAGTGTTCCTGTTGCATCGCCGACCCAGCGGGCATCCGATCTCTCCACCGCCAGTACCTGGACCACCACCCAAGATGAACTGAGCCACCCCGGCCCAGACCCATAGCGCCTCGCAGATAGGCCTTGCACTTCGTCAACGCCTTGAATGGATCGAACATGCTGCATCGGATCTGCTTCATGACCTGGCCGGCCAGCGGACCGGTCTTGGTGTTGCTGGCCACAAGCCTGCTCTCCATGGACACGGCCGTGGTCCCAAAGGTGCCAACGCCCCGGGGTTGTTCGGCCGCCATGCCGACCCGTGCGGAACGCAGCCCGCTGACACCACCAGCAGACTTCATCATTTCCGCCACGGCGAACTATGAATGGCTGGTGAACGGTGTGGTGCAGCCGAACCTGACACTGACCCGCGGGACAACATACATGTTCGATCTGACCGCCTTCAGCGACGAGCATCCGTTCATGATCAACGACCAGCAGAACAACCCGTTCGGCACCATCTTCCTTCCCCAATCCTATGGAAGCGTGGTCAGCTTCACCCCTACGCTGACCATGCCGGGCGCCATCTACTACCATTGCTCGATACACTACGGCATCAAGGGTCCTATCACGCTCATTTCACCATCGTGTACCGGCGACCTGAACGGCGACCTGAGCGTGAACGCGAGCGACTTCGGGATCTTCGTGGCCGCATTCGGCACCATGTGTGCGGCTTGCGCTGCGGACCTGAACGACGATGGTTCAGTGAACACCACTGACTTCGGCTTCTTCGTCAGCAACTATGGTTCATCGTGCGACTAGAACATTGGCTACCACTGGACAGCACGCCGCGTTCGGTGCTTGCGCTCCTGTTACCCTGACCTCGTTCTCGTAGCTGGCAAGGACCGTCCTACGCGGCTTCCACGGCTCCCTTACGCACCATGCGCTCCGAAGGCACATGCTCGGCCCAGGCCTCATGCAGGTAGAGGCTCCAACGGCCTTCGTTGTACTCCAAGGCGCTGAGGTTCTCGATCCAATCGCCGGAGTTCAGGTACACGATGCTGCCCTTGGGTGTATCCACCGTACCGATGCGTGGCTGATGAATGTGGCCGCACACCACGGCCTCGTACCCATCGTGCAGCGCGATGTCGGCCATGGTCTGCTCAAAGTCGCTGATGAAGTTCACGGCGCTCTTCACGCTGTTTTTCACGCGGCGGCTGAAGCTCATGCGCGGGCGACCGAAGAAGGCGAGCGTGCGGTTCACCAGGTGGTTGATGCGGATCAATAGGTCGTACCCGAAGCCACCGAGCTTGGCGAGCCACTTGGCGCTCTTCATGGTGGCATCGAAGATGTCGCCGTGCAGGAACCAGTGGCGCTTGCCATCAATGGTAAGGCTGAGCTGATCCATCAGGCGCAGGTCACCGAGCCTTGCCGGACTGTAGCGGCGCAGCGCTTCATCGTGGTTGCCGGTGATGTAGTACACGGGCACCTTGGCGCTCCACTTCAGCAGCTTCTTCACCACGCGCATGTGCGGTTTGGGGAAGTATTTCTTATTGAACGCCCAGATGTCGATGATGTCACCGTTCAGGATCACGGTGCCAGGCGACACGCTACGGAGGTAGCTCAGCAACTCCTCTGCGCGGCAACCATAGGAGCCCAGGTGCAGGTCGCTCAGCACCAGGATCTCCACCTTTCGTTTCATCCGTGCAAAGGGAAGGCCCTTGTGCGAAGTGGGTGTGGCGCGAAGGTTAACTCCTCGCTTACCCCCCGATGCATTCGGCGATAGTGTTCAACCGGCCTCCTCCATGCGCTCCACCCACCCATTGGGTCCGTAGCTGCGCTTGCGGGCCAGCTCCATGATGGTGCGAAGTTCCTCCACGCTCCGAGGTCGCTCGCGTCCGCGGTGCAGCATGGCGTGGCAGTTGGGGCAAACGGGCACCAGGTCGTTCACCGGATCAAGTATGTAGTCCGCGTCCTTCGGGGACAGGGTCTTGAGGTGGTGGACCTGCATGAAGCCATCCCCGATGGCGCCATAGCGTCGCTTGAAATCCACGGCGCATACACGGCAAATGGCACCGTGGTATGCCAGACACGTGGCCCTTGCTGACGCGTTGCGTTCGTAAATGTTCTCTGGTACCATCACCACGTGGCGTTGATGGTCGGGAGCAGCGGCCGTGACGCCAGCATCCGGTTCCATGCGGATATCCGAGCGGATCGGATCACAGCTCTTGCAGCGCTTAACCAGAACCCTTGACCCGTTGCGCTCTTGGGCGACGAACTGCAGAAGCTCATCCACCTGATCGGAACACGCCTTCATGGAATGACCACCTGTAAGCCCTGCCCCACCGACCCTGTTGCGAACACCCTGTATGTGCGCACAACCTGCACGGTGCATGATGCTTATTGGATGGCTCCGCTTGCGCCGAAGGTTCAATACGAAGCCGGAAGGATGTTCTTCCATCCACCGGCGGAAACCCTTGTCATCATCCTGAAAGATCATCCTGCGCATACCAAAAGAGAATGGAGAGCCCCGCCATATCCGCCTGCTCCGTTGCGCACGATCAGGTTCGGTCCTTGCCGTCGGCTCCGGTCGGAACGCGGCGAAACTATCCGCTTCAAAGCGTCCACGCCACATGCGAACAAAGACTTGTTCCAGGGTTAAGATGAACCTAAGACCCCGCACATCCATGCTTCACATCCGCTTCTTCTTTTCGCAACCTGAACCGCCTTGTCAGGCTTTCCTTGCACGACCAGATGATCCAACAACCGGCCTGAACGGATACCCATGGCTGACGAGCCCTTGCACATCTTCTTCAAGGAACACCCCACACGGGTTAGCACGACACCTTGGTCGAAGGTGCGCGAAGCGGCCATGATGGATGAGGTAAGGCACTACGTGTCCAAGGCTGTCCATTCCCAGCGCAGCAAGTTGGCCGCCCGCCATTTCGGCGGTTACAGGCTTGAGTTCCACCGCACGCCCTTGCAACGGCCGGACGGTGAGGAAGAAGAGATATGGACGGTGTATCACAGTGATGCAGAGGCACCAGTTGCCAAGCGCCGCGGGCCGCACAAGGTGGCGCGGTGATCGTGCACGAAGCTTCATGCGCAGGGAAGGTTGGGCATACACCGAAAGGTGAGCTTCGCGGCAAATACCACAGCACATCCATGCTCCACCTGCTGCCACGCGTCCGTCGCCGAAAGGTCCAGTACATCGCGGTGCTGCGCTGCCCCCACTGCCGCGTACGGGTATCCGAGCAGATGCCCAGCGAAGGCAGCGTGCTGCACACCAAGTGCTTCTGTTGCGGGAAGTTCCTGCACGCCCATGCCGATGCTTGCTGCGTCTACTGCTCCATGGCGAACGTGCCATGCCCCAAAAGGCAGCGCAAGCAAGGTCGCAGAGGTTGAGCAGCAGGTGGTGCCGTTCGTAGACGTGCCATGTTACCGCGAAGCGTACCGGTGTTCACAGAACCACAAAGAGCAGGTCGCGGAGTGATAACGCTGGTCTAACATCACCGCTTCCGGCACCCGCTACACTTGCCGCCCGAACCGGACCGGTCATGAAGCGTGTTCTCCTGCTCCTCCTTGCCTGCTGTGCGCTGATCCACACCGTTGTTGCGCAGAGCACCATCCGGGGCAAGGTGACCGACGCTGTAACGGGTGAGGAGCTGATCGGTGCGTCCATTGCCGTGAAAGGCAGCGAGCCGCGGATCGGCACCTCCGCCAATATGGAAGGTGATTTCTCCCTGACGATACCGAACGCCGGGCCGGTGACCATTGCGGTATCCATGTTCGGGTACGCCATTCAGGAGACCACCTTGACGCCAGCGGCAGGCGGTGTGGAGATCCTCAATTTCGAACTGCGTGAGGAAGGCAAGGAGTTGAAGGAGTTCGAGATCACACGGAAAGCGAACAAGCGTGCCGATGCCTACTTGGAACGGATGAAGTCCAATGCGGCGACGAGCTTCGATTTCATTTCGCGTGACATGACCTTGAAGACCGGCGACAGCGATGCGTCGCAAGCGGTGAAGCGTGTAACGGGTGTGTCCACGGTCGGTGCATTCGTGACGGTGCGGGGCCTGGCCGATCGCTACATCGTAACGGCCATCAATGGCAGTCGGGTGCCGACCATGGATCCGTTGACCAACAACCTGCGGCTGGACCTTTTCCCAACAGGTCTGTTGGACAATATCATCATCACCAAGACCGCTTCGCCCGAGCTTCCCGGTGATTGGTCGGGAGCCTTCATGTCGTTGAACACAAGTGATTATCCGGACAAGTTGCGTGTGAGCATCAGCGCAGCGCTGGGGTATAACCCGAACGTGTGGGGCAAGCAGATCGTCTCCTCCCAGAGCAGCTCCACGGACTGGCTGGGGCGCGATGACGGAATGCGAGGGATCCCGGCAGGAGTGCCCACTGATGCTGAGGCGTTCCCGCTGTTCATCGAACCGAACCTCTACCAGCAACTTACCCTGTTGGGTCTTGGCCCAACGTTGGCATCGTACGGCATCACTCCAACGAACAGCGCTTTTCAAACACCGATCATGGGCACAAGCAGCGCTCTTCAAGGCTTGGCGCTTACTGAGCTGGGGTTACTGGCGCCTGCGTTGATCAACGATCCAACTGCCTTACAGAGCGCGGTGAACACATACAACTCCACATACAACCTGGCCTATTTCTCTCCGACGGTGAATGCCGAGCTGGCCAGCCTCAACACCAAGTTCAACAATGCCAACTGGCGGGTGAAGGATGTGTCCGGCAGCCCCAACATCAACCAGTCGATCACCATCGGGAACCAGGTGGCGCTGTTCAAGAAACGCAAGTCGCCGATGAGCCTCGGCTACCTCGCCGGGTTCCGCTACTCGCAGGACACGGACTACGATGGTGCGGCCACGCAGGAACGGACCAGTGAGAACTTCACGGAAGGCGAGCCAGGCAGCACCTTCGATCAGAAAGGCGACCTGCGCATATCCACCATCACCAACGGCTGGAGCGCGTTGGGCAGCCTTTCATTGAACGTGGACCGCAACAACAGCTTCTCGTTGTTGGTGATGCCCAACGCCTTGGGCCAGAACAACGCACGCTATACCGTGTTCCTGAAACCGAGCGTAAGCGGCGAGACGTTCGCCTCCGAAGATCAGTTCTATGAGCAGCGCAAGCTTTGGGTCTACCAATACGGATCGAAGCACTTCATTCCGGCGTGGCGCATGAAGGTGGAGCTCGACGGCTCGTATTCTGATGGCGACCGCGACATCCTGGACCTGAAGACCGTGCAATACATCCTGCCGCCGCCCGGAGAGCCCATCACCAACGTCGATGGTGCCTTGATCCCCGCCTCCCGCATCTACCGCTTCCTGGACGAGACCTTGCTGGACGCGCGCATCGGCCTGGAGCTACCCTTGACCGACGACGACCGGAAGGTGCGCAAATTGAAGTTCGGAGGCGCTTATCGCAACGATACACGCAAGAACCAGCAGACCTACTACACGATCCTACGCGCCCCCGGGCCTACCCAGTGGGAAGATCCCGGACGCTTCGACATGCGGCCTGACGGGCAGTTCACTTCGCAATACGCGCCCTTCGGAACCTTCAAGGACAGCGACATCGGCATCTTGAACGTGTGGGCGGGCTACGTAATGACAGACTATGCGTTCAACTCCAAGGTGCGGGTGGTCGGTGGACTTCGCGCCGAACACACCGACCTGCTCACGGACATACTGCGCTACTACGAACAAGGCTTGGACCCGAACGATCCCGCACGCGGCACAGTGGGGAACCAAGCCATCGGCGGAGCGGGTACGACCGAACCCAAACCCGCCGTTCCGGGCATGATCGATCGCTGGGACCTTCTGCCCAGTGTCAACTTCATCTACCGGTTGAAGGATGATGAGGTGGCCCCGACGAACCTTCGGCTCAACTACTTCCGCTCCTTGGGACGCCCCAGTTTCCGCGAGTTCAGCGTGGTGCAGCTGTTCGACTACATCCTGAACGGGACGGTGTACGGGAACCCTGAACTGGAGATGACCCACATCGACAACTTCGATGTGCGCTTGGAGCGCTTCTTCAAGAACCGGAACAACATCTCGCTCAGTGGCTTCTACAAGCGCTTCGACAACCACATCGAGCTGCTGACCACTGGTGGCGACGGGTACACCTGGCGCAACGCCGACTTCTCCCGCATCTATGGTCTGGAGCTCGAGGGCCGTGTCGGCATCACGCGCAGCCTGGAATGGCGTGGCAACGTCACCGTGATGGACTCAAGGTCCGACCTGACCTTCGGGTCCAATGGGCAGCAGCGCACCTTCAGCACGGAGATGTATGGACAGGCACCCTTTCTGGTGAATTCCATGTTGACCTGGAGCGCGGATAGCGCTCGCTTCTATGCCAGCGTCTCGTACAACGTGCAAGGGCCCAAGCTGGCCGTCTCGAACTCCGAGACCGCTCCGGAAACAGTGCGTGCCTATGAAATGCCCCGCAACCTGATCGACATCACACTGAACAAGTCCGTGGGAAAGCACTGGAACGTGAAGCTCCGCGGCCGCAACCTGTTGAACGCCCCTTTACGCCGAGCCTACAAGTTCGACAAGGGCTACGTGGTGGATTTCGATAGTTACCGCTACGGTCCGGAGTACTCGCTCACGCTGACGTACACCATCGAGTAAGCCATGGAACGCACTTCCCAACAGCGCACCGATCGTATGAGAGGCACCAGCCTCCTGTTCTGCTTGGTCTTGCTCGTGAGCGCTCGAGCAGTTGCGCAGAGCGACATTGAGAACGTGATCGTGGAGACCTACTACATCTCCAATGCGGATGACGCCTCGGACACGAACGGTGGCGGGTTGACCGAGGGTTCCACGACCTATCGCGTGTATCTGGACCTCTGCGACAGCTGTGCCCTCCGTTCCATCTATGGGGATGTGAACCACACGCTACGGATCACCAGCACCACGTTCTTCTTCAACCACTTGGACCGGGGCGCGACCTATGGCCACCTGATCAACAATGGAGCCTTGGACGAAGGCACAGCGCCGGTGGATTCGTGGCTTTCCCTTGGGGCAGGCAGCAACCAGAAGGCCGGAATTCTCAAGGTCAACGATCCTGATGGCACCGTCCTTGCCAACAACGATGGTGGAAGCGCGGGGATCTCGGGGGGGCTTATGCAGAATACGGATGCTGGAGCGGGAATTCCATTGAACCTCCAGGATGGGCTCGCGCCGCCGGTTGGAAGTCCGGTCCCTCCTGGCTTCAGCGTGACCGGGTTGTTGCCGGATAGCACCTTTTTCAAGCTCACCCAAGCGAACGAGTTCATCTCCAACGACACGCGGATCGCGTGCATCACACCCGGCGTACAAGGGCCCACCACCGACAACCGCGTGCTCGTGGCCCAGCTGACCACCACCGGCGAGCTGACCTTCGAACTGAACGTGGAGATCGAACACCCGGATGGCAGCGTCCAGAAATACGTGGCCAACGACTCGGTGGTGCTCGCGGACGAGGCACCGAACGGACTGCTGGTCTATCCGCCCGAGTGCGGATGCACGGACCCCAACTTCCTGGAGTTCGACCCCACTGCCGGTTGCGATGATGGCTCCTGCGCCACCACCATCATCTTCGGCTGTCTGGATACGCTGGCCTGCAACTACGACCCCAACGCCAACTTCAACATCGCGCAACTGTGCTGCTACGGACCCGACAGCTGTGAGGGGCTTGACATCACGATCGTTTGCCCCGGGGTGGGGGTCGAAGAGTTGCGACAAGCAGCGGCCATCGAGCTGTATCCGAACCCCGCAGCGAACGTTCTGCACGTGCGCGGGTTGAATGCTTGGAGCAATGGTTCCAACGTGCAGGCTTCCATCCACGATGCCTTTGGTCGCTTGGTGCTTCAGACGAACATGAGCGCCACCTCAGGGTATGAGCTCGACTTACCTGTCCACGACCTGGCCCCTGGCGCCTATCTATTGCGGATCAGCTCACCGAAAGCAACGCTGACCCGTTCGTTCATCAGAGAATGATCAGCGCATGGACTTGGCGGATCACTTCATGATCTGGTAATTCCGAACTGGCATCGGCGCAACATGGTGCGGATAGTTTCGCCGCCTGAACTGCACCGACCATGCGCCACACCCACACCCTTCTTTCCGCACTGCTGTTGAGCAGCGCCGTTCATGCCCAATACACTCCGCCTGATCCGTCGGGCCTGGAGGGCATCGTTGTGGAGCGCTACTACGTATCGGATGCGAACGATGCATCGGATACGGATGGCAGCACCGACCTGGACTCCGGCGAGGTGACCTATCGTGTGTTCGTGGACCTGAAGCCCGGATACAAGTTGATCACCGTGGGCGGCTTCCCTGATCACGAGATCTCCTTCAACACCACCACGAGCTTCTTCTACAACGACGACCGCGGTGAGTCATGGGGTGGCGACATCAACGACATCCACTTGAACAAGAACACGGTGGCCATCGACAGTTGGTTGAGCGCGGGTGCTTCCACCGATGGCTATTGGGGTGTGCCGAAGGACGAGGATAGCGACGGTTCCGTGTTCGGCGCGAACGATGGGGGCAGCACCGGATCGCCTCTGCTCGTGAACAACGATGCTTCGATCGGTCTCCCACTGACAACGGCTGATGGTCTTCTGGCGGGCACGCCTCCCGGCATTCTGTCCGTGGGCACCGCGCCCACCATCTTCAACGACTATGGAGGGGCCACCTACGCCTCGTCCAACTTCGCCTGGTCCAGCAGCATTGGGAACGTGGAAGGACCCACGGCCTCGAACAAGCTGCTGATCGGCCAGTTCACCACGGACGGTGTGCTCAGTTATTGCTTGAACGTGTGGGTTCGCATTCCGGACAGCCTCGTGTGCAGCGATCCGAACTGCCACCAGATCCTGGAATACTATGCCGTCATCAACCCTGCGGACACTTCGGGGGGCGGCTTCAGCAGCGATAACAAGTTCACGTTGCCTTCGCTGTGCTACAGCTCAGCTTCGCAGCAGTTGGATTGCCTTGGCGTGCCGGGTGGACCTGCGGTGCCCGGCTCGACCTGCGATGATGGCAACGGGGATACGCAGAACGACGTGTACAACAACGCGTGCAACTGTGTTGGCGAGGATTGCCTCGGTGTGCTTGGTGGTTCCGCATTACCTGGTCAGCCCTGTGATGATAACAATGCCACCACTGTGAACGACACCTGGCAGACAGGTTGCTTGTGCACCGGCGTGGTCGGAATTGGTGAGGTCGCGAAACCGGCCATCCAGGTGGAAGCACATCCGAACCCCACGCGCGATCAACTCTGGATCACCTTGGCCGGTATCGATGGCAAGCGCGTCAGCTACACGTTGCGGAATGCGCTCGGACAGGACATGCAGTCCAAAGACCTTGGTGTGCAGGGCTCATCCTGGAAGGGCACCTTGGACATGAGCGGCTTGAGCACAGGTGTGTACTTCTTGGAAGTGGTCGGCAATGACCAGCGCACCACGAAGCGCATCACGAAATTCTGATCATCGCCATGGGCATCTTCCCGAGGGCGCTCCAGGTGGCGTTCCTGTCCGTTCTGTGCGCAATGACGAAACAAGTGTGTCAAGCGCAAGCCATCGACAGTGTGTTCGTGGAGGTGTACCACGTTCAGGAAAGTGGAGTTCCGGGCGAGCCTCCGATCACTACGTACAGGATCTATGTGGACCTAGCCCCTGATCATGAGCTGCAGATGGTGTACGGTGATGACAAGCACCAGCTCAGGTTGTTCACGAGCACGGCGTTCCTGAACGACACCATGAACGGTGCGATGTACGGGCACATGATCGATGGTGATCACTTGAACAGCTCGCGCGTCGCACTGGATTCGTGGCTCACGATCGGAGCGGCCAGCGATGCACATTGGGGTGTGCCGCGGAGCCTGGATGAAGATGGTTCCATTCTGGAGTGTCCTCCTTACCCGGGCAAGAAAGGCATGCAGACGCAAGGGCCATGTGCAACGTCCACACCGTTGAACGTAACGGACGGTCTCCTACCCCACAAGCCGGTAAGCGAGATCGTGAACTTCAATTTCAACCCTACCTATCTCCGGAAGGTGCGGGGAAACTTCATTGAGACCACCAATGGTGCGTGGGCCGTGCTCGGTGGAACGAAGGGGGTGACGGACCGCAACCTCTTCCTGATCGCGCAGTTAACGACCACGGGAAGCCTTGCCTTCCGCCTGAACCTACAGATCGAGACCCCCGATCACCAGCCCGTGAAATACGTGGCCGGTGATCCCGCGCCAGGAGAAGTGCTCTACCAAGGGCTGAACTACGGCAGCGAACGTCCCCTTTCGGCTCCTTCCAAGTGAAGCGAAGTGCATCGCACTGATCCTTCGAGAGCTGTCCATTCCATCGTTAGTGCTGTGTTAGGGTCCGGACGAAGCATACAGGCATGCTGCTCGCGGACCGCACCCCTTTGGTGCGTTAACGAACGGTTAGATCCTGATGCCCTGGTCTTTGCCCAACGGGCCTCAAACGTGCGCGGATCTTGCCGAATCGTAATCCAATCGTAGGTATGTGGTAATGAAGGCCCAACGATCCCACGGCAGTTTTGTGGCGCTGAACAACCCCCTCAGCGACATTGAAAAGAACCCAAAACCCCAAACGTTAGAAACCATGAAGTCGAAACTGAAATTCTCCATGGCCGCTGCGGCTGCCATGGCGGCTTCCGGGACCTTCGCTCAGGCCATTGGCTCGAGCTGCGGTTGCCCGGATGTCAGCGCCCGCACCACGGTTACCCTGGACCCGACCAACGCACCCACGGTGCTTGACGCCCAAGGCAACCTGATCCCGGCGAGCTACACGATGACCTGTAACAACTTGTACATCCTGAACGACCGCTTCTACGTGGGCGCCGGCAAGGACTTGTACATCGAGCCAGGCACGGTGATCAAAGCCCCGAACATCGGTGGTGGTAACGCTGCCGCGTTGATCATCAGCCGCGACGGCCAGATCTGGGCCAACGGTTCCGCGAGCTGTCCTATCATCTTCACCTCCACGGCCGATGGCTTGGACGGCAACTACCCCGTAACGAATCGCGGTAAGTGGGGCGGTGTAATCCTGCTGGGTCGCGCCTACAACAACGTAAGGAGCACGGACGTAGGCTCCGTTTCCATCACCACCGGAGCTGGCAGCGGCGACGGAGTTGGCCTGATCGAAGGTCTGTTGAACGGCGACCAGCGCAACTTCTACGGCAACCCCACAGGCACTTGGATCAACAATGACAACAGCGGTGTGCTGCGTTACGTGTCCATCCGCCACGGTGGCGAGAAGCTCGGAACCAACAACGAGATCAACGGCCTTACAATGGGTTCCGTCGGTAGCGGCACCACGATCGAGAACGTGGAAGTGATCGGCAACTTGGACGACTGCTTCGAGTTCTTTGGAGGAACGGTGAACGCCAAGTACCTGATCGGCATGCACAGCGATGACGACGGATTGGATTGGGACCAGGGTTACAGCGGAAAGATCCAGTTCTACTACGGTCTCCAAGGTCCAGAGAACAATGCCGGTGTGCTCGCACAGGGCGACAACGGCTTGGAGCTCGACAGCGATGACAACTCCACCAACTTCACCAACGGTGGCCTTCGTTCAACAGCTGAGATCTGGAACGCCACGGTGTTCGCCCGTACCGACGGTTCCAACGTAGCTCCGAACCCCAACCCAGCGAACACCGCTGGTGATGAGGCGATCGAAGCCAAAGAGCGCACCTTCGGTTCAGTGAACAACAGCATCTTCGTGAACTTCCGCTCGGGTCTGAACCTGGCCGGCGCTGTGGGTGCGAACAACACCACGGACTTCTGGCAGGCTGGTAACTTCAACGTGAAGAACTGCACGTTCGTGAACTGCGCGAGCCCCTTGCGCATCAACGGTGCGAACGTCGCCGCCGGTGCCGACTTCACCAAGTTCACCGTGACCGACAAGAACGTGATCCTCGCCAGCGGTCTGGTGGATGCCACCTTCGACGTAGCCACGCTCACCTCCAACAACGTGATCGACCGTGTGAACCCGGTCCCTGCTGCCGGCACGGCCACCACGGACCTGAAGGTTCCTGTGAGCGAGCCGTTCTACAGCAACGCCCCCTTCCGCGGTGCGTTCGAACCCGGCAAGGCCCCTTGGACCCAAGGTTGGACCCTGGCTGCTGACATCGGCTCGGACCTCAGCGCTGTGGCCGGTTGCACGGGCGATCTGAACAAGGACGGTCAGGTGAACGCCACCGACTTCGGTCTGTTCGTGAACGTGTTCAACACCAACTGTTACTAAGACCAACCCCCGAAAGCCCGAGAGCGCCGTTCCGCTGGAACGGCGCTCTTCGGCGATCGGACCAACCCTTCCTCATGAAAAAGAAATTCTTCCATTTCCTCTTTGGCGCGGCGCTGCTCTGTAGCGCTTCCGCCGTCCGGGCCCAAGGCCTGGAGAACATCATCGTGGAGCCCTACTACACGGTGACGCAGGCCGATGCCGACGCCTACAACAACAACTTCGGCGGTGGCTCCTATCCCTTGGCGGCCGGCATGAACGTATACCGTGTGTACGTGGACATGGCCCCCAACTACAAGCTGAACACGGTGTTCGGTAGCCCTGTGGGCGGCGGCGGCGTCAGCCCCAACCCCTTGGATGTTACCACCACCACCACCTTCTGGAACGACGACAACTTCGGTTCGGATATCCCCGGACAGACCCGTCGCCTCGATGAAGGAACGGCCTTCGACTCCTACATCACCGTGAACAGCACCGGCACCGCCGGTGGCGCCGCCGGTTGCGGTAGCGCTGCCGCTCAGGTCGGTGTGCTGCGCACGGCCGATACGGACGGCAACCTCACCCTGTGCACGGCTTACCCAAGCTTCACCGGTGCGGATGGTAACGTCCCCGGCACGAGCCCTGCGCTCACTTACAACATCGGTGGCTTGATCAACTTCAGCGCGCTCACCGCCGATGGCAGCGTGTTCCAAGTGATCAACGATGCCTGGGCCACCTTGCCCAACAGCACCGGTCAGGACCCCACGGGAACCAACCGCGTGTTGATCGGTCAGTTCACGACCAACGGGACGTTCAGCTTCCACTTGAACGTGCAGCTGAGCAGCCCTACGAGCGTGCTGGAGACCTACGTGTGGAACCAGGCCGGTGCCGGCGAAGTGGTGAGCCCCTTGCTCACCTACCCTTCCGCTTGCACGCCTGCTGCCATCACCAGCGCTACGAGCAACAGCCCGATCTGCAGCCTCGACCCGCTCAACCTGAGCGTGGTGGCCACCGGTACGGCTCCCCTTTCCTACACCTGGACCGGTGTGGGCACCATCACCAACGGTGGAACGGCCAACGCCAGCGTGACCGGTGCTACCACCGGCAACTACAACATTGCTGTGAGCAACGCCTGCGGCAATGTGAACCAGAACGTGGCCGTGGTGGTGAACACCGCGACCAACTGGTATGCTGATACGGACGGTGATGGCTTCGGTGCCGGTACCGCTACCCTCGCTTGCGTTCAGCCAGTAGGTTCGGTGTCCAACAACACCGACCAGTGCCCTGCTGATGCCAACAAGCAAGTACCCGGTGCCTGCGGTTGCGGCGTGGCCGATGTGGCTGCTACCTACTATGCAGATACGGACGGTGACGGCTTCGGTGCTGGTCCTGCCATCCCTGGCTTCACCTGCATCGTGCTCGGTGTAACCAACAACACCGACCTCTGCCCCACCGATGCCAACAAGCAAGCACCTGGTGCCTGCGGTTGCGGCGTGGCCGACGTGGCTACCACGTACTATGCTGACACGGACGGAGATGGTTTCGGCGACCCTGCCGACAGCCAGGCCGGTTTCACCTGCAGCGTGCCTTCTGGCTTCGTGACCAACAACACCGACAACTGCCCTACCCTCTCCGGTCTGATCGGTGATGTCTGCAACGACAACAACCCGAACACTTCGGGTGATGTGATCACCGCGAACTGCGTGTGCGCTGGTGTTGCTGCCAACGACTGCCTCGGTGTCCCCGGTGGTCCTGCTCAGCCTGGCACCTCCTGCGACGACGGTCTGGCCACTACGGGTAATGATACCTGGAGCGCCAACTGCGTGTGCGCTGGTCAACTCATCGACTGCCTTGGTGTTGCCGGTGGCTCCGCTCTGCCTGGTACTTCCTGCGACGACGGTCTGGCCACCACGGGTAACGATACCTGGAGCGCCAACTGCGTGTGCGCTGGTCAGCTGATCGATTGCCTTGGTGTTGCTGGTGGTACTGCCCTGCCTGGCACTGCCTGCAATGACAACAACCCGAACACCTCGGGTGATGTGTATGGCGCGAACTGCGTGTGCGCTGGTGTGCTGGCCAACGATTGCCTCGGTGTTCCCGGTGGTCCTGCTCAGCCTGGTACTTCCTGCGACGACGGTCTGGCCACTACGGGTAACGATACCTGGAGCGCCAACTGCGTGTGCGCTGGTCAACTCATCGACTGCCTTGGTGTTGCCGGTGGTACAGCTCTGCCCGGTACTTCCTGCGACGACGGTCTGGCCACCACGGGTAACGATACCTGGAGCGCCAACTGCGTGTGCGCTGGTCAGCTGATCGATTGCCTTGGTGTTGCTGGTGGTACTGCCCTGCCTGGCACTGCCTGCAATGACAACAACCCGAACACCTCGGGTGATGTGTATGGCGCGAACTGCGTTTGCGCTGGTGTACTGGCCAACGATTGCCTCAGTGTTCCCGGTGGTCCTGCTCAGCCTGGCACTTCCTGCGACGACGGTCTGGCCACTACGGGTAACGATACCTGGAGCGCCAACTGCGTGTGCGCTGGTCAACTCATCGACTGCCTTGGTGTTGCCGGTGGTACAGCTCTGCCTGGTTCCGCTTGCAACGACAACAACCCGAACACCTCGGGTGATGTGTACGGTGCGAACTGCGTGTGCGCTGGTGTGCTGGCCAACGACTGCCTCGGTGTTCCCGGTGGTCCTGCCGTACCTGGTACTGCCTGCAACGACAACAACCCCAACACCATCAACGATGTGTACGGTGCGAACTGTGTTTGCGCTGGAACACCTGTTGGCGGTTGCGACAACTGGAGCCTTGAACTGACCACGGACAACGCAGGTAGCGAGACCACCTGGGAGATCCGCAACGCCGGTACCACCACTGTGGTGGACGCTGGTGGTCCTTACGCGAACAACACGACCGTGAACGAAGTGGTGTGCCTGATCCCAGGTGCCTGCTACGAGCTGATCGTGACGGATGCGAACGGCATGAGCAACGGCCCCATCGGTGGCTTCGTGCTCCGCGACCAGAATGGCAAGCGCGTGCTTGACAACGCCGGTGACGGTGTGTTCACGGGCATCAGCCAGGCGGTAGCCCCTTTCTGCAGCCCTGTTGGCAACGACGCTATCCTGTCCAGCCAGTGCGACAAGGTCGACTGGACCCCGAACCAGTTCCTGATCGCTACGCCCAACAGCGCTGTTAGCGCTCAATACGGTGTAGGCAACCAGACCGACGACGGGTACGAGTTCCGCCTGTTCAACCCTGACGGTGGTTACGACCGCACGGTGTACCAGAGCCATGCGAACACCAGCGTTGGTGCTCCTGCCGGCCCGAACGCCGCTGCTCACCTGAACTACAGCGCCTTGGTGACGAACCCTGTGCCGCAGAACGTTCTACTGAACGTGCGTGTGCGCAGCCGTGTGAACGGTGTGTTCAGCGCCTGGGGTCCTGCCTGCCGCTTCAAGATCGACGCAGTTGCTGCGAACTGCCCAGCTGTACAGCTCGTGAGCACCCCCGGCAGCCAGTTCAGCTGCGGAGCCACGAACAAGATCGTCGGCAACTCCGGTCCGGATGGTCGCATCGTCTCCACGCAAGCTTCCCGCGTGATCGGTGGTGTGTCCCAGCAGGCCAACCGTTACCAGTTCGACATCACCACCACCGGTGGCTACAGCCGCACGATCGTGGCGACGACCCGTACGTTGGTGCTTGGCCAGTGGTACACGAACCCCCTGCTGTGCGGTTTCAACACCTACAGCGTGCGCGTGCGTGCCAGCTTCGATGGCGGTGCCACTTGGTGCCCTTACGGTGCTACCTGCTCGGTGGGCATCACCAACAACCTGGCTGCTCCCTTCTGCACCAGCGCTCCTGCCTTCGCTGGTGTGATGATGACCGTGTGTTCTTCGATGGCGACGAGACCTCCAGCGTTGCTACCCTGAGCATGTGGCCGAACCCCAACCGTGGTGATCAACTGTATCTGACCATCGATCAGCTGAACGCCGACGTGACCACGGCCACTGTGGACATCTTCGACCTCTATGGCAAGAAGGTGACCAGCCGTACGATCGCGATCAACGGTAGCACGCTGAACACGGTGATCAACCTCGACGGAACGATCGCCAGCGGCATGTACCTGGTGAATCTCACCGCCGGTGAGCAGACCTTCGTCCAGCGCCTGGTGATCCAGTAAGCTGAACCTCTCTTTGTGAAGCGCCCCGCTCGGTTGAGCGGGGCGCTTTGCGTTGAACCACTTCCCGTTCCCAACATGCACATGCTCAATGAAGCCCCTTTCAGAGGGGTCATGTATTGCCGGAACGTTTCCCCCAATGACCCTTGGTTGATCGGCCATGTACATGGAGCATGAAGCCGAGGCCTTGCGCTTAAGGCAGAAATAGGGAAAGCGTAGATCCACCTGGCCCGTGGTGGATACCTCCTCCGCTGTGCTTTGCTCCACCATAAACGGTACCCAAAACCCCCAACCCATGTACGAAACGTTCACTCATGCACCCCCCGGGCGGAAGCACCGATCCGGGCGCATTGCACAACAGTCCCGGACGCTCCGGAACGCGCTGTGTATCGGCCTCCTGTCCCTCACGGCCCTCGCTACGAAGGCCCAAGGATTGGAGGGTATCATCGTAGAGCCCTATTACTCGGTGACACAAGCCGATGCGGACGCCTACAACAACAACTTCGGCGGTGGTTCTTTTCCATTGCTGGCCGGCATGAACGTGTACCGTGTGTACGTGGACATGGCCCCCAACTACAAGCTGAACACGGTGTTCGGTAGCCCCGTGGGCGGTGGCGGTGTTAGCCCCAACCCATTGGACGTCTCCACCACGACCACTTTCTGGAACGACGACAACTTCGGTGCGGATATCCCCGGACAGACCCGACGCCTCGATGAAGGAACGGCCTTCGATTCCTACATCACCGTGAACAGCACGGGTACCGCCGGTGGCGCCGCCGGTTGCGGTAGCGCTGCCGCTCAGGTCGGTGTGCTGCGGACCGCGGATACGAATGGAAACCTCACCCTGTGCACCGCCTACCTTGGCTTCACAGGCGCTGATGGCAACATCCCCGGTACCGCTCCTGCTCTGACCTACAACATCGGTGGTCTCATCAACTTTGCCGCCCTTACAGCTGACGGCAGCGTGTTCCAAGTGATCAACGATGCCTGGGCCACTTTGCCCAACAGCACGGGTGTGGATCCGACCGGAACCAACCGCGTGCTCATCGGTCAGTTCACCACCAACGGGACCTTCAGCTTCCACTTGAACGTGCAGCTGAGCAGCCCCACGAGCGTGCTGGAGACCTACGTGTGGAACCAAGCCGGTGCTGGCGAAGTGGTGAGCCCCTTGCTCACCTACCCTGCTCCTTGTGTGGCCGCTCAGATCACCAGCGCCACGAGCAACAGCCCGATCTGCAGCCTCGACCCGCTCAACCTGAGCGTGGTGGCCACCGGTACGGCTCCTCTCTCCTACACCTGGACCGGTGTGGGCACCATCACCAACGGTGGAACGGCCAACGCCAGCGTGACCGGTGCTGCCACCGGCAACTACAACATTGCTGTAAGCAACGCCTGCGGCAATGTGAACCAGAACGTGGCCGTGGTGGTGAACACCGCGACCAACTGGTATGCGGATACGGATGGTGATGGTTTCGGAGCTGGTGCGGCCACCTTGGCCTGCGCACAGCCTGTAGGCTCTGTTGCCAACAACACCGACCTCTGCCCTGCCGACCCCCTGAAGCAAGCACCTGGTGCCTGCGGTTGCGGTGTGGCCGATGTGGCTGTTACCTACTATGCTGATGTGGACGGTGATGGCTTCGGCGACCCCGCCAACAGCCAGGCCGGATTCAGCTGCAGCGTGCCCAATGGCTTTGTGACCAACAGCACGGACAACTGCCCCGCGGTGGTCGGAGTGATCGGTTCTGCTTGCAACGACAACGACCCGAACACGAACAACGATGTGCTGAACGCTTCCTGCGTTTGCGTTGGAACCCCTTCCACCGCGATCACCGGTTGCAGCAGTTCACAGAGCCCTTATGTTCTGCCTATCGGCGCTGGCCGCACGACCACCTCGATCCTCACGGTGGGTGATGCCATCGGTGGCTATCCCATGGTGGGTATCCCCGACGGTATGGGTGCATTCGACAACAACGACGGAACATTCAGCTTGCTGGTAAACCACGAGCTGGGCAATACGTTGGGCGCTGTTCGCGCACATGGTTCCATCGGAGCATTCGTGAGCAAGTGGGTGATCAACAAGAGCAACCTCTGCGTTCAGAGCGGTAGCGACCTGGTCACCAGTGTTCTGGTCTGGAACGGAACCAGCTTCACTACTGGCACCACCGCTTTCGCCCGTCTGTGCTCCGCGGACCTGCCGCCTGTTTCCGCGTTCTACAACGCTGGTACCGGCAAAGGCACGCAAACGCGCATCTTCATGAACGGCGAAGAAACGGGTGCTGAAGGCCGTGCTTTCGGCCACATCGCCAGCGGTCCGAACGCCGGTCTTTCCTCGCAACTGCCTTGGTTGGGCCGTTTCTCTTGGGAGAACAGCCTCGCTTCGCCAACGGCCAGCGACAAGACCGTGGTGATCGGAACGGATGACGCTACGCCTGGTCAGGTGTATGTGTACATCGGTACGAAGACGACGACCGGCAACGATTTTGACAAGGCCGGTCTGAACAACGGCAAGCTCTTCGGTGTGAAGGTGACCGGTCTCCCTGCGGAGATCAGCGGCAGCGTACCCGCCGCGAACACGCCATTCAGCCTGTTCGACCTTGGTAACGTTACCAACATCACTGGTGCTGCGCTGAACACCGCGAGCAACACAGCAGGTGTTACGAACTTCCTGCGTCCTGAAGACGGCGCTTGGGATCCGAGCAACCCGAACGACTTCTACTTCGTGACCACCAACAGCTTCACGGCTCCGAGCCGCATGTGGCTGCTGCGCTTCACGGACATCCTGCAGCCTGAACTGGGCGGCACGATCACTGCGGTGCTGGACGGCACTGAGGCAGCTGGCCAGAAGATGATGGACAACATGTGCGTCGATCAGCTCGGTCAAGCCTTCATCCAGGAGGATCCAGGAAACCAGGCTTACCAGGCACGCATCCACAAGTATGACATCCTCACCGATGTGCTCACGCCTGTGGCAACGAGCGACCCTGCACGTTTCGTGACCGGTGCTCCAAACTTCCTCACACTCGACGAGGAGACCTCCGGCATCATCGACATGCAGGATATCCTCGGCAAGGGTCGTTACCTGCTCAACATGCAAGCGCACTACGGCTTGCCCAGCCCGTTGATCGAAGGTGGCCAGATCCTGGAACTGCGCACGGGTGATACCACCAACGTGTGCGTGCCTCCCACGATCGCTTCCATCACCAGCGCTCAGACGATCTGCAGCGCCGACACACTGGAACTCGCTGCGGCCTTCAATGGCACGCCGAGCCTCAGCTACAGCTGGAGCGGCACGGGAACCTACCTGTTCGGCAGCGGCAACGCGAACGCCTTGGTGACCGGTGCGGCTTCGGGTGTGTACACTGTAACGGTAAGCAACGCCTGCGGTAGCGCCACCGGCACGGTGAACGTGACGGTTACTCCGACGACGAGCAACACGACCACGATCAGTGCTTGCGACACCTACACCTGGGCTGTGAACGGCCAGACATACACCGCCAGCGGTACGTACACCAGCGTGACGGGTTGCGCTACGGAGATCCTCGCTCTGACGATCA
This sequence comes from Flavobacteriales bacterium, assembly GCA_016721825.1. Taxonomy (GTDB): domain Bacteria; phylum Bacteroidota; class Bacteroidia; order Flavobacteriales_F; family PHOS-HE28; genus PHOS-HE28. Next base: position 640,821 of record JADKHI010000006.1, read on the forward strand.
CCCCGAGCACCAGCAACACGACCACGATCAGTGCGTGCGATACCTACACCTGGGCTGTGAACGGAACGACCTACACGGCCAGCGGTACGTACACCAGCGTGACGGGTTGCGCTACGGAGATCCTCGTTCTCACGATCACCGGAACCAGCAGCACGAACACGACCACGATCAGCGCTTGCGATACCTACACCTGGGCTGTGAACGGAACGACCTACACCGCCAGCGGTACGTACACGAACGTGAGCGGTTGCAACACGGAGATCCTCGTTCTCACGATCACTCCGAGCACCAGCAACACCACCACGATCACTGCGTGCGATACCTACACCTGGGCTGTGAACGGAACGACCTACACGGCTAGCGGTACCTACACCAGCGTGACGGGTTGCGCTACGGAGATCCTCGCTCTGACGATCACCCCGAGCACCAGCAACACGACCACGATCAGTGCTTGCGACACCTACACTTGGGCTGTGAACGGCCAGACCTACACGGCTAGCGGTACGTACACCAGCGTGACGGGTTGCGCTACGGAGATCCTCGTTCTCACGATCACCGGAACCAGCAGCACGAACACGACCACGATCAGCGCTTGCGATACCTACACCTGGGCTGTGAACGGAACGACCTACACCGCCAGCGGTACGTACACGAACGTGAGCGGTTGCAACACGGAGATCCTCGTTCTCACGATCACTCCGAGCACCAGCAACACCACCACGATCACTGCGTGCGATACCTACACCTGGAGCGTGAACGGAACGACCTACACGGCTAGCGGTACGTACACCAGCGTGACGGGTTGCGCTACGGAGATCCTCGTTCTCACGATCACTCCGAGCACCAGCAACACCACCACGACCAGTGCGTGCGATACCTACACCTGGAGCGTGAACGGAACGACCTATACGGCCAGCGGTACATACACCAGCGTGACGGGTTGCGCCACGGAGATCCTCGTTCTCACGATCACTCCGAGCACCAGCAACACCACCACGATCAGTGCTTGCGATACCTACACCTGGGCTGTGAACGGAACGACCTACACCGCCAGCGGTACGTACACCAGCGTGACGGGTTGCACCACGGAGATCCTCGTTCTCACGATCACTCCGAGCACCAGCAACACCACCACGATCACCGCGTGCAGCAGCTATACTTGGTCCGTGAACGGCCAGACCTACTCCGCTAGCGGCACATTCACCAGTGTGAACGGCTGTGCTACGGATATCCTGGTTCTGACCATCAACGTACCTGGTACCGCCTGCAACGACAACAACGCCAACACCATCAACGATGTGTATGGTGCCAACTGCGTTTGCGCGGGTACCCCCATCGCTGGTTGCGACAACTGGACCCTGGAGTTCACAACGGACAACGCCGGTAGCGAAAGCACCTGGCAGATCATCAACTCCTCCACCCTCTCGGTGATCGGAGCCGGTGGACCTTACGCCAGCAACACCACCACCACGGCCACCATCTGCATCCCTGCCGGTGCCTGCTACCGCTTGACGGTGACGGATGCCAACGGCATGAGCAACGGTACGACCGGTGGCTTCGTGCTCCGCGATCAGAACGGCAAGCGCGTGCTGGACAACGCCGGTGACGGTGTGTTCACAGGCATCAGCCAAGCCGTGGCCCCCTTCTGCAGCCCGGTGGGCAACGATGGGCTCATCGCCAGCCAGTGCGACAAGGTGGACTGGATCTGGTGGCCTGCTGATCGCTTCACCCAACAGCGCTGTAAGCGCCCAGTACGGTGTAGGCACACAGAACAACGACGGGTACGAGTTCCGCATCTTCAACCCCGATGGTGGGTACGATCGCACGGTGTTCATCACCCATGCCAACCCGGTCCCGGGTGCGCCTGCTGGTGCCACAGCTGCCTGCTACCTCGGCTTCAGCAGCCTGATCACCAATCCGGTGCCACAGAACGTTCTCCTGAACGTGCGTGTGCGCAGCGCTGTGAACGGTGTGTTCAGCGCCTGGGGTCCTGCCTGCCGCTTCAAGATCGACGCTGCAGCCGCAGCATGCCCCCTCACCAAGCTCATCACCACCCCCGGCTCCACCTTCAGCTGCGGTGCAACGGGTAAAGTGGTGAACGCCTCTGGTGCTGCCGGTCGCATCTACGCCCAGCCTGTGACCCGCCCGGTGGGTGGTGTGAACCAAGCTGCGAACGCCTACCTGTTCGAGCTCACCAACACGGCCAACGGGTACACCCGCCTGATCGGTGCCAGCAGCTACACGCTGGTGCTCGGCAAGTGGGCCACTGCTCCCTTGCTCTGCGGAACGCACACCTACAACGTGCGCGTACGTGCCAGCTTCGATGGCGGTGCCACCTACTGCCCTTACGGTGCGGTCTGCACGGTGGGCATCACCAACAACTTCGCCGCTCCCTTCTGCACCGCGCCTTCGGCGCCTGCCATGGCCGCCGGTGATGACCGCGTGTTCTTCGACGGCGACGAGACCAGCACCACCAGCCTGCTGAACCTGTGGCCCAACCCGAACAACGGCGAGCAACTGTACGTGACCATCAACGGCCTCCAGAACGAGGTGACCACCGCGACGGTGGACATCTTCGACATGGTGGGGCATAAGGTGGCCACCCGCACCATCGCCGTGAACGGCACCACACTGAACACCGTGATCGACCTGGACGCTTCCATGGCCAACGGCATGTACGTGGTGAACGTGACCGCCGGTGAAGAGTCCTTCGTGCAGCGCCTGGTGATCCAGTAAGCTGAACGGCCCTATTGCAAAGCGCCCCGCTCGGTTGAGCGGGGCGCTTTGCATTGGAAGGATACCACCTGCGCCGCTCACAACTTCGTGAAGCGCGCCGTGCTCCAACCTTTGGCTCCCGGAATACGAAGCACATAGGCCCCCGATGGGAGCGTGGACACATCCAATGGTCGTTGATGCAGGAGGGCTGGTTCCCGCAACACCAAGCGACCCATCGCATCGATCACCTCCACCGGCACAGCGTTCCCGCCCAAGGAGCTGTTGCGCAACCAAAGCAAGCCACCGGTGGGGCTCGGGAACAGAACAAGTTGCTCAGCCTGCTCGTCCACCACACCACTGGGATCGAGCACAGTGAACACCACGGGGTCGGTGATCACTGGAAGGTTGTAGTCGAAGAAGATGTTGGCGTGGTTCGGCACTTGGGTTCCGGGCAATAGGCCGGCCGAAGGACGGATGCGGAAGCGCACGTAGCCGTTGCTGCCCAGCTGGTCCGTGGCGCTGTCCGGCAGCGCGATCGGATCGAACACCACACGCAAGGTCCCATCCAACAGGGTCCATGTGCAGGCATGGCTGCTGGAGAGCACCTCGAGGCTGGACGCCACCAGTGCCTGGTCCAACGCGTCCGTGATCACCACGCGTTCAGCCGGGTAGGTGCCCGTGTTCTGGAAACGGATCGTGTAGTTGAGGTAGGGTCCCGACAACAACTCCGCCGGCAGCAGCTCCATCGGTGATAGCAGCTTGTCGTTCGGATCGAAGCTACCGACCACCGAATCCACCAGTTGGGTCGTATTGTCCAAGGGTGTCTGATCGGTGGCCATGGGCTCGGCCTGCAGCACGTGTTGAAGCGGTGTGCCCAGCGCGATCGCACTGTCGGTGTGCAGGGTGATGGTGTGGACCACCGACCCGCCCAAAGGCAGTGCGGTGAACGCCCATGCAGCCGTATTGCCGATCAGGGTCGTGGGCGTGGTGGAGCTACCCACCCAGGTCTGATCCGGATCAAAGGTGAAGTTCACGCTGCCGTTCACCGGTACAGTACCAATGTTGCTGCATTGCACCCATACAAGGTTGTCGAAGCCCGGGCGAGCGGGTTCAGCGGTCACGCTCACCACCAGGTCCTGCACGTTGGCCTGCAGGACGATGCCGAAGTCGTTCAGTGAGTCCACGTCGGTGATGTTCACCAAGTTGGCGCTGTGGCTCGTGGGGGCGATCGAGACCACATAGGGGTTGGTGCTCACGGCTACAAGGGTGTGCACGCCTGGGTCCAGCGGCAATTGGTAATCACCGTTCGGATCCCCGGCGGTCAAGCTGTTCTGCGGCGACTCCTCGATGTGCGCGTACGGCACCCCGGTCTCACCCGGATCCTGCACACCATTGGCGTTCACATCATGGTAAAGCGTTCCGGTGGCCACGGGGTTCACCAGGTCGCAGGCCGAATTCAGCGGTGTGCACAGCGGGTAGTTCTGTCCGGGCTCCCACCAGGGAGTGATGTTCGGAATGCACGTGATGCTGCCGTTCACCTGGCGCAGTGTGCTGAAGGTGTTCGGCAGGTGGGGCAAACAGCTCACGCCGGGACAATCAATGAAGGCGAGCGAATCGCAGTTGGGCGAGAGCGCCGGCACCGTGGTGATGTTCAGCATGGAATCGAGCGTCATGTACAACAGCTGGGTCTGTGCCAAGGCGGGGATACTGTCCCAGAGCGGTAGCTCCGTAAGCTCGAGGTAGCTAAGCTGGGGCGGCCATTGAGTCAGTTGTGGAAGCAAAGGACACTCACGTAGATAGATGACGGCCACAGTGGTCGGCAGGGTGAGAACGCCGGTGAACGATGGCATGTCCGAAAGTTCAATGGCGTTGAAACCTGAAGGCAGCGTCATGGGTAGAGCCGTGACCAGGGGCACATCCACGAACCGCATGTCCATGAAGCCAGCAGGCACGGTGGTCGGCAATGTGGTAAGCCCGTCCATGTGGTTCACCCACATGGTCTGGAGCCCCGTCGGCAGCGATGCGGGTAGAGCGGTCACGAGCGGCAGATCATCCGTCCGCAGGAAACGAACGGTGCTTGGAAGTGCCGGCAGATCGGTGAGCAAGGGCAGGTCACGGAACTGCACTTGCTTCCAGCCCCCGGTCAGGGCTGGCACGGTAGTGAGCAAGGGTAGTGCGACCAGCTCCAGGCTCGATGTATAGGCACCTGCCGAAACCAGCGGAGGCAACGAGGTGAATTGAGGAAGGTCATCAAGCACCAGAATGTTGAACGGCGCTTGGAACGGCGGCAATCCGGTAAGCGTCGGACAATCCCAGATCTCCACTTGATTGATGCCTACGGGGAAGGACGGGATCGTCGCGTTGGGGTAGCCGCTCAAGAAGATCGTCTCCATGCTCGCTGGAAAAGCCGGCAGCACGGTAGAGATGGGATTCGCGTACTGAACGATCAAGGTCACCGCTTGGATGTAGGTCAACCCCGTGAGGTCGCTGTTGGGCCAGGACACCTGCAGCTCCGTGTAGAACGGTGTAACGGGCGTCTGGGCCATGGTCCATACCGTATCCATGTTACCACCGGCATCCACGCACCCTGGCACCTGCATGTTCAACCAGTTGCGCATGTTCAGGTCCGGTATCACAATGGTCTGTGCCATCAGCTGGTCCGAAGCTTGCTGAAGCATGCCCATCGCGAGGGCGATGACAAGGGTCCGCGTTCTGGTCATGTGCAGGGGTGTTGGTCCGTTAGGTGGAAGCTACGACGATAGGACGACCACTTACGAGGAAGGCAGCCTGACCCACCGAACAGAATGAGTTACTGATATACGGATGCGACGTTCCAGACCGTGGTCCGCGCTTCGCTATCACCGTGATGAGGGCCTGGAGCGCTCTTAAGGCGCTACTCGAACAGCCCCCCCGGCTTCACACTAGGCACGCGGCCCAGGTGGCGGTAGGCCTTCTCAGTGGCCTGCCGACCGCGCGGCGTGCGCTGCAGGTAGCCTTCCATGATCAGGAAGGGCTCATACACTTCTTCAATGGTGCCGGCCTCTTCCCCCACGGCCGTGGCCACGGTGGTCAGGCCTACAGGGCCACCGGCGAACTTGTCGATGATGGCGCCGAGGATGCGGTTGTCCATTTCATCCAGACCGTGCGCATCCACGTTGAGGGCCTTCAGCGCGTGCTTCGCAATGGCAATGTCGATGGTTCCGTCGCCTTGGATCTGGGCGAAGTCACGTACGCGGCGCAAGAGGGCGTTGGCGATGCGAGGGGTACCACGGCTGCGGCGTGCGATCTCATCAGCGGCCTCATCGGCAATGGGCATGTTCAACAGCCCGGCGCTGCGCTTGATGATGCCTTTGAGCGTGTTGGCGTCGTAGTAATCCAGGCGGCTGTTGATGCCGAAACGCGCGCGGAGCGGTGCGGTCAGCAGGCCACTGCGTGTGGTGGCGCCCACCAGCGTAAAGGGGTTCAGCGCGATCTGCACGGTGCGTGCGTTGGGTCCGGCATCGATCACCAGATCGATCCGGTAGTCCTCCATGGCGCTGTACAGGTACTCCTCGATCACCGGCGTCAGGCGGTGGATCTCGTCGATGAAGAGGATGTCGTGCGGCTCCAGGTTGGTGAGCAGGCCAGCGAGGTCCGCAGGCTTGTCGAGCACGGGTCCGCTGGTGATGCGGATGCCCACGCTCATCTCTTGCGCGATGATGTTGGCCAGGGTGGTCTTGCCCAGGCCGGGGGGACCGTGCAGCAACACGTGGTCCAGCGCTTCGCCCCGTTGCTTGGCGGCTTGCACGAACACCTTCAGGTTATCCGTTACGGCCTTCTGTCCGGCGAACTCACCGAACTGGCGTGGACGGAGCACCTGCTCCATCTCCTTGTCGGAACTGGCGCGCTGCTCACGGCGGGGGTCGAAGGTCTCGGACATGCGTGTGCGAAGGTAGCGCGCGGCCCTGCGTCACGCTCTGCCCCGGTACCAACGCCGCGCCCGATCAGCGCTTCACGACCGACCGCACGTAGGTGGCCGCAGGCGTGGTCACGCGCACCACGTACATACCCGCCGCCAGAAGGCTCAGATCCAAGTGGTCCACCGCACCGGCCACCAGCAAGGGTCGACCACGTAGGTCCAGCAACTCCATGCTCAGCACGCGTTCGGTCCGGTGCGCCACGAAGAGCACATCGCTCGCTGGGGAAGGCCAAAGGCGCAGGTCGTTGTTGCGCACTGCATCGGCCATGCCGCTGGCAATGTCCACGGTGAACACCGCTTCATTCGTGATCACCGGCTCGTTGAAGTCGAAGTAGATGTTGGCGATGTTGCCCACTTGAGCGCCGTTCACGAGGGTGGTCACCGGCTTCATGGCGAACTTCACGAAGCCGTGGCTGCCCGGTTCGTTGGCACCACTGTCCGGCAACATGATCTGCTCGAAGGTGAAGCGCAGCACGCCGTTGTTCAGCAACACCCACGAGCAAGTGTGGCTGCTTGAAATAACGCGCAAGGTGTTCCACTGCAGGTCCGCGCTCAAGGTGTCGGTGATGATCACGCGCTCCGCCAGGTAGGTGCCGGTGTTCTGGAAACGCACCGTGTAGGTCAGTTCCGCTCCCATCACCACTTCATCAGGCGTGGCCGCACTCGGGCTCACTGCCTTGTCGTTCGGATCGAAGCTGCCCACCACTTCACCATCCACCACCAACGTGTTATCCGCTGGCGTTTCATCAGTAGCAGCGGGATCCACCACCAGCACATGCGTCAGCGCTGTTCCGATGGCCACGCTCACGTCCGTGTGCAGTGTCACGTGGATCACCCGCGTTTCGCCCACGGCCATGTTGCTGTAGTTCCAAGAGGCCACGTTGCCGTTCAATGCGTCCGGGACCACGTCCGCGCTCACCCAGATCTGGTCGGCATCAAAGGTCAAGGTGACCGATCCGGTCATCACCGTGGTGCCCACGTTGCGGTAAGTGATGGTGGCCACATCATCGAAGCCGGGTCGCGCCGGTTGGAAATACGCATCTATCCGCAAGTCCTGGATGCCCGGTTGCAACACCACGCCGAAGTCGTTCCCGTTGGACATCGATGTCGCGGAATCCAGCACGGCGGTGTAGGTTGCCGGCATGATCGATTGCACATAGGGCGACGTGCCTGTTGCGGAAAGGGTGTAGGTATCCACTGGCAATGGCAGCCCGAAGCTTCCATCGGCCGCCACGCCATAGGTGTAGTTGCCGGGCTGAACGTTCACTGTTGCGAGGGGGTAGCCTGTTTCACCGATGTCGCGCACGCCATTGCTGTTCGCGTCCCAATACACCGAACCGTTGGCCATGGGGTTCACGAAGGGGCAGGTGCTGTTGAGCACGGTGCAGAGCATGGAGGGGTCCGGGGTAACGGGGCCAAAACCGTAGTCCATCACCATAAGGCTTGCGGGCAGATTCGGCAGGCAAAGTGTGATGGGGTCCGGATCTGCGAATGAGCCTAGGGTCAAACCGGTCAAGCCTTGCGGCAAAAGGGGTATGCAGCCCAAGTTGGGAAGGGCACCTAGGAAGATCGAATTGACCGTGGGAGGAATATCCGGTAAAGACTGGACCTGCAGATCAACCGCAGTAAAGGAAGTGAGCGTCGGTGGCAAAGGCGGAATGCTCGTAAGTGATGGAAGCGCTTGAATGGAAATAGTGGCCAATATGTTGGGGAACGGATCCAACACACCAAGAAGAGGCAGGTTCAACAAATACACGTTCACAAGACCCGCTGGCCAAGAGGGCAGATCCACAAGGGAAGTGTCGGTGTCGAGCTGAATATCCTGGAGCGCGGACGGCCACGTTGAGATCTGGAGCGGCGATCCCTGCATCTGGATGAATGTGACCTTCTCTAGGCCAGAGGGCAACGCTTGCACACCGTTCACGATAGAGCAATACGAAACCTCCAAACTCACAAGACCAGGGGGTAGACCAGAGAGTCCGGCAGGCATGTCACACCCTTGCAAACGCAACGTAGTGAGCCCAGCTGGCCAGTTCGGAGCAGTGGAGAACGTATACCCCCAGAGCATCAAGTGTGTGAGACCCACTGGTAGTGCAGGCGCCTCCGGATCCACTGTCGAGGAGTTCATGACCAAGTAGCTAAGCCCCGCCGGTATAGCAGGCACAGAGGGGATATCCGGCATAGGCCAGAAGGTCAACGAATCGAGCCCTGCGGGATAGGCCGGATAGTATTGACCTGCCGAGGTCTGGTCCCCATACAAGGCCAGGTATTCGAGGGTGGAAGGCCAGGCCGGTAGCGGTCCAGTGTTCCCTCCGAGTTGGAGGTGCTTCAGGTCGCTCGGCCATGCGCTCACTGTTAAGGCCAAGGGGTCGGTTACGAATGGCGCCTTCTCGATGTTCAAGCTCTGCAACTGTTGAAAAGCCTCGATGCCGGTCAGGTCCGCTGGTGTCCAATGAAGATTCAAGCCAAGGCTCTCTGTCGCCATCACCGCCGGGTTGCTCGGGTCGATGTAGCCGTTCACATCAACAGCCGTCGGCACAATGTCAGTCAAAAGCTGCCTGAGCATGGGGTCCGGCACATACACGAGCTGGGCTTGCAAAAGGCTTCCGCACAGAATGCACGCGAAGGCCACCAGCCCGCGCATCGTGAGTTCGTAGGAGCGAAGTAGCTGGTCCATGGTTCAACGGGTTCGTTCGTAAGGAAGACGGTGGAGCTGGGTCGCGGTTGCCGTTCACCGCGCACGAAGTGTTCGGAAGATCGCGGGGCTTGCAAGGCTACTCCTCCTCCCCTCTCAGGTCCTTGTACACATCCCCGAAGAACACTCGTACCCCAAGGATGTACACGGGCGCGTTCAGGCTCTCGTCGAGGCTGGCGTTGGTGAAAGCGAGGCGGTAGCCGAGGCCACCGCCCACGGCGAAGTACTTCAGAAAGCGGTACTGCACGGTCATGGCCGGTTCGTAGAGGAACACGAAGGCGCGCTTCAACTTCTGCGTGCGGCCCTCGAGGTCGTCGTACACCAATGATCCGCCGCCGATGCCCACCTGCACCGGAATGCTCACCTCCCAAGGCCCGCGCTGGTAGAACGCGTAGCTGAAGAAGGGCGTCACATAGCCCAAGCGCACCCGGGTGGTCACCGTACGGGTAAGGCCGTTCTCTACCACCTGCTGTTCCCGTTCGACAGGTGTGCGCAGAAAACTGTAGCCGATGCCGTAGCGCACACGGCCACCATGCTCAAGGCCCACCTTCACGCCCAGCATGCGCACGTTCTGGTTGCTAATGAAGCTGCCGCGCGAGTCAAGCCCGACCGTGAGCCTTGGCTTCTCCTGCAGGAACATGCCGATGCTGTCCAGCAGCTGGGCGTGCGCTCCCAGGGTCAGGAGGAGGGATAGGGACAGGATCAACGCGCGCACAGGAGGGCTGAAAGCGGAATGTCCGCGACCCAAAGGTGCGGACATTCCAAGCAGATCGATGCGGCGGCCTAGCCGTGGTCCTCTTCCTCGCCGTGCTCCAATGGCACATCCTGTGGAACGAAGTCCTCGGCCTTGCCGGGCTTGCTGTAATCGTAGGGCCAGCGGTGCACCGTGGGGATGGCCCCGGGCCAGTTGCCGTGCATGTGCTCAATGGGGGCGGTCCACTCCAGGGTGTTCGCGCGCCAAGGGTTCTGAACGGTCTTCTGTCCGCGGTAGATGCTGTAGAAGAAGTTGTAGGTGAAGAGGACCTGGGCCAAGCCACCGATGATGGCGAAGATGGTGATCATTACGTTCAGATCAGCGACCCCGGAGAGGTAGGGGAACTCGCTGTAGCTGTAGTAACGACGGGGCGCACCGGCCAGACCGACGAAGTGCATGGGAAGGAACACGCCGAAGGCACAGATGAAGGTGATCCAGAAGTGCGCGTAGCCGAGCTTGGTGTTCATCATGCGGCCGTACATGCGGGGGAACCAGTGGTACACCCCGGCGAACATGCCGAAGATGGCGCTCATGCCCATCACCACGTGGAAGTGGGCCACCACGAAGTAGGTGTCGTGCACGTTGATGTCCAGCGCGCTGTCAGCGAGGATGATGCCGGTCAGACCACCAGCGATGAAGGTGGCGACCAGACCCACGCTGAACAGCATGGCCGGCGTGAAGATGATGTTGCCGCGCCAGAGGGTGGTGAGGTAGTTGAACACCTTCACGGCGCTGGGAATGGCGATGAGCAAGGTGGTGAACACGAACACGCTGCCCAGGAAGGGGTTCATGCCGGTGAGGTACATGTGGTGGCCCCACACGATGAAGCTGAGGAAGCCGATGGCGAGAATGGACCCGATCATGGCGCGGTAGCCGAAGATGGGCTTGCGCGAGTTGGTGGCGATCACTTCCGAGGTGATGCCCAAGGCTGGCAACAGCACGATGTACACTTCGGGGTGACCGAGGAACCAGAACAAGTGCTGGAACAGGATGGGGCTGCCACCGCTGTTCTCCAAGGCCTCGCCGCCGATGTGGATCTCGCTGAGGTAGAAGCTCGTGCCCAGGCTGCGGTCCAGCAGCAGCAGCAACGCGGCGCTCAACAGCACGGGGAACGACAGGATGCCGAGCACAGCGGTGATGAAGAAGGCCCAGATGGTCAGCGGCATGCGGGTCATCTTCATGCCCTTGGTGCGCAGGTTCAGGATGGTGACCACGTAGTTCAGACCACCGAGCAACGCGCTGGCGATGAAGATGGCCATGCTGAGCAGCCAGAGCGTCATGCCGGTGCCGGAGCCCGGCATGGCCTGCGGCAGCGCACTGAGCGGCGGGTATACCGTCCAACCTCCGGAAGCGGGACCACCTTCCACGAAGAGCGAGGCGAGCATGAGGATGCTGCTGAGGAAGAAGAACCAATAGCTCAACATGTTCAGGAAACCGCTCGCCATGTCCCGCGCCCCCAACTGGAAGGGGATGAGCAGGTTGCTGAAGGTCCCTGAGAGACCACCGGTAAGCACGAAGAACACCATGATGGTGCCGTGGATCGTGACCAGCGCGAGGTACATGTTCGGGTTCAGCACGCCCTCGGGGGCCCACTTGTCGCCGAGGAAGAAGTTGGTGAACGCAAAGCCTTCATCGGGCCAGGCGAGCTGCAGGCGGAACATGATGGACATGATCACCGCCACCCAGGCCATGATGATGGCCGTGATCAGGTACTGCTTGCTGATCATCTTGTGGTCCTGGGAGAAGATGTACTTCGTCACCCATGACTCCTGATGGTGGTGATGTGCCGCGTGAGCGTCGTGGTGCGCGGCGTGCGTGTCGTGTGCGATGGCACCCATGTTCGTCAATGCGTTGTTGATCCGTTGGCCACGGCCGTTACCACAACGGCCGTGTTGGAAGTGTCCGTCTGTACAAATACCGTATCGCCGACAGCCACGGCAGCAGCCGGCACTTCAGCCACGGGAGCACCCTCGAAAGGCTTCTTCATGGCTTCGGCGTACCAGGTCTCGTAGGCGGTCTGCGATTCGACCACCAGCGGCATCTGCATGTTGAAGTGGCTTGCGCCACAGATCTTGTTGCACAGCAGCACGAAGTCGAACTTGTCATCCTCCACCACCACGCGCATGCTATCGGTGGTGATCGTCGGCTTCATGTGGAAGCGCGTGGGCATGCCGGGCACCGCGTTCATCTGCATGCGCAGGTGCGGGATGTAGGCGCTGTGGATCACGTCGCGGCTGCGGATCACCAGCTCGATGTCGCGGCGCACGGGCAGGTGGAACTCCTTGATCACCACATCATCGCTGCCATGGGCATAGGAGCTGGCCTCGCCCTTCTCAGCGATGTCCTGCTCCATCATCACCTTCAGGTTGGTGATCTTGCGCATCATGCGTTTCTGCTTCTCCACGTGGTCGATAAGCTCCGCCAGCTGCGTCGGGGGTAAGTACTCGCCCTCGTTCTTCAGCTTCTCCACCGTGGCATTGATGTCCACCACCAGCTCCATCAGGCGCGTCTGGATACTTCCCTTGGTTACGATGCCCAGTGGGTTGTTGTCGTTGATCAGGCGGTAGTCAGTGGCACCGAGCAGACCATCCTTACCGGGGTAGCGGGCGGTCCAGTCGAACTGCTTGGCGTAGAGCTCCACTTGCGCGGTTCCTTCAGGTGAATGCGCGGTGATGCGGTTCCAGATGGAGAGCCCGTAGATGATGATGCCGATGAGCACGATGGCCGGGATCACCGTCCAGATCAGCTCCAGCTTGTTGTTGTGGGCCAGGTAATAAGCCTTGCGGTTCTTGTCGAACACGTAACGCCCGGCGAAGTAGAACAGCAGCGTGTTGGTGATGAAGAACACGATGAAGATGATGATCCAGTTCACGTCCATGAGCTGGTCGGTCCAGACACCATGTTCGCTGGCGGACACCGGCAGCATACGGTCGCTGTAGCGGAACAGGAGCCACAGGAAGAACCCGAAATACAGGATGCAGAACAGCCACATGAAACGGGCGTTCATGCGGTTGTCACGGTCCGTGATCTCTTCTTCGCGCTTGCCCCGGAGGGTGGCGGTGAGTTCATAGACCCGGCTCAGGCGCACGATCGCGAGCACCCCCAGCACCAGGACCACTATGATCAGCAACTTCGTCATCGTCTGCTCGTTCTGTTAACCCCTTACGGCGGGTCGTTGTTCTCTTAGATGTGGTGGTGCACGCTTTCCTCCAGGTACGGGTGGTTCACCGGCGTCAACGGTGCCTTGGTCAGGGTGGTCAGCACACGCAGCATGAACACCCCAAGGAAGGTCAGGAACAGACCGATCTCCAACAGACCGATGTGGTGGAAATGATCGCCCAAGGCACCGGGCAGCACCATCTGACAGAGGTCGAGCCAGTGACCGATGAAGATCACTGTGCCCACCCCGATCAGCAGGCGCGGGTTGCGCTTGGCGTCGCGGCTCATCAGCAGCACCATCGGTACCACGAAGTTCACGAAGAACATGCCCCACATGAGCCAGGTGTGGTTGTCGATGCGGTCCTTGAAGTAGATCACCTCCTCAGGGATGTTGCTGTACCAGTACAGCATGAACTGGCTGAAGTAGAGGTAGGTCCACAGGAAGCTCACGGCGAACACCCATTTGCCCATGTCGTGGATGTGGCTGTTGTTCACCTGGGGCAGGTAGCCCTTGCTCTTCAGGTACATCACCAGCACCACGGCGCAGATCATGGAACCCACCCACATGCCGGCGAACACGTACCAGCCGAACAAGGTGCTGAACCAATGCACATCGATGCTCATGATCCAATCCCAGGCCATCACGCTGCTCAACACGGCGAAGAGCACCAGGAAGAGGGCGCTGCGGCGGTACACCAGCAAGTGGTGCTTCACCAAGGCTTCGCCCGTCATGCCGTCCAAGGCCAGGCTCTGCTTGCGGAACCAATAGGCCCCGAAGAGGAACGTTGGCAAGTACATGCCAAGGACGCGGAACCAGAAGAAGGGCATGTTGAGGAAGGGCATCTTATGCTCAACCACTGCATCGTACGTGTCGGAACCCTCGGTGATCACGGCGGGGTCCATCCAGGACCACACGTGGTGAATGCCCATGCTGCCAGCGGCCAGCACCACCACCACCACAGCGGCACCGATGGGCAGGTAGCTGAAAATGCCTTCGTAGACCCGCTTCACCATCACGCTCCAAGAGGTCTCGGTGGCGTTCTGCAGCGCGAAGAAGAACAGTGCGCCCAGGCTGATGCCGAAGAAGAAGAAGCCGTTGATGAACAGGGCCGCCCACGTGTTCTGGTGGTGGTCCGTATGGTCGTTGATGATGCCGACCGCGGCCAAGACCAGGCCGAGCACCAGAATGCCGGTGCAGAGGGTGCGGGCCCGTTTGCTGAAAGTGAAGTTCATCGCTGCAGTTCCGTGTTCGTCCGTGTTCACTTGGTGGCAGGTGCGGCAGCCGTGGCCTGTGTGGAATCGGCAGCAACGGTAGCGGGCATCTCGCCCGGCATCTTGCCTCCGGCCTGCAGGTATTTCACGTACTGGATCACCATCCAGCGCTCCTCTTTGCTCAATTGACCGGCATGGCTGCCCATGGCGATGTTCTTACCAAAGGTCAGGCTGTGGAACATCTTGCCTTCTGGCAGGGTGCCCAGCTGGCTGCCGTCATAGGCCGGTGGTTGCGGGTACTTGCCATTGTTCACCACAGGGCCATCGCCCTTGCCGGTGGTACCATGGCAATGCAGGCAGAACTTCTCATAGGTCACCTTGCCCTTGTCCACATTCTCCTGGGTCATGGGGATCGGGCTGCGCAGGTTCAGTCCGGCCGCTTCATAACCCTCAACCGTGGCGGGGTATGGGTACGGGAAGTTGAACTGGGCCTTGTCCGGGTTCGCAGAGAAAGGGATGGTACCGGCCACAGGAAGGCGGGCGCTCTGCGTATTGCGTTGGGCCAACACCAGGCTGTCCTCAAAGTAGTACGGGTCCTGGCCGAAATCCACATACGCTTCCACAGCAGGGCTGCGGTACATATCGGGCATGTACTCGATGCCGGGGCTGTTGGGGTCGCTGCCGCAGGAGGCCAGCAACAGGGCGCCCGAAAGTCCAATGAGTTGATGCAGATTGCGCATGGTGCGGCTCAGCATTGACGTTCGTTGATCTCGAACACCGGTGTTCCGCGCAGCAGACCGGTGATATCCTCCGCGCTACGACCGTGGTTGTCCTCCGTGCGCAGCTCGATGATGAACTTGTCGTCGGTGCTGCGTGGGTCCGGGTTGCGTGCCGGCATGCCGGGCAGTGTCTTGTTGCGGATCAGATAAGTGATCGCCATGCCGTGGCAAGCGCAGAGGATGGTGAACTCGAAAGTGACCGGGATGAAGGCCGGGATGTTCTGGTAGAAGAAGTCGTTCGGCTTGCCACCGATGTTCATCGGCCAGTCGTAGATCATCATGTAGTACATGCCCAACAGCGCCAGCGAGGTACCGGTGATGCCGAACATGAAGGCGGCGATGCCCAGGCGGGTGCGCTTGATGCCGATGATGGGGTCCAGGCCGTGCACGGGGAAGGGGCTGAACACGTCGCGCACGGTGTAGCCGGCCGTGACCAGCTTGCGTGCGGCGCCTTTCAGCACCTCCGGATCGTCGTACACCGCGTAAATGACCTTGTTAGCCATGCTTCTCAGTGGTGAGGATGATGTGTCTGCTCGTTCTTGTAGCTCTCGCCGCTCGACTTGAGGATCGACTTGAGCTCGTTCAGCGCCAGCACGGGGAAGTAGCGGGCGAAGAGCAGGAACAGCGTGAAGAAGATACCGATGGTGCCGATGAAGATGCCGGCGTCGACCCAGGTGGGGTGGAACATGCTCCAGCTGCTGGGCAGGTAATCGCGGTGCAGGCTGGTCACGATGATCACGAATCGCTCGAACCACATGCCGATGTTCACCACGATGCTCATGAAGAAGGTGAACACCAGGTTGGTGCGCAGCTTCTTGAACCAGAACACCTGAGGGCTCACCACGTTGCAGGTCATCATGGCCCAGTAGCTCCACCAGTAGGGGCCCGTGGCGCGGTTGATGAAGGCGTAGCTCTCGTACTCCACGCCGCCGTACCAGCTGATGAAGAGCTCGGTGATGTACGCCACGCCCACGATGGAGCCTGTAACGATGATCACGATGTTCATGTACTCCACGTGCTTGATGGTGATGTAGCTCTCCAGCTTCATCACTTTACGCATCACCAGCAGCAGGGTCAGCACCATGGCGAAGCCGCTGAACACGGCACCGCTCACGAAGTAGGGCGGGAAGATGGTGGTGTGCCAGCCGGGAATGATGGACGTGGCGAAGTCCATGGACACCACCGAGTGCACCGAGAACACCAGCGGGGTGGCGCAACCGGCAAGCACCAGGCTCACCTCTTCAAAGCGGGTCCAAGCCTTAGCGTTACCGGTCCAGCCGAAGCTGAGGATGCTGTAGGCCTTCTTCCAGCTCGGCTTGGTGAGGCGGTCGCGGATGGTGGCGAAGTCGGGGATAAGACCGATGTACCAGAACACCAGCGACACGCTGAAGTAGGTGCTGATCGCGAACACGTCCCACAGCAGCGGGCTGTTGAAGTTCACCCAGAGGGAGCCGAACTGGTTGGGCAGGGGGAACACCCAGTAGCCGAGCCACAGACGACCCATGTGGATCAGGGGGAAAGTGGCCGCCATGATCACCGCGAAGATGGTCATCGCCTCCGCCGAGCGGTTCACCGCCATACGCCACTTCTGGCGGAACAGCAGCAGCACCGCGCTGATCAGCGTGCCGGCGTGACCGATGCCTACCCACCACACGAAGTTGGTGATGTCCCAGGCCCAATCCACCGTCTTGTTCAGACCCCAGGTACCGATGCCCTTGCTGAGCAGGTACATGATGCAGAACACACCGTAACCGGCGATGAGCGCGGCGATGGCCAGAAGGACGTACCAGGCACGGGGTGCCTTGTTCTCGATCGGACTGACGATATCATGCGTGATATCGTGGTAGGTCTTGTGCCCCAGGATGAGGGGTTCGCGGATCGCTGCTTCGTGCTGCATGTTCCTGTATCCTTAGGCGTGGTGAGCTGCGGCCTCGTCGGTGTTGCGCACCTTCACGAGGTAGTTGATGTTGGGCTGCACGCCGATCTCCTCAAGCATGTGGTAGGAGCGCTCGCTATCAGCGATGCCCTTCACTTTGCTGCTGTTGTCATTCAGGTCGCCGAAGGTGATGGCGTTGGTGGGACATCCGGCGCTGCATGCGGTCTGGATGTCGCCGTCCTTCACCGGGGTACCGGCCTTCTTGGCGGCGAACTTGCCGGCCTGGATCTGCTGCACACAGAGGCTGCATTTCTCGATCACACCGCGGCTGCGCACCGTTACGTCCGGGTTCAGCACCATGCGGCCCAGGTCGTCCCACGCGGGGTTCACATCGCCGAACTTCTCGGTCACATAGTTGAACCAGTTGAAGCGACGGACCTTGTAAGGGCAGTTGTTCGCGCAATAGCGAGTACCGATGCACCGGTTGTAGGCCATCTGGTTGAGGCCCTCGTTGCTGTGCGTGGTAGCGGCCACCGGACACACCGTTTCGCAAGGTGCGTGGTTGCAGTGCTGGCACATCACCGGCATGAAGATCACCTTCGGAGCGTCCGATGGCACCTCCATTTCAAGGTAGCGCTCGATCTTGCCCATGCCCTGCTCCTTACCCACTTCGTGGGTCATGTCGGAGCTGTAGTAGCGGTCCAGACGCATCCAGTGCATCTCGCGGCTGCGGCGCACTTCGTCCTTGCCCACCACAGGGATGTTGTTCTCGCTGTTGCAGGCGGTGATGCACGCCCCGCAGCCGTTGCAGCTGTTCAGGTCGATGGTCATGCCCCAACGGTGACCCACCTGCTCCACGGGATGCGCGGCCCACAGGTCGACCTCGGTGGTCGGCACGCGGTCCTTGTTGGTCACCTTGCCATCGCCGTTCACGTCGGCATGCACGGCCAGGGATTCCTTCTCGTTGTAGGTCTCCTTCGGCTCGTGCTTGGCCCACACGGCGAAGGTCGTCTCCTTCACCACGCTGTGGCGGTCCATGGCCGTCATCTGCGTCTGCGCGAGGGCCATCGGGTACATGCTACCGGTGAGCGCTACGCTGGCACCTGCGCTCGCATAGCGGACCGTACCATCGGCGAAGCGCGTCAGCGGATAGGCGTTACGACCCACGGGAACCGGGTTGTTGTCGTCGTCGCGCTGGCAGGCGGCACGTCCAACGCGCTCACCGTTCGCACCGCGACCGTAGCCGAGGGCGATGGCCACGGAACCGGCAGCCTGGCCGGGTGAAGGGATGGCGGGCAGCACCATTTCGGTGCCGTTCACGGTCAGCTTCACTTCGTAGGCAGGGCTTTCCTGGCCGATGTACAGCTCGCGGAAGTTGCCCACGCCCGTCAGCGTCAGCAGATCGCTGGGGGCCATGCACACGTAGTTGTCCCAGGTCGCCTTGCTCAGCGGATCGGGCATTTCCTGCAACCAGGGGTTGCCGGCATGCTGGCCGTTACCGATGCTCTCCTTGGTGTACAGGATCACCTCGAAGGCACCGCCTCCGACCAGCGCCTTCTTGGCACCGGCCCCTGCGGCGGCAACGTCACCAACAAAGGCCAGTTGCTCGGGCGCTGCGGTGTACGCGTTGTACACGCCGTTGTGCAAGCTCGTGTTCCAAGCGCTCGTGAAGTCGATGGGCTCGGCGGTACGGCTGGTCATGGCCGCGCGCCACACGTCCTGGATGTGGTCGTGGTAGTTCTTCTCCACGCCGCTCCACTTCAGCAGGCTCTGAGGCCATTGGCGGGTGTTGAACAGGGGGTTGATCGTGGGCTGCGCGAGGGCGTAGTGACCCACTTTCGGCATGAAGTCGTTCCAGCTCTCCAACCAGTTGTGGTCGGGGCAGATCCACGTGCAGGCGCTGGCGGTCTCGTCGGCATGGCTGCTGAAGCTCACGCTGAGGCCCACCTTGGCCAGTGCGGTCTTGAACTCGGCGCCGTTGGGGAGGCTGTAGGCGGGGTTCACTCCGGCCATCAGCAACATGCCTACCTGGCCGGCGTTCATGTCCTTCACCAGCTGTTGCACAGCAGCATCATCACCTTGGTTGAAGAAGGTGTGGTTGGCGAGGTCGATCGTGGAACCGTAGTTGCCGAGCATCCAGTTGATGCTGTTCACCAGGGTCTGCGTGCCTTCGTCGTTCACGCCGCAGAGCACCAGGCTCTTGCCACGGGCGGCCCAAAGCTCCTCGGCCGCCTTGGACAGTTCGGCTTCAGCGGCACCACCACCCACGGGCGAGGCACCGGCTTTCTTGGCGACGAGGTCGTGCAGGGCGATCACGGCCAAGGGGACCTGGCTCGGCTTCATGGCGATGCGCTGATCGGCGTTGGCACCGGCGAGGCTCATGCGGCTCTCAACCTGCCAGTGGCGGCTCATCGGCTTATCGGCCGTGGCATCCTCAGGACGGCGGCGCGTGGCGTATTGCCAGGTATTCTCGGTGGTGCTGCCCCAGTTGCTGAGGAAGTCCGCGCCGAAGCTCACGATCACGTCGGCCTTGGTCAGGTCGTACGAAGGCATCACGCGCTTGCCGAAGCTCTTCAGGTTCGCGTTGGTGAGGCCGGAATAGCTGATGGTGTCGTGCTGGATGTGTTCAACACGCGCACCGTTGGTGGCCACACCTTCCGCGGTGACGGCCGCGCCATACTTCGCCTTCAAGGTGTTGATGGCCTCGCGGGTGCTGGGGCTGATCACCGTGTTGGTGAGCACCACGATGCGACCACCTTTACTGCTGGTCTCGGCCAGCTTGGTGGCGATCGCCTTGTCGGCCGCTTCCCACGTGCTCTCCGCACCGCCGGTGACCGGACCGCGCAGGCGTTCGCTGTCATACAAAGGGAGCACGCTGCTGTTGATGCGGGCGTTCACCGAACCCTTGCCGCTCTCGGGGCGGTGGTTGATGCCGAAACGGGTGTTGCCCTTCACGTGGATGGGACGACCCTCGCGGGTCTTCACCAATACGCTGGCGTAGTCCGCCCCATCGTAGTAGGTGCTCGCGTACCAATTGGCAATGCCCGGAGTGATGTCCTCAGGCTTGTTGAGGTACGGGATCGACTTGATCACAGGCGTCTCACAGGCGGCCAAGGTGGCTGCGCTGAGGCTGAAGCCCAGGAATTTCAGGAAGTCGCGACGGCCGGTGGAGGAGGCAGCAAGTCCCTTGTCCGCCAACATCTCGTCGATGGGCAGCGGGGTGTTGAACTCGTTGTCGCGGCCAGGGATCGCTTGGGGGGCGGCGTCCAGTTGGGACAGCTCCTGCCAGTATCGCTTCGTGCTCGGCATCAGTCGGCGCGTGTTCGGTCTTAGTAATGGCACTTGGCGCATTCCCAGCCGCCAAGCTCCTTCACGGTGATCTTCTCGTCCTCCAAGTACTCACGGAGCTCCTTGTTGCCCATCGGGGTCTCCTTCAGTCGACGGTGGATCTCGTCGTAATAGCCGTTGCCGGCCATCTGTACTTCGGTCTCGTTGTGGCACTGGATGCACCAGCCCATGGTCAGGGGCGCCCACTGCTCGGCCACATCCATCTTCTCGTCGATGGGGCCGTGGCACTTCTGGCACTCGATCTTGCCAACGCTCACGTGGGTGGCATGGCTGAAAGCCACGTGGTCGGGCAGGTTGTGCACCTTCACCCATTCAATGGCGTCGGGCGTTCCGGTGTAGGCCTTGCCGTCCCAGCCGGTGTGCGCGTAGATCTTCTGGATCTCGGCGGTGCCTTCGGGAGAGCGGCCTTCGTTCACGGCCTGGTGGCAGTTCATGCACACGTTGGCGCTGGGGATACCGGCGTGCTTGCTCTTCTCGGCGCTGCTGTGGCAGTACACGCAGTTGATCTGCAGGTTGTTCTTGTCGGCCTTACCGGCGTGAAGGGTGTGGTTGAACTTGATGGGCTGCGTGGGCTTGTAGTGCTCCACCGTGTCGCCGCCGTACACGCCGATGTTGAAGGCCCAATCCCAAGCCTGCAGCACCATGAACACGACCAGCAGCAGACCGAGCACCGAGGCCCAGCCCTTGTTGTTGCCGGCCCAGCGACCCAGGTTGCCCCAGAAGCCGAGGTCGGCCTCAGGTTGCTTGCCTTCCACTTCGCGGACCGCGTTGCCAAGCTGGTGCTTCACACCGCCCAAGCTCAACACCACCACCAAGAAGAGGAGGCCTAGGATGAGCAGCCACTGCCAGGCGGTGCTCGACTCCGGTTCGGGAGCCGTCGTCACAGGTCCACCTTGCGCCGGAGCGGGGGGAGCGTAATTGTCAACGTAGTGCAGCACCGCATCGATCTCCGCATCGGTGACCGCATTGGCGGTCATCGGGCTCTTGGCCCACTGTGTGAAGAGAGCGTTGGCGTAGGCATTGCCGGTACCGAGGTAGGCCGTGCTGTTCTTGATCCAAGCATAGATGTCGCCTTTGCCTTCCCAACGGGCCTTGGCACCCTTCAGTGCCGGGCCGGTCATGTCCTTGTCGGGCTTGTGGCAAGCCGCACAATTCCCTTTGAAGACCTTTTCACCCTGACCGTACAACGCCGGATCCTTCTGCGCGTGCGCAGTAGTGACAGAGAGGAGCAGGACGAAGGCGAGAGTAGCGTGAAGAAGCCCGGTGAAATTCTTGGAGAACCTAGATGGCAGCGGCATTCCGGACGATTTAGGGACATCAACGCTTCGGATGTCCGGGCGCAAAAATAGCGGCCTGAGCTTACGGGGAAAGGGGGATCGACCGGGGACAGGTGGTGCGCTGCTTATTTAGAGTGGTTCTAAATTGTTGCAAAGCCCTGACAGGCCCGTGACCAAAGGGAGACAGAAGGACAACGGGTGATCCGGATCATCGGGTGACGGCATACTTTTGGCCACATGTCGTTCATGCGTTCCGCGGTCGCTCTTGTTGGTCTGTGTTCAACGGTCATCCTGTTCGCTCAGTCGAGCCTGCCCGACCCCGCTCCCATCCGCACCGCTACCGTAGCGCACGGTCGCCCTTCCGCCGTGGATACGCCGACCACCGCGACACCGGGCCAAGTGACCATCCACGAGGACGAGAAGGTGAAGGCCCTGATGGCCGACTACACCAAGCGCGAGCACGTGCTGAAAGGCTACAGGGTGCAGGTGTTCCTGAACGCCGACCGCAAGCAGGCCGAGGCCATCCGTGCACAGTTCCTGCAGAAGCATCCCGAAACTCCGGCTTACCTCAGTTACCAGGCACCCAACTTCAAGGTGCGCGTAGGCGACCTGCTGACCCGCTTGGAAGGCGAGAAGCTGCGGGCCGAGCTGAAGGCGGAGTTCCCCGGCTGCTACATCGTGCCGGACGAGATCGAGCTGCCGCGGCTGCCGGAGTAGGGCCCGACGCCACACGAGCCGTTGGCCCTCAATCCACCTTCACGAACCGCGCCCTTGCCTGCGGACGGCCTTTCGCATCGAGCATGGCGACCATGTACGGCCCGGCCTGTAGTCCATCCAGAGCGAGCGTTGTAGCACTTGTGCTGTTCGCAGCATACCGGCCCTGTTCGCGACCGAGCGCATCGATCACCACCAGTGTTGAAGGCTCCTCCCCTTCTCCCAAGCGAACAGTGATCGCATCGTGTGCAGGGTTGGGGAACAGCTCGACGGCATTGGCCTGCGGTTCTTCAAGCCCTGACATCAAGCAAAGCGAAGGCGCAATGGGGTTCAGTTCGATCTCGTCCCCCGGCACAAGGCTCACACCTGTGAAGCCATCGAAATCGGGCGGGTAATAGGCGTAGCGGAACACGGTGTTGCCTTGCGCTGTGGCACCCTGCATCATGGGCCCGTTCTGACTCACCGGGTTGATGTAGGACCACTGCACATCACCAGCAGCATCGATCTGAATGGCTCGTCCGCGCGGACCGTCCGTGATCAGGTAGCCATCAGCTACCGGTTGCACGCCGCTGATGTTCTGCGCGAAAAGGTCGGTGGGCGTGGGCATGCTCCAGGTCCAGGCAGCGGCCGCTGGCCCGTAGGCTTGTCCGGGCGTGAAGGTGTAGTTCCCGTTGCCATCCGTGGGCGGCGTGATGATGTCCACGCTGCTGTAATCCGCGCCGGGGCGACCGAGGCCGTTGTTGAACACGAGGATGCTGCCCGCGTAAGGATGACCGGCGGGCAGCCAGGTGGCGTTGTGCTGACCGAAGAGCTGTTGATCGGCGAGGACCCCGAGGTCGTAGCTACGCGCATTGCCCCAGCGGTAAAGCAGGTCGCCGCCATGTCCACGTGCACCGCCCATGTGCCCGGCCGCTTCCGCGGTTGTGGTGCCATGGTCGATCACCCAGAGCTCATCAAGGCTGTGCGAGCTCACCAGCACCTGGTCCAGATCGGCGTTGTAGCTGATGCTGTTGAGGTGGATCCAGTCGACATTGATGGGCGGCCCTTGGAAGAAGTTGATGTCGACCAGCTCCGGGTGCTCGGCCACCACCGCATAGCCGGGCAGCGCGTTGTCCCGGTCCTGCACCAGGTGGTCCCAGAGCCGCCACTCCCAGACCACGGCCGCACTGTCCGTGCCGATCGGTTCCAGCTCCAGGATGCGTTCGCTCCAGATCTCGGCGTTGGCAAGCGCGGGGTTCTTGCCGTGTTGCACGGCATCAACGCTATCGCGTCGGTCCCAGAGCGTAACGAGGATGTTGCCGCTGGGCAGCACGCAGAAGTCGTGGTGCTGGCAGAGGCTGTCGGTGCTGAGGTCGTAGGCCCAGGTGAGGTTGCCGTTCCAATCGAAGCGCTCGATCCGACCTCCTCTTCCACCGGCGGTGAAGATCGCGTTGCCCGTATTCGCCGTGCGCAACAAGCTGCCATCCGATTGCAACAGCGCCATCAACCCCGGGGTGTAGGCGCTGCTCCATTGCTTCACCTCCAACCCGCACCGATCGATCAAGTAGGTGGTGGTGTTGCTCTGTGGGGAGAAGAGGAGGTAGCCATCCGCGTAGTTCGGGTCGTACTGCAGAAGGCCCATGGTCTGGGCGGAAAGCGCGTTGGCCACGCACAGCAGCAGGGAACAGGTGAGGTTGCGGATCATGGACAGGGTCGGTTCGTTCTGACGGAACGGGTGCGTGAAGGTTTAGCGTGGTCCAACAGAACGAAGAAAAGGCCGAGATCGCTCCCGGCCTTTCCGCATGTGTTGAATGGAATGGGCCTAACCCTCCAGCGTCCGCTTCACCTCGACGATCTCGAAGGCCTCGACGTTGTCTCCGACCTTGATGTCGTTGAAGTTCTTGATGCTGAGGCCGCACTCGTAGCCGTGGGTCACCTCCTTCACATCGTCCTTGAAGCGCTTCAGTTCGCTGAGGTCGCCCGTGTAGACCACAATGCCGTCGCGGATCAGGCGCACCTTGTTCTTGCGCTCGATCTTGCCGTCCAGCACGTAGCAACCTGCCACGGTACCGACCTTGCTGATCTTGAAGGTGTTGCGCACCTCGGCTGTACCGGTGATCTTCTCCTCCTCCTTGGGGGCGAGCATGCCCTCCATGGCGAGCTTGAGCTCCTCGATGGCGTTGTAGATGATGGAGTAGAGGCGGATCTCGATCTCCTCGTTCTCGGCCAGCTTGCGGGCGCCCACGGTAGGTCGCACTTGGAAGCCAACGATGATGGCGTTGGAGGCGGAGGCCAGGAGCACATCGCTTTCCGCGATCGGGCCCACGGCCTTGTGGATCACGTTCACCTTGATGTTCTCGGTGCTCAGCTTCAGCAAAGAATCGGTGAGCGCTTCCACAGAACCGTCCACGTCGCCCTTCACAATGATGTTGAGCTCCTTGAAGTCACCGATGGCGAGTCGACGACCGATCTCGTCAAGTGTGATGTGCTTGCGCGTACGCATGCCCTGCTCACGCTGCAGTTGCTGGCGGCGCGTGGCGATCTGGCGCGCTTCGCGCTCGTCCTCCATGGCATAGAAGTGGTCACCCGCATTGGGCGCGCCGTCGAGGCCAAGGATGGAGACAGGTGTTGAAGGACCGGCCTCCACCACCGCTGCACCGCGTTCGTTGAACATGTTCCGCACGCGGCCACTGAACTGACCCACGAGGATCACGTCGCCCTTGCGGAGCGTACCGCCTTCCACGAGCAGGGTGCTCACATAACCGCGACCTTGTTCGAGGGAGCTTTCGATCACCACACCACTGGCGCGGCGACCTGGGTCGGCCTTTAGGTCGAGCATGTCGGCCTCGAGCAGCACCTTCTCCAGCAGCTGTTCCACGCCCTGTCCTTTCTTGGCGCTGATCTCCTGTGTTTGGTACTTACCGCCCCACTCCTCCACCAGGATGTTCATCTGGCTGAGCTGTTCGCGGATCTTCTCGGCGTTGGCTCCGGGCTTGTCGATCTTGTTGAAGGCGAAGACCATCGGCACGTTCGCGGCCTGTGCGTGGTTGATGGCCTCACGGGTCTGGGGCATCACACTGTCGTCCGCCGCGATCACGATGATGGCGATGTCGGTGACCTGCGCACCACGGGCACGCATGGCGGTGAAGGCCTCGTGACCGGGGGTATCGAGGAATGCGATGCGCTTGCCGTTCTCCAGCTGCACACTGTACGCACCGATGTGCTGGGTGATGCCACCGGCCTCACCGGCGATCACGTTGGCTTTGCGGATATGGTCGAGGAGCGAGGTCTTACCGTGGTCAACGTGACCCATCACGGTCACGATCGGGGCACGTCCGGTGACGCGTGACGCATCATCGGCCTCCTCCATCACGCTCTCCTCATTGTCGGCACCCACGAACTCTACCTTGAAGCCATACTCCTCCGCGATCACGGAGAGGGTCTCGGCGTCGAGGCGCTGGTTGATGCTCACCATCATGCCCAAGCTGAAGCAGGCCTTGATGATATCCGTTACCGGCACGCTCATCATGGACGCCAATTCGCTGGCGGTCACGAATTCGGTGACCTTCAACGTCTTACCGGCCAGGTCGCGGGCGGCCTGTTCTTCTTCGAAGCGCTGGTAGCGCTGATCACGCTTGTCGCGGCGCAACTTGGAGCCTTTGCTCTTGCCACCGGTGAGGCGGGCGAGGGTCTCGCTCACTTTGCGCTTTACGGCGTTCTCATCGAGCTCGCCGGGGCGGCCGCTTGGTGCAGGCGCGCGCTGTTCCTGCTGTACGGCGCGGTCGATGTTGACCGGTCCGGGTTTCACGATGCGCTTGCGGCGGCCGCGATCATCCCCGGGGCGCTCGGAAGGCTTGCGTTCCTTCTCGACGGGCAGTTCGATCTTGCCCAAGGTCTTCACGCCGGTAAGGCGTTCGGCCGTGGCGCGGATCAGTTGGGGTTCCACCGGTGCGGCGGGAGGCGCTACCGGCGCAACGGGTGCTGGCGGGGCAACAGGTGCCGGTGCAGCAGCGGCCGGTGCAACGGGTGCAGGCGGCGCCGGAGCAGCGGCCTTTTTCGCGGTCTTCTTGGGCGCGTCGAGGTCGATCTTCCCAACGTGCTTCGGGCCTGCGGCCTTGTCGGCGCGAGCCTTGATCACCTCCTTCGGCGCTTCTGGAGCGGGGGCTTCAGGTGCGGGGGGTGGAGGTGGCGCGGCGGCAACGGGGGCCGGGGGTGCGGGGGGCGGTGGGGGCGCCGGGGCGGGCGTCACGACCTTGATCCGTGGCACCTCTTTGGTAGCTGCGCCAACGAGCGAGATGCTCTCGCGCTCCTGGCGCAGTTGCACCGTCTGCTTGCTGGCCTCCTTCTCCGCCTTGCTGGTGCCGAACTCGGCCTGCAACATGTCGTACTGGTCACCGGAGATCTTGGAGTTGGGGTTCGAGTCCACTTTATGACCCTTCCCTTCCAAGAACTCCACGACCGTGTGCACACCGAGGTTGAACTCGCGTGCCACCTTGCTCAATCGTACTGCCTTATCCGCCGTTTCGCTCATGCAGATCCCCCGGCGCCAGCCGGAGTCTCCTTTTGTTGGTTTCCTATTCCTTTCCTATTCACAGGGGAAAGCACGCTTTCCCCTCATTGCCTACTTGTCCAGTTCGACCTTGAGGATGCGGAGCACCTCGATCACGGTCTCTTCCTCCAGGTCGGTGCGCTTCACCAGTTCCTCCTGACCGATCTCTACCACGCTGCGGGCCGTATCGCAACCGATGCCCTTCAGCTCATCGATGATCCACTGATCGATCTCATCGGCGAAGTCCTCCAACGCAACGTCATCCGTCACCTCGTCGGTCTCGCGGTACACATCGATCTCGTAGCCCGTCAGGCGGCCGGCGAGCTTGATGTTGTGACCACCCTTGCCAATGGCCAAGGCCACCTGGTCAGGCTTCATGTACACCTCGGCGCGCTTGTGCTCCAGGTCCAGTTTGATGTTGCCGATCTTGGCCGGGCTCAGTGCGCGTTGGATCAGCAGCTGATCGTTCGAGGTGAAGTTGATGACGTCGATGTTCTCGTTGCGTAGCTCACGGACGATGCCGTGGATGCGGCTGCCCTTCATGCCCACGCAAGCGCCCACCGGGTCGATGCGGTCATCATAGCTCTCCACGGCGACCTTGGCGCGTTCACCGGGTTCGCGCACGATGCGTTTGATGGTGATGAGTCCGTCGGCCACTTCAGGCACTTCCTGCTCGAACAACTTCTCCAGGAACTCGGGAGCAGTGCGGCTCAGGATCACCACGGGGGTGTTGTTGCGCATCTCCACCTTCCACACCACGGCCCGCACGTTGTCGCCCTTTTTGAAGAAGTCGACCTTGATCTGCTGGTCCTTGGGCATGATCAGCTCGTTGCCCTCGTCGTCAAGGATCAGCGTCTCGCGCTTCCAGATCTGATAGACCTCGCCGGTGATGATCTCGCCGACCCGCTCCTTGTACTTGTTGTACAGGTGGTCCTTCTCCAGCTCCATGATGCGGCTCTGGAGGTTCTGCTTCAGGGAAAGGATGTTGCGGCGTCCGAAGTCGAAGATCTTCACCTCCTGGCTCACCTCTTCGCCCACTTCGAAGTCGGGCTCGATCTTCTTGGCCTCGGCCAGTTCGATCTCCAGGTTGTCGTCCTCGCTCATCCCATCCTCCACGATGATGCGGTTGAGCCAGATCTCCAGGTCACCCTTGTCGGGGTTGATGATGATGTCCACCTTGGCTTCTTCTCCAAAGCGCTTCTTCACGACCCCGCGGAACACGTCCTCCAGGATGCCCATCATGGTCACCCGGTCAATGTTCTTGAGGTCCTTGAATTCTCCGAAGGACTCGATAAGGTTCACGGTGCTCATGGCACGGTCAATTGAACTTGATGGTTGCTTGTGTGGACTTGATCTCGGCGAACGGAAAGGCGGTGGCCTCCTCGTCGAGTTTGGGCGCGCGGCCCTTGATCTTGCTCGGGTGTTCGATGCGCAGCTGGATGCCGAGGTCGTCCACCGCGACCAACTGGCCGGGGATCAGACGTCCGTCAGTGAACTTCACCTCCACCATGCGACCGGTGTGCTTTATGTACTGACGCTTCACCCGGAAGGGGCGGCCCATACCGGGGCTGCTCACTTCCAGCTCCATGTCGTCCAACGCCTCACCGAACTCATCGCGCAGGGTCTGGTTGATGGTGGTGAGGTCGGCGAGGGTGATGGCCTTGTCATTGTCCACCTCCACGATGGCCTTGCCAGTGGGTCGCACCTCAGCGTGCACGAGGAAATGGGGCGTGCCGTTCAGGCGACGCTCCAGCGCTTCGGTCAGGCGTTCAGTGGTGATCATTCGTTCGCGGTCCACCGGGGAATAAAAAAGAGGGGCGGTCCCCTCTTCACGCTCATTCCGCCGACTGACCGCGCAAAAGTAGACATTTTTCCACAGCACCCACCCACCCAGGCCAAGGTGGTTCCGGGACGCGGTTATCTTCACGGCCTTTCCCCCCACCCCATGAAGCTTCGCCACGTTCTGCCCCTGCTGCTGCTGCTGCTTTCGGCAGCGTCCCTGTCAGCCCAGAAGAAGTACACCTACACCAGCGTTCCGGGCGACCCCATGGAGACGCGGATCTACACGCTGGACAACGGCCTGCAGGTTTGGTTGAGCCGCAACACGGATGCACCTCGTGTGCAGACCAACATCGCCGTGCGGGCCGGCAGCAAGAACGACCCCAGCGATGCCACCGGACTGGCACACTACCTGGAGCACATGCTCTTCAAAGGCACCAGCCACATCGGCACCCGCGATTGGGCCAAGGAAAGTGTGCTGCTGAAGCAGATCAGCGATGCCTACGAGGAGCGCCGCAGCGTCACCGACGAAGCAAAGCGCACCGCGATCTACCAGCGCATCGATAGCCTGAGCCAGTTGGCGGCCGCGCTGGCCGTGCCGAACGAATACGACAAGATGATCAAGAGCATTGGCGCGCGCGGCACCAACGCCTACACCAGCACGGAGCGCACCGTATACATCAACGACGTGCCCAGCGACGAGCTGGAGAAGTGGATGATGGTGGAGAGCGAGCGGATGCACGAATGCGTGCTGCGCCTGTTCCACACCGAGCTGGAGACCGTGTACGAGGAGTTCAACCGCGGCCAGGACAACGATGGCCGCAACGCCTGGCAGGCCATGAACAAGGCGCTTTACAAGCACCACCCTTACGGCACCCAGACCACCATCGGTACGGGCGAGCACCTGAAGAACCCCAGCATGGTGAAGATCCACCAGTACTTCGACAGCTGGTACGTGCCCAACAACATGGCCGTGGTGCTGGCCGGCGACATCGACTACGACAAGACGATCGCCATGGTGGACAAGTACTTCGGGCCGTGGACCACCAAGACGGTGCCGGGCTTCAGCTTCGAGCCAGAGACACCCACCACAGCGCCTGAAACGGTGGAGGTGTTCGGGCCCAACAGCGAGTTCATGATGATGGCCTGGCGCTTCGGCGGCGATGCCACCAGCGACCCGATCATGCTCGACCTCATCGCCGGTATCATGAGCAACGGCCAAGCGGGCCTCATCGACCTGGACCTGTTGCAGGACCAGAAGGTGCTGGACGCCGGGGCCAGCGCGGATGCCCAAGCGGACTACAGTGAGTTCAGCCTGAGCGGCGAAGCCCGTGAGGGACAGACCCTGGAGCAAGTGCGCGACCTGTTGCTGGCCGAAATGGAAAAGGTGAAGCAGGGTGCCTTCGACGACTGGTTGATCGATGCCGTGGTGAACGACAACCGCCAGACCCGCCTGAAGTTCTACAACGAGAACAACAGCATGCGTGCTTCGGCCATGACCAACGCCTTCATCCTGAAGCAGAACTGGCAGGACCAGGTGGACTACTACGACCGCATGGCGAAGATCACCAAGCAACAGGTGATGGACTTCGCCAGCAAGCGCTTCGGCAGCGACTACGTGTGTGTGTTCAAGCGCACGGGCGAGAACAAGGACGCCTTCAAGGTGAACAAGCCCAAGATCACGGCCATCGACATCAAGCGGGAAGGCATGAGCGACTGGCGCAAGAACTGGGAGAAGACCCCAAGCGCCACACTGACCCCCGAGTTCATCGACTACAGCAAGGCCATCAGCACCCGCCCGCTCACCAACGGCGTGGAATTGGCTGTGGTGAAGAACCCCAGCAACGACCTGTTCTCCCTCAGCTACATCGTGGCCATGGGCAGCAACAACGACCGGCTCCTCGATCTCGCTGTGGAATACCTGCCCTACCTCGGTACCTCGCGTCTGGGCCCCAAGGAATTCAAGAAGGAGCTCTTCAAGCTGGGCCTTTCCATCAACGTACGCACCGACGAGGACCGCGTGGTGGTGGGGCTTACCGGTCTGGAGAAGAACCTGCCGCAGGGGATCACCCTGTTGGAAGAACTGTTGAGCAACGCCCAGCCGAACGAAGAAGCCCTGAAGTCCTTGGTGGACGACATCGCCAAGGAGCGGGAGAACGCGCAGAAGGACAAGAACACGATCCTGCAGGCCGCCATGTACAGCTACGCCCGCTATGGCACCACCTCACCCTTCAACGATGTGATGCCGCTGGCCGAACTGCAGACCGTCCCCTCCAAGGACCTCATCGACCGCCTGCATGGGCTAACTGCCCACCCGCACAAGGTGTTCTACTACGGTCGTAAGAGCGCCGACGAGGTGGCCATCCTGCTGAACGGGCTGCACAAGGTGCCCGCGACCTTCAAGCCCGTACCTGCTGCACGCACCTATACCGAACAGGAGACCACGGCGAACACCGTGCTGTTCGTGGACCACGACATGGTGCAGACCGAGATGATGTGGGTGAGCAAGGCGGACGGCTTCAATGCGGAGCTATTGCCGCAAGCATCGCTCTTCAACGAGTACTTCGGCAGTGGCCTTTCCAGCATCGTGTTCCAGGAGATCCGTGAGGCCAAGGCACTGGCCTACGGTGCAAGCGCCAGCTTCAGCACTCCGCGTAAGAAGGAGGAAGCGCATTTCGTACGCGTCTTCATCGGCACCCAGGCCGACAAGCTGAACGACGCTGTGGATGCCATGAGCGTGCTGATGAGCGACATGCCCGTAAACGAGAACCAGTTCAACGGCGCCCGCACGGCGGCCATGAAGCGCATTGCCTCCGACCGCATCACCAAAGAGCGCATCTACTGGAGCTACGATGCGGTGCAACGCCTGGGTCGCACGGACGATATCCGGAAACTCTCCTACGACAAGTTGCCCGGCATCACTGTGAACGACCTGAAGACCTTCTTCGACGCGAAGATCAAAGGCCGCAAGTACACCTACCTGGTGATCGGCAAGAAGAGCGCGCTGAACATGGAGTCCCTGCAGAAGCTGGGCACTGTGCGCGAGCTCAGCAAGCAAGAGATCTTCGGGTACTGAGATCCGTGGGCATGGGCCGTGAACCCGTGCCCACGCTTACGCACAACGCGACCGCACCATGTCCGACGTCACCGGCCTACCCGAAACAGAGAACACCACCGCCCCGCCAGCGAACGGCGATGACCGCCGCCTCTTCCTACTGGACGCCTACGCGCTGATCTACCGCGCCTACTTCAGTTTCATCCGCGCGCCCCGGGTGAACAGCAAGGGCTTCAACACGAGCGCGGCCTTCGGGTTCACCACCACATTGCTCGACCTGATCAAACGCGAAAAGCCCACGCACATCGCCGTGGTGTTCGACACGGCCGCCCCCACGGAACGCCATATCTCGCACACGGACTACAAGGCCAATCGCGAGGAGATGCCCGATGACATCCGTAGCAACGTGCCGTACATCCGCCGCATCATCGAGGCGATGAACATCCCTGTGCTGGAGAGCGATGGCTATGAAGCGGATGACGTGATCGGTACGCTGGCGAAGAAGGCCGAGGCGGAAGGGTATATCACTTACATGGTCACACCTGACAAGGACTTCGGTCAGCTGGTCACGGACAAGATCATCATGTACAAGCCAGGTCGTGGCGGCGATCCACCGGAGAAACTGGGGCCGAAGGAGATCTGCGAGCGTTGGGGTTTGCAGACCACCGATCAGGTGAAGGACATCCTCGGACTCATGGGCGACGCAGTGGACAACATCCCCGGCATACCCGGCATCGGAGAGAAGACGGCCATCAAGCTCGTGCAACAATTCGGCAGCCTGGAAGGCGTGCTCGCCAACGCGGACAAGCTGAAAGGCAAGCAACAGGAGAACGTGATCGCCTTCGCGGAGCAGGGTCGCATGAGCAAAGCGCTCGCCACCATCATCATCGATGCGCCGGTGGAGCTGAACCACGACGCATTGCACCTGGACCCACCGGACAAGGAGAAGGTGCTGGAGGTGTTCAGCGAACTGGAGTTCCGCAACCTGACCAACCGCGTACTGGGCGGCGAAGCGCCGGCGGAGGACAAGGGCCCGGCAAAGAAGGCAGCCCGTACCTCGCCGAACCAGGTCGATCTCTTCGGCACCCATGTGGATGCGCAAGGGAACGTCGAACTGAGCGAACTGGCCACCATCGACACCGTGCCGCACCGCTACT
Source organism: Flavobacteriales bacterium (assembly GCA_016721825.1). GTDB lineage: Bacteria > Bacteroidota > Bacteroidia > Flavobacteriales_F > PHOS-HE28 > PHOS-HE28. Next base: position 673,827 of record JADKHI010000006.1, read on the forward strand.
TCCTGGCGGACAAGAACGAGGACCTGTACATGCTGGCCGCGCAGTTGAAAAAGCAACCGCGCTTCTGCTTCGATACCGAGACCACGGGAACGGACGAACGCACAGCTGAACTTGTAGGCCTGGCCTTCAGCTGGAAGCCGCATGAAGGCCACTACGTACCGGTGCCCGCCGACCGCGTGGAGGCCCAACGCATCGTCGACATCTTCAAGCCCCTCTTGGAGAATGAGGCCATCGGCAAGGTGGCTCAGAACGCCAAGTATGACATACGCGTGCTGGCCAAATACGGCGTGGAGGTGAAGGGCCCGCTCTTCGACACCATGGTGGCGCACTACATGCTGAAACCCGATCTCCGGCACGGCATGGACTACCTCAGTGAGACCTACCTCAGCTACCGTCCGGTGAGCATCGAAACGTTGATCGGTCCCAAGGGCAAGGGCCAGAAGAGCATGCGTGATGCGGATGTGAACGCGGTGAAGGAATATAGCGCCGAGGATGCCGACGTTACTTGGCAACTGGCCGAGAAGTTCGCGCCCATGCTTGAGGCCGACGAGGTGACGAAGCTTTTCAACGAAGTGGAGATGCCCTTGGTAAGCGTGCTGGCCGACATGGAAACGGAAGGCATCCGCATCGATATTCCAGCGCTCAAGGCCTTCAGCGAAGAGCTCGGTGTGGACATTCTGCGGTTGCAGGAAGAGATCCACGCCGCGTGCGGCGTGCCCTTCAACATTGACAGCCCGAAGCAAATGGGCGACGTCCTGTTCGAAACGCTCAAGCTCGGCGGCGACAAGGTGAAGAAGACACGCACCGGCCAGTACCAGACGAGTGAAGACATTCTGCAGGAACTGAGCAGCGCTCATCCGGTCATTCCGCTCATCCTCGACTACCGCAGCCTGCGCAAGTTGAAGGGCACCTACGTGGACACCTTGCCCGAAGCCGCCGACCCGGACACGCACCGTGTGCACACCAACTACCTGCAGACCGTTGCGGCCACAGGCCGCCTCGCGAGCAACGACCCGAACCTGCAGAACATCCCCATCCGCACCGAGAAGGGCCGTGAGATCCGCAAGGCTTTCGTGCCGCGCGACGCGAACTACCAGCTCCTCAGTGCGGATTACAGCCAGATCGAATTGCGCATCATCGCTCACATGAGCGGAGACCACAACATGCAGGAGGCCTTCCGTCAAGGATTGGACATCCACGCGGCCACGGCGGCCAAGGTGTTCAATGTGGACATCGGTGCCGTATCGCGCGAGCAGCGTAGCCGGGCCAAAGCCGTGAACTTCGGCATTGCCTACGGACAGGGCGCCTTCGGCTTGTCACAGGGCTTGGGCATCCCGCGCGCCGAGGCCAAGCAGATCATCGACGACTACTTCGCCCAATTCCCCGGCGTGCGCAATTACATGGACGAGATGGTCGGCTTCTGCCGCACCAACGGCTATGTCAGAACACTGATGGGGCGCCGTCGCTACCTACCGGACATCACCAGCGCCAACAACACCGTACGGGCGCAGGCGGAACGCATCGCCATCAACGCGCCCATGCAGGGTACCGCAGCGGACATCATCAAGGTGGCCATGGTGAACATCCACCGCGAGCTGAAGCACCGGAAGTTGAAGAGTAAGTTGCTCTTGCAGGTGCATGACGAACTGGTCTTCGACGCGCATATCGGCGAGGCTGAAGAGCTGAAAGGACTCGTGCGTGAGCGGATGGAAGGCGCGTTGGATCTGAGCGTTCCGCTTGTTGTTGACATGGGCATGGGGAAAAACTGGCTGGAAGCGCACTGATCCACGCGCGCGTTCACGGCAACTTCGCGGCACACGCTATCTCTCCCCCTCAACTGTGAACACGATGCGAACGCGCGGATGGATCGCCGGCCTTGCCGGTCTGATGCTCTTGGCTTCCTGCGGTGGCGACCAGCCCAAGCAGGACACTTTGAACGTGGACCCCGCCACGGACTCCGCCACGGTCGCCCGACAAAAGAAGACCAAGGCCATTTTCTACAACATCCCCTCTCCCATGGAGACGGCGGCACTGTTGAAGAAGGCAGGGGCCGAATACGACAAGTCCATTCTGAACGATGTGAAGCACGTGGACAGCTACACGTCGGCCAGCAAGCAGGCACTGAACCTGGGCATCTACGGCGCGGACCTGAGCTACACCTCGGTGTTCAACAACACAGCGGAGAGCATGCTCTACACCAGCTGCGCGAAGAAACTGGCGGACAAGCTCGGCGTGAGCAGCGCGTTCAACGACACCACCATCGAGCGCATGGAAGCGAACCGCAACGAACGCGATTCGCTGTTGAACATCATCAGCGAGACCTACTGGGAGGTGGACGCCTACTTGAAGGAGAACCAACGCGAGAACATCAGTGCGTTGATGGTGGCCGGTGGCTGGGTCGAAGGCCTGTACATCGCATCGCAGGTCTGCCTGGTGCATAACACCCCGGAGCTGCGCCAACGCATCGCCGAACAGAAACTACCGCTGGCCGACCTGATCTCGCTGATCAACACATACGGCACCACGGATCAGGGTGTCAATAGTGTACTGGCCGACCTGAAAGCACTGGAACCCTTGTTCGCCAACGTGACGGTAGGCGGTGGCGGAAGCAACGTGACCCAGGAAGGCGGCGTGACCGTGATCGGTGGCAGCGCCCCCGCGGCCTCCATCACGGATGAGCAAGTGAAGGCCATTGCGGAGAAGACAACCGCCATCCGCAACACGTACATCAACTGAGCACGGCCATGAAGGACCTACGCACGATCATCGCCCAAGCGGCATTCGTAGCCGCTGTATGCTCCATGCCACTGAGCGCAGACGCCCAGTGCCGCAGCTACGCCAAGAACAAGTGGGTGCCGGAGCTTTCCCCCTACAAGTTCAACGAGTCGTTCAACGCAGCACAGTTGGCCCCTGGTGAGGACGCCGAAGTGAGCCTGACCTTCTATAGCGGTCAGGAGTACCGGATCCTGGTGCGCAGCCACCCGATCCTGGGTGAGGTGAACTGGAAGCTGGTGGACGCCGGCAACAAGATCATCTTCGAAAGCCTCGCGGACGACCCCAAGCACGTGTTCGACTTCAAGGTGGCCAATACACAGCAGCTCAAGGTGCAAGTGTGGGTACCCAATTCCGAAGGGGCCAACAACATGATGCACGTAGGATGCGTCGGCATCCTGGTCGGCTTCAAAGAGTGACCTTATCCCGCTTCGGTCCAAGGGCCCCGCTCGCTGCTGTTCAGTGACGGGGCCTTTGCCATTCCCGCTGATCGAACTGAGCAAGGATGCCATGCTTTCTCGCTGATCGGATCAGGGAAAGCTGGACACCAATTCGAACGCAGGCGTTCTTCACCGCAGCGCGTAAACGCACGTTGTTGAGGCTTGCTGAAGGCTGAACTTGGATAAGCTGATCACTTCACCATGAAGCGGGCCACTTGCGTGGCACTGCCCTGCTGCATGCGCACCAGGTAAACACCGCTGGACAATGCGGAGGCCGGCACGGCGATCCGATGTGCGCCAGCGGCCAAAGGACCATCGGCGAGCACGGACACTTCTTGACCCAGAGCGTTGAGCACGGTGATCCGGGTGCGGTCGGCTTTGCTGAGGTCGAAACGCAGCTCGGCGCCATCTTCAGCCGGGTTCGGCACTACCAACAGCTCGTCCTCTGTCAACGAGAGCTCCTCGAAGCCGACACCGATGCCGTTCAGGTTGATATCATCCAACCACAGGTTGTTACCGCCGTTGCTCTCGAAGAAGAACTTGAAGCGAAGGTCGGGCACGGCGTAGTTCAGGCTGATGTTGTCCACCGTGGCCAGCATCCACTGGGTGTCATTGCTCGGGGTGAAAGCCGAGGTCTGGTCCGGGACCGTTGGCAACGAGGTGGCTCCGCGCAACTGCTTTCGCATGCTCCAGCTCTCTCCACAATCCTTGCTCACATAGACCCGAAGGATGTCGTCGTTGTCCGCGTTGTTCCGTGCGAAAGCGTAGCGGAAGGTCATGGTGATGTCCGTGGCACCGCTGAGGTCGTAGGTGGTGCTGATCAGCTCATCCTTGTCGCCATCGTCATTGACGTCGTTCCGAAGCCGGATGCTGTGGTTGCCACTGAAGCCAACCGTGGTGTTGAGGCTGAAGGTCTCGGCGGCATCGGGGTTCCACACGAACCACTCGCTCGTGTTCAATGTGCTCACCGCTTCGAAATCCTGGCTGTAAGGCATGGCCGCGCCCGTGGCCGGAAGCACCAAGATGTATCCGGGCTGGGTGGAGCTGACGGTGTTCAGGCCGTTACCAGCGGTGAGGGTCACGTTGTACATGCCCGGTGTTGGGTAAGCCACAGTGACCTCCGCATCGGTCGCGGTCGAAGGGGAAGCGCCGGGGAAGGTCCAGTCACGGGAGATGATGCCATTGTAGCTGAGGTCGGTGAACGTGACCGAGTCGCCCGCGCAAACCACTTGCACGTTGCTGGAGAAGTCAGCGGCACAGAGGATGTCGTTGCCGGCCACCCCGGTGGCGATCAAGTTGGAGGGTGACCAGAGGTTGTTGCGCTGTGCGGTGTTGCTGTTCAATGCAGCGAGCATACGGTCCTTCTGGCCCTCGGTGAACATCTTGCAGCAGTACGAGTACTCCATGTAGTTCTCCACGTTGTCAATGGCCGAACCGCAGGAAGCGCCACCCAGGTTGCAACTTGTCCAGCCGATCGTGTTCGGCGTATCGCTCACGCTGTCGTCGTCGCTGCAGTTCCCGGGATCACCGGGGCTATTGGTGCCACCCCACGTGTGCTTCAGGTTGATCCAATGCCCCACTTCGTGCGTAAGGGCCCGCGAGCGGTTCACGCTGCTGGTGCCGATCGAGCCGGTGTAATCGTGCAGGATCACGATCCCATCCGCGGCCACGCCCCAGCCATTGTTCACCGTTCCAGGAAGGTAGGTATAGCCCGCAGCGCCATCGGCACTGGCCGCGACCCAGATGTTCAGGTACTTGTTCCTCGGCCATTGGATCAGGTCCTTCATGGTCTGCGTGCCATCGTTCGTCAGCGCGCTGATGGTGCGGGTGATGCCCTTGGTGCAGTTCCCGTCGGGGTCCTTCTGCGCCAATCGGAACTCCACACCAATGTCCGCTACAATGCCGAGGAAGGCTGCGTTCACGTTCTGCCAGTCGCTGTTCAACTTGTTGAAGTCCTCGTTCAGGATGCGCATGGCGTCCAGCACCTGCTCGTCGCTGATGTTCTCCAGACCGTTGTTGTGGATGATGTGGAACACCACCGGAAGGATGTAGGGGCCACCGCCACCGCGGTCCTCGTTCGCCAACCACTGCTGGGTCTCTGCCTCCAACTGGGCATTGCCATCAACGATATCCTGCAGGCGATCCGGCCTGTTCTGGTGCAAGCTCTCCATGCGGTGCAGCTCGTTGTTGCCACAGGTGAACCCACCTTGGGCCGAAGCGGAGAGGGTCAGGAGAAGGGTCGCCGAGGCGAAGAGGGAGCGCAGCATAAGGGGTCGCAACAAGGGGTTTGCGGTTGAGGGACACGAATTTACCATGAACGGGGTGTAAACGATCCATCACCAAGGGCACCTTCGGCCACACATCCTTGGGTTCCAACCATTGCTATCGGCGACCTAGGACCGCCGATCCTCGTGACCAAGCCACCGTTCCCCTACCCAAACACCAAGGAACGGCCGATGAACCGATGCCGCCTTGACCCCGGACCGGGCTGTTGAACGGCGCCAAAGCACGTCCCCCTTCAGCTCAGAAAATACACTTCCATGGCTGATCCGCCACCGAGGTCATCGGAGGTATGAAGTGTAATGGGCAAAGGGTGCAGGAATCCGGTCAGGCTTTACCCTTCCTCCTTTAGCCTTCAACGTTCGCCCTTCCCTCAGGCCAGCGCCTGCTCCAGATCAGCGATCAGGTCCTCGACGTCCTCCAGGCCCACGCTCAGGCGAATGAGGGTGTCGGCCAGGCCGTTCTTTAAGCGCTCCTCACGGGGAATGCTGGCGTGCGTCATGCTCGCGGGGTGCCCGAGAAGGCTTTCCACACCACCGAGGCTTTCGGCAAGGCAGAACAGTTCCGTGCTGCTGAGCACCTTCATGGCATCCTCCATGCGGTCGCCCTTGAGGGTGAAGCTGATCATGCCGCCGAAGCCGCGCATCTGGGCCTTAGCTATGGCGTGGTTGGGGTGCGTGGGCAGACCGGGCCAGTACACGCGTTCCACCTTCGGGTGCTTCACGAGCCATTCGGCCACCTCCGCACCGTTCTCGCAATGGCGCTGCATGCGCAGGTGCAGGGTCTTCAGGCCGCGCAGCACCAAAAAGCAATCCTGCGGACCGGGCGTGGCACCGCTGCTGTTCTGGATGAAGGCGAGGCGCTCAGCTAGGGCAGCATCCTTCACCACCAAGGCGCCCATCACCACGTCGCTGTGGCCACCGAGGTACTTGGTCACCGAGTGCATGATGATGTCGGCGCCCATGTCCAGCGGGTTCTGGAGGTAGGGGCTGGCGAAGGTGTTGTCCACGCCCAGCAGGCAGCCGTGCTTCTTCGCGAGCGCCGCCATCGCCGCGATGTCGATCACCTTCAGCAGCGGGTTGGTGGGCGTCTCCAACCAGATCAACTTGGTGTTCGGCGTCATGGCCGCGGCCACGTTCGCGGGATCGCCCATGTCCACGAACCTGAACTTCAGCCCGAAGCCCTCGAAGATCTTGGTGAACAGGCGGTAGGTGCCACCATACAGGTCGTTGGTGCTGACGATCTCATCTCCCGGCTTGAAGAGCTTGCAGATGGCGTCGATGCTGGCCATGCCAGTGGCAAAACAGAGGCCGTGGGTACCGTTCTCCAGCGCGGCCAAGGCGTTCTGCAGCGCGGTACGCGTTGGGTTGTGCGTGCGGCTGTACTCGTAGCCCTTGTGGTCACCCGGTGCGGCCTGCACGTAGGTGCTGGTCTGGTAAATGGGCGTCATGATGGCCCCCGTGGTGGGGTCCGGTTCCACACCGGCGTGGATGGCTTTGGTACCGAAACGCATGGCTTTGCTGTTGGGCCCGAGCCTACAAGTGGTATCGGGCAATTGAGCGGCGAAGGTAACCGGTCCTCGGAAGGTGCATGCTCCGCTGCTACAAGTGACCCGCTCAACAGCTTGCTGCCCTGTGGTTCTTGAACCGAAAGCCATCTTCGCACCCGAATGTCGTCCCGCACCAAGGCGCTGATCGCCCTCTTCATCGTCAACCTCATTTACGGGGTGAACTACGTGGTGGCGAAGGGGCTGATGCCGGAGGTGATCGGGCCTAGCGGCTTCATCCTGCTGCGCGTCGTTGGTGCCACGGTGCTTTTCTGGGGCTTGCGCCTCTTCATACGTGAACAGGTGGAGTGGAGCGATGCGCTGCGATTGGTGCTATGCGCAGTGTTCGGTGTGGCGCTGAACCAGCTGATGTTCTTCCACGGACTGATGCGCACCACGCCGGTGCATGCAAGCCTGATCATGGTGGCCACGCCGGTGCTGGTGCTGGCCATGAGCGGCATCTACATCGGTGAGCGCATCACCTGGGAAAAGCTGCTGGGGGTGGCCTTGGGCGCGGGCGGCGCGCTCACGCTGGTCTTCGTGCGGCCCTCCAGCGGTTCGGGTTCGGCCACCTTGCTGGGGGATCTGTTCATCCTGGTGAACGCCAGTTCCTTCGCCATCTACTTGGTGCTCGTGAAACCCTTGATGAGCAAGTACACGGCCACCACCGTGATGGCTTGGACCTTCCTGTTGGGCACGGTGATGGTGCTGCCCTTCGGCCTTGGGGAGATGAGCGTTGTGCAGTGGTCGTCGTTCACCGCGGGCATCTGGGGCAGCGTGGCCTTCGTGGTGGTGATGGTGACCTTTGTGGCCTACCTGCTGAACACCTGGGCGCTGCGGCACGTGAATCCCGGCGTGGTGGGCACCTTCATCTACCTGCAACCCTTGTTGGCCACCTTCTTCACGTGGCTGCAATTGCGCTCAGGCATCGAGCTTCCTGGCAAGACCCCCACCCCCGACGCCACCGGCGGGGTGATGCAGTGGGTCTGTGGCGCGGTGATCTTCCTAGGGGTGCATTTGGTGACGCGGGCGGACCGACGCGCATAAGCGAGCAAGGACGATCGGCGATGGGCGAAGGAGGAGCTTCTCGTTAGGCGGCGACTTGGGGCGCCTGTAGTCACTACTCTACTCGGCAAATTCCTGTGGACGCGGACCTCGCCCCTACATTCGCGGCATGTTGCGATCGATGACCGGCTTTGGCCGCGCCGAGGGTGTGGTGAACGACCGCAAGGTGACCGTGGAGGTGCGTTCAGTGAACAGCAAACAGCTGGACCTTTTCCTGAAGGTGCCACAGATGCTTCGTGAAAAGGAAGCCGAGCTGCGGGGCATGGCCGCCGAGGCCATCGTGCGCGGCAAGGCCGAAGTGACGGTGAACGCTGAGCTGATGCACGCCGAGAAACGCACCAGCTTCGACCGCCAGTTGGTGAAGGCCTACCACGATGAGCTCAAGTCGATCGCTGCCGAAGTGGACCCTACCGCCACAACGGACCTGCTGGCCTTGGTGCTTCGCATGCCGGACGTGAGCAACACGCAGCGCGATGTGCTCAGCGACGAAGAGTGGCTATCCATCCGTGCCCTGGTGGCCGACGCCCTGCGCGCTTTCCAGGACTTCCGCAGCAACGAAGGCCAACGCCTGCACGACGAACTGGCGCACCGCGTGGCGCAGGTCACCGACCAGATGGACCAGATCGAAGTGTTGGATGTGGGCCGCACAGAGCGTACCCGCGAACGGCTTCGGAGCAAGTTGGCCGAGCTTCAGGCAGCAGTGGACCAGGACCGCTTCGAGCAGGAGCTTGTGTTCTACCTGGAGAAACTGGACGTTACCGAGGAAAAAGTGCGCCTACGGGCACACTGTACCTACTTCTTGGAGACGCTCGGTGCCGAAGATGCCCAAGGGCGGAAGCTCGGCTTCATCGGGCAGGAGATGGGACGCGAGATCAACACGCTCGGCTCCAAGGCCAACGACGCCACCATCCAACGGTGCGTGGTGTTGATGAAGGATGAACTGGAGAAGATCAAGGAGCAGGTGCTGAATGTGCTCTGACATGCACCACGACAACACTACGCAACGAGCAGGATGGTGAAGGGAGCGGAAGGTCTGAACGGAGGTCGCGGGATACCCGGGAAGAGCATCATCGTTTCCGCGCCCAGTGGAGCGGGCAAGACCACCATCGTGCGGCATCTGTTGGGCGAAAGGCTGGGACTGGAGTTCAGTGTGAGCGCCACCAGCCGGCCCATGCGGGCCAATGAAGTGGATGGCAAGGACTATTTCTTCCTGAGCGTGGATGACTTCAAGGGACGTATCGCGGCAGGCGAATTCGTGGAGTACGAGGAGGTCTACCCTGGTCGCTTCTATGGCACCCTGCGCAGCGAGCTCGAGCGCATCTGGGCAGCGGGCCATCATGCCATCTTCGATGTGGATGTGGTCGGTGGCCTGGACCTGAAGGAGATCTACCAGACCAAGGCGCTGGCTCTCTTCGTAAGCCCACCCTCGCTGGAAGCGCTGGAGCATCGCTTGAACCACCGCAACACCGAGACTCCCGAAACACTGCGCATGCGGGTGGAAAAGGCGGAGCACGAAATGACCTTCCGCGACCGCTTCGACGCGGTGATCGTGAACGACGACCGCGAGCGGGCCTGCACCGAGGCGTCAGGCCTGGTCCGCACATTCCTTTCCGCATGACCATCGGCTGCCTATTCGGATCCTTCGACCCACCGCACCTGGGCCACGTTGCCATCGCCGAGCACATGCTGAAAGCCGCTGGCCTGGATCAGGTCTGGCTGGTGGTCACCCCTCAGAACCCCTTCAAGCAGGACCGCAAGCTGAGCCCCGACCAACACCGCCTGGCCATGACGCGCCTCGCGGTCCAAGGCAAGCCGGGCCTCAATGCCAGTGGGTTCGAACTGGACCTGCCGAAGCCGAACTACACGGTGGACACGCTGGCCTTCATGCGACAGCGCTGGCCGGACCTCACATTCGAGCTCATCATCGGCAGCGACAACCTGGCCTCGTTGCATCAATGGAAGGACGCTGACCAGATCCTTGCGCACCACCGCGTGCTGGTGTATCCGCGTCCGGGCCTGGACGAGCACTTGCAACTCGCGGAGCTTGCCTCACACCCGCAAGTGACCCTTGTGAGGGACCTGCCGTTGATGGAAGTATCCTCCACCGGCATCCGGGTGCGGATCCGCAATTGGAAACCCCTGAACGGCTTGGTGGACCCCGTCGTGGAGGCCTACATCCGACAGTACGGCCTTTACAACGGCTGAGCCAGCAGCTCATTCACGCCGGCCACCTGCAACAGGTGGTTGCGAAGCACACCGAGCGCGCGCTGGAAACCCGCTTCGTTCACCACGTGCAAATCGCAATGGTGGCGGTAGGGCAACAGGAAGTTGCGGTAGGCCGGAAGCACGTGGTTGTCCCACTGGTAGAGGATCTCCGCTTCACCGTAGCCGCGCTCCACGGCATCACGCTTCAGGCGGCGCTTCAACTGGCTCTCTTCCGTGGCCTCGATGAACACCCGCAGGTCGAACAGCTCGCGGGTCGGCTCATGGTGCAGCACGAAAAGGCCTTCCACCAGCACCACCGGTGAAGGCTTCACCTCGAGCCAGCGAGGCTCGACCGAATCATTATTGAACGTGTACTCGGGCCGGTAGATAGGCTCTCCGTGCACCAGCAAGCGCAGGTCCTTGGACATGGCATCCAGGTCGATGGCAGTGGGAAGATCGAAGTTGACCTGGCCGTTCACATCGACCGCTTGACGGTCCTTGGGGAAGTAGTAGTCGTCCTGGCTCACCACGCTGACCAAACCCTCTGGCAGGCTTTCGCGCAGCGCACGTACAAGGCTGGTCTTTCCCGAGCCGCTTCCACCGGCCACTCCAACGAGGTAAGCTCCGCGCTGCATGGTTGTTCCTTCCGTTTTCGGTGGAAGCTGCGCGAAAATAGGTCTTCCGCGTTGGGAATGGAAGCACGGGTCACTTTGCGCTCAGTAAGAATCCCGATCCCGTGCAAGGTGGAGGGGGCTTGCGCAATTTGGCACGCCACTTGAAAGTTACTTCAACAGAACCCCTAACACGGACCGCCATGCTGAACCAAGTGAACCAGTACCTGAAGCTGAAGCGCCAAGCGATGCACCTGATGCTTACCGGTGACCTGAAGCGCTACATGGAGACTTTGAAACGCATCCACGAGCTGCGCTCACGCGGACTTGCGGCCTAGAGGCCCGGTCCATCCTGGCTGACCATCCGGACCAATTGGACCATCTTGTGGCACGATATGTGTGATGAAGTTACCGGACCACGGTCCATCATTTCTGAACGATTCGAGGCCACGGTTTTGGTGAAAGAGAACTGAGGTTTTGGTGAAAGCCGACGACGGGCTCCCGGGAATACCGGTGGGCCCGTCGCCGGTTTTGCACCTTTCCTGCGCTATGCGTTCGCTTCTGCTGAACGCTCGTCCGCAAGCCTGACAAGGCTTTCAGGTTTTTTTCGGTCGCTATGGATCCTTTCCGGAACAGTGCCCGTAGAAAGCCCCATGACGAAGAAGGACAAGATCGCCTTCATTAAGAGCAGCAAGCGGAAAACGCATGTGTACCATGATCTGAACCGGTACTCGGACCAGCAGCTCAACGACCTCATCCGTGAGATCGTGCAGGGCCTGGTCAGGGAAAGTGAGATCATCGCGAACGCCTACATCAATGGCTATCGCTGAGCACATGCAACCCTGAGCCTGCTGCCAGAAGGCAAATGCGACAGGTAACAGAGCCTCCCGAAAGGGGGGCTTTGTTACTTCCGGCCCTTGGTGTCCTTCTGCATGGCGGGCGGCAGCGCTTTCACCAACTCGCCCTCCTTGTACTCCACCTGCTTCACCGGCTTGCCGTCGCGCCCGTAAATGGTCATGGTGCCGTGGAGCTTTCCGTTCAGGTAGTTCATCTCTTGGATCACCCGCCCACGCTGATCGTAGACCTTGCAAGGACCGTTGGGGTCGCCGTTGCTCAGGGTCTGCTCGCGCATCTTCACCCCCGCATCATCGTAGTAGACCCATGGGCCACTGGGCGTACCGTTGGCGTAAGCGCCTTCTGAAATGATGATGCCGCCCTGGTTGAAGCCGGTCCAGCGACCGCTCTTGCGACCTTCCGTGTAGGAGCCTTCCTCCTTGAGGCGCCCGTTCTCTTGCCAGAACTTCCAAGCACCGGTCTTGAGGTCGTCCTTCCAGTAACCTTCGTACTCCTGCTTTCCATCGGGGAACCAACCACGCCAGAAGCCGTCGATCTTGCCGGCCTTGAAAGAGCCGATGTCCTTCTGCTGCCCGTTCTCGAACCAGCTCTTCCATTCGCCTTCGGCCACACCGTTCACGTAAGGTCCTTCCTGCAACTTCTTCCCGCTCTCGAACCAGGTGGTCCATACACCTTCCTTCTGCCCGGCCTTGAAGGCGCCGCGCTTCCAGTTCTCGCCACCTTCATAGTAGTACATCCAATCACCGTCCTGCCTGCCCTCGGCATAGGTGCCCACGGAGCTGAGCTGTCCACTGGGGTACCAGTACTTCCACAGGCCATGCTGCACACCTGACCTGAAGTTGCCGAGCATGTCGCGGCTACCAGCGACGGTGTACCACGTCCAGGTGCTGTCCTTCTCGTCGGCGCGGAAAAACCCGGTGATGTTCTCCTTCCCGTTCTCGAACCACTGGGTGAAGGGCCCGTTCAGCTTTCCCTTGTCGTAGGTCTCGCGCTTGGAAAGCGCTCCATTGCTGTGCCGATACTCCCAGGCACCCATGCTGACCCCACCCGAGAAAGCACCGGTCACTTTCGGGTTGCCGGCCGGCCAGAACACCTTCATGGGCCCGCTCTTCACCCCCCCCTTGTAGCTCGTCTCTTCCTGAAGCGTGCCGCTCGCATAGTAGCTGCGAAGCACGCCATCCCCTTTCACCAAGTTGTGATCACCGGTCTTATCCCAAGCGTCCAGGGTGAGGCAGATGCCCTTTTCCCAAAGCTCGTTGAGCATCGGCTTTCCATCTGCGTACCAATAGGACCATGGCCCCTCTTTCACTCCTTTCGCATAGGCGCCCTGCTCCATGGCCTGACCATTGCGGTAGAAGGTCTTCACCGTGCTGTCGGCGAGCCCCTTCCGGATGTAACCGTCCTGCTGGACCTGCCCGTTGTCGTAATAGGTGATCACATGGCCATCCCGTTCACCGGACTTGAACTCAGCCACTTCGGTGGGCTTCCCCTGGCGGTCGTAGAACTTCCACTCGCCCCACTCACGGCCGTTCACGAACAGGCCTTCGCTCCGCTTCACGGTCTTCAGGCTGTCCCAATGGTCCACATAAGGCAACAGGGATTGTGCTGAGGCGGGGCTGAACGCGGCAGCGGTGAGCAGAAGGAGGAGCAGGCGGAACATGGTGGCGAAAGTAGCTGTGTGCAGGAGCCGCTTTCCACACCCAACGCAGAGGGCACCAACAACGGTATGCACGATCGTGAACGGTCCGGTGACCTTGGCAAGGGATCTGCGTCCGAACCGGGCTTCCACGATCGACATGCGCATCATCACACTTGACCGACTGCTGGATGGCCTGATGGCCTTTTCGGTGATCTGCGTACTCATTCTCTCCTTCCTCGCTTAAGGGACTACGGTGATCACCGTACGCGAATCGGGTGGATCACGGAGGAAGTGACCCTGCCGGTCGGGGGACTTTTGGCCCGCTGTTGCTCACAACATGCGGACGAAGTCGCTACTGCACCCGATACTCAGCTGGGAACGCCTGTTCCTGTTGGCATTGGCCTGCCTGCTGGTGTTGTTCACCCAAGCGCAGATCCTGAACGAGGATGGCTTGCGGAAAGTGGCTCTGGAGGCTCACGAAGGTGCGATCACCTGCTTGGAACCCATGCCCGACGGGCACACGATCGTAGCCGGTTGTGGGGACAATGGCGGCCTCCTGTTCATCGACACGATCGGCTGGCGGATCACGCGCCGGCTTCCGCTGAACGGCTTCAAGGATGGTCCGAGGATCCGTGCATCGCGTGATGGCCGGCTGCTGCTGTTGAAAGAGCTGTGGCGTTTCGCTGCGGAAGGCAAGGACGACATGCAAGGCACGCACATGGTGATCGACGCCGCCACAGGCACTACCGTGATGGATGCCGGCAAAGCCATGGACGCCTCGATGAGCGCCGACGGAATGCTGCTCGCGGTACTTGATGGGGACAAGGTGACGCTGCATGGCCTGCCCAGTGGACGGGAGCTGCGCACCATCACCGTACCACAAGCCACCAATGCTGTGGCCCTGACGCCGGACGGTGCGATGGTCGCCGTAAGCCACCGGCCCACGGAGGAGCAACTGGCCGCGGTGCCGAGCATGCGCGCCGACAAGAAGGCGCAGAAGGCCGGTCTCAAATTCCGCCAGATGGTGAGCTTCTACAGCACCGCCAGTGGCGAGTTGCAACGCACCGTGCCCGAGGTCTACGACATCATCCGGGGCATGGGCTTCAGTTCCGATGGCAAGCGCTTGCTGGTGTACAGCAACCAGGACCCACGTTCGGGTGTAGCGCCCGTCTCCGGAGGCAACGCCTGGAACTTCAGCATGGTGGACCGCCCGGGCTATGTGCAGCAGATCGACCCGAGCTCTGGCGATCCGTTGCGCACGGGTTTCCAGAGCCTGATGAACGAACCCTTCCTTGCTGTGGACCCCAGTTGTACCACGTTGGCACTGAGCAGCACCGAAGGCCGCAACAAGCGCAAGCTCACCCTGTACGACATCGATAGCGGCGACACACGCACCATGATCGACCTGGAACAGAAGCACCGCTACGACACCGGCGAGACCGAACAGCACGATGGCCGATTGGCCTACGGCTGGCTGGCTGATGGTCGCTTGCTGATCGCCCTTGGCGGAGACCTCGGCATCCACACTCCATGAACCTTCTTCGAACCCTTCTCCCCGCGGCCCTGGCCATCCTGTGCGTCTCTTCCGCACGTGGCCAGCGGCCCGAGCTCTACGACAATGCCGTGGTGCAGGACAGCGCGCGCAACGCCATCGCTCGTGATCTGCACGAAGGGCTGTGGAGCGAGGCCATCGCCAGTGGCGAGCTGAGCGGCGAGGTCCTGCTGGAGCTCACGATCGAGGACAAGGGCCGTGTGGAGACCGTGTTCATACCCAGCTCCACGCTGCCCATCAACTGGAAGAACAAGGTGAAGGACCAGTGGATGGATCACCGCTTCGCCTTCAAGCTGCCCAAGGGACACAAGGAGACCGTGACCGTTCCCCTGCACTTCCCTTGAACCCGATCGAACTCACAACAACCATATACATGCGCGCAACCCTACTCTCCGCTACCCTGATCGTCTCCGCCTTACAGCTGAGCGCCCAGGAGGACATGACCCAGGTCTGGACCACCCGCCTGGAGCACAAGATCGAATACACCGGCACCGACCCGAACCCCGGTGAGGACAACATCAGCTATGCGGCCAGCGACAAGGAAATGACCGTGTTCCGCAACAAGGACGGATCAACGGTATGGCTGAAGGCCTTCAAGGACATCGCACCCCGCCTTCGCAAGATCGACGAGCTGATCCCCTTCTGGGAAAGCAACACCGTCTTCCTCTTCGAGAAGAAAGGAGGCAAGGACGTTGTGGCCTGCATCGACCTGGAGACCGGCGCTGCCCTGTGGACCACAGAGAAGTACTCCAACCTTACGGACGAGAACGTGATCTACGTGAAGGAGAAGGACATGTTCGCCGTGAGCACCACCGATGGATTGACGATGATCAAGGCACGCACAGGTGAAGAGCTGTGGACCACCATGGCCTTCACCGGAGCGGTGGGCAAGTACATCATCGATGGCGATGACATGGTCTGCGTGAACTTCGTTCCCGGAGGGCTTGCTGCGCTCTTCAAAGGCTTCAAGAACCAACTGGCGCGCATCGACCTGAAGACCGGCAAGTTGAAGTGGGAAGCCACGTACGTAGGTCGCGCGGAACGCAAGGTGGTGACCCGTGACTTCATCTACGACCTGAAGCTGGAGGGCACCAAGCTCTTCCTCATGCTCAACGGCATCCAGGTGTACGACTACGTGACCGGTGCCCAGCAGTGGGCGGCGGCGTTCGACTTCACACCCGAAGGCATCACGGGTGCTCCCGCACACGCCAAGAAGTTCGGAGTGTATGGTGCCCTGGCCCAACCCGTAGTGGACGGCAACGACCTGTACGTGCTGGACATGGGCAATCGCAAGAGCCAGTATGTGAAGAAGTATGACCGCATGACCGGCAAACTGCTGTGGACCAGCCCAGAGATCAAGGAGGCCCGCGCGATCCCTGGCATGTGGGTAGCGGATGGCAAAGTGATCCTGCAGGTCGGCGGGCTGGTTGAGACGCAAGCCTACCTCTACTGGCGTGAGACACAGTCCGATGGTTCGGTGATCACTCACGAAGAGTGGCGCGTGCAGTACAAGAACATCAAGCCTTGCGGGGTGCAGGCTTTCAACGTGAGCGACGGGGCCCTGGCCTGGGACAGCGAGCGCTTCAAGAAGGGCATCACGAACGCCTTCATCGAGGACGGTCGCTTCTATATCTGCAGTGGCAAGGCCTTGTACTGTATCGACCACAAGACCGGTGCTGACATCTACGAAGTGCCCTTGGGCGATGACGGCGTGGGCAACGCGAACGCCATTTTCGCCTTCACCGACATGGTCGGCATCGTGGGCGAGAAGGGCGTGGCCATGCACCGCCGCACGGACGGCAGCCTCAGCAAGAGCAATAAGTGGAAGGTGGCCGACATCGAGAGCCGCCACGACCGCATGCTGCTGATGAAGACCGAGGGCAGCGACATCGCCGCGTTCGACCTGAACAACTGCGCCTACAAGCAGTTCAACGCACGCAAAGGCGCCACGAGCACCTTGAGCTACGACGGCGCCTACGTGTATGTATACGAGAAGAAGGACGTGACCAAGCTGCGAACGAATTGACCGCGCCTGTCCCGACGCGCGGGACATGTTGTGAGCGTGCAGGGGCTCCCGAAAGGGGGCCCTTGTGCGTATCAGGTAAACCTCTTGGCGATCCCTTGGATGGTTTCCGTTGTTGTCCATCCATTGGGCCGCGACCCGATACCTTGCACCTTCGATCCATGGGACCTTACCGAAGCAGACCTGCACTCGTGCTCCTCGCCCTCACCGGCATGGTGCTTCTGTTCACCGCATGGACCGATGCCACACGTCCCGGCCATGGTCCGCATAGCGACCTGGACCTGCTGGTGTACCGCAGTGCAGACCCGGACCTGGTCGTGATGTACAGCAGCTACTTCGCCACGGCCGGGCGTTGTGCCGGTTGCCATGGCCACGACAGTACCGCCTTGGCCAGCGTGGATGCCAGCGGGCGTGATGTGAACGTGGCCGATGACTGGCGCAGCACCATGATGGCCAACAGTGCGCGCGATCCCTTCTTCCGCGCCAAGCTTGAACACGAGGTGCTCGTGAACCCTGGTCACCAAGGCGCCATCGAGGGGAAGTGCCTGAGCTGCCATGCGCCATTGGGCTTTCATGAACAGCGCATGCTCGGTGGTCCTGCGTTCACTGCGGCCATGCTCGACACCAGCACCATCGGCCTGGACGGCGTGAGCTGTACCAGCTGTCATATGCAGAACCCCGACAGCGCCGGCAACTATTTCGGCGGCGACCTGCACTTCGACAGTGCACAGGTTTACGGGCCCTATGCCGACGACGAGATCAACGCGGCCATCATGCAGTTCTTCGTGGGCTTCACGCCGCAACAAGGCCAGCACATCCTGGACGGTCGCACCTGCGCTGGTTGCCACACGCTGATCACCGGTACGCTCGATCTGCAAGGCAACGCCACCGGTGACGAGTTCGTGGAACAGGCCACCTGGCACGAATGGAAGAACTCGGACTACTACGGCACCAACCTGAACTGCCGCGGCTGCCACATGCCGCGCATCAACGACAGCATCATCCTCGCTTCCGACTACGCCTTCCTGCCCGGCCACACACCGTTCGGGCTCCATCACCTGGCGGGTGGCAACGTGTTCATGCTGGAGCTGATGAAGCAGTACCGCACGGAGCTTGGCATTCCTGCGAACGACACGCAGTTCGACAGCACGATCGTTCGGACCCTCGACAACCTACAGCGACGGACCCTTGAGCTGGATGTGACGATCGTTGACCGCACAAGCGACACGGCCTGGGTGGATGTCACGCTCTACAACCTCACGGGCCACAAGTTCCCGAGCGGTTACCCGAGCCGACGTGCGTTCGTGGAACTGGATGTGCTCGATGCGAACGGCGACACCCTCTTCCACAGCGGCCGCTTTGACAGCGACTTCGAAGTGGAAGGCCACGATGCGGACATGGAAGCCCACCACGACGTGATCCGCAGTGAGGACGAAGCGCAGATCTACGAGATGGTGATGGGCGACGTGAACGACAACGTGACCACCGTGCTGGAGCGCGCGAAGACCCCCTTGAAGGACAATCGCTTGGTGCCATCCGGCTTCAGCACATCGCACTCCAGCTACGACACCACACTGATCGCCGGTGTGCCCGCGACGGACCTGGACTTCAATCGCGATGCGTTGGGCATGGAAGGGGAAGGTGGCGACAAGGTCCATTACCACGCACCGCTCAATGGGTATGGTGGTGCTATCAGCGTGAAAGCGCATGTGTGGTATCAGCCCGTGCCACCGCGTTGGAACGCCGAGATGTTCAGCATGAACGGACCGCGTATAGACACCTTCCGCACCATGTACGACAACATGGACGGCACACCGACGCTGGTCGCCCAGGATAGCGCGGCCCTGGGTCCT
Source organism: Flavobacteriales bacterium (assembly GCA_016721825.1). Taxonomy (GTDB): domain Bacteria; phylum Bacteroidota; class Bacteroidia; order Flavobacteriales_F; family PHOS-HE28; genus PHOS-HE28. The sequence continues at coordinate 692,668 of JADKHI010000006.1, forward strand.
GTGGGGATCAGTGAAGCAACCAACGCAACACCCGCACTCTTCCCGAACCCAACGGGCGATGGCTTCATCACTGTGATCGATGCGCGCGACGCGGTGGTGGAAGTGTTCGATGCTTCGGGTCGCCGTGTGGCCGTAACGCTGCAGCGCGCCAGCAATGGAACGCGCATCGGATTGCCTGCTGTGAAGGGCACCTATCTGGTCGTGTTGCGACGGAACGGTCTGGAGCGGATCCAACGCGTCGTGCGGGAATGAGCGTGCTCACACTCGCCTCCATCCACCTCTATCCGATCAAGTCGCTCGGTGGCTTCAGCGTGAATGAGGCGCGGTTGACCGACCGTGGCCTGGAACATGACCGGCGCTGGATGCTCGTGGATGATGCGGGCCTGTTCCTTTCGCAACGCGAACTGGCGACAATGGCCTGCCTGCACACTTCGGCACTGCGCGATGGATTCCGCGTCATGGACGTACGCGACGGTGCCACGCTCGACCTGCCTTGGCGCATCAGCGAAGGCGGGGACATTGGGGCCCGGGTGTGGGATGATCCCGTGCCCGCATTGATCGGCGACCCTTCGTGGAGCACGTGGTTCAGAGAGCGCCTCGGTCGCCGTGTGCGGCTGGTGTTCATGCCCGATGCGACGAAGCGTCCGACGGACGCGCGGTATGCCGAAGGACTCACTTCGCTCAGCGACGGCTTCCCCTACTTGATCCTTTCACAGGCATCGCTCGATGATCTGAACGCTCGCTTGGAAGAACGGGTCCCCATTGAACGCTTTCGACCCAACCTCGTCATCAACGGTGGTGCAGCGTTCCAAGAGGACACTTGGAAGGAGATCGCGATCGGTGCGGTGAAGTTCCACCTTGTGAAGCCCTGTGCACGCTGCATGATCATAACCACCGACCAACGAACAGGTGAACGTGGGAAGGAGCCCCTGCGCACGTTGGCCACCTACCGTCGCGATGGGGAGAAGGTGCTGTTCGGGATGAACGCGATGGGCGATGCACCTGCGATGGTCCATAAAGGTGATGAGGTGACGATGCTCAGTTGAGCATCGCTCCATTCTGCGGACCTTCGAGCATGTCCTCCCCCTCCCCCCAGCTCCGAAAGGAAAGTCTGCAGACCGAGATCGACGCGGCGTTCCTCTATGACCGCATTGCGGCGCATGAAACGGATGCACAGGTGGCGAAACTGTTCCGCGAGATGGCGGAGATCGAACGGGGACACGCAGAACATGCGTTCAACGACCTGAAGAAAAGTGGCGTGCTGAGCGCTATGCCGGGTCCCTCGTGGCGGGCACGGACCCTGGACCGGATCGGTGGGATGATGGGCTACGACCACGTGATCGCACAACTGATGGACGTGGAGAAAGGTCTCGCCAAGGCCACGGTGGTGCAGAAGCGGCGCAACGGGGAACCGATCACGGGATCGGAGTTGAACCACGTGCGCATCCTACAGTCGTTGGCCGGGAACAAGAGCGGCATGGGCGGCGAGCAACTGGGCCGGATCGAGGGGCGGCACAAGAGCGTCGGTGGGAATGCGCTGCGGGCGGCAGTGCTCGGCGCGAACGATGGGTTGGTCAGCAACATGAGCTTGGTGATGGGTGTGGCAGGCGCCACTGAAGGTGACCAAGGCGTGCTTCTCGCTGGGCTTGCAGGCCTGTTGGCCGGTGCGTTGAGCATGGCGCTCGGCGAATGGATCAGCGTGAAGAGCTCGCAGGAACTTTACGAGCGGCAGATGGCGCTGGAGATGACCGAGCTGCAGACGAACCCCGAAGGCGAGCGCAAGGAGCTGGCGCTGATCTACATGGCCAAGGGCATCAGCGAAGCGGAGGCCGAGCGACTTGCCATGGAACTGATGAGCGATACGGGCAAGGCACATGCCATGCTGGTGAAAGAGGAGCTCGGAATCAACGCGGAGGAGTTGCAGGGCTCGGCGTGGGAGGCGGCGATCACCTCCTTCTTCCTCTTCGCCATCGGTGCGATCCTGCCGGTGCTTCCTTTCTTCTGGTTGGGCGGCATGCAGGCCATTGCCATCAGCGTAGGCTTGAGCGCGATCGGGCTGTTCGTGATCGGAAGTGCGATCACCCTGTTCACCGGTCGGGGCATCTGGTTCAGCGGCATGCGGCAGGTGCTGTTCGGGCTGGCGGCGGCGGCGGTCACCTTCGGCATCGGAAAGCTGATCGGGGTGAACGTGGTTGGGTGAACAGAAGGGCGTTACGGCATCTGGCTTCCCCCCGGTACCTTCATCGCCGATGATCCACTCCATCCTGGCCGACAAGGCCACGCGCCTGTACATCATCCTCGGCGCCTTCTTCGTGGCCAACGCGCTGATCGCGGAGATGATCGGTGTGAAACTCTTCCAGCTGGAGAGCTTGCTCGGTATCACCAAGGCCGACTTCAGCCTGTTGGGCCAACCGCACCTGAGTTTCGTATTGAGCGTGGGCGTGCTGCCTTGGCCCATCGTCTTCATCATGACGGATGTGATCAACGACTACTACGGTGTGCGGGGTGTGCGCTTCCTTACCCTGCTCACCACCGGCCTCATCGCCTTCGCTTTCGTGGTGATGTACTTCGCGATCCGCATGCCGGCTGAACAGGGTTGGTGGATCACCAGCAGCGCACAGCAGGGTGTGCCCGACATGCAGGCGGCGTTCACGGCCATCTTCGGACAGGGCATGAACATCATCCTGGGTTCGCTTACGGCTTTCGTGGTGGGCCAGCTCGTGGATGCCTCCGTCTTCCGTCGCATCAAGCGGGTCACCGGTGACAAGCGGATCTGGCTTCGTGCCACGGGAAGCACCTTGGTCAGCCAGTTGATCGACAGTGTGGTGGTGACCTACGTGGCCTTCTGGATCTTCAAGGACATGAGCTTCCCCATGGCCACGGCGCTGGTGCTCACCGCCTACACCTACAAGCTGGTGGTGGCCGTGCTCAGCACGCCGCTGGTCTACCTCGTGCATGCCGGAGTGGAACGCTATCTTGGTCGTGAACGCGCACAGCACATGCGGGAGGCCGCCCTGCGGATGCGCGACGAGCAATGAGCAACTACGTCATCATCACTCCTTTGGTGTCCGACGATGCTGACGGGCTGCTGCAATTGATCAACGCTGAGCGGATCGACCTGGCCACCTACTTCCCGGTGACCACTGCGCGCATGACCGACCATCGCTCGGCCAAGCGCTACGTGGGCGACCTGATCGACAAGGCGAAGTCACGGGAGATGTTCTGCTTCATTCTGCGGGACCACGAGGGCGGCGAACCTGCGGGAGCGGTGTTCCTCAAGCAACTGGATTGGAGCGTTCCCAAGTGTGAGATCGCCTATTTCGTGGGCAGCACCTACCGGCGCCAGGGCTTCGCCACCTACGGTGTCATCTGGGCCGTGGACCATGCCTTCAGCGTGTTGGGCCTGGACAAGGTCTACGCGCGTGTGGACCCCGAGAACAAGGCAAGCCTCAGCGTGTTGGAGAGCTGCGGCTTTCAACAGGAAGGTCTCCTGCGCCACGACTTCCGCACCGGCGATGGTCGCTTGCTGGATGTGTGCTACTACGGCAAGTTGCGCGAATGAAGAACGGTGACCCATGGCCGCCAAACGGAAGAAGAAGAAAGTGACGCCCGCCCAGATCGAGCGGGAGGCGAAGCGTGCGGCGCAGGTGGCGGCCGGTGCCCTTGATGGTCGTTTTCGGGAGAAGGTGGTGAAGAGCGGAAAGAGCTACAAGCGCAAGCCGAAGCACCCGGACGCGGACGTGTGATCGCGCGCGAGCGGGTCACCTTCATACCTTGTCGATCGTTGCCTGTGCATCATTCGTCGGCGACCCCTGCATGTCCAAGAACATCTCCACCCTCTCCGGCCGCGAAGGCAAGGAGCTCGACGACCCGCTCTGGGAACGCCTTCAGCAAGCCGCCGCACGCACGGGCACCCCTTCGGACGCGCAGCTCACCGAGATCGCCGACCACTACCTCATCGGCGAAGCCATCACCTACGGCACCAGCAGCTTCTATGACTTTCTGCGGAAAGAGAACGCCGGGAAGAAGGCCTATGTCTGTAACGGCAGTGCCTGTTTGGTGGCCGGTACGCAGCAGCACGTGCACCACGAATTGGCGAAGCACTTCAAGTCCGAAGAGATCGGACACATGTGTTGCCTGGGCCGCTGCCATGAGAACAGTGCGTTCAATGTGGGCGGTCTGAACCACAGCGGAAAGAGCATCGATCGCATCGGAGAACTGGTGAAGGAGGAAGCGAAGAGCGACGCTTCGCAGGATCTGCTCGCGCACCCCGGCATGGACCACCACCATGTGGGCACCACCATGGCGGAACCGATCCTGACGGCCCCCATGCCTTCACTTGAGGCGTTCTATGGTCTGTGGGAACAAGTGCTGAAGAGCGACCCGGCGGACGTGTTGAACGAGATGAAGATCGCCACCATCCGAGGTCGCGGCGGAGCGGGTTTCCCCATGGGCCTGAAGTGGGAGTCGGCACGCAACACACCGGGCGCGCAGAAGTACATCGTATGCAACGCCGACGAGGGTGACCCTGCGGCCTACAGCGATCGCTACCTGCTGGAACAGCGCCCACACTTGGTGCTGCTCGGCATGATGATCGGTGGCTATGTGATCGGTGCCAACAGCGGGGTGCTTTACATCCGCGCCGAGTATCCCGAAGCGGTCGAGGTGGTGAAGCAGGCCGTGGCGGAATTGGAGGCGAAAGGGTGGCTCGGTCACGACATCAAAGGCAGTGGCTTCAGTTTCCGCTTCCGAGTGATCAAGGCCGCTGGCGCATACGTCTGCGGTGAGGAGACCGCGCTGCTCAACAGCATTGAAGGCAAACGTGGGGAGGTGCGCACACGTCCACCCTACCCCACACAACAAGGCCTCTTCAACCGGCCCACCGTGGTGAACAACGTGGAGACGCTGGCCTGTGTGCCCTGGGTGGTCGCGCATGGCGGTGCGGCCTTCGCGAAGCTGGGTACGGATAAGAGCAACGGCAGCAAGCTCGTGTGCCTCGACAGCGGTTTCAAGCGGCCGGGGTTGTATGAAGTGGAATGCGGCACACCCCTGTCCCGTGTGATCGACGAGCTCGGCCAAGGCTTCGCGCGACCTACCAAGGCGTTGCACATCGGAGGTCCCTTGGGCGGCATTGTGCCCATGCAGAAGATCAGCGAGCTGAGCATCGACTTCGAGAGCTTCCAGAAGGCCGGATTCTTGTTGGGTCATGCCAGCGTGCTGAGCATCCCCAGTGACTTCCCCATGGCGAAGTACCTCGAGCACCTCTTCGAGTTCACCGCGGCGGAGAGCTGTGGCAAGTGCTTCCCCTGCCGCATTGGATCCACGCGTGGCAAGGAGCTGATCGAGGGTGCTTTGAAGCATGACAGGAAGATCGATCGCGCTTTGTTCAACGACCTGCTCGAGACCATGGAGATCGGTTCGCTCTGCGCGCTAGGCGGTGGGTTGCCGCTGGGCGTGAAGAACGCCCTGCAGTACTTCGGGGACGAATTGAACGTCCACTTCGTGCAGTAAGGGAATGGGCCAGGAGCTCGCGCACATCGCGTTGGTCGTGGACGACTATGACCGTGCCATCGCATGGTATTCACAGAAGCTTGGCTTCGACCTCGTGGAGGATACCTCACTGAGCCCCGAAAAGCGGTGGGTGCTGATGGCTCCCAAGGGTTCCTCCGGTTGTCGGCTTTTGCTTGCACGCGCCGCATCACCTGACCAGCTCGCAGCCATCGGCGACCAAAGCGGCGGTCGTGTCTTCCTCTTCCTCCATACGGATGATCACGAGGGTGACGTTGCACGGATGAAGGGAAATGGGGTGGAATTCGCACGCGAGCCGGAAGTCCAGCCATGGGGAATAGTAGCCGTGTTCAAGGACCTCTATGGCAATCTGTGGGACCTGATCCAACCGAACCGCTAGTGGGCGGAACAAACGCAACTCCCTGTGTCGACCTGGCCGAAGCCCCCGTCTGGAGACCAAGGATGACCGCACACAGGGCAGCTCACCATACAAGAAGGGTGGCGCAGGATGTCTAATTTCCCCTCGATCCCCGCGGATCACACGAAATGAAGAAGGCCATTCTCGCACTGATCCTTGTCCTGGTCGCGCTGATCGGCTGTCGCAGGGATGTGCTGGAGGAGCTGAAACCGGACACCGGAAGCACACGTGATGTGGTGTTCGACCTGGACTCGGTCCCTTACGCCACGCTTTCGCACTACCAGTTCTTCCAAGGCACCATGGCCAACCTGGTGCCATCGGAAGGTGTGCTGCCCTACGAGCCGATCACACCGCTGTTCAGCGACTATGCGCACAAGAAGCGCTTTGTGTGGATGCCGCCCGGGACCCACGCCACCTATGCCAGCGACAGCACCGTGCTGGAATTCCCTGAAGGAGCGGTACTGATCAAGAACTTCTACTACGACCACGTGCAGCCCGCCAACACGCGGCAGCTGATGGAGACGCGGATGTTGATCCGCAAGAACGGTGTCTGGGTCTTCGCCGACTACATCTGGAACGCGGAGCAGACCGAGGCCACCTACAGCCTGAGCGGTTCCACAGTGCCAGTGATCTTCGCCACCGAACAGGACGAGTTCCGCTGTGTCACCTACCGCATCCCGACACAGTCCGAATGCCACACCTGCCATAAGCTCTATGATGTGGACATTCCCATCGGGCCGAAACCGCAGAGCCTGAACTCCGTGATCCAGTATGCGGACGGGCCGATGAACCAGCTGGCCAAGTGGGAGTCCGTCGGCTACCTGGCACCGGGCTATCCGCTCAACATCAACACGGTGGTGGACTGGACCGACGACACGCAGGACCTGGAGCAGCGTGTACGCGCTTACCTCGACATGAACTGCGCGCATTGCCATGCCACCGGCCGCCATTGCGACTACCGGCCCATGCGCTTCGCCTGGAACGAGACCACCGATCCAGTGAACCTCGGTGCATGCATGGCGCCCGAGGACCCGATCGATCCTTCACAGACGCACATCGTGGCCGCGGGCAACGCCGGACGCTCGATGATGGTCTACCGCATGAACTCCGTGGATGAGGCAGTGCGCATGCCGCTCATGGGTCGCACCGTCGTTCACGACGAAGCCGTCGAGCTTATCAGTACCTGGATCAACTCCCTGAACCCTCCCTGTCCTTAAACCTCCGGAACCACCGACCATGAAACGAGCACTACTTCTTTCCGCCTTGGGCCTTTGCACCTGGCAGGTGCAGGCGCAGGACCAATGTGCAACGGCGTTACCCATCACCTTGGGCACCTACACAGTAGCCGCTGTCAATGGGACGGAGATCCCCTCACCCATCTGCGCGCCCAACGGCCTGGGCAACACCACGGCTTCGGAGTGGTACAGCTTCACGGCCACGGTGGACACCTCGATCACCGTGACCACGGACCTGGCGGTGAACGCCGGGAAGGACACGCGTGTTCACGTGTACACCGGCAACTGCGGTACCCTCAACTGCCTGGCCGGCGATGACGACTCAGGCACGGGCTACCTCTCCGTATGCACCTTCAACGTAACGCAGGGCACCACGTACACCCTCGCTTTCGATAACCGCTGGAGCGCGAACGGCTTCGACTTCCGGCTGCTGGAAACATTGCCACCACCGCCACCACCAGCGGGTTTCACGGCCACCGGCATCACGGGTGTGGGGGGCTATGCCTATTGTGTGGTGGACATGAACGCCGATGGGCTGGATGACGCGGTGGATGTGTCGTCCACCAACATCCACATCAACTACCAATTGTCCGGCGGTGGCTTTCAAGAGGTGAACCTGCCTACGAGCGGCGCGGACTATGAACCCTCTTGGAGCATGTGCGCCGGCGACCTCGATGGCAACGGCTACAACGACCTGGTGTACGCCGGCAGCGGCATCACGCTGATGCTCGCCAACAGCGATGCCACTGCCTACAGTGAGACCTCCTTCCCACAGTACATCTTCTGCCAGCGCTCCAACACTGTCGACCTCAACAACGATGGTCACCTCGATGTGTTCAGCTGCCACGATGTGGAACCCAACGTGTACTTCCTGAACGATGGTTCCAACAACTTCACCTACTACCAGGGCGGTCTCGGTGACACGCCGGATGGCGGCAACTACGGTTCCATCTTCCTGGACTACGACAACGACCACGATGTGGACATGTTCATTGCGAAGTGCCGTGGTGCGAACTCGCTGGCCGCGGTGGACCAGATGCACAGGAACAACGGCGATGGCACCTTCACCGAAGTGGCCGCAAGTTTGAACCTGGCCGAAACCCCTGGGGCATTCCCCTACCACCAGAGCTGGTCCAGCGCTTGGGGTGACTACGACAACGATGGCGACATGGACGTGCTGATCGGTGCAAGCTCCTTCACCGGCGGTGGGCACAAGCTCCTGCGCAACGACGACAGCACCTTCACCAACGTATCCGTGGGTTCGGGTTACGAGCTGTTCACCGGCACGAGCATCGAGTTCGTCACCCACGACTTCAACAACGATGGCTACCTGGATGTGCTCGGTGGTGGTGCGCTGATGTTGAACAACGGCAACATGACCTTCACGCAGACCACCGTGTCCCCTTCCAACGGTCCGATCGGCGACCTGAACAACGACGGCTTCCTGGATGTGCAGAACGGCAGCACGGTCTGGATGAACGAAGGCAACGACAACAACCATCTCACGATCCGCACCGTGGGTACGGTAAGCAACGTGAACGGCATCGGTGCGCGCGTGGAGATCACCAGTGCACTGGGCACGCAGATCCGCGATGTGCGCAGTGGCGATGGCTTCCGCTACATGAGCAGCCTGAACACGCACTTCGGCCTCGGCGAGGATACGGTGGTCACGCAGGTCACCGTGTATTGGCCCTCGGGTCTGGTGAGCACGGTGCTAACCCCTTCCGTCAATAGCACCATCACCATCGTGGAGGACATGAGCACCTCGGTGCAGGAACTTACGGACAACACGCTCCTGCTGTTCCCGAACCCCGCAGTGGAGGTGCTCCGCATCCGCAGCACGGATGACGTGAACAACCGCATGGCCATCGTGAACGACGTGACCGGCAAGGAAGTGATCCGCACCACCGTACGCAATGGCGCCATTGATGTGAGCGACCTGAAGAGCGGCATGTACGTGTTGCACATCACGGGCAACGGCACATCCGTGCAAGCCAAGTTCCTGAAGGACTGATCGCACTCCGCTTTGCTGAAGGCCCGGCGTCGCAAGATGCCGGGCCTTCTTCGTTAGGCTTCAACTTATCCGAGTGCCTGGTTGCCCGATCCACCGTTCGGTGTTGCATGTTGATGGATCCGACCTTGCATGTGCATGTGAAAGCACGGAAAGCACTTCCATCGTTCCCTCATGATGCGCTCACCAACGATCATCGATACGCTCATGCATGCAACGCCCCCGCGCTGATCACAACACGGGGGCGCTCGCTGTTCGATCCGCTCTTCGCACACGCGTGAACGGGCCGGATGGAAAAAGCGAAGGGCCCGATGAACGGGCCCTTCAAGCGTAACAAGAACGCTATTACTTCTTCTTCGCAGCCTTCTTGGCGGTCTTCTTGGCGGCCTTCTTGGCGGTCGCCTTCTTAGCAGGGGCAGCCTTCTTAGCAGCCTTCTTTGCAGTTGCCTTCTTCGCGGGGGCAGCCTTCTTGGCGGCCTTCTTCGCAGCTTTCTTTGCCATTTGTTCTGGAGGTTTGAACAAACGTATCCCGATCGTGGCTATATCACGCGAAGGGGTCATGGAGATCTTTTAACGACCCGTTGTTAAAAAGCATGACATCGTGTTCATGATCGATCCTTCGATCATCGATCAACGACATGCGCATCATGATCGCGCGTCATCATCAACACACCTGTTGCGCTTGCATCGAACACATGTTCACGCATGCACACGCTGACCGATGAAGGCACTGCTCCGAACGGATGCGTTCACAATGCGCGGCAACACTTCCCTTGTTCGAAGCACCAGCATCACATGTATCGCTCGACGTTGCTCGATGGTGTTCAACGCACCGGACGCTTCTCATCATCACCCGGCAAGCGCAGCGTTCGGAACGCATAGGTGAGACTGACCATGTGCGTGTTGATCCCAGGCAACCGTTCGGATGAGAGCCCGATGTTGTAGGCATAGGTCACCTTGAACTTGAAGAGGCCGATGCCCATCTCGGGTCGGATCACTGTACACCGGTCCTTGCCCTCGATGTATTGAATGAGCTGCATGCCCATGGCGAAGCCACCGTCCACATACGCGCCCACCTTGATGCCCACCAGCTCCGGCCGATCGACCCGAAGCTCCGCACCCAGGTAGTAGGCAATATCATAGAGGTGATGGTTCGAACCGTACTGGTTCCGTCCCAAACCGATCTCGGCGAAGCCATGGCGCCCTTGCTGATAGCCGACGAGCAGGGTGAGTTCGTCATGATGGGTCATGCGCGGTGGTGTCCAGCTGCTGTCCCCCACCTGCGCACTGGTGCCGTTGCCTGCCAGCACCCAGCACAGGACCAGAAGGATCCGACTCATGCGGACCATGTAACGGGATCATGAGAGAGTATCCTCCGCATGCTGGCAAGGTAGCCGGTGCGACATCAGCCCATCGGTTCCGGAATGGTGATCACCCGCTGCACCGGAAGATCCTTGAGCGGCTCCGTTGCTATCGGCACCACCGTGAACGCATGCACGACACGGGTGAAGCCGGGGGCCTGCTTCTCGAGCCTGAGATCGTCGTTACGCTCAATGATGTTCACGCGCGGGCCGTGGTCCATGAAGCCGTCGCTGCGGAAGAGGCGGGAGATGCTCTCGCCCAAGATCTCGCTGGCCAGGCGGTCCACCGAGAAAGCTGTGCTCACCGGCGCACTCTTGTACTTCACAAGTGTCATTGGTGTTGGTTCTACCCCGGCCACGTGGTCGGGGGCTATCAACCGTTCTCAACACGGTACCACTGTCCGGGCACTGGCAACTTGTTCTGCTCGTTGAACAACTTTTGAAACCGTTGGGGCATGGCGCCGTCGATCTTGTGCCGTCGACGAAAAACTGACAGGCAGCAGCCTTACGGATTGCAGTTCCCGCAATGCTGCGGCTCTTCGAACCGCTTGCCATCCGGGCGCGATCTTGTTTCCGCATGAGCACACGCCCAGCATGTATGCAGGTACGCCCGCGTGCTTGCCGTCGGCCAACCACAAAGTTCGCACGGTAGTCCAGCCAAGGGGTGGGTGATCCGGAACCAACACTCCTGGCAAACGGGACAAGTCGTAGTCAACTCGTCAGCGAAGCGCACCGCCGTATCAGCGATCACCCGCATACGCGTCGGATTCGCCATGGCCCGCATATCCGTCTCAACCCAACACGAACCGCGATGTTCCAGCAGTCCCTCAACAGCATTGCGGAATGCGTCTTTGTCCTGGAGGCCCTTGAACTGTGTATCCCCTTGCTTCCACTTCTCCAGGGGTCGCACGACCAGATGATGCGATGGGAACTTCATCCGCTGGGCGAACGCATTCGCCTGCGTCCAATCGGTGCATGCCTCACCATCGAAGACCGTCTCCAACGAGACATGCCGATGATGGAAGGTACGGCCGTCCAGCGCGTCGAACAGTACAAGGAACTCCTCATCGCAGGATAAGAATGGTGCCGGTGGATAGGGCCCGAAGGAGCCTTCGCTGGCGATCACCAGATCGAAGCCGCTCACCTCCGCACCATGCCGGGCTTTGGCTTCGCACGCTGCCAGCGGGTCGAGGGTACGCTGTACTTCGCCGCTGAAGGCGCCGAACCGATCAGTGTCCATGTCGGCGATGGCTGAATAACCGCTCAGGCCGAGTGCCTGCTTGAGCAACGGCCCTATCACCTGTTCCTTGGCGTGGCTGGTCGCCACTCCGAGCTTGCGGCCCGCGAACCGCTCGAGGCCCGAACTGATCGCGTTCATCTCCGGTCCAGGTACCGATCGCACAAGTCGATGAGGAACTCCGCCAGCTTCTTTCGGTCCTTCTTCACGCTCAGCTCGGTGAGCGCAGGCAGGTGATGCATGGCGAACTCAAGAAAATGGGCCATTTCCACCAGCGTCGTAGCGAACGACCGTGGGCTCTTCATGCGCGGCGAGCACGCTTGCAGTTCCTTGGCCACATGCGCGCACAGGTCCTTGTAAGGCTTGAAGAGCTTGAGCTGATTGTCAGAGTCCACATTCTTGTGCAGGAAGGACTTGGAACCTTCGCGGATCACCAAATGGCGCAACGTGGCCGGATCGAGCTGTGCGGCCATGGCGTCCTTCGGCCAGATCCCGCACAAGGCGATGATGTCGCCATGCAAGCGTTCGCGCGGATCCTTCAACGTTCGCCCCTCCTGCTCGCAATGCGTTTGCAACCACAACCAGTAGAGCTGGAAGTAGTATTGGAGCAGCCGTTGTTTGTTGGCGAAGTAGTGGTACACGGTTACCTCTGTTGAACCCAAGCGCTCCGCGAGCTTCTTGAAGGTGAAGGCCTCCAGGCCCAACTCGAGCATGAGGTCCAGGCCTTCGGTGAGGATGCGAGCGCCCATGGGGCTGCCGGTATCGCGCAGGCTGAGCGTGGCGTCCGGGATCAGATGGTAGCGTGTCATTCGGGGCGAAATATAGTATTTCACCACTTCGCAATAGCTTTACTTCCTTTACGTTTAGTATTACTACTTTTGTCTCGCCATGATCCACATCACGTTCCAGACCCGGACCATAGGCGCAGCCGAAAAGCTCGCTGCGCACTTGATGGAACAGCACCTCCTTCTTTTCCCCACCATCGATACGGACCATGAGGAGCTGAAGTGGGAGAATGGCCAACTGTACCGCGAGAGCCAACTACTGCTGCAAGGCATGACCAAAGGATTGCTCTACCGGGATGTAGAGCGCGCCGCCTACGAACTCCTCGGTAGCGACATGGTGCGGATACATGCTGTACCTGTAACCCATTTGGACCCGCATGCCCAGAAGACCCTATTGGAACAGACCGCCAAAGTGTGAACCCATGAGCATCAGAACGCCGAACCTCCGCGACCTGCTTGCTGCATTGCTGATCCTCTCCTCGCTTATGGCGAACGCCCAAACCAACAACCGCCTTGATGCCGTGCAGTTGATCCAACAGGGCGACCTGCAACTGCGCATGGGCAACAGTGAACTCGCGCTGCTCCACTACACCAACGCGATCCAAAAGGACATCGCCTTCGCGGACGCATACATGAAGCGCGCGATGCTGCAGAACCGTTTGGGGCAATACACCCGATCGCTTGCAGACATGGACCGGGCACTGGACCTTAACCCGTACAGCGAATACATCTTCGACCGGCGTGCCAAGGTGAAGTTCCTGCTGAACGACATCAAGGGTGCCGAAGATGATCTTGCCCGGGCCGTGGCTTTGAAACCATACGACGAACTGCTGCGCGAGAGCCGGGTGGACGCGCTGCTCGCAATGGGAGAAACCGCGGAGGCCATTCAAGAACTGGACTCCTTACTGCTGCTGCATCCGGATGATGTCCTCCTGATCCTGAAGAAAGGCACGGCACGCCTGCAAATGGACGATGGCCCCGGTGCCTTGGTGATCTTCGATCATGCGGTGACGGTCGCACCCAGACTGGCGATCGTACACGACTTGCGCGGTGTTGCGCTGATGCGCCTACAGCGGTGGAACGATGCGCTTGTGTCCTTGGATAGGGCGATAGCACTGGACCGCAACTTCGATCTGGCACTGTACAACCGTGGCCTTGTGCATGCGCACTTGGGGCATCCGGCGCAAGCGCGTGCGGACATGGATGCGGCGCTCGAACTCGCGCACGACAAGCCGCACATCTTCTTCCAACGCGCCCTTGTCCGCAAGCGCGACGGCGACCTTGCCGGTGCGCGGGACGACTACGACCGTGCGCTGGAACTTGCTCCGGACTACCTCGAAGCGCAATACAACCGGGCCTTCGTCCGCAAGCACTTAGGCGATCATGCCGGTGCGTTGGAAGATGCCGACAACGCGTTGCGCATGGCACCGGAAGACCCGGACGCTTGGATCATGAAAGGCAACTTGCACTTGCTGTACGGCGAGTTCAACGATGCCATAGCATGCTTCGATCGCGCGATCAGCCTGCACCACGACCACGCCAACGCGCTCTACAACCGCGGCCTGGCCTACCATATGAACTACCAACCGTTGCAAGGCTGCGAGGATCTGCGCCGCAGCGCGGACCTGGGTTCATCCGAAGCACTGGATGCACTGAAATACTTCTGCGCGTTCTGATCGATCATCGCCAGCAGATGTCCCATCACGTTGGATCGCCCAGAACCCTCATCAACACGGACCAAAAGCCAAGTACAATGAACAGGACACCCCTCCACTTTGCCCTCGGCCTACTGATGGTCCTGGGCTCATGCACCACCGTGCGGCAAGGCACCGTAGGTGTGAAACAACGGTTCGGAAAACTGGATGACCGCATCATCACCGCCGGGCTTGTAGGCGTGAACCCCTTCAGCACGCGGGTGATCAAGGTGCCCATACGGACCGTGAACCGTGAAGTAGAGCTCGCGCTACCGAGCAAAGAAGGGCTGAACGTACAATGCGAGATCAGCATCCTGTACAGGATCGCTCCGGAGAAGGTGCCCCAGATCATCGAGACCATCGGACCGGATTATGAGCAGGCAGTGATCGTCAGCGTGTTCCGCAGTGCCGCAGCGGATATCTGCTCGCGCTATTTCGCAAAGGACATGCACAGCGCCCAGCGAGGAACTATCGAGCAGGAGATCGCCTCGTACATGAACTCCTTGCTCACGGAACGCGGTTTCGTCATCGAAAGCGTATTGATGAAAAGCATCAAGCTGCCTCCGGGACTTGCCAAGGCGATCGAGGACAAGCTGGAGTCCGAACAGCGCGCGCAGCAGATGGAATTCGAGCTTTTGCGCGAACGCAGCGAAGCACAGCGCCGCGTGATCGAGGCCGAAGGCATCCGCGATGCACAGCTGGTCCTCACCGAAGGGCTCAACGAGAACATCATCCGCTACCAGAGCATCGAAGCGTTCAAGAGCCTCGCTGCGTCGCCGAACTCGAAGGTGATCATCACCGATGGTATGACGCCCTTCCTGATCCAAGGTGACGTACCAACAGGCCAATGACCAGCCGACCATGATCGCCATTGGCCGAAAGAGCATAGCTGACAACGAAAAAGAAACCACGAAGAACATGGGAACCAGCGAACCAGCACGTGACACGACGTATGAGGACCAATACCGGAGCCTCGGCTATCTGTTCTACAGCATCGCCGCTTGCGACAGAAGCATCATACAGGCCGAGATCAATGCACTGAAGGAGATGACAGCGCGCCACTGGTTGGTTGAGGACCGGAGCTATGACGAGCTCGGGATCGAATCAGCCCGGTACATCGACATCGCATTCGACCACGCGCTGGAACAACGCTTGTCGGCGAAAGACGCCTATGCTCGTTTTGTGGAGGATCAGTTGCGCGAACCCCGGCGGTTCGATGGTTGGACCAAGAGCTTGATCCTGCGCACAGCGGTGGAGATCGCCAAGGCTTCCGGTTCGGTGAACCGCGCCGAAGCAACGCGCATTGGCGACCTGCAGAAATTACTCGGCCTTCATCACGCTTGAGCGCCCCATGCCACCAGAGATCCCCTTCAACCATTCCCGATACTCAATGACCGCCGCACGGATCTTCAGCATACTTGCAGCTATCGGCTGCACACTTGGTTCATTCGGCCAAATCGCCGATACCGCCGCTGTGCATCAGGTCTATCGGTCGCTCAGAGAGGCACTGCGCGAGCCAGCGAGCGTTCGCAGCCTCGACCTGAGCGATCAACACATCAGGCTGCTGCCGAAGGAGATCTCCCTGCTCATCAACCTGGAGGAACTCCGCTTGCGCAACGACGACCTGACCGAATTGCCTGAAGAGATCGGCGACTTGGGCAAGCTCCGGATCCTCGACCTCAGCGGAAACCCCATCCAACATTTGCCGGACCAGTTCAAGGATCTGAACAGGTTGGATGAGCTCTACATCAACGGGGACTGCTATTTCGACCTGGAGCAGGACATGAAGACACTTTCACTGCTGCCCCATCTTCGGATCCTTCACTTGGAGAACGACGGGATCACGCTCTTGCCGGAGAGCATCTCCTCCTTGCGCCACCTGGAGGAACTCTATCTGAACGACAACAAGCTCGTCACGTTCCCGACCCCAGTGCTCCGCATGGACCACTTGAAGCTGCTGGACCTCCATCACAATCCAATGAACCCGCTTATTCCATTGGAGTTGCAGCAACGTGGTGTGCTGGTCAGGTTCTGAACGGGGATCTCACACTTCGACCTGACCACCAGAAAACGAACGGCCTTTCTCTTAACGCACATGGACGCCTACCGCACCCAACTTATCGAGAGCCTCATCTGCCTGGCCGCTTTCTTCGTGATCCGGTATCTGGGACGCTACATCATCCGCAACGCGGTGGTGCGCTCCTCCTTCAAGGCCAAGGAGGAAAAGGAGATCATGCGGCTGTTGAACCTGCTGATCGTGCTGGTGCTGGCCGTGATCCTCACCGCCATCTGGGGTGTGAAGCAGAGCGAGGTCCTGATCTTCGCCACCTCGGTGATCACCGTGCTCGGCATCGCCTTCTTCGCGGAAATGTCCATCCTCTCTAACGTAACAGCGTGCCTGGTCCTGTTCTTCCAGCATCCGATCAAGATCGGCGATACCATCAAGGTGCTCGATAACGACCTTGCTATCGAAGGCGAGCTGATCGACATCACCTACTTCTTCGTGTTCATCCGCACAGTGGACAGGGGGATCATCACCATGCCCAACACCGTGCTGCTGAAGAGCCCGTTCTCTGTGGTGAACTCCGGCGGTAGCGCGCAGAAATGAGCAGGTGCCGGCGCATACTTTCCGAAGACGACATATGGCACGACCATTATGGATACACAATTACTCCTCACTGATCTCATCAACCCCACCTTGGTCTTCTTCCTGCTGGGCGGTATGGCCCATTTCCATATCCCTCTGGCTCTCGGGTCCACCTTCCCCTTCAACATCACCGTGGGGATGCCGGTGTACCTCGAGTTGATCATGCGTACGCCTTAGTTCGGAACTTCGCACCCTTGATCCGCTCATAGGACCCTATGAATCCCATACACCCCTGGCAACGCCTCACCCAGCTGCTCCGTGTGGACAAGCGCGAGATCAGCCACATCTATCTGTACGCCTTGGTGGGCGGCGCGATCAGCTTGAGCGTTCCGCTGGGCGTGCAAGCCATCATCAACTTGATCAGCGGCGGGCAGATGGCTACGAGTTGGGGCGTGCTCATCGCGTTCGTCACCATTGGCGTGGGCTTTACCGGGGCGATGCAGATCATGCAGTTGGCGCTGGCGGAGAACATCCAGCAGCGGCTCTTCGCCCGTAGCGCCTTCGAGTTCGCTTACCGCATTCCTCGGATCAAGGCCGAAGCGGTATCCGGCCGTTACTTGCCGGAATTGGTGAACCGCTTCTTCGACACCTTCACCATCCAGAAGGGATTGAGCAAGTTGTTGCTCGACGTGCCGCTGGCGTTGTTGCAGATCCTGCTCTGCTTGATCCTGCTCGGTCTCTACCACCCTTTCTTCATCGCCTTCGGCATTCTACTGGTGGTCCTGCTCTATGTGATCTTCCGCTTCACCGGGAAACAGGGATTGGCCACCAGTCTGACCGAAAGCAACTACAAGTACGCCGTAGCGCATTGGCTGGAGGAACTGGGCCGCAGCGCGGGTACCTTCAAGCTGATCGGGGAGACAGCGCTGCCCATGAGCCGCACCGATCAACTTGTGGACGGCTACGTGACGGCGCGCAGATCGCACTTCCGCATCCTGCTGGGGCAGTATACTGCGATGGTGGTGTTCAAGGTGATCGTCACCCTGAGCTTACTGGCGTTGGGCGGCACGCTGGTGATGCGCGAGCAGATGAACCTGGGGCAGTTCGTGGCCGCCGAGATCGTGATCCTGCTGCTGATGAACGCTGTGGAGAAGATCATCCTCAGCATCGAAAGCGTATACGATGTGCTGGGCGCGTTGGACAAGATCGGTTTCGTGACGGACCTCCCATTGGAACGCACAGAGGGCCTGAGCGTGCTTATGACCGACCCCGAAAAAGGTCTGGATGTGCGCCTAACGAACGTAGGGTTCCGTTCCCACTGGATCAAGAAGCATGTGCTGGAAGCCATCACCTTGCACTTGGCACCCGGTGAGAAGGTGTGCTTGAGCGGACTGAACGGTTCGGGCAAGACCACCCTGCTGCGCATCCTGGCCGGTGCGTTGGATGCGCACGAAGGCAACATCCAGTTCGATGGTCATCCGCTCAACAGCCTCGACCTGGAACAGGCGCGATCGATCGTCGGTGATAGCCTGAACGATGAAGATGTGTTCGCGGGCACCGTGATGGAGAACATCACCGTGGGCCGCACATGGGTGAAAGAAGAGGAAGTGATGGAAGCCTGCACCGTGACCGGTCTGTTCGATCAGATGGCACAACTGCCGGAAGGATTGCTCACGCGGTTGGATCCGCAGGGCTCGCGACTTCCCAAGAGCCTCGTGAAGCGCATCATCCAAGCGCGTTGCATAGCGGGAAAACCGCGCTTCATCCTGTTGGAGGACAGCTTACAGAACTGGGACATGAAGGACCGCGAGCAATTGCTCGGTTGGATCACCGCGCCGGAACGGCCATGGACCTTGCTGGCGGTAAGCAACGACCCGTGGTTACAGCAGCGATGCACACGCATGTTGGTACTGCAGAACGGACGCATCACCGCCTGATCCATGCTCAACCTCAGCCCCAACAACCGAGTGCCAGAGCTGCAACGGACCAGCTTACGCGCCTTCCGCACGATCGGCCAAGCCCGCGCGAACAAGCTCTTCGCCAAGTGGGTCATGGCGATCTGCGCGGTCGTGCTCATTGGCCTTTTCCTGCCGTGGACCCAGAACATCCGTGCACGCGGCACCGTGACCAGTCTCTCGCCCGATCAGCGTCCGCAGACGATCCATGCCATCATCCCCGGCCGGTTGGAAGAGTGGTTCGTGCGTGAAGGGCAGCTCGTCCACAAGGGCGATACGATCCTACGCCTCAGCGAAGTGAAGGCCGAGTACTTCGATCCGCAACTCTTGGACCGCACCCAGGACCAGATCACTTCCAAGGAACTCACCGGCAAGAGCTATGAAGAGAAAGTGCATTCGCTGGATGCGCAGATCGATGCGCTCAACAACGGGTTGCGTATCAAATTGGAACAGGCGCGCAACAAGATCATCCAAGCCCGGCTGAAGGTCCAGAGCGACAGCATCCGCGTAGTGGCGGCACGGACGGAGATCAAGGTCGCCGACGATCAGTACGTGCGCGGTGAACAACAATTCAAAGAGGGCCTGGTAAGCAAGGTGGAACTGGAGCGCAGGCAGGTGGCCCAGCAGCGTGCCAATGCCACCCTGATCGATGCGCAGAACAAATTGCTGGACGCAAGGAATGAACTGCTCAATGCCGAACTCGACATCAACGGTATCCGCAACGACTACCGCGATAAGCTGAGCAAAGCCGAGAGCGAAAAGTTCGCCAGCATGAGCCAGATGTACACCACAGAAGCGGAAGTGAGCAAGATGCAGGTGGACCTCGCCAACTATACGGTGCGCGCGGGCAACTACATCGTTACCGCACCGCAGGACGGTTACATCACCAAAGCCATCGTTACGGGTGTGGGTGAAACGGTGAAAGAAGGTGACCCGCTGGTGAGCGTGATGCCCGCCGGCCTGGACCTGGCCGTGGAGCTCTACGTGCGACCGATGGACATGCCGTTGATCAACAAAGGGCAAAAGGTGCGTTTCATCTTCGACGGCTGGCCGAGCATCGTATTCAGCGGCTGGCCGAACAGCAGCTATGGCACCTTCGGTGGCGAGGTGGCCGCGATCGACAACTTCATCAGCCCCAACGGCAAGTACCGCATCCTCGTTGCGCCCGCGAAGGACGAACAGCCCTGGCCCAACGCCTTGCGCGTGGGTGGCGGGTCCATCGGTTTCGCGCTCATGAGCGAGGTGCCGATCTGGTACGAGCTCTGGCGGCAGGTGAACGGCTTCCCGCCGGATCTGTACATGGATCCGATGAACGTAGTCACGAAGGGTGATCAGCAGATCAAATGATCACAAGACCAGCGAACGGGAATGCCCTGCGGGCGATGCTGCGCGAACACTTGCTCGCGTCCGTCTTTGCGTTGACGTGCGTGCTTGTTGGCGCATCGGTGCAGGCGCAAGTACCTGCGGTGCTCACCCGCGAGGCGTTCGTGCGCATGGTGCTGGAGAACCACCCGATGGCACGGCAGGCGGCCTTGCGAACGGAACTCGGCGAAGCCACGGTGCGCAGCGCGCGCGGCGGCTTCGATCCCGTGGCCACGGCGAACTACGACGAGAAGCAGTTCGATGAGAAGAACTACTTCCAACTCTTCGATGCGGGGTTGAAAGTGCCGACATGGTACGGCGTGGAACTCTTCGCAGGCTACCAGGAGAACAGCGGTGATCTGCTCGATCCGCAATCCACCACTCCGGGCGATGGCCTGATCAAGCTAGGCGGACAGGTGAGCGTTGGGCAAGGGCTCTTCATTGACCAGCGGCGCGCCACGCTGCGGAAGTCGCAAGCCTACTTGCGCGCCACACAAGCCGAGCAAGAGCAGATGCTGAACGACCTGTTGTTGCAAGCCTTGAACGATCACACTGATTGGGTAGCGGCCTACCGCGCCTTGGAGGTGAGCAACAGCGCCGTGGATCTGACCAACGCACGCTTGGACAATGTGCGCGGCAGCTGGCGGGGAGGCGATCGCCCGGCCATCGACACGCTCGAAGCATACCTGCAATTCCAGGATCGCCAGATGCGCCAACAACAAGCCAGCCTCAACTTCCGCAATGCGGGCCTGCGCTTGAGCAACCACTTGTGGAACGCCGCGCAACAACCGCTGGAGTTGCAACCGGGCGTTATCCCGGCTCCTGCGGACCTCGCTTCACCCGCGACTTTCCAACTGTCCGATACGGCTATCACGAATGCCGTGGCCAACCATCCGTTGCTCACGCAGGCCGGTGCCCGTATCGATCAACTGGAGATCGACCGCCGCCTGCGCAACGAATACCTGAAGCCCGAGCTCGACCTGAAATACCAATGGCTCGGCAACGGCGGTGCCCTGACCAACGAGCAAGGCACCACGCTCCTCGGCGATGGCTACCAGTTCGGCGTCGGCTTCCAAGTGCCGCTCTTCCTGCGCCGTGAACGTGGCGAACTCACCTTCGCCAAGCTGCGGCTTACTGATGCGAACCTGGGACTCGATCGCGATCGTTTGCGCATCCGCAACCGGATCAACGAGCGTGTGAACGACATCGCCGTATTCGGGGATCAAATGCGATTGGGCGCTGACATGGTCGTGAACAACGAACGCCTGCTCGCCGGGGAGAACCAGCGCTTCGCCGCCGGAGAGAGCTCCCTCTTCCTGGTGAACGCCCGCGAAGTGCCGCTCATCGACGCGCGCATCCGACAGGTCGATCTGGAAGCGCGCTTGCGCAAGGCTTTCTTTAGTTTGGACCATGAAGCCGGAACACTCTGGCGTGCTTGGCGTTGATTACGCTAACCAGATCCTACCATGCGGAACCTCCTTCTCCTGCCCGCGTTCCTGTTCACGCTCGGCAGCCTCGCCCAGAATAATGTGGTCACATACGCTGGAGGTGCTGGCAACGAGGTCTTCAACGATGTGGTGCAGATCAGCGACGGCCGCATCCTGGTGGTCGGTGCGGCCGACGACCTTTCGTGGGTCGACGGCAACGTTCCACAGTTCACGCTCACGGCAACGGGCATTGCCAATGGTCTCGGCACGAACAAGGTGCCTTTCGTCCTTGTGCTGGACAGTTCCGCACAAACGCTGCTGTCCGTGCATCATCTTCCAGCGAACACGGCCGAGGACCTGCGCTTCATCAAGCTCACCAACCCGCCCGGTGCACCCACGGGCGACATCTACCTGAGCGGCACCACCGAGGACGCCAACAATGGCGGCTACTTCATCGGCAAGCTCGACAACAACTTCGTGAACGGCGATCCCAGCGGCTTCGCGTGGGTGATCAACGTGAAGTGTGCCGCAGGTGAATACCCGAAGATCTACCAGCCGTGGGATGTGGGCGGCGATGGCAAGGTGGTGTACGGCTTCGGCGACAGTCATTCGTACAACTGGAGCGCGTTCTACCGCAACGATGCCGATGGCGAGCCTGATGTGGTACCGCATTGGCGTATCCACTGGCCGATCGGTGGGGGTGCTGAACACCGGGGCGAAGCAGCCACCTTCGCTGGCGGGATCGGTGGCTTGGACTACAGCGGGATCGTGCTGAAGCGGGATGCCTCGCGCTGCGAGTTGCGATCACCCACAGCCACGGAATACAATGCGTGGCTGCCCGATGGCAATGGTGGAACGAAGAAGGGCACATGGCCGCTGGACATCCTCTACGATGCGGAGTGCCTACCCGGCGGCACCGGCAACACCACGGATGGACCCGGGTACACCGGCTACAGCGGCAGTGCCACCTTCACGCATGGTCCGCAATCCGTCTGCATCGATCGGCGCACGAACGCCATGTACATCGGCTTCAATACCAAGAGCGTGCTGCCCGGTGGCTTACCGGATTTCGAACCCGCGGTGATGGCCATGGACGCCGATGGTGCGCTCTTGTGGTGGAGCCGCCTCTATCATGAAGTAACGCCCCAGGGCGATACCGTGAACTCTTCACCCGATCAGTACATCGATGCGTTGGCGATCGACTATTCGCAACCGCCGGCTTCCGGAATGCTCGTCGTGAACGCGCGCTGCCACGGCAACAACGTGGAGAACCTCTGGGAAGGGAACACCATCGCTGCAAATCCCGGAGCGGGCGGTTTCCAGAACCAGTTCACCGGCACGAACGGCAATATCCACATCAGCTGGCTCGGCAAGTTGAAACTGAATGACGGCACCCTGATGCACAGCACCTACGTGGCGGAATACGGCGAAGGCACCGGTTCGCTCGGCGCACCGCTGGCCGATCCCAACCTCGATGGCTGGCCCGACCCGAACGGCGGATGGCCGAACGTGAACACCACCTACCTCGGCAAGAACAACCTGAAGGTGACGGCGGACGGTAGCGTGCTCGCCCTGGGCAAAGGCCGCCGCACCATCACCACGTCCAACGCGTACCAGAAAATGGTGAAGCCCGCGAACGGTGGCCTCAGCACGTGGAACGATTTCGTGCGCGTGTACACCCCTGACCTGTCGAACCTGAAGTACAGTTCGCTGCTCGTGGGCCAGTGGGACACGCTCACCCAAGCGGGTGGCGATAACGTGAAACTGCTTGGATCCTTCAAGACGAAAAGCGGCGTGATCGTGGTGGGCCGCCACACCGCCAGCGGCGCCGAAATGCCCGTGAGCGCAGTGCCCGCGTGGGGCACGTCCACCTTCAACAACGGCCGCGCCGTGTTCGCCTACCTGCGCGCCACGAACCTCTTCGATGCCAACGATGATCCCGTGGATATCAGCACCGCGATCCTCACACCGGTCCGCTCCGCACCCTTCACCATCGCACCCAACCCCGCTCGCAACGAGACGTGGGTGATCCTACCTGATGGTGCGACCGGAACACTCTTCCTCCGGGATGCGTCGGGTCGTTTGTTGATGACGCAGGCCGTGAACGGACGCTCCCAGCTCGACCTGTCAGCGGTTAAGCCAAGGACCTATGTGGTCACTTGGCAGGGCGCGGATGGAGAACAACGGTCGGTGCCATTGATGGTCCTGTAGGGGTGAGCGGTGATCGTTTCATCGGTGGGGAACGGGATCCGCGTGTGGAACGTGAGCGGAAAGCCCGGAGGTAGGTAACCCGGCGAAGGACGTGTAGCGGTTGGCCCGCCCCTCGGCGATCTGAGTCGGGGGCACACCCCACCCTGCCTATCTCGTACAGCACGTTCCATCTGCCTTCGCCAATGAACACGCCCCAAGCCTAGACCGGCACCAGAGCCCCCCATCGGCTTGCCAGCAGTCAGCTCCCGCTTCCTACAATGCGGTGGTCAACGAGGTCGACGTCGCCTTCATCGACGGCTAGACGTAACCGATCAACAAGAACGGAATGATGCTGGCCTATGCGCCGTTCGACCGCCATCAGCAGTGCCGATCTCACACGCCCAGCTTTGTTCGGAAGTTCCTCGCGTAGGTGTCGCTGATGGGCAGATGCGTGCCGCCGATGGTCACTTGATCCCGCTCCACTCTGTTTATGGCATGCAATGCCACCATGTGCGATCGATGGATGCGGCAAAAGCGGTCCACGGGTAATCGCTCTTCAAGGTCACGCAGGTTCTCCAAGCTCAGGAAGCGACCGCGTTCCGCTGTATGCACCGACACATAGTCGCGCATGGCCGAGATATACAAGACCTCATCGTGACGGAGCCTCACCACTTCATGTCCTGACTTGAGAAAGAAGTGATCCGCTGGCGGGGTGGTCACGATCGGCGCCGATCGCGCCTTCACCTTCTCGATGGCTACCAGGAATCGTTCGTAGCGCACAGGCTTCTGCAAGTAGTCGATCACATCTAGTTCGAAACCATCGATGGCATGTTCAGCGTGCGCCGAGATCACAACGCACGCACATCGCCGATCGGCCAACTTGATCAGTTGAAGTCCGCTCAACCCGGTCATCCGTATATCGGTGATGAGCAGGTCCACGCCGCCTTCTTCGATCCGCTTGACCGCGGCGAACGGATCGGTGGCAGTGCCGGCAAGCACAAGGTGTGGCGTTCGCCGCACGTAACCGGCCATGAGCTCTACGGCCAGCGGTTCATCGTCAACAACCAGGCAGGTCATGGGGTCCAAGGGTAGCATTACGAGGGAAGGCAAGGTAGGCAACGAAGATCCCATCGTCGCCGCTGCCAAAGGATGCCTGGCCTGATGATCCATAAAGCAATTGCAGCCGACGTGCGAGGTTGTGGTTCCCGGTAGGAACACCCTCCTCCGATCTATGGTCGGCGATCTTGTTCGTGCAGGTCACATGCAGGAGATCGTCTTCAGAACGCACGGAAAGTCTCAGCGGAACGCGTTCATCGCATGGGTCACCGTGCTTGAAGGCGTTCTCCACCAGTGGCAGCAAGAGCATCGCGGGCACAGGGATGTTGTCCATTCGATCATCGATATCCAGCACAATGTGCATCGGCTTGCTGAAGCGCATGGCCTGCAGCGCGAGGTAGCGATCAAGTTGCTTCCGTTCCTCCCGAAGTGGCACAAGGGTCCGCTCGTTCTTCGACACGTAGCGCATGAGCTCGGCCAGGTCGTGTATGGGCCCGCCAAGGTCCGCACCGGGTCGTTGCGCAAGTGCGTAAAGGTTGTTCAAGGTGTTGAAGAGAAAGTGTGGAGCGATGCGCGCGCGGAGCATGTCCAGCTCCGATAGACGCTGAAGATGACCCAGCTCGAGCTGACGTCGCATGGCCACGAACTGCGCCTCCAATAAATGCAGCAACGCGCCGAATCCGATGGGTAACACAGCATATGTGGTATTGTCCAACGCGAAGGACAGGAACCTTGTGTCCGATGGATAGTTCGGCTCGCCGCCGAGCAGCGGCAACACGGTCTGATCACCCACCCAACGCAACATGACGAAGACCGCGAAACCGGCAAGCACCGCGCCAACGACCGCCCACTTGCTCATGCGCCGTTGTTCGCGCCAGCTCAATGAGCGCTGCATGGCGTAAGCTGCGAGCGCGTTGTACAGACCGAAGAGCAGCCCGTAGCGCACGGTTGCGAAGGTGATGGGTGTGTCGTTCCGAAGCCACCAGATCACGTCGTTGGACCAGCTGACGGCCAACGCGAAGGCCAGATAGGTCACCACCAAGGCGCCCGTGCGGAACCGGCCGTCGCTGGTGAACCATGACCACCGTGCGGGTGGATCGTCGCCTAAGCCTGTTCTCATGGCTTTCCGAAACTACACCGCTGTGAAAGGACGGCCCACTGCGATCGGCAGAAATCCCCTTTCGCTCTGCGAGCCACTCGCCGATGAAGGCTGCCCATTCGCAGATCGGCCTGCGTTCCCGCCGATCGGATCATTCGCGCCTATGTGCAGGGGCATAGCCTTGCAGGTATTAGATCCGCGATCATGAGAACGAACATCACCTTCCTCCTTACTTGCATTGCGCTGAGCGCCACTGCCCAGAACGAGCTGTTCGATCACGACAAGATCCTGATCGGCGATCGCGAATTGCCGTCCGTGATGCTCCTCGGCACATTCCACTTCGCATATCCTGGACAGGATGCGCACGTGACAGAGGAGAAGGATCGCATCAATGTTCTATCCGAACAACGCCAAGCCGAACTGAAGGAACTGCTTGATGTGATCATGCGGTTCAAGCCGACCAAATTGTGTGTGGAGACGCAAGGCGCGTGGCTATGGCACGAATACCAGGACTACAAGGCAGGTGCCTCCTTGGGTGCGAACGAATTCTACCAGTTGGGCTTCCGCGTGATGGATCGGGCGCAGCTCGATACGCTCTATCCGGTGGATGCGCGACCCCTGGTGATGGACCTGCGCTATGGATCCGACAGCCTGCGCTACGCAGCATGGATCGATACACTGTATGCGGGATGGGACTGGGGCGGCAACGACGCCGCTTCGTCGCTGTACGACTCACTGTACGCCGCACATGATGCGTACGAGGTGCGCCACACATTGCTCCAGAACTTCCTGTCGATGAACGACGACCACGCGTTGGATCGCGACTTCGGTGCATACCTCAACGGCGGATTCCTGCTCGATGGCTACCGCGGGGCGGATGTTCTGAGCATCCATTGGTACAACCGGAACCTGCGCATCTTCCGCAACATCAAACGGATCACCACCTCCCCCAAGGACCGCATCCTGGTGATCTTCGGCGCAGGGCACATGGGTATTCTGAAGCACCTCTTCGACTGCGACCCGCAATACCGGGTGGTGACGTTGAAGCAATTGGTCGAGCCGTGAATGCTCCTTGGATCGGCACGCGCATGCTCAATTGAGCACTGACCCGCCGTACGGGCAGGTGGGTGCGGTTGCCAGTGGGGGGTGGCCTGCACCCTTCCTATCTTCGTACATCACGTCCTTCCCGATGAACACGCCCTCAGCCAAGCACGGCTCCTCCGCCCCCCCCTCGGCCCGCACGCAGTCCGCTCCTTCCACGAGCAATGCGGTGGCCACCGAGGTCGACGTCGCCTACATCGACGGCAAGGCGTACCCGATCAACAAGAACGAAACGATGCTGGCCTTCATGCGCCGGCACATCGGACCCAACCCGGTGCCGACGCTCTGTGATGCGCCGAACCTGGAACCCTTCGGAAGCTGCCGGGTGTGCTCGGTGGAAGTGGCCCTTCAAGAGGATGGTCCGACCAAGGTGATGGCCAGTTGCCATACGCCCGTAGGCAAGGGCATGTACCTCACCACCAACAGCCCGCGCATGGAGCGGCTGCGGAAGAACATCATCGAGCTGGTGCTCACCGATTACGACACCGAGCGGCTCAAGAAGGAGGACCACGGCGCGAACGAGCTGTACAACGTCGTGCAGCAGATCGGTTTCGACGTGGACAGCGTGCGCTACCCCAAGGGGAAGAACCACCTGGCCACACCGATCGACACCTCGCATCCTTATATGGTAAGCGACCTCAGCGCGTGCATCAGCTGCTACCGCTGCGTGCGTGCCTGCGATGAGGTGCAGGGCGAGTTCGTGCTGACCATGGCCGGTCGTGGGTTCGACAACCACATTGTGAAGGGCACCGACGAGAGCTTCTTCAAGAGCGATTGCGTGAGCTGCGGCGCCTGTGCGCAAGCCTGCCCCACCAGCGCCATCACCGACGTGTTCAAGAGCAAGGAGACGGTGGCCGACACCACGGTACGCAGCGTGTGCACCTATTGCGGCGTGGGCTGCAACCTGGAGGTGAAGGTGAAGGACGAGAAGGTCGTGGCCATCCGTTCCCCCTACGATGCGGAAGCCAACCAGGGGCACACCTGCCTCAAGGGCCGCTATGCCTTCCACTTCTACGATCACCCCGAGCGACTGCGCACGCCCCTGATCAGAAAGGATGGCGAGCTCGTGCCCGCGACCTGGGACGAGGCCTATACCTACATCGTGGACCGCTTCGCCGATATCGTGGCCCAGCACGGACCCGATGCCATCGCCGGGGTGAGCAGCGCGCGTTGCCCCAACGAGGAGAACTACCTCATGCAGAAGTTCTTCCGTGTGCAGGCCGGCACCAACAACATCGACAGCTGCGCGCGCGTGTGCCACTCGCCCACGGCCCTCGGCATGCAGAAGACCTTCGGCACCGGCGCGGCCACCAACAGCATCATCGACCTGGAGTACACGGACACCATCATGGTGATCGGCGCCAACCCCACCGATGCGCACCCGGTGACGGGCGCCAAGATCAAGCAGCAGATCATGAAGGGCAAGACGCTCATCGTGATCGACCCGCGCCGCACCGAGTTGGCCCGCTACGCCAAGTACCACCTGCAGCTGCGCCCCGGCACCAACGTGGCCCTGCTCAACATGCTCATGCACTACATCGTGCGCGAAGGGCTGGTGAAGCAGGAGTTCATCGACACGCGCACGGAGGGTTATGAAGACTTCAAGAAGGAAGTCCTCGGCGTGGACATCGCCGCCATGGAACGCGAGACCGGTGTGGACCGCGAGCTGGTGCGCCAGGCCGCCATGGCCTACGCCAGCGCCCCCAACGCCATGAGCTTCCACGGCCTGGGCGTCACCGAGCACTACCAGGGCACCTTCACCGTGATGCAGATCGCCGACCTCGCCATGATGACCGGCAACATCGGTCGCCGCGGCGTGGGCGTGAACCCGCTGCGCGGACAGAACAACGTGCAGGGCGCCGCCGACATGGGCTGCCAGCCGCACCAGGGCGCCGGCTACTTCGCGGTGGACGACCCGAACTACAGCAGGCAGTACGACGAATTCTACGGCGTGCACGTGCCGAACGTGGTGGGCAAGAAGATCCCGCAGATGTATGATGCGGCACTCGCCGGCACCCTGAAAGCCATGTGGGTGATCGGGGAGGACATGGGCCAGACGGACCCCAACACCAACCATGTGCGCAAGGCCTTGGGCGCGCTGGACCTCTTCGTGGTGCAGGAGCTCTTCATGACGGAGACCGCCAAGCTCGCCCACGTGGTGCTGCCCGGTGCCAGCTTCCTGGAGAAGAGCGGCACCTTCACCAACGGCGAACGCCGCATCCAACGCGTTAACGCCGCCGTGGCACCCGTGGAAGGCACCAAGCCCGATGGCCAGATCATCCTGGACATCATGGAGCGCTACGCCGCGAAGACGGGTCGCAAGAGCGGCAATGCGAAGACCACCTACGAGCCCGCCTGGATCCTCGACGAGATCAGCCGCATCGTGCCCTTCTTCAAGGGCGTGAAATGGGACAAGCTCGGCACCAACGGCAAGCAGTGGCCCGTGGCCGAGGACGGCAAAGGCACCGAGATCCTGCACACCGACACCTTCAAGCGCGGCCGCGGCCAGTTCATCTTCAACAACTGGGAGAAGAGCCCCGAGGTCACCGCCAACGAGAAGGACTTCCCCTACATCATCACCACCAACCGCGAGCTGGAGCATTACAACTGCGGCGCCATGACGCGGCGCACCGGCAACGGCGAGATCCTCACCGAGGACGTGCTGCTCATCAACCCCGCCGACGCCGCCAAGCACGGCATCGCAGAGGGCGACATGGTCTGCGTGGAAAGCGCGCGCGGCAAAGTGGACATCAAGGCGTTGATCACCGACGAGGTGAAGCCCGGCATCCTCAGCAGCACCTTCCACTTCCCGGAAATGATGCTCAACCTGATCACGTCGAGTGTAAGTGACAGCTTGGCGATGTGTCCGGAGTACAAGGTGGTGAGCTGCAGGATCAGGAAGGCGCGGAAGACGCACCTTCGGGAGGCGGGGGAATTGGTGACGAAGGCCTGAAGACAGCGCGATGCGAGCGATCCTTGCACTGAGCCTCGCTCTCGGAATGGGCGCAGCGGGTCGCGCCGCACAAGCGCAGGACACGCTAGGCTTTCAGTTGCAGGGCACTGTATATGTCCACGGGGACACCGTCCCTCTCACCGGTGCTATGATCGAGGTATTTGGTACGGACGGCAGCCACTTCAACGCCCTGAGCGATGACAAGGGCCGCTTCTTCTTCACTGGGAATGGACAGCAACGCTACATCAATGCGAACACAAGCTATTCCATACGCGTCTCGGCTGAGGATCGTTTGGTGGTGAACGACCAGGTCAGCACTGTCGGCTTAACCGAAAGCACCACGTTCGTCAAAGAGTATTATCTCGCCAAGCTCAATGTGATACACGATGATTTCGGGATTTTCATCCAGTATGATCGACACTCAGGCGCTTTGGACCAGGAAGGTGAAACAATGGCGGACATAGTTGCCGCGATGTTGGATGATAACCCGACCATGGTGATCGAGCTCCGAGGGCACTGTGATGCGAATGAAGACACCATCCTGGCCGTTAAGCGTAGTGAAGAAGTGATGCACTACCTAGTGAAGAAGGGTGTTGAAGTGAAACGGATCCAGGTAAGGCGTTTCGGTGCACGAGAGTCAGAGTACCCTGCTGCTGAGTTGAAAGATCAGACCCCGGAGTATCATGAGAAAGTCATCGCCTGGCACCGTCGCGTGGATATCGCAGCCGTCTCGTTCGATTACCGAAGGTGAAGCCCGGCATCCTCAGCAGCACCCCCGCTTCGCGGGACTTCGCCTTCGGCTCAGCTTCCACTTCCCGGAAATGATGTTGAACCCCTTCTGCTTGAACCCATTCTTCCCGCCCGTCCTCTGCTGTCCCATTCAACAGGCCTCGAAGGCTTGATAGATTACGGAACACCATACACTCCGACATTGTACATCTGCAAGCACCTGTCAGCAACTTCCTACTGCAGGGCTGCCGATCTTTGAGCGAACAGGATTATGTTGCCACTAGCTACGTGACAGCATTTCTGTCAATAGCATAGGAAATGGCGAGTGTTGAGATCTGTGCAGGAGCAGGCGGCCAGTCTTTGGGCTTGGAGCGCGCTGGCTTTGAGCACGAGGCTTTGGTGGAGATAGACGATGCCTGTTGTGCAACGCTTCGTGTCAATCGGCCTCAATGGAACGTGATCCATGGAGATGTCACCAAGTTCGATGGGCGCCCTTACCGTGGCGTGGATCTATTGGCAGGTGGCGTGCCTTGTCCACCGTTCTCTGTGGCGGGCAAGCAACTGGGTGCGAAAGACGAACGCGATCTATTCCCTGAAGCGCTAAGGCTAACCGATGAGATCAGGCCCCGTGCGGTAATGCTCGAGAACGTACGCGGCTTTCTTGATCCGAGTTTCGAAGGCTACCGGAAAGACTTGTTCCAACGCTTCCGCAACCTTGGCTACAAGACTGACATCAAACTGTTCCAGGCTTCGGATCACGGTGTGCCGCAGCTACGTCCGCGCATTGTGATCGTGGCGTTGCGCGCCGATGATGCCGACCATTTCAGGTGGCCCGAAAAGCTCCCCATGCCAGCCCCTACTGTCGGCGACACCTTGCTGGACTTGATGGCTGCGAACGGTTGGCGACATGCGGAGAAGTGGGCTGCTGGTGCGCAGAGCATCGCCCCGACCATTGTAGGTGGATCCAAGAAACATGGTGGACCAGACCTCGGCCCTTCACGGGCACGCAAAGCATGGGCGGAGCTTGGTGTCGAAGGCGGCACGATCGCAGAACATGCTCCTGATCGCGGCTTTACAGGCAATCCGCGTTTGACCGTCCGCATGGTGGCCCGCATCCAGGGTTTCCCGGATGAATGGCATTTCACGGGGCGCAAGACGGCCGCATACCGCCAAGTGGGCAATGCCTTCCCACCGCCGGTTGCAGAAGCAGTAGGCAACAGCATCATGAAGATGTTCGAGTTGGCAGCGCAACGAACAGTAATGGTTGCGTGATGGCGAAGAAGGAAGCTTTGCTCACTGAAATGCGTCGGGCATTCCATGCGCGATTGCTGAAGGACATCCTCACAGTAGATGAGCATGGTGTACCCTCAAACGCCGATGGTGACAACAAGACCAGCGTCGCACTAGCGAAAGGCCTTATCGAACGGATCGGAAAACCACGCATCGCAAAGAAGCTTTCAGGGCAGCGTGCTGGTAGTATGTTCGAGGCAACGTGTGCAGAGTTCATCCAGGGCACTTTCAATGCGCTCCTACACATGCGGCCAGGCGTATGGGCTGTTGAAAAAGGTGAGGGGAACAGGGGCGTTGGCATCGCGCGCTTCGACCAGTATTCGCACTTGGATGAACTTGAGCGACTCGCACGGCTGAACACACAGTTGGCAGCAGCCTTGGGCAGCGATTACCTTATCAAGCCGGACATTGTGGTGTATCGCAAGCCGGAGCCGGATGCGACTATCAATGCTCGCAAGACCATCGTTAGCTCCAAAGAAGCACATCTGACCAGTCTTCGTGAGGCGAATGGCAAAGCGCCCATCCTCCACGCTAGCATCAGTTGTAAGTGGACCCTTCGAAGCGACCGCGCCCAGAACGCACGATCTGAAGGCCTCAACCTGGTACGGAATCGGAAAGGTCGCCTGCCCCATGTTACTGTGATCTTAGGGGAGCCACTCCCAAGTAGAATCGCTTCCATCGCGCTCGGCACAGGAGACATTGATCACGTTTACCATTTCGCCCTTCCCGAACTGATCGACACTGTGAAAGCCCTGAAAATGGGGGACGCTGAAGATTCCTTGAATACGATGATCCAAGGAAAACGCCTCCGCGACATATCGGATCTTCCGCTCGACTTGGTCGTTTGAACCTTCCTTGAAGCGGCCCAAGTACGATGTTCAGCTGTGCCGAGTGCCTAGCCCCATGCAGGGCCTCTTCTCCCAATCCCCGCAGCGATCTGTCCTCTACTCTGAGCCGACGACCCTGAAGCCCAAGCCGACGCGAGGCCATACCGAACTTCGCAACCGCTCGTTAGCATCACGTTGGACAAGTTCACCCAGAGGAAACAACGCCGTGCGGCCTGGACCTTCAGCGCCCTGTTGGTTACCCTGCTGCTCGTGCTCTATGCGGTCCGCGTCCATTACACACCCGGTTGGAACGTCCTCAACTGGGGGGGCTTCTTCATCTACGGAATATGCGGCTTCGTGCTTTTGTCCATCCTGTTCTCGGCTATATTGAACTGGAGCACGCGCACATTGCGGGACTTGTTCTTTCCGTTCACGCTCTTCATCGCCGCCTTCAGCTGCGCTTTCTACTTCCATCACCTTTCGGAGCGTCGTCGCTCCGTGCCCGTGTTCTTCGAAGCGTACTATGATGGAGACTACAACGGCACGGGCATCCGCCTGCGCACAGATGGCACATACGAGCTGAGCGATGGCGGTGTGCTTGGCGGTGACCTGTTCTATGGCACATACCGACTGGCCGGTGACACCATCCACTTGGAAACCGAGGACTTCCGCTTCGGCGAAGCGACCTGGGGCTTCAGCAAGCGGCTGGTCATCGGTTCGGAAGGCGTGCTTTACATGAACAATCCGGCTCCTTTGGATGCACGATTATTCGCTATGCGGGTCATCCAGGATGATCGGCCGCGGTAGAGCTGTCCGGACCGCTGTGCTATCCGGCGTACGGATGCCCCTTGACCCCTTACCTTCGGTAACGACGCTCCCCGTGGGACAACGGACCGTACAACCAATACACCGAAACGCATGAAGACCCCGACCGTGTACGCAGCATTCGTGCTGAGCCTTTTGCTGCTGTCCTTCACCCCTCCGGGTTCTTCCACCCCGCCTGCGTTGCGCACCGGCACCTATGGTGTTTGTGGGTGCGGCACCAGCACCGCGACCGGTCCGGACATTTCGTTGGCCCTCCACGACGACCACACCTTCCACTATGTGAACGGCACCGACCCCAATGAGCCTATGGACATCACTGGCAACTGGGAGCTTGAGGGCAACAAGGTGACGCTGAGGACGGCAGGCACGGACGACAAGGTCTTCGAGACGTGGACCCTGGACAAGAACACCACCTGCCTCCGTTCACGCGAGGGGCTCTTGTTCACGCGGCTCTGTCATATGGAAGCTTGTCAATAGCGAGGCGAGCACACCCCAACAGGGTCAACGCTACTTCTTCTCCTCTCCCTTGGGCCACTCGCGCCAGCTGTAGCTCTTCTGCACGATCTTCCAGGAGCCCTGGTACTTCAGGAGCAGGAAGTAGTCCGTGAAGATCCGCCAGCCGGGTATGGCGATCTCCGCTTTCGCCATGGCGGCGTTCCCCTCCACATCGATGGAGACGATGCGGCCCTGGCGCGTGTTCTTCTCACCCACCTTGATACCCGCGATGTACTTCGCGCCGGACCGGACCACGAGGCTGTCGGCGTCGTTCACGGTGTAAAGGTTGAAGTCCGGATGGAAGGCACGGCGCACCTGGTCGGGGTCACCGTTCGCGGTACCGTCGATGTAATCCATCAGCGTGGCGGTGATCAGCGGCAGTTCTTGAGCGACCTGCGGTGTCTGGGCGTTGCTGGTCGCTGATAGGCCCATGATGCAGACGACGAGGAAAGATCGGAAGTTCTTCATGGTGGCGAGTGGTTCGTTGGAGGTGGAAACGCGCTGAACGCACAAGATCCAAGCCGTGGATCCGCCCCTACTTCTTGCCGACCTGCTCCAGCTTGACAGCGGACCCCCGAGACCTGTCGGGCAAACAGCATCGTAAGGACCAATTGAAGGCGCCCGCTCCTCATACCTGATCGCCATGGCAACCGTTCGCTGAGCTAACGTCTACCTTACGAACTCCTCTCCCATGCTTCGGATCATCACCCTCGTCGTTTTCATTGCCTGCGCGCTTCTGGCCGACGCGCAGTTCGGCAACCCCTTCACCGCCTTCCACACGGATACGCGCCGGCCGGTGCGGCTACTGTTGGAGGACCTGGATGCGGACGCCGACCTGGATCTGGTGATCGCCGATCAGGACAGCCTCTATTGGTTCACGAACGACGGGGCTGGGGGATTCACTGATCATCAGGGGATCGATGGGTATGTGACCGGCCCGTTGACGGCGCAGGATATCGACTCTGACGGGGATATGGACATTGTCGCGTCCGGTAACGCATGGGGTCCCTCGACCGTGGATGTGGGTTGGTATGCGAACGATGGAGCCGGGAGCTTCACACCCATGAACTTGATCGCTCCTTGGCTCAGAGAATCCGACGCGCCCCAATGGGCCGATCTGGATGGCGATGGTGATGTGGACCTGGTGTCGCGCGTGGACAGCACGCTTCGCATCCGCTTCAACAACGCCGGTGTGTTCACGGATGGCCCCGACCTGGGTGCTGCGCACTACAACGACGTGATCACCATTGCCGTGGACGATGCGGATGGCGATGGCGACAACGACCTGCTGGTGCTCGGCACCGTGGTGGACCGCGGCTTCTACGAGAACCTCGGTGGCGGCACGTTCGCCGCTGTGGTCAGCATTGCCCCAGCGGACGATGATGCGATCATCACCGTTTGGGACACGGATGGCGACGGTGATAATGATCTGCTTCTGGAATACGACCGCTGGTTGCTGAACACCGGTGGAGCACAGTACACGGCTGGTGACACCTTGGGCAACATAGAGCCCGGCATCGTGGCTGATGCGGACGCTGACGGGGACCCCGACTTCTTTTGGTCCACGTCCACCTTCATGAACATCTGGGAGGGCCGTAACGACGGCACCACCGTAACGCCGATCGAGATCGACGACATGAACTATTTCCAGGGCAATGCTCCGCTGAAGACCGGTGATATCAATGGGGATGGACACCTGGACCTGGTGACCTGCCACCGCTACGGGTGGGTGGGCTGGTACGCCGGTGACGGAGCGAACAACTGGAGCCTGGCCCACACCGTGGGTTCGCCGCTCACTACTGTGCAGGGTGCCGTGGTGGCCGACCTCGATCTGGATGGTGATCTGGACATGGCCGCTGCCGGCACCACCGATGGTCGACTCGCTTGGTACCCGAATGATGGCGCTGGCGTTCTGGGACCGCAGCAGGTGATCATGGACGATCTGCGAAGCCCGGATGACCTGGTGGTGCTCGATCTGGAACTGGACGGCGACAGCGACCTGGTGCTTTGGAACCGGGCGGATACGAACGTGGTGCGTGCCCGCAACAACGGCCTGGGCCAATTCATCGTGGACACGATACAGGTGCAGCCGGGCGCGCTTGCGGTCGGCTATTTCAATTCGGACGCCTATCCTGACCTGGTGGCTAATGACGGGTGGTATGCGAACGACGGCGCAGGCAACTTCAATTTGCTCGCCGACCTGGGTTCGATCTACATGTACGATGCCGCGGTCGGCGACATGGATGGCGACCAACAGGACGACATCGTTTCTTCGACCTACGATATGCACGTGGTGAAGGACATTGTGGGTGGCACATACACCGACATTGTCTCACCGGCAACAGGCACTCCCACGGACCTTGCACTGGCGGACCTGGATCTGGACGGCGACCTGGATGTGGCCACCATATCCGGCGGTTACACCAACTACTGGTACGAGAACGACGGCACCGGTGCGTTGACCGAGCACGCGTGGTTCACGGCCACATGGATCATGGGGCCTTGTGATATCCTGGCCGTCGATGTGAATGTGGACGGCGCACCGGACCTCGTCTGGGCACAAGGCAATAACAACGGGTGGATCTATCTGGCGCTGAACGATGGCGAGGGCGACTTCGGGCCCAGCCAGGTGATCAACCCCGATGCCGCCTATGCCCTTGGCTACGCGGACCTGAACGGCGACCTGGTGCCTGAGCTCTGGGCGGCCAACCCCGAATACATCTCCTGGCAGCAGAACTTCTACTACGTGCCGTTCCGCTTACGCGGATCCGTGTTCCAGGACAGCGACCTGGATGCTGTGCGCGATACCACCGAGCCCAAGCTTCCTTTCCAGCTTGTGCGCACCGATGCCAATGACCTGTTGATCTGGACCAACAGCGCTGGCGACTATGATCTACCGGCGGACACAGGAAACTGGCAGGTGTGGGCACAGCATGGTTCCCTGTATCAAGTGACGAACGACCCCGACACGCTCACGGCCATGCTCACCACCCTGGACCCGGTCGCCGATGACCTGGACCTGGGGCTTGCGCCCGCATTGATGGACACGAGCGCGTTGTTGCACATCACCTCATCCGACAATTTGCTCAGGTGCAATACGGATGTCACGGTGTGGGTCCATCTGTACAACATCTCCACCTACATACCGCATGACATTCTCGTGGACGTGCAGCTCCATCCGGACCTTGTGTTCAGCTCCACCTGCGATGCACCTGACTCCATCGTGGGGGACCACTACTACTGGCATGTGGACAGCCTCGGCTGGTTCGAACAATGGGAGACATGCTTCTACCTGACAACGGGGCCGCTCGGTTCAACAAGCACCATCACGGCCACGGTCACCTATGTGCCGGCCGTGCCGTTGATCATCTCCCAGACCGCTGGCGGTGCCGTGAACTGCGCCTTCGACCCGAACGACAAGCTGGTGACCCCGATGGGCTATGGTGCCGCTGGAGCGGTGCCCTTGGAACAGGAGCGCTTCGAATACACCGTCCGCTTCCAGAACACCGGAACGGACACGGCACTGAACGTGGTGATCGAGGACGTGCTCGACCCGGACCTGCTTTGGGAAAGCATGCAGGTGGTGGCAGCATCGCACGCGCTTACCCAGATCAGCGTGGACGAAAGCGGTGAGGCCACCTTCCGCTTCGGCCAGATCATGCTGCCCGATAGCAACGTGAACGAGCCCGCCAGCCACGGCTTCATCACCTACCGCATCGCACCCATGCCCGGCGCACCGCACGGCACTGTGATCACCAACACCGCCGGTATCTTCTTCGACCTGAACGCGCCGGTGATCACCAACACCACCCTGAACACGCTGGTGGACTGCGACCTCTTCAGCGCGGCGATCACGTTCGCGGGCGTGGATTCCCTGGCAGCATCCGCTGGTGAGGCCTGGCAATGGTTCCTGAACGGCGATAGCCTGCTCGGTGCCAATGGGCCCGCCCTCAGCGTTGCTTCTACGGGCGACTATACCGTGCAGATCACAAGCAACTATGGTTGCGTGGCGCTCAGCGATCCGTTCCAAGTGATCAGCACCGTAGTGCCCGATGCGAACATGGCGCACCTGACCCTCTGGCCCGATCCCGCGCACGATCAGCTCTTCGTTGACGTGCCCGGCCCGGCCATGCGGTCGTGGATCATGGATCCCGCTGGCCGCGTATGCCGCACCGTGCTGCTCAGCTCCGGCACCAACACGCTCCTGCTGAACGGCCTGGCGGCAGGTGCCTACGCGCTGCGCTGCAGCAATGGCGAAGTGCTTCGCTTCATCAAGCAGTGATCTTCGCCATGCCCTTTCGGCCTCTGTCCGTTCTAGGCGCCCTCTGGTCGATCGCTGCTGCAACCTTGAATGTGCACGCACAAGATCCCTCGACCTGCACATGCACGGACCGCGGTTCTGAGGTCTTTCACACACCGGATACCCTTTTCCAGGTGGTCGACGGTTTCGACGTCGCTTACTGCGGTCGTATCGATCGTTCCGTGCAACCGTTCGTCTACAGCAACTTCACCATGTGGTGCTGCGGAGCTGTCCGCGATTCCTTGGAAGCGCGTGGTGCACCGCAGGGCTGCCACCTCTCCGTGTCACACGCCCAGTTCATTTTGGACGGCCTGGTATTTCTGCCCACGGGTGCGGACATGCAGCTGGTAGCGCGACCGTGTTGGCGCACGGAGCACCGGCTGGTGGTTGCGGAAGATGGAACGCCACTGGCCATTGCCGGACCCATCACCAACCTCATCGCCACCTTCCAGCGACCTACGCCCGATCAGGTCAGGCAGATACAAGCACGCGTGGACGGCCTGAAGCACGCTTTGTATTGGACCGACCAAGCGCTTCTTGGACAGGTCTTCCTCTGCGCCTTGTTCGATGCCACATGGGCCACCCGTTTCCGGGAGCTGCGCGAGGGCTACCTCTGGGGCGGCACCAATGTGGAACTGTATGATGAGTTCCTGAAGATCCTCCATGAAAAGAGGAAGTGATGGACAGGGACCAGGATGACCAGGGTCTGTCGGTCGCAAGGCTTGCTAATGCAGCATCAACACACGGCTGGTGCTAACCTAGCGGTCCGTGCTGAGGACCGCTTGGAAGGTCCCGTTGGGGGTGGTCAGTTCCACGCTGCCGTCAGCGCCATCAACGCGGAACACCTGCTTTCCCGGTGGATAGCACCCATTCCGGGCTGTCGGCTTCGAATGTGCGGACCTTCGCACCCCCATGATCCCCTTCTCCATCCTCGACCTTGCGCCCATCGCGCAAGGTTCCTCCGCCACGCAGGCCTTCCGCAATTCGGTGGCGCTGGCGCAGGAAGCGGAGCGTTTGGGCTTTCGACGCTTCTGGCTGGCGGAGCACCACGGCATGGACGGCATCGCCAGCGCGGCCACGGCCGTGGTGATCGGTCATGTAGCGGGTGCAACGAAAACCATCCGCGTGGGCGCCGGTGGCGTGATGCTTCCGAACCACGCCCCGCTGGTGATCGCGGAGCAGTTCGGCACATTGGAGAGCATGTACCCCGGACGCATCGACCTGGGGTTGGGCCGCGCACCGGGCACCGACCAGCGAACCGCAAGAGCACTACGTCGCGACCTCAACGCGAACGCCGAGCAGTTCCCTCAGGACGTTCAAGAGTTGCAGCACTACTTCACTCCCGCACAACCCGGACAAGCCATCAAGGCCGTGCCGGGTGAGGGTACCAACGTGCCCATCTGGCTCTTGGGTTCGAGCCTCTTCAGCGCGCAACTCGCCGCGCACATGGGTCTGCCCTTCGCGTTCGCTTCCCACTTCGCGCCGGAGCACATGGCAGAGGCGATCACTGTCTACCGAGATCGTTTCCAGTCGAGCGAACAACTGGACAAGCCCTACGCCATGCTCACCGTGAACGTATTCGCTGCGGAAACGGATGCGGAGGCACAGCGCCTCTTCACCAGCATGCAGGTGCAGTTCATCAACCTCATCCGCGGGGTGCCCGGCCGCGTGCAGCCACCCATCGACGACATCGAATCGTATTGGCGGCCGGATGAGAAGGAGTGGGTCGCGCGTGCACTCGCGCGCTCCTTCGTGGGAACGGCTGCGACCATCGAACCACAGCTGCGCGACTTCATCAGCACCTACCGACCGGATGAGCTCATGATCTCCGGGCACTTCTTCGATACCGCCGCGCGCTTGAACTCCGTGCGCATCGCTGCTGAGGTGCGTGAGCAGATGCGCGAAAGATGAACGTCCACCGGTTCGGTCGGCACCCCTTCACACAAGACCGACCTTTGACCCATGTTCAACCTGAAGATCATTATTGCCAGCACGCGTCCCGGACGCAAAGGGCCGGCCATTGCCCAGTGGATCACCGATGTGGCCACGGCCGATGCGCGCTTTTCCGTCACCGTGCTCGACCTCGCGACCATCAACCTGCCTTTCCTCGATGAGCCGGAACATCCCCGTTCGCAGAAGTACCAGCACCAGCACACCAAGGATTGGAGCGCTGCCATCGGAGGGGCCGACGCCTTCATCTTCGTGATGCCGGAGTACAACCACGGCTACGTGGCACCGCTCAAGAACGCGCTGGACTTCCTGTTCCACGAATGGGCCCACAAACCCGTGGGGCTGGTGAGCTACGGCGGCGTGGCCGGTGGCACGCGTGCTGTCCAGTTGCTCAAGCCCGTGCTCGCCGGCCTGCGCATGACCACCGCAGGCGAAGTTCCCATCCCTTTCTTCGCGAAGCACCTGGACCCGAACGGCGTATTCCAGCCCAACGACGAACTGACCAAGAGCGCCGGCGGTATGCTCAACGCATTGGCCAAGTGGAGTCCGGTGCTGGCGCAGTTGCGCTAGAAGCCCAACCTCTGAGGCAGCGCATTGGCGATACCCAGCACTATGTAGAGCTACCCGTCTCTAGGTCTCTGCAGGGTCTTCGGTCATTCGCCCCTTGCGGCAGAAGCACCAAAGCATGCGATCAATGCCATCCACATCAGGCCACTTGGCTCTGAATATCCACCAGGTCGCGTGTAACGCCTTCGGTAATGAAGGCCAGAACATCCGAGGCGATCTGCTCCTTGTCCGTAGCCAGGAGCCCATGCGCCGCGCCTTGGTACTCGACCAGTTTGCTGCCGGGAATGCCCTTGTGGGCTTCGCGACCGGTGGGATCGATGGGCACTGTTTTATCCGCTGTGCCATGGAGGATGAGCGTGGGCACGGTGAAGCTCTTCAGGTCCGGGCGGAAGTCCGTTGTGGCGAACGCAGCGGCACAATCCAGCGTGGCTTTCAGGCCGCCTTGCATCGCCATGTGGTTGGACCAGTGCAGCACCTCTTCGCTCACCGGTTTCTCCAGCAGGCCCACACCGTAGAAATCCTTGAAGAAGCCCGCCCAGAAATGCGGCCTGTCCTTCAGGATGCTTTCGGCCATCCCGTCGAAGACCTTCTGCTCCACACCGTGCGGATTGGTATCCGTCTTCAGCATGTACGGCACCACACTGCTGATGAGGACCGCTTGTGAAACGCGCGAGCTGCCATGGCGGCTCAGGTAGCGCGCTACTTCCCCGCCCCCCATGCTGAAGCCGATGAGGGTCGCATCGTTCAGGTCCAATTCGTTCATCACATCCGCGAGGTCGTCGCCAAGTGTGTCGTACTCATAACCAGCATACGGTTGTTCGCTGCGACCGAAGCCGCGGCGATCATAGCTGATCGCACGCATGCCTGCCTTGGTGATGGCGAGCGCCAGGTCATCGAAGGTGTCCGCTGACAATGGCCACCCGTGCAACAGCACCACCGGCCGGCCGGTACCATGGTCCTTCACATACAGATTCACATCGTCGCGGGTCTTGATCGTGCACATGGCCAGAGGTGTTTTCCGGATCGGGTCAAAGCCCGTGCCTGCGCAAGCGAGCACCGTTGTTCGCCTGTGGCCGGGAAGGGCAAGGGTTCGAAGACCGCGCCAGTGAACGGATGCACGACCGCATGGTGCGGCACCGATCGCCAAGCCTTCGTGTGCGCAATGTGGGAGCTGGAACGGCGTGGGCAGTGCGCACCCCACCGGTGGGCATTGAACCCACATGGCCGAACAGGTATAGGCTTGAGCGGAACGGCCGCTCAGGCGCTCAAGGTGGCCATGTCGATGACGAAACGGTAGTGCACATCCTGCTTCACCACGCGTTCCCAAGCCTCGTTCACCTGGTCCATGCGGATCATTTCGATCTCGGGCAGGATCTTGTGTTCGGCGCAGAAGTCGAGCATCTCCTGTGTTTCGCGGATGCCACCGATGCCCGACCCGGCGAAGCTGCGCCGCTGCGAGATGATGCTGAAGGCGGCCACCGGCAAGGGCTGCTCCGGCGCACCCACCAGCGTGAGCGTGCCGTTGAGCTTCAGCAGCTTCAGGTAACTGTTGATGTCGTGCTGTGCGGAAACGCAATCGAGGATGAAGTCGAAGGTTCCGGAATGCGGCTTCATCGCGGCGGCATCGGTGGAGACGACCACTTCGTTGGCGCCGAGCTTCAAGCCGTCCTCCACCTTCTTCGGCGATGTGGTGAACAGCACGACATGCGCGCCCATGGCATGAGCCAGTTTCACACCCATGTGGCCGAGACCGCCAAGACCCACGATGCCCACCTTCATGCCGGGCCCCACCTTCCAATGGCGCAGCGGCGAGTAGGTGGTGATGCCGGCGCAGAGCAAGGGTGCAGCGGCAGCCAGGTCCATGCCTTCGGGTATGCGCAACACAAAGCCTTGGTCCACCACGATGCTGGAGGAATAGCCACCCAGGGTGTGGCCACCGGTATGCTTGTCGGCACTGTTGTAGGTGCCGGTGCTACCGCCAGTGCAATACTGTTCCAAGCCCGCCTGGCAGTTGATGCAGGTGCGGCAACTGTCCACCAAGCAGCCCACACCCACGTGCTGGCCGACCTTGAACTGGCTGACCTCAGCCCCCACACGCGTCACATGACCCACGATCTCGTGACCCGGAACGCAGGGATACTTCGCCGGACCCCATTCGCTGCGCGCAGTGTGGATGTCGCTGTGGCACACGCCGCAGAACTGGATGTCGATCTCAACGTCGGTAGGGCCGGGCTCGCGGCGCTGGATGGGGGTGAAGGTGAGCGGCGTAGTTGCGCTGTGCGCGGCGAAGGCTTTTGCGGGGTTCAGGGTCATGGCGCAAAGGGACGACATCCGGAGCGCTTCCCGACTTGCGGATCGTACTTGCCAAAGGTGCCGCCTATGAACAGCATGTAACGGGCGCAAGCACCCGAACCGAGGCTTAGTAAGCGGCACGGTCACATCCTGCACCACGGCCCGCGCCACTGAAGAGATCCCTGGACCGCCTTACTCCACGAAGAAACGGAAGGACTGAGCGCGGATCGCACCGGAGGGTAAGATCACGCTGGCGATGTACAAGCCAGGACCCAGACCGCTCACATCCACCGACCGGTCACTTCCCGAACCGCCCACGGGTTTCTCGGCGAGACAGAGCCGGCCGGCCGCATCATGCACCCTGACGGCAGTGGCAGCCTCCGCCGAACGCAAGTGCACACGACCTCCCTGGCCATCGTACCACAGCGTCGGTAGCCCGACCGTTCGTTCAACACCGGTGCTGACGCAGAGCTGCGTCATGTCCAGCTTCCAAAGGTCGTTCGCCACGAACGGTGTGAAGCCGCCGAAGTGATAGACCACGCTGTCGCCTTTGGCCACGGCCACACTGCCGAAGCGACCACCGGGCGTGTTGGTGGGTGCAGCGACACCCAAGGTCCCATGATCGCTCGTTTCGTTCAGCATCCCGCTCCCCCATAACCATGTCCATTCCTCCACCACGGGGTCATAGCGCCAAACATCCTCATAGGGCTGATTCCCCGGCGTGCCGTTCCGATAGCCTCCGCCATAGAGGTAGAATCTTCCGACGCTGTCCTTCCAATTCGCGGTGGCCTCGAACATCGCCGGCGGGTTCGCACCCATCCCCGATGAGCACTGCCCCGTGAAACTGCCCAAGTCCGCCAACGTCGTTGGCCCTCCCTTCCATGTCCACAACAAGGTCATGGGGTCGAACATCCACAGGTCGTTGCTCGGCAGGTTCTGACCGT
This sequence comes from Flavobacteriales bacterium, assembly GCA_016721825.1. Taxonomy (GTDB): domain Bacteria; phylum Bacteroidota; class Bacteroidia; order Flavobacteriales_F; family PHOS-HE28; genus PHOS-HE28. The sequence goes on from JADKHI010000006.1 coordinate 736,866, forward strand.
GGGTCATGCCACCGAACAACCAGAACCTGTTGTTGGCATCGGTCCAATGGGTCCAGGAACAACGCTTGCCTGGTGTGTTCGTAGCGCTGGGCACGTTGAGCGTGCCGTAACTGACCGGACCACCGGGAGCCCCGCTTACGCCCTGCATCCAGGTCCACTGGTCGCTCAGTGGATCATAGCGCCACATATCGCTGTAGGTGTAGAACGGATAGCGCTCACCACCGAACATCCAAAAGCTGCCATCGGAGCCCACCCAGGTTCCAATGATCTCCGAACGACACGGTGGTTCATTCGACGGATCAGCTACTCCGATGATCCCATACGAGCCGGTCGAGAGCCCTGTGCTATCCCCGTGCATCCAGGTCCACGACCCATTGGTCATCTCATACTTCCAGAGGTCGTTGTACTCATCCCCACTCTGTCCTCCGAACAACCAGAGGTCGCCGACCGCGTCGCACCACATCGCAGGGGCATAGCCACGTCCGCGCGGTAAGTTGTCCGGCGACGACATCCCTTTGATGCCGTAGTGACCGGCCCACGAAAGCCCTTGGCCCCCACCCATCCATGCCCATTGTTCGAGCGTTGGATCGAAACACCACAGGTCATTGCTGCCACCACCGAGCTTGCCCCCGAACAGCCACAGCCGACCATTGAGGTCCACGCATTGCCCTGGGGCATAGATCGCACCGGGCACGACCGCCGGATCGAACACACCCTTGGTTCCGAACACGGGGGCCGCGTTGCTCAGGTCACTTCCGCCGATCCACGTCCATTGCGCAGGTACCTGGAGCGCAACGCACAGGAGGACCACCGCGCAACTCGTTCGCTCGTTCATGGTTTGTGCTTTCATGGGATGGACGTTGAATGTAGCTTCAGGTTGCCATCTGACGCCATGCGTGAGCGTATCACATGCATGCATCACCACCCCAGTTCCTCGTGGGCTGCTCCCGTGCGCTCACGTGGGTGAGCGTGCCTTTGAGCTTCAGCAGATCCGGGAAACTGCTGATCCAGCGTACAAGGATCGCGCAACACGTGCGGTCGAGCGGACGCTATGACCTGGGAAGCTCCGCTTGGCCGATCAATGTGCGTAGATCATCCGCGAGACGGGCGTGCAAGGAAAAGAGCGACGTATCGTCGATCCCCACGCCGCATGGATCCATGTCCTCCCCCATCATCATCTCCATCGAGAGGCACGCATGGCTGACAAGCACTTCTGCGGCTGCGTTCAGTCTTTCCTGAGCAGCCCGGGACGGGTGTATGGGATGAATGATCTCCATCGGTGTAAGCTTTAGGCCCATACCTCCATCACGAGCACCATCAAGCCGCCTACAGCACCAACCATGGCGAGCAGGCCGAGGTCGAAGTAGCGGATGTAGTCCTCCCCGAAGTGTGACGCAAAATCCTCGATCCGATCCATGTCGATCGAACGCTGCCACTGGTGCAGCCGGTTCAACGGAAGGTGCAGGGAGCTGCGGGAGAATAAGCTGCTCATGGTGGCAGGGTTTGCAGGAGATGCTGCACATGCCGTGCGCGGATGCGCCACCTGCAGGACGGATCGACCCCAAGTCCTTGACCAGCCGGGCGTTCACGAGTTCTCAACCCTCCCCTCACGACCATGCGCTACAGGAGCAGTGTGGAGGGAATACCTCGGTCGCGCAGGTGGTTGGGAGATGGAATACCCGGTCCGAGCGGGCTCATGGCCTTTGTGCCAATACCTTTTAACGATCCTTGTACTTCGTTAAGATCCAACGGGGATTGACGCTTCTACCTTGGAACCGGAACCGAGCTCCCGAACATCCCTTCCCTTGACCACCGCGCCTCCCCTGATCATCGGCTTGCTGCTCATGGCCGCCTGTAACGCGCAGGTACCAACATCCATCGACACCCAGGCGACGACCGGAGCATCGTCGACAATGGTGCTGGCCCCTGACACCACGCAGATCGATGCTTATGTAGTGGCGGCCTTCGAGGACAGCAAGGGAAACCTGTGGTTCGGCACCAATGGACAAGGCGTAGCGCGTTGGGATGGCACCTCGCTCAGTTTCCTGTCCATCCCCCAAGGCCTCATTGGCGATGTGGTCACCGGTATCGGTGAAGACGGTGAGGGCTACCTCTGGTTCGGCACGCATGACGGGACTTCCCGTTACGATGGATCCAAATTCACCGGCTTCGGTCCTGCGGAAGGCTTGACCGGTGCCGGCTGCAAGGTGTTGGTGGACCGCAACGGGAGCGTATGGGTCGGCACAAGCGATGGAGTTTTCCGCTTTAATGGCAAGCGCTTCATCGCGTTCGCGCTTCCGACGCCAGTGATCGATGCACCGAGCTTCAAGATGGTTCCCGGCAAGGTGTGGGACCTGTTCGAGGACAGCAAGGGGAACATCTGGTTCGGGCGTGATGGGTACGGTGCGTGTAAGTATGATCCTTCGGCTGCGCTCAGGACAGGTGGCGCCACCTTCACGCACTTCACCAAGAAGGATGGCCTGTGCAGCAACAACGTCGCCAGCATCGTGGAGGACGCACAGGGGAACATCTGGTTCGGATCGATCACCTCCGACTTTCCGCCGATCAATGAGGGTGGTGTCGCTCGCTATGATGGCAAGACATTCACACAGTTCCCCGAAGAGAAAGGCCTTACCGCGAACGACATCTACAACCTCTATGCGGACCGCGCAGGGAACATCTGGATCGGTGCGATCCGCGTAGGCGCCTGCCGCTTTGATGGCAAGACGTTCACCCTCTTCGACAAGACCGACCGGCCGGACCTGACGAAGTACTTCGCCATCCAAGCGTTCGTGGAGGACCGGCACGGAACCTTGTGGTTCGGATTCAGCGGTGGGCTCTTCATGTTCAACGGAAGCTCCTTTGTGAACGTGACAAGGGGTGGGCCGTGGAACAGCCCGTGATCGAAGGGATCCCCTTTGCATCGCTTCCGCCTGCCGAGGCAGTGCTGAACTCAGCGCACGACCGGTCACCGGTCTTCGAGGGGACGCACAAGGATGCACTTGCTTTGCACAGTGTCCCACGCCCACGTCATTGCGGTCTGCTTGAGCGGTTCGCACACCATGCGCAAGGCCGGGCAATTGTACATCCGATTGCTCGAAGGGCTCGGGGTGGAGGGCGATGCGCATGCCGGCACAACCGTGAAGCATCGCTCCCGCGTTCGCCAGGATCCCACACAGCCGAACCTGCGGCAAGTGCACTTGATCCACGCGGAGCTCCACGATGAGCTGCGCGCCAAAGGCTTCGAGCTGGCGCCTGGTCAGATGGGCGAGAACATCACCACCCCCGGCATCGACCTGTTGAGCTTGCCGAAAGGAGCGCTACTGCACATCGGCGATGAAGCCACCGTGGAGGTCACAGGCCTGCGCAACCCCTGCACGCAGCTCGATCGCATCCGGCCCGGACTGATGGCGGCGGTACTGGATCGCGACGTGAACGGGAGCCTTGTCCGGAAAGCGGGCATCATGGGCATTGTGCTTCGCAGCGGCCTGGTGAAGGCCGGCGATGCGATCCGCGTCGTGCTTCCGGCTGGTCCGTTCGTGGCGCTGGATCGGGTCTGACCGCTGCGTTCGCCTTACCGAGCGACCACGAAACGCGCGACCATCGGCGAGGCTCCCAGGGTCCGCACTATATACACACCATTGGGCAGGCCGCTCACATCCATGGCCGTGAAGCCCTGGTCGAAAGGTCGGGCCGGAAGTACCTGCCTGCCGCTCAGGTCCATCACCATGAACGTGGCGCCTGCGGGTCCGTTGATGCGGAGCACATCGCTGGCAGGCACCGGCTGTAGAAGCAATGGTCCAGGAGCAGTGGCCTCACCGAGGCCCGTGGCCATGCCGCCAAAGCAAGGAACATCCGTACGGAACCCTCCGCAATAGTCCTCGGCCTCCGCGAACGCACGCACGCTATCCACCCGAGCTTGAAGGGCTTCGATGCTCGCCTGTGACCCACCGCTCGCCGCCCGCGCATACACGAAGGCCACCATGACACGATGAATGTCACCGGGTAACAAGGTGAAGGGGCCCATGCTCCCGACACCCCGCCGATCACCACCCACCTGGCCTGCGCTCACTTGGCTCCACGGCGCCTGTGGTACGCCACCGGTGCTGAATCCGAGGGGGTCGGAAGCGCCGGGGTACAAGTGCTGCACCACGGTGTTCGGGTCTGCAGCTGGATCGGAAACGTGGCCCGTACCGCCATAAAGCAGGCTCGTACCATCGGCCCAATTGCCGCGCAGGTAGTCGTAGTACTGCGAAGCGGCCTGGGGATCCAACGTGCCCATGATCCCCGACCCGGGGAACGCACTGAAGTGGCTCAGGCCATAGCGCTCGTTGTCGATAATGCCGTCCCCGTATGCATCGCCCCAACCCGGATAGACGGAGCCATGCTGGGCCAAGGCCAAGTTCGCGTCCGTTGTGAGCGGGTTGTCAAGGCCGTCCCCATCACGGAACATGCCGCAGAGGATCGTGGCCCCGAAGGCCGGTGGCTGTGCGCCATAGCCGAGGATGCCGGTAGTTCCTTCATCCAGAGTATCGGCATTGTACACGTACCAAAGGCTTCGGCCCACGTCACACCCGATGTGATCGTCCAAGGGCCCACCGAGGTCGAAGTCGGTGAAGAGGCCCACGTGTACATCGTTGAGCGTGAGGGTACTGCGGTTGATGATGCGGTACTCGACGAAGATGGTGTTGTTCAGCGCCTCGTTCGGTCCGTTGAAGGCGAACGGCCGGGCCTGCACCTCCACCCCGATCGGCAGGCCCCCACTCTCCGTATGCACATCCAGCTTGTCATTGAAGATGAAATAGAGCGAACCGTCCCCTGGTCCGCAAGGCATATCCCCATCGGTCGGGTCGTAATCCCCGTCACCGTTATAGTCAAGGAAAGACGCGAGGTACTGGTCCTGTCCTGCGGACACGTCACCGAACACTGGCCAATCGTTGAAGTAGGCCGGCATTTGGTAACCAGGGAACTGAACGCTCTCATCGCAGTTGGGATCGGCCAGGCAATCATAGTATGCTTGGTACAGCACAACATCCGCCGTGTTCACCTGCCAGACCTGATCCCATTGCGCTGACATTGCCGGTGTGATGCTGGCCCCACCCGTATTGGTCAAGGGTCCCGGCCAGAAGTCCTCGCCGTTCTGGTTGTAGCGCACAGCGGCCATGTGGAGTTGATTTCCACTGTCATACCCACCCATCCACAGGTTGGCCACGAACAAAGGATGGATCCCCGAACCGTCCGGGACCTCGAACCGGGCCGTACCGGATCCAAGGTCCATGCCGATCATGCCATCGGAATAGAACCGCGCGCGCACGTTGTTGACATCCAGTTCGCCATAGCTCTGGGCGAAGGTGGCGGTGGCAACAAGGAACTGAAGCCCGATGAGGTGTATCCGTAGGTCCATGTTCGATGGTTCTTGTTCTTCGAACCTACTGCAAGGAACTCCGTAGGCTCATGGCTCCGCGAGCAACGGTGCCTACGACCGGGTCACCGGTCATCCAGCATCACCTACTAGCTCAGCCGACCATCAGGTTGCTGGATCGGCCCTAAGGCAACCGTGTCCCCACCGAGCCATACCAGGGGTGGATCTCGTACTTCAACTGCCCTGCCCTAACGAAGGGGTCGGCCATGAGGTAGCCTTCCACTTCCTCCTTGGTGTCGCAGTCATAGAGAAGCAATCCGCGCCAATCACCCTTGTCGCCGAAGGGACCGGCCATGACGATGAGCCCTCGGTCGCTCTGTTCGCTTTGGTGGTTCAGGTGCGCTTGAAGGGTGGTCGCACTGGTGGCACTGTCGAGGGGCGCAGCATCGCCCTTGGTGTACAGCACGAACCAGTACTTCTTCATGTGGTAAGTGCTGTCCGCGATCGTGACATCGAAGGTGCGTTGTGCGGAAAGACCAACGTCAAGACCGCAGAGGACGAGGGTAAGGATCAGGTGCTTCATGATCGTTGTTCGCGCACGTGTTTCACGACGGACAGGATGAAATCGGTCTTGCCCTTGGTGTAGGACTCACGGTCGTTCGGGTAGGCCTCGGACAGGGCATGCTTCAACTTCTCGTAGCGCAACACCTCTTCGGGGTGGCGACGCAGGTGATCGCGGAACAGGATGCGGTCCTCGCTGGCCATATCGGGCTCCACCATGTGGATGTGATGCGTTCGCGTACCCGCCTCATCGCGCCGGATGAACCACGCGTAGAAGGGGGAATGCTCGCCGATGCTCGCCCGCCAGATGAATTCGTAGCCGTGCCTTTCCATGGCTGGCACCACCTCGGTGCGCACACGCTCCAGGCTCTTCACTTCCACCTGGATGTCGACGATGGGCTTGGCGGAACATCCCTCGACGGCCGTACTACCGATGTGATCGACGCGGATCACCAGGTCCTTGGGAAGCGCGTTGCGTAAAAAGGCCTCCTCCTCCGCGTACATCGTTGGCCAGCGCCCATCGTATGGCGTCACCGTGATGCGCTCGTGGAGCAGCTCGAGAATGCGGTCCTGCGGATCAGTGCTCATGGGTTCGTATCGGCGCGTTGCGCATAGATATTGAAACGCTCGTTCCTCAGGAAACCAATGAGCAGCAGGCCGCTGGCACGGGCCAGTTGCACGGACAATGAAGAAGGCGCGCCCACCGCCGCCATGGCGGGGATCCCTGCCACAACGCATTTCTGCACGAGCTCGAAGCCGGCCCGGCCGCTGACGAGGAGCACACAAGCGGCGAGCGGCAATTTGGCCAGTTGCGCGGCGCCGATCACCTTGTCCACGGCGTTGTGGCGACCAACGTCCTCGCGTAGCAGCAGCAGTTCGCCCTGGGCGTTGAACAGCGCCGCCGCGTGGATGCCGCCGGTGTGCTTGAAGACGGTCTGCGCAGCGCGCATGCGGTCGGGCAGCGAGGTGATGAGGGCGGGGGAAAGCTCCGGGGCCTTGGGCAGCGGCGTGGGGCAGTTCACCTGCACGGCCTCGATGCTGCTCTTGCCGCACACGCCGCAGCTGCTGGTGGTGTAGAAGTTGCGTTGCCACTTGGCGGGGTCCACATCCACAGAGGGATGCAGCTCCGCGCGCACGACGTTGCCACGTTCCTCCTCCTTCACGTTCTCGCAATAGGCCACGCGCAACAGCTGGGCGGGATCGGTGATCAGGCCTTCGGTGAAGAGGAAACCTCGCGTAAGCTCTTCATCGTTCCCCGGCGTGCGCATGGTCACGCTCAGGCGGATCTCGGTGCGGTCGTGCTCCGGTCCGTAGCCTAGGCGGATCTCCAGGGGTTCCTCGGTCACCAGCAGGTCCTCGGCGGAGACGGAGGTCCCGTTCTCCACCCGGGTGATGGCGATGGGGGCCACAGGGGTGCGCATGCCGAAAGGTATCGCCTAGCCCGTCCGCCGCCAGCAGGTCACGCTGTGATCATCCACCATGCCGCAGGCCTGCATGAAGGCATAGACGATGGTGGTGCCCACGAACTTGAAGCCGTTTTTCTTCAGGTCCTTGCTCATGGCATCGCTCTCCGGCGAGGACACTGGAACGCCCTTCCCCTTGTTCACGATGGTCTTGCCACCAACGTGCTTCCACAGGAAGCGATCGAAGGATCCCGGTCCGTCCTCCATGATCTTGAGGTACGCCTGCGCATTCCCGATGGAGGCCATGATCTTCGAGCGATTGCGGATGATACCCGCATCGTTCATCAGCCGTTCGATGTCCTTCTCACCGTACTTGGCGATCTTCTTCGGGTCCCAGTTGTGGTAGGCCTTCGCGTAGCTCTCGGTGCGGATGAGGATGGTGTACCAGCTGAGACCGGCCTGCGCCCCATCAAGGATCAGCTTCGCGAAGAGCCTGCGGTCATCGTGCTCGGGTACGCCCCAGACCTCATCATGGTAGCGCTTGTAGATCTCGTCCTTCAGGCACCAGCTGCAGCGGACCAATTCCTTCTTTGCCATGATGAGTTCTCCGTCAAGGTGTTGCGCTCAAGGTAACTTGCGGGCGTGTCCCAACCGCTCACCGACAGTCACCACCGCGTTCACCGCAGCTTGCGGATCAGCATCGTGGACAAGTGCGACCTGCGCTGCACCTATTGCATGCCGGAGGATCAGCACTTCCTGAAGCGCGAGGAGCTGATGACGCGGGAGGAGATCGCCACCATCGCGAAGCTCTTCGTGGAGCGCTACGGCATCACCAAGATCCGGCTCACCGGTGGAGAACCGCTCGTGCGACCCGATGCCGTGGACATTGTGCGCGACATGGCGCAGCTCGGCGTATCGCTCGGGCTCACCACCAACGCCATGACGCTGGACAAGCACCTGGACGGCTTGATCGCCGCCGGCCTGAAGAGCATCAACATCAGCCTCGATACCTTCGATGCGCAACGGTTCAAGACCATCACACGGCGCGATGGCTTCGACAAGGTGCACGCGAACATCCTGCTGGCCCTGGCGCGTGGGCTGCGGGTGAAGGTGAACATGGTGGTGATGCGCGGTGTGAACGACGACGAGCTCCTGCGCTTCGTGGAGCTGACGCGCGACCATGACGTGCATGTGCGCTTCATCGAGTTCATGCCCTTTGCGGGGAATCACTGGGGAAGAGAGCGTGTGTACACCTTCAGTGAAATGCTAGGGCACATCGGCAGCGTGCATTCATTCGAGAAGCTGACCGACGACCCCCACAGCACCGCCAAGGCCTATCGTGTGGCCGACTGGCCCGGCACCTTCGCGGTGATCAGCACCGTGACCGAGCCCTTCTGCGGAAACTGCGATCGCCTGCGCCTCACTGCTGAAGGCAAGATGCGCAACTGCCTCTTCGCCCGCACGGAGACCGACCTGCTTTCCGCACTACGCCGGGGCGAGGACATCGCAACGCTCATTGAAGCGAACGTGCTCGCGAAGCATGCCATGCTCGGTGGATTGCCGCCCTTCAAGCCGGAGAGCCAGGAAGAGGTGTTGCACGACCTGAGCGAGCGGCCGATGGTGTCGATCGGGGGTTAGGTCAACCGCTACGGCGCGACGAACACGACGTGAACAGCAGCAGCATTGGGCATTCGTTGCGCCCGTTGCGGCGTAGCGGTGAATCGACAACTATGATTCCTGCTCGTAGTAGATCTTGTAGAACTTCCGCCCCTTCTCGTCCACCCCGTGCTCGATCTTGTCGCGGTCGCCGTGGATGTATATGTGGAAGTTCTTGTCGAGCTTGAGGACGCTCTTGAACACGCGGGCCTGCTTCTTCACCGCGTGGGCGGAGATCTCGAAGATGTCGTTGAACTGGACGTCTCGATCGTTCTTGTACTGCTGGCCGAAGCGCTGGAACGACTCGATCACCTCCTCTTCCTGGAAGACCTGTTCGGCGAAGGCCGTCCTGTTGAACTCCTGGTTCTCTTTGAAATACTGCACCGACCGGTTCAGCAGGTCGATCTGGTCGGCCCGGGCGATGGACATGTCCTGCGGCAGCTGCTCGGTGATGAACGAACGCGTGAGCTCCAGCACATTGTTGGTGCTGTTCACATGGTCCTGCTTCGGCTTGTGGCCCACGAAGTCCTTCTGCCAGTACTCGGTGTTCGCGTTGTCGTCGATCACGAAGACGGTGTAGCCGCCCAACGTGAAGACCACGAGGCAGGCCTTGTTGGGCTTGCTGCTGCCCAGCCCGCGGCACAGCTGCATGCCGATGTTGCCGTCCGCAACGCGGCTTTCGATAAAGACCTCCTTGTCGTCGAACTTGTACATGCCGATGGCCTGGTAGGGCGCGCCGCCCAGCTCCACGCCGCTGAAACGGGCCACGAAGAGATCCCCCGCCTTGATGGTGTGGTGGCGCGATACATCCAGCAGGTGCTTGGCGATGGCGCGGGAGCAACCCACAAGGTCCTTGCCCGCCTCAAGGTCCGCGCAGAGTCCGTGCAGCACGTTGTACTCCAGGCTCACCGGGTGGGTGAACTCCGAGGTCTCGGCCATGCTGGCGAAGGGCTTCAGGAAGAGCTTGCGCAGGAAGTCCTGCTCCTCGTCGCCCTTCAGCACCGCCGTGTAATCGCTGAACACGCTTTCCGTGCCTTCCGGACCCACGCGGTGGAGCGCGAACTCCTCCACCACCGCCGCCTTGCCGTTCACCATCCTCGAGCTGTCATTGAACGCCCGCGATGGGGCGTGTTAGGGGCGGCGAAAGTACCGTGATCCAGCCAGCAGGCTGCCCATCCTCGCCAAACAGCTCGTGGGATCGAGCACGATCCTCAAAGGACCACTTTGAGCCTGTGCTCACGACCCTCCGGGGTACGGATCTGAACGCGATCGCTTCCAGCTTCCTTGATGATGGAATCGCCGACATCGAGATCAGACTCTATGCTGAAAACCTCAAGGCTGTCCACCGCGACAAGTCCAGGACATTTGATCGCAGGGCCATTATCCACCCAGAACCTGATCTCCCTTCCCACGGCCACGTTCGTGACTTTCCCTCTCAACTGAACAGCGTCAACGAAATGAACGCGTTCCCAGCGTTGACCTTCGGATAGCGTATCCGATGGACTGAACAACCAACGCGCCATGAAAAGAAAAGCCAGCCCGCTCCCGACAAGAAGGAGCTTCTGCCTAGCGCTCATTCTATATCCCTCACTGCCCATGCCTGAATGCAAACTCCTGCACCTTCACCACATGGAGGACAAAGGGGAAGAGCGCATCCATGGTTTCCTGTGCCCCGCGCGTGGAGCCAGGTAGGGTGATCACCAGCGTGCGGCCGATCATGCCGGCGATGCCGCGGGACATGATGGCGAGCGGCATGCGTTCCTGACCGTAACTGCGGGCGGCCTCCATGATGCCGGGCACCTCGCGGTCCAGGATCGGGGCGATGGCCTCGGGGGTGCGGTCGCGCGGTGAAAGGCCCGTGCCCCCGGTGGTGAGGATGAGGTCGAGACCTTCGGCGGCCCAGGCCTTCACGATGGTCGCGATCTCTTCCGGTACGTCCGGGCACACGGCATGGACGTCGACGGTCACGCCCAACTTCTTCAGCCGCTCCATGATGGCGGCGCCGGCCTTGTCCTCCTTCTTGCCGTTGGCCACGCTGTCGCTGATCACCAGTACGCCCGCGCGCGTTGGCTTGTCGAATGTATCCTTCCAATCGCTCTTTCCACCCTTCTTCTCCACGAGCCGGATACGGTCAATGGTGATGCCCTTGTCGATCGGCTTGAGCATGTCGTAGATCGTGAGGGCGGCCACGCTGGCGCCATGCATCGCTTCCACCTCCACACCGGTCCGGTAGATGGTGCGGACCTTGACCTTCACCAAGATGGCCATGGCCTGCACATCAAAGGTGACCTCGGCATGTTCGATCGGCAGCGGATGGCAATCGGGGATCATGTCCGCCGTGCGCTTGATGCCGAAGAGCCCGGCGATGCGCGCGGCCTCCAGCACGTCGCCCTTGGGCACGCGCTTCTCCTTCACCGCCGCGATGGTGCCAGCCAGGCTGACGGATACAGTGGCCTCGGCCGTGGCTTCGCGGAGGGTGGTGGGCTTGTGCGTAATGTCGATCATCGAGTGGTCTTAGCAACACGATTAGCCAGAACGAAAGAGCGACACTCCAGGTTGATCGAGACATTCAACTTGCCAAATCCCGAGGTGAGCAAAATGTCTCCCTTGAAAGTACCGTCCATGGCTAAATGGAAAGAGAAGAAGTCGAAATCCGAGTCTGAAGCGATCTCGATCCGGGTGGAACTAAAGCTAATAAGGTCGTTAAGTTGGAGGGACCATTCCACGAAGTCCTTCGCTTCATCGTCATAGGTTTCAAAGTCGATCACGAAGGAAGGCTCCTTCATGTCGCCCAACTCAAACCTCAATCCACTCACAGGTTGGTCATGAAAATCGATCGACTGAAGAAGTTCCAATTGTGTCATTGGTGGTCGACGCTACAGGTTCTGTTTCCAGACATGCCCACCCTCCGTGAAGACCTCCTTCCCGAAGATCGGCAGGCGCTTCTTCACCTCGTCGGTGACGTAGGCCACGGCCTCACGGGCTTGCTGGCGGTGCGAAGCGCTGGCGAATACGAAGAAGCACAACTCACCCGCCTTGATCGTGCCGAGGCTGTGGTGCACGTGCAAACAGGTCATCTCCGGCCAGCGCGTGAAGGCCTCCTCGCGGATCGCGGTCATCTGCTCGTTGGCCATGTCGGCGTAGGCGGTGTACTCGATCGCATCCACGGATCGTCCATCGATCACATCCGCGCGCACCTGCCCCAGGAAGATCTCGTGCGCACCGATGTCGTGGCGCGTGGCGTGCTTGGCGATGTTGTCCGCGATGAAGGACGGTGCGATGGCACCTTCCACGAAGATGTCGCGCTTGCGGTGGGGTTTCGCTTCGCTCATCATCCTCGGTGTTGAACCACAGATGGACACGGATGGACACAGATAGGAGCAACTCCTTGGTGACGAATACTACGAGTAGCATCCGTGTTCATCTGTGTGTATCCGTGGTTGGTCCTCATCCTCCGGCGAAAGGTGGCAGCACGGCGATCTCTTCCGCACCGGTGAACGGCATATCGTTCTGCACAACACGACGGTCCACGGCGATGGCGTAGCTCATCTGAGCGAGGCCCTCAACGCGTGCGGACAACAGGGCGCGAAGCTGATCGAGCGAGGACGCGTCAAGCTGGATGCGATCGGCACCGGCCTTCTCTGCGATCAACCCGAACAGGAGCACTTCCATGGCATTCCGCCAATGGCGGTGCATCAAAGATCGTCAGGACCGTTGACGTTCCGGAAGAGATCTTCGGGCCATCCGTCCTGGCCGGGCACGATGTCGAGGTATTGGGTGCGCACAGCGGCAAGGGCTTCGGTCATGCGAAGCACGCCTTTGGACAGCAGTTCGGTGAAGGGCTCGGCGCAGCGCCTGTGGTATCCGGCCACCAAGGGCTCCACGAAGTCTTCATGCCGGGGCACGAGCGCGTCACCGTCCATCGGGAAGTGGAACTTGATCTTCTCCAGCAGCTTGGCGTTCACCTCCGGCACATCGCAGGCGAGGATGAGCAGGTGCTCGTACTTCGCGTGGCCCATGGCGGTGACGATGCCGCCCAGCGGACCCAGTCCTTCGAGCTCGTCGGGGATGATGTCGTCGTGGAAGCGGCGGTACTTGCGCGGGTCGCCGATCACGAGCAACTCCTTCACCTGGGGCAGCAGCACATCGATCGCATGCTGGATCATGGGCTTGCCATCCACGTCCACCAGGGCCTTGTCGCGGCCCATGCGCGTGCTCTTGCCACCAGCCAGCACCACTCCGGTCCAGGCAAAGCGGCTCATCGGGGAAGGTGGTGGACCTCCACCGTTTCGTTCGTGTTAACGGTTCGCATTGTGGCGGGAAAGTAGGCCAGCACATCGGCATCCACCAAGCTGCGGAGCATGTGCGAGCCTTCGTCGGCCAGCAAGGTCACGCGTCCATCCTTCACCTGCGCGGCGCGGAACTCGGCGCGATCGCCCTTCAGCGTGACAGCGTGCATGATGGGCAGATGCTCGGTCCTGAGCCAAGGGTCTCGAGCCCCCTGCATGGCGCGAAGGAAGGGCAGCACGAATTCCCAGAACAGGATCATCACCGCGCGCGGATTGCCGGGCAGGGCGACGATGGGTTTCTCTCCGATCGAGGTGAAGAGCATGGGTTTGCCGGGCTTCTGGGCGACACCGTGGAAGTGGATGGTGGCCCCCATCGCTTCGAGAACTGGCTTGATCAGGTCATGGTCGCCGACAGAGGCACCTCCGGTCGTGATCACGAGGTCAGCGTTCACGGACGCTTTCCCAAAGGCTCCGAGCAGAGCATCAGTACTGTCTTTCGCGTGAAGCAGTTCGCCATGGATACCCTGTTCCGTCAAGGCTGCAAGGAGCATCACATCATTGCTGCTGAAGATCCGGCCCGGCGCGGGGGTGGCATCCGCACTGAACTCATCCCCGGTAACGATCACGGCCACGCGTGGTGTCACATACTGCGCCACTTCACGGATCCCGCAGGAAGCGAGCAAGCCGATCGCAACCGCATCCAACCGCGCACCGGCCTCAAGCAACCGATCGCCGGCACGGACCTGCTCTCCCTTCTTCCGCACATTCCCACCCGCCTTCAGCTTCACATCGGTGTGGGTGACGCGATCACCTTCGCGCTGCACGAACTCTTGCATCACCACGGTATCAGCGCTTGCAGGCACCAAGGCGCCGGTGAAGATCCGCAGGCACTCGCCTGGCTTCAGCTCTCCTGAGAATACCCTTCCCGCAGGTACTTCGCCGACCACGCTCCACTCCTTCACGTCCGCATCGAACGCGAAGGCATAGCCATCCACAGCACTGCAGTCGAAGAGGGGATGATCGTGTGGTGCAAAGACCTCCTTCGCTGCATAGCCACCGGACCGCAGCGGCTTTCCTTCCGCAGGTAAGCGGTACACTTTGCTCATTAGGAGCGCCTTCGCTTCCTCGACGCTGATCATGGGAAGAAGAGCTTGACCGAAGCGAACACAAGCACCAAGCCCAAGGCCTGTCGCAGACGTGGTTCAGGAACGCGACGTGCACCCAGCCAGCTGCCGGCCACACCACCGACCAAGGCAACACCCACCCAGGTGAGCATGCGCGGATCGAGCGTTGCTCCGTTAGACCAAAGACCCGCGAGACCGGCAAGGCTGTTGACGAGGATGAAGAGCGCGGATGTGGCCGCCGTGGTCTTTGCATCGGCCCAGCGGAAGAGCAGCAGTAGCGGACTGAGCAGGATGCCACCACCGATGCCGATGACACCGGACACCAAACCAAGCAGCGCACCGATTCCCAGGGCCACGGCCATGGGCACTGCACGTCGTTCTCCTTCACCGGAACCGAAGAGACCGAACAGCCGTGCCACCGCGACCAGCAAGCACCCCGCGAGAATGCGCTGATACAGGAGCGGCTCCAGGTCGACCTGTGAACCAAGCCATGCACAAGGCACCGCAAACACCGCGAAAGGCCAGAACAACGTCCATTGGAAATGACCCGCCCGCGCGAACTGCACATAGGCTAGCGCACTCACGCACACGTTCAGCACAAGAGCTGAAGGGCGAACGACCGATACGGAAAGCCCTGCCAGGGTGAGGAGCGCGATGTAGCCACTGGCACCACCGTGGCCGACCAAGGCATACGCAAAGGCCACCAGTGCGAGCAGGCCGATGAGCAGCACCTCGTTCATCGCGGCGGCTCGATCACCATCCAGCTTTGCTTGGCCCCATCAAAGATCTCGATGCGTCCGTTCACGACGGGTTCACCAAGCATGATGGAGCGGGCACGGCCCACCATGGCGCGACCCGTTTCCTCGAGCACTTCCAAGGGTACCTGCCGCATGTCGCAGCCATCCTGTTCCATGCCCGCGCGACCGGTGAAAAGGTCCTTGCGGGTGAGCTCCTGGCCTGCACCGGACACATGGGTCACCAGCACTTGTCCTTGCTGTTGATGCACGGCACCGCTGATGAGCGGGATGCCCAACTTTCCGCAAGCGGCGTCGATGAGTTGCTTGGCGTGCAGGTCGTCGACACCCTCCAACACTATGTCGTGGTCCTTCAGAAGCTGCTCCACGTTGGAAGCATCGATGAAGGAAGGGAGGGCATGCAGGTCCGCGCGGCTCACGAGCCGCAGCCAGCCATGGGCCACATCCACCTTGTAAAAGCCGACGTCGGCCAAGGCGAAGAGCGGTTGCCGTTCGAGGTTATCCTCCTCCACCGTGTCACCATCGATGAGGGTGAGGGTGGAAATAGGCATGCGCACGAGGCGGTGCAGCACGGAGTTCCCGATGCCACCAAGTCCGACCACCGCCACACGCCATAGACCGCCAGCTTCTGCCATGCGGCCAAGATAGCAGCAGCGCAGGGCCTACTGCTGCGTGTACTGCACGTCGAAGGACCCGCTGAGGTTCTTGGCCCCTCCACCGTCAGCATGCAGGGTGACCTCGAACGAGCCGGTGACCTTATGCGCCACCGTATCCAGTGTGGCGATGGTGAGGGTACCAGGGTCGGTGGTGAGCGGCGTATGCGGAAGACCGAGGTTCATGTACATCATGGCGTTGTCCGCTTCGGTGATGGCCTGTGGTCCTGTGGCCAACGAATCGAGCTGCATGATCAAGGTGCCACCGGTCAGGTTGACGCCGGTGATGGTGATCGAGGAGCCGTCGCCCACGCCGATCACGCTGGCGTTGGCGCACCAATCGCTACCATCCACGGTGGTCTGAACACGGGCTCCATCGCTGCCACAGCTGTTGCCGGGCACAACGAGGTCCACTACATCATCGGGCTGACAAGCGGTAAGGGTGAGGATCCCGAGGGAGAGAAGGAAGAGAGGCTTCATGACAAGGGTGCAGGCATGGTTCGCCCAGCGTGCCGTTGAACGGGTCCTGGCGGGTCAAGGTTCCCGCAGTTCCATCTGAAAAGCAGAAGCCCCGACCAACAGGCCGGGGCTTCCATCGGTTCGTTCGTACGATCAGCGGACCATGACGCGTTGCACAGTGATGTCACTGCCGCGTTGTACACGGACGGTGTATTCACCAGCGGCCAAGTTGGTCACATCCAGGTCCATGCGACCGGCTCCTGCGCTAGCACGGCGATCGAGCACCACACGACCGGTGATGTCCATCAGTTCCACGCGCACCTCACCGCGGGTGGCCTCAAAGCTCACGGTCAGTTGGGCATCGGCAGGGTTCGGGAACACGCGGACGCCTTCTGCGCCAGCTTGCTCACCCACGCCTACAGGTCCTACGAACACGTTCACTTCCGTGCGCGGACCTGCGCAGAAGGTGGACGGCTGCTCCACTTCCCAATCGTAGAAGAAGTAGTAGTACTCCAAGGCATTGCCACCGGTCACGGTGGTGCCTGTGATGGTGCCGAGTGTTCCGAGGGCGTAAGGGAACACGGGGTTGCTACCTGCAGCATCGCGCCACAGCTGGGGGTTCCCGCCGATCACGCGCAGGCCGTAAGGACCACCGGCAGGCACGCTGAAGTTGAGCTGCACGCGGCTCTCACCGGTAGGAATGTTCACCGTGGTCTGTGCGAGCACGGTGCTCGTCGATTGATCGATGAGGCCGATGGTGCGGTTGCCAGCGGAACCAGCGTACACTTTCACGGAGTTCAGCAACAGATCCTCCGTGGCCTCGAAGATCAGGTAGTTGTCCGGGTTGCTGTGGTAAGCGCCAGGTGTGGCGTTGTTGGTACGGCCACCGTATGCGATGCCGCCGCCGTACTGAATGGCCGCTTCGGCCCAGTAGGTCGTGTTGCTGTTGAGGAACGGCGTGGTCCAGGTGTTTCCCGTGCCCACTGCGGCTCCTCCGAGGGCCACATCGAACCAACTGATGTTGTCGCCTGTGGCGTTCAGGTCGGCCGTTCCAGCAACGGGGATGTTGACGTCTGTGCTAACAGGGGCGGGCGCCGCAGCAAGCACATCCACCACTACACCATCGCTGGTATGGTCACCGCAAGTGCCCGCGTAGGTCACCGTGTAGGTTCCCGCCGTGTTCACCGTAATGCTCTGTGTGTTCAGGTTGTTGCTCCAGGTATTTCCTGTGCCGGCGCTGCTGGTCAGGGTCACTTCGCTGTTCGGGCAGAAGGTGGTCTCACCGATCACGGTCACTGTAGGGGTTTCGTCGGGGTCCTGGGCCACCATGATGCTGGTTTCGCCGCTGCAGCCTTGGCCGTCGTCGATGGTCACGGTGTAAGTGCCACCGGTGGTCACGTCGATGCTCTGTGTGCTGGCGCTGTTGCTCCATGTGTAGTTGAAGCCAGGGTTGGCGGTCAGCGTCAAGGGGCTACCGCCGGTGCAAACGACAGGGTTACCACTGGTGCTGATGGATGCCACGGGGCTGATGCAGACACCTTCGAGCACGGTGATGTTCTGATCGACCGGTACGTTGGTGTAGGTATCGACCTGACCGCTGGGCCAGGTCACGGTAAGCGTCGGGATCACCGTTTCGCCACCCAGGCCGAAGTGCAGGTTGAAGGTGCTGACGATGCCGTAGCTCTCACCAGCATGCACTTCGCGGATCTGCGTGCCCCAAGGGCCTGTGATGGTCACACGACCACCAACGCCGTCGCGGTTGCTCTGCACACCTTTCAGGCGAACGTTGATGTAATGGTTGCCGTTCGGCGTGTTCAACCACAGGCGGTCGGGAAAGCTGGGGTCTCCGGACACATAACCATCACCGTAGCCGGCGTACACGTCCTGGAAGCCATCAGCATTGAAATCACCGTAGGCGAAGCTGAGGATGTTCTTAGCGGCTGGGAAGAGGTTGAGGATCTCGGTGAACGTGCCGTCACCATTGCCGTGGAAGAAATGTTCCGCGCTGCCTGTGAGCACATCGAGGAAACCGTCGTTGTCCATGTCCTCCATCTTGGCTTGCAGGAAGAAGCCCGTGTAGTTCTCCAAGCCGCTGCCGGCGGTGGCATCGGTGTAGTTGCCGGTTCCGTCGTTCTCGAACAGCATCAGGGTACTGCTGTGGGTGGTGCTGAAGGCATCAAGGTCGCCGTCGTTATCCACATCACCGAAGTCCGTGGTCCAGACCTGCTCCTTGTTCTGAAGTCCATAAGCAGCGGCCTGGTCCGTATAGTTGCCGTTGCCATCGTTCACGAAGAGGCGGTCCCAGCGGCGGCAATCGTTCGGGTCGTTCACGCCCTGGCGGCAGTGGCTGATGTGCAGGTCGATGTCTCCATCGTTGTCGAAATCGGAAGCGGTGCTGCCGTAGTTGCCGCTCATGTCACCGGAAGTTCCGGTGCAGGCCGGGGTGGCCCAAGGCATGAAGTTGGCGTCGTAGATCGGGGTGCCGTTGTTGTCGGTGATCCAGATGTTGCTCGGGCCCACGTCGTTGCAGGCGAACACGTCCACCTTGCCATCGTTGTCCCAGTCGGCCATCGTCATACACTGCGTGAAGATGGTGGGGCCGTTCAGGTTGGAAAGTGTGTAGACGCCACGAGAAGAAATGCTGAGGAAGCGCGTCACGGAAACACCGGAGCAGATGTCCTTGTGCCCGTCGTTGTTCAGATCAGCGATGGCCCAGCCCCACTGTTCGCTGTTGTCCACCTCACCATAGTCGTAGGTCTCGAACGTATGGTCGGGGTTCTGGTACAGCACGTACACATGCGTGCTCATGTCGAGCTGTACGATGTCATCGAGGCCGTCGCCATCCATATCCGTAACGCCCACACAGGCACCGCTGCTGGCGTTGTGGGATAGGTTGGCGGAAGCGTTGGTGAACACCTGGGCCGTAGAGCCCAAGGCGGTGGCCAGAGTAAGGACCCCGAGCGCGTAACGTTTCAACATGTTGGGTTGGTGGGTTGGAATAGAGGACGGTTCCGTTGCAGGTGGCCCGAAAGTAGGCGAACGGCAGGCACAAGGCAACCGCAGGGCGGCCTACCCTTGCGATCCTGAGACGCCCTCCCCCGTCCCGCTCAACACGCTGCTCTGGCGGCGGATGCTCTCCTGGTGGATGGCGTTCATGAAGGCCTCCACGAAAGCCGGGCTCAGGCCGAGCCCCTTGGACAGCTGCAACTGACGGTTCATGATGCGTTCCCAGCGTTCCGGCTGAAGGATGGCCACGTTGTGCTCCTGCTTGTGCTCGCCGATGCGTTCAGCGATGTCCATACGGGCGCCCAGCTTCAGCACGATCTCCTCGTCCAGTTGGTCGATCAGGTCGCGCAATTGCTGAAGGTGGTCGCCCAATACCGCGTCGGGGGTGGGTTGGCGGAAGATCAAGCTGTCCACCAAGGCCCCCAAAGCGGCAGGATCCAGCTGCTGTTCGGCATCGCTCCAGGCGTTGGCGGGGTCGCGGTGGGTCTCCACCATCAAGCCGCTGAAGTTGAGGTCCAGCGCCTGCTGCGCCACTTCAGCCACCCGGGCCCGCGCACCGGCCACGTGGCTCGGGTCGCAGATCAGTTCCAGGTTCGGGAAGGCGGCCTTCAGCCGGATGGGGAACTCCCACATGGGGCTGTTCCGGTAGGGCGTGCGTTCGAACCAGCTGAAGCCCCGGTGGATGGCCGCCATCCGGGTGATGCCCGCGTGCGCCAAGCGCTCCATGGCCCCCATCCACAACTGCAGGTCGGGGTTGATGGGGTTCTTCACGAACACCGGGATGTCCACCCCGCGCAAGGCATCGGCGATCTCCTGCACGCTGAAGGGGTTCGGCGTGGTGCGCGCTCCGATCCACAGCATGTCGATGCCCGCTTTCAGGCAGGCCTCCACATGCTCTGCCGTGGCCACCTCCGTGAAGGTGAGCAAACCGGTCTCGGCCCTCGCCTCCAGCAGCCATTCCAAGGCGGGTTCGCCCAGACCTTCGAAGGTCGCAGGACGTGTGCGGGGCTTCCAGATGCCGGCGCGCATCACCTTCACCTGGGGGGCGTGCTTCCGGATGCCCCGTGCAGTGTCCAGCACCTGCTCGCGGCTCTCCGCACTGCAAGGCCCGGCGATCAGCAGCGGTCGTTCCAGACCCAGACCCCAATCGGAAAAGGAGCGCGTGGGCAGCTGGGCGGGTGGCGGCATGGCGCAAAAGTACCGCAAGGGGAACGTCCGCAAAGGGACAGCTGTTCGCTGCGTGACCGTGGTCACCGGCACCGGCAGGCCCGAGCCTTCACCTTTGCACCATGCGGAACATGTGGATCACCATCGGCGCCATGGTCATCGGTGCGTTGTTGGGCGTGGCCTACTGGCACTTCTTCGGTTGCCGCGAGGGTTGCGCGATCACCAGCGTGTGGTGGCGAAGCGCGCTGTACGGTGCCGTCATGGGCTACCTGGCGGTGGGGATGTTCAAGAAGTAGGAAGGATAGCGCGTAAAGGTCGGTCGTCAAGTGAACTGCATAACAGCTTGATCTCTCACGACAGGGAGGGTTTCCTTATTCAAAGTATGATTGCGGAACATGAACGATCCGGGTCGATGACGACATCGACTGATCAATCAGCTCTCGAATGCAATACACCCCGTACGGAAGCCCCTCAAGAGTGATTCTCGCTACTGTGCGTCGATCGTGGAAATCATATGCACGAACTACAGTGCCCTGAAAGTCCACTATCTCAAGCCCTGAGGCATACTTAGAGGTTAATGTCAAGTCCACCACCCCTGTACTTGGATTCGGTGAAGCAGAAAGTCCGCTACTCTCGTTCCTCAAAAGACCGTCAGCAATAGCCATGGGAGAAAGCCCCACAGTGACGTCATCAATGAAAGCATAGGACCCGCTATAGAGTCCACTAGCATCCAAAACTTGGACATCAGTGGAATCATCATCGAAGAAATTCCCTAGGACGATATAGGTGTAGGCCGAATCCGGCACGTACACACCACTTACCTGCACCCACCCTAGCGTGTCTGTAAGGACCGTTTCTGTGCACAATGCACAGCGATTCGTTATTGGTGGATCAACTCCAGCCCAAGGTTGTGTAAGGAACAGAAGGCCAACCCTATTACTGGTGTACTCGAAAGTTTGCGGAGTATACCAGCCGAATCCCGCAGGTGAAAGCCGGAAGGAGATATAGACCTCAACGCCAGGAACTAAGGGCTGATCAAGCATCGCCCCTGCATACTCCCTTGTGTTCAAATCCTGCTCCCAGTATGTTAACAGCCCGATGTACCCGTTGCCACTAGAAGCCTCTTGAAAGCCCAACGCATTATATGGCACGTCAAAATAGTTGTTGGTATTGCACGCATTGAAATAGTCTGGTGTCCAACTGAAAGAACTCCACCCGGTACAGTATGAGATCTGGCCAGGTGAGTCGGGGCAAGCACCATAATCCTCAAAGCTTCCGTTCGGCACCAAATTCTGCCCTTGAGCCGTCTCTCCCAAGCACCCGAAGGCCGCAAGAACCACAACTGCGACTCGCACGCTAGCGCTTGAACGCACACTTGCGCCCAAGCCCCCACCGAACAACGAGCCTGTAGTCATGAGCATTCCCACGCGGGTCTTTGAGGAACGGTCCTGTGAACTTAGCCTCAAATGGCACTGAACGGATGCTAGGTGATGTTCTGTTCGCCCCACTCACCACCGCACCACCACCTTCCCCATGGTGCTGCCGGAGCCCAGGGCTTCCAGCGCATCAGGCAATTGCTGGCGCATGTACTCCTTGTGGACGTGCGGCTTCAACCAGCCATCGGCATGCGCCTTCACCACGCCGGCCACGCACGCAGCGATGGTCTGCGGCCGGTGCTCGCTGATGCGCAGCATGTTCACGCCGATCAGGCTCTTGCTCTTCATCATCAGGAAGATTGGGATCACCAGGCCCATGTTCCACACGAAGCGGAGCGTTCCGAAGAAGCCACCGCCCTCGCCGCGCTGGCTGCCGCCATACAACACCAGCGCGCCACCGCTTCCCAGCAGCTTCAGATCTTGCTTGAAGGTGGTGCCGCCCACCGCATTGAAGCTCACGTCCAGGCGTGCGTCCTTCAGCAAGGCATCCACCTGTTGCGCGTAGTCGCCACCGGAACGATCGATAATGTGGTGCGCTCCGAGCTGCTTCAAGTAAGCACCCTTCGGCTTACCCGAGGCCACGGCATACACGGTGCAGCCTTGCTTCACAGCGATCTGCACCAGCAGTTGCCCCACTCCACCAGCGGCGCTATGCACGAGCACCTGATCGCCCTTGCCAAGCGGACGCGCGATCATGGCCATGTACCAAGCAGTGCATCCTTGTGTGGCCATCGCGGCCGCTTCGCCCAAGGGCATGCTGTCGGGGATCACGCTCAAGGCGCGGTGGTCGGTCGCGGCCAGTTCCGCATACCCACCGAAACGGGTCATGGCCACCACACGCTTTCCGAGCAGTTCCACAGGCACCAGTGCACCCGCACTTTCCACACGGCCCACCACTTCGTAGCCCAGCACGCTCGGCACCGGTGGCGCATCACGGTACAGGCCCTTCACCGCCATCACATCGGCGTAGTTGAGGCCGAAGCCTTCGCAGCGGATCAGCACGTCGTTCGGACCCGGCACCGGATCGGGACGTTCCTGAAGGGAGAGGACGCGGCGCGGTTCGCCATGCGCGGTAAGGACCCATGCTTGCATGCAGCAAGGTTACGGGCGAAGTGCGAGGAAGCCGCGCTACTAAAAACCTATCTGGTTGCGAACGGCGTTCGGGGTGAAGCCTCCGACGTTCTGAAGGATGGGGTCGCGGTCGTTCCGCACACCCACGTACTTGATCACACCATCCATGTTCACATCCTCGTTGGCATACACGCCGCTTACCGTGTTCTGCGGAAGCACACCGCCAATGGCCTGCAGGACCGGGTCCCGGTCGTTGGTGGTACCGACGTACTTCAACTGGTGGTTGAAGGTGACATCCCCGCTCCAGAGCTGCCGGTTCGGGTCAAAGAGCGAATCGCCGTGCAGGGCGTTCGCGAAGCAGGCCGTGGCGAACCAATCCGTGAAGTCGACGGTGACGGGGTCCTCCTTATAGAGGTCTCCGAACTTCACGATCGCGCCGAGGTGATTGCGGTGGCGCACCGCCACACGGTAGCTACCATACGGCATGTGCATGGGGATCGGACTGCTGCCATCAAGGGCGACCACATCGCCATCGCGCTGCACCAAAGCGGGCCGACTGTAGTGCACTGCATCGAGCGGGTTCAGCACCCCGGTGTTCACCAGCGCATCCACCACCACCCAATCCACGATCGCGTCCGGGCCGCTCACATTGAACAACGCCGGGTCGAGGGTATCAGGCCAACCATTACCGGCATACGTGAAGCCGAGGTTGGAGTAGGGTTCGTTGCTGGGTAGCAGGTTCTGCGCTCGCAGGTCGTCGTTCATCAGAAAGGTCTGGAAGTCGAAAGGCCCTTGGAGGAAAACGCGCAGCGCCAGACTCGGGTCGGGCTTGTGGCACGGATCGCCTACCGGGCACAAGGCCGGCGTGAAGCCGAAATTCGTCGCGCTCATCACCAGGTCCGGTGGTTGGTTGGGGAGGCAACCGATGGTGCTGTTGGTGCAGTACAGGTTCACCAACGCGTTGTGGAGATAGGGTAGGCAGGGAAGCTGAGTGTCGTTGACGCGCAGGGTCTCCAGTGTGTAACCCGTTTCGGCAATGCCTTGGGTGAGCGGGTTGAAACTGAGGTCCACGCTCTCCGCCGTGCTCAGGTGCGGCACTTGCTGGATGGCATTGTGGCTCAGGTTGACGAAGAAGTTATAGTCGGAACCATGGAGCTGCGATAGGTCCGTGATCTGGTTCCAACTTGCATCCAGATAGGTAAGACCGTTCCACCCATAGGGTACCGCGGTCAACTGGTTGTGTTGAAGTCGCAGCGTGTTCACCCACGGCAGGTAAAGGTTGCTGCCGAGCGTGGTGAGCTGGTTGTAGCTCAGGTCCACCAAGCTGAGCTGGTTATTGCTCGGCCATAGGACAGTGGTGATCTGGTTGTGGTGGGCGGTGATGGAGCTCAACTGCGAAGCATTGGAGATGTCGAGCGTGGTGATGTTGTTATAGGCCAGGTTCGCCGCCATGAGCATCCAAGGAACTGTGAACGAACCTGTGATGCCACAGTTGGTGGCGAGCAAGATCTGGAGGCCGGCCGGTCCCATCCAATTGGTGATGGGATTGTTGCTGACGTCCAAGGTGGTGGCGTTCACGAAGGCCTCTATGCCCATGAGATCCGTCACGTTGCTCTGGAAGCTGATGTTGAGGTAGCTGGCCGACTGCACGCCGGGGTGCGTCTCATCGATCGAGGTCCCCACGATCGCACCGGGAAAATTGCTGTTCACCCAGGCTCGCAGGTTGGCATCGGGCATGGGGGTCAAGGCCCATGCTGAACGTGTCAAGATCAGCAACAGAAAAAGGCTGGCGGCTCGTACCATGTGTTCGAAGATACCTGGAAGACGAGTGCGCGATGGAACGGCTGCCTGATCGGTTCGGGGCCAGACCCTACCTTTCCCTGACCACATCGCCATGCGACCTCTCCTCTCCTTGATACTGCTTGTGCCCCTTGGCACCTTAGCCCAGCCTGTCACCAACATCACCGTGACCAACGCCACGGCAGAGCAAGTGCTGAAGGGCCAGTACACCCCCACCGACTTCGCGGCCACGCAGGTGATCGATGACCACGAGGTGATCCTGTGCGAGATGCGTTGGGGACTGAACCCGGACAGCCTGAAGAGCTATCTGGTGCAGCTGGAAGCCTTTCACACCCGTCACAGCTACAGTGACACGCTCAGTGCGACCACGGGCATCGGTGCGGCGCGCCGTTGGGTGCTCGGCAAGTTCCAGCAGTTCAGTGCCGTGAACGAGGATCGCCTGCTGCCCACCTACCTGAAATTCGACTGGCCCAACGGATCCTGCGGCGATGCCTTCGGCTGGAAGAATGTACTGGGCGTGCTCCCCGGTAGCGACAATGCCGACCATCAGCTCATCATCGTCGAAGCGCACCTGGATAGTCGCTGTGCCGGTGATTGTGACACGGCCTGTGCGGCACCCGGCATGGAGGACAATGGAAGCGGCGCGGCCTTGGTGCTGGAATTGGCCCGAGTGATGAGCCGCTACAGCTTCAGGCACACCATCGTGTTCATGCTCACCACCGGCGAGGAACAGGGGCTGGTGGGCGCTGACGCCATGGCGGAATGGTGCGACGTGAACGGCATCGCGATCAAGGGCGTGCAGAACAACGACATCGTGGGCGGCGTGCTCTGCGGCCAGACCAGCAGCGCGCCCAGCTGCGAAGCGCCAGGCAGTGTGGACAGCCTGCAGGTGCGCCTTTTCAGCAACGGAAGCACGAGCCAGGTCCATCGGGGGTTCGCTCGCAGCCTCAAGCTCTTCTACCAGGAGAAACTGCAATCGCAGATGGCGGTGCCCATGGCCATCAGCATCATTCCGCAAGAGGACAGGGATGGACGTGGTGGCGACCATATTCCCTTCCGCACCCGGGGCTACCGCAACGTCCGCTTCACCAGCGCCAACGAGCACGGCAACGCCAGTGTGGACAGTGTCTGGTACACGGACCACCAGCACACCAGCAGCGATGTGCTCGGCGTGGACACCGATGGCGACCAGCTGGTGGATAGCTTCTTCGTGGACTTCAACTACCTGCAACGCAACGCGCTGATCAATGGCATGGGTGCCACCCTGCTCGCGCTCGGCCCACAGCCACCCACGTTCACGGTGCTTGATGAACCCACGGGCCTTCGGGTGCTGATCACCGACGGCTTCAATACGGCCTACCGCATCGGTGTGCGGCCCAGCGGGGCGGACCCCGAATTCGAAGCTGTGTACCTCACCACGGACACCAGTTTCGCGGTACCCGGTCTGGAAGCAGGCACCACCTACTACATCAGTGCCGCAGCCGTGAACGCGGAAGGCATCACCAGTCCGTTCAGTCGCGAGTACGGCAAGAGCAACGATGTGGACACGCCTCCTGCACCTAATGATCCACTTCCCTATGGTCTTGATTGCTGGGGCATCGGCATCCCGGAAGTGAAGCAGCAACGCACGGACGCCCTGCTGTCGGCTCATCCCAATCCAACATCAGGTTTCACCACGTTCACCATCGATGTGCCCAACCTGCAAGGCCGTCACGAGGCCTACCTCGAGATCTTTGATGCACAAGGCCGCGCGGTGGATCGTGTGCCCTTTCGACTTGTTCCTGGGGCGAACACGGTGGCTTACATGCCCCGACATGGTTCGGGTGCATACATGGCCCGCTTGATGGTCGATGGTCGCCTGCTGGGCAGCGAACAGGTCGTGGTGGTGCGAGAATAGTTGTTCGCGCATCGTTGTTCGGAATGCCTGGCGGGAGATGCTCCTTGGCTGAACCCTCCGGCGCTTATCAGATGGGTTCAGACGGACAACGAACAACTGAGCACGGACAACGAAACACTCGGCCTTGTTCCGATGAAAGGATCCGATCTCACTCACTCCACTCCACCTACACACAGCACGAACTCCCCCTTCGGCTCCTTGCCGTTGAAGTGGGCGAGCACTTCGGTGAGGGTGCCGCGCACATGCTCCTCGAAGAGCTTGCTGATCTCCCGGCTCGCACAGGCGGGGCGCTCGGGACCGAAGACAGCGATGAAGTCGGTAAGGGTACGCAACACACGGTGCGGACTTTCATAGAAGACCATGGTGCGAGGCTCGGCGCGCAGTTCCGCGAGGCGCGTCTGGCGACCTTTCTTCACCGGAAGGAAGCCTTCGAACACGAAGCGATCGCACGGCAGTGCACTCGCCACCAGCGCTGGCACAAAGGCTGTGGGACCGGGTAGGCACTCCACCGGAACACCGGCGCGGACAGCAGCACGCACCAAAAGGAAACCGGGATCGCTGATGGCGGGTGTGCCCGCATCGCTTGCTAGGGCCAGCACCTCCCCTCGCTGCATGCGCTCCACCAGCTGCTCCACCATGCGATGCTCGTTGTGCGTGTGGAAGCTCACCAACGGTTTGCTGATGCCATAGTGCTGCAGCAGTCTACCGGTGACCCGCGTGTCCTCGGCCACCACGGCATCGCATTCACGCAGCAGGCGTTGGGCCCGCAGGGTGATGTCCTCCAGGTTGCCGATCGGTGTTGGAATGAGGATGAGCTTACCGGACATGGGCGCAGGAGTTGGCCGCAGAGGCGCAGGGACGCAAAGGAACGCGGTGGAAGGGTTTCCGCCGCAGAGGCGCAGAGACGCAGAGAGGTTCTGCTTGTGCTCGACGGGTGCCGATGCCTATGGTCCAAGGCATGCTCTGCGCCTCCGCGTCTCTGCGGCCCAGTTCACTTCAGCCCCTGCACCAGCTCGATCAGGTCCAGCGCCAGGTCCCCGAACTCTGTGAGCGGCAAGGTCTCGGGCTTGTCGTTCACATCGTGGTAAGCGCTGATGCCGCCCATGGTGTAGATGAAGATGCCGGGGATGCCGCGCTTGGTGAAGGAACAATGGTCACTGTTGCAGGCCGGTCCGCGGGGCTTCACCTGCGCAAGGCGCTGGCCCTTCGCATTGATGGCCACCAGCTGGTCGAAGGTCGCCTTCTGTTCCACGGCGTTCACCACGGTGATGCCCTCCTCCCCGGTGCCGTTCAGATCCAGGTTCACCACCTGCTTGATGGTGCTGAGGTCCATCGGGCGATCCACAACGAACCATTCGCTGCCCACCAGACCCGCTTCTTCTCCAGCAAAGGCCACGAAGAGCAGGTTCACCTTCGCGGGGTGCTTCTTGAACCACTCGGCAAGCGTGATCAGCATGCTCACTCCGCTCGCATTGTCGTTCGCTCCGGGGAACAGCACGTCGGGCCCCATGTGCCCAAGGTGGTCGTAGTGCGCGGTCACCAACACCCAGTCCTTCGTCTTGCTCTTCGCCTTGACGACGCCCCACACGTTGCGCGCCTTGTATTGACGAACGAAGGTGTTCTTCACGCTCAGGTCCACGGTGGTGGCGCTGTCGCTCACGAGGCCGGGCAACACTTCCACGACGGCATTCGGCAGAGCATGGCGTGCCACGCTCCAGGTGAGCTTGCCGTGGTTCACGCGGATCACGGGGCCGTAATTCACCATCTCATCCTCCCATTCGGCATAGAGCTTCAGGCTGTCGGCGTTGCTCGTCCGGGGGAACTCCAGGATCATGGCCTTGTTCACCACCACGCTGAGGGTGATGCGCCGACGTTCAGGCGTCAGCAGGTCGTCCATGGTGAGGTGTACGAGCTCGTACCTGCCTTCCGCTTTGCCGGATGCGGGGTCCACCAGAAAGTCGATGCCCGGGCGTAGCTCCTTGCCTTCCACGCTGAAGCGCACGGGCTCCGGGAAGGTGTTCACATCGAAGGTGAAGGGCTCGGTGTAGCCTTCCTTCAGGGGTTGCAGCCCGATCTTCTTGAAGCGCGCTTCGATCCAGTCGGCAGCAATACCACCCCCGTTCAGCACGTATCCCCGCCCATGGAATTCGGGTGATGCCAAGGTATCCACCATGCCCTTCGCGCGAGTTCGCAGCGCCGCAGGGTCGGGCAGTTGCTGTGCGCTGAGCAGCGTCGGAAAGAGGAGAAAGGCAACGAATGGGAGCGGTCCGCGCATGGTCATCTTCTGGTTCGGGTGGTCATCATCCTGATCATCGTGCGGAGCGCGTTCTTGCTCCCCCTCCGCCCCCTCGCTGTTTCCAACGAGGCGGTGGGCGCGGGGGCTGAGTTGATGCACTCCACCACTTCGCACATTGAACCTGGCACTCACTTGAACCGTCGCTCCACCAGGTCCATGAAGCTCGAGAGCGCTTCGGGGTCGGGTGAGCGTTTCAACTTGGCGATCACTTCGGTATCGAGGAATTGCTTGGCCTCCTCCAAGGCTTTGTATCCGTTGATGGTATCGATGGCCTTCTCATACACTGCGCTCTGTCCGCCGAACAGCTCGGCCAGGAAGAGGAACTTCTGACTGAGGGAAATGGCCTTGCCAAGGTCAGAGATGGGTGCATGCTCCATCCGATCAGCAAGCGAAGAGCCGCGTTTCGCCGGAGGCACGGGTACCGGCTTCGGAGCTTCGGTCTTGGCCACCGCTTCCATCACCTCGGCAGGTTTCGGCTCAGGTGCAGGAGCGACCACAGCCATCTCTTCAGCCTTCGGACTGACCGCTTTCTCACTGCTCGAAGGTATCGCTGGGGCGACCGGCTTCTTCGGTGTCACGGGCTCCTCATGCTCTGCAATGGCGTCGATCAAGGAGGTCTGGCGGGGGCTCACATCGGGGCGGGTGTCCAAGCGCATCGATGGACGCTCGGCGGCTTCGGCTTTCGCAGGCGGTTCCGGGGTGGTTTGATGGACGACGTCGGGAACCAGCGGAGTCGGCGCCACTTTCTCTGCTGAAGCCTTGGCGGACATGGCAGCGCGGGCCTCGCGCACTTTGTGACGCAGCACCACCAGCCGTTCATACAGCTCGCGGGCCTCCTCCGTGGTACGCTCCAGGCCTTGGGCGCCAAGGCGACCCTGTTCCATGTCGAGCAGCGCGCCGTTGAGCGCCGCCACCAGTTCGTTGATGCGGGTGTAGCCTTTCTCGGTGGACATGAACGTGTGCTTGCGGAGCTGAAGGTCCAACGCGAAGTTGCCTATTTTCGTGCCGATCCGCAATGCGCCACCGCATTCGGCCCGCCAGCGGCCTATCCCCGCGCACCCGCACCGCATGTTCCTCGAGCAGACCGGCAACCGCACCCACCGCAAAGGCTGGATCGAGGTGATCTGTGGCAGCATGTTCAGCGGCAAGACCGAGGAGCTGATCCGACGCCTCCGTCGCGCCGAGTTCGCCCGGCAGAAGGTGGAGATCTTCAAGCCCGGCCTCGATACCCGGTACGACGAGGTGAACGTGGTGAGCCATGAGGGCACCACCATCCGCAGCACCCCCGTGCCCAACAGCAGCAATCTGCTCCTGTTGGCCGGCGACATCCAGGTCGTGGGGATCGACGAGGCCCAGTTTTTCGATGAGGGATTGCCCACCGTTTGCGAGCAGCTCGCCAACCAAGGCGTCCGGGTGATCATCGCGGGCCTCGATATGGATTTCCAGGGGCGCCCCTTCGGCCCCATGCCGCACCTGATGGCCATGGCGGAGTACGTCACCAAGGTGCACGCCATCTGCATGCACTGCGGCGAGCTCGCCACCTTCAGCCACCGCACCCACGTGAGCCAGGAGCTTGTGCTGCTCGGCGAGACGGACAGCTACGAGCCCTTGTGCCGCAGCTGTTTCGACAGTGCGCGCGCAGCACAGGAACAACCAGCAGCGCAGCAGCAACACGGCCAATGAACGCGCGCGGCCACCGTCTCGCAGACCTGGCCATCGCCGTGGGCGGTACCCTGCACGGCAACGGCGACGTCCGGATCACGGACCTCAGCATCGATTCGCGCCGGGCCATCGGCGCAGAAGGCACGCTCTTCATCGCCCTGCGCGGCGAACGGCACGATGGGCACCGTTACATCCCCGCCCTCATCAAGCAGGGGGTCCGGTGCTTTCTGGTGAACGCCGATAGCGTTCCCGTCGGTGTTAACTGCATCGCCGTGAACGATACGCTTGATGCCATGCAAAGGCTTGTGGCCTGGCATCGGAGCCACTTCCACGGTCCGGTGGTCGGTATTACCGGCAGCAATGGAAAGACCGTGGTGAAGGAGTGGCTCTTCCAACTGTTGCGTGGAACGGAACACATCGCACGCAGCCCCGGCAGCTGGAACAGCCAGGTCGGCGTGCCTCTCAGCGTGTGGGAGCTGGGTGCGGAACATACCCTCGGGCTCTTCGAAGCGGGCATCAGCAAGCCGGGCGAAATGGAGAAGCTCCGCGCTGTCATCAAGCCCACCATCGGCCTCTTCACCACGCTCGGTCCCGCTCACGGCGAGAACTTCCCGAGCGACCTGGAGAAGGCCTTGGAAAAGGCGATGCTCTTTCGTGATGCACGCAGCATCATCTACTGTCGCGATCATGCGGTGGTGCATGAGGCGCTGGTGAAGAGCGGTCTGGCGCAGCGCACCGAGCTTCTCGATTGGTCCCGCGAGCAAAGCGCCTTCCTGCATGTCACCGGTGTACAGCACGATGGGGGGCTCACGCACGTGAAGGCCACGCACGACGGAAGCGAACACCGGTACACCCTGCCCTTCTCCGATGCAGCCTCCCTGGAGAACGCGTTGCATTGCATCACCTTGCTTTTGCACCTCGGCCACGCACCCGAATGGATCGCCGAGCGCCTGCTTCACCTGGCACCCGTGGCCATGCGATTGCAGATGCTTGAAGGCGTGCACGACAGCACCCTCATCAACGACGCGTACAGCAACGATGTGGCCTCCCTCGGTGTGGCGTTGGAACATCTCGTACGCATGAGCGCGGACCGGAAACGGGTGGTCGTACTCACGGACATCCTCGAAAGCGGTGAAACACCGCAGCGTCTGTACGAACGTGTTGGCCGCATGCTGAAGCAGGCCAAGGTGGCAGCGGTCTTCGCCGTTGGTCCTTCGATCACGACCCATGCTTCCTTGCTTCCGGCGAACACCCGCTGTTTTGCTGACACCGAAGCGCTCTTGCACAGCGACGCTTCCGAGCATCTTGAAGGCCGTGTGGTGTTGGTCAAGGGTGCGCGCTCCTTCGGATTGGAGCGCGTGGTGGAACGCTGGCAGCAGCAGGTCCACGGTACGCAACTGGAGATCGACCTCGAAGCGCTGCGGCACAACCTGAATCACTACCGTTCGTTGCTGAAACCCGGCACCCGCGTGATGGCCATGGTGAAGGCCTTCGGCTATGGCGGTGGTGCGTTGGAACTTTCGCGTCTCTTCGCGCACGAACAGGTGGACTACCTCGGCGTGGCTTATGCGGATGAAGGCATTGAACTTCGGCAGAACGGGATCCACACACCGGTGCTGGTGATGAACCCCGAGCCCGTGCCGTTCGAAACGCTGCACCGCTTCCGACTGGAGGCCGAGGTGTACGACCTGCGCACGTTGCGCGAGGCCATCGCGTTCGCGCGCCATGTGCCTGACGCTTCGCCCGTACACCTGAAGTTGGACACCGGCATGCACCGGCTGGGCTTCACCGCACCCGACCTTCCACATCTCTTGGAAGCGTTGCGCGATCCGGGACCCTTACGCGTGGCCTCGCTCCTCTCCCACCTGGCCGCCAGCGAAGATCCGCAGCACGACGATTTCACGCGTGGCCAGATCGCGCGCTTCACGGAATGGGCCACCGCGATCGGTGAAGTGCTCGGCTACAAACCCCTCTGGCACGCTGCGAACTCCGGCGGCATCAGTCGCTTCCCGGAAGCCCACTTCGACATGGTCCGCTTGGGCATCGGCCTGCACGGCATCGGCGTGGATGCTGCGGAGACCGCGAAACTTCGCCCAGCAGCCACCTTGCGCACCGTGATCGCGCAAGTGAAGGATGTGGCTCCACAAGAAACCGTGGGCTATGGCCGTCGCCACCGTGCGGAAGGGGCCTTGCGTATTGCCATTCTACCGATCGGTTACGCCGATGGCCTCAGTCGTCGACTGGGGAACGGTCAGGGGCGCGTATGGATCCACGGCAAGGAAGCGCGCTTCGTGGGCAGCATCTGCATGGACATGGCCATGGTGGATGTGACCGACATTCCGTGTCGCGAAGGCGAAGAGGCGATCGTCTTCGGCCCGCAGTATCCGCTCAGCGACTATGCCCACGACCTTGGCACCATTCCGTACGAAGCCCTCACCAACATCAGCCAGCGGGTGAAGCGTGTGTATGTGCATGGATAGGTATATGGATCGCTGGATCTGGCGGCAAGGAAGAACCAGGCCGTGCCCATGCAGGAATAGCTTGGCTCCATGCGGCACAACTACCTCTTGATCCTGCTCCTCAGTGTTGGGATCTCCTCGGCGAGTTCCTTGACGGCAAGCACATGCACCTCAGTTACCAACGGATCGTTCACCGCTCCTTCCGTTTGGGATTGCGGTTGTTCTCCGCTGACCTGCGACACACTGGTGATCGCACACACCCTAACACATGTCGGCGATGCGAGTTGGTCCAACCTGCTCGTGCACATCGAAGCTGCCGGAGCCTTGAGCGTAAGCGGCACGCTCACGCTCACCGGCGACCTATGGAACGAAGGAAACCTCTCTGCCGATCGCCTGACGCTGGGTGACAGCGCGAACTACATGAGCAACGCAGGCCTTCTGAGCGGCGACAACATCTACCTCCATGCCGACAGCTCACTGAACACCGGTGAGATCCAAGCTACCGACACGGTGTCCATAGGCTTGTCCAGCCGTTTCATCAATCCAGGAAACTGCGCGGGAAACTTCATGTGGACCGCCTACACGACGAACATCGGGAGCCTGGTCTTTGAGAAGATCGGCGCAGATGGGAACGTGGACAACACTGGCATGATCCGAGCTAGCTCTTCGATGGTCGTGTTCGACACCCTTGACAACAGTGTTGGAGCATACTTGGATGTGGACTCCCTATTCATCGGTTCGGCACTCATCACCAACGGTATGATGAACGCACGTCAGTGGTTACGGATTTACAGCTACGGTGCATTGGACCTTGGCCAGACGGGGCAGGTGTTCTGCAACGGTAACCTGTCCAACATCGGTACCATCAAAGGGTATGGAGACCTGTGCATCCAGGGCATGTCCTTCAACTACGGGTCGATCACCGATTCACCGGACATCTGTGATATCAGCAACTTCAACGCTGGACCACCCTACTTGGACCTCAATTCAGGCTTCGTGGGTTCCAATGTGAACTGGTGTCCCGGCGCGAATTGCTCCAGCTTGGGAGGGCCCGAGATTGATCGGTCGCCTGAGCTCAGCGCCCATCCGATACCCGCTTCCGACCGCGTCATGGTCGCCGGTTTCTCGATGAGAGCGAACACCGCGGTGGAACTTTCGGACATGCATGGTCGTGTATACCACGCTGCGTGGCAAGCTAACGCTGACGGCCTCGTGCTGTACCGCAATGGTCTTCCGACCGGCACCTACCTGCTGCGGATCTTGGATCGGAACGCTTCGCCCCGCACGGTCCGCATTGTCTTCTCGGACCAGTAAGGTCGCGAACTGGCTTTCCAAGAAGCGCCGTGATCGCGAAGCGCTTAGCGGACTGTCACCCACACGTCCGAGGGGGCTGTCCGGCCTACCTTCGTGGCCGAAGCATCCTATGAAAAACCTCTTCCTTTCATTCATGGCCGTTATCGGCCTTGCCACTACCTCTTCTGCCCAACAAGCGATCATCCCGGGCGACATTCTCGTGATGCTGAAGCCCGGCGCTGCGGCCACCGCGATCGCCACTGACCTGGCCACCTTTAATGGGCAGGCCACGGAGTTGCGCGTGGTGAAGGAGCTGAGCGCCCCGATGCGCATCTGGCAGCTGCACTATTCGAACACCGCCTTGCCGCAGGAGGTGATGCTTCGCGCCGTGAAGGGCCACCGGGCCGTGCAGTTCGCACAGAATAATCACGTTGTGAAGGACCGCACCGTCCCAAATGACACTGAGTACGGCACGCAATGGCACCACCAGAACATCGACAGTGAAGCGGCGTGGGACATCACCACCGGAGGCGTGACGGCGACCGGTGATACGATCGTGGTGTGCATCATCGAGAACGCGGACCTGCCGCACCCCGATCTGATCGGCAACGCGTGGTACAACTTCCAGGAGATCCCGAACAACAGCCTCGACGACGACGCGAACGGCTACGTGGACGACTTCGAAGGATGGAACCCGCAGAACGACAACGACAACGTGTACGGCGGAAGTCATGGCACCGAGGTGGCCGGCATGATCGGTGCGAAAGGCAACAACGCGGAAGGCGTGGCCGGTGCCAATTGGGATGTGAAGATGATGGTGGTGACGCGCCAGGGCGTGGGCGAAGCACAGGTCATCGAATCCTACACCTATCCACTGGTGATGCGCCGCCTATACAACCAGACGGGCGGTGGTAAGGGGGCCTTCGTGGTGGCCACCAACGCCAGCTGGGGCATTGACAATGCCGACCCTTCCGACTTCCCGCTGTGGTGTGCGATCTACGACACGCTCGGTACGGCAGGTGTGCTGAACTGCGGCGCCACCGCCAACAACAACGTGGATGTGGATGCCGTCGGCGACATGCCCACCGCGTGCAGCAGTGACTTCATGATCAGCGTCACCGCCACGAACACGAGCGACATGCGGACCTTCAGCGGTTACGGCGCCACGACCATCGACGTGGGTGCTCCGGGCGACAACGTGTACACGACGGAGATCGGCGGTGGCTACACCAGCACCAGCGGCACCAGCTTCGCCAGTCCGCTCACCGCAGGGGTCATCGGGCTGATCTGCAGCAGCCCCTGCCCCAGCTTCGCGGCCTTGATGCAGGGCGATCCGCAAGCGGGCGCCTTGTACGTGCGGCAGGCGCTTTTCAACGGTGTGGAACAGGTGGGCAACCTGCCTGGGAACACCGTCACCGGCGGTCGCATCAACGCAGCGAACAGCGTGCAGTGGGTCATGAACAACTGCGGCACCTGCCCGAACCCGTACAACCTGACCGCCACCAGCGTGGCCTTGGGGGAAAGTACGCTCGGCTGGAGCGCTGTCGGTTCCCCGGTGTTCAATGTGCAGTACCGTCCGGTGGGTGGCGGAGCCTGGACCTCTGTGCCGAACCTCGTCAACAACAACCTCTCGCTCAGCGGGCTTTCGAACTGCACGGACTACGAGTTCCAAGTGGAAGCCTTGTGCGACACCAGCAGCAGCGGTTTCTCTCCGCTGTTCACGTGGACCAGTGAGGGTTGCTGCACGGCTCCGTTGAACGTGAGCGTCTCTATCAACGATGCGGTCAACGCCACGGCGACGTGGAACACGGTTCTGGCCGCAGGCACCTACGAGCTGCGCTACCGCATCACCGGAACCAGCACATGGACCACCCTCAGCGGCCTTACGGGCACCAGCACGGTGATCAACGGGCTGGACAGTTGCACCACCTACGACCTGGAAATGGGCAGCAGCTGCAACGGTGACCCGAGCGGCTGGAGCACCACCACCACCTTCTCCACCACAGGCTGCGGAGATTGTGTGGACAACACGTATTGCCCAAGCGCTTCGGACGATGCGAGCACCGAATGGATCGCGAACGTCACCGTTGGCACCTTGAACAACACGAGCGTTTCGGACGACGGGTACGGCGACTACACGGGGCAGAGCACCACCTTGGTGATCGGGCAGTCCTACCCCATCAGCCTGACACCCGGCTTCAGCAACTTCCCCTACAACGAATGGTTCAAGGTCTATATCGACCAGGACCACGATGGTCTGTTCAGCGCGAGCGAAATGGTGTTCGACGCGGGTTCCGCCAGTGCAACCGCCGCCATCGGCCAGCTCAGCATTCCGGCCACGGCCCTGCCTGGAAGCACACGTCTGCGCGTGGTGATGCGCTACAACGCCGCTCCCTCGGACGGCTGCGAGGACGGCTATGACTACGGCGAGACCGAGGATTACTGTGTGACCTTGAATAGCACGGTGGGCGTGGCCGAGTTGAACGAAGGTGTGAAGGTCACGGTGTTCCCTGACCCTGCTGACCGGGACATTTTCTTCGACATCAGCACGCCGGGTGGGAAGGGCGCGATAACCATCGACGTGTTGGACAACAGTGGACGACTTGTAACCCGGAAAGCTGTGCAGCAAGGTCGCGCCACCATCACCACGGCTTGGTTGGAAGAAGGCCTTTACGTCTACAGCGTGAAGCAGGGTGGGGAGGAATTGAAGCGTGGGAAGTTCGTGGTGTTCCACGGCCTGTACTGAGCGATACCGCGAGAAAGGCCCGCCGTTCCGGCTGATGCGGACGGCGGGCTTTTCCATTGGAACTATCTTGGCCGTCCACCATGCGATCGCTTTCCGCCGTCATCATCACCTTCAACGAAGAGCGCAACCTCGGGCGCTGTCTGGCTTCTTTGAAGGGTGTCGCCGACGACATCGTGGTCCTGGATTCCTTCAGCACGGACCGCACCGAGGCCATTGCGAAGGAGCATGGCGCCCGCTTCATGCAGCACGCCTTCGATGGCCACATCGAGCAGAAGAACCGCGCCATCACGCACGCGCTACATCCCTTCATCCTGTCGTTGGATGCGGATGAAGCCTTGGATGACAGCCTGCGAAAGGCAGTTCTTCAAGCGAAGAACGGCGAAGCCGATGGCTATACGATGAACCGGCTGACGAACTATTGCGGCAGTTGGATCCGGCACGGTGGCTGGTACCCGGATGTGAAGCTGCGCTTGTGGGACAGCCGCAAGGGTCGTTGGACCGGTGTGAACCCGCACGACCGGTACGAGCTGGACGCCGGTTCACGCATCGAGCACCTTCCAGGCGACATCCTCCACTACAGCTACTACACGCTGGCCGACCACATTCGGCAGGTGAACTACTTCACCGACATCATGGCGCAGGCGAACCTGGAGCGCGGCAAACGCAGCAACCTGTTGCGCATCCTCTTCAGCCCTTTGGTGAAGTTCGTGGGTGACTATGTGTTCCGCCTCGGCTTCGTGGACGGCTACCACGGCTTCGTGATCGCCATGGTGAGCGCGCACGCCACGTTCCTGAAGTACGCCAAGCTGCGCGACCTTCAGCGCGTCCGACCATGAAGCTGCCGCGCACGATCATCCTCTCGCGGCCGGACGCGCTGGGCGATGCGGTGGTCACGCTTCCCATGGCCGGACTGATCAAAAAACACTCACCTCAGACACGGATCATCGCTCTGGTGAAGCAGTACACGCGCCCCGTATGGCAGCACTGCGCCCATGTAGATGCGATCATCACCTTGGAAGAGTTGGCGACTGGCGATCCGGTAGCCCGGTTACGGGAGCTCAACGCCGATGCGCTGGTGCATGTCTTCCCTCACCGCGACGTGGCTACCTGGGGAAAACAAGCCGGCATTCCGCAACGCATTGGGACCAGCCATCGGTGGTGGCATTGGCTCACGTGCACCGAACGGGTCTCCTTCAGCCGACGGAAAAGCGACCTGCACGAAGCGCAATTGAACATCAAGTTGCTGGCTCCGTTCGGGATCGATGTACCCCGTACCGATGTTCTCTCAACACTCTCCGGATTGCGTCGTCCGGCAGTACCTGCATCCGTGACCCGCTTGCTCCGCACCGATCGCAGGCGCGTGATCCTGCATCCTTTGCTAGGCAGTGGCGTGGGCTGGGGACTGCACAACCACGCGGCAGTGATCCGCTCGTTGGATCCGCAACAATGGCAAGTGATCGTGACAGGCACTGCGGCTGAAGCTGAGCGCTACGGCAGCCACCTTCCTTTGGACCTTCCCCATGTGATTGATGCCGGAGGGAAGCTCTCGCTCACGGAACTGCTGGCCTTGATCGGCGGGTGCAACGCGCTCGTTGCGGCCAGCACCGGACCCTTGCACATCGCTGCCGCATTGGGCATTCGGGCCATCGGCCTTTACTCCATGCGCAGACCGATCCACCCAGGTCGATGGTCCCCCTTGGGACCTGACGCGCACGCCTTGGTCCACGACAAGGAATGCTCGGCTTGTGCTGCAGGGAAGCCCTGCGACTGCATCACACGGATCGAGCCGCGCCGGGTGCTGGCCTTGTTGGAGGAGCTTCGTTGAGCGCACTGATCTTCCGCGGCGCGGCGAAGACAAGCAACGCATAGTACAGCGCGAAGAAGGTCGCTCCGGCCTGGGTCTCCACGGTATCATCGGTCAGGCAGGAGAAGCCGAACAGGATGGCCCAAGCGATGAAGAGCGGGTCACGCCAGGCACCGAGCTTCCATGCGGGCCAACACCAGCTGAAGAGCGACCACAGCAGGCCGAACACACCGAAGCTGATGAACAGCGTGAGGTATTCGTTGTGCGCACGCAAGCGCCATTCGGGCAGCAAGGTGCTGTGCATGCGTTCGTATTGTGCGGCAAAGGCCGGGCGTGTATCACCCGTACCCACACCAGCGAGCCAATGGTCCTTCGCAATGGCCCAGCCGGCCTTCAGGAACTCCAGGCGCATGGTCACCGAATGACCGTTGGCGTCGCCATAGGCACGGTAGCGTTCCCATTCCATCATGACCTCATCGAAACGTGCGCGCAACCGCGAGCCTTGACCCTGTAGACTGGCCGTGCCTTCTTCGATCGCCCTGACCTCCGCATCGGTCAAGTTCATCACCGCCACACTGTCTTTGCGCAGGCCCTTGGAGGTCAGGTAACGGGCGAGGGTTCCATAGAGCGGATCACCCCGTCCATCATCCGCCTTGAACGGCACTTGGCTGCGGCGCTCCCAGGTGCGCGCGAGCTCACCCCAGGCCACATAGGTCCATACGTGCTGGCCGTTCTCGGTCTGCGGATTGGTGAGGTCATGATCGTATCGCTCTCCTCCGGCCGTCACCTCCGCTTTCGCATCCAAGGTCCGATCAGGGAGCCGGTACCGCACGGTGATCTCCACCGCAAGCCAACCCAACGCAAGGGTCGGGACCAGCACCAAGGTCGCGCGTGCAGCGACCCTCCAGCGCAGGCGCCAGCGTGTTGCTTCACGCCATACGAGCACCGCAAGGATGATCACGAGCATGGCGCTGGCCTGCAGGCTGCCCAGCTTTCCGATGAAGGTCCAGGACCAGATGGCTGCAGCGATATGCAAGCCTTTCCACATGATCGAAGCTTGCGGATAATACACGACGAACACCGCCACCGCGAAGGCGAGCAAGAGCGCTAAGCGGATATGGCTGATGAAGTGCGAGAGCGCACGATAGTCAGCATCGGGTGGAGCGAGGAAGGCACAGGCGAAGGTGCTGGCCACAACGCTCCATGCACCTAACAGCAGGATGGTGCGCAGCTCATCGGTCCGCAAGCGTGGCGATCCACCGAGGATCACACCGAACACCAGCACAGGCGCCAGGATCCGGCACAGGTCGAGACCCCATTCCATGTCCTCGGTCCACAACAGGCCCGATCCGTTCAAAGCCAGAAAGGAGAGGAAGACCAGCACGGGGCCGGAGGAGAACGCCCGCTTGAAACGGCCTGCGAGGTCTTTGCGCACGAGACCTTCCACCAGCCAATTCGCAGCAAGCAGCATCTGGGCGATGCTAAGGAAGGCCGTGGACCACGGTAGCATGATCACCGCCAAGGCCAGCGCCCCGAGGTGCACCCACTGAAAAGCGTCACGGGAGGTGTTCACACCGACGGTAACGCGCACTGCTGTCGGTTATTGGCCCTTGACGGAGCCGCTGAGAATACCGGTGAGCGTGCCGTTGTTCAGCACTTCCAGCGCCTTCTTCACATAGGGGTCGTCGTTCAACGAAGCCACGTAACGGCCGGTCTGGAAGTAGTAACGGGCCACGATCTCGTTCTTCAACACCTCTTCGATGTCCTTGCGGAACAGCTTCAGGTCTTCAGTGCGGTCGGGCGCGAGCTCCTTCTCCAGGGCATCGATGGCGGTCTTGGAGTGGTCGTAGTAGCGCTCCTTCTTGGCCGCGTCCACGAGCTCCTTCAGCTTCTCCATGCTCTCGGTGTCGTAGTCGTACTGCTTGTCCTTCGTGTATGCGAGGAAGTCCTGGTAAATGGCCTCGGTGATGGTGAAGGTGGCGGCAGGCGGGATGCTGTCGTGGGTCCTGCGGTAGTGGTTGGCGTAGTCGTAGAAGATGTCCGCCGTGTAAAGGCCACCCACCACCTTGGGCAGTTCGGGCTCCTCCACCTTCACATCGGGTTGGATACCACGGCCATCGAACACCGGGCGACCGTTGCGGGTCTTGAAGGCCTTGAGGGTGCTGTCAGCGAACACGATGGCCTTGCCGATGCTGTCGCGGTGCGAGTAATCGAGCTTCTGGATGCAGCGGCCGCTGGGGATGTAGTACTTGGCCACGGTCACCTTCAGCTTGCTGTTGTAGTAGAGGTCACGCGTCTGCTGGACGAGGCCTTTCCCGTAGGTACGCTCCCCGATGATCACGGCACGGTCCAGGTCCTGCAATGCACCGCTCACGATCTCGCTGGCGCTGGCGCTTCCTTCGTCCACCAACACCACCAAGGGGATCGCGGCGTCAAGCGGCTCGCTCAAGGTCTTGTAGGGTTTGTCCCATTCGGCGATCTTGCCCTTGGTCTCCACCACGAGCTCGTTCTTCGCTACGAAGAAGTTGACGATGTTAACGGCTTCGCGCAGTAGGCCTCCGCCATTGCCGCGCAGGTCGAAGATGATCTTCTCGGCACCTTGGTCCTTCAGCTCCTTGATCGCCGTACGCACTTCCTGGCCCGCGGTCTGGGTGAAGCTGTTCAGCTTGAAGTAGCCGACCTTGTTCGCCGGATCGATCATGCCCTTGTACGGAACATCGGGGATCTTGATCTCTTCACGCGTGAGGGTGTAGAGCTTCGGTTCGGCCTGATCGCGACGGGCAAGCACTTTCACGGCGGTGCCGGCCTGGCCCTTCAACAATTTGCTCACTTCTTCGGTATCCATACCACCGACCACGCGTCCGTCGATCTCGATGAGCTCATCACCCGCGAGCAGCCCGGCCTTCATGGCAGGGTAGCCTTCGTAAGGTTCGCTCACCTGCATGGTGTTGCCCTTCTTCTTGATCAGCGCGCCGATGCCTCCATACTGGCCGGTGGTCATGAAGCGGTAATCCTCCATCTGGCTTTCCGGGATGTACTCGGTGTACGGGTCCAGGCTCTCCAACATGGCGTCGATGCCGGTCTTCATCAGCTCACCGGGCTTGGTGTCGTCAACGTAGTAGATGTTGAGCTCCTTGTAGAGCTCATTGAAGATCTCCAGGTTCTTGCTGATCTCGAAGAAGCTGTCGCCAGCGGCGATGCCGAGCGCACCCCCTGCCGAAATGAGGCCGGTGACGGTCCAGAGCTTCCAGGAGCGGAGGTTCATACGTGCCATGATCGTTCGATTTTTGGGCGAAGGGTGTACGCCCTTACGGGACGGGGTCGTAACCGTGTCCGCCCCATGGGTGACAAGATAAGATGCGCTTCAGGGTGAGCCAGCCACCGCGCCAGGGGCCATGTTTCCGCAGGGCCTGCACACCGTATTCGCTGCAGCTCGGCGTGTAGCGGCAGGCGCCCGGCAGTATGGGCGAAAGGATGTACTGGTACAGCTTCACCAGCGCGACCATGAGCTTAGTGAGCAGGTTGGACATGCTCAAGGATCCAACGATCGATGGACCGGGATATTTTCTGCTGGGTGAGCTCAAAGGGCGGGCAGGTGCGGCCCTGGT
Organism: Flavobacteriales bacterium; assembly: GCA_016721825.1. GTDB lineage: Bacteria > Bacteroidota > Bacteroidia > Flavobacteriales_F > PHOS-HE28 > PHOS-HE28. The sequence continues at coordinate 779,373 of JADKHI010000006.1, forward strand.
AAACGACGAGCCATGCGCACTGAACGTTGGCCGCACGCAAGGTCTCTTGCCAGCGCAGCTTGTTCAAGCGGAAGGCCTCGCGCATGCGGCGGCGGGTGCGGTTGCGGTCCACGGCGCGGGGCAGAAAGCGCTTGGGCACCGCGAAGGCGATCTGGGCGGGCACGGGGCTTTCGAGTGTCATCACCTTACCGATCAAGCGGAAAGGCGCCTCGTTCACGGCCCGGCCGGTGGCCAGCAGGTCCTTGATCACCGTGCGGCTACAGAGGCGCTCCGCTTTGCGAAAGGTAGCGCGCGGTGCCTCGGACATGGGGGTGTGATGGATCGGACGGTGAACCAAGTGACCCGCGGTTGGGCGGGCCGGGGATCACTTCTTGCGGGCCTCCTTGGCGGCGCGCTTCAGGTACAGCTCGATGGCACCGGTCATGCTGGGAGCCTCGGGCAGCGGGGCTTCAATGTTCAGCTCCAATCCAGCCTCGCGCACGGCCTTGGCCGTGGTGGGACCGAACGCAGCGATCACCACGCCGTTCTGCTTGAACTTGGGGAAGTTCTTCTTCAGGCTCTCGATGCCGCCGGGGCTGAAGAACACCAGCATGTCGTACGCCAGGTTCTTGATGTCGCTGAGGTCGCTGGCCACCGTGCGGTAGAACACCGCGTTGGTGTACTTCACGCCGGCCTTATCCAGCAGCGCGGGGATCTCCTGCTTCTGGATGTCGCTACAGGGCACTAGGTAGGTCTCGTCCTTGTGCTTCTTGATCACGTCCATCAGGTCGGCGAAGCTCTGCTTGCCGATGAAGACCTTGCGCTTGCGGTACACGATGTACTTCTGCACGTAGTAGGCCACGCTCTCGCTCACGCAGAAGTACTTCAAGGACTCAGGCACCGTGAGGCGCAGTTCCTTGCACATGCGGAAGAAATGGTCCACCGAATTCCGGCTCGTGAGCACCACGGCCGTGTGGTCCAGGATGTTCACACGCTCCTGACGGAACTCCTGTCCGGGCACCGCCTCGATCTTGATGAAGGGCCTGAAATCGATCTTCAGCGCGAACTTCTTCGCCAGCTCGACGTACGGGTTCTTCTCGTCCGTGGGTTCCGGTTGCGAAACGAGTATGGTCTTGATCTTCAAGGCCGCTCGGCTTAAGAGATGATGAGCAAGGGGATCAGTGCGTTGCCGAGTGGATCGCTATTGCCACCGGTACGATTTCGGCGGTGCAAAGGTAAAGGAAAACGTGGCGCAGCGGCACCCCCTCACCCACCCCGATCAGGACGGCCCGGAACCAGCGGTACAGCACCGACAACGCCACCACCGCCCCCCCCAGCGGCAACAGTGCGAAGCGCAGCCCAGGTCGGTAGGCGACCAACATCACCACCGGCAGCAGTACCACGCCCAGCACGATGGTGATCAGCAGCATGGTGTAGAGGTACTCCATCAACCCCCCGTCGGACCGGAATAGCACGCCCACGAGGTTCAACAGCAGCACCTGCGCGATCAAGGCGATCACCACGAACAGGAGGGAACGCCCGAAGAGCAAGAGGCCGGAGCTGGGCACCCCGCTCACCACCGCTACTTGGTAGGCGAACAGGGCCAGCAGCACCATAGCGGCAACGATCAGCCCGATCAGCGTACGGTCCTGCGGGTCCACGTCCTCGCGCAACACCTGCTTGCCCAGACGCAGGGTGAACATGGAACCCCACAAAAGGCGCCACTTCTTCGGCGAGGCCACGTTGGTGTAGGCCAAGAGCACGAACACCAGCAGCAGGATGCCTGTTACCCAGTCGGCGCTGAGCGGGTCGTTGATGCGGAGCGTGCCTTCCATGGTGGACAACCGCCGCAAAAGTAGACCCCTGCACCACCCACGCAGCCTTGTGACATTCCTACTTTTGCACCGCTTTTCAGGAACTTCGGAACACACCCCAATGAGCACGACCACCACCCAGAAGAAGGCCGCCACGGACCTCTACCAAGCACACGACCACTACTTGGTGGACGAGCTGCTCACGGAGGAGCACAAGCTGATACGCGACACCGCGCGCAAGCACGTCAGCACGCACCTGAAGCCCATCATCGAGGAGCGTTTTGAGAAGTCCTTCTTCAGCCCCGACATCATTCCCGGCCTGGCCGAGATCGGTGCCTTCGGTCCGATGGTGCCCGTGGAATATGGCGGCATGGGCCTGGACCAGATCAGCTACGGCCTGATCATGCAGGAGATCGAGCGCTGCGACAGCGGCCTGCGTTCCCTCTGCAGCGTGCAGGGCTCGTTGGTGATGTACCCCATTTGGAAGTATGGCAGCGAAGAACAAAAGATGAAGTGGCTCCCCCAGCTCGCGGCCGGCACCAAGATCGGCTGCTTCGGCCTCACCGAGCCCGACCACGGCAGCAACCCCGGCGGCATGGTCACCACCTTCCAGGACAAGGGCGACCACTACCTGCTGAACGGCGCCAAGATGTGGATCAGCAACAGCCCGCTGGCGGACATCGCCGTGGTGTGGGCCAAGGCCGAGAACACCGAAGGCCGCATCCATGGCCTGATCGTGGAGCGTGGCATGGAAGGCTTCACCACCCCGACCACGCACGGCAAGCTCAGCCTGCGTGCCAGCCCCACCGGTGAGCTTGTGTTCGACAACGTGAAGGTGCCCAAAGCCAACCTGCTCCCCAACAAGAGCGGTCTCGGTGCGCCGCTCGGCTGCTTGGACAGCGCCCGCTATGGCATCGCTTGGGGAACCTTGGGCGTGGCCATGGAGTGTTACGATGTGGCTCTCCGCTACAGCCAGCAGCGCATCCAGTTCGGCAAGCCCATCGGCCAGTTCCAGCTCACGCAGAAGAAGCTCGCTGAAATGATCACGGAGATCACCAAGGCCCAGCTGCTCACGTGGCGCCTCGGTGTGCTGCGCAATGAAGGCCGCGCCACCACCGCACAGATCAGCATGGCCAAGCGCAACAACGTGGCCCTGGCCATGAGCGTGGCACGCGAGGCACGCCAGATCCTCGGCGGCATGGGCATTACGAACGAGTACCCGATCATGCGCCACATGATGAACCTCGAAAGCGTGGTGACCTACGAAGGCACGCACGACATCCACCTGCTGATCACCGGCATGGAGGTGACCGGGCTGGCGGCGTTCAAGTAATCGCAGGGGCGACGTTCACGTCGCCCGAGAACTGATCTCGCTCAGGGTCTCCCAACAGGGGCCCTGAGCTTTTTCGGCCCACCGCGCTCCACAACACCCTGTTCGTTCACAAAGCGATGGTTCTCATTCCTTGGCTGGAAGGACCGCTAGTTTCACTTCATGAAGCCGCTTCGCACCCTTGCCGTATTCCTGAGCTTGGTCGCCTTCACCTGCCACGCATCGGCGCAGACCACGCTCACAACCTACTACGTGATCCCGCCTTCGAACGGCTGTGATGGCATTTGGGCCTTCGGTCCCTATTCCAGCCTGTGGAACAGTTGCTCGGGTCCCTACATGTGGCTCTTCGATCCGGTCGGTTGCGTGGACTCGGGACTTGGCCAACCAGTACCCCTGAACGTGGTGGGCGATACCGTCATCATGGACCTGTGCTCCCAACCCTGCGACTTTCTGTTCTACGCGGATACGGGCTTGTGCGCAGTGTGCATCTGCGGGCCGCTCATTCCCACCAAGGTTCCCGGAACGGTAGTGGAAGGGTCCTTCTCCATCGCCCCTAACCCCGTTCCATCCAGCGCTCCCGTACTCGTGCTTAACACGGTCAACACGGGTACACACTACGTGCAAATGCTGGATCTCTCAGGACGGTCATTGCTTGTGCGGACAGTGAACGGTGGCCGCTCCGAACTGGACCTGAGCGGAATTCCTCCTGGCGGCTACCTGCTGTTGATCAGGGATGGAGCTGGACACCTGTCCACCCAGCGGTTCCAGGTCGAATAGGTCTAACTGGAAAGACGAAACCCCGGCGGAGAGAGCCGGGGTCCGCCTGACCGGACCAACGGGAGAGCCGCTGACCCGAAGCGCTCTTGAACGTCCTACTTATCCTCGGCCTCCTGGGTAAGGGCCACCATGCGTTCATCGTGGCGCACGCGCATCAAACCGGTACCGTTCACGAAGTGGATATAGCCCACGGGACCGAGGTAGGCCTGATGCTTGCGTTCTTCGGTGGACTCCAGCACCACGTCGAACTTGACGGTCTTGTTCAGCTTGTTGGCTTGGGCGCTGATGAGGGCGTTCTTGGTGTCCACGAGCACTTCCTTGGTGAGGTAGCCAGGCTTGAGGAAGATGAGCCGGGCATGAGCGCCAACAGGTACTTTGAATTCAAAGCGACCGTTGCGCAACAGGACGGAACGCAGGCACTGCTCCTCTTCCAGTTCCACGACCAAGATGGCATCCTCCAGGTCCGAGGTGTCAGCGTAGAGCCTACCGGTGATGGTCACTTCATCGTGGCTGGGAGGTGCGGCGGCAAAGAGGGACAGTCCTGCGAGCGCCATGATCGCCGCCAGGAGAGCGGCTTTGCAGGTGATATCGAGTTGCTTTTCCATGATCGGGGAGAGTTCCATACTTGACGGAACAAAACTCCCCACGGCACTTGCCCCCCACAATACCCACTAGAGGGTATTTTTCGGGGTGGCGATCAGATCCAGCAGCGGTCGCGCGCGTACTTCACCAGCCCGGCCAAACTGCGTACGTTCAGCTTCGTCATCAAGTGTTTGCGGTGGGTCTTCACCGTGTCCACGCTGATGAACAGAGCCTTGGCGATCTCGTCGTTGGTGCGCTCTTGGGCCACCAGCCTGATGATCTCGCGTTCGCGCTCGGTAAGGCCGATGTACTCGCCGTCCATGCGTTTCTGGGTATGGTCATACCCATGGAGGGTGCTTTCCCGTGCGGCCGGGCTCAGGTAGGGCTGATCGTTCATGACCGCACGGATCGCGGTGATCAATTCCTCCTTTGAAGAGCCCTTCACGAGGTAACCTGAAGCCCCTTCGATGAGCATACTGTTCACGTACTCGATCTCGGTGAGCGCAGAATAGGCCAGCACCTTCACTGCAGGATGGTGCCTGCGCACTTCCCTCATGGTATCGATACCATCCCTGCCTGGAAGTGAGACCTCCATGAGGATCAGGTCCACCGGACCCTCCTCGAGCCTTTCAAGCACGGCCTGTCCGGTCCCGGCGTGTCCGACCACCTCCATCTCGGGAGCCTCGGACAACCAACTGCGCAGCCCGGCCGCAAGGATCTCAAGAGGGTCGGCGATGAGGATGCGCGTGGTGGACATGAGCTGGCTTCCTTACGAATATCGCGAAAAGCCCGCACGGAGCCAAGCCGATCGCGATGTCGAAGGAACTACAACCAGCGTTTCTCCAGCACTTCGCGCGCGTGGTAGGTGATGATGAGGTCGGCACCGGCGCGGGCGAAAGCATGCAGGTTCTCCAAGGTCATCAGGCGCTCGTCCACCAATCCCGCAGCGGCGGCCACCTTCACCATGCTGTACTCGGCGCTCACGTTGTAGCAGGCCAGCGGCAGGTCTGTGCGTTGGCGCAGCTCGGCGAGGATATCGAGGTAGGCGAGCGCGGGCTTCACCATCAGGATGTCTGCGCCTTCCTGTTCATCAAGCATGGCTTCGCGCATGGCCTCACGACCATTGCGTGCATCCATCTGGTAGCTGCGGCGGTCCCCGAAACCAGGTGCTGAACCGGCTGCTTCACGGAACGGTCCGTAGTAGGCGCTGGCGAACTTCACCGCATAGCTCATGAGCGCCGTGTTCGTGAAACCATGCATGTCCAGCCCCTGACGCATGGCACCGATACGACCATCCATCATGTCGCTCGGAGCCACCATGTCGGCACCAGCGGTGGCGTGCGCAAGGGCCATCTTCACCAAGCGTTCCACGCTCTCGTCGTTCAGCACGTGGTGGTCATGCACAAGACCGCAGTGTCCGTGGGTGGTGTAGGCGCATAGGCAGACATCGGTGATCACGTACAGGTCTTCACCGAAAACCTTCTTCAGTTCGCGGATGGCGCTGGGCACTACGCTGCGTTCGCTCCAGGCCGCATCACCCTCCTCGCTCTTGGGCTCCTGCACCCCGAACAGCAGCACCTTGTTCAACCCGAGCTTCAGTCCCACTTCAACATCCTTCAGCAGGGTGTCCACCGTGAAGTGCGAGATGCCGGGCATGGCCAGTATCGGGTCTGTCATCCCCCTGCCCGGCTTCACGAAGTAGGGATAGATGAACTGAGCCGGGTGTACACGCGTTTCGGCTACGGCCTCACGGATGATCGCGTTCTTGCGTGTGCGACGCGGGCGGTGCAGCAGTTCCATGGTATGGGTCAGGTGTTCGAAGGTGCGATGGCCAAGTTGAAGACCACATCGATCAGGGCCATCTCCGTGCTCGACCAAGGTATCAGGGCCTCCACTCCGCTCAGCACCTTGATGCGCTGTGAGGTGCTGGTGCCCATGGCCACAACACTTGTCCAACGATCTAACGCGGAAACGGCATGCAGGGCGTCCGCATGGTTCGGACTGGTAACGATGACCACATCGCCTTCGATCGGGCGAACGAGGTTCACCGGTCGCATGGTGTAGACGTGGAGGTCGATCGCATGACCTTCGGGCATGGCCTTCTGGATGGTACGAAGTCCGTCGGTAACGCAGGGGAACAGGACGCTCACCTGGCCGAAGCGTTCCACATAGTCCTTCGCGATAGTGGGCGTGTCCGGTCCATCTCCGATGAAGTTGGCTTCTGCGCCGTGCTTGCGGATCTCCTCGGCCGTACCGTTCCCGATGGCATCGCATGGGGCCATCCGCAGGTCACCACCGCCTTTTACGAAGAAGCGTACCGCGTTGCGCGAAGTGAAGAAGATCCGGTCGTGATCGGGCAGTTCGGCGAAGGGGATGGCAGCTGGCGTTAACAGTTCCGCACCGCTGACGGCGATGCCGTGGGCCACGAGTGTGCGTGCGATCAGCTCATCCCCTTCCAGCGCACGCGTGATCACCACACGCAGCGGCTTCACCGGGGCATTGAGGCGCTGCACGGTCTCCTTCGCCAACTGCTCCACGTCCGTGCCGCTCACCTGCACACGACGGGGCGTGTCGGTCCATGCCCGGGTGCCGCTCGCCCAGATGTGGTAACGGCCGGCAGTGTGAACAGCATGCACGCCCAGGGGTACCTGGCACCCTCCGTGGAAGGCGTTCAGGACGCGGCGTTCCAGAATCGCCGTGCGCGAAGCGGAAGCATCGTTCAGCTGTTCAACCACCGAGCGAGTGATGGCATCATCGCTGCGCGTCTGCACGGCGAGTGCCCCTTGGGCAGGTGCGGGGACGAAGATGCGCGGGTCGAGTTCGAGCACCTGAAGGCCGGAAAGATCAAGCTCCAGTCGATCCAGTCCGGCCTTTGCCAGAAGGATGGCATCATACAGTCCGCTGCGCAGCTTGTCCACGCGCGTGGGCACGTTGCCGCGCAGGTCCTGGATGCGAACGTCGGGGCGCAGTTGCTTCAATTGGGCCTTGCGGCGGGCCGACGAGGTGCCAACGATCGCAGACCCTTTCACCTCCAAGGGCAAGGTCGCGTCACTGGCCTCGGGGCGCACCAACAGCAGCTCCGTGCAAGCGGCACGACCAGGGAAGGCTGCGATGGTAAGGCCAGCGGGCTCATTGGTCTCCAGGTCCTTGCAGCTGTGCACGGCCAGGTCGATGGTGCCGCCAAGCAGTTCGGCCTCCAGCTCCTTGGTGAAGAAACCCTTGCCTTCCATTTTGTCGAAGGAGAGGTCTTGGATGCGGTCGCCGCTGGTCTTGATGATGCGGATCTCGGTGGGCTGGCCGAGAGCGAGCAGGCGCTCGGCGATGTGGTGGGCCTGCCAGAGGGCGAGCGCGCTGCCGCGGGTACCGATGATGAGGGGTCGCTGAGCGGTCATGCGCGCGGGGCTTCCGCCACCCGCTGGTGCTCGTCGAGGATCACCTGTTTGGCCATCTTCATGGGCACGCTGATGTACTTACGCTCCAAGTGGTCGAGTACCTTGTCCAGCACAGCGCGGGCCTCCGGATCAAGGCGGGCGATGTCTGCTGCGAACACTTCGTTCACGGCACGGTCCCGAAGAGCGCGGACCGCCTCGGGCACCTGGGCCATGGCACGTTCCACGCCGCGTTCACGGGCCATCACTTCGAAGCCGGCCACACCTTCCTGCACAATGGCAAGGCAGGCACCCAGCTCCTGGTGGCGTGCAGCGCGATTGGTCTCGGCCTGTTGCTGCAGGTCGTCGATGCGGATCAGGTGCGCGGGCGAAGTGCCCATGCAGGTCGGCTCAATGTCGTACGGGAGCGCCAGGTCCACGAGCACAGGCTTGGAAGCACGTTGCTCAGCACTACGGGGGTCCGCGGCGCGCAGGGTGCTGAAGAGCTCCGCATCCACGATGGGTGTGCCGCGACCGATACCGGAGATGATCACATCGAAGCCCTCATCGAAGGCCACGAGCGTATCCAGCGGATAGGCTTCGCCGCCCACGCTCTTAACCAGAGCTTCGGCCTTGGCCAAGGTGCGGTTGAAGATGTGAAGGTCCTTGAACCCGTGCTTGGCCAGGTAGAGGCACATGTCCGCGCAGGTCTTGCCCGCGCCGATGATCAGGAAGCGGGCCTCCTTGCGAACACCATGGTCGCGCAGCGCGCGATAAGCCAGGCTCACCACGCTCACGGGACGGTTGGCGATACCGGTCTCGGTGTACACCCGCTTGGCGGTGATCACCACTTGCTTCATCAGCAGGCGCAACGCATCGCCGGTAAGACCAGCAAGGCGGGCACGCTCGTATTGATCGCGAACCTGGGCCAGGATCTCGCGCTCACCGATCACCAAGCTCTCCAGGCTGGAGGCCACGCTGATCAGGTGGGTCACGGCTTCGGCACCGCTGTGGAGCACGGCCGCACGCAAGGCCATGTCATGCGTCTCGTTGTCCAGCGCAGGCCGCCATTGCTGAAGGAGAGCGTCCGGACGAACACCTTCTGCAGCGGATACGAACACGAGCTCGGCACGGTTGCAGGTGGTGATGAAGAAGCACTCCTCCACCAGACCCGACTCCTTCAGGCGGGCGCCGGTCTCTTTCAACGTGTTCTCCTCCAAGTGGAACTTGCCCACGGCTTCCAATGGAAGACGCTGGTGCGTAAGGGCGAGGATATGCAGGCGGGAGAGGTCCATCGTTCGGCACCGCGAAGGTCCCCCGGGGCACAGGGTGCTTGGTCATGGAACTGTCAAGGGCCCGACCAAGCGGGCAGGCCTGTTGAAGAAAGGAGCTGGCGCATGACCGATGTCATCAACAGTACACCTTGGGGAAACGCCTGTGGCGCTCCGGCGCTGCGCCGGGCAGGGGGGATAGTTTTGGGCGGTTCCCCCAGGCCACCCACCCCCGGAACCTGGGACCGACAAGGACCGTAGAACGCCGTTCCAGCACCGCGCGCAACCCTCAGGCATGCTCTTCAACTCCCTCGACTTCGCGATCTTCCTGCCGATCGTTTTCGTGCTGTACTGGTTGCTGAACAGCAACTTGCGTGTTCAGAACAGCTTCCTGATCCTCACGGGTTTCGTGTTCTACGGCTGGTGGGACTGGCGCTTTCTGGGGCTGTTGATCTTCACCTCGGGCACGGATTATCTGGTGGCGATCGGTCTGGAACGGGCCACGAGCGAGGCGCGTCGCAAGGCGCTGCTGGGCGTCAGTTTGGTGGCGAACCTGGGCCTTTTGGGTTACTTCAAGTACTACGACTTCTTCATCACGAGCTTCCATGAGGCGTTCACCTTCATGGGCCTGCCCTTCGGGCTTCGCGCACTGGGCCTGGTGCTTCCCGTGGGCATCAGCTTCTACACGTTCCAGAGCCTGAGCTATACCATCGATGTGTACCGCAGGCAGCTGAAGGCCACCAGCGACCCCATCACCTTCTTCGCCTTCGTGAGCTTCTTCCCGCAGATGCTCGCCGGCCCCATTGAACGGGCCCGCAACATGATCCCCCAGTTCCTGAAGCCGCGGGTGTTCGACACGGCCATGGCGCGCGATGGCCTACGGCAGATGCTCTGGGGCCTGTTCAAGAAGATCGTGGTGGCGGACAATTGCTCGCAGATCGTGAACATGCTCTACGCAGACCCCTCTGCGCATAGTGGTTCCACCATGGCCCTGGCCACGGTGCTGTTCGCCTTTCAGATCTACGGTGACTTCAGCGGCTACAGCGACATCGCCATCGGTGCGGCACGGTTGTTCGGCTTCGAGCTCATGCGGAACTTCGCCTTCCCCTATTTCAGTCGGGACATCGCGGAGTTCTGGCGGCGTTGGCACATCAGCCTCAGCACCTGGTTCCGGGACTACCTGTACATCCCGCTGGGCGGAAGCCGTGGCAACAAGGCCTTCGTGGTGCGCAACACCATGATCATCTTCCTGGTGAGCGGCTTCTGGCACGGCGCCAACTGGACCTTCGTGGCCTGGGGTGCGATCAACGGCCTGTTCTTCCTGCCTTTGGTGTTGCAGGACAAGCACCGCAGCATGCTGGGCACGGTGGCCGAAGGTCGCGCGCTGCCTTCGGTGCGTGAACTGCTGATGATGTTGTTGACCTTCGCCATGGCCTGCTTCGCGTGGATCTTCTTCCGTGCACAGAGCATGGGCGAAGCCTTTGAAGTGATCGGCCAGATCCTCTCGCGTTCGCTCTTCAGCATGCCCGAGCTCCCGATCCCACGAACGCTGGCCTACGGTCTGCTCGGCATCGCGATCACCCTGGTGTTCGAGTGGATCAACCGCGAACGGCAATACGGCCTACAGATGGACGGTCGCAGTGTGCGGCCTGTGCGTTACGCGCTCTACTACGGCATCATCGCGGTCATCATTCTCTGCGCACCGCTGGGTGGTGGCGAGTTCATCTACTTCCAGTTCTGAGCCATGGTGCGCCGCTTCCTCCTCAACTGCGTTCTGCTGAGCCTTCCCGTGGTGGCCATGCTCGTCGGCTATTGCGGGATCAACGCCCGTTTCTTCCCTGCTCCGCACATCACCAACAACCTCTCGATGAACGAGAAGGCCATGTTGCTGAACCGGCGCTTCACCCCCGAAGTGAACATCCTGGCCCTGGGCTCGTCGATGACGCAGATCAACTTGAGCAGTAAGGCCGTGGTGGAGCGCTTCGGTGATACGGCCTACTTCAACTTCAGCGGCTGGGGCATGGACATGAAGCAGGCGAACGCATTGGCACGCCTGATGGTACCACGCATGAAGCCGAGGCTCTATCTGCTCAGCAGCAACTTGATGGACTTCAGTGTGGACCCGGACCGTGCCAGCATCGATCCACCCAAAGTGGCGGAACTGGCCCTCGGCGGTTCCCCCTTCCTTGCCTACCTCGGTCACGCCGGACCCGCTTACTACCTGCGGCAGATGGAGACCAACCGAACACGCTTCACCGACCCTGCGAGCTATGAGTGCCTGATGTACGACAGCCACGGAGGCGTGGCCTTGAACGTGCCGAAGGAGCGCATCGAGCCCGGACTGTGGAGCAAGGCACCACCCACGGCCGACAAGTTGGACACTGCGCAGTATGCTGCGTTCGAGGACCTCTGCAACTACCTGCGCGAGCAGAAGGTCGACCTTGTCTTCATCCTGGCACCCTACCGCGCTGGCCTGCACACCCCCGAGGTGGACCGCACCATTGCGTTGCACACCGAACGCGTCAAGGCCATGCTTGCGCGCCACGGGCATCGCTACGCCGACACCGAGGACCGCCGCTGGGACGACGCCCTGTACTGCGACGCAAGCCACTTCAACGAGGCCGGTGCTTACCAGTTCTCGAAAGAGGTGCTTTCGCGGGTGCCGTGAACTAAGCTTTCCGCTTCGCGCCGAAGTCAGCATCCAGCCAAGCCTTCGCCTCGTCCTCTTGAAGGAAGATGCTGATCGGAAAGCCTTGCGGGAAGTAGGCGAAATAGAGCTTGACGAGCAGTTCGGACATGCTGCTTTCCGCTACGATGGCCATGGCCTTCAGACCATCCGTGCTCTTGTTGGCCTTGTAGTGGTCCGCCGCCATCACCGCCAGATCGATCTCCGCATCCGGTGGCAATACCATCAGGATGGTGATCGGGTCGGTGCCGCAGAGCTTGACACGTTCCTGCATGATCGCCGCAATACCTGCGGCATTGATGAACGCGGCCGGCTTGAAGCGCACCTCCACCCGCTCGGGTGAAACGCGCGTGAGATCGGCCAACGGAGTAGCGCTGGAAGTAGGCATGTTGGGGAGAGCAACATTGTGAGGCCACAAAGATGGGCCGCAAGTTCCCGGTATCCTTCAACGCAACAACAACACATGGCCCTTCGCCACGCGTCTGCCGGTGAGGATGTCCGAATCGGGCACGTATTCCACGGTCCAGGCGTAAACGCCCGAAGCCAACGTGCCACCATCCCAAGCCATGAAGGGGTCCGTGGTCATCCACTGCTCCCTGCCCCAGCGATCGAAGATGCGCAGGGTGTAAGATTCATTCGGACAGGTAAAGCGCGGCAGGAAGTCCTCGTTGATCCCATCCCCATCGCGGGTGAACGTATTGGGAACGTAGACCGGGCAATCGCAATAGTCAAGGCCGATCGTCACACTGTCCACATCCGTACCGCAGACGTTGGTAACGGTCACCGAATACACGTCCGGTCCATCGATGAGGATGGAAGGACCCGTGCTGCCGTCGTCCCAGAGGTAGGTGTAGTTGGGGCCTTCCGCCACCAGCTCCTCCACGCTCCCGGCGCACAACAGGTGATCTGGCCCGAGATCCACCTCCGGGAGCGGGATGATGCCCAGTTCCAAGCTATCGGTGGTGTAGCAGTTGTTCTCCTCCACGATGACCCAATACACACCGGCACCGTTCGTGGACCGCGAAGGGAACGTGCTCCCATCCTCCCACGAGTATGAACCACCGGGACGGGTCACATCGAACAGCAGGTCGTCGGCCTCGCAGATGGTGGTATCAGCGCCGAGGTCGACGACCGGGAGGGGATAGTAGGTGAAGATCACCGTGTCGCGGTCCAGGCACCCGGCCAGATCCACCGTCACCCAGTAGGTGCCAGCGTCCGTTACGGTCCAGGTGGGCGCGGTGCTTCCATCGTGCCACATATAAGTGGAGCCGGGGTAGGCCGCGTTCAAGACCTCCACATCACCAGCGCACCGCTGCAGATCCGGACCGATGTTGGCGACCGGCAACGGCAGCTCCGTGACCAGGATGCTGTCGCGCGTGGTGCAGCCGTTCTCGGTCACATCCACCCAATAGATGCCGGATGCAGCAGGTGTGAAGCTGGCGGCCGCGCTTCCGTCCTGCCAGGCGAATGCATCTGCCGAAGGCCATTGCGGATCGAGCGCGATGGTCACATCCTCGCAATAGGTGGTGTCCGGTCCGAGGTCCGGTTCGGGGTAGGCGAAGTAGGTCACCAGCACTTCATCGGTGTAGGTGCAGTAAGGGGTGAACAGAATGTCATCGATGGCAAAGTCGTTACCGGACTGTGCCGTATTGAGGTTGGTGATGCACAGGGTGACAGTGGTGGAAGCGCCGGAATTCCAGAGGTTGTAGAAATTCAGCCAGAGGCCGGTGGTGCTCGAAGCGTTCAGGTTGCCGATGGAAACGCCATCCACGGTGAAGGACAGTTGCGCAGGAGAGGAAGAGACGGCGGAGGCCAGCCAAGCGGAGAACGCGTAAGTGGTGTTCGGCAATACGCTTACTGTCTGGCACCAGATGGTCTGGCCAACGATATCGGATCCGTTCACCACCAACATGTTGCCGCTACCGGTCGTATGGTCACCGAAGGAAGCGAAGTTGTTGTGCACCAAGGATGGCGACGTTGAAACGGCGTAGGTGCTCTGAAGGGATAAGAGCCCATAGGCGCCGCCGGTCCCCGGCACATAGTCGCTGGTGAACCCAGTTGCCCCTGCGCTGAAATCGCCATTGGTGATCACGTTGTTACCGGCGCCGATCTCGGTGACCGTGCACCCGTAGGTGCCGGCCGTGGAAACCGAAATGGCGGTGCCCGTGCTGCCGGTGGTCCACAAGTAGCTCTGGAATCCGGCCGGTGCTGTCAAGGTCACGGATTGGCCCGCGCATAGGCTGGTATCCGAGCCCAGGTCAAAGGTCGAAACGCACTGGCCGGAGGCGAGCCCACCGAAGAGGGTCGCCACCACAATGGGCAAGGTCCGGGAAGGATTCCACATTTTGCGACCGCAAAACTACCGGGAACGAACGAGCCTGTCTGTCGTTATCCGTCCACAAGGTCGCACCAACGACGCAAGGGCTGCAGGACCCGTTGCCTTGGGCCGGCAACCCCGTCCGGTCAACACAACAGGAACGGTCGGTAAGCACCCTGGTTCCCGCACGGAAAGGGCAAGGCCGGAAAGGCACAGGCAGCACGAACCCACTGTGGCCCGATGTTGGTGGCGCGGCGGACCATGCGCATCACCACCCTCCTGTTCGTGCTGTTTCTCGCGCGCGCAGCACAGGCACAATCCATCCTCGGCGGCAGTGGTACCGGATCAGGCGGTGGCCTTGGGAACGGCCTGCTCGACGCATTGCCAGGCGTTGCCGGTCTGCTGAACACCGATCCGGTGGAACGACCGCGCGACATCGAGACCCGCGTGCTGTTCGGCCTTGGTGTCTGCTTGCAGGCAGCTGAATTGACCGCCCACTCGGGTGGTGCGAAAGCGCACAGCTTCCCATGGCTGGGCCTTGTGGTGGAAGGCGGGACCTCGTTCACCTACCGGGACCGGGTCAGCCTCACCTTGGCAGGTGCCTGGGGCTTCACCGGCTATATGCTGACCCTGGATACGACGTTCAACCGCGTGTACCACAGCACCAAACGGGCCGAAGCGCGCCTGGCCTGGCACACCCATCCCCGCAAAGGCCGTCTCGACCAATGGCGTTTCGGTCTGGCCGTAGGTGGCAACTTCCAACAGGCCGATGAACGCACCGAGGTGAACGGGCCTTTCCAAGCGATCACCATGGCGCCAGCGCTCACACGCCCTTACGTAGCTCCGGAGATCGGCTGCATCGGTGCCACTGGGAAGGACCGCGTGGAAATGAGCCTTCGCTACGTCGTGCATCTGGACAACGGGCCAGCTTGGACAAGCAGTGCGACCATGGGTGGAAGCAAGGCTGATTTCGCTGCGACCGACGACCACTTCGCCCTGGTAACGCGCTACCACATCGGTTTCCGCCACAAGGAGCCGGGGGCAGGGACCATCCACCTGCCGGAAGGGGAACGCGAGCAGGACACGCTCACCGTACTGCGTTGCAAACGGGAACGCATCACCCTCAGGCTCTGGGACGATGCGGAGGTGGACGGGGACACGGTCAGTGTGCTGTTGAACGGCAGGCCGGTACTGGTGGCACACAAGCTCACCCACGATGCGGTGAAGCTGCGGCTGAACATGCGCTACGGCACCAACGCCATCGAAGTGATCGCGCACAACGAAGGGCGGATCCCGCCCAACACCGCGCGTGGCATCGTGCGCCGTGGGAAGGGTAAGGAGCCGATGCTGATCAAGACCTACCGCACGCGCAGCCAACTTCTGATGATCGAACGGGGCAAGCGCATCAAGGCCTAGCCCGCTATTCGGCAAGCTTGAACATCACCGGGATCGTCATCCGCACAGACACGGGCTGTTCGTTCTGGCGGCCGGGCGTCCACTTCGGCATGGCCTTCACCGCGCGCGTTGCTTCACGGTCCAAGGCCGGACATGCGGGCACGCCGCGCAGCACCTTCACTTCCGTGACCAGTCCTTCACGGTCGACCACGAAGGCAATGAAAACCCTGCCATCCACACCGGCCTCCTTGCATTCCTCCGGGTAGCGGATATTCTTCGAGAGGTAGGTCATCATGGCCTGTTGTCCACCGGGGAATTCCGGCATCTGCTCAGCGAAGGTGAGCGGCTCCTGCACCGCATCGGCATCCGCCGGTATCGCCTCTGGCCCATGGTCGTCGGTCACGCCCTCCATGGGCTCGATCCGTTCAATGTCAACGGGCGGCGCTTCTTCACGGATAGGGGGCGGCTGCACTTGCGCGAAGAGGCTTGATGCAAGAAGAACGAACGGAAGAAAAAGCAGGCGCATGGTAGGTAGAACCGTTAAAGCACGTTGATGTAGCCGGTTGTCTTTCGCTCCACCGGATCCGCACCCACGATGACGGTGTATTCGATCACCCACATGTAGGTGCCGCTCTCCAGCTTTTCGGTCTGCAACAGCCCAGCAGGGAAGCGCGCGGGATCCTCCGTGGCGAACAGCTCTTGGCCCCAGCGGCTATAGACCTTCCCCTTGAAGGCGGTGATGCGGCAGTCGCATTGCAGCGCGGGCACGGACTCCATGTTGCGCGAGAGGGATGTTGGCACCATCAGCGGACAGGGTTCTGCCGGTTTGGTCGGGGGCGCCGGTTGCTGGGCCGAAGCGCCGAGGCTGAAGCCCAAAGCGAGGTAGAGCAAGTAGTGTTTCATAGGTAAGAACGTGAAGGTAGCGGAAGTGGAACAGCCCGGGCCTTGATCCTCTTCCTCGTGCATACGCGCCACCGTAGCAGGAACGATGCCAGCCTTCGGGCTACTTTCGTAGGAACAGCCCCCAGATGCTGCGCCACCGACCCATCCTTGCCTTGTTGGCCTTGTGCGGGCTAGGAACGAACGCGTTGGGCCAATGCGGGTTCGACACGCTGCAGCGCATCGAGCGGATGGACCCGGCCTATCGCGAAGCGATGGAGGTCTTCGATCGACTGGCCCAAGCGTTCATCCAGGACACCCAACGAGGCGGTGGTCTTGCTCCTTTGGAAGTGCCCGTGGTCGTGCATGTGGTCCATAAAGGCGAACCGGTCGGAGCGCCATCCAATCCGACGGACTCGGCGATCATGGCCGCGCTGGAGTGCGTGAACGCCCGCTTTGCGGGGACGCTTGGCACCGGTGTGGACACCGGGATCTCCTTCTGCCTGGCCCAACTGGATCCCGATGGCCAGCCCACGAACGGCATCGACCGTATTGATGGAAGCGCTTATCCGAACTACACCACCTTGGGCTTGGCCTCTTCCGGAGCACCGTGCACCGGCCCGACGCAATTCACCATCTCGCAGGACCATGGCTGGCCGTTGACCGGGTATTACAACATCTACCTGGTGCACTCCATCTGCGGTTCGCTCGGTGGTGGCTTCGCCTATCTACCGAGCCCTACGCCGATCTTCTGGGATGGTGCCTACATCCCCACCGTACAGTTCAATTGCACCTCGGGCCTGGGCACCCACGAACTGGGCCATGGCATGGGCCTGTACCACACGTTCGAGGGCGATGGCTGGGGCGCGAACTGTCCCCCGAACACGGATTGTACCATGCAGGGCGACCGGGTCTGCGACACGCCACCGCACAAGTACGGCGACTGTTCGATCCTCGTGAGCCCCTGCGACACAACGCTCGTGGACTGGGAGAATTCCTGCAGGAACTTCATGAGCTATTGCGCCACCGAGCGCTTTTCGACGGGGCAGCGCGACCGCATGCAATTCAGTATCCTGAACTACCGCTCGGGGCTTCCGCAGTCCTATGTGTGCTATCCGGATTCATGCCTCCCTGTATCCGCTCCTTACGATCGGGAGCTCTCCGCAGCATCGCCAAGCCCAGGTGTTTCCGTGCTGCGTTGGAACAATGCACATGCCGATGCCATCGACCTGCGTTACCGGCAACTTCCGAACGGATCCTGGAACCTGTTGAGCAATGTTCCCGGGGATAGCCTGGAGCTCACCGGCCTGCCCTCTTGCACGTCCTACGAGTTCCAGATCGAGGTGATCTGTTCCGGAACAGGCACCGGTTTCAGCCCCAGTATTTCGTGGACAACGCCGGATTGCCCCGATTGCTCCGGAACTACGTACTGCGTCAGCCAAGGCGTGCTGGACGCGTGGATCGAAAGCGTGTCCATCGGCACCTACCAGAACGTGAGCGGCGAGGACTTCGGCTATGCCTATTTCGATGGCCCGGTCACAACGCTGTACCCAGGGCTCACCCATACCATCGCGGTAACGCCAGGTGCCGACCCGATCTACCTGAAAGCGTGGTGCGACTTCAACTCCAACGGCGCGTTCGACGCTTCGGAACTGATCCTCGACCCAGGTGTCGTCTCGGCCACCACCGTCTCTGCGAGTTTCACTGTTCCGCTCAACGCGGTCCTTGATGCCACCCGGCTGCGCATCGCCAGCAACAGCAGCAACGCCGTTCAGGGTCCTTGCCAGAGCGTCACCTTCGGCGAAACGGAGGACTATTGTGTGCTGATCGGGGAACTGAGCACGGGGCTGCCAACGCAAGCGAACGCGGGCAACGTGGTGTGGCCGAACCCCGCAGGCACCTGGGTGGAATGGCGCATTGGCGAGCCTGTTACCAGCGTTGATGTCTTCGACCTCACCGGGCGGAAGCTCCGGCCCAATATGCTCCACGTGGGCCCTGATGGAGTGCGGATCGAGGTCGGGCAGTTGGCCAACGGGGAGTACATCCTGCGCGCAGTTCTTCGGAACGGCTCAAGCATGCAGCGCGTGGTCGTGCAACACTGAGGAAAACCTGTATACGGATACAAGCCGAGCACGACCTGTGTCCAGCTTCCAAGAGCAGCACCGCGCTCTTCGCTACTACGTCGCTGGGCTTCGTTGCCCTTCCATGGCCGTCGGTTCCGCGTAGTGGCGATACACCAGGACCGTGATGACGCCGCCGAGCACCAAGGCAACGGCCAGAACGATGGCCAGGCCGCGTGCAGCGATCTTGTCGGTGGGCTGGTGATCCTCCACGCCCATCGGTGGGGTCGGATCCGGCTCGTTGAAGTGCTTGTCCTCTGACATGGTTTCCAGGCTTTGATCCCATCACTGCCCAAACCGTGCCCTGTGCGTTCACAACGTGGAACCAGCACGAAAGCCTTGAAATGCTGAAGCGCGTGGCGGGAAAGAGGCTCCATGTTGAGGCATTCGTTCCCCAACGCGCGAGCGGGATCGGATCAGCCCTCCGATCGTTAAAGACTGTATATGCCGGCTCGACCTGATCACACACTCCTCATCTTCAAGCCTCCGATCCGGATAGCATGCGCATTCAACGGCCCCTCGCCCCGCTCCTCGCTCTTGCGCTCTTCTCCTGCGAAAGCGGTCAGGAGGACGCTCTGACCTCGACGGACAGGACGTTGAAGGCGAGGCCACCGGCTCACGCTGTGAACGTGCTCGACTTCGATATCATCAATCGGACCTGCGCGCTGTATGTGGCGGTGCGATCCAGTGCTTGGGAGGGATCCATCGCCTTCGGTCGCGAGCTCGATGACAGCATGGTGCACTGGAATGTATGCCCCGGTGGGGCGATGGTGGCGTGCGCCGTGACACCCACTGCGAACGGCGATTCGGTGATCACCGGCATTCCGTGGAGCTACGCCGCGAGTAAGGGGTATTGAGGCCACCGTTCATTCCCTCGGGGATCTCCTGAAAGGGACCATGATGGAGATCCGTTCAGGACCACGCAGCGCGCACAGGTGCTACTTGCACTTCTTCAACGCTTTCGCATCCACGCTCCGATACGTGCGCAACACGCCTCCACCGGCCATGGGGAATGAGCCGCTGACGATGGTGTCCGTCGAAGGATCCACCGCGATCTTCATGTAAGCGATCTGCGATTCGCCACCCATGCCCGACACATGCCCGATGGGCACACTGTAGAACACGACCTCCGTGGCCGAGCCGCTGCGGTAGATCGTTCCCAGCTCCTCATGGCTTGCGAATCGCAACCGCGGCCCATAGACCTCCAGCAGTTCCGATTCCTGGGTGTCCTTGTACGTGTAGTTGCTCTCCATCACCAGATCCTTCGTTGGAAGCTGTTGGCAGTTCTGCTTGGCCTGCTCCTTGGCATAGGCGAAATAATCTTCCGGCTTCTCGACCCCGATGCACCAGGCCAACGCCTTTTGCGCCTGTTTCAGCGTGATCACCAGATCGTTCACCGAGAACAAGGCCTTGCCCTCCGGACCATAGTCACCGAACATGTACATCTGGAAGTCGGTGCCCTCGAAGCGTAGGGCGCCCTTGTTGTTCACCTCCACCATATCGGTGCGGTAGAAGGTCAATGCAGTAACACCGTACGGGAATGCATAGTGGCGCCAACTGGCCGAAAGACTATTCCCGAACTCGCTCCCCCCGTACATCTCCTTCTTCATCACCACGTGGTCCGGGCTCTTGCGCAAGAACAGCTCCTTGCATTCCTCTGGTGTGCGGAACTCCACCCGCTCATTGAACACCCATCCCTCCTTCATCGCCGCCTGAATGTTGTCCAAGTACGACTGTTGGGAGGCTTCGTAATTGGCCTTGAAGCCTTCGGCCTCATCCTTCTTCTTGGCCTCCAGGATCGATGCGGAGATGGCCGGGTCGATCGGATCCAGTTGCACGACCAAGGTGCGGCCGGCCATGGCGGCAAGCTCTTCCGGTTTTGCACCGATCTTGTTCGGGATCTGTGCCCAGCCATTGATCGCGGTGGTCAACAGGATCAAAACGCTAAGTAGTGCTTTCATGGATCTTCCTTGTTCTACAATGATAGCGCAGATGCCCTTGGGCTGACCGTTCCCCTTGCCCTGATGGATGTTCTCTCCCCTACCCCCGATACGTCTCGATCAGCTCGATGACGCCGACGATGTGCGCGTTGAACTCCTCCAGCTCTTCGGCAGGCACCCAGAGCTCATCGTGGATGGCGCCGCCCACGTTCTGCACCGGAAAGCGCTCCAGGTAGGCGCTGTCCACCGCGAAACGGACGACATGGCCGATGCCTTTCGCAGGCACGTTCCATTCCTTGGTGATCTGCCGCGCATAGGCCAGGTTCGTGACCGGATAGAAGATGGGCTGCTCCGGCAAGCGCGGCGGAAAGGCCTTCCAACCGGAAGCCTCGATCAAGGCCAGCTCATTCGAACCCAGCGGACGGTAGAGGGTCGTGGTGGACATGGGGCGAAGGTCTGAAGGAAACTCTGCTTCCATCAGGGTCTCCCGAAAGGGACGCTGATGCTGCGCGGATCACAAGCACGGGGCTCATCAGGGTCCTCCACGTAGTGAGACCCTGATGGAAAGTCAGGATCCAGTACCTTTAATCGGACCGCGGGCCATGGACAGGGTACGCGGATAGAACAGGACATTCCAACCAGAACAACAAGCCATGAAGATCTCTTTCTCGCGCCGAGGCCTAGCTACCATTGCGCTGTTGACCCTTCAAGCCGGAGCCGCTTTTCATGCGGATGCCCAGGTCGTCCAGATCGCGACAGGAACGGCGAACACGCCGTTGTATGCCGTGGGGCCCATCTACATGTCCACCACGCTGTTCTATCGCTACAGCCGCTTCGCATACTTGTACACGCAAGCGGAACTGGCGGCCGCCGGCATCACGTTCGGCACCCAGATCCTGGGGGTGGGGTGGCAGAAAAGCACGGCCAATTCCACCGCCGGACCGGCCGCCTTCAGCATATACATGAAGAACACCTCCACGGCAGCCTATGCGAACGCATCGGAGTCGTGGGCGAACCTGAACACCGGGTCGATGTTAGTGTACAGTGAAAGTGCACAATCCATCCCCGTCACCGCCAGCCCGAACTACATCGACTTCACGCTCGACGCCCCTTTCCAATACACCGGCGGCTCGTTGGAGATCTTGACGGAGTGGGACATTTCCGCGGCACCCGCGCCCATCGCCACCGGCCCGTTCGAATGGGTGAACACCACCGTGGCGGACAGGATCTATGCCAGCGGGAACACCAGTTTGCCGACCACACTGTCCAGCACCACGAACAATACGGACATTGACAACAGACGGCCCGTCATCCAATTCACCCTGCAGGGCAGTACAGCGGCCATCCCGGACCTCTCGTCCACCTCCATGAACATTTGGCCGAACCCGGCGGAGGATGTCCTGAACATCAGGAGCGGCTCGCCGTTGGAGCGCATTGAGCTGATCGATGCGCTCGGAAAGATCGTCCTGGTCGACCGCCCCCAAGGGGGCATTGCCGATCATCAGATCGCGCTGGGCGGGCTCGAACCGGGCGCGTACTTGGTCCGTGTGCAGACCGGCGCAGGACCGGTGGTGAGGAGAGTGACCGTATGGTAGCGAAGTGCCTCGCAAGGAGGCACTAGCGTCCATGCTCGCTCAAGGTGGTGCACTGGCGGTGGACTTGTGCGCCGCCGTCGTACCATCGTTTGGCACATTCCCTCTTTGCGGGATCACGACCACGGGCCTCATCAGGGTCCACTTCGTGAGACCGTGATGGAAATTCAAATTCTCATACATTGAACCCATAACACTGAGAACTCGATGTTGTGGCGCGCGATCATTCTCTCCACTTGCTTGCTTACAGTGGTCGGTGTGCGAGGTCAAGATTGCTACGACCTTTCCGCGAAGTCGTCCTGGATCACCTTGGCGTGCTACTTCGATGATGGGCGCATGCTTCTCCGCATGCAAGGCACCGACTATGTCTTCTGTAGTGTGCCCTCCTACCTCTTTAACGGATTGGTTAATTCACCAAGCCCCGGGGAATACTACAGCGCGTACATCAGAGGCCGCTATGGATGCTCCACTGGACCGGCGGTCGATCATTATGATACCGGACCGGTTCTCACCCCGAGGTAGGCTTCAATGTCGAAGCACGCTGTGAGGTTCGGGCCGGTGGTTCGGCTTGTGGAATTCTGTGCAAGCACTAGCAGGACCTCTGATGGAAATTCAAGCTGTCACCAGTGCGACCAAGCGGTCAGCACGTTCCAGTAGCTCATCCCGCCGATTCAGCCCATCCACCCATGTAGTTGGAATGGCCGAGAACCCGAACCGTGCACCAAGTACGCTACCAGCGACCGCACCGTTCGTGTCGGCATCGCCTCCGGCGTGAACAACGGAAAGCAATCCTACCTCAAAGCTCGGTGCGTGATGGTGGGCCCACCAACCCGCTCCTGCGGCTTTCAGGGTATAGCCGATGCGATCCGGCTCATCAAGTTGATGGTGTTCCAGTTTCTTTCCTTGCAACGCCATGATATGCTCGATCAGTCGTGGATCAAGTTCAGCTACAATGTCGGTTGGCACATGCACCTTTGCTTGCTCACCACGTAGAACGCAGGCAATGAGGCCGCTTATGAGACGGCAGCTATCAATGCATCGCGGATCGGAATGGGTGAGCTGGCATACGGTTGTTGCGTTCTCCAGGACGCGTTGATGGTCCTTGTAGTCCCAGACGCCAAGAATCGACGTCCGCATAACTGCACCATTCGGAGCGAGGTCACGACGACCACGTTCCCACACGTAGCGCGCAGCTTTCTCCGGCTCAGTTGTATAACCCGGTAAGCTCAGCACCTTAAGCGTTGAGCGGCCGATTCCCATCCCGCCTGTTCGCGACCAGTCCAGAAAGCGGGAGGCAATATCCAAACGTCGCACATCACCGTGCTCCAAGAGGCTGTCGAGGATGCAGAGAAACTGGTCGGTATCATCCGTCCAATCGCCTTGCCGCCAGCGACTGCGATGTGCATCTTGAATGATCTGATGATATGTGCTCAGCCCTTCCGGGTAGTGTTCCCAAACCTCATCGACGCTCATGAACTCAGTGCCAAGACCCAAGGCGTCACCGACGGCCTGGCCAAAGATGACGCCTCGAATGCGGTCAGGAAGCTGAGGCAGTGGGGTCATGAACTAGTGCGACAGCGTGCCACAAGATACCGGCAGCATTCAGCCGTCTCAACAGGCCATAATTACGAAGAGTACAGATTGTGAAAGCAATACTCAGTGCCTACGTCCACTGAGCCTTCGCAGGCCTCTCTAACCAGCTCCCAGCCGGACTATTACTGGTCTCGCCTTTCGAGCGAACGAAGTTCTGCCGCAAGCCTATTGATCTCCACGAGGGGACCCACTAGGTATCCAGGACTTGGATATTGCTCGACGATAGAAACGTGCAATCCAGCTAATCGTGAACGCTTCTTAGGGTCTACTTGAGCAACGTTCCCCAGCGTTTCCAATTCAAGTCTTAGCTCAATCGCGATGGAGCGTGACAGCAATATGCCGATATCGCTCTCCCCTGTCCGCTTCAGAGATTCCGCGTCTTGCAGCAGCAGTTCTTCGATGCCTTGCATATCCTATCGACTTCTAGTGCGCGTCAAAAAAATAGCTGACGAGATAGATGATCAGCCGAACCAAAAAGCCCCAGAACATGGCTTGATAGAGCTTTCTCGTCAAGCCCTCCGTTCTCAAGCCAACTTGGAGCACCGTAACAATTGCCACTATCCCCATGATGAGAGGCAACCACCATACGAAAACCGTCTCTCTGGCACTTGCCACGAGCTCGCCAACCCGAAGCAACACGTCCATAAAAATTAGCCCCACCACCAATGCCACATGCTCAAATACTCGCTCTGACTTAAGCTTCTTGAACAGGAGCATTGAGATTGGTGTCGCCACAATGTTGAACAGTGGTAACACCATCACTGTGGCCACCACAGCAATCAGCAACAGGAGAAGCAACGTTAGGAATATCCCCATGTATCTGCTCCATAACGTGCCCCTGAAGAGGGAGCCATGGAAGGCTCCTCTTCAACGGGTCGTTCAATCAACAAATAGTTCATTTTCACATTCCTACCCCGAGCACATCTCGCAGTTATCCGGGTTGTCCAGGCTGCAGCTGATCTCGGCGGCGGCGCGCTCCTCGGCGGTCATGGCCTGCACGCTCATGGTGGCCACGCGCTGGGCGGCCATCTCCACGGAGACAGGTCCGGTCCTTTCGACCACGCTCGAGGTGACAGTGGGTGCGCTGAGCACGGGATCAAGAGCGGTCGCTCGTTCCTGTTCTCCCTTCGGCGCGCTCAGGGTGACACCGGCGGCGGCTGGTTCGCTGATCTTGCTCTTATCGAGCGTGAACTTGATGGCGTCGGTGGCGGCCTTGGTGCGCAGGTAGTACATGCCGGTCTTCAGGCCGCTCTTCCAGGCGTGGAAGTGGA
The DNA here is from genome assembly GCA_016721825.1 of Flavobacteriales bacterium. Lineage (GTDB taxonomy): Bacteria > Bacteroidota > Bacteroidia > Flavobacteriales_F > PHOS-HE28 > PHOS-HE28. The sequence goes on from JADKHI010000006.1 coordinate 804,287, forward strand.
GGCTGGTGAGCTTGCCGAAGTTGGCGTTCTCCATGAAGACGTTGAGGCTCTGGCTCTGGCAGATGAAGGCGCCACGGTCGGCGGCCATGTCCACGATGGTCTTCTGGCTGATCTCCCAGGCGGTCTTGTACAGCTCCTTGAGGTTCTGCGGGATCTCGGGGATGTTGGCCACGCTGCCGTTGCTGGCGATGATCTTGTTCTTGAGCTCCTCGCTCCACAGGCCGAGCTTCACCAGGTCGCGCAGCAGGTACTTGTTCACCACGATGAACTCGCCGCTCAGTACACGGCGGGTGTACAGGTTGCTGGTGTAGGGTTCGAAGCACTCGTTGTTGCCGAGGATCTGTGCGGTGCTTGCGGTGGGCATGGGTGCGAGCAGCAAGCTGTTGCGCACGCCGTGCTGTTTCACTTCGGCCTTCAGCACATCCCACTCCCAGCGGTCGCTCGGCTTCACGCCCCACATGTCGAACTGGAAGATGCCTTTGCTCACGGGGCTGCCTTCGTAGGTCTCGTACGGGCCTTCCTCCTTCGCCAGGTCCTTGCTGGCGGTCATGGCGGCGTAGTAGATGGTCTCGAAGATCTCGCGGTTCAGCACCTTGGCCTCCACGCTATCGAAGGGATAGCGCATGAGGATGAAGGCGTCGGCGAGGCCCTGCACACCGATGCCGATGGGGCGGTGGCGCATGTTGCTGCGGCGTGCCTCGGGGATCGGGTAGTAGTTCTGGTCGATGACGCGGTTGAGGTTCCGGGCCAGCTGGTAGGTGACCTGGAAGAGCTTCTCATGATCGAAGCGGCCCTTGTCCACGTACTTGGGCAGAGCGATGGAGCCGAGGTTGCACACGGCCACCTCATCGGCGCTGGTGTACTCGATGATCTCGGTGCAGAGGTTGGAGCTCTTGATGGTGCCCAGGTTCTGCTGGTTGCTCTTGCGGTTGGCCGCGTACTTGAAGAGCATGTAGGGCGTACCGGTCTCGATCTGGCTTTCGAGCACGGCGAACCAGAGGTCCTGCGCCTTGATGGTCTTGCGGCCCTTGCCTTCGGCCTCGTACTTCTCGTACAGCTCCTCGAACTTGGCGCCCCAGGTGTCGGCCAGGCCGGGGCACTCGTTGGGGCACATGAGGGTCCAGTCGCCGTTCTGCTCCACACGCTTCATGAACAGGTCGGGGATCCACATGGCGAAGAAGAGGTCGCGTGCGCGCATCTCCTCCTTTCCGTGGTTCTTCTTCAGCTCTAGGAAGTCGTGGATGTCGGCGTGCCAGGGCTCCACATAGATGGCGAAGGAGCCTTTGCGCTTGCCGCCGCCTTGATCCACGTAGCGGGCGGTGTCGTTGAACACGCGCAGCATGGGCACGATGCCGTTGCTGGTGCCGTTGGTGCCTTTGATGTAGCTGCCCTTGGCGCGCAGGTTGTGGATGCTGAGGCCGATGCCGCCGGCGCTCTGGCTGATCTGGGCGCACTGCTTCAGCGTGTCGTAGATGCCGCTGATGCTGTCGTCCTTCAGTTGCAGCAGGAAGCAGGAGCTCATCTGCGGCTTGGGCGTGCCGGCGTTGAAGAGCGTGGGCGTGGCGTGGGTGTACCAGCCTTCGCTGAGGTCGTTGTAGGTGGCGATGGCGCTGTCCAGGTCGCTCTTGTGGATGCCGATGGCCACACGCATAAGCATGTGCTGCGGGCGCTCCACAACCTGGCCGTGCAAGCGGAGCAGATAGCTGCGCTCCAGGGTCTTGAAGCCGAAGTAGTCGTAGCTGAAATCGCGGTCGTAGATGATGGCGCTGTCCAGCAGGTCGGCGTTGTCGGCGATCAGCTTGTGGACATCATCGGCGAGCAATGCAGCAGGTGCGCCGGTCTTGGGGTCGAGGTAGGTGTAGAGGTCCTTCATCGTTTCCGAGAAGGACTTCTTGGTGTTCTTGTGGAGGTTGCTCACCGCGATGCGGCTGGCGAGCTGCGCGTAGTCCGGGTGCTTCACCGTCATGGTGGCGGCCACCTCGGCGGTGAGGTTGTCGAGCTCGGTGGTGGTGACGCCGTCGAAGATGCCGTCGATCACCTTGAGGGTGACCTGGGTGGCGTCCACCATGGGGTCGAGCCCGTAGCAGAGTTTCTTCACACGGGCGCGATCTTGTCGAATTTCACCGCCTCCCGGCGTCCGTCGCGCTTGATTACATACATGCTTCTTCCTTCGTTTTTGTGGGCGTGTTCCGCGCCCGTAGTGGTTAGGCCCTTCCTTCCGGCTCCCGCCGTGGGGAAGGGCGTTGGTCGATCTTGAGGTCTCTAAGTTGGTCGGCTTGTCGATCGCTCCGCGGGGTGTGGCGGAGGTGATCTTCAACCGGTCGATGTTCGTTGCTCAGAAGTCGGCGTCGAGGGTGAAGTTGTTGTCGGCCTTGTTCTGGGTCATCACGCCCGCCTTCTGGTATTCGCCCACGCGCTTCTCGAAGAAGTTGGTCTTCCCTTGCAGGCTGATCATGTCCATGAAGTCGAACGGGTTCAGGGCGTTGTACACCTTCTCGTTGCCCAGTTCCACCAGCAGGCGGTCGGCCACGAACTCGATGTACTGCTGCATGAGCTTGGCGTTCATGCCGATGAGGTTCACGGGCAGGGCGTCGGTCACGAACTCCTTCTCGATCTCCACGGCGTCGGTGATCACCTTCTCCACCATCTTCTTGGGAAGCTTGTTGATCAAGTGCTTGGTGTAGAGCAGGCAGGCGAAGTCGCAGTGCAGGCCCTCGTCGCGGCTGATGAGCTCGTTGCTGAAGCTGAGGCCGGGCATCAGGCCGCGCTTCTTCAACCAGAAGATGCTGCAGAAGCTGCCACTGAAGAAGATGCCTTCCACCGCAGCGAAGGCGATGAGGCGCTCGGCGAAGCTGCCCTTGCCGATCCAACGCATGGCCCACTCGGCCTTCTTCTTTACGCAAGGCACCGTGTCGATGGCGTGCAGCAGGCGGTCCTTCTCCAGGGGATCCTTGATCAGGGTGTCGATCAGCAAACTGTAGGTCTCGCTGTGGATGTTCTCCATGGCGATCTGGAAGCCGTAGAAGAAGCGGGCCTCAGGGTATTGCACCTCATGCAGGAAGTTCTCGGCGAGGTTCTCGTTCACGATGCCGTCGCTGGCGGCGAAGAAGGCGAGCACGTGCTTGATGAAGTAGCGCTCGTCGTCGTTGAGCTTGCTGGCCCAGTCCACCAGATCGGGGCTGAGGTCGATCTCCTCAGCGGTCCAGAAGCTGGCCTCGTGCTTCTTGTAGAAGGACCAGATGTCGTTGTGTTGGATGGGGAAGATGACGAAGCGGTCCTTGTTCTCGCGGAGAATGGGTTCGTTGGCTGCTTCGACATTGGCTGGGAGCACGTCCTCAAGGCTCATCTGCTTCTGGGGTGTGGTGGTGGTGCTCATGGCTCCTGGTTCAATTGGGGACAGTGCTTCCTTGGGGGTGGGGGCACCCCTTTTTCGACTTCCGGCCTTGTGGTTGGTTCCCGATCGCGGCGGTTTGCGACGTCGTCCTCGGGCTTACAAAAGTGGATCGCTCGGGACCCAACGACAAGGGTTGTGCAGGGGTATGTTTCCGGAGTTTTCAACACGGCCCGGTTCCTTGCGCCGATCGTGGGAGGGATCGCGAACGCACACCCGCAAGAAGAAAATGTTCACAGTCCCTTAACAACGTCGCAGAGGCCCGTGTGCCGGGCGTTTTCCACTGCATGAACAAAGATACTGCGCTGTGGCAGGGACTTCGCCGCCAGCATGCGGGACACAGTTCACTGGATCAAGCGCTCCGCGTTGCGCGTGTGCCCGAAAGCCCATGCGTTCCGCAGCCTTTCGTTGCTCTTCGACAAGCCGATGTAACAAGGACGCGGTCCGCTCAGCGGATGTGCTTTCGTGGCGACCTCAACCATTCCTGGTAGATGCCCTCGAGCTCATCGTACCAATCCGCTCCATAAGCGCGCGTCAACGGATCCTTGAGAAAGCGGAACACCACCACATCGAGCTTCGAGCCGCACACACAGGCGGGCTTGCAGATGGGCCACTCGTCGTAGTTGAGCGCATCGTGGTACTTCAACTTCTTCACCCGGATGGGGTACAGGTGGCAATCGATCGGTTTGTGCACGGGCGTCTCGCCCTTGCGGAAGGCTTGCTCCACAGCGCACTTCCAAATGCCCGTGCCATCCTTCTTCGCATACACGCACTCGGCGAACTCTTGCACCAGCGGTGTCACCAGCTCACCGTCCATGTCCACCACGCTATGGCCCCTGATCCTCCACGCCTTGCGACCACGGGCGGTCATGGTAGGGCGAAATGGCATCGTAGTGCTTCGCGATGCCTGCGGCCTCCTGCGGGGTCACCGGCGCGCCGCTGTCGCCCCGCTTCGCAACAAGCGCCCTTGCAGGCTGAAAGGTCACAGACGAAACGTTTCTCGAAGAGCTCTTCGCTGATGAGGGTGCCGCGGTGTTCATCATTACGCTGCAAAGCTACGAGCCTTGATACGGTGGCTAGGCGATCGCACCAATGGATTGTTATGGATTGGATGGACACGGCCTCCATCCGTGTCCATCCAAGTCCATCCGAGCACTGACCATCAGAACGTTGCTAACTCCGCATCTTTGCGCCCGCGACGCTGAAGAGTTCCAGAGCGATCGCCCCTCATCATGAGCAACCAGGAAGACCGCCTCAAGACCCTCATCGGCCAGGCAAAGAGATGGCTTCGTGTTCCCCAGCAGCGAGATCTACGATGGACTGAGCGCTACGTACGACTACGGCCCATACGGCGCCGAGCTGAAGAACAACATCCGCCAATACTGGTGGGCGGCCATGACGAAGCTCAACGAGAACATCGTGGGCTTGGACGCGGCCATCTTCATGCACCCCACCGTGTGGAAGGCCAGCGGCCACGTGGACGCCTTCAACGCATCCGGCCGATCGACAATAAGGACAGCAAGAAGCGCTACCGCGCCGATGTGCTCCTCGAGGACCATATGGCCAAGTATGCGGACAAGATCGAGAAGGAGACCGAGAAGGCGAAGAAGAAGTTCGGCGATGCCTTCAACGAAGAGCAGTTCCGCGCGACGAACCTGAACGTGCGCGCGCACAGGAACGGATCAACGCGGTGGAAGGTCGCATGAAGACCGCCCTCGAAGGAACGACCTGGAAGCGGTGCGCCAGCCGATCATCGATGAAGAGATCAAGTGCCCCATCAGCGGAACGGCCAACTGGACCGAGGTGCGCCAGTTCAACCTGATGTTCGCCACAGAGCTGGGCAGCGTGAGCGGCGAGAGCAGCACCATCTACCTCCGCCCTGAGACGGCGCAGGGCATCTTCGTCAACTTCCTGAACGTGCAGAAGAGCGCGCGGATGAAGATCCCCTTCGGCATCGCGCAGACCGGCAAGGCGTTCCGCAACGAGATCGTCGCGCGGCAGTTCATCTTCCGCATGCGGGAGTTCGAGCAGATGGAGATGCAGTTCTTCGTCCGCCCCGGCACGGAGATGGAGTGGTACACCACCTGGAAGGACAAGCGCATCGCCTGGCACCGCGCCTTGGGCCCGCCTACGGAGAACTACCGTTTCCACGACCACATCAAGCTGGCGCACTACGCCAACGCGGCCTGCGACATCGAGTTCAAGTTCCCCATGGGCTTCAAGGAGCTCGAAGGCATCCATAGCCGCACGGACTTCGACCTGCGCAGCCACGAGCAGCACAGCGGCCGCAAGCTCCAGAACTTGACCCCGGAGACCAACGAGAGCTACGTGCCTTACGTGGTGGAGACCTCGGTGGGCCTGGATCGCATGTTCCTGGCCGTGCTGAGCTCCGCCTACCAGGAGGAGAAACTGGAGAACGGAGAGGACCGCGTGGTGCTGCGCATTCCCGCCCCGCTCGCTCCGGTGAAGGTGACCGTGATGCCGCTGATCAAGAAGGACGGACTGCCCGAGAAGGCCCGCGAGATCATCGACTTGTTGAAGCTCTCGCACAACCGCCAGCACGACGAGAAGGACAGCATCGGCAAGCGCTACCGCCGTCAGGATGCGATCGGCACACCCTACTGCATCACGGTCGACCACGATTCGCTCACGGACCACAAGGTGACGATCCGCGACCGCGATACCATGTTGCAGGAACGGGTGGCCATCAGCGACCTGGACCGCATCGTAAGCGAGAAGGTGGACCTGAAGCTGCTGCTGAAACAGCTCTGACCCGGGAGCCATGCCGCGCAAACGCCGGAAGCCGCTGCATGCCTGCCCGAATTGCGGCACAGCGCTGCGGACCGAGGACCACTATTGCCCGCATTGCGGCCAGGAGAATCACGACCTGCGGGTGCCCTTCAAGCACTTCGCCTACGAGTTCCTTGAGAGCCTCACCCACTTCGACACCAAGCTGTGGAACACCCTGAAGGTGACCTTCACCAAGCCGGGCCAACTGACGAAGGACTTTGTGGAGGGCAAGCGAGCGCGGTACGTGCATCCCGTGCGGCTCTATGTGTTCACCAGCGATCTTTCTTGCGCTGCTCACTTGGCACATGGACCGGAAGTGGAGCAGAACCGGGCTGATATCGTGGTGACCGACCCTGACGACGCATCTGCGCAAAGCTCATCTGGCGACGATCCTTCCGGACTCCCTCATCGGCACCCCGCAGACCAAGGAACAGACCGGCGAACTTGAACGGCTGAATGGGCCCTACCACATGCTGACCGTGCCGATCGACAAGCCTTACTACCGGGCGATCGGGACCGGTTGCGGGAAGGAACGCAACGCTAATCGATTCCATGGCTTACCTTGTGGACCTGGATGCGTACGACACCGTGCCGGGGCACCCGGGAACAACTTCGTCGGGCCTTTTCGCATCTGCCTGACGCCGATAGTCTGGACGTCTGCTACAGCATCCGGCTGAACAGTCTGACCATGAGCTTCTGTGACCGCGCAGAGGAAGCGATGTTCAAGAAAGGTGACCTCTCGGACGCGGACCTCGACTCGTTGCTCAGCAAGAAAGCGGAGCGAACGAGCTGGTTCAGCGCCGTACGATCCGCTCGCTGGGCCGCTTGGACCTGAGCCGTACCGAAGGCATGCAGCGCGTGGCACACGCCATCGTGCGCGCCATTTCCGCGATCATGTTCATTCTCATGCCCTCACCGCGGTGCTGCTGCTCTGGACCTTCTTCAGGGGCCGTTTCTACTGGGAGCACTGATCTTCTCGAAGCACACGCACACCATCTATTTCCCTCTTCTTCATCATCATCCTCCTGTTTGCGGTCATCCTTCCAGGAAATTGGCCCTGATGGGTGGGCTCGCTGGTCGCAATGACCTGCCTCGCCTACCTACTGGTCTCGCTCACGCGGGTGTATGGGCTCTCCTGGCCCAAGACCATCCTTCGCACCGCCGTGATGATGAGCATCCCATATCTGTCGATCACATCCTTGCTGTTGGTGGTCGGCTTGCTCTGGGGATTCATCAACCCAGAGCGAATGACGGCAGAACGCCAAATCTTTGCGCCCCTTCTTTTGAGCAACACACCTACCCAGGTGGCGGAATCGGTAGACGCGCTGGTCTCAAACACCAGTGAAGCAATTCGTGCGGGTTCGAGTCCCGCCCTGGGGGGCACCAACAGCGGCCGCTCCTGTGCGGCCGCTCGTTTCTTCAGACCATGTCCATCAGCCACGGCACCTTGTGCATGCGGAGTCCGCCAAGCAGGCCCGATACGATGAGGCGTACATGCGTATGGCGGCCGAGAGTGGAGCCAGCTGAGCCACTGCACCCGCAAGAAGGTCGGCGCCCCGACCGTGAAGGAGGGCATTTATCATCAGCGACGGGTACAACGGCACTCCCCGGGTTTCGCCAATGATTGTGAAGACGCGAACGGACTGACGCATTGGTACGTTCTTCATGCCGAAGCGAACGCGATCATGAAGGTGGCCCGCAGCACGAACAACGCCCTTTGAGGCACGCTCTACCTCACACATTCCCCTTGCAAGGAGTGCAGCAAGCTCATCCTGCAGGCAGGTATCAAGCGTCTGGTGTACTTTGGATGCCTACAAGGATGCTTCCGACTTGAGCTTCTGGCCAACGGGTAGGGTGAACATCCATCGCTCCCGAACGCATCTGACCCGCTCACGGAACGCCGCAAGCCCATCATCTGGGTCCTGTTGCCGCTCCTGCTAGCCCTTTCATTGGTCTCCGGCATCTGGTCTATGGTCGCCCGCTGACCGAACGCCGCGTCGTTGCCCGGTCCCTTCCCTTACATGTGGGTACCAGCCGCCCCAGTGACAAGCTTGGCGAGGCGATCGACCATGCTGGACCGGCAGCATGTGGATTCCGTGCGCACCGAAGAGCTGGTCGATGGCGTGCTTCAGGACCTGCTGCAGCGCCTGGACCCGCACAGCTACTACACTGGTGCCCGGAGCTTCAGGCCGCAGCAGGAACCCTTGGAAGGAAGTTTCGAAGGCATCGGCGTGGAGTTCGCAACCATCCAACCGCGACACCATCAGCTTGTGATCGCCCCGGTGGATGATGGTCCCAGCGCCGCTTAAAGGTATCCGCGTGTTTACGACCGCATCCCGAAAGCGGACAGCACCGAGCTGGCTTAAGAAGGCATCGCCGAACGACGATGTCAGAAGGTCTTGCGGTGAAGGAGGCAGCGAGGTCACCATGGAGCATCCTGCGCGGTGGTCGTCCCAAGCCGTTCGAAGTGACAGTGACGCGCGGCAAGATCCCGATCAACAGCGTAGCCACTGCTTTGGTGACGCCGGATGGAACAGGTTTCATCAAGCTGGAGCTGCTTCGCGCGCACTTCCCATGCGAGGAAGCGCTGGAAGGCCGCGGCCGAACTGAAGGCAATTGGGCATGTGAAACGGCTGGTGCTGGATCTCCAGCGGCAACGGCGGCGGTTACCTCGACGCGGCCACCGATCTGGCGGACGAGTTTCCCGCCGGAGGGTCGTATTTATCCGGCATACCGAAGGCCGCACGCACCCCGCAAGGATTACGTGGCCACGGCGCAAGGCACCTTGAGAAGATGCCCTTCGCCGTGCCCATTGATGAGGGCAGTGCCAGCGCCAGCGAGATCATCGCCGGAGCCATCCATGACAACGACAGGGGCTGGCCATCGGGCGCCGTAGTGCCTTCGGGAAAGGTCTTTGTGCAGGAACACATATCCCCTCCCCTGACCACAGTGCCGTACGCCGCACTACCACCGCGCGCGCTACCATATTCTTCAGCGGATGCCGTATCCAACGGCCCTACGGTGAAGGCATCGACGATGGAGATGAGTTGATAAAGCGGTACGACCACGGTGAACTGCTCAACGCCGACAGCGTGCACATTGATTCCTCTGAGGTCTACACCAACGGTAGGCGGTCGCAAGGTCTATGGTAGCGGCGGTACCATGCCGGACGTGTTCGGGTGCTTACCGACACCACTGAAGGTTCCGGCTACCTGAGCGTGAGCTTGTACTTCAGCGGCGCTCCTGGAACCAGTTCGCCTTTCGATGTGGCCGACCGGGACCGCGAGCGCCTAAGGCGTTATGGCAGCGCTGAGACCTTCAACACGGAATACGCGGTGGGGCCGGAGATGCTCCAACGCTTGCGCATCCATGCTGAGGGTCAAGGGGCGCGCAGCCCCGCAACCACTATCCGAACGTACCAAGCGCGCCGTGGCCATGCGGTTGAAGGCGGGCATTGCCTGCAACGTGAGGGGCAGGAAGCCTTCGACGCTTATCATGGTCGATGCTGACAGCGCCTTCCAGAAGGCTTCCGCCGCGGGGGAGAAGTCTCTGAGCCATCGATTTTCTAAAGCGAGAAGACCCAATGAGCTCTTCTGCCATCATCGGTCCATACTT